>NZ_JAHBBJ010000001.1 GCF_019331675.1 Bifidobacterium miconisargentati
CGCGGGCGCACGCGGATCTCGAGCACGGGCGTGGGACGCAGCGGCGAGTCGACGATCCGCGCGGTCTCGACGACCGTGCCTTTGACGTTGAGGAGCTGGTTGAATATGCTGTTCATCAGGCGCTTGCTGGTTGCTTGTTTATCTTGGTCGAAAACATCCTACCCAGGAAGCGCTCTTCTCTTACTCCCTCAACGGCTCAACGACGAACCCACACCCACGAAAACAACACAAGCGCCAGAAAAAGCCAGAACGCCGCGCAAGCGACAACGGTTCATCACAACAGCTCAAACCATCCGCACACGTCCCCGTCCCTCCCCACACGCCTGGAAGCAGAACAGACACCCATGAAACAGCACCCAAGGGGACAAGACACCGTCATGGAGCCAAAAGCGAGGAAAGGAAGGAGCGCGCCCCACCGTGAAGTCACTGGAGCACGCCCCAACCAATATGCACTGTCCCAGCATTGCCATGCCGGACCTCTCAAGCATACCCCGGCACGCCCGTCGCCTGACGAGAAGAACCACACCCGAGCACGACGCAACGAAGCAACGAACCACACGCACATCATCCCCGGCGCTCGCCAGTATGCCCCGACCAAACCAGACCCGAAACAGGAGCAAACGAGGCAAGGCAAAACGCGGCGTGGGCGGCCCGGGATTCCCGAATGGCCACCAACACGTGAATCGACCAAGGCCACCTGCGCGGCTCCCCATGCGCATTGCTGCTCGTCTACCGCCACGAGCGCGCGTCAAGTACCGCGTGCTTCCGGGTTTGCGTCACCACTTCCCATCATCGAAAAAAGAAAAAGGAACCAGTCACTGCCGCGCGGCGAGCATCACCAACACACGCACCAATACGACCCTACTGGTGACGCCATGTGACGAGGCGGCTCGCGTCGATGCGAACCGCATGTTCGACGCCAATCCAATGGTCCCGGTAACTGATACTCCCAGTCCATCCGCGCCAGGCATCGCCATTGTTCCTTCTCGTGTTGTCTACCAGTCGTGTGGTTCTTGCTCGGTTTGGTTTGCGGTTCGCTTGTTCGTTGTACGGGTTGCTATTCAATCACGGGGTAGGACGATTTGCTTCACTACTCTCATCACGCCCGTAAGCACGGATCATGCTCGCTGGTCTGATCATTGTGATGCTCGTCCTCGTCCCGAGGATTGACTGGGGAGCACCGGGGGCGCGGCGCGTATTCCTCCCCCGGTACTGATGGTCGGTCAAGCACCCGGTGCGTAGCAGCGGGTGCTGTCGCCTCCCGGTTCCCCTTGAGCGCTGTCGCGTGCGAGTCAAGGGGAACCACGCAGGGGCACGGGGCGAGTGCATCGCCCCGTCATGTGGTGTGTGTGGTGAGGAGTTGCGCGGGTGGCCTTGATTGATTCGCTGATTCATACAAGGCCATCCGCACGTCTTCTTGTCGTGCGTTTTGCTGGTTTTGCTTTTTGTCTCGGCGCGCACTATTGCGATTGGTTCGCCATCACGGTGCGTGTGCTCCCTGTCGTGGCGCGAGTGGTTCACGATTCCCGCGAATGAAGCATGTGCGCGGTCACGAGTGGCGGCGAGTGTTGCGTTGCGTGTTTTTCCGGGCTCGCGGCGCACTTCCTTCCTGTGTGTTTTCGGGGTTCCCTGTCCCCTGCTGGCCCTGGTTCTTGGCTTGTTTTTGGCTTCTTTCTGCGGTTCCGGAGGGTTTGACGGTCGTTTTCGCGTTTTTTGAGGTTCGGGGTTCTACTGGGGTTTTCCGTGACATAGGACGTTGTGAGTGCTGTACGTCAGGGGTTTTCGGGGCGGTCTTGACGCTTCTGCGATATTGGCCTGTCGTCCTATGTCATGCGGCTTGTCGTTCGCTTGTGTCGGTTCGGTTCCGGCCGTGTGGCGCTGTTCTCGTGTTGTTGCGTGGAGGTTCCCCATGGCCGCGAACTACCTGACCCCTATGGATAGGGGAATGCTGGATGCGGTGAATCGTTTCCAGTCCGTTTCCACACGTTCCGCGATCCGTCTTGCGGGCGGAACGTCGATGGCGAACAATGGCCGGTATGGCCAGAGACTGCGTTCGTTGGAGAAGCGTGGTCTCGTCGCTTTGAATGGCGCCGGTGACGGCGCGCTTGGCTCCGCGTTCTTCTGGGGACCGACCTCGAAGACGAGCCGCGCGATTGATTCGCCGTTGCAGTACAGCAAGGTGGATGTGCGTGCGCATACGGTGATGCTGTCGAGCATCGCGGGGCAGCTGATGCAGTGCGCCCTCTCGATTGACGATGACGTGCTGAAGGTCGGCTCCCCGAACAACGACTACCTGCATCTTGACGAGCAGCAGTGCTTCGCGGATGACGAATGGGAACGGCTGCGCGAGGAAATACTGGACGGCGACGCGGATCTCATCGCCGAGCATGAATACCGTCCCGTGTGGGGCAAGGTGGTGAAGCTCATCGAGCAGACCGCGAGTGACAAAGTGAAGCGGAACCAATACACGACGCCGGAGCGTGAACTGTACGCCGCGCGCGAGAGGCTCATCAACGGCTACCTGAAGCGTTGCGCGGAGCAGCCGATTGAGGAACCGTCCGGCGCGTACGAGGCCTGGTCGAGCATTCCCGAGGAGCGTAGCTACAACGACTATTGGCGTTGGGTGCTGATGAACAAGGACTATTGGTTCGATACTCGCTCGCATCGTTTCCTGGACTGGCGCGGGTACGAGCAGGCGGTCGGGATGAACCCGGACTTCGAACGCGATTCGATTCGCCTCGCGGATCATTGCGTGGACATGGTGGTGGCGCGGCCCGGCGGCTCCATCGCCATCGAGCTTGAACGGACGGCGAAGGACGTGCACGCGTATGAGCGGACAATGCTCGGGTTCTGCACCCCTCAGGCGGAGGTGACGTATTCGGCGTGCATCTGGATCGTGACGACGAGCACGACACGAGCGAAGCTGGAGGAGGCACGTTCCAATGTGCAGGAGTGGCTCGCGAACTGGTACGGCGGCGATGCGCCGTTCTTCGTTCCGCAGGTCATCCTCGACGCGCACTTGAAGGACGGGAAGTCGTACGCCACCGGCGCCGATGTGGCTATCGGCTCATTGATGAATCGTGGCGAGGTGAACGCGAACCGTCGCCGCCGCATCGAGCAGAACAGGCGGCGCTCCGCATCCATCCGCCGCTCCCTCGCCGCGAAGAAGCAGGCGCAGCGCGACGCGGAGATCCAGCAGCGGTACACGCCGCGCCGACCCGGCGGCGCTCCCATCCGCGTGGAGGAGTACGAGGAGAACCGACGCATCGAGGCGGAGAAGATGGCGCGCGTCACCGGGAACGCCAACGCGCCACACGCACGACCGGTACGACGAACCGGCACGGAGACGCAACGGCCAGTCGGGAACCGACCGACGCCCGCCCTGCCAGTCACGCCCATCGATGTGCAGGCGTGGGATGATTCACCGGCGGACGCGCTCGACGCGATGGACAGGAACATCTTCAACACGCCGCAGCCGCAGCAAGCCGCACGGCCAGCGGAACCGGTGGCGGGCGAACGCAGGTTCCGGCGCATCGCACGCCAGCCGCAGTCCGCGCCGCAGCTGAGCGAGGCCCAGCCGGTGAATGACGGCGCACCGGTCGCGTTCCCCTCCATGCAGCGAAGCACGACGACCACGAACCGCGACAACGCGGCGCCGGCCGCACCGGCTCGACCGGTGCCGACGCCGGACAACGCCAACGCCAACGCACAGCCGGGAACCGCGAACAGTGAGGCGAACGGATCCGGCTTCAACTACCTGCGCGCCGCACAGGAGGCGGAGCACCTGCCCGCGCCCGGCGAATCATTCCTCGACTGACGAGCACGAGGGCAAGCAGACGAGACGCAACGAAGGGGCGCAGGACCGAACAATCAATACGAGTTCGGTTTCGTTGGGGTCGTCGTTCGTCGCGTCGAGTGCGTCGTCGGCGAGGGTCGGGTATGTGTTCTCCCAGCCCTCGGGTATCGAGTCGGTCATGGCTTGTTCCTCCCTTCGGTTTTCCTCGTCACCGGGTTGCCGCCGGTGGTTGCTCCTTCAGCGTGATGTTCTTGTATGCCTCGTAGGCTTCTCGGATGATCCGCTGGAGGTTCGCGGGCATCTCGTAGTATTCGTCGTTCTCCTCGCGCAACATCTTCACCTCGAAGCATTCGTCGTAGTGGTACTCGTCGAGGAGCCGGTACGTGTTGGTGAGCCACTTGTGGAGTTCGGGTCGTGCGGCGAGGACGGGTCCCCATTCCTGGACGGGGTGGCCGGTGTGATGTTTGTCGTTCGCGGCTTCGACGATGCCGAGGATGGCCCCGGCGCTTGGCGTGCCGGTTTCGAGGTCGGTGCGTTCGAGCCCCTGCCCGTGCAGCGTCGCTATTTCGATGCCTTCGAGTTCGTCGAGTTCCGCCGCGTACCGGATCGCGTCGTTCAGTGCTTCCTCGTCCATCAGCGTTCCCCCGTCGGTTCCTCGTCGAGTGCGACGCCTCGTAATATCGGGTCGCCGTCGTCGTTGACGCCGGCCTCTTCGGCGAGGACCACGTCCCCGTCGTTCAGAACGTCCGTGGCGGTGTCGTCGGTGACGTTGGTTCCCACGCCGGGCTTGTCGGTGTCCTCGCCTACCGCTTGCACGGTGAAGCATACCCAGCCCAGACCACGGAGCAGCTCATCCACGCTGGCGCTCACGTCGGGCCCCTTTCCTACGACCATCACGTCCCCTTCCCAGGTATGAACCAATCACGCACGAGGCGGGTTGGATCTTGTCAGTTTCGTCAACAGGCGCATATCCCCACGACCGCGACCACACGACGACCACGACCGCACCCGCCACAGGCACGCCCACACAGGCCGCGGAGCCCAAGGGGCGAATGAAAACGGCGCGGGCGGTGTGGGCTCTCGTAAATCGGGCTTGGTTATGTTCCCCCACTCCACACGCGCCGCATTCATACCGTGTTTCCCTCCGGCCTCCTTCCCTGTCCTGTGCGTCTGATTCCGTCAGCTTCGATTGTTGGCCGTCGGATGCCATGCCTTGACAATGAGATCGCTGGCGGTCGGCGCGGCGCGGAGTTTGCCGCGTCGCGGCGCGTTGCGTGGAGCATGCGCCTCGCTTGGCGACACACATAGCCGTGTGGCTGGCGCGGGCGGGCCGTTGAACAGACCGGTGCACTTCGGGCTGCGTGTCTGATCCCTCGTGGTTCGCGTGGCGGCTGCCACCACGCGCCGGTATTCGCATCGAGCGTGATAGCGCGCAACATCCGCCGCAGCCCAAGCGTCAATCACCTGCGGCAGGAACATGGCGGGCACCTCACGTAGCTCGTCGGCGCTGGTGGCGGTGAGCGGATCGTACTCATACACGGTGGTGATGAGGAGGAGTTCGCTCATGGCGAGGGCCTCGGGGTATCGGGTCTTCGCGTCCAACGGACCGCGCCCGAGAAGGTACGCGGCGCGCGGCACGCTCGTGGCCTGACAGTCGCGCATGGTCCGCCTGTCGAGCGTGACGCCGAGGCCCGACACGGTCGTACCGTTCGCGCATTCCCATGCGTCGCGCCACTTCACGTAGAAGCGCGGCTGGATGCCAACCGGCATCTCGTCGCTGACGGGGCGACGGTGAGCGCGGTCCCACGCGAGGATGTTCTCCTCCACGCCGGGAACGCTTTCCTCGTTCACGTTCCTGTCGAACCCCGCCGCATCGATGTACAGCGGGTTCCCCGATGATTCACGCTCCGGACGAATGTACAGGCCAAGCCTCCACGTCGTATCGGGGAACCGCTCCAGACCAGCGAGCCTGATAAGCCTGTCGCTGAGACCAGCGCGCCTCGCAGCCGCCCGCGCCTCGCGCATCGGCGAATCATCCCACGTCAGGCACAGCAGCATGAGGCCCGAATACGGCAACACGAGACCGGGTTCGCCGATCGGAACGTCAAGCGGCACCGGCTCCACGAGACCGTTCGCCCGCGAATACGAGTACGGCTCCACCCAATCATGGTCCTCCGGCCGGAACAACGAACCAACCAAGCCAAGCACCTCCGCACGCTTCATCTCTTCCCCCGCATCATTCCCGAACGCCGGCCAGGCTCCCCGACCCGACACAGCGCCCTTGTCAATCCCGACAAGGCAATATCGCACGTCGGGAACGACGGCAGGTAACACATCGGGAAGCACCACGGGGAACGGCGCAAAGCATAGGACAGTCCTTCGGGAACCACCGTAGCCCGACCCTCATCGTTCATTCATTGATTGACGGCTGCCACTGCATCACTGGCCCGCCTTTCCTATTCATCTTCATCGCACGTGCGCGTCAGCCACGCACGTGCGGCGCGTTTCGCTTCGCTCGCCCATGAGCGGTTTGATGGTCCCGTCCGGATTGATGGCGTCGATGCCGTTCACGGTGAGGCTCGCGGCCTCGTCGGGTTCGAGGAGGCGCGCCCGTAGAAGGCTCCGGATGTATGCGTTGGATTGGATGTGCTCCTCGCGTATCGTGAGGATGTGCCCGGCGAGCCTGTAGAGCGCCACGAGGTCGCTCATCGCGTAGCCGCCGTCCATGGTGGGGATGACGAACCACTGGTTGGTCACCACGTCGGGCGTGAGCCTGCCAATCGCGCGTGCGACCTGGCGCGGGTTCTCGGCGTCACGCGCCTTGACGAGGCAACGCCGGTACCTGGACCGCGCCTGCTCGTCGGGCCGGTTCCCCTCACGCAGGTAGCGCTTCATGGATCCGTTCACGAGCCTGACGAGCTGCGGCTGCAACTCCTCGGCGAGCGGCTTCGCACGTCTCGTGAGCAGCTCCGTGAACGCCATGAGCCTCGCATCCGTCCGGGCGGTGCGGGGTCGATGTATGGGCGTGACGCGCGGTACCTCGCGCCGCGAATCCCCATGGGCACTCGGCTCGACTGGTTCCGACGCCACTGCATCGAACAGGCTCAGCCCGCGATCGTCATCGGCCGCCGCTGCGTCTCGTTTCCTCAGCACTCGCGCCGCCTGAGTGACGGCCTGCTCATTCGCGGCGGCCTTCCTCGCCGACCGCTTCGCACTTGCCGCGCCAGGCTCGGGACTCGCCTCCACCTCGGCCTCGTCATTCAGCTCGTGCGAGCCGCCGTTCTTCCTCAACCCATACGACATGACGTGCTCCCTCCTCCAGGTTCCCGTTCACCGCGCATGGCACCGAACAGGCCGTGCGTCACACGCTCATCGGGAAAACCACCACCAGCGCCGTGCTCGTCCTTCCCTTGGCCTGGTTTGACCAGAGACCACTCGCCCGCCCCCTTGTCTCATTCCCCGCTCGTGCTCGTTCGTGTTGTTCAATCCAGTGTCGCCCTCACCGTTTTTTGCACGCCGTCATTTGGACCGGCGTCGGCCCCCTCACGCTTACGTCGGCGCTCCTGCTCGGCGTTCCATCGGTAGCCCCACGCCTCGATGCTCCTGCGCTCGTAGCGCCGGTGGTTCGTGGCGGGGTCCACCTCGACCGTCGCGTCGAGCCTGTCCTCGCGGTACAACTGGTCGAGCCGCTGCCGGGAGATCCCGACGATGGCCGCCGCCTCGCCCGTGGTGAGCCACTCGCGTCCGTTCTCATCCATGCGCATGATGGTCAGTCCTCGCTCCCATTTTCGATTCGTCGGTTCAGTTCACCCAGTCGTACGTCGGCAGGGTCATCGGGTTCTTCGGCGTGGGCACCGCGCGGTTCTCCTCCCATGGCATATGGACGTAGAAGCGGATGGTTCCGGTCTCGCCGGGCTTGAGCGTGGGGTCGCTTGGCTCGAAGCGGTTCCGGTCGGCGATGTCGGTGCTGGGCGTCCGGCAGTCGAACGTGACCCTGGCCTGCTTGCCGCTGGGCGTGGTCGACTCGACGCGCAGCACCTTGCTGGCCTTCGCGTCGCCGTTCCCCGTGTTCCGCCAATCCAGCACGAGCATATGGACGTACTCATCCTTGTTCGCGCCGTCATACCCGGAGGGGATGCCGTTCCAGCGCAGCTCCCGCCTGCGGTCTGCTTCGAGGCGGGGCCATCGGAATCGGTCTTGCCCTTGCCCGGCTTGACCGTCACGCTGGACTGGGGCTTCGCCACCCCTTCATCCGCGTCGCCCGTCGGGCCGCAACCCGCGGCGAACCCCATGACGCGCGCCACGACCGCCGCAGCGGCGGCCAGGCGCCAGAATCCTCCCCTCACCATGCTCCACTCCCTCCGGAAACGAACCGGCCGACCACTTGTCAACCTCGACAAGGCCAATATCCACACGAACCGAAACACGCCACAACGCCAACCACACGCGCATAGTCGCACAGGAGAGCCATCCCCATGCGAAAAACGAGGACCACTTGTGCCCGCTACCGTCTTCGCACCGCCGGTCGTCCTGTGCGAACCGCGCGTACGCTCGCGGATCCATTCCCCATCCGGGCGAGCGAGGAGCGGGACGGCATTCGTCGGACGCCGCACTTCGCCGCACCGTGCCCATACATGATGATGGGCGCGCAGGCGGCGGCGCGGACGCCGCCGGGAATCGGACCGCGGGGAGGCAAGACGCGGCGCGGGTGGCCTTGGCCCATCGGAGAGGAGAAGAGGAGGGAGCGTGGAGCTGGTGGCCTCGGGGTTTCCGGCATTGGCCGATTCGAGGGTCCCGCGCGGTTCCTGATGTGTTTTGCGCTTGCCTTGCGTTCCGTGCCAATGGCGGTTCCATCGCCCGCGTTTCCCTGTGCGAAGTCGCATGGGAGCGTGGCCGTGCGACTTCGCACAAACCATGCAGCCGCCTTGCGCGGTGTCGGCGGATTCCGCTCCGGACGGGCGTTCCGATGCGGGGCATGGCGTCACTCAGACCTACTGCCGCTTGGGTTTCCGGGCGTGGCGGCCGCGCCTTGCGCGGTTTCGTTCGACCTGGGGTCCCTGTCGGGCGTCCGACACGCCGATGCGGGTTCCTCCGGCCTGTCGGAGCGAAGTCGCACAGGAGCGGTTCCGGTGAACCGTGGCGGAACGTCGGCGTTCCCCTCCCCGCCTACTGCCCATTGGGTTTCGGAGGGTATGCGAAGGCCCGTCCGGTGTGGTTCCGGACGGGCCTTCCTGTCATGGAGTTCCTGTGCGAATCCCTTCGGGACCCCTTGGTGCGACACGCCTCATGTCGTATGCGAAGTCACACAGGATGTATGATTGAGGGGCGTTCGCACAGGATTCGCATAGCGAGAAACGTTGGAATCAAGCCGATTGTCACTTCTTCGACACGTTGAACTTGAACTCGACGATGTCGCCGTCCTGCATGACGTAGTCGCGGCCTTCCTGGCGGAGCTTGCCCTCCTCCTTGATCTTGGCCATGGAGCCATCGGCGGCCACGAAGTCGTCGTAGGAGACGATGTCGGCCTTGATGAAGCCCTTCTCGAAGTCGGTGTGGATCACGCCGGCGGCCTGCGGGGCGGTCCAGCCCTTGTGGATCTGCCAGGCGCGCACCTCCTTGACGCCTGCGGTCAGGAAGGTCTGCAGGCCGAGGATGTCGAAGCCCACGCGGGCCAGCTGGTCGAGACCGGACTCCTCCAGGCCGGCGTCGGCGAGCATCTCGCGGGCGTCCGCCTCGTCGAGCTCGGTGAGGTCGGCCTCGAACTGGGCGTTGAGGAACACAGCCGGGGCCGGGGCCACGGAGTCGGCCAGCTTCTTCTTGAGCTCGTCGTTGGCCAGTTCGTTGTCGTCCACGTTGAACACGTAGATGAACGGCTTGGCGGTCATCAGGTGCAGGTCGTAGACGGAGTCCTTGTCGAAGCGGCCCTCGCGTGCGGCCTTGTCCAGGGTCTCACCGCCCTCGAGGATGGTCTTGGCCTGCTTGACGGCCTCCATGTAGGCCGGCTCGATCTTCTTGCCGCGCAGATCCTTCTCCAGCTTCGGCAGCGCGTTCTCGATGGTCTGCAGATCGGCGAGGATCAGCTCGGTGTTGATGGTGTCGATGTCGTCGGCCGGATCGACCTTGCCGTTGACGTGCACGATGTCGTCGTCCTCGAAGGCGCGCACGACCTCGCAGATCGCGTCGGCCTCGCGGATGTTGGCCAGGAACTTGTTGCCCAGGCCTTCACCCTCGGAGGCGCCCTTGACGATGCCGGCGATGTCCACGAAGGTCACCGTGGCGGGCACGATCTTCTCGGTGTGCACCAGCTCGGCGAGCACCGGCAGACGCTTGTCCGGCAGCGGCACGATGCCGGTGTTCGGCTCGATGGTGGCGAACGGGTAGTTCTCGGCGAGCACGTTGTTGCGAGTCAGGGCATTGAACATGGTGGACTTGCCGACGTTCGGCAGTCCGACGATTCCGATAGTAAGAGACATGATTCCCTAGCTTAGCTGTGGCGGTACCCGTTCAGCCGACGATGGCGTCCACGGCGTCGATCACCGCACCGCGGAACCCATCCTTCTCCAACCGGGCCACGCCCTTGATGGTGGTGCCGCCGGGCGAGCAGACCGCGTCCTTCATGGCGCCCGGGTGCGTGCCGGTGGCCATGTAAAGCGCACCCACGCCTTCGACCATCTTGGCGGCGAGACGGTATGCGGTCGCGCGCTGCAGGCCGTACTGCACGCCGGCGTCGCCCAGAGCCTCGATGTACATGTCCGTGAACGCGGGCGCGCAGCCGGCCACCACCATGGCGATGTTCATGTGCGCGGAATCCACGCGCTCGATGAGGCTGATCGGTTCGAACAGCTCCTCGAAGACGCGGGTCTCCTCGTCGGTCAGCGTGTTGTCCGTTTCGGTCACGAGCACGCCCTTGCCCACGGCCATCGGAGTGTTCGGGATGGTGCACTGGATATGGATGTCCGTGGGGGCCGCATCCTCACCGTCCTCGCCGGCGAACAGCGACTGGTACTTCTTGAGATCCCAGCCGGCCGCGATGGAGACCACGATCTTGCCGGGGCGGGCGAGTTCCCCGGCCAGCGGCTTGATCACGGTTTCGATCTGGTAGGGCTTGATGGCGATGATCACCACGTCAGCGGCGGCCACCACTTCGATGGGATTGTGCAGCGGCCGGGCGCCCACTTCGGCGCAGGTCCGTTCCAGCTTGTCGTAATGGGCGGCGCAGGCCACGATCTGTCCGCCGTTGACCACGCCGGCGTCGACCAGTCCCTTGGCGATGGCCTGGGCCATGTTGCCGTATCCGATGAATCCGATGGTGAGGTTGCTCATGCTGATTCCTTTCAGAACAGTTCTTCGAGGTCGCCGCGGTTCAGGGCCTCGTTCCACAGATGCTTGAACACCAGCGAGCCGTGCAGCCCGTCGTGTTCGAATTCGTTGGTCACCCAGGCGTGGCTGTTGCCCACGCGGCTCAGCGTGTCAAGCTGCATGCCGGAGTCCACGTACATGTCGTCGAAGTAGACGGCGGCCTGCAGCGGCACTTCGTTACGGGCCAGCTGCTCCTCGTCGTAGATCACGCCGAACCGCGTGTCGTCCATGAGCACGTCCATAGCGGGCTTGAACGGGCGCAGCGCACTCTCCTGCTCGAACATCCACGGGAACATCGCCTCGCCGGTGAAGTTGAGCGGGCGCACGTCGGTGCCGAATTCGGACCGGCTGTCACGCACGCGCTGCGCAGCCCAGCGGATGGGTTCGTCCAGCTCGCCGTTGGCGTAGATGAACTCCTGCAGCGGCCAGTACAGCGGGCGGGAGGAGGTGGCGTTCATCACCTTGGCCAGGAACTCGTCGGAAAGATCGGCGTCCGCGCAAGACGAACCGTCGCCGGTCAGGAAGGCGTCGTCGAGAATCCAATGCACCCGTTCGAAGCTCGGCTTCATGCCGAAATCGGAGCCGAGGCACTGCAGTCGTTCCACGGTCAGCGGATCGCCGTTCGGCAGCAGCGGGAATCCGTGGGCGGCCATGCCAGCGATCAACCCCAACCGGTGGTCGACGTCGGTTTCGGCCATGGAGCCAAGCACCGAATCGTTCAGCTTCGCGGTGAATTCGGCGACGTCTTCCACGGTCGGCAGCTTGTCCGCCAGGGTTTCCACGCGCTCCACGTCCTGCGGGTAGCGCGCATAGAACTGCGCGGTCTTACGGGCCATGCGCGGGAACGTGTGCTCGTACACCTCAGTGGCGTCGGCCGGCACGTGCGGGATGCCGCCGGTGGTGAAGCTGGCGATTACGCCGGCCGGGAACAGTGACAGGTAGGTGAGCGTCAGGAACCCGCCGTAGCTCTGGCCCATCGTGACCCATTTGCGGCCGCCGAATTCGGTCAGGCGCAGGTGTTCGAAGTCGCGCACGATGGAATCGGCTAGGAACTCCTTCAGGTAGTCGGCCTGCGCGCGGGCGTCAGCACCGGCGGCAGCCAGTCGGGCCATGGTGTGCGTGTCCACGCGGGAGGAGCGTCCGGTGCCGCGCTGGTCGGGCAGGATCACGCGGAAATGCTTGGTGGCCTCCTCGATCCAGCCGTCGCTGGTCGGGCTGTTGAGTCGCGGGCCTGCGCCGCCGGGGCCTCCCTGCAGGAAGACGAGCAGCGGCAGGTCGTCGTGCACGTGTTCGGGCGTGGTGACCACCCGGTAGAACAGTTTGATGGTTTCGCCGTCGAAGGCCTGGCCGGGTTCATGGCCGGTCCAGTCCAGCGGCACATCGATGGAGTGGTCCTCGATGGCGAGGCCGGGTACATAGTATTTGCTCAGCATGGTCATGTCCTTGACTCTAGCCCACAAATCAGTCCTGCGGGTGATGCCGGCTGGCTTGCGGACGGGTTAGCCTTGGGGACTATGGAAATTCCGGGATGGTTTGTGCGCGCCCGCGCCTGGTTCTCCGGCAGGTCGGGCCGCATGCTGGTGTTCGACGCATTGCTGGGCGTGATTTTCGTCGGCCTGTCCGTGCCGATGGTCACCAGCACGGCTTCGGAAACCAATCCGGGTCTGCTGTTCTCCTCGTCCGCGCTTTCGATGATGCTTTGGGAACTGCCGATCATGGTGCCGATGACGTTGCGCCGCGTGCGTCCCGAACTTGCCGCGTGGCTGTACGTGGGGTTGACCGTCGCCCATCTGCTGGCCGGCCCGGCGGCGGTGTACAGCGACTTTCTGGCACCGGTGCTGTTGTATTCGGTGCTCGTGTACGGCGGCGCGCGGCATACGACGCGATTCGTGGCGGTGGCGTTCGCGATGAGCGTGCTGACCGGAGCGGTGTGGTCGGTCGCGTTCAATCTGGGCCCGCTGTTCGGCACCGGCGATACCGGCACCATCGTCTGGACCGGCTGGCTGCCCACCGCCACGACCCTGCCGGTGTGTCCGGGTATTTCCTCGATCGATGCAGTCAGTTCCGCGTCCGGTTCCTGCGGCACCAAAATACTGGAGGACGCCGCCATACTGGCCGCGATAATCGGATTGAGCATGCTCAGCGTGACCGTGATGGCGTTCTGGCAGCGGGCCCGGCGGGCCACGGTGGAGGCCATGCGCGAGCGCAACGCCTCGATCATCGCCCGCGAGGCGGAGGAGACTCGCATCGCCGCGCTGGCTGAACGTGCGCGCATCGCCCGTGACATGCACGACGTGGTGGCGCATACGTTGTCCACGATCATCGTGCAGTCGGACGGCGGCCGGTATGCGGGGGCTTCGGATCTCGAGGTCGCGCGGAAGACCATGGGCACGATCAGACATGAGGCCGAGCGTGCACAGCATGACATGCAGCGGCTGTTCTCAGTGTTCGGCGCGCGTTCCGGCACCGGATACGCCGATATCCCCTCGCTGTTCGATGGGCCCTTGGTCGTCTCCCGCAATGTCACCGGACAGGTGGCCCCGGATCGTCTTGGCGCGAAGACGAGCGAGGCGGTGTTCCGTCTGGTGCAGGAGTCGCTGACGAACACACGCAAGCACGCCGGCGCCGGCGCCCGGGTCAAGATCGACGAAATCTGGTCGGACGACATGTTGTCCATTACGATTGCGGACAATGGTCGCGGCGCCGCTTCGGCCGCGGACGGACACGCGCCGGGCTACGGACTGATCGGCATGCGCGAGCGCGTCGAATCGGCGGGCGGCAGCGTCACGGCCGGGCCAGGGCCGAACGGCGGGTTCATCGTGGCGGCGACCATTCCGCTCTCCCCCGCAGCCGAAACCGCCGGTAACGCCGATTCCGTGAATGCCTCCGAAGGCATGGAATCGGATGGCAATCGTATCGGCAGCCGTTTCGACGATGCCGAGCGATCCCGCATGGCAGCCGGCAACGTCGATGCCCATACGCGGCCCAGCGTCATGCCCGCCACATCGCTCTCCCGTGCATGGACCCGCCTATGGTCCCGGATGCGAACGTTCGCTCGACAGCTCAAGTCCAAGCCGCTCGACCAGGGCGACGGGTATGAGCTGAATTGGATCGGACGCCTGTCCCAGTGGACCGAACGCCACTACCTACTGGTGGACACGGCATGCGCCGTGGCGCTGATGTCACTGTTCGATTCGGCCACGTTCGGTGATCTGCAATGGCAGACGACCTATGGATCGGGGGTTCCCCACCCGGTGACCACGACACTGACCATCATTCTGTTGGCCCCGTTGGCGTTTCGCCGTCGTTTCCCGGAGGCCAGCGCGCTGGCCGTAGCGATTATGGGCTTCCTGCAGCTGTTGATCGTGCCCACCGTACTGACGATCAACATGTTAGCGTTGGTGTTCGTGTATTCGGCGGTGCTGTACGGCCGGGAACGGGTATGGCACTGGGTGAGTGTGGCACTGGTGATCGATGCGTGGATGTTCGGCGTCAAGATAATGGCCGGGTGGAATGGCGAGAGTTCGCTGGCCCGATTCGTGCTGTCCGCCAACTACGGAACGCTGAACAAGTGGGGTATCGTGCTTTCCGGACTGCTGCCGGGCGGCATGGTGATGCTCGCCGGGTTCGCCTGCATCGCGGCAGCACGGTGGATTCGTTCGCGCGGGTCGAACGCGCTGGTGTTGCAGCAGCGTGAGGAGGCGTTGCGCGCCGAGCGGGAGCGGCAGAAGGTGCTGGCGGCGAATCTGGAACGTGAGCGCATCGGCGCTGCCATGCAGGCCGAGGTGATGGCCACACTGGAATCGGTGATCGTCCAGGCGGATGAGGGCTTGGCCATGCTGAACGCCTCTCCGGCTCCCGACGGCGCGCAGATCGCGGCCTCGTTCGCCGCTATCGGCGCGCGCGGCCGTGCGGCGCTGGCCCATATGCGAGGATTGCTGAAGGTGCTGCGCGAGACCGGTTTCAGCGACGAGGCGCACGAGGGCGTGCAGCCGTCGATGCAGCTCGCGCCGGCGGCGTCGCTGGACAGTCAGCTGCATGCGGCCGGGCGCGGTCAGTAGCCGCAGACCGACCGCGATTTTCGGAAGGCCCTGTTAAACCAAGATTGACATGGCCCTTATTCTTGGCTCCCCTTGTCAGGACATTGCCGTAAGGCAAACAGTGAAGCTGTTTGTAGGCAATGTGTGAGACGACAGTCGAGTCAGCGGAGCGCGAACGAAGTTCGTCCTTGATTGCGGTAGAGCCGTCGGCGAAGCCGACTGAGGGGTAGTCAGACATGGATTCATGTCAACCTTGGTTTAACAGGGCCTTCCGAAAAGCTCCGTCAGGCCCGAGATCGGCACGTCAATGCTGTCCGGGCCTTTGTCAGAGGGCTTATCGGCGAAGTCGGCTGAGAGATCGTCTGCCTCGGCGCAAATCGATCAACTTTCAGGGAACAATCAGGGTGGCCGTGAACCGTCATCCGTAAAGAGCATGGATAGAGTGGAAGGCATGAACGAAAGCAACAGCATTCGCGTGGTCATCGCGGACGACCAGGAACTGGTCCGCGCCGGATTCGCCATGGTGATCGGCTCGCAGCCGGATATGGAGGTGGTCGGACAGGCCGGTGACGGTGGGGAGGCCGTGACGTTGTCCGAAACGTTGCGCCCGGATGTGGTGCTGATGGATGTGCGTATGCCCGGTATGGACGGGATCGAGGCCACGAGGCGCATCACCGCGCTGACGGGCTCGGTCGGTGGCGCCGATGCGCAGGCAGACGCGCTCCTCCCCCGCTCCACGCGCGTCATTATTCTGACCACATTCGATTTGGACGAGTATGTGATGGCGGCGATCAACGCCGGTGCGTCCGGGTTCCTGCTGAAGGACACGGAGCCGGAGACGCTGCTCAATTCGATCCGCACGGTGTTCAACGGCAACGCGATCATCGCGCCGTCCGCCACGAAGCGGCTTATCGAGAAGATGATGCAGGACGGCTACGCCACGGGCAATGCGTCGGGCGGCGTAGCGAACGTTGGCATGGGTGCCGATGCCGCGGGCGTTCCCGGGGACGGCATCGGCACCGGAGGCTCCCCCGCTGTCGGAAACCCGCCGGCTGGCATCTCGGCCGCGAATGGCTCACAACCGTTCTACACGGATCCGGAACTGGACCTGCTCACCGACCGCGAACGCGAGGTGTTGGTGGAAATCGCCCACGGATTGAGCAACCAGGAAATCGCGGACAAACTGTTCATCTCCCTGCCCACGGTGAAGACCCACGTGGCGCACATCCTGGCGAAGATCAACGCCCGCGATCGCGTCCAGGCCGTCGTCTTCGCCTACGACAACCGGCTGGTATAGCTTTTGGCTCCCCTCTCTGAGGGGAGCTGTCAGCGAAGCTGACTGAGGGGAGTACTGATGCGATGAGCTCCCCTCAGTCTCACTTCGTTCAACAGCTCCCCTCAGAGAGGGGAGCCAGCTTCACATCCCCCGTCAGGCTTCGGCCAGAGCCTCCACCAGCTGAGCCGTGAAGCGGGAAGTCCAGTGGACTTCCCGTAGGCGAAGTGAGCGGCCATGCCGCGAAGGCCGCCGGTGGAGCGGCGGCCGATGCCGTCAGGCTTCGGCCAGAGCCTCCACCGGCGGCACGCTCACCGCACGGCGGGCCGGGGCAACGCTGGCGAGCAGGGCCGCCACCGCGGCGATGCCGAGCATCAGTCCGTTGCCGGCCCAGTCGAACGGGAAGACCACGTTGCCGTACAGGCTGAACACCATGTACGAGCCGAGCCAGCCGAATCCCGTACCGAGCAGTACGCCCGCCACACCCGAGACGAGCGAGAGCAGCAACGCCTCCACCGCAAGCGAGCGGCGCAGCTGCCCGCGGGTCATGCCGATGGCGCGCAGCGTGGCGGATTCGCGGGTGCGTTCGATCACGGACAGCGAGAGCGTGTTCGCCACACCCACCAGCGCGATGAGCACGGCCACCGCGATCAGTCCCACGAGCAGCGCCATCATGCCGTTGATCATGGTCTCCCACATCGAGCGTTCGGCGATCGGCCCGGACACCGTCACGCCATCGGATGCGGAGAACGCCTGCTGCACGTTGGCGAGCACGTCGCTCATCGCAACTCCCGCGCCTTCAGTGTCCACGCGCATGAGCAGCATGTGCCCGGTAGCGTCGAGGTCACCGTCCGTGAAACGCTCCTCGTTGACGAATGCCACGGCATCGTAGTTCGCGGAGACGCGGCGGAAATCGGTCTGCTGCGGTTTCAGGGTGATGGACTTGCCGGTCGCACCGCCCGTATCCGTTCCATCCGGATTCGGCTGGAAAGTCATGGTCTTGCCGAAGGTGATGGGTTTGCCATCGGTCGAACCGTATCGCGGCAGCAGCACGCTGTCCTTGCCGATGACGACTCCGTTCAGGTCGGCCTTCATCACCTTCGCCAATGCGGTCTCGTCCTTGACGCCCACGAGCAGCACGGTCAGCTTCTTGCCGTTGGAGGTCGTGGTGTACATCATGGTGGTCGGCGCGTATACCGAGGCGCTCACGCCCTTGGTCTCGGCGGCTTCGGTGGCCTGTCGGTCGGTCATGTCGCCGATGGCCACCATGTCCACGCTGTAACGATGGTCCAGGGCTTCGCCCATGGTCTGCTTGGCGCTGGTCGCACCGGTGGCGATGGTGGCCACGAGCGTGACGCCGATGAGCAGCGCCGCGCCGGTGGCGGCGACGCGCCTCGGATTCTTCTGGATGTTGGCGTGCGCTATCTTCGCGCTCGGACCGCTCAGCGCCACGACCGAGCCCACACCGCGCATGAGCAGCGGCAGCCAGAACGCGGCGGACAGCACGAGCGCGAGGAACACGAACGCGCATCCGGCGATCGCGGCCAACAGCACCGGACCGTAATGGTCATTGGCGAGCGAGTCATGCCCGGCGCCGAGCTCATGGATCTGCCACGCGCCGAACGCGCATAGAGCCAGTCCCGCGGACAGCAGCATCGTGGACAGCACCGCCCGCATGGTGCCGGCGCGGCGCGTGTCGGTCAGTTCGATGGGACGCAGGGCCTCGAGCGGAGTGACCGCCGTGGCCGATCGCGCTGAACCGAACGAGGCGATGATGGTCATCACCATGCCGAAGAGGATCGGTACGGCGAACACCTGCCAGCTCATGACCAGTCGCACGCTCATGCCGGTGGAGTTCATGATGCCGGAGGCGCACAGCACCGCCATGAGTCCGGTGCCGAGTGCCACGCCGAGCATGGATGCGATGAGGCCGAGCACGCCGGCCTCGAACAGCACGGAGGCATACAGCTGGCTTTTCTTCGCGCCGATGGTGCGCAGCAGGGCGAGCGTGCGGCGGCGTTGCGCGACCAGCACCTGGAAGGTGTTGGCGATGACGAGCGCGGCGACGAGCATCGCGAGCGCGCCGAAGCCCATGAGGAACGTGGTGACGATGTTGGTGCCGTTGGCGCTCAGGGACTCCACGGCGAGCCGGTTGGCTTCGTCGCGATCCACAAGACGGCTGTATCGGGGCAGCAGACGGTCGATGGCAGCCGTGTCGGCTTTGGTGCCGAGGTCGAGGTAGACGACGGTGGCGTTGACCTGGTTGAAGTCGGAGACGCCGTTGGCGGCGGCCATGAGGTCGTCGGAGAGGATGGATGCGCCGCCGTCGTATGCATAGGCGCCGTTGGGGTCGTCGGTCAGGCCCGTCACACGCGCTTCGACGCCGTCGGCGGAGCCCTGGCTTCCGTCGGCGCTCCAGCGGGATGCGACTCGCACCGTATCGCCCACGCGCAGGCCGAGCTGGTCGGCGATGTGCTCGGGCAGGGCGATCTCGCGGTTGTCGACGGGCCGGTCACCATGTGTGACGGTCACGGGCAACAGGTTCGTCTCGCCCGTGTTGATGGCGCTGCCGGTGGCGTGGCGGGTGCCATTGGATAATCTGATGTTGGCGACGGTGACGGCGCGCACGCCTTTGACGCCTTCGACGGTGCGCATGCGGTCGAGATGGTAGTCGGCCACGGTGCGCGAGTATGCCTCGTTGGCCTGCGCGTCGGTGGGATGCTCGGGCAGGTCGGGCATGACCATCGCGTCCGCGCCGGCATAGATGGCGGTCTGCTGCCGGATGATGGAGTCGTTCATGGCGTTGCCGAACAGGAACGTGGATGCGATGAATGCGGTGCCGATGAGGATGGCGATGCCGGCCGGGATGAGCATCCTGGCGCTTTTCTTCATGAGTTTGAGGGTGATGGAGAACATGCTGGTCACGCTCCTTGGTTCAGCGTGCGTGACGGGCGGCGGCGACGGCGGCGTGGCGGGCGCCACCCGTCTCCGGCAGCACGTCGTCGGTGATCGGCAGATGGGCCGGCCCGTTCACGCCGGCGAGACGCGCGAGTTTGTCCGCGGAGGTGGAGGTAACGGCGGCGCGTGTGGCGCGTTCGCGCTCGGCCATGAGCAGTTCGTTCATGGCTTCGGCGGTGGGATGCGCCTCGTCGGCCACGATCCGGCCGTCGGCGAACACGATGGCACGGTCCGCATAGGAGGCGGCGACCGCATCATGGGTGACCATGACGATGGTCGCGCCGAGCTCGTCGACCGACCTGCGCAGGAAGGAGAGCACTTCGGCGCTGGAGACGGAGTCGAGGTTGCCGGTGGGCTCGTCGGCGAAGACGAGCTTGGGCTTGGTGATCAGGGCGCGGGCGATGGCCACGCGCTGCTGCTGGCCGCCGGAAAGTTCGGCAGGCCGGTGGTTCAGCCGCTGCCTGAGTCCCAGGGTCTCCACGAGCATGTCGAACCAGGCGCGGTCCGGCTTCTCGCCGGCCAGGGTGAGCGGCATGAGGATGTTCTGCTCGGCGCTGAACATGGGCAGCAGGTTGAAGCTCTGGAAGATGAAGCCGATCTTGTGGCGGCGCAGCAGGGTGAGCTGCTTGTCGTTCATGCGGGTCAGGTCGGCGCCGCCGAACATGATGTGTCCGGAAGTGGCGGAGTCAAGCCCTGCGAGCGTATGCATGAGCGTGGATTTGCCGGAGCCCGAGGGGCCCATGATGGCGGTGAAGCGGCCGCGTTCGAAGCTCACGTTCACGCCGCGCAGCGCATGCACGGCATTGCTGCCGGTGCCATAGTCCTTGACCAGGTCGATGGCCTGGATGGCGATGCCGCGCGGGTCCATGGTTGCGGGCGGCGCCGGCGGCGTTGCGGTCGCGGTCGCATGTGCGGTTGCTGACGGCATGGCGGAATGCTGGGGGTTCATAGTCATCTCTTCCTGAAATTCCGGACCCTGTGCCCGGATGATGATTCCAACCTACGGCCCCGCGTCCGCGCACCCCATCGTGCGCCGGGCTGAATCATTCCGCCTCGAATCCCGCCACATCATCCCCGAGGATGAGACGATGCCGACGACGAAATAAGGGAAGCCCGCACTGCATGACGTCAGTGCGGGCTTCCCTGTTTCCTTGAGTCAAGTAATGGTGTCGGAAGGTTCCCCATACGGCGGCGGCCCCATCGCGACGCACCCCATAAGCGTCGCTCCCCTTCGGGTCCGCCGACCAGCCTTCCGGACGGTGTTACTTGGCCAGGCCGGAGGCGCGGACGGCCTCGAAGCCGCCCTTGAGGTCATCGAGGATGTCCTCGATGTTCTCGGTGCCGATGGACAGGCGGATGGTGCCCGGGTGGATGCCCTGATCCTCGAGCTCCTCCGGGGTCTCCTGGGAGTGCGTGGTGGAGGCCGGGTGGATGACGAGGGACTTCACGTCGGCCACGTTGGCCAGCAGCGAGAACAGGTGCAGGTTGTCGATGAAGACGCGGGCCGCGTCCTTACCGCCCTTGATGTCGAAGGTGAAGATGGAGCCGGCGCCGTTCGGGAAGTACTTCTTGTACAGCTCGTGGTCGCGGCGGCCTTCGATGGCCGGGTGGGAGACGGACTCGACTTCCGGCACGGTCTGCAGGTACTCGACGACCTTCAGCGCGTTCTGGACGTGACGCTCGACGCGCAGGGACAGGGTCTCGGTGCCCTGCAGCAGCAGGAAGGCGGCGAACGGGGACAGGGTGGCGCCGGTGTCGCGCAGCAGGATGGCGCGGATGCGGGTCACGAAGGCGGCGCCGCCGAGGGCCTCGTAGAAGTTCAGGCCGTGGTAGGACGGGTCGGCCTCGGTCAGGGTCGGGAACTTGCCCGGCACCTCGGCCCAGTTGAAGTTGCCGCCCTCGACGATCACGCCGCCGAGCGTGGTGCCGTGGCCGCCGATGAACTTAGTGGCGGACTCGACCACCACGTCCGCGCCGTGCTCCAGCGGACGGAACAGGTACGGGGTGGCGAAGGTGTTGTCCACGATCACCGGCAGATGATGCTTATGGGCGATGGCGGAGATGGCCTCGAAGTCCGGCAGGTCGGCGTTCGGGTTGCCGAAGGTCTCGAAGTAGACGAGCTTGGTGTTCTCCTGGATGGCGTCCTCGAAGTTCTGCGGAACCTCCGGGTCGACGAAGGTGGTGGTGATGCCGTCGCGCGGCAGGGTGTGCTTGAGCAGGTTGAAGGTGCCGCCGTAGATGTTCTTGGAGGAGACGATGTGATCACCGGACTGGGTGATGTTGCGCACGGCGTATTCCACGGCGGCCGCACCGGAGGCGACGGCCAGGCCGGCGGTGCCGCCTTCGAGGGCGGCGATGCGGTTCTCGAACACGCCCTGGGTGGAGTTGGTCAGACGGCCGTAGATGTTGCCGGGATCGGCGAGGCCGAAGCGGGCCTCGGCGTGGTCGAAGTTGTGGAAGACGTAGGAAGTGGTGGCGTAGATCGGCACCGCACGGGAGTCGGTGGCCGGGTCGGCCTGCTCCTGGCCCACGTGCAGCTGCAGGGTTTCAAAACGGTACTTCTTGTTCTCGGCCATTGGTGTGCTCCTTGCTGTTGTGCTTGGTCGCGAGGTTCTTTTCCTCGTCACCCGCCTGCCGTGTTCGGCGGTTGGCGAGGTGTTGGTTATGAAGGTACGCGCGCCGCACCGCCTGAGGCAAGCCGATCGTTATCGGGGTTGCCTATAGACCCTTATAACCCGTTGGGATCATTGGGCTCAGAGGTGCCATGCATGTCCGAAAAAGTCGTCTCGATACGTGCGACACGCCGGGCACGCGCAACACGCATCGACTACAGTCGGCTTCGTTCGATTCCACCATTCCATCCGATGATTGGAGCAATTCATGGCTGACGTTACGTTGTACGATCGCGACCCGCTGTACATTCCGCGCGTGGCCGCCGTGCATGACATGTGCGGTTACGGCAAGTGCTCGCTGACCGCGGCCATCCCGATTCTTTCGGCCGCCGGCTGCGATGTGTGCCCGGTGCCGACCGCCCTGTTCTCGGCGCACACCCGCTACGCGGTGTTCACCTTCCATGACACCACCGATATCCTCTCCGGCTACCTTGACGCATGGCAGAAAGAGAACGTGGACCTGGACGGCGTGTACTCCGGTTTCCTGGGCTCGCCCGATCAGGTGGCGATCATCCAGCGCCTGTACCGCGAGTACCCGAAGGCCCTGCGCCTGGTGGACCCGGTCATGGGCGACGCCGGCCAGATGTACCCCACCTACACGCCGGAGCTGTGCGAGGCGATGGGCGCGCTGGCGGACGGCGCCGACGTGCTCATGCCGAACCTCACCGAGGCCTCGATCCTCACCAAGCGCGACTACCCGGGCCAGGATCTGGACGACGCCGCGGTGACCGACCTGCTCGACGCGCTGCTCAAGCTGGGTGCCAAGAACGTGGTCCTCAAGGGCATCGACCACGGCGACGGCAAGATCGTGAACTACGTGGCCAGCGCCTCCACCGGTGCCGAGAACAAGATCGAGCTCGCACATGACAAGCTGCCGTACATGATCCACGGCACGGGCGACGCCTTCGCCTCCGCGCTGTGCGGCGCCGTGCTGGCGGGCCGTGGTCTGGCCGAGTCCGCCGAAATCGCCGGCGAGTTCGTACGCCATGCGATGGAGAGCACCCGTCACCAGCCCAACTTCGAGGAGCGCGGCGTGAGCTTCGAGCTCAACCTCGGCGAGCTCACCGCCCTTGTGAAGTGACTTTTCTTGGCTCCAGCAAAACCTTGGCTCCCCTTGTCAGGGGAGCTGGCCGCGGAGCGGACTGAGGGGTAGTCCCACGGAATTCGATAGCAGGATATCAGTTTGAGTCCGGAAACTCAGACTTGAATCTCGTAAACGCAGATCGTCATACCCTGCTTCAGGACCACTCCTCAGTCATCTGCGGCGACAACTCCCCTGACAAGGGGAGCCAAGTCCTCTCACCGGTTCTTGAAATACTTCAGCAGATGACTTTCGCGCGTAAGCAGCACCGCCGCGCACGCGCCGAGCATCACGCCCACGACCGCCGCCACCGGCACGCGCAGCAGCACGTCGGTCAACGCCGCGGCCTCATCACCGCGATTCTCCAGCCACACCCAAGCCAGCAACGGACTGACCAGCAGCACGCCTGCCACGGCCCACACCAGTGTTTCCAATCCGATCTGCATGAGCAACGCCATCTTCGGCACGCCGCAATGCAGCGCCGAAGCCATCTCCAACTTGCGCATCCGCGTGGCGATGTATCCCAGCACCAGCGCCGCCGCGAGCGCGATCCACGGCGTATAGGCGGTCAGTCGCGCCCCGAACAGAGCCGCGCTGTCCAGCGCGCTGCCCTTGGACGTGTTGAGTTTGTAGATCTGCGGCCGCTCCGCCTCGGTTCCCGTAGCGGTGCCTTCGCCCGCCAGCCGCAGCAATGATTCGAGGTTTTCGGTTTCGGGCCACGCGCGCACCCAGCATTGGTTGAACGCCGCTTCCGAATCCGCGGGCACCGGCGTCAGCGCCGCGTAGGAGAAGCCGGATTTGCGTCCGTCATCCGGCCAGTCGAATACGCCGGCCACCGTGACGTTGCGACCGTCTTTCAGTGCTAACGTTTGCCCCGCCGATACCGCGAACGGATCCGCCGCCTCCTTCGAGAGCAAGACGCCATCCACAGGAGCTGCTGAAGTCCCGCCACCGGCCACAATCGACTCCGCTCCCGACGCCACCGCACTTCCCGATGCGGCATTCGACGCGACCGCAGCACCGCTGCCCCACCCCGTGCCGGTGGTGCTCAGCATGAATACGTTGGCCGCGCCGGGCGTGATCTCCATTACGGGCACACCGGTGGACGGCAGGGCCGCGAACGTCATCTTCCGATCGGTCTGGCGCACGGCTCCGGCCGCCTGCACGCCATCCAGCGAAGCAAGCCGGTCGCAGGCCGCACCGTCGACGCGGTTGTTGTACTCCATGATCCAAGTGGATCCACCCGAGGCCACGTACTCGTCCGTCTGCTTCTGAATTGCGGCGATGGTGAGCCAGTCGGCGCCCGCCAGCAATGCCATCAGGCAGGCGAGTCCCACGGCCAACGCGCAGGCATGGCTGGTCCCGGTGATGAGGTCGCGCCATGCCTCCCCCAGCATGCCGGCCAGGCGCATATGCGGCCGGTTCATCCGTGTCCTGTCATTCATTGCGATGCCCCTGCCCTTGCTCATGCCCATTGACGGCCGGCGTCTCATCGCGCCCGGCGACCTCGTCGCTTTGCCAATCCCGCAAGTCGATGAGGTCGGTGCAGGCGTCGCGCGTGCGCGGGTCGTGCGTGGCCACCACCACGATCGCGCCGCTCATCGAGAGGTTGTGCAGGTGTTCGTTGACCGTGGCGGCGGTGTTGAGATCCAGTTGCGCGGTCGGCTCGTCCACAAGCAGGAGTCCGGCGTGGGAGGCCACACCACGGGCGAGCATGAGCCGTTGCGCTTCCCCGCCGGAGAGGTCCCGGAAGGGTTTGCGCGCCAACGTTGTCAGCCCGAAGGCATCCAGCAGTTCCATGGCGTGCGTTTCGGCGTCATGCCGCCGTTCGCCTCGCGCGATGAACGGCAATGCCACATGGTCGAGCGCGGACCGCCACGCCACGCCATGCGGGTTCTGCAGCACCCAGCACACGCGCCCGCATCCGATGCGTTCCACCGTGCCCGTCACCGGTGTGACCCATCCGGCGATGATGGACAGCAGCGTGGATTTGCCCGAACCCGACGGCCCGGTCAGCGCGTACACGTGCTTGGGGTGCAGGGTCATGGTCAGGTGCCGGAACAACATGTCCTCGCCGGTGCGGTCGAAGCTGTGCCCCACGTCCCGCAAGAGCACGCGACGATCCTCGCCGGCCGCATGCTCACTCGAAGAGGAATCCATATCCGCCCGACCATCCTGCGCATCGGCGGCATAGATCGCGGCACGAACCGATGTCTCGGCCCTCCCCCGCCATGAAGACCACAGGACGTTGCGCATCTCACTCACCGCCTTGAGCATCATGCGCAGTCGCGCCGCTCGAAACCGTGTCATCGGCGGGCATTCCACCAGTCGCGGCACTGCAATGCGCGCTGGTCCGCGGAGTCACGTCCACGTGGTCGAATGCCGAGGCACCGTCCACGGAGACCATCGTCTTGCCCAGTTGGGAGGCGACGATGGTGACCGGCACCGGTTTGGCGTCCACGCTCACGCATCCCGAACCGCCCGTGGCATCGTAGACGGCGGACGGCGGCACGCTGAGCGCGGTCAACGGTTGCGCGAGCTTCCAGTCGTAGGACACGTTCAACGTTCCTCCGGCCGATGCTCCGCCGGAGACCATCACGGATCCGCCGCCCGCGCTCATCGAACCGCTCTGGTCCGAGCCGAGCAAGGCCAGTCGGAAGGGTGCGGATGCGTTGACCGCAGCCAGCAGTGCCGGGTCGGTGAGCTCGGTGGTTCCTGCGGGCACGGTGAAGGTCTGGTCGCCGATGGTGATCGTGCGGTCGCCGGCCACCAGATCGCCGGCCGAGGCAGGAATCGTGGCCTTGAGCGGGATCGCGGCCGTGGTGAACAGGTCCACACCTGCCGTGATTTGCCGGCCCACGGCGATGGAGGATTGTTTGACCGTCACCGAATCGGCGGGCAGCCACACGAACGAATCGGAGCCAATGGACCAGCCGTTATCCGCGCCGATGCGGGCCGCGCCTTCGCTGTCAGCGAGCGCGTTGTAGGCGGCGATGGTGTCCCAGGTCATCCAATCGGAGTCGGGGGCGGCGTATCCGAGCCTGCGCAGCGCGGCGTTGAGCCCGGCCGCGTCAGGGCCTTGCGTGCCGCTGGTAAGGGTGCGGTAGAGCGGCACGTCGGTGTGCAGGGCGAGTATCGGCTTGGCGTCCACGTCGAACACGGTGCC
Organism: Bifidobacterium miconisargentati; assembly: GCF_019331675.1. Classification (GTDB taxonomy): domain Bacteria; phylum Actinomycetota; class Actinomycetes; order Actinomycetales; family Bifidobacteriaceae; genus Bifidobacterium; species Bifidobacterium miconisargentati. The sequence goes on from NZ_JAHBBJ010000001.1 coordinate 26,346, forward strand.
GCCCGAGTAGATGGTGGTTCCGGCGCTGGCGGCCGTGCCGGTGATGGTTCCGCTCACCGGCGAAGTGACGGTGGAGGATTCTCCCAACGCCACGGCGAGCGCCACGGAACGTGAGTCGTCGAACCGGGCGGAGGCGACTTTCACCGTGGTCGCCCTGGTCGTGGAGACCAACGAAGGCGGAATCTGCGAGCGGGTCAGGAGGAATCCGCCGCCGACGCCCACCGCCAGCATCACCAGTGCGAGCAGCACCACGATGGAGACCGCCACGCCGTTGCGGGCTGCCCGCCGTTCCGCACGGTTCCGTTTGGCGGCCGCACGGGCTTCCTTCTTGCCGTTGCCGGTCTGCGTCCTGTCCATGATGGGCTCCTTGATGTCGTGGTGTCGTTCCGCCGCGTCGTTGCGGCGTCACTGGTTCATCGGATCGGTCTGGCACTGCCAGAACTGCGTGGCCTTGGCGGCGTCGTAGTTCGGATTGCGGATGCCGTCGTCGTTGTATTCCATGTAGACGTTGTAGAACTCGTTCCACTTGCGAATTCTCTCGGCTATCTGTTCCTCGCTCAACCCTTGCGAGCTGCTGACTTCCATGTCCAGGTATTCCTGTTCGGTCAACGGCTTGGGCAGCAGGTCGTGCGTCTTGAGACATTCGTACGACGCCTTATGGAGCGCCTCGGCGTCGAGGTTGTCCGGATTGTCCTGCATCGCGTCATACATCGATTCGACGTTCCACAGATCCGTCTTCTCGGCGCATTCCGAATTCTTCTGGTTCATCTCCTCATCGCTCAGCGCGCTTTCCCGCAGCCGGGCGAGCTGGCCTTTCGTAGCGACCAATCCGTAGGGTGCCAGGCATTGGTTCTGCGCATCGAGAATCTCGTTGAGTTCTGCATCGGTGATTTGGCAGTCCTCGAGGATGCGCTTGGCCAGTTCGGTTTTGGACTGGTCGTACGCACCCTTGAATTCGCTGGCGTACGGTCCGGTGAAGTCCGGTGCCTTGCAGGTCACGGAGGTTTGTTTTGAGCCGCTGCCCGTCGCACCGTTCGCGTTGTTCGCCGGCGCCCCGCACGCCGCAATCAACAGGACCAGCGGGATTACCGCGGCCGCAACCAGACGACGGGCTCCCCGACAGCCCGATCGTCTGACGTCGCCTGTTTCCCGAATCTTTCCGTTCATCGTCCCTCCATCGTCCATGACGGACCTCCTTGTCACGATTTCAGCTTAGGCACGGCATCCGCAAAGCCCGCAATCCCCCTGTAGTCGCTGGGACTACACTTCCGCTCACCACTCCCGAACACAACCCATAGCCTGAAGATATCGAAACGGACATCGAGGTCCGAGGAAAGGAACGATGCACGATGAAGCGCCCGCAAATCACCAAGGTCGCCGCTCCGCTGCTGGCCCTCGCGCTGGCGTGTTCCACCGCCGCATGCACCGGTCCGGCATCCACGCCACAGGCCGGAGCAAAAGCCGAGCCGACGTTCTCCGGACCATGGGCCGAGGACTTCCGCCGGTCCTATGACCAAGCCCGCGAAAACGGCAACACGTTCGCGCAGGATGTGCTGCGCGACGAGCGAATCACCGAGGCGGAGGCCACGGAGGTGGCGAGCCGGTACCAGTCGTGCATGGCGGATGCGGGGTTCGTATACGACTACGTGTATCCGGATGGTTCCGCCCAGATGCAGGCCGGCGATATGGGCGACGCCGAGCAGCAGCGGTTCAATGAGCAGGACATCATCTGTTCTAAGGAATCGGGCCAGTTTTTCATCACGCACCTGTACAACGCTCTGACTCAGGATCCGGATGGCGAACTGCGCAACCGCACCGCGGAGGAGGTACGTCAGGATCTGGCGGAATGTCTCAAGCGCAAGGACGCGGTCGGCCCGGAGTTCACCGCGGACGATGTTCCGCTCGTCGACGCAGACGGCGAGGAATACTTACAGTTCAGCCAACAGTTCAACCCCGGCGGCAAGTACTACAGCGAGCAGAACTACGAAAGCTGGATCCAATGCAATGACGACCCGCGCAAGTGAAAACGCCGGTCCTGTTGGTGGCCGCGTCGATCATCATCCGCACGCTTCGAGCTTTTGCCGATACCCCGCATCGGCGCGGCGGGCATCGGAGAACGGTCCGGTGCCCTCGCGGCTGTCCCGGTCGTAATCATCCACGGTGTACGACTGCTCCACCAGTCCTTCGCGCACATAGCAATCGACGATGGTCTGCCGGATGTCGGCGCCGTCGTTGTTCGGATTGGCCTGTACGGCGCTGGCCAGCTGCCATATGGTACGCGCGCCGTCCCTGGTCTCACAGGTCTGCAGGTCCTGGTTCACCGACCCGCCCCAGGCCGAGGATTCCTCCTGTGTCATGCCGCTGGGCGGATGCACGCTCATCGAGCCGAGCTCGCCCATATCGATGGAGTCCTTCGCGTATCCGTAATCGGTCAGGCATTGCACGATGCGGTCATTCACTTCGGCGAGTTCGGCTTGGGTGATGACGCCATCCTCCAGTATCCCCACGGCGAAGCCGTCGCCTTGCTCCTTGAGTTGCGCACGGGCTTGTTTGAGTTCCGCCGAATAGTGCGCGTTGAGATCGTATCCGTCTGCCGTTCCGGCGGCCGAACCGTCTCCCGCATTCGTGGCCGGTCCCGCACAGCCCGCCAGCATGCAGGCCATGCCAATCACGCACAGTGTCGTGAGCGTCACCACTGCCAGCCGACACCTCACTCGTTCGCCCTTCATGCCCAGCCTCCTTGCCGTTACGCAGCGCCCATGCGCCGCCTCATCGTCAACCGTACGGAAAGAAGCCGCATATGTCGCGGATAGACGTCGTCCTCAGGATGACAATCAGGATGACAAGGAGCGTCCGTGGCACATCACCGCTGCATATCACCCAGCGCGGCGGGATGGTCACTGCCATATGCCGCCAATGGCTCTATCCACCGGTAATCGGAGCCGATGGCACACTGGTCGATGACGTCCGACTGCTGTTCGCTGCTCATGGACCCGCGGATCGACACCACCGTCTGCCCATTGGTCTTGCCGTTCTCATCCACGAACGGCCGGGACTGCAGGCCGTAGACGGACAGGCATTGGTTGTACGCCAAGAAGACCTCGCTCCGTTCGTCGTCGGTCACCACGCCGTCCTCCAGCACATCACGCCCCACTTCGGTGTGCAGGTTGTTCCATGCGTTGAGGAATTCGTATTTGTGCGGTCCGGTGAAGTCCGGATGTTCGCTGGTGGTGGGCAGCGGGTCGTTCGCGCTCGTCTTCGCATTTGACTGCACATCCCGCCATGGTTCGGGCAGGAGCGAAACCGCAACCGTCACGGCGATGGCGGCGAGCGCCAGTATTACGGCCGTTGTGGTACGCCACCGGCGACTGCCTTGCCGCCGCATCCAGCTGGTGCAGCTCTTGTTCGAATCCGACTCCGAGTGCCGCATCTCGGACGACCCGGTCGTGTCAGCATCCGCGAACGTCTCATCATCACGGTCGGTCCGCTCGGCATCCATGACCCGTTTCATGATGCACGCCCCGATTTCGGCCGGACAGCTCCTGTCCCGGCGGGGATGCGCGCGTACAACACCCAGTCGCCATCCTCGGCGCTGGTATTGAGTTCGCCGCCGAGCCGCATGATGATGCGCCGGTGCATCGCCAGTCCGCTGCCGTGCGGCTTAAGTCCGGCGCTCCCATTCGCCGACATGATCGGGTTGGTTTCCATGATTTCGATGGCGTCGTCGCCGTACGTGACGACGCACCGGTACTCGCCTTGGGCCGGACCCATGTGACGGGTGATGTTGGCCGCGATCTCGCCGAGAAGATCGGCTGCGGCCTCGAACGATTCGTCCGCGTAATCCTGCGGTCTCTCGCCGCGCGATTCGATGGTGCCCGCGAATCCCAACTGTCCGAGCTTGGCCTTCGCATCCCGTATCGCCGTATCGATCGCATCTTGATGCCGGCCGACGCGGGGCGCGGATTGCCCGGTTCGTTCGGGCTGTTCCAGCAGATCGATGACGTGATGAATCTCATCCAGTACGGCCAGGGCCTGGTCGTTGACGAACTGCCAATCCTGACGCTCGGTCTGATGTTCCGCGTCGTTGCCGATGCGACGCAGTTGCCGTTGCGCGGTCAACGCGATGTACGAGAGTCCGCCGCTGGCCGAGTCGTGGATGCGCGAGGCCAGTCGCGTGTTGCGTTGCAACGTATCCAGCTGCCACTGCCGGCGTTCCAGCGCCATGGCCTGTTCGCGAATCTCGTCGCGCTGCCGACGCCAGCGGAAGGACATGCCGCCCATGGTGGCGAGCGTGAACATGCCGATGTAGTTGACCATGCCGATCCATGTGGCGGACAGCGCATTGAACGTGTTGAGCGCCACCGGTATGCATTCGGCGAGCGAGACGGTCAGGAGCGCCGCCACGGCCACCGGTATCGCGCTGTCGTATCCGATGATCGCGAGCGCCAGATACGCGGCCCACAGCGGGTTCGGACCGGACAGGTCGAGCACGAACAGTCGCGCCACCACGGTGACGATGATGAGCCAGCCGGAGATGCGAGGCAGGAAGGGCGAGAGCAGGATGCCCACCACCGAAAGCCCGGAGAACAGGAAGTTCAGCGGATAGATCGGCGGGATCACGGACCATTCCACCAGCGTGGCGGCGAGTGCGAACGCGGCGATGACCAGTCGGAACCAGTGCGCGCGCAGCCAGCGGAATGCGGCCGCCGGGCTGCCGGACGTGATTGCCGGTTCCCCGGACCTGATTCCGGCAGCCGCCGCGGGCCCGTTGTCCCGGCCGGCGCGCCCGTCCTCCCCGCTGGGAGCCGATATGCCGGCGTTCATCGTTCGCCTTCCGAGGCTCCGGTCCACAGGGCCACGGCCTGGCCTCGCGTGGTGACGCCGAGTTTGCGGATGGCCCGTTGGAGGTACGTCTTGACGCTGGATTGGCTCAGATGCATGTTCTCGGCGATCTGCTCGGTGTCCAGTCCGCGCGAGCACAGGTTCATGGCTTCGGCCTCACGATCGGAGAGCAGCAGTTGCCGCGGCGTGCGCCGTCCACCCAGCCTCGCGTGGGCCGCCGCCGCGGTCTCGAATCCCTCGCCCCAGGTACCGCCGGCGGCTACGGTGCGGATGGCCTGGATGATCGGCGTCTCCACGGATTTGGGCACGATGCCCTGCGCCCCGGCTTCGGCTGCCTTCGCCGCATACACGGCCAACGAGAACGAGGTGACGGCGAGGATCATCACGCGCGCGGTCTCGGTTCGAATGGTCTTGCATACCACCAGTCCGGACAGTTCGTCCATGGACATGTCGGTGAGCAGCACGTTGGGGCTGGTACGTGCGTCCAGGCAGCGGGCCACCGCGTCACGACCGGAGGTGGTCTTCCAGATGACGCGCGCCTCGGGCATGAGCTCGCCGATGGACCGTTCGAGGAACGCCAGGGAGAACTCGTCGTTGTCCAGCAGCCCGATGGTCACGATGGGACGGACCGTCTGGGTCGATTCGGTTTCGTCTTGCATATGCCGCTTCCCCTGTGATCGCCATGATCGTATAGCGTTGACTCCAACCGTATCACCGCACGGCAGGACTTCACGGCGATTCCTGTCGTCCGCAGGACTACATAGGGCTCTGTTAAACCATGATTGGCATGGCTCTTATTCTTGGCTCCCCTTATCAGGACATTGCCGTGAAGCAAACGGCAGGGCCGTTTGTAGGCAATGTGCGAGGCGACAGCCGAACCAATAGACGGTGAACGAAGTTCGTCATTAATTGCAGGACGAGCTGTCGGCGAAGCCGACTGAGGGGTAGTCCAATGGAATTCATATCAATCTCTGTTTGACAGAGCCTTACATATCCGCAAACCTTCCTAACAAAAGGTGGATAACCGCGGTTCCTTCCACACGCTGTCCACAACACGCCAAGGCGCGTCATGTTCTCCACATTCGCCGTTCGTACTTGTGTCCGAATGCACGCGCCCGGCACAGTGGAACCATGAATGCCATAGCCACAGAACCGCCGCCTTCCGCCCCGTATCGTTTCCACCGGGATATCCGCCCGACCGCCCCGCGTCCCTTCGACTGTCCGGGCAATGCTCCGCACACCGACTTCAATTCCAACGACCGGACCGGCACCGTCGCCGGCTATCGGCAACCTTCATTGGACGTTCCCGACGCCGGATCGTCCTCGCCTCTGGATCATCTCGCCGCCTTGATGGGCGACCGCACCATGAGCGCCAAACGGTTCGGCTCCCTCGGCGAGCAGTACGCAGCCAATTGGCTGGAAGTCCAAGGATGGGTCGTATTGTCTCGCAACTGGCGCACACGCTATGGCGAATTGGACATCGTCGCTCTCACTCCCGAACGCATCGTGGCGTTCGTGGAGGTGAAATCCCGCCGCAACGCCCAGTACGGCGTGCCGCAGGAGGCCGTGACGCCCACCAAACAGCGTAATCTCAGACGCGCCGCCTGCGAATGGCTCGTCGACCGGCGCAATCGCGTGCCCCATGCCGGCGTGCGGTTCGATGTCATCACCGTCGTGATGCATCTGGGCCGCCCCTCGGTGCTTCATATCCCCAACGCCTTCTGAAATACGGAAAGGAGCCACGCATGGCCATCGGCAGAACGCTCTCGGTCGGACTGGTCGGGCTCAAGGCCTTCATCGTGCAGGTGCAGGCGTTCATCAGTCCGGGCCTCCCCTACTTCAACATCATCGGATTGCCGGACACGAGCCTGTCCGAAGCCCGGGAACGGGTGAAATCCGCTTGCCACGCCTCGGGATTCGTCTGGCCGCAGACGCGCGTCACCGTGAACATGAGCCCGGCGGCGATGCCCAAGCGCGGCTCCTCGCATGATCTGGCCATCGCGGCCAGCGTGCTGTGCGCCGCCGGCGCGATCGGGCATGACTGTCTGGAGGACACCATCATGCTCGGCGAGGTGAATCTGGATGGCTCGGTGCTGCCCATCCACGGGTTGCTGCCGATCATGCTCCATGCCGAGGAACGCGGCATACGCAAGATGATCATCCCGTACCGCAATCTCGAGGAATCGGCCATGGTGGACGGCATGGACGTGATCGGAGTCAGGCATGTGGGCGAACTCATCGAGCTCATGGGAGGCAACGCCACCTACACCATTCCCGAGCTGATACTCGCCGATGACGAATCCGCGGAATCATCGCCGTCCGCAACACTCTCATGCGGCGATATGAGCGAGGTGCTGGGCCAGGAATACGCCAAATGGGCGTTGCAGGTGGCGGCGGCCGGTGGCCATAATCTCATCATGACCGGTCCTCCCGGCGCGGGCAAGACCATGCTGGCTTCACGATTGCCCGGCATCATGCCGCCGCTGGCCGAACCGGAGCAGCTGGAGGTGGCGTCGATCCGTTCCCTGTGCGGCACGCTGCCCCAGTACGGCATCACGGATGTGCCACCGTTCGAAGCGCCGCATCACACCGCCACCACGGCGGCGCTGGTGGGCGGAGGTAGCGGCATCGCCATGCCGGGTGCCATCACCCGGGCGCATCGGGGCATCCTGTTTCTCGATGAGGCGCCGGAATTCTCGGCGCGGGCGTTGCAGACGCTGCGCGAACCGTTGGAATCCGGGTATGTGGCCTTGTCACGGGCCAAGGGCAGCACCTACTATCCGGCACGATTCCAACTCATCATGGCCGCGAACCCCTGCCCGTGCGGATACTATTACGGCACCGGCGAGCGCTGTACCTGCAAGGAGAAGGATCGCACGAAGTATTTCTCCCGTCTGGTCGGGCCGATCCTGGATCGCGTGGACATCCAGTTGGCCGTGCCGCCGGTCTCCCGCATAGCGGTGCGCAACGAGACTCCGGGAGAGTCCAGCGCGCGGATCCGCGAACGGGTCATCGAGGCCCGGATGGTGGCCAAACGCAGGTTCCAGGAGTTCGGATGGACCTGCAACGCGCAGGCCTCAGGCAACTGGCTGCACGCGAACACGTCGTTGAAGGCCATGGAACTGGTGAACCAGGCACTCTCCAATCATCAACTCACGTTGCGTGGCGCCGACCGGGCCATGCGCCTGGCGTGGACGCTCGCCGACTTGAACGGCCGGTATTCGCCCACCGAGCAGGATGTCCATCAGGGTATCGAGTTAAGGACGAGGATGTAAATGACCGATCATCATGAGACTCAGACGGCTTCCCAAGCCGTCGATTCAGCTGCATCCGCGGCTCCTGCCGATACCGCCGTCTCCGTTCTCCCAGAAGTTCCCGTTTCCTCCGGCATCACCGACGGCTCCGAGAATCCCGCCGGCACCGCGCGCCGGGCGATTCCCTCCCCTTCCGTCGACGCCCTGTACCGGGCCGCGCTCACCTTCTGTCTGGATGGCACGGATGTGATGATGTACGCCACACTCAAGGGCGCGGGCAGCGCGGAATCGTTGTGGCACGCGCTGGCGCAGTCACATCCGAGCCATCCCTCCGAGGTATCCGGGCCGGCGTTGGCGCGCATCGACCGCATGTTCGTCAACGGCATCACCCGATGGGGACGAAGCGTCACCGCGGACATGATGAAGACCTTCCGCGCCTCCCTGTCCTCCTGGCATAATCGCATGCGTGACCTGCCCTCACAGGACATCCTGCATCTGGCCGATTGGTTCACTGCGGACGGCACGATGTGGCTGATCGGACCGAACCATCCATGCTGGCCGCATCAGTTGGCCGATCTCGCGATCCGCTCCGACTGGGCGCCGCCGCTGTGTCTGTGGATCCGGGGCGATCCCCGTGCGTTGACGAGCTGCGCCAAACCCATCGGCATCGTGGGTTCGCGTGATGTGAACGAATACGGGCGCTTCGTGGCGCACACCATGGCCGAGCAGGCCGCGGCCGCCGGCCATCTGGTGGTGTCGGGTGGGGCGATGGGCACGGATGCCGCCGCCCATTGGGGCGCGTTGAACGCGCTGCACGGGCGCAATCCCGCGAATGTGGGCAAGACCGTGGCCGTGTTCGCGGGCGGACTCAACCATATCGGGCCGATGCGCAACCGCACGTTGTTCGAGCGTATCGAGGCGCAGGGCGGCGCGCTCATCAGCGAACACTGCCCGGATACGATTCCCGAGGCAAGGCGTTTTCTGCTGCGCAACCGCATCATCGCGGCGTTGTCCTCCACACTGGTGGTGGCGCAGGCCCGGCTGCGTTCCGGGGCGCTCAACACCGCAGGCTGGGCGTGCGAGCTCATGCGCGAGGTGTACGCGGTGCCCGGAGACATCAACCAGCCATCCAACGCCGGCTGCAACAAGATGATCAGCGACCATCGCGCCATACTGCTGTGCGCCGCCACCTCCACCGACGACATCTGCCATGAGCGTCATCAGCCAACCATGGCGGCATGCCCCGGCTTCGCCGTGAAAACCGAGGATGCGCACGACCGGCAGGACGATGCAACCGCAACACCTGCCGCCGCTTCCTCATCAGGCGATTCGGCCTCTTCTCCCGCAAGCGGCGCCATCAAAGCCGGTTCGAGAGGCGAAGCAGGCCGGCCTCCCCTAGGACGGTCCGGCACCGGCGGACAACCCACCTTAGCCCAGGCCACGGCCTCTCCCGCCCGCACCCGCGCGAAACCCGGCTCCTCCGGGGTTCGCAGACAGGTGCCCGATCTACGGGAACCCGCCGATGCCGAAATGCAGCTTCCTCCCATCGACGTGAGCACCTTGCCCGAACCGCAGCGGCTGATGGTGGGTCTTATCCGTGAATGCCGTAGACGGCATCTCATCGTCACGCCGGATGCCCTGCTGAAGGTGGCGCGCGAACTGGCCGACGACGAGATCCCGGATATCGGCACCGTGCTGAGCCTGCTCGGCGCGCTGGAACTCAAGGGGGTGGTCGATCGCAAGGCGGACGCCGCCGCCCTGAGCAGCCGCGTCCGCTGATCGGCGGTTGGCTCCGCGCTCACGGAATGAAAATCGCGAACCAGCCTTCACGGGCCAATCCTTCGTATATCTGCTTCGTATATTGGCCTCGCGTATACCGGTCGGTCATGCCGGTTCTCGCATATCAGTCGTTGCAACCTGTCTCATGCCGTCAAGGCCACTGTTCGGCGGGTGTGCGAGAATCGAGACCATGAGTCCGAAACGTTTGGAAGATATGTATGATGCGGTGATCGTCGGCGCCGGAGCGGCCGGCCTGTCGGCGGCGTTGGGGCTGCTCAGGTCCCCTGAGATCGAGGATCTCAGGGCACAGGGCGTGGACCCGAAGATCCTGGTGGTCTCCAAATTGCAGCCGCTGCGTTCGCATACCGGCTCCGCGGAGGGCGGCATCGCGGCCAGCCTGGGCAACGTAGAGTCCGACGACTGGCATTGGCATTACTACGACACCATCAAGGGCGGCGATTGGCTGGTCGATCAGGACGCGGCCCGTCTACTCGCCGAATACGCGCCGGAGACCGTGATCAACCTGGAGCGTCAGGGCGTGGCGTTCTCCCGTACCGAGGACGGTCACATCGCCCAGCGCCGGTTCGGCGGCCACACCCGTGATTTCGGCGGCGAACCGGTCAAGCGCGCGGCCTATGCGGCGGACCGTATCGGCCATCAGATCCTCCACACGCTGTGGCAGCAGTGCGTGGCGCAGGGCGTCGAGTTCGCCGAGGAATGGTACGTGACCGATCTGGTGCTCGCCGATGACGGTTCCCAGGCGGCCGGCATCGTGGCTCTGGACACCCATGCGGGCAAGGTCCAGGCCGTTCACGCGCGCAATGTGCTCATCGCCACGGGTGGCGCGGGCCGGCTGTTCCATACCACGTCCAACTCGTGGGATCTGACCGGCGACGGCATGGCGCTGGCCTTGGCCGCGGGGCTGCAGCTGGAGGACATCGAATTCGTGCAGTTCCATCCCACCGGACTGGCACATACCGGTATTCTGCTGTCCGAGGCGGCCCGCGCCGAAGGCGGCGTGCTGCGCAATGCGGACGGTGAGGCGTTCATGGAACGCTACGCTCCCGAGCACCGGGATCTGGCGGCCCGAGACGTGGTCTCCCGCTCCATCATGGCGGAGATCGACGCCGGCCGAGGCGTCGCGGACCCCAAGGATCCGGACGGCCCGAAGGACTGCGTCTGGCTGGATATGACCGGCATCGCCCCCGAACGCATGGCCGAGGCCCTGCCGCAGGTGGTCGAAACCATCGAACAGTATGCGAACCTCGATCCGGCCAAGGACTGGGTGCCGATCAAGCCCACCGCGCATTACACGATGGGCGGCATCCCCATCACCACTGACGGCGAGGTGTACCGCTGGAACGAATCGGACGACAGCGACCTGGCCAACGCCCATCCGGAATGGCTCATCGACGGTGTCCTGCCGCCGTCCAGGACCCTCGGCGATCGCGTCGTCGTCGACGGTTTGTTCGCGGCCGGCGAATGCTCCTGCGTGTCCGTGCATGGTGCGAACCGACTGGGCGGCAACTCGCTGCTGGACGCCTGCCTGTTCGGCACGCGGGCTGGTCGGACCATGGCCGCGCGTATCGCCGAAAATCCGGTGGACTCCCCCATGGCGGACGATTCGACCGATGATGCGCTGATCGAGGCGGCCGATCAGGCCAAGTTCCGTCGCGCGACGGAACTGGCCGATCTGCTGGCCGGCAACACGGACATCTCCGGGGACTCCGACGGCGATTCCGACGCCGAAGCGGCATCGGCCAACGGCAACCCGTACGAGCTCATGGCCCGTCTCGGCTCGCTCATGGACCGTGCGCTGGCCGTGCGTTGCAACGCCGAATCCATCGTCGCCGCAAGCGACCAGCTCGACAGCACCTTCAGGCCCGCGGCGGAAGCCCTGCGCGCGCACAGCGATACGGCCGCGTTCAATCAGGAGATCACCGCCATCTGGGAGGTCCGTCACCTGGTCGAGCTGGCGGGTGCCGTGCTCGCGGCGTCGGGCGCACGCAAGGAATCCCGCGGCGCGATGTACCGGACCGATCATCCCGAACGTGACGACGAGCGGTTCCTCGCCCATTCCATGATTCGTCTGCTCTCCCCGGAAGAACGAGACCGTCTGCACGACGAAATCGCCAAGGCCGGCCAGGACGAGCCGGCCCCGGTTTTTGCCGCGCATCCCATCTCCTGGCAGCCGGTGCACATCACCGACTACCCGCCCAAGAAGCGCGAATACTAACGGATACGGATACCCAGCGGGCTCCCCTCACCGAGGAGCCCGCTCCCTTTGTCCGGCCGGTGGGGAAACGGCCGGCTCTTGACACGAATCCGCAATGGCACGAACCCCGCCCAGGGCTTGTGGCACAATAGGTTGGCTGATTATTGGATCTTTGGAGGCAGATGATGGCTGAGGCGAACAACACGACGGTTACCCTGCAGGTGCATCGTTTCACGCCGCGCGCCGAACGCGCCGAACGTGCACGCGGCGGCAGCCCGTTCGCCCGTAAGAGCTCCCCGTTCGGCGGCGGTTCGGATTCCGCCGCCCGCCGCCCGCGCGGCAAGCAGTGGGTGCAGGAATACACGATTCCCGCCCGCCCCGAGGACACGGTGCTCGATTGCCTGATGACCATCAAACGCACGGTGGACCCCACACTCGCCTTCCGTTATTCCTGCGGTCACGGCATGTGCGGTTCGGACGCCGTCTCCATCAACGGCACCCCCACCCTGCTGTGCACCGCGGCCATCCGGGATTGGGCCAAGCAGCCCGGCGCCCTGCCGCAGGTGGACGATGAGGGGTTCCGTCACATCGGGGACGAGACCGCCGACGACAACACGAATGCGGAGGCCGAAGCCTCCGCGGATTCCACGGACGACGCGGCCGCACATGGAGGTTCCCTCGGCGTCATCGAGCTCGCTCCCCTGCCCGGTTTCCCGCCGCAGCGCGACCTCATCGCGGATATCGACCCGATGCTGAACCAGATCAGGAAGCTCACCCCCTACCTTGAGGCGGACGGCGTGCTGGCCACCACCTCCGAAGGCAAGGTGGACGTGTTCGAATACCTGCAGCACCCCGATCAGCTCGCCAAGTACGAGATGCTGAGCAACTGCATTGCCTGCGGCGTGTGCGAAGGCTCCTGCCCGGTGTTCGCCGGCGGCGACGCCTTCATCGGCCCGGCCGCGCTGATCTGGTCCTCCCGATTCATCAACGACTCACGCGACGCCAAGGCCATGGACCGCATGGACGCCATCGATACGGCGGACGGCGTGGCCGCCTGCCAGTCCGTGCGTGCCTGTTCGCGCCACTGCCCGCGCGGCATCGACGTGGGCGAGGAGATGTGGCAGATCGTGGCCAAGGTGCGCGAACGCTGAACATCGGTTTCCGCTTGACGGCCGGATGGTGGCAGACTAGAGCGTAGAACCACGGACGCATCGCCTCCCGCATGGCCGAAGAGGGCCGGAGACGACACAGAAGGAACAAACGAAGGTTATGGACAAAACGCAGTATACGAATCTTGCCAAGGCCTGGGAATTCGCGGAGGAGCATGCCCGCGAACAGGAGCCGGACGCCATCGCCGACGCCCGCGAGGCGGCCGACAAGAACGGCCAGCTTCAGGGTCCGGCCGCCCAGGCGCGTCTGCTGAACCTTCTGGTGCGTATGGCCGGCGCGTCCTCGGTGATCGCCGTGGGCACCGGTTCGCTGGTCGAGACCCTGCAGCTGGTTCGTTCGCTGGACGGTGCCGGTCAGCTGACCGCCGTTGATTCCTCGGCGCAGGGCATCACGCTGATTCGTCGCGCCTTCGCCGTGCTGCAGGACGCCACCGACACCTCGCTGCGCGCCGTGAACGCGCCGGTCAGCGTGTTCCTGCCCCGTCTCAACGCCAACGACTACGACTTCATCATGGTGGCGGGAGACCCGGAGAACTACGCCTCCACGTTCGCCCAGGCCTCTCGTCTGCTGCGTGCGCACGGCACCATCGTGTTCACCGACGTGCTGGCATTGGGCTCCGAGCAGGGCGGCGTGCTGGATGCCGCCGACCGCAGCGACAAGGCCGTGGCCATGCGCGAGCTCATCGCCACCGTGGAACAGGACGAGGGCTTCGTCTCCACGCTCACGTCCGACGGTACCGGCATGCTCATCGCCGTCAAGCGCTGATCCTCCCGCGACTGCGATTCATTCAGGGGCTCTTCCTCAACGGCTTCGAAACGTTGGGAAGAGCCCCTGTTGTGTTATGCCCGGCTTGCGATGATCGCGCTGGTGGCGATATCCACGGCCTCGTCCGGACTGTCGGTGAGTGTCACCAGATGCGGGTCGATGGCGGAGATCATGCCGTGGTCCGAGACCGGACCGTTGAGCCAGTCGAACAGTCCCTGCCAGTAGTCCTTGCCGTACAGCACCACGGGCATGTTGGCGACCTTGTGGGTCTGCACGAGCGTCAGGAGCTCGAACATTTCGTCGAGCGTGCCGAAGCCTCCCGGGCAGATGATCACGCCGGAGGAATACTTGACGAACATCGTTTTCCTGACGAAGAAGTAACGGAAGCTCATGCCGAGGTTCACCCATTGGTTGAGTCCCTGTTCGTGCGGCAGCTCGATGCCCAGGCCCACCGACTTGCCGCCGGCGAGCGCCGCTCCCCTGTTGGCGGCCTCCATGACGCCGGGGCCGCCGCCGGTGATGACGGCGATGTCCCGCTTGGCGATCTGGCTGCCCATGCGGCGTGCGGCCTTGTACACCGGGTCGGTGCGCGGGGTGCGGGCCGAGCCGAAGACGGCCACGGCCGGCCCGAGTTCGGCGAGCGCGCCGAAGCCGTCCACGAATTCCGATTGGATCCTGAGCACGCGCCAGGGATCCATGTGCAGCCAGTCCGTGTCCGCGTCAGGCTGCAGGAGGTTGGCGGTGGTGTTGTCCGTCGGGATCATCGGCCCGCGCAGTATCACGGGACCGCGATGGTACGTGTCGCCCAACGGCGAGGCGTCCTGCGGCACGGGCTGTCCGTCTTGTTCGGCGTCCATGGCGGATTCGGCGTCGGCAGGAGCGTTAGTCACCGGGCCGGCCAGCGGATCCGCCACCGGGCCCTTCGCCGGTTTCAGCGACGACTTGGACTGCTTCGCGCCGGTCTTCCTGTTGTCGTTCTTCTTGGCTTTCTTCTGTTTCTTGGCCATGGTCATCTCCTTATGATTGCGGGCCTACTTCGCCGCGTGCGCGAACCGTTTGGACTGCCGGCTCAGCAGGATGCCGGAGACCAACGCGGAGATCAGGGAGCCGACCAGCACGCCGAATCGTGCTTCGGCGGACAGTTCGGCGTTCGTGTACGCCAGCGAGGCGATGAGGAAGGATACGGTGAATCCGATGCCGCAGGCGCACGCGGTGGGGATCATGTCCCGCACGCGCAGCCCCTTGGCCATCTTGAGGCCGCCCAGATGCGTGGACAGCCAGGCGGTGGTGATGATGCCGAGTGGCTTGCCTACCACCAATGCCACGATCAGGGCGATCACCAGGGGTGAGAGCATCAGCGCGGGCGTCAGCTCCTCGAAGTGCACGCCGGTGGCGAACAGGGCGAAGATGGGCAGGGCGAGCAGGGCGGAGAACGGCTGGAGTTTCGAGGCGTACCGTTCGGCGCGCGGCGTGGTTTCGCCGTGGATTTCGCGCGCCGGGGTGGACAGGCCCACGAGTACGCCGGCCAGTGTGGGGTGGATGCCGGCCTCGAACATCATGACCCATGCCAGGACGCCCACGACGGCCACCACGGCCCATGGCACGCGCTTGAGCTGCACCAGGTACGCCCAGACGCCGGCGCATACGGCGATGCCGATGAACCAGTACCAGGCGTTGACCGAGGAGAAGAACACGGCGATGAGGATGATCGCCAGCAGGTCGTCCACGGTGGCGAGCGTCATAAGGAAGGCGCGGATCGAACCGGGCAGGCCGCGCGCGAACAGGGCGAGCACGGCCAGCGAGAACGCGATGTCCGTGGCGGTGGGCACGGCCCATCCGTGCGCCATCTCGCCGAACGGGATGCTGCTGCCGGTGGTGGTGAGGATCAGGCTGCCCGTCTCCCCCGGTCCGAACCGGGAGAACAGGGCGATGACCAGCATGAACAGGATGGGAGGCGCCAGCATGCCGCCCACCGCGCACAGCATGGGCACGGCGGCGGCCTTGGGGTTGGAGAGCGATCCCGTGGTGAGCTCCTGCTTGAGTTCGAGTCCGACGGTCAGGAAGAAGATGGTGAGCAGGCCGTCCTGCGCCCAGTGGCCGATCGGCAGGTCGATGTTCGTGTATGGGATGCCGATATGCGTTTCGGCGATGGTTTCGAACAGGTGATAGGTCAATGGCAGGTTCGCGGCCACCAAGCCGATGAGCGCGAAGCCCAGCATGATAAGGCCGGCGGCGCGGTCGGAGGCGGCGAGCCGCCTGATCGCGGCCCATGCGCCTCGCCTGCTACCGGTGGTCTTTCCCATCGCCGTTCCTTTCGCCGTCCGTTCCCGTGACGATCGGCGTTCGCCGATCGTCCCTGTGAAATACGACTATCCATAGTACGGCAACGGCCCCGAACGGTTACGCTCGGGGCCGAGCAGCGTCCGCCGGTTTCCCTGTTACCGTCGTGCGGCGAGCGCGCGGTCGACGTTATCCAGCACGCGCTCCAGCAGGGCGGTGGGGCATGCGAGGTTGACGCGCTCGAAATAGTCGCCGGAACGGCCGAACAGGGAGCCTTCGTCGAACCAGACGCGGGCCTCGTCACGCATGAAGTCACGCAGCGCCTCCGGGGTCTCGAAGCCGAGTCCGCGACAGTCGAGCCATGCCAGGTACGTGCCTTCCGGTTCGATCAGGCGCACGCCCTCCGTACGGGCGGCGAATTCGCGCAGCACGGCCACGTTGCGTTCCAGCACGCCCAGCAGCCCGTCCAGCCATGCCCCGGCGTGGTTGTAGGCGGCCTGGCAGGCCACCAGGCCGAAGTGGCTGACCGTGAGTCCGCCGATGTTCTCGGCGGCCACGTCGAAGCGGCGCTTGAGCTCGGGATCGGGGATGATGGCGTTGGAGCACAGCAGACCCGCGAGGTTGAACGTCTTGGTGGGCGCGGTGAACTCGAAGAGGATGCTCCGGTACCGCTCCCCCAGTGTGCCGAACATCGTGACCGCATGGCCGGGGTGCGCGAAGTCCGCGTGGATTTCGTCGCACAGCAGGTAGACGCCGTGTGCGAGGCAGATGTCGCCGATGCGGCGCAGCTCGTCGGCGGTCCAGACGCGGCCGACCGGGTTGTGCGGGTTGCACAGGATCAGGGCCGTGCAGCGCGGGTCGGCGGCCTTGGCCTCCAGGTCGTCGAAATCGATGCCGTAGCGGCCGGCGGCCTCGTCCAGCACGAGTTCGTTGTCCAGGATGGTCAGGCCGTTGTGTTCGGCGGCGAACGTGAACGGGTAGTAGACGGGCCGTTGGATGATGACCTTGTCCCCCGGATGGGTGACGGCGCGCAAGGCGGTGTTGATGGCCGGCATCACGCCGTCGGACAGGCTCACCCACGCGGGGTCGATGTCGTAGCCGTGGCGACGTCTCATCCAGCCGGTCAGGGCGGCGAAATAGTCGTCGGTGGCGTAGTCGTAGCCGAACACGTCGTGCGTGGCGGCCTCGACCAGCGCGTCCACGATTTCCGGCGCGGGCTTGAATTCCATGTCCGCCACGGACAGCGGGATCACATCCCGGCTGTTCGGCCCCATTTCCGCTTCGATCTCATGCCATTTGATGGACGTGGAGCCATGCCGTTCGAGGATCGTGCTGAAATCGTACCGGTGCTGACCGCGATCCTGTTCCGCCTGCGTCACTGCTCTTCCCTTTCCTGCTGTGAGAACCAACCCGCCTCATCGTAGCGACGGATTGTGTCGGAATTGGAAAAGCCTCGAAAGCATTTCGCTTCCGAGGCTTTATCGTGCGCGAGACAGGATTCGAACCTGCGACCTGCTGATCCGTAGTCAGCTGCTCTAATCCGCTGGGCTACTCGCGCATACCACTGTTGTCCCCGTGGTTCGGGAGTGCGCGAGACAGGATTCGAACCTGCGACCTGCTGATCCGTAGTCAGCTGCTCTAATCCGCTGGGCTACTCGCGCATGTTGTCGTTCAAACAACTCGATTTATAATACACGTCATTCAACGCTCTGCAAGTCGGATACCCATACGGCGTGTCGCGTTGGAATCATGCGGTTTTGCGATGTTCGAACGTCGCTCCGCGCATCGCCTCCCTCAATAATTTCGGGCTGCTTTTTCCTTCCACGGACGCCTGGTCCACGATCACCTGCCGCACGTCCTCCATGCTGGGTAGCTGGAACATGGTGTCCTGCAGCGTGCGTTCGATGATGGATCGCAGGCCACGCGCGCCGATGCCCTGGGCGATGGCCGTGTCCGCGATGGCATGCACGGCCTGCTCGGTGAATTGGAGGTCCACGCCGTCCACGGCGAACAGTTTGCGGTACTGCTTGACGAGCGCGTTGGCCGGTTGGGTGAGGATCGCCGCCAAATCGTCGGCGGTGAGCTCCTTGAGCACGCTGATCACCGGCAGTCGTCCGATGAACTCGGGCAGCAGGCCGAATTCGGCCAGATCATCGGCATTGACCTGTTCCAGCAGTTCGTCGTCCTTGAGGTCGGCGTCATGCCAGTTCGCCCCGAATCCGCTCTCCCGGCGGCCCAGACGTTGGCGCACGATGTCCGTCAGCCCCACGAACGCGCCGCCGCAGATGAACAGGATGTCGCGCGTGTCCATCTGCACGGTCTCCTGCTCCTTGTGCTTGCGCGTGCCCTCCACCGGCACGGAGGCGATGGTGCCTTCCAGGATCTTGAGCAGTGCCTGCTGCACGCCCTCGCCGGACACGTCACGGGTGATGGAGGTGTTCTCGCCGGATTTGCGGGCGATCTTGTCGATCTCGTCGATGTAGACGATGCCATGCTGGGCCCGCGCCACATCGCCGTCGGAGGCCTGCAGCAGCCGTTGCAGCACGGTTTCCACGTCGTCGCCTACGTAACCGGCCTCGGTCAGCGTGGTGGCGTCCGTGATGACGAACGGCACGTTCATCACGCGGGCCAGCGACTGGGCGAGGTACGTCTTGCCCACGCCGGTGGGGCCGAGCAGCAGGATGTTGGATTTGGCGACTTCGACATCGGCCAGCGGGTCGTTGTCGCGGCGGCGCGAACGACCGGAACGACCGGCTGTGGCGCGGACGGGCGCCTCGGCATCCAGGCCGCCGGCGAATCCCGCGTCGCCGTACCCCATCGCGTCCGGAACGGCTCCGTCGTTTCCCGCGCGTCCGGCGGCACCCGCCGCACCGATGCCTCCGCCCTGGCCGTTGAGCCGCCCGGCGTCCTCGCGCAGCTCCATGTTGACGCGCTTGTAATGGTTGTACACGGCCACGGACAACGCTCGTTTGGCGTTCTCCTGGCCCACGACGTACCGGTTGAGATAGTCGAAGATCTGCGTGGGTTTGGGCAGGGTCAGCGCGTTGACCTGGGCGTCCTTGACCCGCTCCTCGGAGATGATCTCCACGCACAGGGCGATGCATTCGTCGCAGATGGAGGCGTTGGGGCCGGCCACGAGCTTCCTGACCTGATGCTCGGTCTTGCCGCAGAACGTGCAGCGCGGAATCTCCTCGTTGTAGCTGACCACACGTCCCATGTGCATCTCCTTTGCCACGCTGCGCGATTGCCCCGATACGATCCTTCAAACACAATACCCCCGGCCATTGCCGGCCGAGGGTATTGCGGGGCGCGCACGTGCGCGAAATGGTCGTCCAGAGCTACTGGCGGTGCTCCAGCACTTCGTCCACGATGCCGTATTCCTTGGCCTCGGGGGCGGTCAGGAAGGTGTCCACCTCGATGTCGCGACGGATCTTCTCCACGTCCTGGCCGGTGTGCTTGGCGAGCGTGTTCTCCAGCCATTCGCGCATGCGCAGCATCTCGCGGGCCTGGATCTCGATTTCGGTGGCCTTGCCGAAGCCCTGGTCGATGGCCGGCTGGTGGATGAGCACGCGGGCGTTGGGCAGCATGAGACGCTTGCCCTTGGCACCGGAGGCCAGCAGGATCGCGGCGGCGGAGGCAGCCTGGCCGAGGCACACGGTCTGCACGTCCGGCTTGATGTACTGCATGGTGTCGTAGATGGCGGTCATGGCCGTCATCGAGCCGCCGGGCGAGTTGATGTACATCATCACGTCGCGGTTCGGGTCCTGGGACTCCAGGACCAGCAGCTGGGCCATCACGTCGTCGGCGGAGGCGTCGTCCACCTGCACGCCGAGGAAGATGATGCGGTCCTCGAACAGGCGGGAATAGGCGTCCTGCGTCTTCATGCCGTACGGGGTCTTCTCCACGAACTGCGGCATGACGTAGCGGTTGGTCGGCATCGCGGCGGCGCGGTCCTGGACCTCGGCGCGCATGGCGGCCGGCATGAAGCCGACGACGCCCTGGCGGCCGGCCAGACGCTCGGCGCGGTCTACGAACTTCGCTTCTTCACTTGCCATGGTCACTCCCCCTTGCTGTCGTTGCCGATGGTGTCCGGCGTGGTCACAAGCTTGTCCACGAAGCCGTAGTCCAGCGCCTCCTTGGCGGTGAACCAGTGGTCGTACTCGTTGTCGCGGTAGATCTCCTCGACCGTGTGGCCGGTCTGCTCGGCGGTCAGCTCGGCCATGGTCTTCTTCATGTCCATGATGAGCTCGGCGTTGATGCGCACGTCGGTGGTGGTGCCGCCGATGCCGCCGGACGGCTGGTGCATGAGCACGCGGGCGTGCGAGGTCAGGTAGCGCTTGCCCTTGGTGCCGGAGCTCAGCAGGAACTGACCCATGGAGGCGCACATGCCCAGACCCACCGTGGCCACGTCCGGCTCGATGAGCTGCATGGTGTCGTAGATGGCCATGCCGGCGGTGATGGAGCCACCCGGGGAGTTGATGTACAGCCAGATGTCCTTCTTCGGGTCCTCGGCGGCCAGCATCAGCAGCTGGGCGCAGATGCGGTTGGCCATGTCGTCCTTGACCTCCTCGCCCATCCAGATGATGCGGTCCTTCAGGAGGCGGTTGAAAATCGGGTCGACGGGGCCGGCCGGGACGTCATCGCCCGCCATGACCGGTAAGGTCGCAAAGGTATTGCTCACCTTGATTCTCCTTAACTCATAACTCGAACATTGTTCAGACTACCGCCTCGAAGCGACTGGAAGCGAATAATCGCCTGTATTTTGGCGGCCAGCGTAGGAGCTCGCGTTCACTCCTCCATGGCGTCGAGCACGTCGTCGATGAGCAGGCGGCCATGCGAGCCGTCTCCCTTCAGCCGGGGGAATCGTCGCTCGGCATTGGCCGGGCTCGCTCCGGCCGCACGCGCCACATTCGATTTGCTGGCCCCGTGCGCCACCGCTTTCTCGGCGAGGCGATCGACCAGCGAGTCGGATACCTGGCGCATCTGTTCGGCGACCCACAACTGCGCCATGTCCTGGCTGAGCCCGTAGTCCTCGACCAGTTCGCTGGAGGCCTCCTGGATGGCCGCCCACAGCACCATGAACGGCTTGCGGTAGTAGGCGATCCGTTCGTTCAGCGGTTCGGCGTCGAGCGCCGCCAGCGCCTTGCGGTCCTCGGTGTTCTGGGACATGCGTCACCTTTCGTTTGCTTGTGTTCCGACGCCCCTCAAAGAGGGGAGCCTTGTTGCTACCTCAATCGCCCCAGCATCCACTTGGAGACTAATGCGGACACGGCCACCGCCAGTCCGACCGGCACGAAGAACGTGATCGGCGCTTCGGTCAGCTCCATGACCAGGCACATGGCCATCAAAGGCGCCTGCTGGGAGGCGGTGAGCAGCGCGGCGGCACCGATCAGGGCGCACGCCGTCACCGTGTCCATCGGGAACGCGAACATCCACAGGACCCCCAGCATCGCCCCCAGCGTCGCGCCCAGGGCGATGCCCGGCTGCAGCACTCCGCCGGATGCACCGGAACGGATGGTCATCAGCGTGACGACGGCTTTCGCCGCGAACGTCAGCAACAGCACGCCGAGCATCAGTCCGGCGTGCGATAGGGTAAGCGTCGAACCGGCGTTGGGCGCGAACCCGAGGCCTAGGGCATTCAGCCACGAACCAGCGCCCGTACCCGCACCGGCGGAGGCCGCGCCCGAATCGGCGGCCCCATTCGCCAGCAGCGTCCACGGCGAGGCGGCCGTCGAAGCCCCGGACTGCGCGGCCCCGGAAGCGGCGGCGGTGTCCGAGACGAACGTGCTGAAACCGAGCTGCGCGGCGGCACGACCGTTGCCCATGACCTGCGGCACGAATACCGCCACCAGACCCGTAATCAGACCGGCAAGTGGCATCTGCCAGAGTATCCCCTTGCCGGAGGGCTTGTGCGATTCCGCCCAGGACGAGCCCTTGCGGAACAGCGCACCCGCCACGCCTGCCGCCGTGCCGCACAACAGAGCGAACAGCATGAGGCTCGGCGTCGATTCGGGCTGCATGGCGGTGATGTCGTAGAACGTGTGATGGCCTTTGACCAACGCCGCCGTGAATGCGGCCACCGAGGACATGCCCAGTCCGAATGCCACTTTCTCCAGGGTCACGTCCGTGAGCAGGATCTCCACGGCGAAGAACATGCCGGCCAACGGAGCGTTGTACACGCCGCCGAGGCCCGCTCCGGCCGCCACGGCCACCACCATGCGCCGGTCGATGCCGTGTTCGCCGTCGATATGGAACAGGTCGCAGAACCGTTGGGCCAGCATGGCACCCAATTCGCGCGGGGCCACTTCTCGCCCGATGGAGGCGCCGGTACCCACGATGAAGATCTGCAGCACCACATGCAGCACGGTCTGCCAGATGGGCATCCGCGCTCCACCGACGGCCTTCTTGACCGACGGCACCTTGGTGGTCTTGGTGCGCAGCAGATACCAGATCACCCCGGCGATGGACAGGCCCACCATCACCGAAATGGCGCGGCGCACGGCGGGCACGCCAAACGGGCCGGGCAGCCCGGAACCTTCCACATAGCCGAGCATCACCCGCTCGACGCCGTACAGCAGGAGGGTCAGCAGACCGGCACCCGCGCCGATCAACGCCCCCAACACCACGGTCGCGGCGGCAAGCCACCCCAGACGCCTCGCATCGGCGTTCCGCACAACGTTTTCCATCGCATCTCCCCTGTCATTCGCCGTACCGGCAAATGAAAAGGCCCGGAACCATATCGGTCCCGGGCCCACAGTCATGTCATCGCACCAGCGCAAGGCAGGTGCAACGGCGACTCACCGCGCTCACTCGGCGTCGGCAGCCTCACCCTCATCGGACTTGGACAGCTCGTCGGCCACGGCGGCGGCAGCGGAAGCAGCCTCGACGGACTCGGCCTCCTCATCCTCGGCGGCCTCGCCCAGGAAGTTGGAGAGGTCCACGACCTCGCCGTCGGCGGTGAACTTCACGGCGCGCATGCCGGCGAGCAGGCCCTTGGAGCGGCCGACTTCCTGCACGGCGGAGCCGAGCTGGCCGTTCTTGATGATGGCCTGGATGAAGGCGTTCGGGTCCATGCCGTACTGCTGGGCGATGGAGGCGAGGAAGTTGAACACGTCGGCCTGGGAGACCTTGACGTCCAGCTTCTGGGCCAGGGCGTCGAGGACCATCTGATCACGCAGGTCCTTCTCGACGTTCTTCTCGGCCTCGGCCTTCTGCTCGTCGGTGGCCTTCTCCGGATCCGGGGTCATGCCCTTGAGCTGCTCCTCGACCATCTTGGCCTTGACGCCCTTCGGCACCGGGATCTCGAGGCCTTCCTGCAGCTTGGCGATGAAGGCGTCGCGGGCCTCGGTGGCCTGACGGCCCTCGGCGTCCTGGGAGGCGGCCTTGCGGATGTCGGCCTTGAGCTCGTCCAGGGTGTCGAACTCGGAAGCCTCGGAAGCGAACTCGTCGTTCAGCTCCGGCAGCTCCTCGGCCTTGACGGAGTTGACCTTGACCTTGATGGTGGCCTTCTCACCCTCGTGCTCGCCGGCTTCCAGCGTGCCCTCGAAGGTGGTCTCCTCGCCGGCGGACAGGCCTTCCAGGGCCTCATCCATGCCGTCGAGCATGGTGTTGGAGCCGAGCTCGTAGCTCACGCCCTCCTGGGAGTCAACGGTCTCGCCGTCGATCTCGGCGGTCAGGTCGATGTTGGCGAAGTCGCCCTTGGCGGCCGGACGATCCACGCCCACCAGGGTGCCGAAGCGCTGGCGCAGGGCCTCAAGACGCTTCTCCACGTCCTCGTCCTTGACTTCCGGCTTGGCGATGGCGATCTCCATGCCATCGACCTCCGGCAGCTCGAAGTCGGGGCGACGCTCGACGGTGGCGGTGAACTTCAGCTTAGTCTCGTCCTTGGCGGACTGCGGCACTTCCTGAACGTCGAACTCCGGCTGATCCATCGGCTGGATCTTCTTCTCCTCCAGAGCCTTGGAGTACAGCTCCGGCACGGCGTCGTTCACGGCCTCGCCGGCAACGGCGGCGAAACCGAAGCGCTGGTCGATGATCTTGCCGGGCACGTGGCCCTTACGGAAGCCGGGAACGTTCACCTGCTTGGCGATTTCCTTGCGGGCCTTATCCAGGAACGGGTCAAGCTCTTCCGGGTCGACGGTGATGGTGAGCTTCACCTTGGTGGGCTCGAGGTTACGAACGCTGATCTTCACGAATGACTCCTCAAAAGTCGTATGTTCTTAACAATCTGCCGTAAGGCAACCTCTACATGATAGCGCTACTTACGGACGGTGCAATAAGGCGCACCTGCCAGTTTCTCGCACCCTGCTCGGCGAGGAATGCCTCCACGTCGATTCCGGCGAGGTCTTCGGTCCAGCACAGGTTGCGCAGGATCTGCGGCTTGACGATCATCTCGGCCGGCGTGCGCGTATCCTCGGCGATCCGGTTGATCACCTTGCGCACGCGCTGCAGCCGGTCGTAGCGGTCGGGATGCCGCTGCTGCCACAGTCGCATGGAACGCGGCGCATTGACCACCATGCCGTTCTCGTCCTGGTCGGGCGAGGGCATGGACGACCATTGCGAGGGCTTCAACGCCATGGCCCGGTCGATGGCGGCCTTCCACACCTTCGGCTTGACCTCGCGCTGGATGGGCGCGTACCGCTCGAACATCTTGTCCTGTTCGGTGCCGGTGCGGATGCGCACCCGTTCGTTCAGGGAGCGCAGGGCCCGGAACTGGGCGGCGTTGTGCGGCTTGGCCGTGGCGGCCTCGATGATCGAGGCGTCGGCCAGTAGCAACGTGGGGGCGATGTCGTACCGCCTGGCGAGCCGGTCGCGTTCCTCCCACAGCGATTTGGCGATGGCGAGACCACGCGGGTCACGGCTGAGCTGGGTGATGCGCGAGACCCTAAGCCATGGGATCGGATGGGGCTTCCTCGGAGCCAGCCCCTCGTTCAAGGCGTGCGAGAATTCCTCGGCCGCCCATTCGTCCTTGCCGTGGGCCTTCAGGTCCCGGCGCATAAGCTCTTCGAGCTCGATGAGCACTTCCACGTCCAACGCCGCGTAGTTGCGCCAGTCGCGCGGCAGCGGGCGGTAGGACCAGTCGGCGGCGGAATGCTCCTTGGCCAGCGTGATGCCGAGGTAGTGCTCGGTCACCGCGGCCAGGCCGAAGCGGTGCAGGCCGAGCAGTCGCGCGGCGATCTCCGTGTCGAACAGGGCACGGGGCTTCAGACCGATGTCCGCGAAGCCGGGCAGGTCCATCAGCGAATCGTGCAGGATCCAGACGGCGTCGCCCACCGCGTCGTTGAATTCGTTCCAGTCGGCCCCGGCTTCGGTCAGGGCCACCGGGTCGAGCAGGGCAATGCCGGCGCCTTCACGTTTGAATTGGATGAGCCAGTCCTCGTGGCCGTACCGGAAACCGGAGGCACGTTCGGCGTCCGCCGCCAACGGACCGTCCGCGGCGGCCAGAGCCTCGCAGTACCGGTGATAGTCGGCGAGTGTGGAGGTGACGTTGGGCACTCCCCCACGTGGTTCCTTGAGCAACCGGGGTTCGGTCTCACGGACGTCGCTCACCTGCAGTCATCCTCCTCTGGACGGACGGTAGATCTGATGAAGGCGGCCCACGAATTCACTTGAGCGCCGGCGTCCATCGTACCGTCCGGACCGGTCCCGTCAAGCGGCGTCCAGGATACGCGCATCTCGCAACCGGAGCTGGGCGCCTCGTCGAGCCCGCCGAACGCGGTGTTGCGGGTCACGGTCACGGTGCCGGAAACGGTGTCCGGCTCGGCGAATCCCACGTAATCGCACATGCCGTCCCAGTACATGCCAGGGGCGAGCGGGTCGTTCTCCCCCGCTTCCAGCGGCAGCCTCGCGAACGCCACGCACCGCCAGTTCGAATCCCATCCGATGCGCGGCTCATGGGCGTAGAGCATCATGATCCAGCCGGTGGCGAATCGGAGCCGGCTCTCCCCCTGATCCGGGGTTTCCGATTCGAGCTCCACGCCGATGCCGAAGTCGGCCAGCGTTGAGGGCACGGGAATCTCGCGGTAGCGCACGCCGTCGAGGCGTCGCATGGTTCGGACGGATTCGACGGCCGCCCACACGTCGTCCGGCACGCCACGCGGGCGCACGGGATGCTGCGGCGCACCGGCTCCATCGCCAGGCCTCGTTGCCGCAGGAGTACCCGCCGGAAAAGCGAAGATCTCAGCCATACCATCAGGGTAAGGCAGCGGCGCCCGTTTCCCGGTATCGGCGCGCTTTCATTATGGGATTACATATTTAGAGAGTGAATCACAGAGAGCGCGAACCGCTAGTAAACTGCGGTTCGCGCTCTTATCTGTCAACAATCAGGCATTTTTTCGGTAACAATCAAGATTCACCACTGAACCGTTACTGAACCAGTGCCCGATTCAGGCACAGTGTACTTATGATTACCGCCTCCTTCCCAGACAATCGTCCCATCTGCCTTTTTAACGAAGTATTTGTACTCAATCGTGGTTCCCGCCGGCACACTAGCCATTCCGAACCAGGTTGGGTATTCAGGACATACCAGTGGACCAACTGCTTGGCTGGAATCTGTACTCCAATTTCCAAGCTCCGGAACGTTACCTGTGAGATACACTTGGTCCCCATACGAGGTAGAAGTGTCCGTAACGGTAAAAGTCACAGCAGTTTGCGGCGCAGTAAGCACATGGTACGCAATCGCATTAGAAACCTCCGACTGAGCCGTGGTCAAAACGACGTCCTGTACGCCGGTTTCTGCAGAATCAGGAATTGTGAAGTCAACTTCATCATCAGACCAGTAATTCACGCTGGCAGGCAAATCACCAATGGTGACAGTTCCGGGATTAGTTCCGAAATTCTTACCAGTGACTGAAACAACGTCACCGACATGCCCCATGGTTGGCCCCACATTACCAATTTGAGGTTGAGCGCTTGGAGATTCAACAAACGACCAAACTGCAGCTTGCCCGCCTTGCAGTACATAGTCCTGAGCAACATTGAGGTCCTTAGTACCTTGCGAGACCTTCAACGTTCCGCCACCAAGCTGCCCGCCGAGAGCATCTGCGTATGATCCAGCCGGTAGCGAAGTATACAAATCAGTCAAGCTGCAATCGGTAGTACCCTTGTTGACGGCGACGAGAACAGCATCATTATAGAAATGACGCTCATACACATATACATCATCATTGAGCCATCGCTCAGTCAATGCCCCATATCGCAGTGCAGGATTATCCGACCGGAGGTTCGAGAGCATTTTTGTAATTTTAAAGTTACGTGTGTTCTCATCAAATGACGGCATAGCCTGTCTGTTGTATGGATCGCCACCAATTTGATTGGAAGCATTCATAGAATCAACATGACTGTATTGTTCGTCTCCATAATAAATAGATGGGATTCCCGGAACGGTCATATTCACCACCGTAGCCATATCGAACAATCCTTTATTGTCGTTTAATGAAAGGAATCTCGAAGTATCATGTCCATCAACGAAATTGACTAATTGATTAGACCAATCAAAAGATGATTGTTGACGTTCCAAAGTTGCATTCAATTCCTTCATGGACGCATCAGATATAAAAACATTTCTAATGCTGCCATTTAAGTCAAAGTTTTCAAGCGATTGTCCACTATTGTTTGCGAACTTTACCTCATCATCCCACAATGGAGCAGAAGAAGTATCAGCCCACTCCCCAAAGATGAACACACTATGTTTATCATACACATGATCCGCATAGCTCTTTAGAAACCCGCTTGACATATGCTTGACTGCATCCATACGAATACCATCAACACCATGCGACGTCCAAGTGTCAATGGCATCCTCTAAATATTGAGTTACAAGAGGATTTTCTTGTGCAAGATCAGCGAGATTAAACAAATTTTTATATTTGCTCTCATATCTATCATTATAATTGGAAACACCACCATTATGATGGAAATAGCCATTTGGATCATCGTTATAGGCAGCCAATGTATGGCCATCTTTAACTAAGGCACCGTTATTGGCATAATCTGAATCATCAATATCTTCTGGCGAGGTATGGTTTGCAGCCCAATCCATGATAACTTTAATCCCATTGGCATGAGCTACCTTGACCATATTGTCAAAATCATTCCAAGAACCGAAATGCGGGTCAGGCGCAAAATAGTCCATACCCCAATATCCATGATAACCTGCAGATTTCATACCAGAAGAATCAATCGCAGCTTTACTAATATTCTTAACTGGAGGAGAAATCCAGATTGCACCAACACCAAGATTCTTTAGGTAGCTCATCTTACGAGCAACGCCCGCAAAATCACCACCCCAATACAACTGCCAATTAGACTTGTCACTACTATATTCTCCGAAAGCAGTCACCGGATCGTTGTTAGTTGGATCACCATCATAAAAACGATCTGTTATAATCTGGTATATAACATCTCCAGTAAAATCGGCTGAGCTGACAGGTGTAGATGAAAGGACACTCTGAGCACCATTAACTTCAAGACCGTTTGCATTAGTCATTGCAGGCGTCGAAACAGCCAGCATCGCGAACGACACAGACGCAACTACGGCCGCATCTATCATTTTGCGCCATATAGACTTTATATTGAGCATGCTATCCCCTAAAATAAAAATCAATAATACGTCATTGTTCCTTTAATTCACCATTGAACTAGGTTTTAATTCATCACCGCCCTTTAATTAGACAATCATACCATTAAATCACTTGACTGCGCCAGCAGTTAAACCGGAGACAATATACTTCTGCAAACAAATAAATACAATCACTACCGGTACTGCTGCCAACACTGCACCAGCAGAGAACAATCCCCAGTTTTGAGAGAATTTTTGAGAAACAAACTCATACAAACCAACAGCAAGCGTCTGCTTCTCTGGGGATACAAGCACCGTACTTGCGACCGCATATTCATTGACTGTTGCAATAAAAGAAAGCAACGCAACAACCGCAAGTATCGGTGATACAAGAGGTAAGATTATAGTAAAGAAAATCCTTGCATGCCCAGACCCATCAATTTTTGCAGCTTCGTCGATTTCTTTTGGAACCGTGTTAAAGAAACCATACATTAGGTACGTGTTGACCCCAAGAGCACTTCCCAAATATACAAGTATCAACGCCAGCCTGCTGTTAATACCCAATATGGGGAATACATCACCAAAATTGCTAAGCAATAAGTATATTGCAACAATAGATAAAACCTGCGGGAACATCTGAACAAGAATCAAGGAAAATAGACCGACTCTTCTTCCATAAAAGCGCAATCGAGAAAATGCATACGCAGCCATAGCTCCCAAGAAAACTGAAAGAACCGATCCTGAAAGACCAATGATAATCGTATTCAGATACCATTCCGCAAAAGGCTGCTGCGGCATATTGAATAACTTGACATAATTATCAAAAGTAATACTTGAAAAAAGATGATTGGATGAAATAAGGGTCCCTTGTTGGTTCAATGAAGCTGACACAATGTACAGAATCGGAAAACCAGCAAAAGCACAAGACAGAATGCCTACGAAATGCCTCCATCCTGTTCTAACAAACCATCGCAGAACATTAGTTTTACTATGCTGAATCCAACTGGAAGATTCTTTAGGATTGGTTTCCTCTATGAACATTTTAATACAACTCCTCAAGTGACTTTGAAGTTCTAAAACCAATAGCAGATACAGCAGCAACAATCAGGAAAATAAGAATTGCAAAAGCACTGGCCAATCCATAATCTCTATCCGCTCCAACAAATGCAATTTTATATACCATTGAAATTAGTATGTCAGTACTACCAATATTCATTCCCGTACTGGTATCTGTCGGACCCCCAGCTGTAAGCATATAAATCAGATTGAAATTATTAAAATTCATTGCGAAAGTGGAAATCAGCAATGGAGCTATCGAAACGAGCAGCAGAGGGAATTTGATATATCGGAATATTTCCCATGCTGAGGCCCCATCCAATTTCGCCGATTCAGATAATTCCTCTGGAATTGATTGCAGTGCTCCCATACAAACAAGAAACATGTACGGGAATCCTAGCCATAGATTTACAATCAGTACTGCAATTTTTGCCAGTGTCGGAGATTGAAGCCATGGCACATCAGCTCCGTGAAGCAGTACCTGATTGATGAAACCAAACTTCTCATTCAAAAGTCCCGCCCATACCAGTGCTGAAAGGAAGGAGGGGAATGCATACGGTAGTATAAGAATCGATCGATAAACCTTGCGGCCTCGCATACGTGGATCATTGAAGACGATGGCGAGGAAAAGCCCAACCATAAATGTAGACGCGACGGATACAACGGAAAACGTTATGGTCCACAACAACACTCGAAGAAATGGACCGGTCATATCATTTGATGCGAATACACGCTTGAAATTCGACAGCCCTACATTGACACGCCATCCAGGAACCAGCTCCTCCCCTGTTGCGGAAACGAACGATCCCTTTCCAGAGTCACGATAGACCATGCCGGTTTTTGTATTCGTCATCGTGTCGGATTTGGCATCATACATCAAAGATGACTTGAAAACGTAAGCCGTTTGTCCGTCGGATGTTTGCAGTGTTCCATCTTCTGGATTTGAAGAAAGGGGAACTTTTACCTGCAAAATATCATTTTGCCGATTTAGAACATCGTTAAACGACAATGTTTGGCAGCCACTGACCGAGCTAGATTCGCCGTTCTCCGACGATATCCCATCTGCAACATGAAGCGGCGTATCACTATCTCCAATTTTTGATACACCATCAGAACCGGTTACCAGAAAACTCAATTTATCGTTGCATTGCAGAACCGAGATCTTGTAAGTATCAGAATTCGAGACCTTAGTAAGTGATGTCTGCATCAATGCAGTAATCGCCTGTTCCTTGGTGCCATTATGGCCTGTCCCGTAATTAGTAAACGCGATATAACCAGAATAGAAAATAGCGGAAATTTGGAAAACAACCAGAAAGATAAGCCCAGGCGTCAGATACTTAGCAGCAAGTCCCTTATTATTCCAATAAATCCAATTAACAAGCAATCCAACAATCAAAACAATGATGAATGCCAGCCAATATCTTCTTGCAGCAAGAATGAACAGGGAGTATATACCTAACGCATCAAGAAGGCCTAACAAGAAAATCTTGATCAAAAGAGGCCAAGTGCGGACGTTCGCCATCGCCGCCACACGCTCCGCTCGGCGTCTTACAATAGCATTTTTCCTTGGCTCATCATTAATTGAGGTATTCATAATGATCTTTCCCAATTGTCCGCACTTGAACTCTTACACCATAGAATGACTAATTACTTCTTCAATGCGTCTTGGATCTCAGAAGTCATCTGCCCCCATAGGTCAGCGGCATCACCACGTTGAGAAATGATGGAGACCTCGGCAGCGTTCCAGTATTGCCACACTGATGACATCTCAGTAATATTCGGCATCGGAACGCCATTTTCGCTAGCCTTACCGAA
Organism: Bifidobacterium miconisargentati; assembly: GCF_019331675.1. Classification (GTDB taxonomy): domain Bacteria; phylum Actinomycetota; class Actinomycetes; order Actinomycetales; family Bifidobacteriaceae; genus Bifidobacterium; species Bifidobacterium miconisargentati. The sequence goes on from NZ_JAHBBJ010000001.1 coordinate 58,081, forward strand.
GCCCTCCGAAACCGGGTCTTCAATTGCTTTCTTATATGCGGAAGTCAGCGCAGGGAGACGTCCACCGGCGTTATACAGAGCCTCCTGAACCTCATCAGTACCCACGTAATTAATCAGAAAGTTGGTAGCCGCAATCTTATTGTTAGTCTTCGAGCTCAGGAAAAAGCCTCCCACACCCACAAACGGCTTTGCAGGTTGACCGCCTGCCGAAGGAATGGCATCTACTGCTACATCAATACCAGCCTTCTTAATCGCAGAGATATTCCATGGTCCACTAATCAGATACGGAGATGCTCCCTGCTCGAACTTCGACAACGCAATATCAGCACTCATAGAGGTACTAAGCACCCCATCTTTGGCCTGTTGCTGCATCCACTGGGCAAATTTCACTCCATTGTCATCCCCAATGGTGAGCTTGCCGGAGTCATAACTCCCATCACTATTCTGTCCAAATACAAAGGGCCCGAATGAAGTCTGAACTGGATACATTGTGTATGAATCGCCCTGATCTCCTACTTGGAGAAGATAAGGGTATTCAGTTCCTGCATTTTTTGCCGTTGCGACCATATCGTCCCATGACGTAGGAGCTTCCGGTGCCAGCTTTGTATTCCGCACTAAGGCAACATTTTCAATCGAATACGGTAAAGCATAAATCTTCCCGTTATAGTTGAACGCATCCATGGCTATTTTTTCGTAATCGCCTTGCGCATCGCCAAGTTCCAATGGCTGAATAACGCCATCTGTCGCCAACACACCCGTCCAATCATTCTGTCCAATCGCAATATCTGGTCCTTTACCAGCAGGAACCTGCGTAATTAAATCCTGCTGAACCGATCCCATATCTTTCTGGACCAGATTTACCTTCACCCCGGTCTTATCGGTAAATTTCTGCGCCACATCCTTCAGCGTGGCGACTCGATCGGCATCAGCCCAAATCGTCAATGTGCTCGCAGTCTTCCCAGTTTGCGCCGACTGTTGAGACCCGTCAGAACTCCCGCATCCAGATAGTGCGATGAGGACCACGCTGACCACACCGACTGTCTTCAAAATACCTTGCTTATTAATATAAGCGCTCATTTTTCCGCCTTTCCTCGGAGAGACCTACACGATGTTGTGCCGCTGTCTCTGCTTTTAAGCTAACAGTCAGAAAGCGGAAGATATATGAGTTTCTGATAGCTGAATTAGTATTGCAAATAATTGCAACAGAATTTCTAACTATCTCAGTCAGACGTGAAACGCTTACCTCTCATAGCGGTGGATCCTCGGATTACTAGTTCTGGAGGGAACAAGGACTCACCGGTAATGGTATTGTTCCCTTGAATGCGATTGATCAAGGCATGCGCCGTGAAGGTTCCCATTGATAATATCGGCTGTCTCACCGTAGTAAGAGGTGGATTCGTGTGCGCCATCAACGGCGAGTCCCCATACCCAATTACAGATACGTCTTGTGGGACTCTTTTGCCCCGTTGTCGTAATGCCCGAATAGCACCTAGAGCAAGAAGGTCAGAGCCACAAACATATCCGGTTACCTCTTTATCAAGCAACCGTATGGCACCCGCATAGCCCCCTTCTTCCCCTTCAAAGCTAATGTCCACCCACTGATCGGCATCCGCACCGAATTCCTCCCGCATCGCATGCCGGTAGCCCTCAGCCTGCCGCAAAGCCGAAGTATTCGTACCGGAAGGAAGAATCAATCCGATACGACGGTGTCCAAGTTGAGCAAGGTGTCGCACTGCCAATTCACCGGCAGCTTGATCATCACTGGAAACAAACGGCACATCCAGGTCGTCCAGATATCCTCGCACAAATACAATGGGAAGCCGTTGAGCCACTAAGTCGTCATACCGAGAACGATCCACACGGGTATCAGCATGCTGCCCGGATACGAAGATAATTCCCGCAACTCCTCGATCCAAGAGCATCCCCACATATTCGTCTTCGCCCACACCGTCCTGATCTTGGATGCATAAGACCGGCGTATATCCAAGTCTCGCCAAATTTGTCGACACCACCTGAGCAAAAACAGGATATACGGGATCTTCCAGATTCGGCAAAATCAGCCCCACCAATCCAGAGCTTCTTGGACGTAAGCCATTGGGCCGTTCCAAGCCGAGTACGTCTATAGCGGTCAATACTGCTCGACGCATCTGCGGGCTGACTCCTGGGCGCTCATTCAACACGCGCGATACCGTTGCCTTGCTTACCGCTGCCTGAGCGGCAATCTGATCTAGACGTGAAGTCATATGCTCATTATGCAACTCCTGAAACAACAACGCAAATAATAGAAACAAATAATCATAAACCAGAAAGAAGAAGATTTCATTAGTACATGAATTTATGGTTGAAGTGAAATTCAAGACGCGAAGGGAGCGTTGTGTATATCCAAAGCATTTTGCAGGCCCCACTCGCACATCACGATGGTTCAGAGCTGTATGTCGATGATGCGCAGCCTAACCTCGGCGATGTCGTACACGTAACTGTCAGGATATCCGATGAGCTACACGTCAATAGTGTATATGTACGAACCGTGATAGATGGCGAGCCAAAATACGCCCAAGCCAATATCACTCAAACCACTCAGTCGGAATCGCTATGGACGGCTTCCATCATTATTCATAACACACTGACCACGTATCGTTTTCTTTTAATAACGGCTTATGGGAACCTATGGCTCAATGGGAAGGGGCTTCACACCGCGGATATTACTGACGCTCATGATTTTCGACTCAGCACATTTCACATTCCAAATTGGACGCGAGACGCAATCATCTATCAGATTTTCCCTGACCGATTCGCCAAATCCGATGCCCATCCTATTACAGATTATCCTCAATGGGCCATTCCTACCGAATGGGATGCACCTGTAGCTGCTCATACCGAAAACGCAGTCCGCCAAATGTACGGCGGATCCATTTGGGGCATTACCGAGCACCTAGAGTATATAAAGAATCTGGGAGCAAACGTCATTTACATGACGCCGTTTTTCCCGGCTCAATCAAACCATCGCTATGACGCATCAACATTCAATCATGTAGATCCCTCTCTTGGCGGAGACCGCGCACTTAAAGCACTTACGGAAAAAGCTCATAGTCTAGGCATTCGCGTCATTGGTGATCTGACCCTCAATCACTCAGGCGTAACACATGAATGGTTTCTTACTGGCAAAGATAACCAAGCGAGCCCGGAGGCACACTTCTATTATTTCAATTGCGATGGGCATGGCGGCTATGCCACATTCGATGGTGTTGAATCCATGCCGAAATTTGACCATCGATCTTCGGAACTGCAGCACCGTCTTTATGATGGCCCCGATTCGGTTGTAGCCAGATATATCAAAGACTTTGGCCTTGATGGCTGGCGCATTGATGTCGCACAATCAGCCGGAATATATTGCGACATCAATCTCAATGCTGATATTGCCGAAAAGACACATGCAACCATGGAAAACACGGCATCAGACACCTTGCTTATTGCCGAACATCAATTTGACGCATCACTAACGCTGCAAGGATCAGGATGGCAAGGAACCATGTCGTATGCGGCATTTACCAAGCCCATCTGGGCATGGCTGGGATGCAACCATCCGGAAAATGAATGGGGCATCCCCGGACCGGCAGCGAGATACGGCGGCAACAACATGATTCATTCGATGGTGGAATTCATGTCCTCTATTCCATGGCAAGCGACTGTTGCTAGCATGAACCTTCTGGACTCCCACGATACTTCGCGCTTTCGGACAATAGCCGGCCCCTACCAAGAGCTGGGCATCGCTTTGCAAATGACCCTGCCGGGAATGCCGATGATTTTTTCCGGTGATGAAGTCGGCATTGAGGGACATGGGCTTGAAGAGGCAAGACAACCGTTCCCGTGGGACTCTTCTCGTTGGGATCACAGTATTTATGACCTATATCAAACACTCATCACGCTTCGTCACAACCATTCAGCGCTCAGGAATGGCGGTCTTCGCTGGTATCACTGCACTGCAGATTCGATTATCTACGAAAGGGCTGACCACAATGAAACCTTGCTCATCGAAATCAGCAAAAAACAACACACATCATTGATTTCAAGCATTGATGCCACAAGTCTGACTGATGATGTCAATCTGAAAAAAGGGATGCCTATGCCCTCATCAGGACCGTCGTTCCATATTTGGAAAATTGATAATTAGACTGATGATAAAACAAAATATGGGCAGGTGTTAATTCCATATTGAGCAACGGGAACTAGCACCTGCCTTTTGTAATATTATTGGTTTAATACACCGTAAAACCGTGGGCCTTGAACTGGTTGGCCACGCGCTCACGGGTGGCGGCGTTCGGGCCCTTCTGGTTCTCCAGCGGGTACGGGATGCGCAGCTCATGCCACTTCGGGCGGCCGAGCTGGTGGAAGCCGAGCACGTCGATGTGTTCCACGGCGTCGCCGAAGGTCTCGCAGATCTGGGCCACCTGCTCCACGTTCTCCTCGGAGTCCGTGAGCCCCGGAACCAGTACGAAGCGCACCCAGATCTTCTTGCCGGCCTTGGCCAGTCGCTGACCGAAGTCGATGGTGGGCTGCAGCGTGCCGCCGGTGACCTTGTGGTAGGTCTCCTCGTTGCCGGACTTGACGTCCAGCAGGCACAGGTCGATGTCCTCGAGCATCTCGTCGGTGTAGTTGGTGTTGAGGAAGCCGGAGGTGTCGAGACAGGTATGCACGCCCATCTCCTTGGCGGCGTGGAACACGCGCGAAACGAAGGCGGGCTGCATCATGGATTCGCCGCCGGAGAACGTGATGCCGCCATGCGTGGCCTTGAACAGGTCCTTGTAGCGGTCCACTTTCTTGATCATGGCGTCGAGGTACACGGGCTTGCCGTCGCGCATCTTCCAGGTGTCCGGGTTCTGGCAGTACTGGCAGCGCAGCGGGCAGCCGGACATGAACACGGTCATGCGCGTGCCCGGACCGTCCACGGAGGTGTTGATGTCCCAGGAGTGGACGAAGCCGATGTCGCCTGACTTGAGCGCGGCGATGCGGTCGCGGCGATCGAGGCCGATGGGCGATTCAAAGCCGGACAGACCGCCCATGAGGGTCTGTGAGGCGTACGTCTTGGATTCGCGCAGCATGTGGCGCGTGGTGGTACGGAACTGGTTGTCGGGCATCATTGTCCTCCTGTTCCTGCAAGTGATGCGACAGGCCCTGTGGATTGCCGGCGGTTACCAATCGTCTGTGACCGGGCCCACTCCCCTCAATCATGTACGGTGAATCTCTCCCGAGGGAAGTCAAGGGAGGGAACACCGAAGTCATAAGGAAGGGGTGGGACGAAGCCCACCCCTTCATCGTTCTACCGTTTCACACGGTCGCGTTCATCGACGAATCAGTCGGTGACGGCGCCCTGGTGGAAGGTACGGGAGATCACGTCGAGCTGCTGCTCCTTGGTGAGCTTGACGAAGTTCACCGCGTAGCCGGAGACGCGCACGGTCAGGTGCGGGTACTTCTCCGGGTGCTCGACGGCGTCCTCCATGGTCTCCTTGCGCAGCACGTTGATGTTGGCGTGGTAGAGGCCGTGGCCGTTGCCGGCGTCCAGGATGCCGACCAGGTTGCCGATGCGCTCCTCTTCGTCGCGGCCCAGGCCATCGGGGGTGATGGTGTTGGTCAGCGAGATGCCGTCAAGAGCGTCGTTGTAGTCGATCTTGCCGACGGAGAACATGGACGGCAGCATGCCGTGGGAGTCCATGCCGTTCTCCGGGTTGGCGCCCGGGGCGTACGGGGTGCCCTTCTTGTGGCCGGACGGGAAGGAACCGGTGTTCTTGCCGTACTCCACGTTGGAGGTGATGGTCAGGATGGACTGGGTCGGGACGGCGCCACGGTAGACGGGCAGGCGCTTGACCTGGCCCATCACGGTGGACACGACCCACTTGGCGATGTCGTCGGCGCGGTCGTCGTCGTTGCCGTAGATCGGGAACTCGCCGTCGGTGCGGTAGCCCACGACCAAATCGTCATCGGCACCCTCGACGTACTCGTACTCGTGGCCCTCGAGGTTCTTGGCCTCGGCGTTGGTGATCGGGTACACCTTGGCGTACTTGATGGCGGCCAGGGAGTCGGCGGCGATGGACAGACCGGACATGCCGCAACCCAGGGTGCGGTACACCTCCTTGTCGTGCAGGGCCATCTCGATGGACTCGTAGGCGTACTTATCGTGCATGTAGTGGATGATGTTCAGGGCCATGACGTAGGTCTCGGACAGCCACTCGAGAGCCTTCTCGTAGTTGTTCTTGACCTTCTCGTAGTCCAGGGAGCCGTCGGCCTCGGGCTTGATCGGATCGATCACGCCCTTGTCGATGACCTGCATGCCTGTCATCTCGTCGCGGCCGCCGTTGATGGCGTACAGCAGGGCCTTGGCGGAGTTCACGCGGGCGGCGAAGAACTGCATCTGCTTGCCCACGCGCATCGGGGAGACGCAGCAGGCGATGGCGGCGTCGTCGCCCCAGTGAGAACGAATCTCCTTATCGGACTCGTACTGGATGGCGGAGGTGTCGATGGAGATCTTGGCGCAGAAGCGCTTGTAGCCTTCCGGCAGCTTCGGATCCCAGAAAATGGTGATGTTCGGCTCCGGGCCAGGTCCGAGGTGCTCAAGGGTCAGGGTGTTGAGCAGACGGAAGGAGGTCTTGGTGACCAGCGGACGACCGTCGTCGCCGAAGCCGGCGTCGGACCAGGTCGCCCAGTACGGATCGCCGGAGAAGATGGCGTCGTAGTCCTTGGTGCGCAGGAAGCGGACGATGCGCAGCTTCATGACGATGTTGTCGATGAGCTCCTGGGCGTCGGTCTCGGTGATCTTGCCGGCCTTGAGGTCGCGCTCGATGTAGCAGTCAAGGAAGGCGGAGTTACGGCCGAAGGACATGGCGGCGCCGTCCTGGGACTTGATGGAGGCCAGGTAGCCCATGTAGGTCCACTGCACGGCTTCCTGGGCGGTCTGGGCCGGGCGGGACAGGTCGAGGCCGTACTCGTTGCCGAGGTTGATGAGCTTCTTCAGGGCCTTGATCTGCTCGTCGTGCTCCTCGCGGAAGCGGATCCAGTGCTCGATCTCCGGCTCGGTGAAGTCGTTGCGGTACGGCACGGAGTCCTTGTCGCGCTTCTTGAAGGCGATCAGCTTGTTGACGCCGTACAGGGCCACACGGCGGTAGTCGCCGATGATGCGGCCACGGCCGTAGGCATCCGGCAGGCCGGTGAGGATCTTGTTGTGGCGGGCGACCTTGATCTGCTTGGTGTACACGCCGAAGACGCCGTCGTTGTGGGTCTTGCGGTACTTGGTGAAGATCTTCTTGATCTCCGGATCCGGCTCCTTGCCGGCCTCCTTGATGGCCTGCTCGACCATACGCCAGCCGCCGTTCGGCATCATGGCGCGCTTGCAGGGAACATCGGTCTGCAGGCCGACGATCACGTTGTCGACCTCCGGGGAATCGATGTAGCCGGCCGGGAAGGCATCGATGTCGGCCGGGGTGTGGGTGTCCACGTCGTAGACGCGCTGCTTGCGCTCCACGGCCAGGTAGTTGTCGTCAAGGTACTTCCACAGGTGCTTGGTCTTCTCGGTAGCCGGAGCCAGGAAGGATTCATCGCCCTCGTACGGGGTGTAGTTCTTCTGGATGAAGTCGCGGACATCAATGTCCTTCTGCCAGTTGCCTTCGGTGAAGCCGGCCCACGCCTTTGCTTCGAGCTCCTCCTGGGAGACAGCTGCATTTTCTACTGCGGTCATGTCACTCCTTTAAATGGGGTTGTCGATTTCGCATCTTCACGGAATCGTTGGTTACTTAGTGTAGTTTGCGCATGCTTGGGAAAAGCTGAAATCGGAAGTGAGCTATCTCACATTCGTTTGTGAACGCTATCATTCCAATGGTTTCTAGGGCTTTTTCGCGGCGATTCCCTTCATGTTGTGGTGTTCGTCACATGAAAAACCGCTCATGCGTCGGTGTGCGCATGAGCGGTTTTTCACTATATGAGAATTTGCGGATCAGCGACGGTAGCCTTCACCGTTCCATTGGCGGTCCTGCTCCTCCCATTTGGCATTGCGGTCCATCACGATGTCCCAGGCGTGTTCGGCGTCCTCCTTGGTCTTGTAGGGGCCCATGCGCTGGTCGATGGGTGAGATCGGGCCGAGCTCGGCCTTGCCTTTGACGGTGTTGAAGTACCACTGCTTGTCGTTGTCGGTCATGTCTTTTCGGCTTCCTTTCCGATTTGAATACGTAATGTCTCCGGTACATGAGGTTGCCATGAATCCGGGCGGACTACCCCTCAGTCGGCTTCGCCGCCAGCTCGTCCTGCAATTGCAGACGAACTTCGTTCGCGCTCTGCCGGCTCGACTGTCGTCTCGCACATCGCCTACAAACAGCTTTGCAGTTTGCTTCACGGCAATGTCCCGACAAGGGGAACCAGGAACAGGAGCCATGCCGATTCTGGTTTCCGAGAACGACTACTCACGGAAGGCGTTGGTCACGGGCAGGCGGCGGTCGCGGCCGAAGGCGAGGGCCGTGACCTTGGGGCCGAGCGGGTACTGGCGGCGCTTCCATTCGGCGCGGTCCACCAGTCGCATCACCGTGTCCACAGTGGCCTCGTCAAAGCCGTCGGCGAGCAGGTCGGCGCGTCCGTGCGCGTGCTCGATGTACGCGGCGAGCACCTTGTCGAGCAGCGCGTATTCGGGCAGGGAGTCAGAGTCCTTCTGGCCGGGGCGCAGCTCGGCGGAGGGGGCCTTCTCGATGGAGGAGACCGGGATCATCACGCCGTCCTTGAGCTGGATGCCGGGGTCGCCGGCCTCGTTGCCCACGATCTTCAGGCCGCCGATGCCCACGCCTGCGGCCGCGGCCCTGTTGCGCCAGCGACTCACCTCCCACACGCGGGTCTTGAGAAGATCCTTGATGGGTGCGTAGCCGCCCACGGCGTCGCCGTAGATGGTGGAGTAGCCGCAGGCGAGCTCGGACTTGTTGCCGGTGGCCACGGCGAGCAGGCCGCGCGAGTTGGAGCTGGCCATCACGATCACGCCGCGGATGCGGGCCTGCAGGTTCTCGGCGGACACGCCTTCGAGGTGCAGCTGGGTCTGGTAGGCGTTGAACAGCGGTTCGATGGGCTGGACCTCATAGTGGGCGCCGATGTTGGCGGCCAGATCGGCGGCGTCGTCCTTGGAGCCGTCCGAGGAGTACATGGAAGGCATGGAGATGCCCCAGACGTTTTCGCCGCCGCAGGCGTCGGCGGCCATGGCGGCCACGAGCGCGGAGTCGATGCCGCCCGACAGGCCGAGGGTCACGCCCTTGAAGTGGTTCTTGGCCATGTAGTCCTTGAGACCGAGCACGCAGGCGGTGTAGATCTCCTCGTCCGGGTCGGGCAGGTCGGCGATGTCGGCCTTGGCCTGGTGTTCGACGGCCGGGTCGAAGTCCCAGAAGGTGAGGTCCTCCATGAACATGGGGCTGCGTTCGAGCAGTGCGCCGTCGGCGTCCACCACGAAGCTGCCGCCGTCGAAGACGAGGTCGTCCTGGCCGCCCACCTGGTTCAGGTAGATGACCGGGGCCTTGACCTCGGCGGCGCGGCGCTGCGCGAGTTCGAGGCGCGTGTGGGTCTTGCCCTCCTCGTACGGGGAGCCGTTGATGGTCAGCAGCAGGTCGATGCCCTTGCCGGCCAGCTCGGCCACCGGGCCGCCGTCCTGCCAGATGTCCTCGCAGATGGCCACGCCGATGCGGGCGCCGTCCACGTCGAGGGTGACGGAACGGTCGCCGGAGGAGAAGATGCGGAATTCGTCGAAGACGCCGTAGTTGGGCAGGAAGTGCTTGTCGTAGCCGGCCCAGACCACGCCCTCGTGCAGGACCACGAGGCGGTTGCGCGGCTTGGAGGTGGCGCGGTCGGTGCCCACGGTGCCGACCACCACGAACAGCGAGCCCAGGCCCTCGGCGGCGAGGCGTGCGGCGAGATCGTTGGCCTTGTCCCATGCGGCCTGGCGGAAGGTGCGGCGCAGGGCGAGATCCTCGATCGGATAGCCGGTCAGGGTCATTTCGGGGAAGACCACCACCTGGGCGTGGCCTTCGGCGGCCTTGCGGGAGTAGTCGAGCACCTTGTCGGCGTTGGCGTCGAGCGCGCCGACGCAGGTATCGATCTGGGCGAGTGCGAAACGAAGCTGTGTCATGGTCTTCAGTGTACTCAGCTCAGTTCGTTGAGCACGCGCAGGGCGGCGTTGACGTAGAAGTTGACGAACGTGGGGATGGATTCGTCGAGGCCCACGAAGTTCGGGCTGTGCCAGTCGGCGCAGCCTTCCTGGCCGTTGGAGCCCACGAAGGCGAACACGGGCAGGGTCACCTTGGCGAACTCGCAGAAGTCCTCCCCCGCCATGGACGGGCGAATCGGCTCAAGCTGCGCGTAGTCGTGCACGTCCGCCGCCACGGCCTTGGCGAGCGAGGGGTCGGAGACGAGCGGATCCTGGAAATCGTCCCAATCCACGTCGGCCCTGATACCGTACGCCTCGGCGGTGTGCTGCACGACCTCCTTGAAGCGACGGCCCACCAGGTTGCCGTCCTCCTTGTGGAAGTAGCGCACGGTACCCTGGAATCCGGCTTCGGCGGGCACCACGTTCCACACGTCGCCGCCATGGATCTCGGTCACGGAGAGGACCAGCGGATGGAAGGGCGTCACGTTGCGGCTCACGATGGTCTGCAGGCTCAGAATCATGCTGGCGAGCGCCTCGAGCGGGCCGGTGCCCTTGTACGGGTAGGCGGCGTGGGTGCCCTGCGCGTGCAGGTCCACGTGGAACTTCACGCAGCCGGCCATCATGGGTTCCACGCCGATGGCGAGCTGGCCTGGGGCGTAGTTGGGGTTGTTGTGCGTGCCGATGATGGCGTCCACGTCGTCCACGAGGCCGGCGTCGATCATGGAGCGCGCTCCCCTGCCGGTCTCCTCGCTGGGCTGGAACAGGATCTTGATCGAGCCGGCGAAACGGTCGCGGTGCTCGGCGAGCCAGAAGGCGGCGCCCAACAGGCCGGTCATGTGCAGGTCGTGGCCGCAGCCGTGCATCACGCCGTGGTTGACCGAGCTGAACTCCAGTCCGGAATCCTCCACGATCGGCAGGCCGTCGATGTCGGCCCGCAGGCCAATGCGCGGACCCGGTCCGGCCTCACCCTGGATGAGGCCAACGACGCCGGTTTCCAGCGGGTTGTCGAGGATTTCGATGCCGTGCGCCTTGAGCTGGTCGGCGAGGTAGATGCTGGTGTCGAATTCCTTGAAGCTGCGCTCGGGGTGGGCGTGCAGGTAGTGACGGATGGTGGTGAGTTCGGGGTCGATCTCGATATGTTCGCTCATGGTTGCCGATTCTAGTAAGGCGGGTGAAAAGTACGGGAATGCGCCCGTATTGCGTGAAATTACGCGAAGATCTCCCGCCAAGTGCATGTCGGCGGGAGATCCTCGCATGGGCGCAGCGGGTGCGCCGGATGGGTTGGCCGAACGGCTACTGCTGGCGCTTGAGCAGTCGCTTGGCGATGGCGTTGGCGATGCCCTGAACCACCTGGACCAGCACGATCATGATGATCACGGCCGTCCAGGTGACGGTCTGGTCGAACTTCTGGTAGCCGTAGGCGATGGCGAAGTTACCAAGGCCGCCGCCACCGATGTAGCCGGCCATGGCGGACATGTCGAGCACGCCGATGAACAGGAAGGCGTAGGCCAGGATGAGCGGGGCGAGCGCTTCAGGGATGAGAACCGTGCGAATGATGGTGAGCTTGCCGGCGCCCATAGAACGGGCGGCCTCGATCATGCCGGGGTCCACGGGCACGAGGTTCTGTTCCACCAGGCGCGAGGTGGCGAAGGTGCACATCACGACCATCGGGAAGATGGCCGCCACGGTGCCGATGGATGTGCCGACCACCACGATGGTCAGCGGCTGCATGGCCGCCAGGAAGATGATGAACGGGATGGGCCGCACGATGTTGACGATGATGTCAAGGATGCGGTAGACCACGGCGTTCTCGAACAGGTTGCCCGGGCGGGTGCCGTAGAGCACGACGCCGAGGATGAGGCCCAGGAAGCCGCCCACCACGAGGGTGATGAGCACCATGGTCAGGGTCTGGCCGATGGACTGGAACAGCAGGGGCTTGAGGACGCTCCAGTCGCTGCGCGGATTGGCGAGGACGATCATGATTGGGCTCCTTCGTTGTTCTGGCCGGCGGCGTCCGTCTTGCCGGCATCGGCGTCATCGGCGGCCGGGGTGATCGGCGCATGCTCCGGCGTGTACCCGGAAACGGCCTCGTCGTACGGTACGGGGTTCGCGGCGGTGCCGAAGTCGATGACGTCGCTGTTTTCGGCGAGTTCGGAGAGGAAGGCGTTCACGCGCGCGTCGTCGCCCTTGAATTCGTAAGTGATGGCGCCGATCGCAGAACCGCGCACGGTGTCGATGCCGCCGTACAGCAGGCCGGATTCGATGCCGTGCTTGGCGATGAGTTCGGAGATGTTCTGTCCGGAGGCGGCCACCTCGCGGCCGTGGCTGTCGGAGACGTCCTTCTGGCGGATGAGCACGGTGACGATGCGGCCGGACCATTCGGTGTGGAGACGCTCGACGCGGTCCTCCTCGGGCAGTCCGGACAGCGCGGTGGCGATGAACCGCTTGGTGACCGGCTGCTGGGGCGCGGCGAACACGTCGTACACGTCGCCGGATTCGACCACGCGGCCGGCGCTCATCACGGCCACACGGTCCGCGATCTGCTGGACCACGTTCATCTGGTGGGTGATGAGCACGATGGTGATGCCGAATTCCTTGTTCACGCGCTTGAGGAGCGCGAGCACCTCGGTGGTGGTCTCGGGGTCGAGGGCGCTGGTGGCCTCGTCGGCGAGCAGGATCTCGGGGTTGGTGGCCAGGGCGCGTGCGATGCCGACGCGCTGCTTCTGGCCGCCGGACAGCTGGGAGGGGTACTTGTCCGCGTGTTCGGACAGGCCGACGAAGTCGAGCAGTTCGGCCACACGACGGTCCTGGTAGTCCTTGCGCCAATGGTCGAGCTGGAGCGGGTAGGCGATGTTCTGCGCCACGGTCTTGGTGGAGAACAGGTTGAACTGCTGGAAGATCATGCCGATCTTCTGGCGGATGGGCCTGAGCTTGGATTCACTCAGGGAGGTGATGTCCGTGCCGAGCACGCTCACCGAACCGCCGGTGGGCTGCTCGAGGGCGTTGATGAGTCGGACCAGCGTGGATTTGCCGGCACCGGAATAGCCGATGATGCCGAAGATGTCACCTCGGTTGATGGTCAGGCTCACGTCGTCCACGGCGCGGGCCACGCCGGCCTTGCGACCACGGACCTTGAATTCCTTGACCACATGGTCGAACGTGATGATGGGGTCGCTCATGGGTTCTCCTGATTGTCGTATATCGTTTTGCCGTTTGCGCTACGGCGTGATGCCGGGCGGGGCGGAACCCTTCGTTCCTCCCCGCCCGGCATCACTGGCCGTACGGATCCGTATGAATCCTACCGACCGCCGGTCACTGCTGTGCCTTGGCGTCCTTCTCGATGTCCTTGAGGAAGCCCTGCAGCTCCTCGGCGCTGAACTTGTCGGCGAAGACCGCGGTGCCGCCGGAGTTCTCCTGGAGGGCGTCGAGCACGTCCTTCTCGTGGAAGATGTCGATGAGCTTCTTGTAGGTCTCGTTGTTCACGTCCGCCTTGCGGGCCACCCACACGTTGATGTACGGGCGGGCCTCCTCGGATTCGGCGTTGTCCTGGTAGATGGCGTCCTTCGGGTCGAGGCCGGCGTCGGCGACGTAGTCGTTGTTGATCACGCCGGCGGCGATGGTCGGATCCTTGAGGGTGGTGGCCACCTGCTCGGCCTTCAGCGGGGTCACCTTGACCTTGCTCTTGGCCTCATCGATGTCGGCCGGGGTGGAGAAGGCGGTCCAGTCGCCCTTGAGGGTCACGAGGCCGGCGGCCTTGAGCACGCCGATGGCGCGGGCCTGGTTGGTCTCGTCGTTCGGGATGGTGACGGTGTCGCCCTGCTTGATGTCGTCGATGCTCTTGACCTTGGTGGAGTACACGCCGAGCGGGTAGATGGCGGTGCCGCCGATGGGCTGAAGGTCCTTGTTGTTGCTCACGTTGTAGTTGGCCAGGTAGAGCAGGTGCTGGAACTCGTTGAGGTCGAGCTCGCCGGAGTCAAGGGCCGGGTTCTCGGAGGTGTAGTCCTGGAAGTCGATGATGTCCACGTAGATGCCCGCGGCCTCGGCCTTCTGCTTGAACTTGACCCATTCGGGGTTGGTGGCGCCCACGACGCCGATCTTGACCGGGTTGTCCTTGGTGCCCTTGGCGGCGGATTCGCCGGCGCCGGCGAAGGAGCGATAGCCGAAGAACGCGCCCACGGCGACGATGGCGACCACCACGATGGTGATGATGATGTTGCGGACGGTGTGGTTCACGCGCACCGGTTCGTTGTTGTTGGCCGGAGTGGCCGGCTGGGTTGCTGCGGTCATTGGTTTCCTCTCTCTGTTGGTTCGGTTTGGCCCTGTGCGGGCCGGGCCGGTTCTCTTCCGTACGGCCCTTCGCGTTGTTGACGGTCTTAACCATAGCGTCCCGGCAACCGGGAAATGGCGGAAAATGGCCGATTGCCGTATAGGTGTTGCTTATGACGGGTGTATAAGCGGCCGGAATCACACGGTTTGATAGCCCGCTATAAGACCGGTTCGAGACGGGTTCGCGGCGTACTTGAGCCGGGAATGACCATTATGCGGACTTCATCACGGCTTCGACCGGCCCACAGGCTCGGCATTCGCGCTTGGATCGGCGCAGCACGGACACATCCGTTCTCGCGGTCACGTCCGCCCGGTATGGACACGTCCATTCACACAGTCGCGTCCGCCCAACACGGACAATGAAGACATGAACAACATCATCGACGACGATTCCTTCCTCTCCCCCGCCCGCGACTCCGGCGTTCCCTCCACCGCCCGCGGAAACGACATCAGGGCCGTGTTCTTCGACATCGACGGCACGCTCACCAGCTTCGCCACGCACAAGGTGCCCGATTCCGCCGTGGACGCGATCCACCGTCTGCAGGCCAAGGGCGTCAAGGTGCTCATCTGCACGGGTCGCGCGCCCTCGCAGATGGGCGTGGTGCTGGACACCATGCCGGTAACGTTCGACGGCATCGTGGCGTTCAACGGCCAGTACTGCTTCGACGACACCGGATTCTTCGCCTCGCAGGCCATTGACCCGGACGACATCGAGACGATTCTCGGCTGGCTGGACAGGCACCCGGACGTGGTGTCCAACTTCGGCGAGAGGGACTACGTGTACTTCAACCACACCAACGAGGCGCTGCAAGCCACATGGGCCCAACTCGGCAAGACCGCGCCCACACGGTATTTCGACGATCCGCACGAGCGTACGGCCTCGCACGAGACCTTCCAGATCAGCCCGTTCATCGGCCCGGACGAGGAAGCCGAGCTGGTCTTCCTGTGCCGCAACGTGCGCGGCGTGCGCTGGCATCCGGACTTCACCGACCTCATTCCGGCCGACGGCGGCAAGCCACGCGGCATCCAGCGGTTCATGGCCCATTACGGCATCACACGCGAGCAGACGATGGCGTTCGGCGATGGCGGCAACGACACGGCCATGCTCGCCTACGCCGGTATCGGCGTCGCGATGGGCAACGCCACCGACGAGCCGAAGGCCGCCGCGGATTACGTGACCGACGACGTGGATCATGACGGCGTGCTCAACGCCCTGCTGCACTTCGGCGTGCTGTGAGTCCCGGCCGGCCCCTGCCGGCGCGTCCGGCCGGGCTGCCCGGCGGAAACGCAAAAGGCCGGCGCGCAATGCACCGGCCTTGTCTGTGGAGCTAAGGGGATTCGAACCCCTGACCCTCTCCATGCCATGGAGATGCGCTACCAGCTGCGCTATAGCCCCAAACGGGTTTTGACTCACTCACATGAATCAACGGGAAACCATCAACACTGGCCGCTGACGGCTTCTTCGTGGAGCTAGGGGGATTCGAACCCCCGACCCTCTCCATGCCATGGAGATGCGCTACCAGCTGCGCTATAGCCCCAAACGGGTTTTGACTCACTCACATGAATCAACGGGAAACCATCAACACCGGCCGCTGACGGCTTCTTCGTGGAGCTAGGGGGATTCGAACCCCCGACCCTCTCCATGCCATGGAGATGCGCTACCAGCTGCGCTATAGCCCCGTTTTTCATTTGTGCGGTCCGTTTTGAACCTCGTATACATTACGACGAGTTTGCAAATAAGGCAACATTCGGCGTGTCGCAGTGTTGAATTCACGTGGATTTCGCCCGGAATTCCAACGATTTTGGCACATTATTCAGTTATGTTGCCCGAAAGATCGAATGAGCCGGAATCGGCATACCCCATGAGGGAAACCAATTCCGGCCCATTCCGACTCATTCCGGTTCAGCGTTCGCGTTCCCATTCATCGGTGTCCGCGATGGCCGGGCCGTGGTTGTATTCCAGCAGGCGCCAACGCACCGACCCGTCCGGCAGGTCCATCGGCACCAGCCGCACCCAATGGGCGTTGCGCATGGAGACCACGGACGCGAACGAGGGATCCACCTGGCTCAACCCCAGCAGCGTCTGCAGGGTCTGGGCGATCCATGCACCGTGCGAGAACACGAACAGGTCCGTATTCTCCCCGGCCCGCGCGGACCAGTCCTCAAGGGCCGCCACGCCACGCGCGCCCACATGTTCCTTGGGCTCGGCACCGTATTTGAGTTCGCCGCCGCGGTGTTCCATCCAGGAGCGGAAGTCCTCGGGGTACCGTTCGGCCAGTTCGGACACGGCGTGACCGTCCCAATCGCCGAAGCTGCGTTCGCGCACACGTTCGTCGTCGTGCACCTCGGCGCCGCCCAGCACGTCCGCGAAGGCCTGCGCGGTGGCGTGCGCACGGGAAAGGTCGGAACATACGATGATGCGGTCGCTCGTCTCCGGCCTGCGGTCCACGTAGAGGTCCTTCAGCGCGGCGGCGGTCTGACGCACCTGCCACCGGCCGACGGCGTCGAGCGGGATATCCACCTGCCCCTGCAGTTTGTGGGCCGCGTTGTAGGACGTGCGGCCGTGGCGGATCAGGAAGATGGAGCGGACATGACGGGTAGCCATGGGATTCGTACCTTTCGCGTCAGTCGACCGGCACCGCGGCCGTTTCGGGGTGCGCCAGCTGCAGGTCGATGGTCTCGCAATCCTTCCACAGGCGTTCCAGTCCATAGAATTCGCGGGATTCCTCATGCATGACGTGGATCACGAAGTCGCCGTAGTCAAGCAGCACCCACTGGCCTTCGGTCAGGCCTTCGCGGGAGCGGGGCTGGCGGCCGTCGCACTTGAGGTAGAGGTCCTTTTCGATCTCCTCGGCCACGGCCAGCACCTGGCGTTCGTTGGAGGCGCCGGCGATCATCATGATGTCGGTGATGCCGAGCAGGTCGGCCACGTCGAAGGCCACGATGTCCGTGGCTTTGATGCGGTCGGCGGCCTCGGCGGCCAGGCGGACGGCGTTGATGGAGTCCTGTAGTGCCGGCATGATCAGCGCTCCCAGGCGGGCTTCCAGCCCTCGACGTTGTGCTGCGTGTTCTCGGAGTAGACCATCGTGTCGTCGGGCACGGCGTGGCGCACCACGGAGCCGGCACCGGTGGTGACGTTGTCGCCCACCTCGACCGGGGCCACGAACAGGTTGCCGGCGCCCACATGGCAGCCGGAGCCGATCACGGTGCGGTTCTTGTGCACGCCGTCGTAGTTGGCGGTGATGGTGCCGCCGCCGATGTTGGTGTGGTCGCCGAGCTGGGCGTCGCCCACGTAGCTCAGGTGCGGCACCTTGGTGCCGTTGCCGATGTGCGCCTTCTTCATCTCCACGAACGCACCGGCCTTGGCGTCCTCGCCGAACTCGTTGCCGGGGCGCAGGTAGGTCCACGGGCCGATGTTCGTGCGGGCGCCGATGTGCGATTCCTGCACACGGGAGCGTTCGACCGTCGCACCGTTGTCCACCACGGCGTCGATGAGGGTGGTGTACGGGCCCACGACGGCGTCCTCGCCGATGACCGTGCGGCCCTGAAGGAAGGAGCCGGGCAGGATGGTGGCGTCGCGGCCGATGGTGACGTCGTCCTCGATCCAGGTGGTCTCCGGGTCGAGGATGGTCACGCCCTCGCGCATCCAGTGCTCGCAGACACGGCGGTTGTAGGTGCGGGCCAGCGCGGCCAGCTGCACGCGGTCGTTCACGCCTTCCACGGTGAGCGGGTCGGGGGCGGTGAACGCGCCGACCTTGCCGGCGGAACGGGCGGTTTCCAGCGCGTCGGTCAGGTAGAACTCGCCCTGGGCATTGTTGGACTTGAGATCGGCGATGGCGCGGGCCAGCAGCTCGGCGTCGAACACGTAGACGGAGGTGTTCACCTCCTGCACGGCCAGTTCGCTGCGGTTGGCGTCCTTCTGCTCCACGATGCGCAACACGTTGCCTTCGCGGTCGCGGATGATGCGGCCGTAGCCGGTCGGGTCGTCGAGGATGGTGGTGAGCACGGTGGCGCCGTTGCCGGAGGCGGTGTGGAATTCCACGAGCTTGCGCAGGGTGTCGCTGTCGAGCAGCGGCATGTCGGACGCGGCGATGAGCACGGGGCCCTCGATGCCGCCGTTTTCGGCGAGCTGGGCCATCGCGCACTGCACGGCGCGACCGGTGCCGGGGATGTCGTCCTGGTTGACGATGGTGACGTGCTCGTCGTAGGAACGGGCGGCCTCGGCCACGCGCTCGGCCTGGAAGTGCACCACCACGGCCAGCGTGGCGGGATCCAGCGCGGCCACCGAATCCATGACCCTGTTCAGGAAGGTTTTGCCTGCGAACGTGTGCAGTACCTTCGGCTTGTTGGAACGCATGCGGGTGCCCTCGCCGGCTGCGAGGACGATGGCTGCGGAGAGTGCCATAACTGACGTGTTTCCCTTCGTTCGTGAGGATTCGACGCGGCCTGTTTTCGGGCCGTGTCACTGCAGAAAACAATAGACGGCCGCCCGGATGTCCGGACGACCGTCTGACCGCTCCCCCACCTGGACTCGAACCAAGACAAAGGGTTCCAAAGACCCGTGTGCTGCCATTACACCATGGGGGAATCGTGGGCGCTTGGCCCACAAGTGTTCATTTATACCATACGATTCGGAGTCGGCGCAATCCGCCGCCCCGACACGGTCCTTCCGCGGGCGTCAGAGGGACGTCACGCGAAGAGGAAACCCTGACCGTGGTGTTCGGGGTAAGTGTCGAACAGCTCGGCCACCGAACCGTCCTCGAACACGGCGCGGATGGCGCTGGCCAGCAGCGGCGCGATGGACAGGACCGTCAGGCCGTCCCAGCGCTTCTCCTCGGGGATCGGCACAGTGTCGGTGAGGACCACCTCGCGCGCGCCGCAGTTCTTGAGGCGCTCGACCGCGGGGCCGGAGAGCACGCCGTGGGTGGCGACCACGGTCACGGACTTGGCACCGGCCTCCTGCAGCACGCGGCAGGCTCCGGCGATGGTGCCGGCCGTGTCGATGAGGTCGTCCACGAGCACGCAGTCCTTGCCGACCACGTCGCCGACCACACGGTTGGCGACGGCCTGGTTCGGGCGGGTGATGTCACGGGTCTTGTGCACGAAGGCGAGCGGGCCGCCGCCGAGGCGCTGGGCCCACTGTTCGGCCACGCGGATGCGGCCGGCGTCCGGGGAGACGACGGCGACGTTGTCCAGATGGCCCTGGAAACGGTCGCGGATGTAGTCGACCAGCACAGGCATGGCGATGAGGTGATCCACCGGGCCGTCGAAGAAGCCCTGGGACTGGGCCGCGTGCAGGTCCACGGACATGATGCGGTCGGCGCCTGCGGTCTTGAGCAGGTCGAAGATGAGGCGGCAGGAGATGGGCTCGCGGCCGCGGTGCTTCTTGTCCTGGCGGGAATAGCCGAGCAGCGGGCACACGGCGGTGACGGAGCGGGCGGAGGCGCGCTTGAGCGCGTCGATCATGATGAGCTGCTCCATGATCGCCTTGTTGATCGGCTGGTAGTGGCTCTGGAGCACGAACACGTCGGCGCCGCGCACCGATTCGGTGTATCGCACGTACATCTCGCCGTTGGCGAAGTCGTAGGCCGTGGTCTCCAGCAGGTCGATTCCCAGCTGTTCGGCGACATCTTCGGCTAGTTTCGGATGAATCCTTCCCGTGACGAGAATCAGATTCTTATCGGGCTTCCCTTCGAGGATTGCGCTCACCATTACTCCCAACGTGTGGTCTCGTTAGTGCAGTTCTTCAGTCTAGCTGTTCTTGAAGACCATGGGGGTATCGCTGCGTTGCCCGCCGCGTCCGGCACGGGTCGGCGGAGGATATCAGCGGCTCTCGCCGGTCCAGCGCTTCAGGGTCTGCTTGACGGCCTGGGCGTAGATGTCGCTGCCTATGCTCGGGTGGATGCCGTCCGAGCCGAGCACCTGCGGGTTGGCGTTCGCGGCGTCGTCCCAGTCCACCAGCACCACGTTATCCGGGTGCGCGGCGGCGTAGTCGGCAAGCACCTGGTTGGTGGGCGGAATCCATGTGCGGTCGCCGTGCGCGTTGACCAGCACGAGCACGCGGTCCGGGCCGATCAGGTCATGGATCTGGTCCAGCTGGTCGGCGGTGATGGCGGAGTTGGTGCCCAGACCCACCAGCACCCACTGGCGCAGCGTTCCGGCGGCCAGGTCGTTCTGGATCAGTTCGGGGGCCACCATGATGGAGCGGGAGACCTCGGCGTCGGTCTGGATGCCGGGGAACACGCTGGACAGGCCATCAGAGGAGGCCAGCATCACCGAGTCACCAATGGCGGTGATCTCATCGCCCGTGGGCATGGCGAACTTGGGCTTGGGCGGCTGCGGCACGTGATGGCGGATCAGCACGTGCTCCTTCTTCTGGGTCGCCTCCAGCTGGCGCGCCTGCTCCTCCAATTGCATCTGCATGGCGGTCTTGGCAGGCGCGTTTGCCACGCCCTGGGCCGCTCCGAACACCGAGGCGACCAGCAGCACATCCACGATGACCGCGCGGATGATGTGCGCGGCGCCGGGCTTGCGGAGCGGCAGGATGACAAACAGCGCGGAACGGGACGCGGCGGGCTTCTCGACCATGAGCCACGAAATCGTCACGGCCACCGCAGTGAGCACGGCCGCCATGGCCAGCGGCCAGGGGCCGGGCACGGGGAACAGTTTCGGCGCCAGCGCGCGGGCGAGCAGCCACAGCGGCCAGTGCCACAGATAGATGCCGTAGGAGTAGGTGCCGAGCGCCTTGAGCGGAAGGAAGACCATGAGATCCTGCATCCAGGAGTCCTGGCAGATCGTGCCGGCGATGAGCAGTACGGACAGCAGGCTGGAGATGATGATGCCGCCGCGGAAGGCGAAGTCGTCCTGCTTGCCGATCACGGCCATGGTCACCAGGGCGATGAGGCTCAGGAAGGCGAGGACCGGCGCGACGGCACGCCAGACGCGCACACGCAACGGTTCGGGCACATGTAGCGTGTCCGGCTGCTGGGTGACGTCGTCCGGCAGCGGCACGGATACGGGCATGGGCACCGGCGGAACCGGAACCGCTCCCCCATCGGGTCGGGCGGACCGGACCGAACGGGGCACGGGCTTGGGACGGGGGTGGTTGCGTTCGGACGCGGTGACCCACCAGGCCAGGGCCAGACCGAGCATCAGGCCGAGGCCGTGGGTGTCGGTGCCGAAGTAGACGCGGGTGGGGTCGCCGCCGGGACGGTATAGGGCCCACATGCCGTAGCCGCTGCCGGCCGCCAGGGCCAGCGGGATGAGTGCGGCGAGATGGCTGCGGCGGATCTTCCACATGACCCATGCGAGCAGGGGCACCACCACGTAGAACTGCATGAGCACGCCGATGAACCATAGGTGGCGGAACACCTGAGGGTTCATCTGATCGAAGTAGCTTTGGCCCCCTGCGATGGCGTACCAGTTATAGCAGCCGAGCAGCACGGTGATGATCTGGTCCCGCACGCCGACCAGAAGGTCATGGTCGAACAGCCATCCGGCCGAGACGATGACCGGGATGAGCAGGAACAACGCCGGATAGAGGCGCACGGCGCGTTTGGGGATGTACCGGGCGAGGTTCAGCGAGCCGCTGCGGGCCAGCGAACGGAACAGGCTCACGCCGATGAGGAATCCGGAGACGGTGAAGAACACGTCCACGCCGTAGAATCCGCCCGGCAACGCCTGCTGCATGCAGTGATACAGCACGATGGCGATGAGCGCCAGTCCCTTGATACCATCCAGTCCTATGTAATGCCCGCCGAACTGTCTGCGCGCCGTTGTTGCCACTGTCACTTCTCTTGCTCTCGTACCACTCGTTTCTCGCTTGGTATTACAGCAACAGACGGCGACACTTCGGACCAGAAACCGGTGCCGTGTCCCGCGCGGGAGAGGCACCGGCCGGTTGGAGCGTGGCGGGCCTTACTTGTGGTACAGGCTCACGCGCTCGTACTTGGGTTCGCAGCACACGTTGATGCCGAGCTTGCGGTACAGGGCCTCGTCCGTGGAGGAGATGATCACGGAGAAGAAGGCGTCGGCGCCGCGCAGCTGTTCGAGACCTGCGATCACGCGGGCGGCCAGCGGGCTGGTTGCGCTGGTGATGGACAGGGCGATGAGCGTCTCGTCGGAATGCAGACGTCGGTTGGCGCTGTTGAGATGCTCGGTCTTGAGCTTGCAGATGGGTTCGATGGCGGCGTCATCGATCACCGGCAGATCGTCGTCCACGCCGGTGACCTTCTTGAGCGCGTTCATGAGCAGGGCGCTGGCCGCGCCGAGCAGCACGCCGGTCTTGCCGGTGACGAGACGGCCGTCGGGCAGGACCATCGCGCCCACCGGGGCCCCGGTCATCTGTTCCTTGGCGAGCGCCGCCGCGCGTGTGGGTGAGAGGTCCTCGTCCACGCCGGCCTTCTTCATGATGGAACGCAGGCGTTCGACCTGTTCCTCGCCGGTGCCGGTGCGCTTCAGGTTCACGCAGGCGGTGAAGTAGCGGCGCACGATTTCGAGCTTGGCGGCCTCGCGGCAGGCCTCGTCGTCGCTGATCGCGTAGCCGGCCATGTTCACGCCCATGTCGGTGGGGCTTTGGTAGGGGCTTTCGCCCATGATGCGTTCCATCATGGCCTTGAGCACGGGGAACGCCTCGACGTCGCGGTTGTAGTTGACGGTGGTCTCGCCGTGCGCCTCGAGGTGGAACGGGTCGATGATGTTGGCGTCGTCGAGATCCACGGTGGCGGCCTCGTAGGCGATGTTGACCGGGTGGTTCAGCGGCAGGTTCCAGATCGGGAAGGTCTCGTATTTGGCGTATCCGGCCTGGATGCCGCGGCGGTGCTCGTGGTA
The DNA here is from genome assembly GCF_019331675.1 of Bifidobacterium miconisargentati. Taxonomy (GTDB): domain Bacteria; phylum Actinomycetota; class Actinomycetes; order Actinomycetales; family Bifidobacteriaceae; genus Bifidobacterium; species Bifidobacterium miconisargentati. The sequence continues at coordinate 81,392 of NZ_JAHBBJ010000001.1, forward strand.
GAGCTGGCTCAGGCAGGTGGCGAGCTTGCCGGAGCCGGGGCCGGGCGCGGTGACCACGACGAGCGGGCGGCTGGTTTCGACGTAGTCGTTCCTGCCGTAGCCGTCCTCGGAGACGATGCGTTCGATGTCGTGCGGGTAGCCGGCGATCGGGTAATGCAGGTAGCAGGTGACGCCCAGCTGTTCGAGGCGGTGACGGTAGGCGTCGGCGGCCGGCTGTCCGGCGTACTGGGTGAGCACCACGGACTTCGCGAGGAAGCCGCGGGAGCGGAAGATGTCGATGAGCCGCAGCACGTCCTCGTCGTAGGGGATGCCGAGGTCGCCGCGGGTCTTGCCCTGCTGGATGTGGTTGGCGTTGATGGCGATGACGATCTCCACGTCCGCCTTCATGCTTTCGAGCATGCGGAACTTGACATCCGGCGCGAAGCCGGGCAATACGCGGGAGGCGTGGTAGTCGTCGAAGAGCTTGCCGCCGAATTCCAGATACAGCTTGCCACCGAATTGGGCGATGCGCTTCCTGATGTTGTCGGCCTGCAGAGCGATGTACTTATCGTTGTCGAATCCCTGTCGCATGGGTCGGCATCCCTTTCCGAACGTCGTCGTAAAACTAAAGAATTATACCGGAAAACATGGGCTGCCGCTTGTGGCGGGTTCGCCGGAACATACACTGGATTCTGACAGCGGTACGGGAGTTTTGAGTTAGATGCGTCAGCTACGTTCGGGTTGGCAAGTCGAAAGAATCCCCCTGAGACGACATAGGGATGTGACCGAATGCGCGGAGAGGCACTCAAACTGACGAAAATGCTCCAGGGAACGAGGACCCGTTTCGTGATTCCCGTATACCAGCGCAATTATGACTGGAAACGAGAGCAGTGCGAACGTTTGTTCGACGATCTTGAGGATGTGGCGAAACGGGAACGCGAGTCGCACTTTTTCGGCAGCATCGTCTCTCAGACGGACGGCGACACAAAAATCATCATTGACGGGCAACAGCGAATCACCACCGTTTATCTTCTGCTGGCTGCGTTACTGCGACAGATGCGATGCGGAGCGATACCAATTGGCATGAACGACAGGCTCGCAGAGTTCATCGAAGATGAATATCTCATCGATCGATATGCACGGGATGACAGTAAACTCAAGCTCAAACTCGTAAAAGGTGATCAGGCCGCTCTTGCAAAAATCATGAATCTCAAGCAAGAGGAGGCCGGCAAACTGGACGAGGAATCGAACGTCACTGTCAATTATGCCGTTAGGGTTGCTTGCGTGGCACAAAACCGTGCCACTATAACCGATTCAGGCACCAAATCAGCCTGTCGGGGCATGCACCGATAAGCTGAAAACCGCATGATTCCGCCATTTTCTCCTAATCAAACGATTCCACCCAAAATAAAGGCTTGCCCCTGTAGCCTAAATTCATGCAATTCACAGCCACAGTGGCACGTAGGACCATACACGACGTATGTCAGCCAAACAACGCCTACATGTCAAAGCACAAAACCACTGAGGCCATTCTCATGTTTCCCGCATCAGGGTCTGTCATGGCACGCCCGCACGACATGCAAAAAGGGGAAGTCACACAACACATGTGACTTCCCCTTTTTGCTCACGTTCCATCGTTCGATTACTCAGTGAAATTCGGCGATGTGTGCGGAGACCGCCGTCTGAAGGCGAAGGCGTACGAAGGCACGTCGAGCCTGAGGAAAGGCGGTATACGCTCCATCGCCGGATTCCACTCCGGAGTAATCGAATGATGCGTGCGTCCTCTAGGCGCACCGAGGGAAGGCGTACGAAGGTACGTCGACCGAGGAGCAACGACGAGGACGCTCCATCATTCGATTACTCCCATTCGATGGTTGCCGGGGGCTTGGAAGTGCAATCCAGCACCACGCGGTTGATCTGTCGGCATTCGTTGGTGATGCGCGTGGAGATGGTGGCGAGCACGTCGTAGGGGACGCGAGCCCAGTCGGCGGTCATGGCGTCCTCGGAGGAGACGGGGCGCAGGACGATCGGCGAACCGTAGGTGCGCTCGTCGCCCTGGACGCCGACCGAGTGGACGTCGGCGAGGAGCACGACGGGGCACTGCCAGATGTCGCGGTCGAGGCCGGCCTTGGAAAGCTCCTCACGGGCGATGGCGTCGGCCTCGCGCAGCAGGTCGAGGCGTTCCTTGGTGATCTCGCCGATGATGCGGATGCCCAGGCCCGGACCGGGGAACGGCTGGCGCCAGACGATCTCGTCGGGCAGGCCGAGCTCGGTGCCGATGGCGCGCACCTCGTCCTTGAACAGGGTGCGCAGCGGCTCGATGAGCTGGAACTTGATGTCCTTGGGCAGGCCGCCCACGTTGTGGTGGGACTTGATGTTGGCCGCACCGTCGCCGCCGCCGGACTCGACGACGTCCGGGTAGAGGGTGCCCTGCACGAGGAACTTGACTTCCTTGCCGCGGGCGCCGGCCTCTTCGAGCACCTGCTGCTGGGCCTTCTCGAAGGTGCGGATGAACTTCTCGCCGATGATCTTGCGCTTGCGCTCCGGCTCGGAGACGCCCTTCAGGGCGGTCAGGAAGTCGTCGGCCGCGTCCACGGTGATGAGCTTGATACCGGTGGCGGCCACGAAGTCGTGCTTGACCTGCTCGACCTCGCCCTTGCGCAGCAGGCCGTGGTCCACGAACACGCAGGTGAGCTGGTCGCCGATGGCCTTGTGCACGAGGGCGGCGGCCACGGCGGAGTCCACGCCGCCGGACAGGCCGCAGATCACCTCGGCGTCGCCGACCTTCTCGCGGATCTTCTTGACCTCGGTCTCGATGATGTTCGAGGCGTTCCAGTCGTTGGGCAGAGCGGCGCAACGGTGCAGGAAGTTCTCGATGAGCTGCTGGCCGAGCGGGGAGTGCTTGACCTCGGGGTGCCACTGCACGCCGTAGAGCTTGCGGGATTCGTCCGCCATGGCGGCCACCGGGGCGCCTTCGGTGTGGGCGAGCACCTCGAAGCCGGCCGGAGCCTGCTCGACGGCCACGCCGTGGCTCATCCACGTGGTCTGCTCGGCCGGGGATCCGGCGAGGATGCCCTCGGCCTCGTCCACCACCGCGGAGGTCTTTCCGTATTCGCCCAGGGCGGCCTTGTCCACCTTGCCGCCGAGTTCGTAGGCCATGACCTGGAAGCCGTAGCAGATGCCGAGCACCGGGACGCCGGCCTCGAACACCTTAGTATCTATGGAGGGCGCGCCGGGCTCGAACACGGAGGCCGGGCCGCCGGAAAGGATGATCGCCTTCGGATCCTTGGCCAGGATCTCGTCGATCGGCATGGAGTGCGGCACCAACTCCGAGTACACGCCGGCCTCACGCACGCGGCGGGCGATGAGCTGGGCATACTGGGCGCCGAAGTCGACGACGAGCACAGGACCGTTTGCCATTGATATTCCCCTAACGTTCATTGGGATTTTACGTGGGTTGCAACACACCGATTATCACCGGTCAAGCAGACAAGACCGACACGCGCGGGGCATGTTCGGAATACGCACAAACTACAGGCGCGTAAGCAACAACACGCCGGTATTAACTTCGTTAAATCGAACGCGACACTCCCGGAGTCAATCCTGTTTTGGCGCTATTTTCCGCCATTTTCAGGTTCCTCGCAGGAAAAATCGATTGTGACAATCAAACCGGCAAACCGCACAAATAGTGCTATTTCCATAACATTTTCGAACACACCCGCAAGAAATCGTTCAAAAGTCGTGTTGTCCTCGTACCATGACGAGTGATTGGGAACGGAAAGCCTTGATACCGCAAGGAATCAGGGCCCGTGACCGAACAGAAATAATCAATCGCACGGATACGTGCAGGAGTACAGGAGTACACATGACGAGTCCTGTTATTGGCACCCCTTGGAAGAAGCTCAACGCTCCGGTTTCCGAGGAAGCCCTCGAAGGCGTTGACAAGTACTGGCGCGCCGCCAACTACCTTTCCATCGGCCAGATTTATCTGCGCAGCAACCCGCTGATGAAGGAGCCCTTCACCCGCGAAGATGTGAAGCACCGCCTGGTGGGTCACTGGGGAACCACCCCGGGCCTGAACTTCCTCATCGGCCACATCAACCGCTTCATCGCCGACCACGGCCAGAACACCGTGATCATCATGGGCCCGGGCCACGGCGGCCCGGCCGGTACCTCCCAGTCCTACCTGGACGGCACCTACACCGAGACCTTCCCGAAGATCACCAAGGACGAGGCTGGTCTGCAGAAGTTCTTCCGTCAGTTCTCCTACCCGGGCGGCATCCCGTCCCACTTCGCTCCGGAGACCCCGGGCTCCATCCACGAGGGTGGCGAGCTGGGTTACGCCCTGTCCCACGCCTACGGCGCCATCATGGACAACCCGTCCCTGTTCGTGCCGGCCATCGTCGGTGATGGCGAGGCCGAGACCGGCCCGCTGGCCACCGGTTGGCAGTCCAACAAGCTCGTGAACCCGCGCACCGATGGTATCGTGCTGCCGATCCTGCACCTCAACGGCTACAAGATCGCCAACCCGACCATCCTGTCCCGCATCTCCGACGAAGAGCTGCACGAGTTCTTCCACGGCATGGGCTACGAGCCGTACGAGTTCGTCGCCGGCTTCGACGATGAGGACCACATGTCCATCCACCGTCGCTTCGCCGAGCTGTGGGAGACCATCTGGGACGAGATCTGCGACATCAAGGCCACCGCTCAGACGGACAACGTCCACCGTCCGTTCTACCCGATGCTGATCTTCCGCACCCCGAAGGGCTGGACCTGCCCGAAGTACATCGACGGCAAGAAGACCGAGGGCTCCTGGCGTTCTCACCAGGTGCCGCTGGCTTCCGCCCGCGATACCGAGGCCCACTTCGAGGTCCTGAAGAACTGGCTGGAGTCCTACAAGCCGGAGGAGCTGTTCGACGAGAACGGCGCCGTCAAGGCCGACGTCACCGCCTTCATGCCGACCGGTGAGCTGCGTATCGGTGCCAACCCGAACGCCAACGGTGGTCTGATCCGCGACGACCTGAAGCTGCCGAACCTCGAGGACTACGCCGTCAAGGAAGTCGAGAAGTACGGCCACGGCTGGGGCCAGCTCGAGGCCACCCGTCGTCTCGGTGTCTACACCCGCGACATCATCAAGAACAACATGCACGACTTCCGCATCTTCGGACCGGATGAGACCGCTTCCAACCGTCTGCAGGCTTCCTACGAGGTCACCAACAAGCAGTGGGATGCCGGCTACATCTCCGACGAGGTCGACGAGCACATGCACGTCTCCGGCCAGGTCGTTGAGCAGCTGTCCGAGCACCAGATGGAAGGCTTCCTCGAGGGCTACCTGCTGACCGGTCGTCACGGCATCTGGAGCTCCTACGAGTCCTTCGTCCACGTGATCGACTCCATGCTGAACCAGCACGCCAAGTGGCTTGAGGCTACCGTCCGCGAGATTCCGTGGCGCAAGCCGATCGCCTCCATGAACCTGCTGGTCTCCTCCCACGTCTGGCGTCAGGACCACAACGGCTTCTCCCACCAGGATCCGGGTGTCACCTCCCTGCTGCTGAACAAGTGCTTCCACAACGATCACGTCATCGGCATCTACTTCGCCACCGATGCGAACATGCTGCTGGCCATCGCCGAGAAGTGCTACAAGTCCACCAACAAGATCAACGCCATCATCGCCGGCAAGCAGCCGGCCGCCACCTGGCTGTCCCTGGACGAGGCTCGCGCCGAGCTCGAGAAGGGTGCCGCCGCTTGGGATTGGGCCTCCACCGCGAAGTCCAACGATGAGGCCGAGATCGTGCTTGCCGCCGCCGGCGATGTCCCGACCCAGGAGATCATGGCCGCTTCCGACAAGCTGAAGGCCATGGGCATCAAGTTCAAGGTCGTCAACGTGGTTGACCTGCTCGCTCTGCAGTCCGCCAAGGAGAACGACGAGGCCCTGTCCGACGAGGAGTTCGCCGACATCTTCACCGCCGACAAGCCGGTGCTGTTCGCGTACCACTCCTACGCTCACGACGTGCGCGGCCTGATCTACGATCGCCCGAACCACGACAACTTCAACGTCCACGGCTACGAGGAGGAGGGCTCCACCACCACCCCGTACGACATGGTTCGCGTGAACGAGATCGATCGTTACGAGCTGACCGCCGAGGCCCTGCGCATGATCGACGCCGACAAGTACGCCGACAAGATCAACGAGCTCGAGGCCTTCCGCCAGGAAGCCTTCCAGTTCGCCGTCAACAACGGCTACGATCACCCGGACTACACCGACTGGGTGTACTCCGGTCTGAACACCGCTGAGAAGGGTGCCGTCACCGCCACCGCCGCCACCGCTGGCGACAACGAGTGATTTAGCCACTCCACGGTTTAGCCTAACGGCTTAGGAAAGGGCTCGGGATTCGTCCCGAGCCCTTTTCGTATACGTACGGGCGCTTCCCCATGGCCGCCGCTCTCCCCTGTCTCCGCCATCACGGCCCTGACGTTCCATCAGCAAACGCCCCGGTGTCTTGGACGTGATCGATAACAAGGGCAAGTACAATGATGTGTGGTCCCAATCATTGTTGATCATCAAAGGAGACAGACCAAAGTGACCGTTACCCGCGTATACATCGCAAGTCCCGAAGGCGCCAATGGCCGCAACGTCGTGGCCTACGGCGTGCTCAACGCACTGACCTCGAAGTACAAGACCATCGTGTTCCGTCCGGCCGTGTCCAACCACGACGACTTCACGCCCGTCCTGCTGTCCGCCTCGAACTCGGGCCTCGGCGTGGCCCTGTCCACCGGCCTCGACGTGCACAAGGTGCGTCAGGACAAGGACACCGCGCGCGGCGACATCATCGGCGCGTTCAACGACGCGATGGACGTGGCCCGAGCGGACGCCGCACTGATCGTGGGCACCGACAAGTCCCACGTGAACGATCCGACCAGCTACGAGTTCAACGCCAACGTGGCCGCCGATCTGCAGGCCGGTGTGTTCCTGGCCGTCTGCACCATCGACCGTTGGCCGCATGAGCTGGACGAGACCGTCAAGCTGTCCATCGAAGGCATGGAAGCGGCCGGCAACAAGGTGCTCGGCATCTTCGTGACCGGCTGCGAGCCGCGTCACGCCGTATCCGTCAAGGAGACGCTGGCCAAGTACGGCCTGCCCGTCTGGACGCTGCCGCAGGTGCCCTTCACCGACGAATCCACCAAGGAACTCGCCCTGGAGACCTTCCGCAAGAACGCCCCCACCGAGGAGGTGCTCGCCGCCCTCAACGTGGACATCGAGGCCCCCATCACCCCGTACGCCTTCCAGTTCGGCCTGCTCGGCAAGGCCAAGAGCAACAAGAAGACCATCGTGCTGCCCGAGGGCGAGGAGGACCGCATCATCAAGGCGGCCGACTACCTGCTCGAGCGCGAAATCGTGAACCTCATCATCGTGGGCAACAAGGACGCCATCCTGGCCCGCGGCAAGGAGCTCGGCCTCAACTACCTGGAACGCGCCCGCTTCCAGTCCATGGACGACGAGAACATCCTCAAGCCCATGGTGGCCAAGCTGTGCGAGCTGCGCGCCAAGAAGGGCATGACCGAGGAGCAGGCCCGCAAGCAGCTCGCGGACGCCAGCTACTTCGGCACCATGCTCGTGGTGCTCGGCTACGCCGACGGTCTGGTCTCCGGTTCCGTGAACTCCACCGCCAACACCGTACGCCCGGCCCTGCAGGTCATCAAGACAAAGCCCGGCCAGAAGCTGGTCTCCGGCGCGTTCCTCATGTGCTTCAAGGACCATGTGGCCGTGTTCGCCGACTGCGCCATCAACCTCAACCCGGACGCCGAGCAGCTCTCCGAAATCGCCCTGCAGTCCGCCGAGACCGCCCGCGCGTTCGGCATCGACCCGAAGGTCGGCATGCTCTCGTACTCCACCCTCGGCTCCGGCAAGGGCCCGGATGTGGACGTGGTCGAGGAGGCGACGAAGCTCCTCAAGGAGAAGGCCCCGGATCTGCCGGTGGTCGGCTCCATCCAGTTCGACGCCGCCTGGTCCCCCACCGTGGCCGCCACCAAGGCCAAGGGCAACGACGTGGCCGGACACGTCAACGTGTTCGTTTTCCCGGATCTGTGCGCCGGCAACATCGCCTACAAGGCCGTGCAGCGCTCCTCCGGCGCCCTCGCCATCGGCCCGGTGCTGCAGGGCCTCAACAAGCCGGTGAACGACCTGTCCCGCGGCGCCCTGGTGCAGGACATCATCAACACGATCGCCCTGACCGCCATCGAGGCGCAGTAGACCGTCCTAACTTGGCTCCCTTCGCTGAGCGGAGCTGTCAGGAAGTGACTTAAGGGGAGTCTCGCATATCATTGCGGCTCCCCTCAGTCGTCTTACGCCGACAGCTCCCCTCAGCGAAGGGAGCCAAGTACGAGCGGCGTCTCATCGTGACCGCAGCATAAATGTGTTTTGTAGCAAGCAACGAGTAATCTAATCAACGGTAACCCGCTTCGTTCGGCGGGACTCAACATATCACAATGGAGGATGCCCACAATGGCGAAAACCGTCCTTGTCATCAATTCCGGCTCCAGCTCGATCAAGTACCAGCTGGTGGACCTCGAATCCGGCGAAGGCCTCGCTTCCGGCCTAGTGGAGAAGATCGGCGAGCCGATCGACGGCCACTACAAGCACGAGTACAACGGCGAGAAGCATGAGCTCGAGGAGCCGATTCACGACCACGAGCAGGGTCTGAAGCGCGTGCTCGGCTTCTTCGAGGAGTACGGCCCGAAGCTGTCCGATGCGGGCATCGTGGCCGTCGGCCACCGCGTGGTGCAGGGCGGCTCCCTCTTCCCGAAGCCGGCCCTGGTCAACGACAAGACCATCAACGCCGTCAAGGATCTGGCCGTCCTCGCCCCGTTGCACAACGGTCCGGAGGCCAAGGGCGCCGAGGTCATGCGCGCCCTGCTGCCGGACGTGCCGCAGATCTTCGTCTTCGACTCCTCCTTCTTCTTCCAGCTGCCGAAGGCCGCCAGCACCTACGCGCTGAACAAGGAGATCGCCGAGCAGTACCACATCCGCCGCTACGGCGCCCACGGCACCTCCCACGAGTTCATCTCCTCCGTGGTGCCGGAAGTCGTCGGCAAGCCGGCCGAGGGCCTCAAGCAGATCGTCCTGCACATCGGCAACGGCGCTTCCGCCTCCGCCGAGGTCTCCGGCAAGCCGGTCGAGACCTCCATGGGTCTGACCCCGCTTGAGGGTCTGGTCATGGGCGGCCGTACGGGCGACATCGACCCGGCCGTGGTCTTCCACCTGATCCGCAACGCCCACATGAACGTGGACGAGCTGGATGCCCTGTTCAACAAGCGCTCCGGTATGACCGGTATGACCGGCTTCGGCGATCTGCGCGAGGTCCACCGCCTGGTGGCCGAGGGCAACGAGGACGCCAAGCTGGCCCTGGATGTCTACGTGCACCGCATCGTGAGCTACATCGGCAACTACACCTACCAGATGGGCGGCTGCGACGTGATCACCTTCACCGCCGGTGTGGGCGAGAACGACGACATCGTGCGCAAGATGGTGTGCGATAAGCTCGCTCCGTTCGGTGTCAAGCTGGACGAGGAGAAGAACGCCAAGCGTTCCAAGGAGCCGCGCATCATCTCCACCCCGGACTCCTCCGTGATCATCGCCGTGATCCCGACCAACGAGGAGCTGGCCATCGCCCGCAAGTCCGCCGCCATCGCGGAAGCCGGCGAGGACACCTACGGCAACAAGTTCGCCAAGTGAATCTGAATCACTGATTCATTCACGATAAGGAGGGTTGTGACAATCACCATGATTGTCACAACCCTCCTTGCGTATTTGGTGGTTGCTGGCTCCCCTCTCTGAGGGGAGCTGTCGTCGTAGACGACTGAGGGGAGCACCGCATTGCATTGTGCCGCAGTACTCCCCTCAGTCAGCTTCGCTGACAGCTCCCCTCAGAGAGGGGAGCCAGCAACACGCATCTCCCATAGCCGGAGAACCCGGTGCTACTCCCCCAGCATGCCGTTCCACATGCCGACGAAATCAGGCAGGGTCTTGCGGGTGGTGGCCACGTTGATTACCTGAATACCGGGGATGCGCAGGCCGAGCATCGCGGCGAAGGTCGCCATGCGGTGATCGGCGTAGGTCTCCATGTCGGCGCCATGCAGCGCGCCGGCCGGCACCGGTTCGATGCGCAGACCGTCCGTCAGTTCCTCGGCCTTGCCGCCCACGCGGGTGATTTCATTGACCAGCGCGGCCAGACGGTTCGTCTCATGGCCACGCAGATGGCCAATACCCACCATGTCGGTTGGCGCATCGGCGAACACCAGAATCGCGGCCAGTGAAGGCGCGATCTCCCCCGCCGCGGTCAGGTCGAACGTGCCAAGCCCATGCACGGTGCCGTCGCCGGTCACCTCGCAGTAGCGCACGCCATCAATCTCCGGGAACGAGACCTTGGCCCCCATGTGTTCCAGATATCCCGGCAGCAGGCCACCGGGCTGGGTCGTCTCCACCGGCCAATGCGGCACACGCACGGTCCCGCCGGCGATGAGGGCCGCGCCCAGGAACGGCGCAGCGTTCGACAGGTCGGGTTCGACCGTGACCTTATCCGGCAGCTGCAGGGCGCGTGATTCGACCGTCCACATGCGTGCGGATTCATCGGCCTCGATGGCGCCGCCGGCACCGGTCACATCGGCCACAGTCATGCAGATGTGCGGCAGGCTCGGGGTCTTCTCCCCCGTGTGCCGCAGCACGAGACCACCCGGCAGACGGGAACCGATAAGCAGCAGTCCGGAGATGAACTGGGAGGAACCGGACGAGTCGATGCTCACCTCGGCTCGGGTTTCCGACAGACTTGCGGGCGGCGTGATGGTGAACGGCAGACGCCCCACCTCGCCGTGGTACTCCACGATGGCGCCCAACTGCTCCAATCCGTCCAGTACGGGCTTCATCGGACGGGCATAGGCCTGTTCGTCACCGTCGAAACGGACCGGACCGTCGGCGAACAGCGCAAGACCCGGCACGAAACGCATCACTGTGCCGGCCAGGCCGCAGAACAGGTCGACGTTGCCACGGAAACGGCCGCTGGCGGGCGGCGTCACCGTTACCGTGGTATCGACTTGGGAATCCACCTCGCAGCGGACGCCCAAGGCTTCGAGCGCCCCCATCATGAGGTCGGTGTCACGCGAGCGCAGCAAGCCGACCAACGTGACCGGTCGGGAGCCAAGCGCGGCGAGGATAAGGTAACGGTTCGAGAGCGATTTGCTGCCGGGCACGGTCACCGTGGCGTCCAGCGGCTTGCCGGCGAGCGGTGCCGGCCAAAGATTCGATTGTTCGGTCATACCGCCAATCTATCAGGATTGCCCGGCGGAAACGGTGTTTTGCTCAAGTCGGCCCGGCCCGGACAGCTAGTCTGTCCGACGACAGTCCCAATCCCGGCTATGACGAGGCGGACACACGGCAGTTCTGAGATCGCAACACGGATCCCGAGCGCCAGTGACACGCGGGACCGGTCGGGTCCCTTTCCGCATGGGAAGACCGTTACCGTATCCGTTTGATTTTCCGGTTCGTGGACGGTGGGGTTGCATTGTCTCATGAATCGTCTCATGAAGTGGCGCGATTTGACTCAGGCGCGAATCCCAGATAAAGTGCCTAACCGTTGTCCTAAACGACACCTGCCCGGGTGGCGGAATGGTAGACGCGCTAGCTTGAGGTGCTAGTGCCTATTTTATACAGGCGTACGGGTTCAAGTCCCGTCTCGGGCACCATCGAAACCCCGCATTCGTGCGGGGTTTCGTCGTATTTGCCGTCGCCGATGAATGGCTGCCGCGCCGTTCATATCTTGCATTCCGAAACCCATAGTGGTCGCAGAGTGGGTATGCTGTCAGTGTTTTCCGGCCAGCGTCCGACTGGGACCCGGAATCATCAATCAGCAAGGAGAGGACCATGGCCATTACGTTCACCGAAGAGCGACACTTCACCAAGGAGCAGGCAAGGGATCTGTTTCGTTCGGTCGGCTGGGTGTCCGCCAATTACCCCGAACGCCTGTATCAGGCGCTTATGGGGTCGTCCACGGTGATCTCCGCGTGGGACGGCGACCGTTTGGTCGGTCTGGTGCGCGCGCTGGATGACGGTTCGATGCTCGCCTACGTGCATTACGTGCTGGTCGACCCGGAATATCAGGGCAATGGCATCGCCGGCCATATGATCGAGATGCTCAAGGACAAGTACCGCGACTACTTCTATATCGAGGTCATGCCCGAGGAAAGCAAGAACGCATCGTTCTACGAGGGACACGGCTTCCATGTGATGGACGACGGCGTGGCCATGCAGATCGTCAACCCCGATTGGTGAGCCAACCCTTCGCGTCGTGTCATGCCAACCACCGGACTCCCCAGCCATTCATACGTATCGGGCACATAATTTTCGGAAACCATGGTCTTCAGCCATGTACCCCGCGTGTACCCCCCATACGCAGAAGGCGGAATTCCAAGGCTCAAAAACCCTTGGAATTCCGCCGTTTTTCGGGCTAGCCGGATTTGAACCGGCGACATCCGCTGATTGCTGCCGGCTTCGTTGTTTTCCGCGGTCGCCGTGTCCCGGTCGTGTCCGCATCGGCGCCGGTGCTCCCCGGTCGAATGCGACACAATGACTGAGGAGCAGCGGCAGCCGGCGACGAGGCGTTCATTCGGTCCGCTCATGCGAAACGCAGCCGGTGCGAGGCCCTCCACCGCTGCCCGGTTCGCTCTACGTGTAGCGGGACGCCGAACATCGATTCGAGACGTTCGTCGGTAAGTCCTTCGTCAAGTGGTCCGGTGAATGTGATGGTTCCCGGTGTCGTGTTGCCGTCAAGTGTGGCGTAGATGCGCGGATGCGTGTCGAGGTATGTCATGCACTCGTGTTCCGTCATTCGGCCCATCATCGCGATATGGTCGAATCCGGCGGGGATGTCCTCCACCTGATGCGTGACGAGCAGCATCGTGCGCTCGTCCCCTCGCGAGGCCAGCGCCGACAGTTCTCGCAACACCGTTTCACGGCCGCCCAGATCAAGGCCGGTGGTCGGTTCATCGAAGATCAGGAGATCCGCCGGCGAGACGAGCGCGCGGGAGATCATCACCCTCGTGCGTTCGCCTTCGGACAGGTTGCGCCACTGTTTGCCGGTCAGATATGCGATGCCGAGCCGGCGCATCATCGCGTACGCCTTCTCGTATGCCTCGTCGGCCGAATCCTTCGTTCCTCGTGGAATCCCCGAGGCGACGACCGTGAGCGGGTTCATTTCCGACCCGATGTTGTGCCCGAACGCCGCCGAGACGATGGCTATGCGGGTGCGACGGCGCTCCGGGTCCGAGCCCGCGACGGTCCGGTCCCCGAAGACGCGCAGTTCGCCGACGTTGGGGTAGGTGCGCATCGCGATCATTTCCAGCAGTGTGGATTTTCCCACTCCGTTCGGTCCGAACAGCACCCATCGTCCGCCGGTGGCAATGGTGAGGTTTACGTCGGCAAGGATCAGCTGCCGATTGCGATAGTAGCCCACCGACCTGGCTAGTACCATTGCGTCGTGGGTTGTTTCGCCGAGCATGGTCATCGCCCCGCTTCCTTATTCCGTCCGATGATGATGCCGATGGCGGTCTGTGCGACGGCTAGTATGGCCAGCATGATGAGCACCGTCCGCCATCCCGAGGTGATGTCGTAGATCGTTCCGGCCAACGTGGGGCCGACTGCGGCGAGCAGGTATCCGACGCATTGAGCCATGCCCGACAGTTGCGTCGTCTCCTCGGTGGTCGAAGTCTTCAATCCGATCAATGAGAGTGCCACGACCAGAGAGCATCCCGAGCCGACGCTGGCGACGATGATCCACAGCAGATCGAGCCGCGGCGCGAATGCCAGTCCGAGCGCGCCGATGGCCAATGGCACGCTGGCGACGACAACGGCGGCGACCTGGCTGTCGCCCTTCAGCAGCACGGGGATGAGCAGTCCCATGACGATACCGACGAGCTGGAAGACTGCCAGATGCCAGCCGGTCCGGTCGGCGGGCACGCCGAAGGAGACCTCGATGGTGGGCAGCCAGGTGACGCACACGTAATAGTTCACAGATTGCAGCCCCATGAACAGGGTAACGGCCCATGCCTCCGGCCTTTTCCACATGGAGACACGGAGTCGGGTCTCCGATGCCGTACTCTGTCGGCTGCGGGGCTGCGCATCGGCGGCGGTCTTCGCGGCCGAGGTCGTCCTTCGCGCATTCGCCCGTGAACGCCACAGCCACAGCAACGTGACGGCTCCGGCGGGAATGGCCCAGATGCCGAGCGTGCCCCGCCACCCGATTGCATCGGACAGGGGCAATGTCACGGCCGAGGCGAACGCGGCCATGCCGGTCATGCATGCGGAGTATATGCCGGTGGCAAGTGATGTGTGACCAGGGTAATCGCGTTTGACTATGGCCGGCACCAGAACGTTGCCCACCGCGATCGAGCAACCGATGACGAGCGTGCCGGCCCACAGTCCGATGGTGCCGCATGCCGAACGGATCACAATGCCGAGCGTCAGGAACACCATCGCGGCCAGCACGGTGCGTTCGATGCCGATGCGTCCGGCGGCCCGGTGCACCATCGGGGAGACGGCGGCGAACGCGAGGATGGGCAACGAGCCGAGCAGACCCTGCATCGTCGCGTTGAGATGTTCGGACGCCCCTATCCGTGGCAGCAGCGGGCCGACGGATGTGAGCGGGGCTCGCAGATTCAGCGCGACGACGAAGACCAGCGCGGTCAGTATCGATGCGGCGAATCGCGATGCCGACGAGGGGATGGGATGACGTTCTGTTATCTGTTCCATGATGATCGACTAGATGATTAAAGAGTATCCGTGTGATGATGCCGTTGATTCGTATAGGGGGTGTTCGTTATCGTCCGTCGGGGATCCGAGCGGCGATGGCGTTGAGGTTTTCGGCGACCGCCGCGATGATCTCGTCGTCGCTTTGTCCGCCTTCCAGCTTGAGCAGGCCAAGCGAGTGGAGAGCCCCGGCGATGGAGAAGACGGCGGCGATGCGCTCGCGCTCGTTCGCCGCTCGGGCGGAGTAACGATCGACGAGCGTCGATTCGATTTTGCGGAACATGGCTTCGGGGCGGCCGGCGAACAGGACGCGCAGATCGTCGATCTGGCTGTCGATGGCCGGCCTCCAGCCATTGAGGAATGCGGGCGGATCGGACAGGATCTTGTCCTTGTCGGGGTAATGCTCCAGCATCGCGTCGATGGTCTCGTCCTCAAGCTTGTCGTTGAGGTCGTATACGTCGAGGTAATGCTTGTAGAACGTGCTTGGGTTGACGAGCGCAAGGTCGCAGATGTCCTTGACCTTGACCTTCGAGACCGGAACTCCTGATGCCCGTAGGCGCAGGAACGCCTCGCGGATTGCCTTGCGGGTTTTGACGATGCGCAGATCGGTCACCGTGCTCCTTTCGTCCTGCCGGTAGCGTCATTCCCGCTCCGCCCATAAGCCGCGTGTTATTCGACGATTCAGGCGAATCGTCGAATAAGCGAGAAATGTCGCATATCGGTGGTTGTCATCCGTTGCGTTTCGATAATAATTGATGCTCGTTGAATAAGCAATAACTATTGTTTATCGGAGTGTTATTGTGAAACTTGGCATCAACAGAAAACAATGGATCATGGTCATCGTGCTGCTCATGGGCACATTGCTGGCCGTGCTCAACATGTCGGTGGTCACGCCGGCGCTGCCGTCCATCATGAAGGACCTCGGGGTGGATTCCACCACCGTTCAGTGGCTGTCCAGCGGCTATTCTCTGGTCGAGGCGATGGTCATCCCGCTCGCAGCGTTCCTCATGGGACGCTTCTCCACCCGCAGACTGTTCATTGGATGCATCTCATTGTTCGCGGCCGGCAGTCTCGTCGCCGCATTCGCGCCGACCTTCCCCCTGCTCATGGTCGGCCGGGTGCTGCAGGCCCTGTGCACCGGCGCGATCATGCCGATGGTCACCGCGGTGATCCTGCTCGTGTTCCCCAAGGAAAGCCGCGGTACGGCAATGGGCATCACAGGACTCGTCGTCGGTTTCGCCCGGCGCTCGGCCCGTCCGTCTCCGGCGTGATCATCGACTCGTTCGGCTGGCGCACGCTGTTCGTCATCATGGCGGCCGTCTCGCTGATCGTCATCGCGTTGGCCGCCGTCTACCTGCGTAACTTCGACGGCTTCCAACCGGGTGCGTTCGACCTTGTCTCCGTGCTGTTCTCCTCGGCCGGTCTGGCATGCCTGTTGTACGGGCTGTCCACGTTCACGTCCACCAGCAACATGATGCTCACCGTCTCGCTGATCGTCGTCGGCGTGCTGCTCGTGGCCGTGTTCGTGCGCCGACAGCTCAAGACGAAGGAACCGATGCTGCGCGTCGGAATCCTCGCCAACCGCACCTACGCGCATTCGGTGATCATCGTGGCATGCATGCAGGCGGCCCTCATGGGTTGCAACGTCATGGTGCCGATGTTCATCCAGACCGTGCTCGGCGCATCCGCCACCGCCAGCGGGCTCGCCATGCTTCCCGGCGCCCTCATCGGCGCATGCTGCGGTATCGTCTCAGGCCGCATGTTCGACAAATACGGCATCCGCAAGGTCGCCCTGCCCGGCCTGACGGTCATGACCATCGGCGGCGTGCTCATGGCTCTGCTCGGCGCGGACGCCTCGGTCATCCTCACGGCATGCGCCTATACCGTGCTCTACGCGGGACTCATGTTCGCCATGACCCCGGTGAACACTTGGGGCATCAACGCACTCGACAACGAAAACATCGGACACGCGCAAAGCGTGACCAACACCGTCGGACAGATCGCCTCCTCGATGGGCACCGCCCTCATCGTATCCATCTCCGCGCTGTCCACCACCCTCGCGCCCACCGCCAGCGAGCACGCGCAATCCATACTCGGCTCGACGCTGGCATTCGCCGCCATCGCGGTCATCCTCGCGGCCGCCCTCGTCACGGCGCTTCTGGCGACTCGAACGCGCCGAGGCACGACGAAACAGACTCTCGTCGGACAGTGACCGAAACGACAACGTATCAACAGACACGGAACCAAAACGAAACGAGACATGATGGACACCACGAACAACTCGCTGACCCACAACATCCGTACCTTCCACCACGGCACCGAACCGCTGGTGGATCCCATCCAAGACACATTCATACGCACCGACAAAGTCGGCAACTCATGGTTCTGGGTCGGTCATTTCGAGACGGGCGGCCACACCCTTGACTTCATGTACCATGTCAGCGTCCTGCAGTTCTCCAAATACCTGCCGGTGCGCATGATCAACAGCGTGCTGTCCATCACCGATGAGACCGGACGCATCTACCGTCACGAAGACCGCTTTTACAAGGTCAGGCGAGGACAGGTCGCAGGCCAGGGACTGCACATCCACACCGACAAGGACGTCATCGAAGGCGACCTCGACAACATGCGCATCGCATCGGCCATGCCGGACGGATCCATCTACCTCGACCTGCACGGCACCGGATACCCACTCTACAGTCTCGGTACCGGCTACTTCCAGATCGCCGGAGTGGCCAACTACCAATACTCATTCCCGCACATGGCTGCCAAAGGCGTCATCACTCTCAACGGCCAGCGCCACGAGGTGGAGGGAATGGTATGGATGGACCGTCAGTTCGCCGGCATGCCCAAAGGCAGAAGCCTCAAGGACGGCTACAACTGCAAATGGCTGTGGATGAACCTCTGCTTCGATAACGATCCCGACGTGATCAGCCTATGGGGTGTAACCGAACTGGCCACGGGCAGCGAACATTGCTGGGCCAGCGTCCTGCATGAGGACGGCACCCAATCTTCCGCCGGCGTGGATCCGATGGTCGGCGACTCCTTCAACGTGTGGGAAAGTCCTGTGACCGGCATGAAATACCCAACCGGATGGACCATCTCCATCCCCGAATGGGAAGCGAAACTCACCGTCACATCCATCATGGACGAACAGGAAATCGCTTCGCCGAACCCCTCAGGGCGCAAATACGAAGGCGCAAGCCAAGTGGTCGGCACCTACCGAGGACACTCGGTGACGGGCCACTGCTGCCTCGAACTCGTCGGAGGATGGAACTGACAACACAGGACCATCCTCCGAAATCACCGGCGTCGGGCCGATCCCGCCAACCCGCCGAAGAAAGCCACAGCCCGACGGGCCGGTGAACAAGGGATTCGGAATGGGCATCGAATAGCCTTTCGGGGCTCTCGCACAGGAAAAGCCCGTCTCGCGCATGACAACACGAGACAGGCTTGACTCTTTGACCCGAATTCAATTTGTAAGTGCAACGCCCGTCTTTGGGTGGCTCGGCCTCGACATTACTTTGCTGAATTCGCGGTACCAAACCTCGTTGGGTGTTTCCCAGCCCCGGACCTTCATGGGGGTGTCGTTGATCTCGTCCACGATGGCCTGCAGGTCCGCGTCCGCCAGGTCGTCGAATCCGGTTTTCTTGGGCAGGTAGCGGCGGATCCCGATCCCATGTCGTTCGTCATTCCCGAGCACTGGAAAACCAGGAAGGCGGAGGACATGGGAAACGACGAGCCGGTTCCGGGAACCTCGACCGCGGTACAACTGCCCGCCACCGGCATCAACGCCTACGAGAGTGGATTCGGCATCAGGACCGGCTGGGCAGGACGTTCAAAATGACCCGCGCCGCGCCGATGACACGCGCGGATAAGACCCACGTTCTGTCTATTAACCCGGAATTTTGTTACCGGGTGTCGGCGAGAAAACGAAGAAGCCCTACATCTCAAGCGGGAGTAGGGCTTTCGAGTCGGGCTAGCCGGATTTGAACCGGCGACATTCTGCTCCCAAAGCAGGCGCGCTACCAAGCTGCGCTATAGCCCGTCATGCCGTTGCATCGCCGGTATGGGCACATGCGGCGACGGCACAAGAAGACATTGTATCGCATATCCGGACCGGGACACGGGATACAATGAAGATTTGGCAAGATTCGTCCGCGAAGCGTTACCGGCAGCGGAACCATAAACGGAAGGAGCACCCATGGGACGTCATCAGCGCGCGGAGACCTCCGGCCTGATCTCCTTCCTGATCTGCGCCGTGGTGGGCGCCGTGTCCATGAACATCTATATGGAATACGCGCCGGCCATCTGGCAGCTCACCCAGCGTCGGTTCATGGTGTGTTCGGGCATCGTGGCCGGCTGCGGCGTCATTTCCTTCATCATCGGATACGCCAGCAAATCACGCTCGCTGAACCTCAATCACGGCTGGTTCGCGCCGATCCGCCGCATCGTGGAGATTGTGGCCCTCTCAGTGGTGTACGCCTCCACGATATTCCTGTCCTCGTTCGCCCTGATCGGCGCCGCGAACGACATGATGGGCAACGCCATCTTCTCCGGCTACATCTCCAGCGTCTGCGCCGGATTCGCCGGCGTGGTGGGATACATGACCTTCGTGCAGGCCGAGCTGATGAACGCCAAGACCATCGCGAGCCTGCTACCGTTCTTCGTGATCTCCGGCGTGGTGACCGCCGGCATGACCACCGACGATCCGTACTGGTATCACAACAACTTCTCCCAGCTCGGCGACCGCACCACCTTCGCCGCCCGCATGTTCAACTCCACGCTCATGCTGGCCGGCACATGCATCATCATCGTCAGCTACTTCGCCATCTCCGAACTGGTGACCACCGAGCGTCTGCAGCGACTGTGGCACGACCGCACCAACAAGGACCCGAACCGAGGCTACGACATCCCGCACTTCATGGCGCGCATCACCATCCTGTCCGCGCTGCTGACCATCTCGGGCCTGGCGTTCATCGGCATCGGCGCGTTCCGTTATACGCCGCATAACCTCATGCACAACGTGTGCGCCAAGGGCCTGCCGTTCGTGATGCTGGTGCTGTTCGTCTGCCTGCCCTGGCTCGCCCCGCGCCTGTCCAAGGCGGTGATGGTGGCCTCCGATCTGGCCGCGCTGGTGTGCGCGGGGTTCTGGGCCAACATGATGATGGGGCACAACACGCTCACCAACGTTGAGGCGTTGGCCGGTCTCATGTTTCTGGGCTGGTTCATCGTGTTCTCGCGGCAGATCGCCGCCATCGAGGCCGACCGCGTGGCCGCGCAGCTGCTGCACGCGCAGATGGTCGAGGGCGGGCTTGACAAGGACGACGAATCCGAGCACATCGAATCCCGCATCGCCGCGGACAAGTGACGTCGTCTCAATGCCGGTTGAATTCTTCGGAACCACCCCTCAGTCAACCTACGATTGACAGCTCCCCTGACAAGGGGCGCCAAGAACCTTGGTATCACGATGGGCCGCTCCCCAGCGAAAGCAGGGAAGCGGCCCATGACTATCTATTGGCCCGGATTCAAATCAGGACTCAGTCTCAGCCCTCGGTCGGCTCGAACGGACGCTTGGGCTTCTTGGCGCTGATGAGCATCAGGAAGCTGCGCGCCTGCGCGGTGATCACGAATCCGGCCTCGTAGCTCAGCTCGGGGCCCTTGGGATTGTGCGTGTCCACGATGAGCTGCCACTTGCGGCCGTACCGCTCGTCCGGCAACGTGAACATGATGGGCTCGTAGTGGGCGTTGAAGATGAGGATGAAGTCGTTGTCAACCATCCGGTTGCCGTACCAGTCCACTTCGGGGATGTCCGAACCGTTCAGGTAGATCATCATGGAGAAGGCGTGGGTGTTCTGCCAATCCTCCATGTCCATGATGGAACCGGTGTGGTCGAACCATTCGACCTGCGGGATCTTGTTCGAATCGTCTCCGGGCTCGCGTCCGGTGAAGAAGCGACGGCGGTGCAGGACGGGATGGTTGAGTCGTAGGTGGATGAGCTTGGAGACGAACGCCAGCATGTCCTTCTGGTCCCTGTTGAGGTCCCAGTTGGTCCAGGAGATCTCGTTGTCCTGGCAGTAGGCGTTGTTGTTGCCCTGCTGGGTGCGTTCCACCTCGTCGCCGGCGCAGATCATCGGGATGCCCTGACTGAACAGCAACGTGGAGAACATGTTGCGGATCTGACGCTGGCGCAGGTCGTTGACGTCCCGGATGTTGGTGGGGCCTTCCACGCCGCAGTTCCAGGAGCGGTTGTTGGATTCGCCGTCCCGGTTGCCTTCGCCGTTGGCCTCGTTGTGCTTCTCGTTGTAGCTCACGAGGTCGTTCAGGGTGAAGCCGTCGTGCGCGGTGATGAAGTTCACGGAGGCCACCGGGCGACGGCCGTTGACCTGGTACAGGTCGGAGCTGCCCATGAGGCGCGAGGCGAACTCGGGCAGCGTGGACGGCTGCGAGCGCCAGAAGTCACGTACGGTGTCGCGGTAGCGCCCGTTCCATTCGGACCAGCTGGACGGGAAGCCGCCCACCTGGTAGCCGCCGGAACCCAGATCCCATGGTTCGGCGATGAGCTTGACGCGGCTGATCACCGGGTCCTGCTCCACGATGTCGAAGAACGCGGAGAGCTTGTCGACTTCCTGGAACTGGCGGGCCAGCGTGGCGGCCAGATCGAAGCGGAATCCGTCCACGTGCATCTCGGTGACCCAGTAGCGCAGGGAGTCGGTGATGAGCTGCAGGGCGTGCGGCGAGCGCATGAGCAGCGAGTTGCCGGTGCCGGTGGTGTCGAAGTAGTGCATCTGGTCGCCGTCCACCAGACGGTAGTACGACTGGTTGTCGATGCCCTTGAAGCTCAGCGTGGGGCCCATGTGGTTGCCTTCGGCGGTGTGGTTGTACACCACGTCGAGGATGACCTCCATGCCGGCGCGATGGTAGGCCTTGACCATGGACTTGAACTCGTTGACCTGCTGGCCGCGTTCGCCGGAGCTCGAGTAGGCGTTGTGCGGGGCGAAGAAGCCGATGGTGTTGTATCCCCAGTAGTTGGACAGGCCCTTCTCCTGGAGGAACGAGTCGTTGACGAACTGGTGGATCGGCATGAGCTCGATGGCGGTGACGCCGAGCTTCTTCAGGTATTCGATGACGCTCGGGTACGCCAGGCCGGCGTAGGTGCCGCGGATGTCCGGCGGCACGTCGCGGTTGAGGTTGGTCATGCCGCGCACGTGGGCCTCGTAAATCACGGAATCGTGGTACGGGATGTAGGGGTGCTGGTCGTTGCCCCAGTCGAAGTAGGGGTTGATCACGGCCGACTTCATGGTGTGGGCGGCCGAGTCGAGCGTGTTCATGGACGAGAGGTCGTCCGGGCTCCTGAACCAGTAGGAGAAGAGGCTTTCGTCGCCGTCGATGTTGCCTTCGATGGCCTTGGCGTACGGGTCGAGCAGCAGCTTGTTGGGGTTGCACCGCAGGCCGTGCACCGGGTCGTACGGGCCGTAGACGCGGTAGCCGTAGCGCTGTCCGGGCTGGAGGCCGGGGATGTAGTTGTGCCACACATACGAGTTCTGCTCGGTCATTTCGATGCGCGTCTCGACGTCGTTGTCGTCGAAGAGGCACAGTTCGACCTTCTGCGCAACCTGCGAGTAAAGGGCGAAGTTGACTCCGGCGCCGTCATAGCTGGCACCCAGAGGGTACATTGATCCAGGTCTGATCTGCATGTTTCCAGTATCCCACCTTTCTTGTTACCGGTGTACCGGTGGAGTGAACGTCAGGCGAACAGCGACTTGTCGTGCGTGTCCGGGTCCTTGCGCTGGGCGATAAGACGGCGCAGCGCCTCGTGTTGGATGGCGATCATCGAATTGGATGCGGTGATGCGCGTAGCCACCAGGTCGCTCCAGGGGATCCATGCGGATTCCACATGCTCGTCCGGGTCGAAATGGCGTTCCTCCCGTGTGAACGGGCCGAGGTGCAGCACCATGATGTGCGCCAGTTCATCGGTCATGCCTTCGGAGGAGTAGAAGTCGCCCACATAGTCCACGCCCATCACGTCGCGGTCCGGCACCACGCCGGTCTCCTCGGCGAGTTCGCGCAGGGCGGCGTCCATCATGTCCTCGCCCTCGTCCATGAGGCCTGCGGGCAGTCCGTAGGCGAACATGTCCGAGCCGGCATGGTATTCGCGTTCGATGAGGTAGCGGTCGGTGGACATGTCGTGCACGAGCATCACCACGCAGGGCGCGTGCCGCAGTACCTGACGGCTGATCTCGTGCTCCCTGCCCTGCTTGTCGGTCAGGGCGAGCCGCATGTCGTCCACGTGGAAGATGCGGCCGGTGTACACGGTCTCGCTGCTGATCACCTTGGCCGGCACGTCCATGTCGATGCCGTCCGAGCTGGCGTTGAGCTTGCGGCCGAGCCGGTGTTCGAGCTGTTCCTGTTTGCTTGGTTTGTTGTTGCCAAACACTCCTGTGAGGCCTCCTTGTAAGGGGTGCGTCGCGTGCGCGGCGGATTTTCGCGGGCGATGTGCCGTCGGCCCGATGCCGGGCCCTACGCCGAGCCCGTTCGGGCCCAGCGCCCGGTTCACTGCCGGTGCGAGGTGATGGACAGGGTCCACGGGTCGGTGGTGGCATGCAGCCATGCGACGTCGGGACGCTGGCCGGTGGCCGTTTCGATGGCTGCCGGCACATCTTCGATCGCATAGTTGAACCACATCGATTCAATGGCCGCGTGCGGCGTGTTGACGAGGTACGGGCGGGTTCTTGCATCGCCCTGCCCCAGCACGATGCCGGCGGCACGCATGCGGGCCTCGTAGCGGGCCTGTTCGATGGCATCGGTCGCCGGATGATGACGCAGGTCGCTGGTCACGTACACGTCCACGCCGGCGGCACGCACCTCGTCGAACAGGGAATCGCCAGAGCCGGGCAGCACGGCCACGGTTTCGACCGGCGCGTCCAGATCACCGCACACCTGCACGCCAAGGGCGGTGGCCATGCCGTGGTCGTTCACCTCGTCGAACACGCGCTGCGTGAAGTCACCGAGGGCAATGGGTTCAGGCAGGCGTCCCACGCGGCCCAGGCCCACGGGATGTCCGGCACGTTCGGCGTCCGGGTCGGCGATGGGGACGAGTGGCTTCTGGTCGATGAGACCGAAATAGTCGGCCGCGGCCTGTCCCACGCCGCGCCATGCGGAGTCGGCGTTGGTGTGCCCCACCCAGAGCGCGCAACCGTGCTGGTAGAGCCTGCGTACGATGTCGCCGCGGAAGCCGAGTCCGCCCGTTTCATGCACAGCCCGGAAGTACAGCGGATGATGGGTGACGAGCAGGTCGGCTCCCGCCTCGATGGCCTGGTCGATGATGGCTGAGGTCGGGTCGGCCGCGAACACGATCTTGCCGATGCTCTGGCTCAGGTCGCCCACGATGAGGCCGGGCTCATCCCATGATTCGGCGTAGCGCAGCGGGTAGAGGGCTTCCAAGGCGTCGATGACTTGCTTCAGATTCGGCATACGTTTCATTGTAACGTTCTCAAGCCGCCGACACCGGCATTGCCGTACCCGACCGTCCGAAACCTGCTGGACACGGCGGGCCTCTATCAAGTTTCGGCCGCGAAAAGGCGATTCCGCGGCCGAAATTTGCTGGGTCCTTCGATTTCCGTCGGCACCCGTCCGAAGATCAGTGGGCGGCGAGCTGCCAGTCGGCACCGATGCCGCAGGAGACGTCCAGCGGCACGGCAAGGTGCACGGCGTGTTCCATGGCGTCGCTGACCAGCGAGGTCACCCGTTCGCCCTCCCCCGGTGCGATTTCGACCACAAGTTCGTCGTGGATCTGCAGGATGATGCGGCTTTTCACGCCGGCCTCGCGCAGCGCCTGGTCGGCCCGGATCATGGCGATCTTCATGATGTCGGCGGCGGAGCCCTGGATCGGCGCATTGAGCGCGGCGCGTTCGGCGGCTTCCCTGGCCACGCGGTTCGTGGAACGCAATGCCGGGAAGTAGCGGCGGCGGCCGAAGATGGTCTCCGTGTACCCTTCCTTGCGGGCGGAGGACACGAGCGATTCCAGATAGTCGTGCACCTTGCCGAAGGTGTCGAAGTAGCGGTTCTTCAGCGCTTCGGCCTCGCGCGGGGCGATGCCCAGCTGTTGGGCGAGACCGTATGTGCTCAGGCCGTAGGCCAGACCGTAGCTCATGGCCTTCACATGGGTGCGCTGGTCGCTGGTGATCTCGTCGACCGGCACCTTGTAGACCATCGAGGCCACGTACTTGTGGAAGTCGGCGCCGGAGCGGAACGCCTCGATGAGCGCCTCGTCGCCGGACAGGTCGGCCATGATGCGCAGCTCGACCTGCGAGTAGTCGCAGCTCATCAGGGACTCGTACCCCTCCCCCGGTACGAACGCGCTGCGGATCTCACGGCCGGCGGCGTTGCGGTTGGGGATGTTCTGCAGGTTCGGGTCGGTGGAGCTCAGTCGGCCGGTGGCGGCCACGGTCTGCTCGTACGTGGTGTGGATGCGCGTGTCCTTGCGGTTCACGGCATCGATCAGCGTCTGCACGATCTGCTTGAGCTTGTTGGTCTCACGGTGCCTGAGCAGCGCGCCGAGGAACCCGTTGGCCTGCTCGTTGTCGATGGACTTCAGGTACAGGGTCTGCAGTGCGGCTGCGTTGGTGGTGTATGAACCGGTTTTGGTGCGCTTGGTGGGTTTCAGGCCCATGTCCTCGAACAGCACCTTCTGCAGCTGCTTGGGGCTTTGCAGGTTGATCTGCGAGCCGGCGAACTGCCATGCCATGTTCTGCGCCATGCCGGCGTCGGCGGCGAACTGGTCGCGGATGCCGGTGATGCGTCCCAGGTCGACGGCGGCTCCGGTGTGCTCCATGCCGTGCAGCACGCGGGATACGGGCAGTTCCACCGCGCGCATGAGCCAGCACTGTTCGCGTTCGTCGATGATCGGGCCCAGCAGGTGCGCCAGTCCCCGGATGACGGCGAGGTCACGCAAGCGGCTCTCGTCCGGCTGGCCGTCGTCCGTCGCGTCCGATTCGGCCGTCTCGTCGGCGAAGTCGAGCGTGCCCTGTTCGGGTTCGGCGGATTCGTCCGCATGGAAATCGAGGAAGTGTTCGGCGGCCTGGGCGAGGGAATCCGCATGGAAGTCCGGCTCGGCCAGGTATCCGGCGAGCTTGGTGTCGAACATCGGCAGGTCCATATCGAGGCCCGCGGCACCCAGCAGATGCAGGAGCTCCTTGTAGCCGTGGACGATGGCACGCTGGTGCTCGCCGTCCAGGAACGTCTGCACGGCCTGGCGCAACGGTTCGTCGATCGGCGCGTTGACGACTGCGGCCTGGTCTCCCACGCAGATGGCCAACGACTGCATCGCGGCGCGTCCGGGGCGCACGTCTCCCCACGCGGTCACGGTCCAGGCATGGTTGACGGCATCGCCGCAGACGGTATGGCGGTCGGCACCCTGATAGTCGGCGTCGGCGACGATGAAATCGGCCACCTCATCCGGCACGTTCACCGAAGCGCGATGGCCGGCGATCCATGCGTCGAAGGTCTCCGGCGAATCGATCACCGTGGCTTCGGGCGGGTCCAGCGGAACGACGGATTCATCATCATCCGCTCCGGTATCGGCACCGGACGCGGTCTGAGCGGCGGAGACGCCGTTGTTGAAGGTCTTGAGCATGCGGGTACGGGTGCGGCCGCCGAACTCGAGTTCCTTGAACAGCTCGTCCAATGCGGCGGTGTCCACGTTGCCGAACGTCAGGTCCTTGACCTCGACGCCGAGGTCCACGTCCCGTACCAGGGCGTTGACCTTGCGGTTGAGCTTGACCTGGTCGATGCTGGCCCGCAGCGCCTCGCCCTTCTTGCCGCCGATCTCGTCGGCGTGCTCGCAGATGGCGTCAAGGGAGCCGAACTGGTTGATCCATTTGGCCGCGAAGCCGTCGCCCACGCCGGGCACGCCGGGGATGTTGTCCGCGGTTTCGCCGCGCAGGGCCGCCAGATCGGGGTATTGCGCGGGCGTGACCTTGTACTTGTCCACCACGGCCTGCGGGGTCATGTGTTTCAGATCCTTGAAGTGATGCCCCGGATAGAGCACGGTGACGTTGTCGTCGATGAGCTGGAAGGCGTCACGGTCGCCGGACAGCACGAGCGTATGGTAGCCGTCGTGGTCGCCCATGGTGGCGAGCGTGGCGATGACGTCGTCGCCTTCGTATCCCGGCTTTTCGATGTAGGTGATGCCGAGCGCCGTCAGCATGCGCTGGATGAGCGGCAGCTGGGTGAGCAGTTCCTCGGGGGCGGCGTCGCGGGTGCCTTTGTACTGCGGCAGCATCTCGTTACGGAAGGTGCCGCCCTTGACGTCGAAGGCGACGGCGAGATGGTCCGGCTTCTCGGCGTCGACCACTTGGGCGAGCATGCTGGCGAAGCCCCATACGGCGTTGGTGGCCTGCCCAGCTTCGGTGCTGAAGTTATCGACGGGCAGGGCGAAGAACGCGCGGAAGGCCAAAGAATGGCCGTCCACCACCAGCAGGGTGCGGGTGGTGGACGGCTCGACGTTATGCTGTACGGTCAACGATCGATCAGCGCTCATCCGAATCGGAGGGCTTCGGATCGCCGTACTTGGCGATGATGGCCATGGCCAGACGCTTCTTCGGGATGCGCTGGTCCATGGAGGTCTTCTGAATCCAGCGGAAGGCGCCCTGCTCGGAGAAGTCGGCCTTGTCCATCAGCAGGCCCTTGGCGCGATCCACGAGCTTGCGCTCCTCGAGGGTGTCCTCGGCCTTCTTGAGCTTCTCCTCGGTCTCCTTGAGCTGCTCGTTGGCTTCCTTGAGCTTGCGCTCGCCACGCTCCACGGTGTCCAGCAGGTCGTTGATCTCGGCGAAACGGCCCATGGCCACTTCAAGGGTGGGCAGCAGCTTGGATTCCTCGTACGGCTTGGTCACGTACGCCATGGCGCCGGCACCGGTGGCCTTCTTGACCAGATCGGTCTGGGAGAAGGCGGTGAGCATGACCACGGGGGCGATGTTCTCGTCGCAGATGATGCCGGCGGCGGCGATGCCGTCCATGCGCGGCATCTTGACGTCCATGCACACCACGTCCGGACGGTACTTGCGGGTGAGCTCCACAGCCTCCTCGCCGTTGGCGGCCTGGCCGACGACCTCGTAGCCGTTGTCCTCGAGCATGGCGACCAGATCCATACGGTTCACGGCCTCGTCCTCGGCCACCACCACGGTGCGGGGACCGTCCTCGGACTTGGCGGGGGCCGGCTCGGCCTCATCCTCCACGCCCGCGGCGGCCTTGAGTTCCGCGTCAGTCAACACCTCATCGACGTTGATGCTCGGTTCCTCGGACTTCTTCCTTGCAGCCATACCAACCTCTTTCCTTAGCCCCAACGGACACACGCCCACCAAGGCTTACCGGTAAATCTGACATTGAAATGTGCCCCCGGTGGGACTCGAACCCACCTTACAGCCTATGACTGCGGCCGCCGAACCGACCGAAAGCTTCTTACCGGATGACTACTACATCCAGGTAATCATAATCATCTTCATTTATTTTCTGCACATTCAGCCGAAAGTAATTCAATCACGGCACAGCTGAATGCTGTCAGAACTTCAATAACCATAATGGATACCCGCAATTTGTCAAGCTACGGCGTGTGTGTTACAAGGTCAGTCCAAGCCTGCATAATCAACGTTACGGCCCGGACCGAGGACGGCCACGGGCGGACAGGTGGTGGATGGGGATGGCTCCCGTTGGAAAGGGGTCACAATGTCCACCGGTAAGCAGGCAAGCCAACGAAAATTCGGATGCATACTCGAACTGAAACGTCAGGATGGAAGTGTTTTCGCTCTACAGGCCCGATACTCCGCCCCACCAGATAGCCACCGCGTGTATAAGAACTTTAAGCCCGAACAGCGAGCTGAAGCAATTTGGTGGCTTGATCAGGAACAGGAGTATGTGGCTCGCTGCAAACGAGGAGAATGTGTATACGAGTCACCTGCAAAACGTAAGGAGCAGGGAGAGATAACATTCGCCGGATTCGCCGACATGTTCGTCAGCCAGCATCATAACAAGGACGGATCGGATCTAAGAGGCGGCTCGAAACGAAACCTCCGAAACAACGTGAGGCATCTCAAGGAAGCCTTCGGAGACGTTCGGCTCAGGGAGCTGAACGAGCAAACTATCCATTCTTGGTATTACGGCGAACATCCGAACGGTGAATGGCAGTTCCGTAGTGAATGCATCAGCCTGAAGATGATTCTCCGAGCTGCTTGCGACACCGGCATGAAGGGCATGCCTCCCCTACTCGCAAGCAACCCTTTCACCTTGCCTGTACCGCCGGAGCCCGAGGCGCACTCCCTTGATGTACCACCAGTGACGCCGGAGGAACTCCACTGCATATACGACGCAATGCCCGGATACACGAGGCTATCCGTATATCTGGCCGCCTGCGTCGGCGGACTGCGTATCGGAGAGGTATGCGGGCTGCAGGTTGACGACTTCGACCTCGAAAACCTCACCCTCACAATCAGGAGAGGCGTCACACGAGGGGAAAACGATCTCGGTCCTTCCCAACTGGGAAGACTCAAGACCACTGGCTCACGAAGGACGGTCCCAATCCCCGCTTTATTGCTGCCAATGATCAAAGACCACATCGAGGATCGGGAAGACCGGACCAGTCCCATGTTCTTCCAGGCGAAGCGCGGTGAAATACTGGCGACCAACACGTTGCGCAACCAGTTCGACCGGGCACGCAAAAAGGCGAACCGTCCGGACCTGCTGTTCCATACCCTGCGTGTGACTCATTCCACACAACTCATGCTCCATGGCGGAACACTGAAAGAGGCAATGAACTCGCTGGGACACGTCCAGGAGGAAACCACGCTCAAGCACTACCAGAGGATAGTGCCCGAACACCATCGCGACGTCACCGATCGGACCGCGGCGTACCTGCTCGCTTCAGACCCGACCGTGGCAAGTACCCTCCTGCTCACAGGGCATAAACCCGAGGACCCCGCAACATCCAGCTGGGCGACAATCGCCTTGCTTATGGGGCAGGTCGCGAACCTCATGGCCGCCGTCATCCCGGAACAGGAGATGAAGACCAATGCCAGACAGGTGACCGCGGCTTAACGCGCCGCAGAGGATTCGTTGTGTGCGATGACTGTTTTCAGCCACCGCACACAACGAAACACGACCCGCCGCATGCGACTTTCGCAGGCTTTCAGATCACGGCCGGAGGCTACGATCCCGTTCCTTGCGAACCTCGTTGATCCGCTCTGCCAAACAATCCCTGATCGAGTCGATACGGGCCGATGCCATCATGTTCGTCAGCGACAGACGATGCGCCACATCGTCGGGCCATGCCTTCAGGACACCCAGATCGTACCGATCCCAGGACGACACAAGACGGAGCTGGCGTCGCGCCGTGGGTGACTTATAAGTGGAATAGAACGGTTTGGCCTTGTAGTCACGGCCATCGACCACAAGCTCGCCGCACCACAGGGACGATCCCGTATCGAACAACGGCGCAGGCCTGACCTTCAGTGTCTCCACGTCTCGAATCAAACCGAAATTGTTGTAATGCCGGTCGGTGTTGCGCATCAGATAATCCACAAGCAGCCAGTCATCCGTGGCCTTGCGAATCATCCCGGCATCGCAGCCGAATCCAACGGCAGACGCCTCCCACTGGGCTCGCATGCTCAGCCGGTTGTTCCGTTTCACCGATTCCAGAAGCTGCCAGGCAGACACCAGTTCTTCATGAGGCGACAGCATCTCATCGCACGAGCAAACGAGACGGTTGTCGTATTCACCCAACGAATAAGGCACCGCATCGATCCCCAGCGCCTTGGCAAGGCGTGAAGCAATCACCTCGTTGACTGGTTCTTGGCCGGTCCTTCCGCCCTTGACCAGGACCCGGACCTGGTCTTCCGGACGGATCATCCATCTTTTCGGCAAATCACCGCCGGTGGAGGCGTCCGGCGCATTGAAACTCAGTTCCCGGGATGAGGAATACGTGGTCAACAGCAGTTTGCCGAGATCCTCGTCAAACGGGTTGGTGAAGAAGTTCACGTCCTCCCACCTCTGTCCGGAGGACTCGGGCTTCACCCAATACTGGTCAGACAGGCTGAGCCCGTTGGACCTGTTGAGCAGTTCGACAGTGGATCGGACACCCATGACGTCCAGTACCCTGCGAATGCCATCCCTGGTGGACGGAATGGCGCGATGAGCCCACCATGCATCGACACGCCGCGCGTACACGGCGTCCTTACCATGGGTGACAAGTTCCAGCGGCAACCTGTCCCGATCCAGGATCTCCCCCACGCCCACGGCATGGGCGGATCGCAGGTCGTAGTCGAACGCCAGCACCGGATGCCTGCCGCACATGATCAAACGACGTTCCATGCATTCCTCCATTCGTTCACGACCGCTATCGGCCAGTGTAGACGCGCCGGGGCGCGCTCATGACACCGAACCGGCCGCGGTCCATAAGCCGCATCACTCGGACTCCGCGTACATGACGGTGACGGGCAACCCGAGGGCGTGCAGCCTGTCCGCCGCCAGCCGGGTGGCCGCGTTGGCGATGCGGAAGGACCCTTCGTCCCCGTTATCGAAACGCTTTTCGAAATCCTTCACGCCCCTCCAGTAGGTCAACACGATAGGAGCGGGTTCAACCCCGCGTTCACGTGCGGTCCGAGCGGCCTCCGACGCGATGTCGACCAGTCCGGCGGCCTTGGCGTCCGCTTGCCGCCACAGGCCTTCCAGGAGATCCCACGCCTCACGTTTGGGCGGATAGAAATAATCCGGATTCTCCCAGTTCTTCAACGTCGGCAAGCTCACGCCGGCATGCTTCGCCACCCAGGACTGCGACAGCCCCAACAATTCCCTGAGCATCCGGAAATCCGCCTTGCTTCTCGTTCCGCATAGGCCTGAAGCCATGACGACCCCCAAACGTTTAACCAATAAGAACAACATAATTATACCACATGGATAACACCGTTTGCCCTCCGCCCGCCTTGGCGCATGGGAACGGAGCGCGGCCAGCCGCGCGCGATCCTTCCCGGAAAGCCCCTGACGGGGTTTCCGGGCGAGTCCCATCATGCGCGCATGCCGGAGCGTCGCAAACACTCGCCCGCCCATCGGATATGCGTGTCCGCAAGGCGGATACCACGCACGCCCGATGGTCGCACGGTTTGCCGCCGCGCGCGGACAAACGCGCCTGACACGACTCGTCCGGAAAACAAGAAACGACTTAGGAGCGTGATATCCATGGCAACCGGCGAAACCACCATCGAGGAATCAAAGCACGTCACATGCGACGAATGCGACCGTCCCATCCAAGGAGAAGGGCGTAAATGCCACGAATGCGAAGCATACGTGTGCGAAGACTGCACGAGGGAATGCGGATGCGGGAACGACATGTGCGTGGAATGCAACAACATCTGCGACGAATGCGGGTCGAACCTGTGCGACGAATGCGTCTACTGGTGCAACCGTTGCGACCATGCGCTGTGCGACGAATGCTCGTACTGGTGCGCCGACTGCGACGACCGTATCTGCACGGAATGCGCCGAACGATGCGAAGAATGCGACGACAGGTTCTGCCCTTCATGCTTCGAGGAGCACGAATGCGTCGATATCCGCATGGCGGCATACACGAATCCATATCAGGGCAGGCCGGTACGGGAGCCGTTCACGTTCGGACTCGAAATAGAAGTCGGCGGATGGCACGACACGGAGCGCATGAAAGACAGTTCTCTCATCGCTGGCTGGTGCACGGACGGAAGCCTTCACCACGATGGCGCGCTCGAATACCAGACACAGCCGATGACAATGGATGACCTTCCGTCCATCGTCCGGCTGGTGTCCGGCATCGACCCGGACAACGACAACAGTCAGGCCGGCGGCCATATGCATGTCAGCCGCACGCCGAAGCAGACGCCCTCCAGATGGTACTGGGCGTTGACCGCGCTGGACAAGGAGCAATGCGAGAAGCTGAACATGCGGCACATGACGAACAGCAGATGGTGCGAACTCACGCACGGCCATTACAACGGCAAGGCCACGGCAATCAACGACCAGCATGCGGCGACCATCGAGTTTCGCACGTTCGGCCCATGGTGGAAGGACACCGCGAACCGTCTCGCGCCGGCCGTGAACTACATGCACACCATGTGGCGGTTCTTCCAGCGTCATCCCCTGTACTCGCTGAAACGCGACGACATCATACGCATGAGCCGCACGGCATGCAGAAACGCCATCCCCGCGAAGCATGAGGAGGTGAACGCCTGATGTGCGTCATCGTCACCAGCGAAGCCGGCAGCATGCCGACCATGACCCAGCTCGCGCAAATGAGCGATACGAACCCCGATGGCGCTGGAATCGCATGGCACGACGGCGTCAGGCTTCACCGCTACCGCAACGAGGACAACCACCAGACCCTCGCGTTCATAGCCCAGCACTGGCAATTCCTCGAAAGCGTCCCCTTCCTTCTGCACTTCCGCCTTGCGACCCACGGCAAGGTATGCGTCGAGAACACGCATCCCTTCCGATTCAGCAAAAGCGGACGCACGGGATTCATCGCCCACAACGGCATCGCCCGCGCCCACACACACGGTAGGTTCGAGTCCGATAGCAGGAACGCGATACTCGCATGGCAGGCAGGGCAGGCCGACCTTTCGGACGGTAGTCAGGGGAGGTTCGCACTCATCGACCAGAACGGCACACTCGAATGGCTCACGGACGACGCCGAACGAATCCGTGGAGGCGTCGGGTTCATCACCGTGAGCAACACGAACTGGGAGCTCGGCAGTCTCATTGACGTGGACTCATGGTGGGACGACGGCTACCAGAACGGATGGGAGGACGCCTGCGTCAACTACGGCATCATTCCGAACGACGAGGACACACTCGACTACATGCCCAACAGGCATTGACCCGAAGGAACGTCCCCGGCCCGTCGGACCGGGGACGGCCTCCGGCGGCCAAGGGAGACCACTCCCTTGGAACCCTCGGCGGCCCGACCCCCGCACCCGCCCGGCGGACGGCCGCCACAGGCGGCGACCGTGGCGAAAGGAGGACTCCGCCCGCACCGGGCGGAGCGGCGTGGCACTACGCGCGTGACAGCAGCACCATGTCGTCGTGGGTGCCGCCGCCCGGCATCATGCGCGCCCCGCATCCAACGGTGCGGCGACAGCGCCCACGATGCCGCGCACGACATCCACGACGACACATCACGGCCACACGCGCCGCCCCACGCCGGGCCTGCGGCCCATTTTTCTGCCGGCCTTCGCCCGTTAGGGCTCCGGCCGGAAGCGGAACGGCGAAGCCGTCGTCCCGATTATTTTGTTTTTCCCGGTCGGCCACAGGCCTCTGGATCATACCGGCTTCACGGAACCCGTCAACATCCGCGCCCGACCGGACACGGCCGGTCCGCGCGTCCTTATGACGGAACCCGTTCGGGCCGGTAACGCTTCGCTTGCCCAACCGGGCAAAACAAAAAACCAGGGAGAACCACCATCCCGGTTCGGACCGACAGGAGGGTCACCATGAATCAGGAATCAACGGCACTTGACATTCAACTCAGTGACGGCAGGCCAATCGTCATCGACGCGACCGCCTTCAACCAGCCCGGCCAGCTACCCTACTTCGCCGTCATCGGCATCACCGGCGGCGCAACCGGACGCGACGTCATCAAGCAGGCGGTCGAACACACCATCGGAACATGGCCCGAGGGACGCATGACCGTGAACCTCAGCCCCGCCACGGCGCGCAAGAACATGAGGGAAGCGGGAGCAGCCATCGCATTGAGCGTCATCGGCACAACCGGCATCCAACGCGACCGGTACGCGAACATCCCCGTGCTCGGAGGAACCGACCCCGATGGGAACATCACCACAGTCGAACACGTGCAGCCGCTGCTCGAACACGCAGCCCGAACCGGCATCACGGAAATCATCATCCCCGCCGGCAACGCGAGCGACGCGCGCCCGGTGGAGGGACTCACCATCCGTTCTGCCCGGACGCTCGGGGAAATCATCGGCCGGGTCGACTTCACGCTCGATGAATACGACACGCTACGCGCAGAGGTCACCGGCTATATCACCGCCTACTGGCAGCAGGCCGACGACGGACGCCCCTACTATGCCGCCCAAAACCCCGGTTCAACGACACGGGACATGGCCCGCTCCTATATGAGCGAACGGTACGAGGACTATCTCGCCGACCTCATGGACACCGATCCCGAACTGTTCGCCGCGATCAACAAGAACCCCGTCACCCCGGTCGACATCAACAGAACGCCTCTCGAACAGGCCATCGACCAGTTCGACGCGATGTTCGCCCTTGTCTGGCCCGAAGACTGAAAGGAACACCCATGAACACCATCACCGCCCTCATCATCGAGCCCGGCAGGAAACCCCTTCTCGCGACCATCGAGGACGACCTCGAAACCCTTCAATCAATCGTCGGCGGATACCTCGAACCCCTGCCGCTCGCCTCGGATGCCGTCTGCTACGTGAACGAGGAAGGAAAACTCTTGGGGCTCGAACCGAACCGGATGCTCATGAGGAACAACCATGCCATAGAAGTAATCCGCGGAACGTTCCTCATCTGCGGCCGGCCCCCGGGCACAGACCGTCACGTAAGCCTGAACGATATGCAGGCGGAAACATACAAGCGCAGGTTCGAGCATCCCTTGCGTGCCGCATGAACACGACCCGTGGAACGTGGCCCCGTCCAGCGACGGGAGCCACGGCCGGGAAGAACCGGGCGTTCTCCCCGGCAGCCCCACTCGGCTCGCCAGGCCGTGACGGAGCACGCCACAGGCGAGAACCCTTTCAGAAAAAGAAAGACGGCTACGCCGTCGCCCATCTTCCAAGACTGCGTCTTTCCTTTGTTTTTCCCGGTCGACCGGAGGCCTTTGGATCATACCGGCTTCACGGAACTCGTCAACGCCCACGCACGGCGGACGCCTGCGCGTTCTTATGACGGAACCCGTTCGGGCCGGTAACGCTTCGCTTGCCCAACCGGGCAAAACAAAAAAACCACAGGGGCACACCCCGACACCGTTCAGGACCAACAGGAGGGTCATCATGAACACCATCACCGGTATCAGCACCGAAGCCATCCAATCCGTCGCCGACGGCTGGAAGTCCGACATCATCACCATGGGATACCATGCCGCGAACCGCCAATGGTTCACGCCCCTCATCGACGCATGGCTCGACGCCATCGAAGGCAACGCCCATACCAATGACAATTGGAAGGCCGGGCTTCTGGCGGTTCTCCGGGACAGCAAGTCCATCAGGGACGCCCTGCTCCTGAGCGTCATCGATTCACGTCTGACACGAGACATGCTGCTCGGCGTCGCCGCGGACCCGCACACCCCCGAGACCCGTGAACTCGTCGGACGGACGCTCACCAACGGTTTCGAGAACCCGGACGCCAAACCGGACTGCGAGCGTTTCGCCCGCGCGTTCCTCACCCTCATCGACCTGTCCGCGGCCAGTGACGAACCGGAATACGAATCGCAGCCACTCGCCGCCGCCGCATGGCTCGCATGGTGGGCCGGAGACAAGGACGCGGGGATGCTCGCGTCCGCGGCCCTAGCCATCGACGAAGAAAACTCCTTGGCCACGCTCGTTCTCGCCGCCGGAAACCGTCACCCCGCATACCTCGGCTGACCACATCCCATGAAACGTCGGGCCGTCCCATAAGGACGGTCCGTCACGGAAAGGAACAACCATGAAAGAACAAGACATCACCCTCATCCTCGTCCTGCTCTCCCCCGTATCGGCCGTACTCATGAACACCCCGGGCGGCGTCGTATGGACCGTGACATGGAGCCTGCTGTTCGCCGTCACAACCTCCGCGCTCACCATGCACGCCCTCGTGAAACTCTAGGCAACCGCCGTCCGCGGGCATGGTCCCGCGGACGGCCTCCGGCGGCGCAAGGGAGACGCCGGCGCTCTCCCTTGCGAATCCCTCACGCATCCATTCCACAACAAGGAAAACACCCGGCCGGTAAAATTTTACCGAGCCCAGGAACAGCGCCTACCATCCACATATAGGAGAACCACAGAAGACGAAGGAACGGAACGATGTACGGATTGACCTGGATTATGGTAGACGCGCTCGTCATATGCGTCATGCTCATCATCACCGCGGCCCTCGCCGTACTCGCGTTTGCGATAGGTCTCGTGACCCATCCGATCCGCACCATCGCGTTCGCGCTCAATAAGCTCGCAGGCCTCGCCGGAGGGCTCGCTCTCATCTTCGCCTTGGTCGACTGGTTTCTTTACGACCATGCGAAACCGGATTTCATGCCGGTGCTGCTCGGCTGCATCGGCGTGATAGTCGTGTCCGTGATCGTAAACGTGGCGACCGAAGCCATCCTGGATCTGCCCACACGATCGCAGCGGCGGGCGATCAGGCAAGAGCGGCGCATGCGTCTGGAACGACTCGAACACGAAGGAAAGGCTCGAAGCAAGCCGTGTCGCTTCGACCGGGAGACGGGGAAGATAGTTCCCCTTCAACAGGAGTCGCCCGATCTGGACAGGTAGTACCGTTCCGGGGATGCAGAGAGGCCCGCACTTATTGTGCGGGCCTCTCTGCATTCGGGAGAATCAGTAGCCGGACGAATACGAGTAGCCGGACACCGGAGCGTCCTCCTCGGGCGACATCGAGGAGACGTCGTACCCATCCCCTTCTGACGGCCGCTCCCCCGCATCGGAGACAGGCGGGACCACTGCCGGAGAACCCGTGTCGTCTTTCGGCTCGTCCGCGGCCTTGGATACCGTCTGCCCGTCCGCGGGGGAGGATCCCGGATCCTCGGTCTTCCCGCTCTCGGACTCGTCCATCCGGGCGAGGACATCGGCGCCGAACACCATCCGCCGTTCCGCCGGCGTGCAACGAAGCAGCTTGGCGACATCGGCGACGCTCATCCCGGTCTCCTCCATATACGGGCGCACGGCCTCCTGCGCATCCGCGGCGCCGCTGCGCATCCGGGACACCGCGTCCGCGAGAGAGCCCAACAAAGCGCGGCGCCGTTTCAACGTCGCCTCAAGATCGCGGTCAGCCGCCGCGATCAGATCATTCCTCCACTGTCTGCCTGCGGCAATAGAAGCCATCAGAAATCCTTTCCAAGTTTTCTTCGCCAACACGCACGCGACGACCCGCGTGCCGCATGAGAATCACCTCACGGAAAGCGAGGATAACTATGGAAAACCTGAGCGACGTGCGTGTCCGGCAAGACCGGAACACGCAATCTCCCGCATCGAAGCGGGAGATCCCGGAACGCTTGGCGATTCCGGGAGAAAACACCTCCGAAAATCCTCCGGTTTCCGGAGGAGCAAGCATCGCAAGTGTGGCCACACTTGCCGCTCGCAGGCTTCGCCCGACTCATGCGGGAGACCCGAACCCCATAGCCGGAGGCGACGATGAACTGGCGTGAGGGACGCACGCGCAGCGTGTGTCGGAAGGTCATGCTGACGCCCGAGGAAGCCAAGGAGATCGACGATCTCTACCACCGGGTGAAGGCCGGGAAACGCTACCGCAGCTTCTCGCAATTCGCCCGCGACCTCATGCTCACCGGCCGTGTCGTGAACGTCGTCGTCGCCTGCGAACCTGCCCGAATACGCTCCGAGATACGACGAATCGGCGTCAACATCAACCAGATCGCGTCCCTGGCGAACACGACCGGAACCATCACGCAGGAACAGATAGAGGAGATCCTCACCGGATACGGGGCCATCGAGGCGACGCTGCGCGGCATCGACCGCGAATACCGCCGAAAGCTCTCCGAGCAAGGCGGCGAGTGATGGCGGTCGTGAAAATCAACACGGTCAAAGCGACCATCGACAAGGCCATCGCCTACATCGCGAACCCAGCGAAGACCGAGGACGGAACGCTCGTGGAAGCAAGCTGGACCGATTCCATCGACCCTTGGCAGCTACGCGAGGACATGATGAGCACGCTGGAGGAATCCGCGAACGGCCTACGGCCCGGCAGCGTGCTCGCACGCCACGTCATCCAGTCGTTCGACCCGCGCGACGGGGTCGACCCGCAGGAGGCGCACCGCATCGGCGTCGAATTCGCCGAGCAGATCACCGGCGGGAACCACCAGTACGTGATCGCCACGCACGTGGACCGCGGCCATATGCACAACCACATCATCATCTGCAACGCCTCCGACGTCACCCGCCGCAAGATGCGGCTGACAAAAGGCACGCTCGGCGAATGGCGTTCGATCAGCGACCGCCTGTGCATCGAACACAAACTCAGCATCATCCGCCCCACCGGCAATCCGCGACACGGCAGAAGCATGGGCGAACTGTACACAAGCGCACGGGGCGAAGGCATCAAGGATGCGATACGCACGCTCATCGACGCGACCTGCGCACGCTCGACAAGCTGGCCGGAATTCCGGAACCTGCTCGCCGGCAACGGCGTGACCGTCACCGTACGAGGCAGACACCTGACCTACACGGACCAGGAAACCGGGCTCAGGATCCGCGACGTGAAGCTCGGACTCGCGTACAACGAGGACAACATCATGGCCAAGATAAACCGGCAGAACCTCGACCGGATCACGTTCAACGAGAAGATGATCGCGCGACGGGACGAGGACACGCTCACCGTATGGCTGCCGAAAACCGGGCGCCGCGAGCAGATCACCATCCCCTACGACCATCTCGTCCAAGATGGCAGAACCTGGCACGCATACCTCGGAGAGGACGCCGAACAAGTCGTCACCGACAAGACGGGACGATACGTGCGACGGCTCATGCCCGGCCAGATCTACGAGCATTTCACCCGCCCCGACATCGACCTGACCAGCTTCGTGGACCGCCGTCGGACCGTCGCTCCGGGCAAGACCGACGCCCAACGCCGCTACTACACCGTCCAAGCCATCAAGCTCGACAGGCTGCGCGACCAGGCGCGGGAACTGTCCGCGGCGCAACGGTGGATGGGCGACACCGGCGACGGGCTCGAAGACGCGATCCGTCACCTGGACGAACGGATCCGCCAGGAAAGGGACGGGTTCCAAGCCGAAATCGTGGCCCTCGCGGAGACGACGGACACACGCGGCGAAAGCGAGGAACACAATCCGGGACCACGGGAAAACCCTGCGGACGACCGTCATCTGGAGCTGCGTCAGCGTCGCATCGGCGAACTCCAGAAGGACCTCGCCGCGTTGAAACGAGTCCAGGAACGTGTCCGCACGCAACGCGAGCAACGCCAACGCGAGAGGACCAGGACCCGCGGCATACGCCGATGAACCCACAACAAGGAAAGGAAAACCAATCATGTCATTTGAGGAGCAGGTCGAGCAGATCGCGCAGCAGACGGCCCAGCAAGCCGCCCAAGGTGTCGCGGGAGCGGGAGCCCGAGTCGTCGTGCGAGTAAGCGGATGGGTCGCCAAACAGCTGCTCAAAGGCGCTTCATGGCCCCTCAGAAAAGGAGCGCAAGCCGCCAAAGACGCGATCCACACGAAGCTGACGACCGGCCGGATGAGCGAGAAACGGCTTCAGATCACCGGTGGAGGAGACCTTCACCATCTCGAATTCAACCCGGAGAAACTCAAGGACATCACCCGGGAACTCCGCAAGGCGGGCGTGAACTACAGCATCGAGGAGCATGACAACGGCCAATGGTTCCTGATCTTCCAAGGCAAGGATCAGGACCACATCCAGCATGTAGTCGCGCGTGCGCTCGGCGAACTCGACCTGCAGCTCACGGAGGACCAACCCGACCTGAAACAGGAACAGGAACAGCCGTCGACGCCAGTACAAAAGGAACCTGCCGAACCCGAAACCCCGGAACAGACGGATAAGACAGAGGTCCGGACAGCATCACCGGAGGACGGGCAGACAAGCAGGGAGCAGCCCAAACACAGCGAGAAAACCAAAGCCCCCGGGACCGCCAGACCGAAAAACAAGAAGGCGTTCAAAGCCGAACTCGAAGGCAGGGCGAACGAGAAGCTGCGTATCGCCAATGAGAAACCCGTACCGGTGAAGACCAAGGCAAGAGGCAAATGAGTCCCATGGTCGGCCCATCGGAGCTGCGCGATATCCGCCGTCTCGCCGTCTACCAGGACAGGATCAACGCCGTCGACTGGTCCGGACCATCTTCGCCGGCGACAGCGTGGGCATACTCCGGCGACGTGTTAAAAACGGTCAGCGTCGCAAGCGACGAAGGCCCCGACAGTCAGGGAGTATGGCATATGCCCGGCGATCCGATCGTTGACACATACCGGTACGAGGAATCGGAACACGAGCCGGCGCTCACGCCCACCGGCTCCTCGACCATCGTGGGCAGCCCGCAGTCCCGGGCCGTGGGATCGTTGCCGGACGCACTGACCATGGGCTTCAGCGGCGACGTGAACGTCTCGGAAGGGGTCGTGGAAAAGCCCGGAACGGTACGTCTCGCGATGGCCGATGGGCGGCCGATTCCGTTCGGGTGGGCGCAAGCGGTCAGGCAAGCAGCCATCGAGAACAAGGCTTCAGATCCGGACGGAACCCGAATCGCGGTCATCCAGGCAGCGATAGACGCCCCCTCCGAACCAACCGTCTGGTTTCTGGAAAACAACGGATACGACCTGCACGCCGTCGTCTGGCACCGGGCCGCGGAAGGCGGATACGACAGGGTGGCCCGAACGCACCTGCAGTACCAAGATGCCGGGGACGAGCCGCTGCTGCAGACGATTTCACGCACCGAGCCCACACCCATCGACGTCTCCCAGCGCATGGACACGGCTCGCATGGCATGGGAAAGCCGGCTCATCGTGGACCGCTACCAGCTTCAACGTGCGCAGGACGCGGGCAATCCGGCAGGACTGCGCACACGAATCGGATACCAGCAGCAGGGGCTGCTCTTCCCCGGGGAGCAAGCCCGTCTCATCGTCGCCGGCACCGGCAAGCCGGCGGACCAGTGGCGGGACAAGGTCGCAACGGCCGCGGCCCTGCTACTCGCGCAACAGCCGGAACACACAATCAAAAAGAAAGGACACACCATCATGAGCGACAGCATGAACAGCGGAGAGCAACTGCTCGCGACACTCAAAACCGACCCGGGATCCAAGGCCGGATGGAACGCCGAACAACTCGACGCCGCATTGACGGCGGCCAGCACGGAGGTCAACGAACTCGGCGACCGCATGGAGGAACTCGCCTACGAGATCCGGCAGGCGGAGCGGGGCGAGGGCGGAACCGTGGAGGACGCGCAACAGCGGTTCTACACCGTCCAGGACGAGCATCGGGCCGCGCGGGACCGTCAATGGGACATTCAACAGGAGCTGTTCAAAAGGACCGGCGCGAACCCGTCCAGAACTCAGAACGGATCCGCCGGAGCGACCGGACGAACGCGCGGCCAGGCCAAATCATGGGCGAAGGTCAACGTGCCGAACAAGCTCGTGCACGTGTTCCAGCAGCATGGCAAAGACGGGAAAACCTGGCAGAAAATCAGCGTTCGCATCCCCTCCGGGACCACAATCAACGGCGTTCCATTGGACGGGTTCAATCTCGACCAGTTCGCGTCGAAGCGCGTGCTGGAAGCCAAAGCCAACGGCCGCGACGTCACCGTGGCCTTTCCCCCGGACAAGCCCATCGAGCTCTGGAAAGGCAAGGGAGCGAACCGTGAAACGTTCCGCATCGACAATCCATGGGATCTGTGCAAAGCCGTGAAGGCGAGCCGGGAGGCGTTCCTCAACGCCGCGAAGATCCGGGGTCTCGCCGCCAAGGGGCGGCTCGAACCGGTATCGCCGGCCGGGGAGCCGACCCACGGGGCAAGAGAGCTCGCACTCTGCCTGAACAACGACGCGGACCTCTACCCGCAAATCCAAAGGACCGCCGAACGGCTCGCACGATATTACGTGGACGGCCAATACGATCCCGACAAGGCCGTCAAGGCGTTCCGGCATATCGCCGACCAGGAAGCCATCCAATACGAACGGCAGTTCGGCAACAAGGACGCGCAGCGCATCGGCGACGTCACCTCGTTCACCATGGCGGACCGCACCATGGCCGCCGCCCTCGTGCTCGCCGAGAACACCGAACTCATCAACGAGCAGATCGACAGTCTTGCGGATCAAGGCATCGGCGACCCCGAGATCATCAACGCGAACCTCAACCTGCGCAATCTGGCGAACCCGCCGGAGCAACGGCAGATTCCACCCGAAACGGATATGGACGCTCTCGGACTGGTCGAGAAATGGGGCGAAAGCTACGACAGCGTGTCCCGAAACAGCAGCAGCTGGGAGGTCACCAACCAAATCCTGGAGTACAGCGGGCTGGATCCGGCCGAACACGAAGGCCTCGGAAATGCCGTGCATGAACTCGTGGAACCGGTGTTCGACGAACTGGACGGGGACATGCCTGGCGGGAGCCAGCAGTTCGCCCAAGCCGTCATGGAGCATGAGGCGGAACGCATGAACCCTGACCTGACGCCCATGCAGCAGTTGCCTGAAGGCGTCGGCCAGGACCCATGGCCGTCCGCGGAGCCGACCCGGCCGCCCCAGGATCAGAATCCGGCGCAACCGGCATCCGGCGTGTCCGAACCGCGGCCAGCCAAGGGCACGGACGTCGCCAAGGAATCCAGGCAACCCCCTTCCACGTCGATGAAATCGTTCAGGGAGGCGATGGCGGAACGAGCCAAAACACTCATGGAATCCTCCAGAGCACAGCCGGCGCAGCCCGTTAGGGGACCCCAACATGACGCTCGGTGAAGGCCCGTCCGTCACGCTCGTCGCCGACCGGGATCCGCAAAGCGAAGCAACCAGGCAGATGCTCGACCGGGACGGCGTCTCCTACCGGACCGTCGCCGTGTCAAGCAACGAAGGACGCACGCTGATGGCAGCACATGGGTTCCCGGCACCGCCCGCGGTGTTCGCACCGGGAACCGCATGGTACGGTCACAGGCCCGACCTGGTGAAGACGCTGGCCCATGACCTCGGCGGCGCGAAGTGAACGGCCCGGACACGGTCAGCGCCTACGTGGAGGGATGGCTGCTCAAGGATCCGACAATACCGGACGTCGACGGTCCCGCGACGTTCCTTCTCCAGGCGATCGATTCCACGGGAAGGAGCGGCCCGATCATCCAGGTCACCGTTCCCGGAATGCGGGAGAACCGGTATCTCAGGTTCATGAGGCCACGCGGCGGAGACCGGGCAATCGTCGTCGGAGCCGCCGACGGACAGTCCATGGACGGGCAACGTGC
Organism: Bifidobacterium miconisargentati; assembly: GCF_019331675.1. Classification (GTDB taxonomy): domain Bacteria; phylum Actinomycetota; class Actinomycetes; order Actinomycetales; family Bifidobacteriaceae; genus Bifidobacterium; species Bifidobacterium miconisargentati. The sequence goes on from NZ_JAHBBJ010000001.1 coordinate 125,334, forward strand.
CGCCGTCGAGGCCCGGATTCTGGCGTTTGGCACCAGTCTCGACATGCAGGACGCAGGACCATGCCGGCGACCCTGACGCTCGTGTCCGAGGATCCCGAGGGAACGCTCGCACAGCTGGCGCGAGCGGGCGTCACGGTAGACGACGTCATCCCGGCGGACGCTCCCATGGGTCGGCTCGTGCAGTTCATGACCGGACTCGCCGAAGCGGTCGTCATCACCGATATGGGTCTGGAAACCATCATGCCGATCGCCGAATTGGACCCGGGTAGGACGCCAGGAGTCCATTTCAGGACCCACACGCAGGAGGAGACAGTCATGGCCGACAACGACGGCGGTCCTTCGGACAGCCGCGACGACACGCTCGCGTCACTGCTCACGCGCCGTCAGGCGTTGGAAGACATGCGACGCCGGGCGGAGGAATACCTCCGCGCGCGACGCGAACACGCGCATGAAGAAAACGAAAGGACAAGATAAATGAAACTCGTCATAGCGGAGAAACGCTCCGTGGCGCAGGCCATCGCCCAGGCCCTCGACCCGCACCCGAAGGCCATGGACGGCTACATCCAGACACGCGAAGCAATGGTCAGCTGGGCGCAGGGTCATCTCGTGGACCTGGCGGAACCCGACAAATACGGGGACGAACCATGGCATGAGGGACGGTGGCGGATGGAGGACCTTCCCATCGACCCCATGGAATTCAAATGGGAAACCAGTCACGCCAAAGGAGCCGGCGAACGCTACCGGCAGCTCGTCGGACTCATGAGACGCGACGACGTGGACGGGCTTGTCAACGCCTGCGATCCGGATCGCGAGGGCGAGGCGATCTTCCGTCGCATCACCATGCACTCCGGTGTCGGCAAGCCGGCGTCGCGCCTGTGGGTGGCCTCGCTGGAAGAGGAAGCCATACGCAACGCCTGGCAAACCATGAGGCCGGAGAGCGAATACGACGGGCTCGCACGCGCCGCGGACGCCCGGGCCAAGGCGGACTGGCTCGTCGGCATGAACGCCACCAGGGCCCACACCATCGCCTACCGGCGCACCCTTGTCATGGGCCGCGTGCAAACGCCGACGCTCGCGCTCATCGTGGAACGCGACCGGCAGATCGACGACCACAAGCCGCAGACCTATTGGAAAGTCGCCGCGGACATGGGCGGGTGGACGCTGGTCAGCGACCGGATCGATGACCAGGACGAGGCCGAACGGCTCCGCTCCCGGACGGTCGGGGAAAGCCTGCATGTGGACAAGGCCGAACGAAAGACAGTCCATGACAGGCCTCCCCGCCTCTATGACCTGACCGGGCTGCAGAAGGACATGAGCCGACTGCACGGCATGACGGCCGCGGACACGCTCGCGGCGCTCCAGCACCTCTACGAGTTGAAACTCGCCACCTATCCACGCACCGACAGCCAATACATCACGCACGACGACCTGCCCACGCTCGACACGCTCATAACCTCCGGCAGGCTCATCGACGGATTCCTGACACCGGCGGCCGTGCCGGCGAACCCACGGCCCGCTCTGGCCGTAAACGACGAGAAAGTGGCGGGCCACACCGCGATTCTGCCCACGACAAGACTCGACGCGCCGCGACTGGCCGATCTGGCCGAACCGGAACGCAAGGTCATCACACGCATCGTCCGCCGCATGTGGGAAGCGGTCGGCGGCGACCGTGTCCGGCACGTGACCAGCATCGAAGCCACATGCGCCGGCATACGGTTCACGGCAAGGGAGGATCGGACCATCAGCCCCGGCTGGACCGCGATCGAGACGGAGAAGCCCGCAGATGAAGCCGACGACGCGGAAACGAGCGGATCAATCCCGGAGGAAGCACGAGACGGCGTGGACCTGCGCGCCGTCTCATCGGAGGCCCGTGAATGCGTGACCCAGCCCCCGAAACCGTTCACCGAGGCGACCCTTCTGGCCGCGATGGAACACGCGAGCCGCTACGTGGAGGACAAGCATCTCAAAGCGGCACTCGAAGACGATACAAGCCATTCCGGAGGCATCGGCACGCCGGCCACTCGCGCGGACATCATCGAAAAGCTCGTCTCCTCCAAATACGCGGCCCGCAAAGGCAAGCAATTGCGTTCCACTCCCGAAGGCCGGCTCCTCATACATGTGGCCGCCCCGGAACTCACCGACATACGAACGACCGCCGAATGGGAGGACATGCTCGCCGGCATCGAACACGGGAGAACGGACGAGGACGAGTTCCTCGGCATGATCCGTGGAATGTGCGCCGACATGCCGGGCATGGTCCTGGACCGGCTCGACCCCTACTGCCGCAATGACGACACCGGGAAACCACGGCAGGAATACGGTCCTTGCCCGCGCTGCGGGCAGCCCGTCATCAGGACGGGGAGCATATGGCAATGCTCGACCAACCGCAGTGAGAAAACCCCGGAAGGCGACTGGCAGCAGACCGCAGGCTGCGGGTACAAGATCTTCGGCACGCTTGCCGGACGCAAGCTCACCGACCAGCAGATCCGCCAGGCCCTATCCGGCGCCACGCCAACCGTCACGGGATTCACCAGCCGCAGCGGCAAGAAGTTCGACGCGCGCATCCAAGCCGACCCCGAACGGGGCGTCAGCATGCTGTTCGACAAAGGAGGAAACCGATGAACAGAAAAACCAACCCGATAGCGGTCATCATCACCATGCTGCTCGCCCTCTGGGCGGGCGACCTGCTCGGCATGCAGGCAAGGGCGGAAACGGCCGCCGGCACGCCGGTCAACGACATGATCCTCAAGACGCTGCTCGCCCTCCAGCAACCATTCCGGTTCAGCCTCGACAGGCGGGACCTTCTCGCCGGCCTGGGATGCGCCGCGCTCGTGGGACTGATCTGGATGGTCCGCTGGTCGAATCGACGCAACTACCGGCAGGGCGAGGAATACGGCACCGCCCGATGGGGCGACGCCGACGACATGGCTCCCTACACGGACGCCGATGTCAGCCAGAACATCCAGATGACCCGCACCGAAGGCCTCAGCCTGGACGCGAAGGCCACGCACCGGAACATCAACGTGCTCGTGTCCGGATCCTCCGGCTCCGGCAAGACCCGCTCATACGTGATGCCCAACATCCGACGCGCGAACATGAGCTTCGCGATCACAGACCCGAAAGGCGAGATCTACAGGGCGACCTCGGAAATGCTCGCCGGCAAGGGATACGACGTACGCAAGCTCGACCTCGTGGACCTCATGCAATCCGACGGGTTCAACCCCATGCACTACATCAACCCCGACAGTCCCGAAGCGTCGATCATGACGCTCACCGAGAACCTGATCGCGAACACCGACAGCGCCGACGCGAAAAAGGGCGGAAGCGACGAATTCTGGACGAAAGCGGAACGCGCCCTCTACAACGCGCTCATCACGTGGGTGTACTACACGTCCGACAACCCGTCCCTGAACGAGGTGGTCGACATGGTAGGCAAAATGGAAGCCTCGGAAACCAACGAGAACATGATGAGCGAGATCGACGCCCTCATGGCCGCCGCACGCGACATGATCAAGGAAGTGCAGGACAAGCCCGACGAATGGGACGACGACGTCAAACGCATGTGCCGAGGACTCGTGTTCGCCTGCGGCCAGTACCGCGTGTTCACCCAAGGTGCCGGCGAAACCAAGAAGAGCATCATCATCAGCGCAGGCGTGCGACTCGCACCCATGCAGATGGTCGACATCCGCCGGATCCTCGACCACGACACCATCGGACTCGACCAGGCAGGCCATCGGAAGACCGCGATATACCTGATCATGTCGGACACGAGCACGACATTCAACTTCATGGCCTCGATCTTCTACCAGTGCCTGTTCGAGTCGAACATCTACGTCGCCGACCATCAGGACACCGGCGAACTGCCCGTTCCCCTGCATTTCTACATGGACGAGTTCGCGAACATCGGACAGATCCCGGGATTCGTGCAGAAACTCGCCACCATCCGAAGCCGCCGGATCAGCTGCTCGATCATCATCCAGAACCTCGCCCAGCTCAAAAGCCGCTACAAGGACGACTGGGAAACGATCGTAGGCAACTGCGACAGCTTCCTGTTCCTGGGCGGCAAGGAACAGACCACCACCGAATTCGTATCCAAAACGCTCGGCAAGGCCACCATCGACATGAGGGAGACCAGCGAGCAACGCGGCGCTTCCGGCGGATACACCGTCAGCTATCGAAGCACCGGCCGCGAACTCATGCTCCCCGACGAGCTCGCGCAGATGCCCGACGACCACTGCGTGTACCTGCTTCGAGGATGCAGACCCTTCTATTCGCTCAAGACCATTCCGGACAAGCCGACGGCGAAACCCAAATCCCGTCTCCGGCATTCACCCGATTGGCGACCGGTCAGATGACGATCAAACCCGACGGCAAGAGCGCCACGAACCGGGCCCGAAGCGGATAAAACTCCATTCGTTCATGCGTGCCCCATGCGGGGACACGCATGAACGAATGTGCATCCCGCTATTCACGTCCACCATCCACACGTAGAACAACTGTTCGACAATTGGATGACATGAAATACATGGATCGGATCCAGGCGGATCGTGCCTGCGCCAAAAACATCAGTCCGCTCGTCAACGGGCGACAGCTGAGAATCATTGCCGAGCCCATCGACCGGGGACATTACCTGCGAAGGAAAGTGGAACAGACCTATCGAACGAACAAAGCAGCCACAGAAGGCAGCGGAGGCAGCATCGAATGGGTGCTCCGCTCCGACTTGGCCGATCCGCCGATCCCATTGGAATGACCATCCTAGTCCCCGCTTTATTGCGGCGCGTACGAGCCAGGTCGGCGGTTCACTCCCCGGAAACGGATACCATGGGCTCACACAATGGACGGCCGAAGGCCCGAAGCCGAAGGAGACGACTGCAATACGAACAGCTCGACACCTCCCCCAGTAGATACGTTGTGCTCGATGTGGAGACGAACGGGCTGAGCGCCCGTTATGACGACCTGCTATCGATTTCGTTGTACAAGCCGGACACGCAGGAAAGATATGACAGGTTCCTTCCCCTGGAGTTGTCTCCTTTCGTGGAGACGACCTATATCAACGGCATCACCGAAGAGGATCTCAAGGACGAATCTCCGCTGAGCCAGGACGAGGTCAGACAACTGTTCGAGGATTTCGAGCTTGAATCCAGGATTATATTGCACTACGGAACAATAGACGAACGTTTCCTAAAGCAATATTTTGAACGGCATAATCTGGAAGGCTTCGAGAAGCTGACATTCTTCAATTACAAGAAACTGATCCGCGCGTCGAGATGGTCATCGGGTGAGATAACGAAGGACAACCTCTGCCGCATGCTCGGCATTGAAGGAGTCCGGGAAGTCCATTCGGGAGGCAACGATTGCATCCTGGAGTGGAAGCTGTTCGAGAGGATCGGAGGCCGTGGGCTATTGGCCACGACGGATGGGCCAAGCATCAATGTATTCGTCATCACACCGGGGTATCTCATCCCCGCCAGTTTCCTCTACACCTATCCAAGGCTTGGCGAGTTGATGGACCGCCCCTATATCCTGCATGAGGAGAGGGAGGTGTTCCGGCTTTCGGTTCCAGGCACAGGGATAAAACGGTTCCCCGCGAATATCACGGGCGTCACATTGGAGAATCTCATTGATTCCATGCTCGACGTCAAAATCGTCGACTCGACCGACTTCCTTTCGGACAACAAGAGAAAGCTCGAATACCTTGGCAGCCTAAACACGCAGCAGGCCGCAATCCCCGTGCGACTCGAATCGGACGGCAGCGTGACATCGGCAAGGAAGGAGGATCGAAAGCTCACGGATGAGATTAACCATGTGCTCGACATGTTCCGGAAACGTATCAGCCCGCTTATCGAATACATCAAGCATGATATTTTCGCCGATAAGCCCATACTCTCTCAGGAACTGTGCGTGGATGAGGAGCATGGCATTTTGGCATTGTGCGACCTGTCCACCGATCAGGCCGTGCTCGAAATCAAAACCGGCGAAGCCAACGTGGAACACTATAAGGAGCAGCTTTATTATGAGGCCCATGGCCGCAAGAGCTACATCATGGGCATGGAATGGGTTTTCAACCCTGATCATACGAAGCTCAGAAAAGTCGACTTCGTGATTTCGCAAGTCGTCACAACGGCCGGAACCAAACCGGGGAAAACCGTGACGGCAAACGAGACCAGCCGTTTGCTTGCCGAACGGAGGTGGAAGGAGAGGACGGCACCATTCAACGTGGAAGTCCGGGAATACAAGAACTATAAGACAATGATGCGGCTGGCATGCGGCCGTTGCGGGCAGGAGTGGACGGTAAGCCCGTCAAGATTGTCTGCATTCGATGGCGACCCCTGCCCGAATTGCAATCCGAAGGCACCTAGAACGAGGACTCCCCGTTCGGACGGGCGAAACTCTCGGAAAGCGATGACGCCCGAAGAGGCATTGACGGGACGCGCCAAACGGTTCCGAGCCAAAGTTCTGGAACGCAGTTCGGAAACGATCGAAGTGATTGTTGAGAGCTACACGGGCGCCAAGGAGCCAGTGACGGCGCGCTGTGTGAAATGCGACCATGGCACGATGCCGGTGCCCCAAGTGCGGATGAAGGCACGCTCACGGGGTCATAGGCTACCATCCGAACCAGGCAGTCCAGTGAACCCTCCCGCTGTTTTGTCCGGGGAAACGGACCAGGACGGGGCCGATCCGCCTGATTGGGATGGTGACGTCGACGGGGCGGATGAATACGATTGCGGCGGGGAGTACGAGTAGGACTGCGACGGAGAGGACTGCGACGGAGCAGATGCTTCCTGTTCATCGTTCCCGGCTTCGGTGGTGGTTTTCTTCCGGGCCTCATCGTCGGCCTTGGCCTTGGCCTTGCCGACCTCGTCACAGAGTTGGGTCAGGCGTCGCTCGGCCTCGATGGCCGTCGTCAGATTCGCTGCCGTGACCGGACTATCCCTCCATTCGTCCGCGAGCTCAAGCATTTCAGTCCGGGCGTCGGTGTCGGGTGCTTTCTTCAGACCGTCAGCCGTTGCAATGAGGTCGGACAGGGATGCTCCGACCTCGGAGGCCTTGGATCGCATGACGGCCGTCCAAATCGTATTCAGACTGTCGGTGGCCTTAGCGATGCCATCGGCCTTGTCCTCGTCGTCTTTCGTGGTATCGGTCATGCTGGCGGACAGGGTTTCCCGGGACCGCTTCACCTTCCGGTCGTCGGAGACTGGCGATTTCTTGACTTTTCCGAGTAGCATGTTCGCCCGTTTCGTCGCGTTCGCCAGACTCCGACGCGCCTCATCATCCTTTCGGGCCTGCTCTGCGACCGCCTGCTGTCTGTCGGATTGGATCATATGGACGGCGATCGCGGTACCTCCGCCGGCGAACAGGACCGCGAGGATCAGGACGGGCGCCAGCAGGGTGCGGGTCCAGCCGTTCAGGGTACGGCGGGGGATCTCGTCAAAGGCATCGTCTTCCGTCCCATCCGTTTCGGGATCGGAGGCAGAGGACGCCGGAACGGCTGCGATCTCCCGGATCGGAGAATCGGGTTCACCGGTCTGCTTGATATCCGAAGGCTCTGCTGCGGGCGGCGGGGCGGCGGCCGGTTCCGCGAGGGCCTGTGGTTTTGTGGTTTTCAGGTATTTCGGCGGTCGTTTGTTGTCACCCCGTTTCCAGCCTGCGGGCGGTTCGGGCGGTTCTCCGGCAAGGTCCGGCCCGACCGAGAGAGCATGGTCGATCCAGTCCTGGAGTTCGGGCCATGCGCTGGGATGATCGGCCACCTGTTCGAGCAGATCCCACTGCTCGATGTCCAGGCAGATCGATTCCAGTTCCGCGGGTTTGAGTCTTGGGGACAGGCGTTTCGTCATTGCGTGTCGTCCTCCGCCGAGGCACGTTGCCCGTCCGCGGTCTGGGGGCCGGTGCCCTTGGACGGGGTGAACGCACCCTCCGAAGGCGGGTCGATCCTCGTGATAATCCACCCCATGGTCTTGTCCTTCTCATACGTGAGCGTCCAGGCGAACGGGAGACCCTGGTAGACGCTGCAGGAGACCGCGTCATCGGCTTGGTAGGACAGGAATCCCTGTGGGTCGGCATCCGGCTGGGCGATGATCTTTGATCGCCACTGCAGGCCTTCAGCGTTCTCGGCGAACCAGCCGGTCAGGTCGGCGTCGGCATCCAAGTAGGCGGTCAGGGCCTTCGGTGCGAGTTTTCCGCACACGTCACCCGCCTTGTCGGCCGAGAGGCCCGGATACTCCTGTCCGGCGGATGATCGCCCGGCTTCTCCGGTGTCTTTCTTACGGCTCGTGCTCCGGGTGACGTCAATCGTCGCGGATGACGTTTGCGCCGTCTCGTTCTGCCTCTGGCGGGCCCGCTGCCGTGAGAACATGCCCGACACGATGATCAGGGTGAGCGCGAGAAGGCAGGCGAGGACGACAAGTATCACACGTTTTCGGTCTTTCACGGTCACGTCCTTTCCTTAGTGGATGAAGTCCATGCCGCCTCGATTCGCATCGAGTTCGGCTTTGGTGAATGTGCGTGTGGAGACCACGCCGACGCCCCTGGCGTTGGCCTCGCTGATCAGGATCGAACCGTCCGGGTATACGGCCTCCACGATGGCGACATGTCCGTACGTGGGATCGGCACCCAGCACCCCGGCATGGAAACTGACCGCGTCGCCCGGAGACGGATCCAGACTCACGGAGTATCCGAGACTTCGCGCGGTCACGCCCCACCTGCCGCCATCACCCATATACGGGTCGACCGGCTTGCCGATCTGTGAACGGCGGATCGCCGCCCACCATGTGCATTGCCCCCACGCATATGTGCTGCCGGGACCGGTGTCGATGCCGGTGATGTCAACGATGCCGGCGGCGTTTGCTGACAGTTTCGGGGTCAGTTCGCCCACCGAACCGCCACCCCCGCCCACCGAGGCCTGGTATTTGTTCATCAGGCTCTTGATGTGCGATACATACCGGGCGACCTCGCCGGCCGGCACCCCACCCGCCTTGAGTGCGTTGCCCATGCCCGTGTTGTATGCGGCAAGCGCGAGGTCGACGGGGTCCCCGGTCAGCCGGCCGCTGTCCTTGTAGGATTTCGCCTGCTTGACCAGGTCGCACATGAGCAGGCCCTGCGAGTAGATCGCGTCATGCGGGTTCCACACGTCGGCAACGCCGTCGCCGTCGCCGTCCTTACCCACGGACGCCCAGGTATCCGGCATGAACTGGGATATGCCCTGCGCACCCGCACCGCTCTCCGCCTTGGGATCCCAGTTGGATTCGTTCTCGATCTGCGCGGCTATCAGGGGTGCCGTGATATCGGAGCAGAGGCTGCCGGCGCGCAGCACGTCGGACTGGTATTGCGCCGGCACGTTCGACAGTCCCGATGACTGGGAGCTGTTGAAGATGCTCAGGAACGAGGTCACCAGCATCACCATCACCAGGATGATCGACAGGACCACGGCGGCCGGAACGCCCAGCGATGAGGAGACCGCGGCGGCCATATGCGCAACCATCCGGGATGCGGCCTGGGCGGCACGGGAGGCCCATCGCGCCGCGGTGGAGGCTCCCTGGGATGCCGACCGCACGCCCTTGACGGCCGTTTTGGCGCCTCGTGCGGCGGCCTTCGCGCCACGCACTCCCGTTCGTCCGGCGCGCCAGGCGGCGCGTGGGGCGAACGGCATGCGTTTCGATACGGATATGGTCAGGCCCTGGACCTTGGCTCCGATATGCGTGGCCTCGTCGCCGTCGTTGTTCAGGCCGGCGGCGATGCGATCCGCCGACGACTCGATGCCCTGCACCCCGAAACGGGACAATCCGGTGATGCTCTTGAGCCGATGGACCACGGCACGCTTGCCGGCGCTCTTGCCCACGGCGGGCGCACCGGGATCCCCGGCCGCGATCTTCGCGGCTATGGCCTGGCCGGAACCGGCGGAACGCAGGAGCGATGAGGCCTTGACGTCACGCACCGTCCGGGCCCCGGCCCGCGAGGAACGCCCAGCGGAAACGGGGCCAGCGGCCGCGGTGCGTACGGCAGGTCCTTGTTTCGTTCCCCGGGCACCCTGGACGGGAGATGGGCCGGCGGTTCGCGGGGACTGACGCTCCCCGGCGACCGTTGCCTTCCGGTCAGACGTGCCGCGGGGAACGTTCCCGCCGGACGACCGGCCATGGTCTTCGCCCCCGGATGCGTAGGACGTGTACGCGGGACGTGCGGCGTCATTGCCTTGCCGGGACCGTCCAGGCATGCCGGAACCCGTCGACACCGTCGCTTCCGATCCGATGCCCGAGCCCATCGGGTCGATGCTGGTGCCGAGAATCGCGCGGCTGGCCGACGGCGTGCTCGTAGTGACGTGGCCCGACGCCTGCACGCCGGAGCTCATGGACTTGGCACCGGTATTGACCGTTCCCATGGCCACGGCCCTGTGCGTCTCGGCCGGCCGCGTATCCCCGGATTCCTTCCTGCGGTAGACGCTCGGCATGGATCAGGCCCCGAAGTTGGTGTCGTACAGACGGAACAGTTCGGTATGCGGGTCGATGCGCACATCGAACGGGACGAATGCGTTGCCGAACTTCATCAGGCCCTGGCCGGGCAGCACGCCGGTGAAGTAGGCGCGTTCCTCGTCGGACAAATGGAGCATGTCGCACAGGGTGTCCGCGTCGGTGGGCTGCTGGTTGAGCATCAGCAGGTAATCGACGTTGGACAGCATCAGGCTCGCGTTCCGGTCGCCGAGCAGCTCCTCAATGTTCTGAGTGATGCCGGTGACGCCCAACCCGTACTTGCGGGCTCGCTTGAAGATGTCCTTGAACTGGCGGGAAGAGTACTCGTTGCCGAAGAACCGGTGGAACTCGTCCACGTACAGCCAGGTGCGACGGTTGAGCTGCTGGTTGCGGCGGACACGGTTCCATACCTGGTCCAGGACGGTCATCATGCCGAACGTGCGGATCTCGCCGTCCAAGGCGGACACGTCGAATACCGTGAACCGGTTGGACAGGTCCACGTTCGTCTGGCCGCTGAAGCCCGACAGACTGCCGGTGGCATAGGTTTCCAAGGCGATGGCGAGCTCATGGCCGGCGCTCTCCCCCGTCTTTTCCAAGGCCAGTCTCAGGTCGGCCAGGGTGGGCTGCGGCAGGCCCGGATGCTCGCGGAATTGACGGTACAGGTTCATGACGCAACGATCCACGAGGGCGCGTTCGACCTTGTCCAGACCCTGGCTGCCGCCCAGCAGGCTGCCCATCATGTCGACCACGACCGACGTCTTGGCTCGAATCGGGTCCTCGTCATCGGTGCCGTCCATGAGGATGTCCATCGGGTTGATCCTCTGGCTGCCGCCGGCACTCACCTCGATGCGTGATCCATGGAACGCCTCGCACAACGGCAGATATTCGCGTTCCGGATCGATGACGATGATGTCGTCGTCACGGGTCAGGTAGAGTGCGCCCAGCTCCCACTTCACGCTGAAGCTTTTGCCGCCGCCGGAAGTGGCGAGCACGAAGCCGTTGCTGTTCAGCCCCTTCCTGCGGTCCGCGACAATCAGGTTCCCGGACCTGCGGTTCTGACCGTACACGATGCCGCCGGGCTGGTAGACCTCACGGCTGGTGAACGGGACAAGGATGGACGCCGAATTCGTGGTCAGCGTGCGTTTCATGGGCAGGAGGTTGTTACCCAAAGGCAGTACCGCAATCAATCCCTCGGGCTGCATGTACTGGAGGGATTCGACCTGGCAGGACTGGCGCAGCGCGGCGGCCTTCACATCGGCCGTATGCTGGTCAAGTTCCTCGGGGCTGTCGGCCGAGATGCCGATGACCATGATCGCGTTCACGAGACGCTGGTTCGTGGACTGCAGTTCGGCACGCAGGCCGGCGACCTGCTCCTTCGCGTCCCGCAAGTCCTGCGGGATCGCGTCGGCGGGAAGCCCGGCCTTGATGTTGTTCTTCGACTCCTCGATGGTCTGCATGTCGAGTTCGGCGTCCTTACGCTTCACGATGCGCAGGCCCTCGCCCTTGTCATAGGGTGCCAGATGGATGCTCACGTCGATCTGCGCCTTAACGGCGGTGATCTCCGAAACCAGCTGGTCGGACAGTTCCGGGGGAAAGTCGCTGATCCACATGGTGCGCATGTACCGGGTGCGGTCCCCCGCGGTGATCTTCATATACCCGGGATTGCGGGTGTCCATCGCCCAAGGGGCAACGTAATCCTTCGTATCCGGTTTGCCGAAGCCACGGGACTTCATGAACCGTTCCTCATCGAACAGGAACGGCTGCCCGTAACGCAGCGTCTCGGCCATCAGCCGAAGCCGGTCCGCCCGGTCCATGCGCGTCGCCTGGCACCCGTCTATGGCGTTCAACTGGGCGGTCACGCGCATCACCAGACGGTTCAGCGAATTGACCGCGCGTTCCGCGTCGGCGTCCTCCACGGTCAGGGTCATAGTCTTGACCTGATCCGTGTTACGGGTCGCCGTGCTCATCTTGTCCAGGATGTTGCGGTTGTAGTCCTCCCGCAGCTGGTCGAACCCGTCACGGCGCAACGGCATGCTCACCTCGTCCACGACCTGTTCGACGCCTCGCGTGCGCGTGTGGATGCCGATCTGGAGGCGTTCGCCGCCCGTGAACGAGTTCAGCATGCCCGCCCACCGGTCGATGATCTCCATCTGATGCTGTTCGGTGCTGATCTCGTAGTTGATATCGGTGAACTCCAGGGTCAGAGACCACTGGTTGTCGCCCAGATAGGCGACGCCCTTGCGGGCCATCGAATCATATCCGAGCAGATCCTTGACTCCGGCGGGCATGCGCCGCTTGCGACCCCGGCCCTCCTGCGAGGGTTCCACACCCTGCCGGCGGGAGGAGGAAGGGTTCTCCCCTGTCTTATCCTTACGTTTCGAGAACATCAACGCTCCTTCATGCTTGGCTTGTGCGAACGACGGAAACGACGGGCGGGACCGTCCATCAGCCACAAGTGTTGTCCGGACAGATGGCGCCACATGTAATGCATGTACTTCTCCGACATGAGACCCATGGGCCGCCACCACCCGTAGGCGGCCAACGGCACCATGAGAGGGAATTCCAGATACATGATCACGTTCGGATCCCACCCAGCCAGCAGCCACAGCGCGACATAGCTGCCGCCGCACAGGACTGCCATCAGGGTCAGGCTCAGCAGCTGCCGCCATGTCATGTGCAGCCAGACCTTCGGCTCCACCGTGGAGATCTCTCGGAATACGGGCATCATCAGCATGATGCGTCCTCTCCCCTCGTCATGCCTCGGTGCCCAGCCAGCGCTTGGCCACCGAATTCGATATCGCGACCACGCCGATCAGCAGGACGCTGGCGAGCAGCAGGTTGCCGAACTGGCCGATGACCCAGCCGGACAGGCTGTCCCCCTTGTTGAACGAGTCCGGCTTCATCACGTCCGAAACCATCTGCCGGTACATGACCACGCTCAGATACAAGGTCACGCACTGCAATACGATCGACGCATAGCTCTTGAAATAGCCGATGCCCATCTGCCGCGTCTCCTCGCAGGCGATGAACGCGATGGGCAACGGATTGAACGCGGTCATCAGATAGATCTGGATGAACCGGAGCATCACGACGACAGTGAACACGATCGCCGCGAGCTTGGATACCAGGAACGGGATGATCAGCAGCACCAGGCATGCGGCCTGGCCAAACACGCCCGCGTCCTTGACCGCGTCCTTCATCTGGTCGCCCAAACCCAACGTGTCGGCGTTGCCGGTGGTCGTCGCCACTGAGGTGACGCCACCCATGATCGAGGATCCCACCTCATCGATGCCCTTCAGCATCAGGTCGGCGTTCTGGGCGGCCAGAAGGACCAGGGTGAGCTTGATCATGATCATGCCGATAAGGCGCACGCTCAGCTCGCGGTCGCCGTCGGCCTTCTGGCTGGCACGGGCGAGTTCGAGCATGAACACGATCGACAGCACGATAGCCGCGATGGGCTTGACCGCGACCGTGGCGACCGTCAACGACAGCTGGTAGAGGCTGGCCGAATACTCGGACGGGGCCTGCAGCAGCGTGTCGACAACGGTCTGGTCAACGCCGCCGCCGATCGCGTTGAGCATGTCTATGACGAAATCCTCCATGCCGGCGGCCCCAACGTCACAGGGCGATGGCCTTGAAAATCTGCGCCGCTGCGATGATCAGGCCACCGCCCACCACCTGCCACATGCCGGCCTGGATGCCCGGACCGTTCTGATCCTTCAGGCTGGTGCCGAGAGCGACCGCACCCCACACCAGCAGGGCGCCGCCGCCGATCGTGGTGAACTGGACGAACAGGTCCAGCACCTGGGAGAGCATCTCCGTGCCTCCCGCGGCCAGGACCACGCCGTCCGGCTGCGCCAGAACCTGTCCGTCGGAAAACCCGTGGAACAACTGCATCATGTCTCTGTCTCCTTTGCTGTCATGGTCTTTTCGACCGCTCCAGCATGAGACCGTCGCACGCCGGTTGCGTGCGTGTCAGACGAAAAATCCGAGCATGGGAATGTCATCCCATCACCGGATGGGGCGCCGCCAGCCATGACACGTGCTCGGCCAGCCATGGGCACAACCACGCGAAACACGTGAACACGACGCCCGACCACATCAGCAGGTACAGGACCAGGCGGACCGGAAGAAAACCGGCCTGGAGACGCCACAACAGCAGCATGGGATTCCACCACCCATCCCTGCGCAGCCGTCGGATGGAGGCACGGCGGTCGAGCAGCCAGCATCCCGCGTCAAGCACCAGCCAGGAGCCCAGCAGGAGCACGGCCAGGCTGGGTGTCACGGGAGCGTCATGATTGACGCGGCGCACCGTATCGCTTACACGCGAAATCGTCGCGCCGACGGTTCGAGGCGTCGAGTCCGCACCGGTCAGTTCCCTGACGGTTCCCTCCGAGGCCCGGGCCCAGTAATCGAATTCAGCGAACGCCACAAGACGGTTGGACGGTTCGCTGGTGGGGTATTTCGGATCGCACGTGGTCAGCACGAGCGTACGCTCGCCTTCCACGGGATCGAGCACGCTCCAATCATCCGCGGTGACGATCTTCGTGCCGGTGATCCGGTACACATACCAGTAGTCCTTCGTGCGGATGACCACGGCATCGCCCACACGGACGGTATCGAGCAGCCACAGGCTGGCCGACTGGCGGTGCCCCGCGTAGCCGGTCATGCCGAGCGCGCCGGGCATGACGGAGTTCTCATAATGGGCGACGCCGAGGTTGTTGAGTATGTCATCCCCGGTGCCCTGTTGGATGAGCCGGTCCCAACCGGATCCGAACCGGGGGATGTACATGTGGCCTATCACGCCCGCGTATCCGGGCGCGGCCTCCAGGGGCGGATCGGAATACCGGGGTTCGGCCACGCGCGCGGATCCGGAATCCGTTGCATCGCCGGACGGGTCCCAGCCCTGCGAGGACTCGATCCGCTCCATGGTCGAGACCACGTCGAACGATGCGCCCCAGTACTGCCAGAGCCATTGGACGCCCAGCATGATCGACGCCAGGGCTATCAGGCCCAGCAGCACGTCGAAGAGGCACTCCACGGGACTCCGACGTGACCGTACTCGTCCAGCATGAACGGCATGGACCGAGTCAGCCTTCAACCTTTCCATGTTCCTCCGCCCTCGTGGCCCAGCCACGCTCGGCGAGGAGCCCCACCAGACGCTCCACCAACACGCTGTCCGCGTCGACCTTGGGCTCAATCGGGCTCAGCGTCAACTCGAACGGCAGCCCGTTCTCGCGCACAACGGCCTTATAGAACAGGGTGATCGCCGCGCTCGGCGTCAGACCGAGCTGATCGAAAACCGATTCGGCCTGGCGTCGCAGTTCGGGATCGATGCGAATCGAGGTCGGCGCAGTGGTCGCCATGGGAACTCCTCCCCTACATCAACGCGGATAAACGCTATCCAGCATACGTCACCGCAGCGTGCGTGTCCGGGTACCCGAATTCAATTTGTAAGTGCAACGCCCGTCGTTGGTTGTCGTGTCTTTGACATTACCTTGCCGAGTTCGCGGTACCAAACCTCGTTGGGTGTTTCCCAGCCCAGGACCTTCATGGGGGTGTCGTTGATCTCGTCCACGATGGCCTGCAGGTCCGCGTCCGTCAGGTCGTCGAGGCCGGTTTTCTTGGGCAGGTAGCGGCGGATGCGCCCGTTGCGGTTCTCGTTCGTGCCCCGCTGGTACGAGGAGTACGGGTCCGCGAAATAGGTCAGCATGCCGAGCGCCTCGTCCACGAGCAGGTGGCAGGAGGATTCGGTCCCGTTGTCCCAGGTGCGGTCGATGCGCGCGGGCGCGGGGATGTCCTTGTAGATGTCGTATTCGGCGCGCGCGGTCGCCAGCGCGCTCTTGTCGGGGATGAACCTGGCGAACAGCTTGCGGCTCTTGCGTTCGACCTGCGTGTCGATGCACCGTTTCGACGGGGCGGCGCCGATGACGGTGTCGGACTCGAAGTGGCCGAACTCACGGCGGGAGTCCACGCGTTTGGGCCTGTCGGCGATCGGCACGCGCATCGGGATGTGCGGCCCCTTCGACCGGCGTCCCCTGGCGCGCGTGTGATGCCGTTTGCCTCTCGGCAGGTACTGCCTGAGGTCCAGCGTCCTCTGCAGTTTCGCGTAGATCCACCGGTAGAGGCACTCGTGGCTGACCCTCATGCGCGGGTCGTCGGGGAATTCGACCGTGAGCCGTCCCTCGATGCGTTCGGGCGTCCACCCCTTCCTGAGGGCGTCCATGACCCACGAGAGCGGCGGGTCGTACGCCATGCGCAGGGGCTTGCGCGACCTGCGGGCACGCGTCTCGGCCTTGCGCTGCGCGGTCATGGCCGAATAGAACGGCCGCGACGTCCACGCCCCGGTCTTCAGGCGTTCCGGCCGGTAGGGGCGGTACGGGTCGTTCTCGTTGGACGCGAACCACAGGCCGCGTTTCAGCTCGCGGCTGATGGTCGACTTGTCACGGCCGATCCTCAACGCGATCTGACGCACACCGAGACCGTCCCGGTTCCTCAGTTCGTCGATCCGGACGCGTTCCTCTGCCGACAGGTGGGAATAAGCTTTCATATCGAGCGCAACACTTTCTCTTCGGTTATGAACTTGAACACTTCCAACCATAGACAAGCGTTGCGCTTCTATTTAGAACTCGGGGGTGGACGCCGGAGCGCTGGATCTGCTACCCGACCATGTGCCCGGTCAGGTGGTGATCACACCGCATGCCGGCGAGATGGCGGCGCTGCTCAACCGGCTCGAGGTCGATCCCTTGTCGAAGACCGGCGCTCCGACCGCCGACGACGCTGCGGATGACGAATCTGCCGGGCACGTTGCCGATGACGACGCCGGGCACGACGAATCCGGCACGATCGAAACCGAGGCGGCCGGGCCCAGCGCACCGACGAATGGCGAGGACGGACCGGACGCAATCGCGCCGACACTGGAGCCGGCCGGCCGGCCGCGTCATGCCGGTCCTTCCGATTCGTCACGGTTCACCGTGCAGGATGTGACATCCCATCCGCTCGCCAGCGCACGCCGCGCGCATGAGCTGACCGGTGCGACGGTGCTGCTCAAGGGCGCGGTGACCATCGTGGTGGACGAGGACCATGTCTATGTCTCCGGCAGCGCCCCCGCATGGCTGGCCACCGCCGGCGCGGGCGACGTGCTTGCCGGTCTCGCCGGCGCACTGCTGGCGCAGCAGGGCCCTGAGATCACCACGGCCGAGACCGTGGCGTCCGCCGCCTACCTGCATGGCATGGCCGCGGCGATCGCCTCGGAATCTGAGCAGCAGGGCTGGCAGGAGCCCGAGCTGGTGGGGCACGGCCGCCGTCAGCGGTTCATGACGCTGGGTCACCCCATCGTGGCAGGCGACGTGATCCGAGCCATCCCCGAGGCCATCGCCGACGTGATCGCCTGAGAGTCCGAGAGTCCGAGAGTCCGAGAACCGAAGAGCCGCATTGCTTGGCTTCCCTCGCTCAGGGAAGCCAAGCAATCTTTTATCCGAAAAAACGGTCACACCATCCGCCGACCGTCTCAGGCCTCCGGTTCGCCGTCGATGTCGAGACGGTAGCCCATGCCGGTCTCCGTCTTCAGATACCTGGGCCGCGCGGGATCCGGCTCGATCTTCTTGCGCAACTGCGAAATGTACAGTCGCAGATAGCCGGTGTCCTTGACGTGCTGCGCCCCCCAGATCGAGGTGAGCAGGTCCTGACGGGTCACGAGCTTGCCGGCATTGCGCACCAGCACCTCGAGCACCTTCCACTCGGTGGGCGTGAGCCGCACACGCGTTTCGCGCCCCGCTTCCCCGCAGAATACGGCATGGGCGTTGAGATCCACGGTCACGTCGCCGAACCGCACCAGCGGTGTCTCGCTTTCCGCCGTGCTCTCCTGCGCGACCCGGCGCAGCAGGGCGCGGATGCGGGCCAGCAGCTCGTCGATGGAGACGGGCTTGGTCACATAGTCGTCGGCACCCGCGTCCAACGCCGCCACCTTCTCACGCGCGTCGGTGCGCCCGGACACCACCAGAATCGGCGCCTCGGTCCAGCCGCGCACGCCCTGGATCACGCCCGTGCCGTCCATTCTGGGCATGCCGAGATCCAGGACGAACAGGTCGGGGTGCTCCTCGACCGCCACCGTGATGCATTCGACGCCGTCACGCGCGGTGACGATGTCGTAGCCCTGCGAGTGCAGGGTGATCTTCAACGCCTTGAGGAACTGCGGATCGTCGTCCGCCACCAGAATCTTCATCGACGTGCCTCCTCTCCCGAATCCGTCAGCGACGGGTCCCAACCCGTCGCTCTGTCACCGGCGCCGCCACCGTCGGCGACGGCATCCATCGAGACCGGTTCCACGCCGGACTGTGTGCCGCCCGTGGAATCGTCGTCATACCGTCGTTCATCATCATCCGCTTCCGCAACGTCATGCCGCTCACCGGCGTCAGGCGCGGCATCGGAACCTGACCCCGCGCCCTCCCCAGCGCCGGCGTCAACCGAGGAGCCGGAATCGTCGGAGTCCGCATCCCCCTCATCCCTGCCGCCGCGCATGATGCCGTAGTTGATGAACCGGTCGAGCCCGCGCTCGTCGGACTGCCCGCTGCCCGGCAGCGGCAGGATCACATCGGACACGGCCCCTGAAACGTTCAGCATGTCCTTGGCGATGATGTCGGCCGGATCAGGTCGGTCGTCGGCCGGAATCGGCTGTCCGACACGCAGCTTCTGGTCGGCCACACGCAGGGTGATCACGATGGTCAGGCCACCGCCCGGCGTGTCCTCGGGACTGATCGAACCGCCCATCGATTCGACGAACCCCTTCGACAGCGCCATGCCCAGCCCCAGACCGGTGGTGTTGTCCGTGTCGCCGAGGCGGTGGAACGGCAGGAAGATGTCATTCTTGCGCGAATCGGGCACGCCGGGGCCCTGATCGGCCACGCGGATCTCGACCACGCCGTTGAACGAGGAGGCGGACAGCCGCACCCGCTTGGAGGACGGGGTGAACCGCATCGCGTTGACCAGCACGTTCGACAGCGCGCGGCGAAGCAGGGCCGGATCGGCCACGACCAGCGGTAGGTCGGGGGCGATGTCCAGATCGATGGACCACGGTCCGATGCCGAGTTCGTCGAACAACGGGATGATCTCCTCGCCCACATCCGTGACCACCAGCGACAGCGGCAGCGCGCCCTCGCGGATGCGCGAGACGTCGAGCAGGTCGGTGACGAGCTTGGTGAGCTGCTTCAGGCCGTCGGAGGCCACGCTGAGCAGTCCCTTGCGGTCCCGCGCGCTCATCGTGTCGCCCATGCGCTGCAGTCCGGAGACGGCGGCGGTGGCCGAGGCGAGCGGACGGCGCAGGTCGTGGCTGACCGCGTTGAGCAGGCCGGTGCGCACCTTCTCGGCGGCGGCGAGCGGCCCGATCTCGCTGGCCTTGCGTTCCAGATCCTTGTGCTCGAGCACGGTCTGGATCTGCGAGAGGATGGCCAGCAGCATGCGCTGGTCCGAAGCCTCGACGGGTTTGCCGTACAGCTTGAGCTCCGGTCCGTCGTCCGACATGGCTATGGTCTCCGGCTCCTCGACGGACACGGCGAGGTCACCGTCGCCGTCGATGGCGGAATCCGTCCTCGTGCCCGGTTCGCCGTCCGAGATGATGACGTGGCCGTCCTGCACGACGCGCACGCAGGAGAATCCGAACGCCTCGCGGGTGCGGTGCACGATGGCCTGAAGCGGATCGTCGCTGCGCAGCACCGCCCCGGCCACGCTGGCCAGGGTCTCCGATTCGGCGCTGGCGCGCCGGGCCTGCCGTGCGATGGTGTCGGCGCGGTCCACCACCGCGGAGACGATGACGCCCACGAGCACGTAGAGCACGATGGTCACCATGTCCGAGGCGCGCATCACATGGAAGGTCGCTATGGGCACCGTGTAGAGCAGGTCCAGCACAAGTCCGGAAAGCACCGCGCACACCATGGCGGGCACAAGCCCGCCGATCACGGCGGAGACCACCACCAGCAGCTGCAGCACCAAGGCGTCGCGCTGCGCATAGGTGGGCGCGCTGAACTGGTACAGCATCCAACCGGCGAGCAGCACGGACAACACGGCGAACGCGAACCCGGCCGCCCTGCGCCTCCACGCGATCGGATGCCTATTCGAGGAGGGCATCCTGAAGCCCTTGTTGACGAACGAGTGCGTGACGATATGGACGTCGATATCGCCGGATTTCTCGATGATGCCGTTGGGCGTGGAGGGCCGGCCCAGCCAGCGCGAAAGCGCGTTGCGCCGGGAGACGCCGACGATGACCTGCGTGGCGTTGTTCGCACGCGCATAGTCGAGCAGGGCTTCCGAGATGTCCTCGCCGACGATCTGATGATAGGTGCCGCCCAGCTCCTCGACGAGTTCGCGCTGCTTGATGAGCAGGGCGGGATTGGAGCCGGCCAGCCCGTCCTCGGGGGTGACGTGCACGGCGATGAGGTCGCCGCCGCCGGACGCCCGGGCCACGCGGGCCCCGCGCCGCAGCAGCTGCTCGCCTTCGGGCCCGCCGGACAGCGCGACGATCACGCGCTCGCGCGTCTCCCATTTGGCGTTGATGTGGTGTTCCTCGCGGTAGGCCTTAAGCGCCTCGTCCACGCGCCCGGCCAGCCAGAGCAGGGCCAGCTCGCGCAGGGCGGTGAGGTTGCCGGCGCGGAAGTAGTTGCTCAGGGCCGCATCCACGCGGTCGGGCTTGTAGACGAATCCGGCGGCGAGACGCTCGCGCAGGCCTTCGGGCGGCAAATCGACCAGTTCGACCTGGGAGGCGGAACGCAGCACCTTGTCCGGCACGGTCTCCTTCTGGGTGCTGCCGGTGATCTCACGCACCACGTCGTTGAGCGATTCGATGTGCTGCACGTTGATCGTGGTGATCACGTCGATGCCGGCGTCGAGCAGATCCATGACGTCCTGCCAGCGCTTCTTGTGCACCGATCCGGGTGCGTTGGTGTGGGCGAGCTCGTCGACGAGCGCCACCTGCGGGTGCCGTTCGATGATCTTGAACAGATCCATCTCCTCGAGCCACATGCCGCGGTAGCGCAGATGCCGCCGCGGCACCATCTCGAGCCCATCGGCGGCCTTGGCCGTGGCGGCGCGGCCATGGGTCTCCAACAGGGCGATGACCACGTCCTTGCCGTCCTCCTGCAGGCGATGCCCCTCCTTGAGCATCGCGCACGTCTTGCCCACGCCCGGTGCGGCACCCAGCATCACCCTGAACGTTCCTCGTGCCTGTGCCATATCAGCCCCCGTATTCCCAGACATCCCAATACGACTGTATACGATAAACGTCGTCAGGGGTGGCGGCGCGAATGTCCCGCGTCACCACCCCTGACGACCGGCCGCCGCCTGCCACGGCGATCGACGACAACGCATCAGTCGAATCACCGGCAGACCGCATGCCGAATCACTTGAGCTCGTCAAGCGCCAGATTGAGCCGGACCACGTTCACCGTGGACTCGCCGATGAAGCCGAGCCCGCGACCGGTGGTGTACTTCCGGACCAGATTCTCGACCTGCTCCTCGCTCAGACCGCGCTCCTTGGCCACGCGCTTGACCTGAATGGCCGCGTATTCGGGGCTGATCTCCGGGTCGAGTCCGGAGGAGGACGCGGTGACGGCGTCGGACGGCACGTCCTTGACGCTCACGCCCTCGCGCTTGGCGATGGTCTTGCGCAGTTCCGTGGTGGACTTGACGAAATCGGCGTCGGCATGGCCCTTGTTGGTGCCGGCGGACGCGGCCGCGTAGTAGCCCTGGCTGTCCTCGTCCTTGTTCGGGTCGGATGCCGCCGACGGACGGGACTGGAAGTACTGGGGCAGCGCGTCGCCGTTGGCGTCCGTGAAGGACTGGCCGATCAGCGACGAGCCGACGACCTCCCCCTGCGCGTTGGTAATCATCGAGCCGTTGGCCTTGTCGGGCATGCCGAGCTGGCCGATGCCGGTCATCACGAACGTGTAGACGATCACGATGACGGTGAAGACGATCACCGCCTTGAGCCCGGCCCAATAGGCGTGCAGGTTCAGCGAAATGGTGTTCTTCATGACAATCACTCTTTCCTAATCGCTCTTCGGATCAGAAGCCCGGGATCAGACGGACGAACAGGTCGATGATCCAGATGCCGACGAACGGCGCGATGATGCCGCCCAGGCCGTAGACCTTGAGGTTGCGGCCCAGGATCTTCTCGCTGGCCTCGGCACGGTACTTGACACCCTTCAAGGCCAGCGGGATGAGCAGCACGATGATGATCGCGTTGAAGATGATCGCGGAGAGCACGGCGGACAGCGAGCTGTGCAGACCCATGATGTTGAGCAGACCGAGTCCCGGGAACTTCTCCATGAACATGGCCGGGATGATGGCGAAGTACTTGGCCACATCGTTGGCGATGGAGAAGGTGGTCAGGGCGCCGCGCGTGATGAGCAGCTGCTTGCCGATGGCCACGATGTCGATGAGCTTGGTCGGGTCGGAGTCGAGGTCGACCATGTTGCCGGCCTCCTTCGCGGCCGAGGTGCCGGAGTTCATGGCCACGCCGACATCGGACTGGGCGAGGGCCGGGGCGTCGTTGGTGCCGTCGCCGGTCATGGCGACGAGCTGGCCCTTGGCCTGCTCCTTCTTGATGTAGGCGAGCTTGTCCTCGGGCTTGGCCTCGGCGATGAAGTCGTCCACGCCGGCCTCCTTGGCGATGGCCTTGGCCGTGAGCGGATTGTCGCCGGTGACCATGACGGTGCGGATGCCCATCTTCCTGAGGTCGGCGAAGCGCTCCTTCAGGCCCTTCTTGACGACGTCCTTCAGCTGGACGACGCCGAGCACCTTGGCCTCGCCGTTCGCGTACTGCTCGGCGACGACCAGCGGCGTGCCGCCTTGGCCGGAGATGGCGGCCACGCGGTCATGCAGGGCGTCCCTCACCTCGGTGGTCATGGTACCGCCTTCCCTGTCGATCCATGCCTCGACGGCGGAGGTGGCACCCTTGCGGATGCGGTCGCCGTTCGGCAGGTCGAGGCCCGACATGCGGGTTTCGGCGGTGAACGGCACGGCCACGGCTCCCGGCACCTCGTCCACGTCGAAGCCGTCGGACTTGGCGAGTGCCACGATCGACTGGCCTTCGGGTGTGGCATCGGCCAGCGAGCTCAATGCGGCCGCCTTGACGATGTCGTCATGATCGATGCCGGGCAGGGCGTGGAATTCGGAGGCTTGACGGTTGCCGTAGGTGATGGTGCCGGTCTTGTCGAGCAGCAGCGTGGTCACGTCGCCTGCCGCCTCGATGGCGCGGCCGGAGGTGGCAAGCACGTTGCGCTGCACCAGACGGTCCATGCCGGCGATGCCGATGGCGGACAGCAGGGCACCGATGGTGGTCGGGATGAGGCAGACGAGCAGAGCGACCAGCACCGTCAGGCTCACGGAGGCGCCCACCGCGGAGGCCTGCGGGTTGATGCACAGCACCACCACAAGGAAGATGATGGTCAGGGAGCTCAGGAGCACGTCGAGAGCAATCTCGTTCGGGGTCTTTTGGCGGTTGGCGCCTTCGACCAGGGCGATCATCTTGTCCACGAAGCTTTCGCCGGGCTTCTGGGTGATGCGCACCACGATGCGGTCGGAGAGCACGCGGGTGCCGCCGGTCACCGAGGAGCGGTCGCCGCCGGATTCGCGGATGACGGGTGCGGATTCGCCGGTGATGGCGGATTCGTCCACGGAGGCGATGCCGGAGATGATGTCGCCGTCGCCGGGGATGAGCTCTCCGGCGGAGACGACGACCACGTCACCGAGCTTCAGGTCCGAGCTGGGGACCTCCTCGATGTAGGACGGGCCCTCACCGCGCTCGGGGGCGCGCACGTCAGGGTCGTTCTTCTCGTCGTAGCCCTTGACCAGACGGGCGGGCGTGGTGGTACGGGTCTTGCGCAGCGCGTCGGCCTGCGCCTTGCCGCGGCCCTCGGCCACGGCCTCGGCGAGGTTGGCGAACAGCACGGTGGCCCACAGCACGATGGCCACGATCCAGGTGAAGTAGACCGGCTCGCCATCGGTGAGGGCGGTGTCGAACAGCTGGCACACGCCCAGCAGGGTCAGGAACGCGGCGCCCACCCACACGATGAACATCACGGGGTTGTGCCACATGTTGCGCGGGTCGAACTTGCGGAACGCATCCGGCAGGCTCTTGCTCAGCATCGCGCCCAACGACTGCTCGTTGGACTTCTTGACGTCGTTCGCGATGGAAGTCGCGCCGTTGTTGACGTCGTTCGCGGTTGCGGAAGTCATATCAAGCCACCAAACCTTCTGCCAACGGTCCCAGAGCAAGCGTCGGGAAGAACGTCAGCGCGGAAATCAGGAAGATAACGAACACCAGCAGGACGACGAACAGACCGTTGTCGGTCTTCATCGTGCCGGCGGTCACCGGCACCTTGTCCTGCTTGGCAAGCGAACCGGCCAGCGCGATCACCAGGGCGATCGGCAGGAAACGGCCGATGAGCACCGCCAATCCCAGCGTGGTGTCGAGCCACGGGGTGTCGGCGGTGAGTCCCGCGAAGGCGGAGCCGTTGTTGTTCGCGGCCGAGGTGAAGGCGTAGACGACCTCGGAGAAGCCGTGGTTGCCACTGTTGTTGAGCGACGTGTCGAAGATCGACTGACGTGCGAACGGCACGGCGAAGCTCAGGGAGACGCCCACCACCACGGTGATCGGCATGACGAGGAAGTACAGCGAGGCCATCTTCATCTCGCGCGGGCCGATCTTCTTGCCGAGGTATTCCGGCGTGCGGCCCACCATGAGGCCGGCGATGAACACGGCCACGACGGCCATCACGAGGATGCCGTACAGGCCCGCGCCCACGCCGCCCGGGCTCACCTCGCCGAGCATCATGTTGAGCATGTAGATCATGCCGCCGAGTGCGGTGTACGAGTCGTGCATCGAATTGACGGCGCCAGTGGAGGTCGAGGTCGAGGTGGTGCCGAACAGGCCGGACCACACGATGCCGAAGCGGGTCTCCTTGCCTTCCATGGAACCGCCGGTCAGGGAGGTGATCGGGTCGCTGGCGAAGGATTCGGCGGTCACCACGGCGAAGAAGCTGATGCCGAAGATGATGACCATCGCGCCGAGCAGCGCGTAGCCCTGACGGATGTCGCCGACCATGCGGCCGAAGGTGCGGGTCAGGGCCACCGGAATTGCGAGCATGAGGAGGATCTCGATGAGGTTGGTCCACATGTTCGGGTTCTCGTAGGGGTGCGAGGAGTTGGCGTTGAAGAAGCCGCCGCCGTTGGTGCCGAGCTCCTTGATGACCTCCTGTGAGGCCACCGGGCCCTGCATGATCTTCTGGGTGCCACCGGCGACGGTGTTCACGTCCACGAACCCGGCGAAGTTCTGCGCCACGCCGAGCGCAATGAGAATGATGCCCATGACGATGGAAATCGGCAGAAGGATGCGCATCGTGCAGCGGGTCAGGTCGACCCAGAAGTTGCCGATGGTCTCCGACCTGCGCCACGCGAACCCGCGCACGAGCGCCACGGCCACGGCGATGCCCACGGCCGCGGACACGAAGTTCTGCACGGCGAGGCCGGCGAACTGCACGGTGTAGCCGAGCGTGACGTCCGGCGAATACGACTGCCAGTTGGTGTTGGTCACGAACGAGGCCGCGGTGTTGAACGCGAGCGGGCCCTGCACGTTCGGGAAGCCCAGCGAGAACGGCAGCCACTGCTGCACGCGCTGCAGCAGGTAAAGCACCAGCACGCTCATCAGGGAGAACCCGAGCACACCGCGCAGGTACGCCTTCCAGGTCTGGCCTTTCTTGGAGTCAACGCCGACGACCTTGTAGATCCACTTCTCGAAGAAGAGGTCCTTGTCGGTCGTGAACACGTTGAACATGTAATCGCCCAGCGGCTTGTAGATCGCCGCAAGGATGATGGCAATCAGCGCGAATGCCATGATCGCAAATACATATACCATGTGATGAACCTTTGATTCCTAAGATCTCTCAAGTACAGTCCGGTATGGTTCAGAACTTCTCTGGCCGGCACAGGGAATAAATCATGTAGGCGATTCCCGCGATAGCCAGCACGACACCCAGCACAGTGAAGAACGTCGTCATAGCTTGTCCACCCACTTTCCGAACAGGTCGAACAGCACGAAGACGACCACCGTGCCCGCAACGTAGGCAACATCTACCCACCAGGGCATGTCATTCTCCTTATCATCGAACAAACCCGGTGCCGTGTTCCGCCTCCCGCTAAGGGCTGCGCGACATCGTCATCGGGTCATTGCGATTCCTCATCGTATGGAGCGAGCGGTCAGGGCGAGGCGGTTTTTACGGGTTGCATATGTGCCCGGGGGCTCCGCGCGGCGATTCCTAACGCTTTGCTAACACCGGTTATCCGGCCGGCCCGTACACTGGTTCACGACCTGAATATATAAGGAGGGCCTTTCGCTGTTTGTGGTGGGTGGTTGGTGACGTGGGGGTGTCGTTCTCGGGTAGGTTGGAGGCATGGATACGTCTCGCTTGTTTACCGCCGCGCTCCAGTTGCAGGAGCCTTGGAGGTTGGAGTCCGTGGACTTCCGCGACGCCGGCGACGGCCGCCGGGAGCTGCACATCACGATCGGCTTCGAGGCGGGTGCCCGCTTCCGTTGCCCCGAGGCGGGATGCGGGCAGGCCGCCTGCCCGGTGCATGACAGGCGTGAGCGCGTGTGGCGTCACCTGAACATCTTCCAGTACAAGGCGTTCATCCACGCCGGCATGCCGCGCGTCATGTGTCCCGAGCACGGGGTGAGAACGGTCCCGGCCCCGTGGGCGAGGCCCGGTTCGGGGTTCACGCTCCTGTTCGAGGCGTGGGCCGTGGAGATGGCACGCCACCTGCTCGTGAGCACGCTCGCCGAACAGATCGACGAGACCGACACGCGCCTGTGGCGCCTCATCGCCCACTACGTCGACGAGGCGCGCAGGCTGGAGGACTACACGGGCGTGGAGGCCATCGGCATCGACGAGACCAGCCGCAAGGGCCACAGCTACATCACCGTGTATTGCTTCAATGTTTGTTAGGCGGTTTCGGCAGTGTTTTCCCGCAGTGTAGGCTGATGGTTTTCCCAGGTGTCGTCATCGTTTCCCGGTGATGTAAGCGAGAGGCATCGGTCCCGCCGCCTGTATATTCCCGAGTTGCAATTCGAATCGGATTCGGACGGTTGCCGCCGGCCGGTACTCGGGAAGGAAAGGAACATGGCGATACCGATGCCCATTGTGCAAGATATCAGGAGACTCGACCGGCAGGGGCTGTCGCGTGCGCAGATAGCGCGTCGTCTGCATGTGGATCGAGGGACGGTCGCGAAATACGCGGATATGGCGGATCACTCGCCCAAACCGAAGACGGATCGCAGGCGCGGGTCGAAGATTGATCCGTACGCGCATCTGGTGGACGGGTGGCTGGAGGCCGATCGGATGCTGCCTAGGAAGCAGCGTCACACGATCAAGCGCGTGCATGACCGTTTGTTGGCGGAGACGGATTACGACGGCGAGTATTCGACCACGATGCGATACGTGCACCGGTGGCGCGAGGTGAACCGCGGCATGCCGGATCGCGAGGGGTATGTGCGGCTCGAGTGGGCGACGGGCAGCATGCAGGTTGATTTCGGCATGGCTCGGGCCCGGATCGCGGGTGAGATGGTGGACGTGCATTGCCTGGTGGTCTCGTTTCCCTTTTCGAACATGCGGTTGTGTGTGGCGATGCCGGGCGAGAACGCGGAGTGTCTGTGTCATGGTTTGACGCTTGTGTTCGAGCATATCGGCGGTGTTCCTCCCGTGATCGTGATGGACAACGCCACCGGCGCGGGTCACCGCAACGCGAAGGGCGAGGTCACGCTCACTGAGGTGTTCTCTGCGTTCGTGGCGCATCATCGCATCGAGGTCAGGTTCTGCAACCCGTATTCGGGCAACGAGAAGGGCAGCGTGGAGAACGCCGTCGGCTTCCTGAGACGCAATCTCATGGTCCCGCCCATGCGCGCGGAATCCCATGAGCAGCTCAGTCGCCTCATGCTCGAACAGTGCGACGGGCTGGCGGCCTCTTCGTATTGCCCGAGACTGCTGGACGTGCCCGTGGCCGAGGTGTTCGGCGAGGAGCGGGCGTCGTTGATGCCGTTGCCGGCCATGCCGTTCGATCCGGTGCGTTGGGAGAGCAGGGTGGCGGACAAGTACGGGCTGGTCGACATCGACTCGAACCGGTACCTCGCCGGACCCGGCATGGCGCGTTCCAAGGTGCTGGCCGCGATCCGGTGGGACACGGTCACGCTCACCTCGTGCGCTACCGGCGAGCTCCTCGCGGAGTATCACAGACAGTACGGACGGTCGAACAATATGGAGGATCCCGCGCTCGTGCTGCCCCGGATCGCGGTCAGACCCCGGGCGTGGAGGGAGAGCGCGATCCGCCCCGACGTGCCCGACGACATCCGCGCCTGGCTCGACGCGATGGACGAGAAGACGTTGAAGGAAAGCCTCAAGGCGATCGGCGACGCGTGCCGGGCGGCCGGGTTCGAACCCGCGATGCAGGCATGCGGCGAGATCCTGCGCTGCAACAAGGACATGGGCCTGCACGCGGACTCGCTCACCCCGATCGCGTTGCGCATGCGCGACGGCGACTGGGAATACCCCGGCGCGGTCGCCGAACCCGACCTGAGCGGCTACGACCGGTTCATCACCGACACGGACGACCATGGCAAGGAGGACCGATGAGCGCCGGCCCCGATCCCGTGATCCCGGAGACCCGCCGCCGGCGCGCGTCCACGACCGAGAAGAGCGAACGGATCCTGAAGATGAGCCGCAGCCTGCCGCTGACGCGCGGCGTGCTCGCCGACACGCTGGCCGAGGCCACGCCCAACCAGCTCGACCTCATCGAACGATGGTTCACGGCCGAACTCGACTCACGCGAGCGATCCAAACGCACGCGCCTGCTCAAACAGGCCGGCTTCCCGGCCGACAAGACCCTCGACGGCTACGACTGGACCAACCTGAGGATGCCCGCGGACTGGGGGCGCGCCCAGCTCGAAAGCCTCGACTTCGTCGACAATCGCGAGGACCTCGTGCTCTACGGGCCCGTCGGGGTCGGCAAGAGCCACCTCGCGATCGCGATCGGCAGGCTCGCCTGCGACAAGGGCATACCGGTCAGGTTCTTCACCGCGACCGGACTGCTCATGCGTTTAAGACGCGCCCAGCAGGAGAACCGGCTCGACCGGGAACTCGCGAGCATCGGCAAGGCGCGTCTCCTGGTCATCGACGAGTTCGGATACCTGCCCATCGACGAGGAAGGCAGCCGCCTCCTCTTCCAGATCATAAGCGACAGCTACGAGACAAGGAGCATCATCTACACCACCAACATCGAATTCAGCGGATGGGGACGCATCCTCGGCGACAAGAACATGGCCGCCGCCCTCATCGACCGCACCGTCCACCACGGACGGCTCATCAGATTCGAGGGCCGCTCCTACCGCAGCGAACACGCCCTCATGACCAAATAACAACACAACAACAACAACAACGCAGACAGGCAGCGGCCGATACCGCACACCCTGCGGGAAACCCGCTGCCTACACTGCGGGAAAACACTGCACAAACAGCAGGCCCCGACTTGACAAAACACAGTAGTCCTCCAGCCTGCGCGCCTCGTCGACGTAGTGGGCGATGAGGCGCCACAGGCGCGTGTCGGTCTCGTCGATCTGTTCGGCGAGCGTGCTCACGAGCAGGTGGCGTGCCATCTCCACGGCCCACGCCTCGAACAGGAGCGTGAACCCCGAACCGGGCCTCGCCCACGGGGCCGGGACCGTTCTCACCCCGTGCTCGGGACACATGACGCGCGGCATGCCGGCGTGGATGAACGCCTTGTACTGGAAGATGTTCAGGTGACGCCACACGCGCTCACGCCTGTCATGCACCGGGCAGGCGGCCTGCCCGCATCCCGCCTCGGGGCAACGGAAGCGGGCACCCGCCTCGAAGCCGATCGTGATGTGCAGCTCCCGGCGGCCGTCGCCGGCGTCGCGGAAGTCCACGGACTCCAACCTCCAAGGCTCCTGCAACTGGAGCGCGGCGGTAAACAAGCGAGACGTATCCATGCCTCCAACCTACCCGAGAACGACACCCCCACGTCACCAACCACCCACCACAAACAGCGAAAGGCCAAATAAAAGAAGCATCGGTCGCGACCGACCGGCACGGCGGCTCCTCCGGCCGTTCAGCGGATCACGACGCCCATCGCATCGGAGACGACGGATGTGAGCACGTCCGCCTTGTCACGCCCAACGCCTTCGTCGTCGCACAGACGCGACCATTACAGCAGCGTCTCGATGACGCAGTCGATGATGCAGGAGACGGACAGCCGCACGGCGAACCCCGCGGCGACGGGCTCCCTGCCATCGGGGTCCCGTCCCTCCCACACGGCGGCGACGGCCGCGGTCCACTTGGGGATGCGCGCGTACAACGCCGACCTCAACGCCTCGTTGGAGCGCACGATCCGCAGCCGCAGCGCCAAATCGTCGAGCTGCGCCGACTCGAGCGAGCCGAGCACCTGCGGGGCCACGCGGCGCACGAAGTCGCGCGGCGTGGAATCCATATGACGTCCGATCTCCCGGCGCAGGTCGGCGATTAGCTCGCCGTCGGCCGGGAACCCGATGACGAGATCCTCCTTGGCCGGGAAATACCGGAACAGGGTGATTGGCGAGATCCCCGCCTCGGCGGAGATCCGCTGCGTGGTCACCGCGTCGTAGCCGTCCTCGTCGAACAGGCGCAGCGCCGTGTCCCCGATGGCCTTGCGTATGGCGATCCGTTTGCGCCGCTGCCAGCGGCTGCGGGCGACGGCCGCCTTGACCGACGTCCCACGCCGCGAAGCGGTGTTGGACGGAGTCGGTTCGTCAGATGGCGAACGCCCCGACGATGCTCGTTCCCGATCGTCGCCCGCCGTCATCCCATCCATGTCAGCCGCCATGCCGTCCGCCTCCATCGATCGTCGCGTTCCGGCCGTCGACCGGCCTCTTCGCCAACCAATACTACCCGCCGTCACGGCATCGCCCTCGGCGTCGCCCGAGACATCTAGCGGGTCGCCGCGTCACCGCCGCTGCCGACCGCCGCCCTCCCCCACAGGCGACGCCCCGATCCGTTCCATCGCCATGGACCCGTCGCCACCGCTCCAGATGGGGACGGTGTCGACGATCGGATCGTTGGTTTCGAGACCGAACCATTCCACCGGCCGGCTAATCATGCGCTTGATCCACTGGTAGCTGCGCAGCAGCGTGCGGTCCGAATCCGGCAGGGAGGACTCCGGGCTGACGACGCGGTGCATGAGCACGTATCGGATGCTGCCGATGCCGAGGCGCTCGTTCCTGTTGGCGAGCTTGGGCCACTGCGGTTCGATGCGGGCGATCTCGCCCCGCGAGAGCATGTCCGCCATGATCGCGTCCATGTACTGGCGCAGATAGAACTGCGGTTCCTTGTAGCCGAGGCTGATGATCACACGGTGCAGGCTGGGGCCGAAGGAGACGGCCTTCCACCGGCGTCCGAACGGCCGCTCGGACTGGACGAGGGTGACGATCCAGTACGCGTGCCCGCGATGGTGCACCATGCTGGCGGCCACGTCCTTCTCCACCTCCTTCACGCTCGGATCGGCGGTCAGGTACACGAGATTGTCGGCCACCAGATCACGCCGTTTGTCCGCCATGGACGCGGCGAGGATGTGCGACAGGTCGTCGGCGTGCACGTGCCCGCGGTCGGACGCCTCCAGCAGGCTGCCGCGCGAGCAGATGTGGAAGACGCCGAACAGCACTCCCCAGATGATCACGGTGATGTATCCGCCCTCCATGAACTTGAAGACGCTCGCGGACAGGAACAGAAGCTCGATCAGTCCGAACAGCACGCAGGAGACGAGCGCACCCAGCCGTTTGCCCTCGACCCGCCACAGGAACTCGAACAGCAGCACGGTGATCATGAGCATCGCGATGGTCAGGGCCAGACCGTAGGCCGCCTCCATCGCCGAGGAGGACCTGAAGTACAGGACCACGAGGACGGTGAGCCCCGCCAGCACCCCGCATGCGGACGGGATGTAGATCTGCCCCTTGCTCACGCCCGGGTAGCGCATGTTGAGCCGGGGCAGCCAGCCCAGACCGTCGGCGGCGGCCGTCAGCGTGAACGCGCCGGAGATCAGCGCCTGCGAGGCGATGACGCCGGCGGTCAGGGCGAGCAGCACTCCGAACGGGCGGATCTGTTCGGGGATGATCTGGAAGAACGGCGCGGGGTCGCCGGCGCCCACGCGATGCCCCTCGAGCATCCACGCGCCCTGCCCGAAGTACGAGCAGATCAGCGTCAGATTCACCAGCGGCCAGCTGGCGCGGATGTTGCCGCGTCCCACATGGCCCATGTCCGCGTAGAGGGCTTCGGCGCCGGTCAGCGCGAGGAATACGCTGCCCATCAACGCCACGCCGGCCTTGTTCTCGTCGGAGAACAGGAACCGCACGCCGACCGTCGGGTCGAGCGCCTCGAACACGGTCCAGTCGCGGGTGACGATGTTCATGACGCCGATCACCGCGAGGAACAGGAACCAGATGGTCATGACGGGGCCGAAGAACGTGCCCAGCCTGTTCGTGCCGGCGTGCTGGCTCAGGAACAGCAGCACGATGATGGCTATCGCGATCATCACGGCCAGTTCCTCGGACCAGTAGACGCTGCCGCCGATCGCCGGGATGGACGCGAGACCCTCCACGGCGGAGGTGATGCTCACCGCGGGCGTGAAGACGCTGTCCGCGAGGAACGCCGCCGCCCCGACCATGGCGAACGCCGCCGCGTGTTTCCAGTGGCGCCGCACCGCGGCGAACAGGGCGAACACGCCGCCCTCGCCGTCGTTGTCGGCGTTCATCACGGTCCACACGTATTTGATGGTGACGACCAGCAGCATGAACCAGAACACCAGCGACAGCGATCCCAGGATCTGGAAGCGGTCGAGACGCCCGCCCTGCGCGAGCATCAACGCCTTGGGCGCGTAGATCGGGCTCGTGCCCAAATCCCCGTAGACGATGCCGACGGCGATGAGCATGCCCGCCGGCGTGACCTTATCGATGGGGCGGCCCTCCCCTTTGGTCCCCTTCGCCGACTTGCGTTTCCACAGTGCCATATGCCGCTTCCTCCCATGTCCGGAACGACGGTGCTTTCCATGGCGTGGCCATGGCAGGCCTTCCACGGATGCACGGCGCCCGCGAGGCCCTTCCGCCGCACATTATAGGGGATTTCGCCGAAACGGCCGGTTTTCCGTAAGCAAACCGTTAGGACGCCGGATGCATGGTCGCGTGATCCGGCAAGGACCGTCCGCCGGAACCCCCGAAACGTATATCGACCGGCAACCGGGGGAAAATCAGGAGGTTCCCCGATGGACGGAGCCATCATACGATGGGAGACCGGAGCCACCGACGCCACCATCCAGGCCGGCAAGGCCAACGTGCAAACGTTGACGGACGACAGGGACCAGGCCGAAACCCAGGCCGAAACGGCGACGGCCCAGGCAGAGCAGGCCAAACAGGAGCAGACCAGGGCTGAGCAGGCACGGAAGGACGCGGCCAAGGCCGACGCGGAAGGCATCCGAGGAGAAGGACGCGGCCGACCGCAAGGTCACGGATCTCAAGGACCAGCTCAATCAGGCGGAGGCTGCCCGCAAGGAAGCCACGCTGCTGCAGCAGACGGCGGACGCGGCCAAGGCCGACGCGGAAGGCAAGAAGCAGGCGGCGGCTCAGGCGCAGAAACAGCTCGACAAGGGGTATCTCGGATATCTGGAGCAGGACGGTTCCCAGGCGGCGAAGGATCTCGTGGAAAACGACGCAACCATCCGCCAATGGCTGGACGACGGCATCATCGACCCGTCCAAGGACGATGACAGCCTGAGCCTGGACTCCGTGCGCAAGAGCCTGGCGTACATCGACCAATTCAACCAGCTGCGCAAGGTCGAGGGACTGAACGAACTCAAGGTATCCGACTATCTCATGGCCACAGCGGCGGCATCGAACCAGAAGATCCAGTCCAACGGCTTCCAGCACACGGGGGCCTCGCGCTGGGACGCCAGCGAGAACATCGCCTACGGATCCAGCGACTCGTACAACCCGTTCAACGGCTGGTATACGAGGGAGAAGGCGCTGTTCGACCAGGCGGCCGCGCAGGATCCGAAGCTCGCCGCGCACCGCAACGACGCCTACTGGGTCAGCACGCAGACCCAGTACAAGGATCTGTGGAAGAAGACGGGACATTACCTCAACATCGTGGACGGCAACGAGTCCAGCACGGGATTCGCCTGGGGCGCGAGTCTGGACAACCAAGGCCTCTACATCAAGTACTTCACAGCACACCAGCCGCGAGGACAAGGGGAAGACGACCGACGTCACGACGTTCGCCCAGCTGCTCGACGCATACGAAACGCCGCTTCAGCAGGCTGTGAAGGACGGGGTCGCCGCGGACAAGGCGGCATCCGACGCGCAGGCCAGGGCCGACGCGGCCGACAATGCCGCTTCGGCGAAGGAACAGACGCTCAAGGAACTGCAGAACCAGCAGGAAACGCTGGAGCAGGCGGCCCGGAACCTGAAAGAGGCCCAGGCCAAGGCGCAGCAGGTATTGGACGAGTGGCTCGCGCTCCACCTCGACGGAGGATCGCAGCAGCCGGTGGATCAGGAACTCGTGGACCGTCTCGCAAAGGAATACGAGCAGGCCAAACAGGATGCAGACAGCAAGGCAGACGAGGCCACGGCCAAGGCCGAAGAACTGGCGGCGGCGGACAGGAAGGCCTCGGAAGCCAAAGCCCAGGCCGACGAGGCGGACGCGCAGGCCGCCAAGGCGGCACGCAACGCGCGAGACGCCCAGAAGGAGCTTGACAAGGCCCAACAGCAACTGGACGAGCTGACCGGGCTCCGGCAGGCCGTCGACCAGGCGCAAGAAGCGCTCGACCAGGCGCAAGCCCGCCAGCAGCAGGCGGAGGACGCACTCGCATCCGCGCGAAAGGTCCTGGAGTCGATGAACCGGAACGCGGAAACCGCCAAGCAAGCCCTCGAAACGGCGCAGCAGGCCGCCACCACGGCCGCGGACCAGCTTGAGACAGCCCAGCGACGGTTGAGGGAGCTGGAGGACCAGTCCGGCATCGATCCGGCGCAACTGTCCCGAATCCGCGCCGCCCACCAGTCGCTCACCGAAAAGACCAGGCTGCTCGACCAGGCCAACAAGGCACTGGCCGAAGCCAGAAAGGGACTGGAGGCAAGCAATCTCACGGTAAGCCAGCAGCAGCGCCTGCTCGACGCGGTCGACCAGGCGCAAAAGGCGCTCGACCAAGCCAACAAGGCACTGGACAAGGCTCAGCTGGAATATGACGCCCTCGTCAACAACACGACGCCCGGAGTGCCCGACAACCCCGGAACCAGCCCGGACAAGCCTGACGACGGCGAAACACCCGTTCAGCCCGGCAAACCCGGGAACGGCGATCCGGGTGCGCAGGATCCCGATACAGCCGGCCCTGACGACAACGACTCCGGAAACCTGCCGGACGATGAAGGCGCCACGGGAGGGACCGTGGAATCCGTCGTCAAACCCGATATCACCGTCATCACGACATCCGGGGCGACCGGCTGGGATACGAGTGAATCCCGGCAGACGACCGGGGGAACACAGCCTCTCGCGTCGACCGGCTCGGATACAGCGGTGATCGTCCTCGCGGCCGCGACGCTGCTCGCCGCCGGCACGGGCCTGACCGTGGTCCGCAGCCGCCACCAAGACTAGGATCCATCATCCTATCCTCAAAAATAACGAAGGACGGCATGACCGGCATCTCCTGTGGCCGGTCATGACGTCCTTCCTTTTCCGACCACGCGCAATCGGCCCGGCACGCACGAAACGGATCCTGCACGCCCATAACCTGCCTATCGGCACGAAAAGAAATCCGCAAGGAGCAATGATGACGGAAAACACAGATAAAACGAGCATGGCGAAACAGGACGGTCGCAGGAAAAGCCCCTGGATCATGTTGACGGCCGTATTGGCGGCGGTGATCGTGGCGATGGCGTTCGGCATGGGATACCTCGTGGCGGACAACAAGGCCATGCGCAGCAACAACAATCAGACGCAGGACTCCGCACAACAACAACCGACGGCTGATATGAAGCAATTGGCCGAGTCCATGAACGGGGCGACGGGCAAACCCTCCCGCGTCACCGAGCAGGGCGGTATCCTCATCTCGAAGAACGGATACGGGAAGAAAATGAAAGGCGCGCCCACCATCAGCGTGTACGAGGAGCCATTGTGTCCCTACTGCGGTCAGCTCAACCGCAAGATCGACCCGATCCTCACCCGGCTCATGAAGGCCGGACAAATCAACATCGATGTGCATCTGGTCAATTTCCTTGACCAGGCCAGCAGCGACGGCTACTCGAACCGCGCCGCGAACGGAGCCCTGTACATCCTGGACCACGACGATGACCCCGAGCATCTGCTCGCCTACCTGGCCAACATCTATGCGGAGGACTTCCAACCCAACGAAGGAAACGCCTACCAGCCCGTCGGCAACGACAAGCTCAAGGAACAGGCCATCAAGGCCGGAGTCAGCCAGGACGTCGCAGACAAGGCATTCGACGGAAAACTCGAATACCAGACATGGCTGGACGCGGCGACCGCGTACACGACCAACCTCACCGACCTGTACGGAACCCAGGGCGGGTTCAGCACCCCGACCGTAACCATCAACGGCAACCTATGGAGCATCGAAGCGATCATGAGCCAGGGAGCCGACGCGAACACCGAACTGCTCAAATCAATCGGCCTCGACCAGGCACAGGCCGGCGAAACGGGCACCCTGCCATCCATCGGAGCCAAAGGCAAACCACTCTCCTGACATCAGCAAACACCCGATAATGCCCTGATGCCCGGCACCCCCAATCAAAGGAGTGCCGGGCATCTTTACATATCCGCTGGTTACAGATACGCTCCCGAACGCCGCCCGACCACAGCGAACCCTACGCTGGCCGTCAGAAGGGTCAGGGCACAGGCAAAGGACGAGGCACCGGCAGGGGAACCGGTCTCCGGCATCGCCGCATGTACGACCGGATTAACCGTGACCACGCGCTTTACTTCCGCTTTGTTGCCTGCCGCGTCCGACACCGTGTAGGTGAGCTCGTACTTGCCGGGCTTGGTGGTATCCACCGTGCCGGCAATCTGGATCTTGGACGTGATGTCGTCGTCCGTGTCGTCGCTTGCGGTCACGCCCGCCTTCGGATCGAACTTGTCACCGACGGTGATGGTCTTGTCGTCCGCGCCCTTGATCACCGGCTTGGTCGTATCCACGTTCTTCTGCCAGATGGCGTACAAGGTCGTGGTCTTGCCGTTGCCGACTCTGATGCTGCCTCCCGACGCATAGTTCGCTTCCGTTGCGGACTTGTCGGTGTTCCACCCCAGGAACGTATACCCCTTGCGGGTCGGTTTCGTGGAGGAGATCGTGATGCTCACGGCGGAGCCGTAGGACTTGTTGCTCACGGAGGATGGTGCGCCCAAACCGCCGTTTGCGTTGTAATCCAGTGTGGAATAGCTGCCGGTATAGACGCAGTAACGTGTGCCTGTGCCGTGATACGTGCGCTGGCAGATCGACAGGTCTTCGGACATATACAGGTCGAAATCGTTGCAGTTGTAGGAAACGGATGATGTCCTCAGAGACTCGTAAGCGCCGCAGGAGGACGGTCCGGAATACGTGTCCACGTACTTTGGGGATAAGTATTTTCCGCAGGCAGAGGGGCCGGAAGGCCCGGCCGGGCATGAGCTCGCCGCGTATGCCGCTGACGTGAACCCCGGCACGGCGATGAGGCTGACCGAGGAAATCAGTATGGCGGCCAATTTCTTGAGTCCAAGGTTTTTGTTTTTGGTACTCAATTCCATTCCTTTCTTTCTTGCTGATGGATTGCAGGTCCAGTCGGGTCGGCCTTAAACGCGAAAAGGTCGAGCCGCCCGGTAGGGTCAGCACGCATGGTGCTGGCCTTGCCAGTCGGCTCGACCTTCGAAATGGGAATAGTGGAGGTTAGCAGTAGGTCCTTCGACGCGCGAAGAGACGGGTGCCCAATGCCATAAGAGCGAAGAACGTCGCCCCCCGATCAAGAAGCCGTTAACGGAACCCGTTTCAGGCATGTTCGCGTTCATCACCGGGGTGACGGTGATTACTCGCTTGACTTCGGTCTTGTTGCCCGCGTTGT
This sequence comes from Bifidobacterium miconisargentati, assembly GCF_019331675.1. Lineage (GTDB taxonomy): Bacteria > Actinomycetota > Actinomycetes > Actinomycetales > Bifidobacteriaceae > Bifidobacterium > Bifidobacterium miconisargentati. The sequence goes on from NZ_JAHBBJ010000001.1 coordinate 163,970, forward strand.
CCGAAACCGTGTAGTTGAGTTCGTACTTGCCGGGCTTGGTCACGTCCACGGAACCGGAGATCGTGATTTTTGAGGTGATATCGCCGTCCGTCTCGTCCGTGGCGGTCACACCTGCCTTCGGGTCGAACGGATCGCCCACGGTGATGGTCTTGTCATCGGCGCCCTTGATCACGGGCTTGTCGGTGTCCGCCGGCCCCTCATAAGTGAGTTCAAGATATCGGGTGCCCTGTGATCCGAGGGTCGTGCCGGAACTGACTTTAGATTGGGAACCCGTGAACGTGTCGCCATTGGACCCGCTGACCCGCACGCTTGTGCCGCTCATGTTCGGCCCGTATTCCCCGCAGCTCGGAGTAGTTCCGGCGTCCGCACGGGCGGTATAGGTGATTCCGCTTTTCAGGACGGCCTTATCGCCGTTGGATTGGGTGAAGAGGTACGAGGAACGGGATATGCCATCATGATCGGTTTCGGGCAGTGAGAACGTACCTGTATCGTCTCTGAGGTTATCGGTGATGTTCGCGAGGAGCCAGGACGGACCCGTGATGGAGACCTTGGCGCTTACCCGGCAGTTCCACCCGTTGTTTGACCCCTGTACCGGACCGTCGACGGCCAGGGTGCGGGTGACGACGTCATTGGGCGCCTCATCGGACGCCGCCGATGCGGATGGCGCAATGGCTCCGGCGAAAGAAGCGGCGGTGGCCATCGACAGGAGCAACGCCGCTTTTTTGCCGGCGATTCGATGATTGCCGGGGTGAGCCGTGATGCGTGTTCGTTGAGCTTGCATGTATTCTTCCTTTTTTGGTTTTGTGGTTTTCAGCCTTTGTGTTTTCCCGGCAGTCCGGCGTGTTCCCGGCGGCATTGCCAGCCGTTGAAGCCCGCGTAACCGAGCACGCATGGCATGGACGCGACCGATCCCAGGGCGAACGGGTCATCGAGGACGGGATTGCCGTGTTCGGCGTCCTGTTCGTATGGGGCCACGTCGGGCATGCTCGCCCTTGTGCCGGAGACGAGCAGGCGTTTTGTCTTGCGCAGTGTCGTGCAGGTCATCAGGGTGACCCTGTCCTCGTCCTGCTCGATGGTGAGTTTCGAGAAATCATTCGGCATGATCACGTCGATGCGGTCGACCTTGTAGGCGAGCACGTGGCCGGCGACGTGCAGGTAGAACACGTCGCCGGTTTTGAGTTCGTCCAAGTGGGTGAACATGAGGGCGCTGCTCATGCCGTTGTGGGCGCTGATCACGCTGTGCGTGTTCTTGCCGCCGACGGGCAGGCTGGTGCCGTACATGTGGCCGGCTCCCCGGTCGAGGGTTTCGAGGCTGGTGCCGTGCAGGATGGGCAGGTCGACGTTGATCTTCGGGATCGAAACGGATCCCATGGTCCCGTCGCCGTCCATGTTCAATGCGTCCACGTATGCCTGGTCCGTTTCGCTGGCGGGACGTGTCTCGCCCTGCACCTGTGCGAAGGGATCCTGGGTTTCGCCGAGCACGTACTGTCCGTTTTCGTACAGTCGTTTGTTGTAGGCCTGCGCGGCGTGGAACGCCTGTTTCTGCTCGGCGCTGGGCTGTTGGGAAGCGAGTTCGCTTGCCTGGGCGAGTCGTGCTCCGGTGACCGCTTGGGTGACGGCCACCGTGCATAGTGTCGCCGAGGCCAGGAATGCAAGGAGGACCGAGACCCATTTGAGCGTCCACCTACGGCGCAGTTCGCGTCTTGCCGACGCTACGGGCTCCTTTGGCGTGTCGTTCCCGTTGTTCGTGCGGCGGGTGCGGCGTGACGGCATATGGATCATCGGTCCTCTCCTATGGTTGTGGATCCGTGGATGCCGGGTTGATTCAGGCGTTCACGGAGTGCTTGTGGGCCTTGAACGCGATGACGGCGCCACCGGCGGCGGTGAGGATGGTCACGGCCATGAGGATCGTGCCCATCTGGGAGCCGGTGTTGGGCAGCTGGGTCTTGTTCTTCACGCTCATGAAGCCAACCGTGTCGGAGTCGATCTGGAACGCGAGGCCGTTCTTGTTCAGGGACTGGTCGGCGTTCAGGGTCGCGGTCTTCGCGGTCTTGGTGGCCGCGGCGTTGAACACGAAGTCGGCCAGGTAGGTGTCGGACCAGCCGTCGGCGGCGCCGGTCTGCTTGAGCTCGTAGTCGCCGCTGATGCCCTTGAGGACGATCACGCCGCTGTCCGGGGTGGTGAACTCGTTGACGGTGTTGGTGTCGTCCGCGTCGGCCAGCGTGTAGGAGCCATCGGCGTTGGCGACGAAGTTAAGTGCGGTGAACGTGCCGCCCTTGGTGTACTCGCCGATCTGGAACTTGACGCCCTTGAGACCGGCGGCGTTCTTCACGGCGTCGGCGTTGGTCTTGTCGAGGTTCTTGGTGGCCATGATGTCGGCCTGGCCGAGGAGCACGTCGACGGGGCCGGGACCGTCCGGGTTCTCGCCCTCGGAGGAGCCCATGTTGGCGTCCCATGCGTTCGGGTTGTTGGAATAGTTCTGGACGACCGCGTTCTTGTTGGCGTCCTGGTTGACGGCGTCGGAGTTGATGGTCGCCGTGTAGGTGATTTCGATCACGGAACCGGGGGTGAACACGGTGGCGGCATCGCCTTCGAGGATGTTGCGCACGGTGGCGCCGTTGACGGTGGTGTCCAGGCCGAATGCCCAGGTCAGGTGGCGGGCGTTGTTCTGGTCCTGGGTGAACTTGACGTACTTGGCGTCGAGCTCCTTGTCATTGATCTTGACCGTGTAACCGGTCTTGGCGACGTAGTCCAGGCCGGCGCCCAGCGTATCGGACAGTTCCAGACGGTAGCCCTTGTAGCCGGTGGTGTTCGGCACGGTGGCCTTGATGGTGTAGGACACGGTGTCGCCGACCTTGTGTTCGGCGGAGCCCTTGTTGTCGCCGGTGGACTTGACCGGAGGCTTCACGTTCTCGTTGCCGTCGCCGTTGCCGCCTTTGTTGTCATCGATGCTCTTGTAGACGACAACGCCCAGCGGGTTGTCCTTGAAGGACAGGCCGCCGGCCTTGGTGCCGACCAGCATGGGGATTGCGGCGGTGGCGCCCTTGGCGGTGGTGTCGCGGATGAGGTAGTAGCCGGCTTCCAGGTTGGAGAAGGTCAGCACGTTGTCGGTCTGGGAGTCGCCGGAGGAGGATACAGTACCCTTTTCGCCCGTGGCGGCCTTGATAGTCGCGTCGTCGTTGAGGCTCGTGGCGATCTTGCGCAGGTCGGATGAGTAGGCGGGCTTCTCGCTGCCGTTGTCGCCGGTCACGTCCAGCACGGTGTTCAGCGGGTTGGCGGTGTCGATGTCCGTCACGCCGGCGGCGGTCAGGGCGTCGGTCAGGGCCTGCTTGTAGGCGGCAGTGGTCTCCACGCCGACGGCGCTGATGGTCTTGCCGCCATCGGTGGACTGGGCGGACACGTACTTGCCGAGTTCGATGGCTTGGATGGTGTCCGTCTTGCCGGTGAACGCGCCGGAAGTCGTGGCGCTCAGGGTGATGGTCTCCTTGCCGGAAACGCTCACGTCGGTCGGGGTGGCCGCGTTCGCGGTGGCGATGCCGCCGATGGCGAGGCTCGCCGCGGCGACGAGGCCGGCGAGGACTCGCTTCGCCGTCCTGTTGGGTGTGATGGCCATAATCTGTTTTCCTTTCCTTTTGGTGGATTATTGGGAAATCTGTTCGGGGATCAGGTGCCGGTGCCGTTCATGCGCACACCTCCAATGGCGTGAGCGCGGCCAGGTTGGGATCCCGTGTTGCCAGGGTGACGAGATCGATGTCGATGTCGTCTGCATGGAACACGAAGCTGGTTTCGATACGTCCCTTGTATTCGCGGGCGATCGGTTTGTCGGACAGGCGGCCGTGCGCGGTGACGGGCAGTCCGACATGCAGTACTCCCCTGTCGAACAGGAGGCGTACACGGTCGGCAACGTCGCCGGAGAACCTGATCTGGACACGAACCCGCATATCATCAACGGGCTTGTAGCGTTGTTCAGCGGGATCATAACGACGAGGCGAGTAGATGAGCATGACGTTCAGGCTGGGGGCCTTGCCGTCCTTCCGTGCCTTGTAGGTGGGTTCGGCAAGCAGGTCACCGCTCACCGTGGTCTGGCTTTTGATCGCGGCCATACGTTTCCGCTCCTCCCGTTCCGTGGTTCCGCCGGACACGTGTCCGTCGTTCTCCAAGCTGGCTTCAAGCCCTCTTGGAGCCGACGCGGTTAAACCTAGGAGGGTTTCGTAGGGGTAGCGTGCGTGACAAGGAAAATACTTCGGAAATCATGAAGGACCGGACCGGGATGAGACGCTCGATCTCGCGGGGCACGGACAGCGTCTGCTTCGACGCGCCCGTTGAACCGGCATACCGTGGATGGTCAGGCACCGGAGGGGAATCGGATATGAGAAGACCCCGGCCACGTCGTCGTGGTCGGGGTCTTTCAAGATATGTTTCAGTTGGCGGCAGTGATCTGGGCGCTCAAACCGTCAGGCAGGGACACGGCCGTACAGGTGACCTGCAACTCCTGTTTCTGTCCGGCGGTTTTCTTCACATCCGCCATGACAACGTACGTGTACGTACCATCAGCACTCTGGGTGACCTCCTGGACCACACCGGTGATGCCATGCGCCTTGAATCCGTAGGGGAACGCGCGTTCACCGGCCTGATTGCAGGCCACACGCACGGCAGCGGTCATGCTTGCACCCGCCGAGGAGCCGGCATCCGTACCGGACGACGACTCCGAGTCGGACGAACCGGAATCGCTGGAATCATCCGATTTCGATGCGGCCAAGTCGGCCTCCACGATGAGCGTGACCAGGTAATCCGTCTGCGAGGCCTCCTTGACCACGTACTTGGTGCCGGTGTCGGCGAGCACGTCGGATGTGTGGTCGGCGTCACGGTTCGCGATATAACGGGTGTCGACGGTCAAACCCTTGTTCTGCAGATCGGTGATGACGTCGCGGGCGTCAAGTCCTACGAGCGATTCCGTGTCCACCGTCTCCGGTTTCGCCTGGACATCCTCGGATGAGTCGGATTCCGGCGTCTCTGATGCCTTGGGCGTCGTCTGGACGGTCTGTTGCGGCTCCGTTCTGTTATCGCCATGTGATTCGAGTAGTCCGGCTATGCACAGCAGCAGCAAACCCACCGCAATAGCGACGCCGATGATAATCCAGCCTTGGCGTTCATTCCCAGCCTTGACGGCCATGGCATGTCCGCCGTGACGGCCACTGCGGCGCGAACCGCCATCCGATGGTTTCGAGGGACCACCCGCATCCATGATTTCGGCGACCGGGATGATCTCAGGCTCACCCATGGTCAGCGACCCGGATTCGGTCTTTCCATCAATCGGCGCAACATATGGATCCGCTTCGGCTGCCTGTCTGGACGGGAGTGTGTCAGCAGTCTCCCGTCCGCCTGGTTTGGCAAACTCCTCCAGTCGCCGCGCCGCCTTTGTAGCCGCATCAGCCGCGCCGGCTGCAACGTTCCGGACGGCATCCGAATTGGCGATGTCCTTCAGGGTCTTCGACTCGGCGGCACGATGTTTCAATTCGTCCAGCCCTTTGTTGAGATCATGGAGGTCGATCATTGCCTTGCCTTTTCTCCTTGTTCTTCTCGTGGCTGGCCCCATGGTAATCGGACAGCCAGATGAGGCCTTCGACGGGAAAGTCATAAGTATGAAAAGAGGGACGCATCCCGTCACGGGAACGTCCCTCCTCGTTCATCAACCAGGATGGTTAGATGATGTCATCAGGTGGGTCGGACACGTTCTCCAGTCCGTTCCGGATTCCGTTGTCGGGTACGGAAGCGTCCTCGTCGGTGGAATCGGCTGCAGGCTGGCCTGTTTTGCTGCGGCGCAGCGCGTATACGGCGGTGCCGAGAGCCGCGAGGAGCAAGGCGGTGCAGGCGATGGCGATCCACATGCCCGATTTGACGCCGGTGTTGGCCAGGCCGGTCGGGTTATAGGCGTTCCAGTCGTCGTTGTCGCTGGAGACGGCCGATCCCTTGCAAAGAGTGCGGTCTTCGATGGTGACGGTCTCCTGTTCGGCGGGCTTGGATTCCCCGAACGGGTTCGTGTCCGTTGTCGGGCATTCGATCAGCGGGACGCCGGATACGGACGCCCGATCGGTGTGATGGGTCTTCACGCCGGTGAGGGTGGCTTTCACGTCTATGCTCTGGCCGGGTTTGAGGATTAGCGTGTCCCAGTCTTCCGGATATTCGATGTCGGCGATCTCGCCGTCGCCGGCGACGAGCCGGTCCCTCAAATCCAGATCCTTGGTTCGGAACCATGCGCCCTGTCCGTCGGAGTCGACTCCGCTATCGTTCGTGATGGTGAACACGATACGGGTCGAGGAGGAGGTGAGTTTCAATGCCTGATCGGTGGAGTCTCGGTCGCCCTTGTCCCGGCCGCTGGCCTCGTCCCATTTCTCAATGGACAGACGAGGTGTCTGGTCGGGCGTGTGGGTCCATACGGTTTGCGCGGTGCGCGGCTGGCCGTTGAGGGTCTCCGTGAACTTGATACCGGCCTTATCGACGGCCGTGAGGCGTGTGAACTGCGCGTAGGCGCGCCAACCCTGATCCGATGTCTGGGAGGACATGATTTCGAGGTACGTCTTGGTGGCCGTGATGGTCAGGGTGCCGTCCGTGTGCTCGATGGTGAACCATTCCCCGTTGGGGTTCGTGTAGTCGCTGCCGGCGATGCGGTCGCCCTTGCGGGCGAGCGTCCGACCGTCACGGGTGATGTCGTTGCGCGCGTACACGGCCCATTGTCCGGTGTATTGGTCGGCCTTGGTGTCGTATTCGCCGACCATGGTCCAGTCGTTGATTTGGCCGATGGCCCTGTCTGCCGGCAACGTGGACGAGTCCACTCGATAGAGGAACTGCGTGCCTGCGTATACGCTGCCGCCGTTGAGGGAATCCCCGCCCACATTCACGGTCACGTCCTGGTCCGGACTGATGGGTTTGAGCAGGGTCGAGATGACGTTGGACGAGGAGCGCGCGTTGTCGGTGATCTGCGTTGCAGTCGCGTTGACGTTGGAATCCTTGTCATCGGTGGCCGTGACGGTCATGGGCAGGACGAGCTGGTAGTCGTGGCCCAGAAGGTTCTGGTCGATGGTGGGATCCTTGGACCGGTCATGGGATTCCCCTGCCGCGTATTCCTTGAGGTTCTCGGGTTGCGGGTCGCCGGGGAGAACGGTCCCGTCCTTGAGAGTGGTGTCCACGGTCTTGAAGAACATGAGGACTTCACCCCCGGTGATATCGGTCTGCACGTTGGCATGGTCGGTGACGTCCTTGCCTGTGGTCACGTCGATGACTCGCACGTTGGATGCGTCCACTGACAGATGCGCGGGATCGTATTGGGCGATGGCGCCGAGTCGCCATACCGGGTATGCCGTTCCGGTCAGATCGGACGCCTTGATGGTGATCCGATAGTTGAAACGGTCCCCCAGCAGCAGGCTCCTGCCGTCGATGTTGAGGCTGCCGGCCTCCTGGCCGCCAGAGGGCACGCATGCGCCTGTGTCGTCGCAGAACGGGTTGGTCGTGCCGTTCGATGAGACCAATTGACCGTTCACCTGCAGCATGGCGATGTTGCGGATGGAAACGCCCTTTACGTGCTTGCTCACGTTGGCTTGGAAGCTGACTTCCAACCGCGGATGACCGTTGGCAGTCCACGAGTCGAGGACCGTCGCCTCGGGGGTGATGGTCAGCCGATGGTTGGTTGCGTCGATCTCCTTGGTGTAACGGTCGGAGGCGAGCAGGCCTTCCGTGTCGCGTACCTGTATCGATGACGGGTCGATGCCGGTGTTCTCGTCGTAGGCGTCGATGAGGGTCAGGCCCGTGACCGGATAGGCGAGATCGGGCAGGTTCGGGGAGATGACGAGCTGGTATTCGAGTGTGTCGCCGATGGAAACATACCGATTCTCGATGCTTTTGCCGGTGTCTGTGGACAGGACCTTCTTGGTGACGGGAGGCACGTATCCGCAGATCTGCGTGGATTGCGATTTCACGGTCTGCCCGTTCACCCGTTGCTCGCCAAACATCGTGTACGCGGATCCGGTCTTATCGGCGCATAAATCGAGTTCCTCGCCTGATTTCTTGCCGTTGTCCTTCAATGCCTGTGCCGCGCCTTTGCCGGAGGCGAGGGCCGTCTTGCCGGGCACGATCAGCGTGTACTGGCGAGCGGAGTCATGCTTCGCTAGCGTCTGCATGCCCGTTTTGGTCATGGTGGCAGTGAGGGTGCCGTTCTTCTCGGTCAGGGTGAATGATGAGGTGATGTCCTTGCCGGAAGCGAGGACATCGTCCTGGGTGGGGCGGGTTGCGTCGTTCGTGTCGGTCATGATCACGCGAGCCTGTTTGACGTCCGGGGAGAACAGGTATGAGGCCTTGGACCAGTCCGCGGTGAGGGAGAAAGTGGCCGGCGTCTGCGCCGGATCACCCGGGAAGGTGCCGTTGACCGCAATGCCGAGCCTGTCGCCGTCAAGTACCCGACGGCCGCTGATTCCTGTTTTGCCGGTCGCGTCCCCGTCGGTGGCGGTGATCCAACGGCCGGCGGTTTCATCATATCGGATCCAGGTGGAATCGGGTGCCGGAGACCATTGACGGAAACCGTCCTTCGACCCGTTGGCTTCGACGCCGTTCCAGACCATGTAGGCGGTGCCGTCCACGAGACCAGTGGACGGATTCGTAACCGTGGCGTCGTATTCCAATACCAGCGTGGCGCCGGAGGGAAGCATACGGTCGCCGTCGTATACGGCCGAGACGGTCGAGGACGTCTTGTCCCAGTTCAGGGTGAATTCGTCGGACACGTCCCGGCCATCGAGCCGGATCGACATGTTCGACACGTCGACCGTCGCCCCGTTCCCTGCGATATGGTCGCCCAAGGTAAGAGCCCAGCCACCGACTCCGGTGTTCATGGTCACCGTCGCATGGTTCGTCATGCCGTCGGCCGTGGTCACATCCTCGACCTTTCGCGATGGTGCGGCTGGCCTGGTTGATGTCAGGGAGAAAGTGAGTGTGGGATCATGAGCCGTGGTCGACGCGGCGGCGTCCATATGGCCCTGACGCGCTGCAGTGGCCTCGATCCAATACGTGCCTTCCTGCCAAGAGCTCCAGCCTAAGTCCGACGGGGTGAACGTACCGCCCGCCGTTTCGCCCCGGTTCGTCGCATTCGCCCGTTTGGCAGCCTGTCGGGCCTTCACATAACCGCCCGGATGGCCCTCGTAATGCAGGATTGTATTCACCGTCACATTCTCGGCCGGCGCCGACGCACCGGGATCGAGACGCAGCGTCACCCGCACTCCGGCGGAACCGCCGACCTTCACATCGGCCGGTTTGTCGAGCTTTGCCGACAATACCAGAGAATATGATCCGTCTTGTGTGGCTTCCGTCATCACGTTCTGCTGCTGCGGGGCCGGATCGACGGCGTACGCCGTGATGGGTCCGGCCAGGGTCGCCGCCGCGACCAGCGACGCCACCGTCAATGTCGCTCCACGCGACCATATGCCGCCCGACCGGTTTTCGTGACCGGACCGGGATTGTGGATTCAACCTCATGCTGCCTCCAAATGAATCTCTCGATGGACAACACCCACACCCACGATGGCCTGCCGGCCATGGGGCATGGGACGCCGCCAACGCTAGAGACAACAAGGAAAGGCAACGTGCGTGTCACGCATCAAAAGAGGAGCGGCCGCTCTGTGACAGGCTCATCCACAGGATTCGCAACCTGAGAGACGCCGAATGGCGGATAGGCCACCGGAACGACGCACTCGTCTGTCTCGCCCACACCATCCAACCGCGACTCTGCCCATAAGAAGAACGGGGTCCCCACGCTAAACGTCGTGGGAACCCCGCCATGCATTGCCCCTAAAAGAGGACAAGGCCAAAAATATCACCCCATGTCAACAGCGAGAAAGGCACCGAGCGAGAATCTCACGCCTCCCACATACCGGCTATGGATTCGGCACACGAAATAAGATCGCCCAGTTCCCATGCGACAATGAGGTCGATCATCCCGCATTCCAGAACATCGTCGGCATCCACCACGTCATTCTCCTTCCCACCTGAAACCAATAAACCACAAAACCATCAAACCAAGAACCATCGCGGAAGGGTTGCAGGGTGAACCGCACCCTCATTTTCCCGGCCCTATGCGTCCTGGATTCACGACACCGATGAAGCCGCCATCCGATAGGGCCACCGTTACCGGGGACCGGTCGGAAAGCCTGAACAGGGATTGCACCTCGGCTTCGCCTTGCGGCATCACGCTGCGAATCCTGGCATACTCCGGATTCCACCATCGAGTCCGCATCATCGGCGGCACCGCCGCCCTGAGAGCCACACCATGCTGGTAACAGACAACACCGGAAGGCCAGACCGTCCGAGGCTCCGTATCGTCATTGCGCATACGAAGCTCAATCCTCAGCACGTCGCCCTGACAAACACCGTGAAGGAGCATCGCGGAAACCATACGCACGCGCCACGAATCGACACAGGCTCCCCCCGACAACGGCATCACGCCACGGTGAAACCAGAAAACATCACCGCACAGAGAATCAGCAACGAGCCTGAAATCGTAAACGATTCTCACCAGCAGAACGATAACGAGCATGGTAATGGCACACCCGGCCACTACCTTGAAATCAGCAGCAATATACATGACAGCACCTCAAATGAGACCGAAGCACACGCAACGGGAGGACAGCGAATGACTCGAAGACGAAAACACCAGCAGCCAGACGACAAAGCCCAGGCCGAAACTGCGGAAATGATAAAGAAGCTGGATGCGATCGACAACACTCAAAGGGAAATCCTCGCCTCGCTTCAGAAAAGAAAACCGCTGATCGCCGATATCGTGCCGACGATAATCGATATCATCGCTTGCGTCGGAACAATCGGAGGACTGATCTTCGCGGGAGTTCAGATAGATCAATCCACAGACCAGTTCCTGCAATCCGGCCCCGCCTACTCGCTGAAGGTCCTCGGCATGCAGGTGAGCGTCAACGACATGACCGCAAACGGGGTGGCGGCATTGCAGACCGCCGGCATCGGAGTATTGTCCAACAGCGGCAGGCTGCAAGGCAGCATTACAGCCTTCGATCAGGAGATCACCGGCGGCAACAGAACCTGCATACCCACCATGAAAACCAGTCACGGAAAGCAATCGATCTCCACGGACCCAAAGGACGTGAGACTGCTCAACCAAGGACAAATCACGCTCAATCCAGGAGAATCCATTCTCATCCTGTTCGTCACACCCGAAGGAACGGGGAAAACAACGGGCTATCTGCCCAAGCCCGGCAAATACTCCGCGTTCACTCCAGGATGGGACCAAGTGGATATCGACGTAAGCGATCCGCAGGATCCGAAGTCGAATGAGGACATGATCAAGCACTATCAAGACATGCCGGGTTTCGGTCAAGCAGTCGCCAACTGTCGGTCCCTGGCCGAATAGGAACACCATGACGAGCAAGTCGAACCGACTACTAAACCACAAAACCGTCAAACCATGAAACCACTTCACCGGCTCCCCCTCGTTGGCCCGTCGTGAAGATTCGCGTTCCCGGACAGGAGGGAATCGATGATCCCATCCAGGACAAGCACCACGGTCAGCAGCAGTCCGGACGCGCAGCAGGCCGATACGAGCAGCAGAGACGTCCAGAACAGAGCCCGCCCGGACAGGCTGGCGAGCAGCACGACCGGGATGAGGGCCACGAACGCGATCCGGCAAGCCACGGCCGTCACGATAAGACGCCGTTGCCATCTGATCGCGCTCAAAACGCCGGTCATTGGGCGGGCCCCACCATCGTGGCGGACGGGATGCAGCCGACGGGAGACGCGCATCACGCGCCCCCGTACAGGAGCCTCAACGGTGGTTCCTTCCCTTGTTTCCATTCGCGCATCGCCTTCTCGTGCATGTCACGGACCCGCTGTCTCGCGTTGTCCATCGGCACGCGCGCCAACCGGATGAATCCCCGGTATCCGCAGCACCGGCATGACTCCTTGGTCTTGGCGCTGTTGCCCGCCCATTCCCAGCGCACGGGATGACCGCATCTGGGGCACACGCCAACGACCGCCATACGTCCACCCATCATCAGCCTCCTATCCTTTCCAAATGCTCCAGCAGAGCCGTCTCGATCACGTCCTGAATCTTCAGCCCGTGGCCGGCGGCATACAATTTGACCCGGTTCCGGGTATTGACCCGCAACCTGACCGACGTGTTCACCCACTCCTCCGATATCGGGGCTTCCTGGCGAAACACGTCCTCCGGACGCTTCACCCCACGGGTGCTCGCGGAAGGTTTGAAATTCGCGTTCCTCACAGCGCCCCTCCTTCCATGAGCAGCACCGTGGCCGCGACCAAAGCCACGAGGAACGCCAAACCCGAGACATTCTCGACAAGATCCAACGCCCGTTCCGGCAGAGTATGACGTTCCACGAGAGTCGAGGCCAGGGCGCAGACGCACACGAAGCACGAGGGCAGCAACACATACCACGCGGCCAATGCCGTCATCACGCCGATCATGCGACCACCTCCATGAGCTCCCGGTAGGCGTCCGCGTACTCCCACAGCTTCGCCGGCGGGCGCATGAACGATTTCAGAATGTCCTGACGGTGGCGCACGACGGTATCGAAACGGGGCACCTGTTCCTCATCCAGGCTTTCCAACGTGTCCCGGCACGCGGTCGTGCGCGGATCGGCGTCAACGACCAGCACAGCGTGCGGGGCGTCCACGCAACGTTCCCAACGGAACGTCTGCTGCAGATCCAACGGGGTCGCGCCGGTGGGCACGATCACGAAATCGGCTACCCTGCACGTCGCGTCCAGCACCTGGCCGGACGGCGGCGTGTCCACCAGGACAAGCCCGTCCGGACGGCGGCGGGACATCCTTTCCAACGACGCCTGGTTCACGGGCCTGACCTCGAAACCAAGGTCGAAGCCCTGATCCTCGGCGTCCATGGCCCACTGCGTGGCGCTGGACTGCGGATCCGCGTCCAGCACCGTGACCTTCATATCGGGGTCACGCAGCACCGCGGCACGAGCCATGAAAACACAGCTTGTCGTCTTGCTGACCCCGCCCTTCGCATTAGCGATAGTGATGATCATGTCATCCTCCGAAAACCGATTACCTATAAAACGAAAAACCAAAACACCGGGAAACCCGGAAGCCTACGACGCCTGCTCGGTGGCTGTGAGGGCGGCGTGCTTCTGCTTGCGCTTCGCCCATTCCCTGCTCCAGTAGGCATGGGAATCGCCAGCCCATGCGACTTTCGCGGGGTTGGCGCGCAACCATGCCAGGCATTCACGCCGTCGCCGCTCCGGCCGATCCCTGTCCCTACGGCGGATCTCCACGCCATCGGCCTCCATGAGCTCGGCCACGCGCTGGCGTTCCCGACGTGACATGCCCCCGTAGATCGAATCATCGTCATACAGGCCCACGATCGCGTCTGTCAGGCATTCAAGCCGTAACGGACAGGACCGGCAGATCGCGATGGCCAGCCGAGTGGCCTTCGGGCTGCGCCGTCCGTCCTCGCCGGCCGGATGCCATAGCACGTCGGCCAGATGCGGGTTGCGTTGTTCGAGTTCCGCGCAGTACGCGCGCACACGCCCGCTCATCGCACGCCTCCCGCCGTGGCAAGGACCCGCCCGGATGAACCAGCGAACATGTGCCCGCCATTGAGCCGTCTGGCCCGCTCCAGCTCCCGTCGAATGACTTCGCGGTCATCAGTGGTCTTCGGCCTCACCGGTGCCGGCGGGTGTGCCGCGGTCAGCCTTTCGGCCAGCCAGACCACCACGTCGCCCGGGCTCATCCCGGCGGCCAGACGGTCCGCAACAGTCCGGTCATACGCATGACGGATCTCGGAATCCGGTTCGGCGGATCTGAGGATCGCGGAATCCTCCACCAGGCGTCTCGCTTTGGCTTCCGGCGTCTGCGCCGGCATGGCCGGATCCGCTGCCTGGACGGCGACATCCCGGCGCCCCAAGGCGAGCCCGTCGATGATCGTGTCGTTGCGGATCTCATCGAAGTGACGGGCGAAGCGCCGGCCGGTATCGATGCGTTTGAGCCAATACGGGTTACGCAGGCCACGTTCGAGCACGTTCGTGACCACCACGACGGCGGGTTCGAGACCTTTCACGGCATCGAATCTGCGCAGCAGCGCGTCGACCGCGGCCAGATCGGCGGCACCGGGTTGCGGTGTGGTCAGACCCAACGCCGAGCGCCGTTCGGACAGCAGGCCCAGGATCCGCCCGGCATCATCCGACTCCGGAACCGGTGACGTCGCGGCGGTCGATGTCGGAGGAGTCCACGCATCATCGGGACCGGAATCCCCCGCCGGCTTGTCCATGGGTTCGGCGAGTGACTGTTCGTAGGTTCCGGGGGCCGCCCCGCTTGCGGGGAGATGCCCCGTAGGGGCAGAGGGGTTATGTATATCACCTGTATTATTGGGTGCCATTTTGTCCATTTTTCTGGACATTTTGTCCACAGGCTCCGATTCGGGAGCCCCGCACGGGGTGCCATTCTGTCCAGAGCCATCCTCACGGGGTGTCATTTTGTCCAAACCGGAATCCATCCCCGTATCGGACCGCAGCGCGGCCCTATGAGCGGCGACCTTCCTCGCATAACGGACGCATGAATCCATACTCCTTGCGTTCGGGTCCTCGACATCCTCTTCGGGCAGATCCGATTCCTTGCAGATCACGTTCCATACCACGGAACGACGGTCCGCTCTGACCTGCTTGCCGGTCTTCGGGTTGAACGCGCTGAAACCTTGCTGGCCGAGTTCCAGATACCCCTTATCGATCAACAGTCGGATCGCCCGCTGAACGGTACGCTCACCCAGACCGCAATCCTGCGCGATCGTTTCAATGGAAGGCCAGGAAGCCGTCCCGTCATCGAAATGCGCACGCAACGCAAGATAAGCGAGCACGGTCTTTGCCGCATTACGCACATCATGCACATGCTTATGCACCCACACCATAGTCACAACGGTCATCCCAAATCACCTCGCCTTCCCACTCGAACCGGAATGAGGGCCAAGGAAATACTCCCTGCCGACCACACCGAAAGCGGTGTTCTCGCGGACGACCACACGGCCATCACGGTCGGCGTCCTTGGCCAGACTCACCAACACCATCCGGGACACCGGGTCAAGTCCCTCGACACCTTGTGCCCAGTCGACCATTTCACGACTCATGACAACTCCGATCCCGCATGCAACGCCGAAACGATACGCTCGGCCTCCACGCGACGCCCGTACTCGACACCCAACAGAAACGCATCAGTCAAAACCGGTGACGGGGCATCCAACCCACTCAAACGGGAAACCTCCTCGCACTTACCGGAAACGACCGGAACGACCGGCATCAGCACCGTCTTCTTCCTCATCGGTCAGCCTCCCGCGATTCAAGTCCTCCCACACGCGACTCCAGAGCGGAAACACGCGCGGACAACCCCAGCAAGCCATCCCATCCACCAACGGGCACGAACCCGTCAACACCGGACAACAGACTCCGGTCCTCCCGCCAATGGGCGACAGCACGCTCGATGCGCTTATACCCCACCATCAACGGATCCAAACCGGCCTGACGAAACAACACAGTCGGGCTCTCGCCACGCCTGTAGGCAATCGCCACATGACGCTTGAAATCACGCGAATAATGAATGCGACCATGCACGGCATCCACGCGATCCACCGCAGGCAGGGACTCCAGATAAGCCGCCTCAGCCAAAGTGAAACCACCCATCAAGCCACCTCCCCGTCCAATCGCACGGAAATACCATCAGCAGACCAACGAGCCAGATCACGCGCAGCCCTGCGGTTGCCATCAGCCCAGACGAACAACACGACGTCCACGACCATGACCAGCACGCCGGCCAGCAACGCATCCAAACCCAACAGCACAGCCAACAGCGACACCACGAAAGCAACCAGCAACACCAGGAACGACAAAAGCTCCACACGCCCGAACCGTTCCTCGCAATGCAGCCAGTACGCGATCTCATCACGAGCGTTCACGGCAGGCACCTCCCGCCGGATGCAACGACGCATCCACCACACGAACAGCGAAAGCGAACCGCCACTCCCCGCAGGAATCCGAGACGACAGGAACGAATCCCTCATCGAACACCCAAGGACGCAGAGGATCCACCGTGACCCCGATGACATGCCCGTAACAAGTCACCTCTTCGCCTGCATACAAATACACGTCGTCACCGACCCGCACTTCGGACGGATCATCCACGACCCTTACGAAAGCCTTGCACATCGCCGCACTCATCGCGCACCCCCGAACTCAATCCGGGATTTTTTACGCGAACACGACCGGAACATCCAGGACACGGCCGTACCCTTACGGATAGAAAGCGCAGACAACACGCAGGCGTAACCAGTATGATTACGCATGTGTAATGACACTCCTGTTCATTTCAAGGAGTCCGGCAGGATGCACACCATACCGGCTCCAGTTGTTATTGCACAGCCGGTTCCTGGGCGGCTACCCAGGAACCGGCATTTCTTTTATCAGCGGTAAACAATCAACGAGCATCAACCCGATAGGCCACCCCCTACACTCACAGGAGAACGAACAAGCCCCTTATCAACCCAATGACGGGGACGATCACGCCGATAGTTGTAACGAAGATTCAGACGAATAGACTCCACCGACAACCCCGTCGACGCAGCCACATCATCCACCGGCCAACCATCATTCAACAAACGAACAGCCAGGACCATGCGACCAATCGCATGCCCGCACGACAGGCATACGAACATGCCCGCATACAAGCCATCACCCGCAACGAGACGAGACGAACCACAATCAGGACACATCACGCCGACAACCCCGTTCATGCCGCCACCGCCTCCCTATTGGACTCAGTCTCAGCAGCGAAGTACACGTCATAAGGAACAAAATCCAAAACGAAATCACTGGACAGGCCGTAATGATCACGAAGAATGACAAGGTCGTGATAGGACCAGCCAATGTCCCGGTTTATCTTTTGGCTAATAGCGCCAGAAGTCTTACCCAAAACCGCACCAAGCTGCCGATACGAAATCCCCCGCTCCCGCAACCATCGCTTCATATTCGGCATTGTCTAGCACTCCAATTCATTGATTAGCACTCCTAATCATTTAATAGTAATGAGCAGTCTCACTAAACACAAGTCGGTGTGTTAAACTGTGGCCACAAGAGCTTAACTCTGATTAAGACAATCTGTTAGAAAGGTGCCGACATGTCGACAACAACAATGAACACAACTTCAGCCACACAATACGATGTGAAACGCATCGAAGAAGTCATTCGTTACAACATCCGTCGATATCTTCGCTTGCTCGGGCGATCTCAGAATTCCCTAGCACCCTCACTAGGCTGTACCAGAGGTGCCATCTCCCAAATGATGACCGGGTTAACCTCAATGAAGTTCAGCCAAGTATATATGATCGCCCGTGAACTCGGGGTATCCATTGATGACTTGATGGATGATACTTATATCCGTCAAGATGAAGAATTCTTGGAAAAGATGAACACGACAAGTATTAAAAAAGCTTCGGATTCCTCCGAAGCTCCTACGGTGCCCCCGGTGGGACTCGAACCCACACTGCGCAGATTTTGAGGCTGCTTCCTCTACCAATTGGGATACGGGGGCATTGCCCAAGGCACTTTGGAGAGCTTAGCATATCAAGAGGACCTGCGCCGGTAATGACACGCTTTGTGTGCGCGGGCCTGTGCCGGGCGGGTTTGTGCAGCGTGTCAGCTCCGGTCCGGCGGGGTCGTCCTCGGCTTCCCGGCCGGCATCATCCGGTCATACGGCCTGAGTGTTGTCCGTTCCCGTAACCGTTCGTGGACCTACAATGAAGGTGGTTTCACGCAATGCTGTCATGAGGAGGGCATATGAGCAACGAAACGTACCGTCAGTTCGACCCGTGGCGTCCCTCTCCCGTCAAGGAGACTTCACGCCATCAGATCGCGAAGACGCATTACTTCAGCATCGACCGTGTCTCCTACGAGTCGAATGACGGAGGTGAGTTCGACAGGTATTGCCTCTACGGCAATGTCGGCGACACCGTGGGTGTGCTCGCCCTGACCGAAGATGGCATGATTCCGCTGGTGGAACAGTACCGTCTTGCCAGCCATCGCTGGACTTTGGAGATTCCGGGTGGCCATGCGGTGGATTCCGCCGAGCCGACCCAGGATCTGGCCAAGCGCAAGCTCGTCGAGGAGGGCGGCTACGAGGCGGGGCGGATAACGCAGTTCGCTCGCTTCCTCAATACGCCCAGCTATTCCACGCAGCATACCTCGCTGTATCTGGCCACCGATCTGACGCCGGCCAAGCGTCAGGAGATCGGCCCGGAGACGCCGCGCTCCGAGGTCCGTCTGACGTCGGTGGACGACGCCTATCAGATGGTGCTCAACGGCACGATCGTGGACGCGAAGACGATCATCGCCATCCTGCGTCTCAAGAGCGGCAGTCTGACACAGCTGAACGACTGACGTCTCCGGCATTCCTCCCGCGCTCCCCTGCCGAACCGGAACGGGACCGAGCCGAGGAAGGGATGCCAGAAAACAACGCCAAGGCTGCACATCACATGCGGTCGCATACGAAAGAAGCCTCCTACCCGATTGGATAGGAGGCTTCCTGTTACCTACGGTCTAGAGCCGCGGGACTTGCAACCGGAATCAGTCGCAGGCGCCGACGGTGTGGACGTAGATGGAGTCGGTGCGGCCCGGCTGGTGATCGCCCTGGGCGGAGCTCAGGATGACGATCTTGTCGCCGTCGGCAACCTTGCCGGCGTCCTTAAGGACCTTGTCGGTGTAGATCATGAGGTCCTTGCGGGACTTGTCGTGGTAGTCCTCGGTGACGTAGAAGGCCTCGGTACCCCAGGACAGAGCCAACCAGTGGTAGGTGTGCTCGTTGTTGGTGATGCCGTAGATCGGGGCGGCCGGACGCTCACGGGAGACGCGGTGCACGGTGGAACCGGTCTGGGTGTAGGCGACGATGGCCTTGGCGTTGAGCTTGTCGGCCAGGTCCACGGCGGCGGAGGAGACGGCGCCGGTGGAGGACATGTCGAGGTTCTTGAGCTCCGGGATGCGGTCGAAGCCGTGGTCGGTGGCGTAGCCGGAGATGCGGGCCATGGTGTTCACGGTCACATCCGGGTACTTGCCGACGGCGGTCTCGTTGGAGGTCATGGTGGCGTCGGCGCCGTCGAGGACGGCGTTGGCGCAGTCGGAGGCCTCTGCACGGGTCGGGACCGGGGAGTTCACCATGGAGCCGAGGACCTCGGTGGCCACGATGACCGGCTTGGCGTACTGGCGGGCCAGCTCGATGATGCGCTTGGTGGCCAGCGGGACCTCTTCCAGCGGGCACTCGACGGCCATGTCGCCACGGGCGGCCATGACGCCGTCGAAGGTCTTGACGATCTCCTCGAGGTTCTCGAGGGCCTGCGGCTTCTCGATCTTGGCGACGATCGGGATGCGACGGCCTTCCTCGTCCATGATCTCGTGGGCGCGATCGATATCGGTGGCGAAACGCACGAAGGACATGGCGATGATGTCGGCACCGGTGCGGATGGCCCAACGCAGGTCGGCCTCATCCTTCTCGGTCAGGGCCGGCAGGGAGACGGCCACGCCCGGCAGGTTGATGCCCTTGTGGGAGGACACCGGACCGGCCACGACGACCTTGGTGTGCACGTTGTTGCCCTCGACCTTGGTCACCTCAAGACGGACCTTGCCGTCGTCGATGAGGATCGGGTCGCCCGGGTGGCAATCGCCCGGCAGGCCCTTGAAGGTGGTGGAGGTGATGTGCTCGTCACCCTCGATGTCGTCGGTGGTGATGATGAACTCCTGGCCAAGCTGCAGCTGAACCTTGTCCTCACCCTCGGCGTTCTTCTTGAACCAACCGCAACGGATCTTCGGGCCCTGGAGGTCGACCAGAGCGGCGACGTTGCGACCAGTCTCCTTGCTGGCCTTGCGCACGTTGTTGTAGACGCGGAGGTGATCCTCAGGAGTGCCGTGGGAGCGGTTCAGACGAGCAACGTCCATACCGGCTTCGACGAGCTTGAGAAGGTTGTCGTAATCCTCGGTAGCGGGACCGATGGTATCAACGATCTTGGCTTTACGCATGAATGCCTGCCTATTCTTTCATTGTGGTTCCGAGGCTGAATGCCTCACTTGCCGCAATACAGTTTACTAGCGCAGGCCGCCGCATGACAAATTTTTCGCCCGGTGTGTTGTGAGCGCTCACATTGTTGCGGCGGCTAGGTTTTGGCCAGCAGTTTCCTTTGCGTTTTCAGGCTTTTTCGACTTCGTTCATGCTCTTCATCTTGATCACGGAAGCCAGCGCCGCACCGCCGATTGCCACCACGATCACCGCGAGGGACAGCCAGGTGGGCACCTCGGGCACCCAATGGATGCCCTCGCCGCCGTTGATGAACGGCAGGGTGTTGCCGTGCAGCGCCTCCATGATGAGTTTGACGCCGATGAAGCCGAGCACCACGGACAGGCCCACCGGCAGGTAGACCAGCTTGTCCAGCAGGGCGCCGAGCAGGAAGTAGAGCTGCTGCAGGCCAAGCAGGGCGAACACGTTGGAGGTGAACACCAGGAACGGATCCTTGGTCAGGCCGAAGATGGCCGGGATGGAGTCGAAGGCGAACATCACGTCGGTGGTGCCGATGGTCAGGAACACGATGAGCATCGGGGTCCAGTAGCGGATGCCGTTCTTGGTGGTCCTGAGCTTCTCGCCGTCGTAGTCGTTGGAGATCTTGATGACCTTGCGCAGCGTGCGGATCAGGCCGTTCTCATGGTATTCCTCGTCCTCGTCGCCGCCGATGACCAGTTTCAGGGCGGTGTAGATGAGGAAGGCGCCGAAGATGAAGAACACCCAAGTGAAGCGGGTGATCAGGGCCGCGCCGATGAGGATGAAGATGCCGCGGAAGATCAGGGCGATGGTGATGCCCACGGACAGCACGTACTTCTGGATCTGCTTGGGCACGGCGAAGTTTGACATGATGATGACGAACACGAAGAGGTTGTCGATGGACAGCGAGTATTCGGTCAGCCAGCCGGAGTAGAACTCGATGGCCGGCTTCGATCCGGCGAAGAACCAGATGCATCCGCCGAAGATCAACGCCATCACCACGAAGAAGGCGATGTGCTGCACGCACTCCTTGGTGGAGGGCACGTGGGGCCTGCGTCCGATGATGAACAGGTCCACGATGAAGAACAGCGCGAGCACTACAAAGGTAATGATTTCAAATGCAAGAGGGGTTTCTGCCATGCCTCACTACCCTAATTTATGGAGTTGACGGGGAGGGCCGTTCCGTTAGCGTTGACCGGTGGAGGGCCGGGGTATGTGCATCTCGACACACTCAAGGCCGTTTGGCCTCGCTCCGGCGTGTGCTCGCGGAGCTTAGCACACGCCTGCGCTGCTTACAGTCGAGGTGCACATACCCCGGCCCTCCGCCTCCGCATCGCAAGATACAATCAAAAGCCCAGACAAAATCCGCAATCACGATGCGGATGGTTATGGGATGTGCCGTAAGACCGTAGGCTTGGCCGAACGGCCTTGAGTGTGTCGCACGGCACATCCCATAACCATCCGCAGGCCAACCGTCACGGAACCGAGAATCTACTTGTTCGCCTCGGTCATTTGGCGGAGTTCCTTTTTGAGGTCGCGGATCTCGTCGCGCAGACGGGCGGCGAGCTCAAACTGGAGCTGTTCGGCGGCGGTGTGCATCTGCTCGGAGAGCTGGCGGATGAGGTCGGCCAGGTCCTGCGCCGGCAGTCCGGCCTTGAGAATCTCCTCGTGGCGCTTATCCGCCTCCGCAGGGTCGAGCGTGGGCACGCCCAGATGCGTGTTGCCTGCCTTGCCGGCGTTGCGGTAGCCGCCTTCCAGCAGGGTCTGGGTGTCCACGTCCTCCTTGGCGAGCATGTCGTTGACGTCGCTGATCTTCTTGATGAGCGGCTTGGGGTCGATGTGGTGCTCCTGGTTGTACGCCATCTGCTTGGCGCGGCGGCGGTCCGTTTCGTCGATGGCCTTGCGCATAGCCTCGGTGGTCTCGTCGGCGTACATGATCACCATGCCGGACACGTTGCGGGCCGCGCGGCCGATGGTCTGGATGAGCGAGCGGTACGAACGCAGGAAGCCTTCCTTGTCCGCGTCGAGGATAGCCACCAGGGAGACCTCGGGCAGGTCGAGGCCCTCGCGCAGCAGGTTGATGCCCACGATCACGTCGATCTTGCCTTCGCGCAGCATGCGCAGTAGTTCCACGCGGCGCAACGTGTCCACGTCGGAGTGCAGGTACTCCACCTTGATGCCGCGTTCCAGCAGGTAGTCGGTCAGATCCTCGGCCATCTTCTTGGTGAGCGTGGTCACCAGCGCACGCTCGTTGCGGGCCACGCGCTCCTTGATTTCGGCGAGCAGGTCGTCGATCTGGCCTTCGACAGGACGCACGTCGATCTTCGGATCGAGCAGGCCGGTCGGGCGGATGATCTGCTCCACCACGCCGTCCGACAGCCCCAGCTCGTAGTCGCCGGGAGTGGCGGACAGGTATACGGTCTGGCCCACGCGCTGGAGGAATTCAGGCCATTTGAGCGGGCGGTTGTCCATTGCGGAGGGCAGACGGAAGCCGT
This sequence comes from Bifidobacterium miconisargentati, assembly GCF_019331675.1. Lineage (GTDB taxonomy): Bacteria > Actinomycetota > Actinomycetes > Actinomycetales > Bifidobacteriaceae > Bifidobacterium > Bifidobacterium miconisargentati. The sequence continues at coordinate 186,564 of NZ_JAHBBJ010000001.1, forward strand.
GCTCCACCAGCGTGCGCTTGCGGGAGGCGTCGCCCTCGTACATCGCGCCGATCTGCGGCACCGTGACGTGCGATTCGTCGATGACGAGCAGGAAATCGTCGGGGAAGAAGTCGAGCAGGGTGTGCGGCGGAGTGCCAGGCGCACGACCGTCGAAATGTCGCGAATAGTTCTCCACGCCGGAGCACACGCCCACCTGAGTGAGCATTTCGAGGTCGTACGTGGTACGCATGTTGAGCCGTTGGGCCTCAAGCTCCTTGCCCTGCTTGCGCAGTTCGGCCACGCGCTCGTCCAGCTCCTCGCGGATGGTCTTGAGCGCGCGTTCCATGCGTGCGGGACCGGCCACGTAATGGGATGCCGGGAAGATGTGGACCTCGGTCTCGTGGGCGATCTCGTCGCCGGTCAACGGATGGAGGGTGGAGATGCGGTCGATCTCGTCGCCGAAGAACTCGATGCGCACGGCCAGTTCCTCGTACACGGGGATGATTTCGACCGTATCGCCTCGCACGCGGAAGGTGCCACGGGTGAAGGCGATGTCGTTGCGCTTGTACTGCATGGCCACGAACTGGCGCAGCAGGTCGTCGCGGTTGATTTCCTGGCCTTCCTTGAGGAAGAGCATGCGGCCGGCGTATTCCTCCGGCGTACCGAGACCGTAGATGCAGGAGACGGTGGCCACCACCACGCAGTCGCGCCGGGTGAGCAGGTTCGCGGTGGCCTGGTGGCGCAGTCGCTCCACATCGTCGTTGATGTTGGAGTCCTTCTCGATGTACGTGTCCGTCTGCGGGATGTACGCTTCGGGCTGGTAGTAGTCGTAGTAGGAGACGAAATAGCTCACGGCGTTGTCCGGCATGAGCTCGCGGAATTCGGCGCACAGCTGCGCGGCCAAGGTCTTGTTGGGCTCGATGATGAGGGTCGGGCGCTGCAGCTTCTCGATGAGCCAGGCGGTGGTGGCCGTCTTGCCGGTGCCGGTGGCGCCCATGAGCACCACGTCGTTCTCGCCGTTCTCGATGCGTTCGGCGAGTTCGGCGATGGCCTGCGGCTGGTCGCCGGACGGCTTATACGGTGACTTGACGACGAAGGGCCGGTCGGCGCGCTCGATATTGAATCCCATGGGCCCTATCTTACGCGAGGCTTCGAACATGTGTTCGTCTACTCGACCGGTGGCCGATGGCCGGTACGGCACGGCACAGCCGTCATCGCATGGACAAAGCCCAAACCCGGTAGAGGGCATCCGCCTGTGCCAGCATGTCCGGCAAGGGGCGCGTGGCGTCGATGACGACGTCGGCGATGGCGCGGCGGTCCTCCTCGCTCGACTGGTGAAGGATGCGGTCCCGGGCCTGTTCGCGGGTCATGCCGCGATCGGTGACCATGCGCTCGACACGCACGTCGACGGGTGCCTCGACGGTGACGATGTGGTCAAAATCAAAGGGAATCGTATTGATGACTTCCGCAAGCAACGGCACGTCATGCACCACGATCAGCGGACCGGGCGTATCCGTTTCGCTGCGTTCCGCACCTGCAACGGCATTCGCCTCGAGCCACCGTGCCTCGTCGTAGATCAACGGGTGTTCGATGGCGTCAAGCCGTTCGCGGGCGCCCGGTTCCGCCCCGCGCCCGAAGATATGGTCGGCGATCCACGCGCGGTTCAGCGTGCCGTCCGGGTTCAGCGCGGCCTCTCCGAACACCTCGGCGATGCGGGGCAGCGCCTCTCCCCCGGGCTCCACCACCCGCCGGGCCAGCGCGTCGTAGTCGATATGCACCGCGCCCAGTTCTCGCCATCGCGCCGCCACCGTGCTCTTGCCTGCGGCGATGCCGCCCGTCAATCCGATTCTCAGCATAAGTGCCATGCTAATACGAAGAAACCCGGCCCATACGGACCGGGTTTCATTCACAGGCTAGGCGTTATGCCAGCGGCAACTCACTTGCCGAGCAGCTGGTCGCGCAGGGCGGCGAGCTGATCGGAATCGGCGAGGGTACCGGTGGTCGGCGCGGCGGAAGAGTAGTTGGAGGTCTCCTCGACCGGCTTCTCTTCCTTCGGGCCCTGGCCGTCGGCGGCTGCGGACTCGGCAGCGTTCTCCAGCTCCTTGGCCACGAACTCCTTGTGCTCCTCCCACAGCTCGTGAGCGGCGGCGTACTGGGCCTCCCACTCCTCGCGCTGCTTCTCGTAGCCAGCGATCCACTCGTTGGTGTTCGGGTCGAAGCCTTCGGGGTACTTGTAGTTGCCCTGCTCGTCGTACTCGGCCGGCATGCCGTACAGAGCCGGATCGAAGTCCTCGGAAGCCGGGTCAACGGAGTCGTTGGCCTGCTTGAGGGACAGGGAGATGCGGCGACGATCGAGATCGACGTCGATCACCTTGACGAACACGGTCTCGCCCGGCTTGACCACGGTCTCCGGGTTCTCGACGTGACGGTTGGCGAGCTCGGAGATGTGCACCAGGCCCTCGATGCCGTCCTCGACGGAGATGAAGACACCGAACTGGACGATCTTGGTGACCTTGCCCTTGACGATCTGGCCGGGGACGTGGGTGCGAGCGAAGCGCTGCCACGGATCCTCCTGGGTGGCCTTCAGGGACAGGGAGATGCGCTCACGGTCGAGATCGACGTCGAGCACCTCGACGGTGACCTTGTCGCCGACCTTGACGACCTCGGACGGGTGGTCGATGTGCTTCCAGGACAGCTCGGAGACGTGGATCAGGCCGTCAACACCGCCCAGATCGACGAAGGCGCCGAAGTTGACGATGGAGGACACCACGCCCTCACGGATCTGGCCCTTCTTGAGCTGGGACAGGAAGGTCTCGCGGACCTCGGACTGGGTCTCCTCGAGGTACTGGCGACGAGACAGGACCACGTTGTTGCGGTTCTTGTCGAGCTCAAGGATCTTGGCCTTGATCTTCTGGCCGATGTACGGGGAGAGGTCGCGGACGCGACGCATCTCGACCAGGGAAGCAGGCAGGAAGCCACGCAGACCGATGTCCACGATGAGGCCGCCCTTGACGGCTTCGATGACGGTGCCCTCAACAACGCCGTCAGCTTCCTTGATCTTCTCGATGTCGCCCCAGGCACGCTCGTACTGAGCACGCTTCTTGGACAGAATCAGACGGCCTTCCTTGTCTTCCTTGGTGACGACAAGGGCCTCAATCGGATCGCCAACCTTGACGACCTCGTCGGGATCGACGTCCTTCTTGATGGAAAGCTCGCGGGAGGGGATCACACCCTCGGTCTTGTAGCCGATGTCGACCAGGACCTCGTCGTGATCAATCTTGACGACGGTACCCTCGACCAGATCACCATCATCGAAGTTCTTGATGGTGGAATCGACTGCCTTGATGAAGTCCTCTTCGGTGCCGATGTCGTTGATGGCGACCTTGGCGACTTCAGTGTTGTTCTCTGCCATGTAAATATATGGTTTCTAATAGATGGATGGATAATTGCTCGTTATTAAGTTATCTGCGCACCTTTCGGGCGCACAAATATCTAGATTACAGGCATCTATGGCCAAATTCCCTAGAAAAACTCGGGTGTGTCGCGGCGGTTCGGATTCGTCGACCGCCGCGATGTATCACAGCGAGCGCTCGGCCATTTCGACGACGTTGGCCAGGAGCATGGCGCGGGTCATCGGGCCCACGCCGCCGGGGTTCGGCGTGTAGGCGGAGGCCTTCTCGTAGCAGGCCTTGTCAACGTCGCCCTTGATGCGGTAACGGCCGGCCTCCTCGTCGAAGACGCGGCTGACGCCCACGTCCACCAGCACGGCGCCGTCCTTGATCTTGTCCGGCGTGACGAACCCGGCCGAACCCATGGCGGCCACGATCACGTCCGCACGGCGCATGTGGTCGACCACGTCCTTCGTGCCGGTATGGCACAGGGTCACGGTGGCGTTCACGGCGTTGCGTGTGAGCATCAGGCCGATGGTGCGGCCGATGGTGATGCCGCGGCCGAGCACGCACACCTCCTTGCCGTTCAGGTCGATGTCGTAGGCGCCCAGCAGCTCGATGACGCCGCGCGGGGTGCAGGGCAGCGGCGTGGTGATGTCGCCGCGCACGTGGAGCACTAGTTCGCCGAGGTTGTACGGATGCATGCCATCGGCGTCCTTGGCCGGGTCGATGAGGTCGATGATGGCGTTCTGGTCGATGCCCTTGGGCAGCGGCAGCTGCACGATGAAGCCGTTGCACGCCGGATCCTCATTGAGTTCCTTGACCGCCTGCGCGATGTCCTCGAACGTGGCGGTGGCGGGCAGCTCCTTCTTGACGGAGTTGATGCCCACTTCGGCGCAATCCGCATGCTTGCCGGCGACGTACTTGACCGAGCCGGGATCCTCCCCCACGAGCAGCGTGCCGAGGCCCGGCGTCACGCCCTGAGCCTTGAGCTTGGCCACTCGCTCGGCGAGATTCGCCTTGATATCCGCCGCAACCTGCTTGCCGTCGATTTTTGTGGACATCGGTACCCTTCCTGTAGGTTTTCGGTGATTATTCGCAACGATAGGCTACTGTTGAAACAAGTCCGTTTTGTTTCGCAGCTCAACGAAGAAGGCACGCCATGGGTATCCGATTCACTCGACTTACGCGACTTGCGGCCGCCGCCGCAGGCGCGGCACTGCTGTTCACCGCCGCCGCATGCGGCACCCAGAACACCGCCGACACCGAGACCAAGTCCGACCCGGACACCTCCTCCAAGGCCACCGGACCGATCAACGTGGTGGCCTCCATCAACCAGTGGGGCTCCCTGGCGGCTGAACTAGGCGGCGACGACGTGAACGTCACGTCCATCATGAGCTCCACCAACGTGGACGCCCACGATTTCGAGCCGAAGACCTCGGACGTGGCCAAGCTGTCCAAGGCGCAGATCGTGGTGGCCAACGGCGCCGGCTACGATGCCTGGGCCACCAAGTCGCTCACCAAGTCCACCACCATCGTCTCCGCCGCATCCGTGGTGGGCGCGATGGAGGGCGACAACCCGCACCTGTGGTTCTCCAAGGACGCCCGCTCCGGCATGGCGACGGAGATCACCGAGGCCTACATCAAGGCGCTGCCCAGCAAGAAGGCCGATTTCCAGAAGCGCCTCAAGGAATGGCAGGCCGGCGAGAAACAGCTGGAAAGCTGGGCCGAGGACTTCACCAAGACCCATGACGACCTGACCTACGCGGCCACCGAGCCCGTGGCCTACTACCTCATGGCGGACCTCGGTTTCGAGGACTCCACCCCCAAGGGCTATGCGCAGTCGCAGGCCTCCGGCGGCGAGGTGGCCCCGGCCGATCTGCAGTCGTTCCAGAAGATCATCGAGGGACGCAAGGTCGACGTGCTGCTCAACAACACGCAGGAGACCAGTGACGCGACCAACATGATCACGGGCACGGCCGGCCGTTCCGACGTGCCGGTGGTGGATGTCACCGAGCAGATGCCCACGGACTCCGAGACGTTGGACGACTGGATCAACCAGCTCGTCAACACGATCATCGACGCCGTGGATCCGAGCTACGGCTGCGAGGACACCTCGGAGGGCGAGGCCGATTCCTCCGATGCCGATGCCGCGGATGCCTCCACGGACGGCGAATCGAGCGACGGCACCGATGGCGACGGCCAGTCCGCCGATGCCGGTGACAGTACCGATTCCTCCGGCGAGTCGACCGATTCGAACTCCTCCAGCACCGATTCGAAGACCCGCACCTACATCCGCGAATGCAAGGCCACGAAGTCCGGCACCTCCAAGGACGACCAGTCCACGGATGATTCGCAGAACAACACGGACTCCTCCACCGACTCACAGGTGCCTTCCAACGAAGGACAAACCGATCCGGGCAAGTAGCCCGCCCAATTCAACCGATTCCCCGGCTCCCCTCGACTCAACGAGGGGAGCTTTTTGTTTGGCCCCGTTAATCCCCCATTCTTGGCTCCCCTTGTCAGGACATTGCCGTGAAGCAGACAGCGGAGCTGTTTGTAGGCGATGTGCGAGACGACAGTCGAGCCAGCAAAACGCGAACGAAGTTCGTCCTCAATTGCAGGACGAGCTGTCGGCACAGCCGACTGAGGGGTAGTCAAACCGTTTATACCGATTTCGGTTCAATAGAGCCCGCTTATCCCCTCCCTCGTCACACCAAACCGATATTGAGAACGATTGTCAGCATCATTTGCCACAATCGGCCTTATGAGCGAATCATCCGATTGCATCGTCTTCCGTGACGCCGCCGTGCGTCGAGGCGACCGTATCATCTGGCAGCATGGCACCTTCGCCATCCCCACCGGATCGGTCACCGCCATCGTGGGCACCAACGGCACCGGCAAAACCACCATGATGAAGGCCGAGCTGGGCCTGCTGCCGCTGGCCGCCGGCTCGCTGACCGTGTTGGGCCGTCCGGCCGGCGAACGCAACGCGCAGATCGGCTATGTGCCGCAGAGCTATGCCTCGGACATCGACTCCAATCTCACTGCGGAGCAGTCGGTGCTGCTGGGCCTGACCGGCACGCGCTTCGGCATCCACCTGGTCACCAAGGCACAGAAGGCCAAGGTGCGCGAGGCCATGGAGTTCACCGGCATCGCGGACAAGGCCAAATACCGTCTCTCCGAACTGTCCGGCGGCCTGCGCCAGCGCGTGGCCATCGCCCAGGCGCTCGTGTGCGATCCCAAGCTGCTCATGTTGGACGAGCCGCTTGCGAACCTCGATCTGGCCAGCCAGCGCGCCGCCGTGCATGTGCTCGCCAAGCTCAACCGCGAGCTCGGCATGACCATTCAGGTGGTGGCGCATGACCTCAACATGCTACTGCCGATCCTGACCGGAGCCGTCTATCTGCTGGATGGCCACCCGCATTACGCGGACATGGGCAAGGTGCTTGATTCCGATCTGCTCACTCACCTGTACGGCACGCAGGTGCAGGTGGTCACCACTCCGCAGGGCGATATGTTCGTGACCCCCACCCCGGACGAGCCGCTCGACCAGGTGCAGGACATGCATTCGGCCACCGAAGTGGCGCAAATGCATCATCATTCCCATGATTCCGCGGCATCCGCGCCCGGCGCGGGAAAGGCAGGCGCACGATGAGCACCATCGATTTCTCGTTCGATCCCGAATGGATGGGCACGCTCACGGCCCCGTTCATGACCAATGCCTTCGTGGCCGGGCTGTTCATCGCCCTTGCCGCGGGCGTCATGGGATACTTCACGATTGCACGCCATTCCACATTCGCCGCGCACGCCTTGGCCCACATCGGCCTGCCGGGTGCCACCGGTGCGGTGCTGCTGGGACTGCCGGTCTCGTTGGGCATGGGCGTGTTCGCATTGGTCGGCGCATTGGTCATCGGAGCGTTGGGCAAGCGCGTCTCCGAACGCGAGATCGCCACCGGCACCGTGCTGGCCTTCGCCACCGGTCTGGGCCTGTTCTTCGCGCGACTGTCCAGCTCCGCGTCCCAGCAGATGCAGTCGATCCTGTTCGGTTCGATCCTGACCATCACCACCGACCAGATCATCGGGTTCGCCATCTTCGACGTGCTGCTGCTCGTGCTGCTGGCCATCATCTACCGCCCGTTGCTGTTCAGCTCGCTGGACGAGCAGGTGGCGCAGGCCAAGGGCGTGCCGATCGGCGTGATGAACGTGGCGTTCATGGCCATCATGGCCGGCGTGATCACCATCGCGGTGCCGGCCGTGGGTACGCTGCTCATCTTCGCGCTGGTCATCACGCCGGCCGCCACCGCCAACATCCTGGCAGGCTCGCCGTTCAAGGCCATGGTCATCGCGAGTATCCTGTGCCTCGCCGCGATCTGGCTGGGACTGGTGCTGTCCGCGATGTTCCCCGCTCCCCCGAGCTTCATCATCGTGACGCTGTCCACCCTGTTCTGGGCCATCGCCAAGGGCGCCGCCGCCCTGAAGGCGCGCTGAACGAACAGTCCCGAACCACCGACACATGCTAGTAAGGGTGCCCCGCTGACATCGATTCAGCGGGGCACCCTCGTATTCGGTATGTCGCCAATCAGCCGCGCACGACCAAGGCGCTGGCGATGGCGGCGATGCCCTCACCCCGGCCGGTGAAACCCATGCGGTCCGTGGTGGTGGCGGTCACGGACACGCGGCAGCCGACGGCCTCCGACAATGCGGTCTCCGCCTCGGCACGCCGGGTACCGATCTTCGGCCGGTTGCCGATCACGGCCACGGACGCCGATACCGGCGTGAATCCGTGCTCCTTCAGATGATCCGCCGTCTCCCGCAGCATATCGGTGCCATGCATGCCGGCACCATGGGCACCGGAGCCCACGCCGAACAGCGAGCCGATATCCCCCAGTCCGGCCGCGGACAGCAGTGCATCGATAAGGGCATGGGCGGCCACGTCGCCATCCGAATCACCCTCGATACCCTCGTAACGTGCGGCCTGTGCGGCATCGGCACCCTCCGGCACCGGCCAGAACAGGCCGGCCAGCCACAACGGGCGTCCCGAACCGGGTTCGGCGAAACGGTGGGCGTCGAATCCCTGGCCGATCATCGGGATCGCCGAGATTGCCGGAATCATCGGGCTGTCAGTATCCATGGACGGTTTCCTTTCGACGGCTCGGTCCCCGAAAAAGCAAAAACCCGGCCCGCAATGCGCGGAACCGGGTCAAAGCGATCACTGCTCACTTCTTCTTGGACTTCTTCTGGGACTCGATGCGGGCCAGCGTATCGGCGGCGGCCTCCTCGGGCTCCTCGGTGTGGTGCTTCTCGTCACCGGGCTGGGCGGGCTCATAGCCAAGGTTCACGTCCAGCAGGCGCTGGGCCTCGGTCTCGTCGATCTTCTCGGACAGCGCGATCTCGGAGGTCAGGATGGAGCGGGCCTTGGTGAGCATGCGCTTCTCGCCGGCGGACAGGCCATGCTCGTCCACGTCGCGCTGGGCGAGGTCACGCACCACCTCGGCGATCTTGTTGACGTCACCGGTGGCGATCTTCTCGACGTTCAGCTTGTAACGGCGGGACCAGTTCATTTCCTTCTCGACGATCGGGGTGCGCAGGATCTCGAAGACCTTGGCCACCTCGGATGCGGAGACGATGTCGCGCACGCCGACCTTCTTGGCGTTGTCGACCGGGACGTTGATGACCAGACCGTCCGAGGACAGCACGGACAGCTGCAGGTACTGACGGGTGACTCCCTTGACGGTCCGTTCGGTGATGGCCTCCACCTTGGCTGCACCATGACGCGGATAGACGACCATATCGCCGACTTTGTAAGACATGTATCCTCCGAGAGCTGATCGGCTTACACACAAAAACTCGAATAATTTTGCCAGAAGCCCTGGACCTCACCTTTGAGAACGTTCACATTCGGGGGAAAACGAAAAAACGGCGGCAACACGCCATTCCCCGACGCGCCAATGTAGCGTTTCCTTCGTTAACACAAGTACACTTTGGGGCATGGCTAAAGAAACGATCAAAGAAGATACCATCACCGTGCCTGTCCCCTCCGGCGAACTGGACTCGGTGAGCAATGCTGAATTCTACAACCCCCACGAGGTGCTCGGCGGGCACCTCGGCATCGGCAAGCATGCCGACACCGTCACCATCCGCGTGCTGCGTCCTCTCGCCAAGGCCGTGACCATCCTGACCCAGGACGGCGAGTATCCCATGCACCATGAGCACAACGGCGTGTTCGTGACCACCGTGCCCGCCGCCGGCACCCCCGACGAGCCCGGCATCCCGGACTACCGCGTGCGCACCGAGTGGGAGGACGGCGAGACCATCGTCGAGGACGACCCCTACCGCTACCTGCCCACCCTCGGCGACATGGACACCTACCTGTTCGGCGAAGGCCGCCACGAGAAGCTGTGGGAGGTGCTCGGCGCCCACGTGCTGCGCTACGACGATCCGATGGGCGGCGCCGACGGCACCCCCGGCGAGCAGGTGGTGGGCACCGCGTTCTCCGTATGGGCCCCGAACGCCCACGCCGTGCGCGTGGTGGGCGACTTCAACGGCTGGGACGGCCGCCGCCACGCCATGCGCGCGCTCGGCTCCTCCGGCGTGTGGGAGATCTTCATCCCGGGCATCGGCGCCGGCGAGCACTACAAGTTCCACATCCTCAACGCCAACTCCCAGTGGGAGATGAAGGCCGACCCGATGGAACGCCAGCACGAGGTCCCGCCGAACACGGCCTCCATCGTGACCGAATCGGACTACGAGTGGCAGGACGACGCCTGGATGAACCACCGTCGCACCACCGACCCGAACAACGGCCCGGTCTCCATCTACGAGGTCCACGCCGGCAGCTGGCGCAAGGGCCTGACCTACCGCGAGCTGGCCGACGAGCTGGTGGACTACGTCAAGCAGGAAGGCTTCACGCACGTGGAGTTCATGCCGCTGGCCCAGCACCCGTTCTCCGGTTCCTGGGGCTACCAGGTCACCGGCTACTACGCCGTGGACTCCCGCCTCGGCTCCCCGGACGACTTCCGCTACCTCGTGGACAAGTTCCACCAGGCCGGCATCGGCGTGATCATGGACTGGGTGCCCGCCCACTTCCCGAAGGACGGCTTCGCGCTCGGCCGCTTCGACGGCACCCCGCTGTACGAGGATCCGGATCCGCTGCGCGGCGAGCACCCGGACTGGGGCACCTACGTGTTCAACTTCGGACGCCACGAGGTGCGCAACTTCCTGGTGGCCAACGCCCTGTTCTGGCTTGAGGACCTGCACATCGACGCCCTGCGCGTGGACGCCGTCAGCTCCATGCTCTACCTCGACTACAGCCGCGAGCCCGGCCAGTGGAGGCCGAACATCTACGGCGGCCGCGAGAACCTCGAGGCCATCGACTTCCTCAAGGAAGCCACGGCCACGGCCTACAAGAACAACCCCGGCATCATGATGATCGCCGAGGAGTCCACCGCATGGCCGGGCATCACCGCCCCCACCTCCGCCGGCGGCATCGGCTTCGGCCTCAAGTGGAACATGGGCTGGATGCACGACACCCTACAGTACCTGCACGAGGAGCCCATCAACCGCAAGTGGCACCACAACGAGATCACCTTCTCCATGGTGTACGCCTACTCCGAGCACTACGTGCTGCCGATCAGCCACGACGAGGTCGTGTACGGCAAGGGTTCGGTGTACGGCAAGATGCCGGGCGACGGCTGGCAGAAGATGGCCGGCGTGCGCTCCCTGTTCGCCTACCAGTGGGCCCACCCGGGCAAGAAGCTGTCCTTCATGGGCAACGAGCTGGCCCAGTGGGGCGAGTGGAATCACGACGCCTCCATCGACTGGGATTGCCTCAACTGGGAGGAGCACCGCCAGATCCAGCACTTCGTGGGCGACCTCAACGCCTTCTACAAGGCCAACCCGGCCCTGTGGAGCCAGGACTTCGATCCGGCCGGCTTCCAGTGGCTCACCAGCGATGACGCCGACCACAACACGCTGAGCTTCCTCAGGATCGGTTCCAAGGGCGAGACCCTGGCCGTGGTGGTCAACTTCTCCGGCGAGGCCTGGTCCGACTACAAGGTGGCCCTGCCCTCCGGCGGCAAGTGGACCGAGGTGTTCACCACCGACGACGCCCAGTATGGCGGCTCCGACATCCACAACGGCACCGTCGAGGCGGTCGAGGGCGAGTACCACTCCCGTCCGTTCTCCGTGAACATCACCGTGCCGGCCCTCGGAGTTGTATTCTTGAAGCCGGAAGAGGACTGATAGGGGCAACACCGAAAGGACAAAGGTAACCGGTTTTATGCTCAACACCACAGCGCGTCAGAATTCGGCACCGCACACGGTGCTGGTGGTCGAGGACGAGCCCACGCTCGCCACGGCCATCGCCCAGCGCATCACCGCCGAGGGGTGGACGGCCCGCGTGGCCGGCGACGGTGCGTCCGCCGTGCAGGCGGCGAACCAGCTGCGCCCCGATCTGGTGATCATGGACATCATGTTGCCGGTGATGGACGGTCTGGAGGCCACCAAGCGCATCGTGGCCGAACGTCCGGTGCCGGTGCTGATTCTGACCGCCCGTGACGACGAGGCGGACAAGGTCATCGGCCTTGGCGCCGGTGCGGACGATTACATGACCAAGCCGTTCTCCATGCGCGAGCTCATCGCCCGCTGCAAGGCGCTGTTGCGCCGCGTGGAGCGTGCCAAGGTCATCGCCAAGAACTCCGAGAACGAGAAGATCCTCGATTTCGGGTCCATGGTGATCGATCCGGCCCAGCGCATCGTGACCGTCAACGGCCAGCAGGTGCATCTGACCCCCACGGAGTTCGATCTGTTGGCCACGCTGGCCCGCCGCCCGAAGTCCGTGCTCACCCGCGAGAAGCTGCTTGAAGAGGTGTGGGATTGGGTGGATGCCTCCGGCACCCGTACGGTGGACAGCCACGTCAAGGCCCTGCGTCACAAGCTCGGCGCGGACACCATCCGCACCGTGCACGGCGTGGGCTACGCCTTCGAGCCGCCCGCCGCGTGAACGACGGTGCCTGCCTCCCTATTGTGATTCGATGATGCACCGGGTTCGTCCTCGCCGACGGGCCCGGTGCATTCTGTTGTACGACGAAACGGCTGATTCGATTTATCCATGGCAAAGCAAACACCGAAATCCCGGCTTGACGCGCTGAAGCGGTACACCAAACCGGTTGATTTTTTCTCCTCCCTGAAACTCGAGCTCAGCGCGCTCATCGTGGTGGCCACCGCCATCGCCTTCGCGATGTGCTGGATCCTGCTCAAATACGGCTGGTCCGGCTGGATCGCCATGCCGCTGACGCTGGTGGTGGCCCTGAGCATCACCTATGCGTGCTCCCGCGGCATCACCGCTCCGCTGCGCCAGATGCGCGACGTGGCCGAGGCCATGGCCGACGGCGACTACAGCGTGCGCGTGGACATCGACCAGGTCCGTCATGACGAGGTGGGCCAGCTCGCCCGTTCGTTCAACGAAATGGCCGGCGAGCTCGAACACGCCAACCAGATGCGCATGGACATGATCGCCAACGTGAGCCACGAGCTGCGCACGCCCGTCTCCGCATTGCAGGCGATGGTGGAGAACATGGCCGACGGCGTCACCGAGCCGACGCCGGCCAATCTCGAAAGCATTCTCACCCAGACCAAGCGCTTGTCCGACCTGATCGCCTTCCTGCTCGATCTGAGCCGTATGGAGGCCGGCGCCGCGAGTCTCAACGTCGAGCGGTTCAACTTCGCCGACTTCCTGGACGAGACCATCGAACCGTTGGAGATCGCGGACGGCGGCCACGCGCACGACATCCTGGTCCACGTGCCGAACGACATCGCCATGGAGGGCGACCAGGACCGCCTGCGCCAGCTGTTCACCAATATCATCGCCAACGCGCTCAAGCATTCCGCGGACGGCACCACCGTGCTGGTCGAGGCCCATGAGGACGAGACGATGGGTACCATCGTGACCAATGTGGTCAACTTCGGCTCGCAGATCGCCCCCGCCGACCGTTCCGCCATCTTCCGCCGGTTCGTCAAGGGCAAGACCGGCCCCGGCACGGAGTCGGGAGGCACCGGATTGGGCCTGTCCATCGCACGCTGGGCGGCGCAGCTCCATGGCGGCACCGTCAAGGTGGTGGATGACGTGCGTGGCGCCGATTTCGAGATCACCCTGCCGAAATACCACATCGCCGAAGGGTGAGGCACCCGTTGCGAAGCACCAGCACAGTGGTTCTGTCAATACCGGTTTGACAGAACCACTGTGTTTATACATACTTTCCGATAGAATCGAACATACGTTCGATTTTGGGGGTGTGTGGTGTCGGGGACGTCCGATGTGCGGGATTCGCTGTTCGTGGTGCAGATGGCGGGCGATTCCATGCGCATTCCCGAAGATGCAGATGCCAACGATGGCAATAATCTGCGAGACGGCGGCATCCGGGATGGCGACCTGCTCATCGTGGACCGGTCGCGCACTCCCCTGCCCGGCGATGTGGTGGTGGCCGTGCTGGACGGCGAACTGGCCGTCAAACGGCTGCTGATACGAGGCTCACGCACCATTCTGCACGCCGACAACCCGCGTTTCCCCGATTACATGGCGCCGGACGGGCTGTGTCCACCCATCTGGGGCGTGGCGGTCGGCGCGTTTCCCGTGCGGGAGTCCCCGGATGTTCCAGAGGTATACGGATCGTCCTCCTCATCGGATCCGTAGCGGACCACGGCGTGGGCCAGGGCCAGCGCGCCGACCGGTACGGCACCGGCCCCATGTAACGCGGCCATGCACTGACGCAATGTGGAACCCGTGGTGATGATGTCGTCCACCAATACCGCCACCGCGCCCTGCAACGGCCTGTCCGGGAGGGGAATGGCTTCGACGTGTCCGCCGATGCGCTGGGCGCGCTGGGCCGAGGAGACCTGCTGCACCGATCGGCCGCCGCCCGCGGTGCTGGCCAGCACCCGAGCCGGCACGGCGTCCACCCCCATATCGCACAGGGCGTCGGCGAGCGCTTCGGCCAACGGCATGAGATGGCGCCTGCCACGCCGTCGCGTGGATTGGCGGGAGGATGGCGCGGGAACCACCAGCACGGGGCCATGGGATGCGGCATGCCGCAACGTTTCGGACAGTGTTTCCGGCAGCCCCGACCTTCCCAGCAGATCCACGATGATCTCAGCGAAGGGCCCGTCCAGTTCCACGTCGTCGTGGTCCTTCCAGTCGAGGATGGCATGGCGGGCGAATCCCTGATAGATGGCGGCGGCATAGGCCGAACCGGACGTGCGGCCTTGCAGTTCCCGTTCGTGGCAGCCGTCGAACAACGCGCGGCAATCGGGGCAGAGCACCTCGTCGGGCCTGTCGCATCCGGCGCATCCGCGGGGCAGGAGCACGTCCCGTATCGCGGGCCAGACATGCGGCAGCACCCCGCCGCTCCCCCGCATCCGGCGATGTCGTCTTCCGTCCGCCCGCGTGACCATGGTTCTGACCTGACGCCGTTATCTCGACGATGACAAGCCGCGGTCCGGCTGCAGTCGGGCGAGCAGCGCGTCCATCAGCCCCAGGGCGTCCTGGGGGTCGGTCACGCGCATGCCCATGGCTCCGGCCTCGACGGCGGGATAGTCGTTGCCGCCCGGTCCCATGCGGTCGCCGGTGAACAGTATCCGGCCGGGGTCGATGTTCAAGGCGGCGGCGAGCGAGCGCACGGCATAGGCCTTGTCCATGCCGTGCTTGCTGACGTCCACGCTGGAGTATCCGCCCGCACGGATCTTCAGGTCGGGCAGGTCGGCGCGCACGGCTTCGGCGAGCGCGTGCTTGCGGGTGTTGTCCGGATCCCACGCCTGCTTGACCTCGACCGGCGCGTATTGGCCGCATGCGGAGAAGGTGATCTGGCTGCCGCGGTTCTCGATGCGCGGCCCCCATGTCTCGGCCTCCCATAGGCCGAGTTCACGGGCGTGCCGTTCGAGGCTGGATTCGATGGCGGCCACGGTTTCGGGGTCGAGGTCGTGCGAATACACCAACGCCCATTCGGATTCGGCCGCGTCCCACCGGTAGTAGCGCGAGCCCGAGGTGGGCATGACGTGGAGATTGGCGCGGTTCGCGGTGGGGGCGAGCACGTCGAGCACCTGGGAGGAGACCACGGCCATGCTGCCTCCGGAGATGAGCGCCACCGTGGCGCATGAGGTCAGGGCACTGAACCGTTCGATCATCGGCGGTTTCATGGGCTGTTTGGAACTGGCGAGCGTGTTGTCCAGATCGAAGCCGAACACCTTGGCCCGCGAGCACAGTTCGTCGAGATCGCATTCGGTCCAGGAGCGCACCATCATCCCCGTGTCCTCCTCACGCGAGTATCCAATGCACCGATTCTAACGCATATTGCCGCCGCCTTGGCCTATGGTGGGAACCATGCTTCAACCGCCTTGGAACGCCCGCGTGTACCGGAACCGGCACGGACGCGGCACCCGCACCCCGATGTTCGGCACTCGTCTGCCCCGTTACCGTACCCGCACCGGCATGTTCGACGACATGGTGGCCGCGCAGGTGCGCCGTCTCGGCGAGGCGTGGCCGCAGTTGGTGCGCCCGCTGCAGTTCGCGGTGGAGGATGTGCCGCCTTCCGACCCGACGCCCTGGCAGACGGAGCCGAATTTCACGTCGCAGTGCTTCCCCGCCAGCCATGGCATTCCGGCGCGCATCGTGCTGTATCGCATGCCGTTGCAGACGGAGGCGCCGACCAAGATGGAACTTCAGTTGGCGATCCGTGACGAGCTGGTCTCGCGTCTGGCGGAACTGTACGGGCGGCGTCCCGAGGAGATCGACCCCGACTGGGGTCTGTGATCCGCCCGTTACCGCACGATGGTGGAGTCGTTGCGGGCCCAGACGTGGGCGATGGACGGTACGAGCGCGGTCGGGCCAAGGGCGGCCAGGCCGGCTACCTTGCCGTCGCCCAGATCGTCGTGGGTTAGCCGCACGTTCCAGCCCACCTGCTTGCCCTGATCCTCGACCATCAGCACGACCGCGGCATTGTCGCCGTCGGACAGATCGGAGGCCTTGACGGCTTGCGCGGCGTTCGCCCCAAGCGTCACGTCGCGGCTTTTGACCGCGTGGCCCTTGGCGTCGTAGGCGCGGATCGTCACCTTCGTCTCCTTGTTGGACAGGTTGGCCAGGGTGATGGTTCCGGTCACGTCGTCCGGCAATGCCAGTCCGGCGTATGCCGCGGGCTGGGAGGCGTTGACGAGCGCGAAATCGGCCTGGTCGCCGTCGCCGGAGCGGGTGGTCTTGACGGTGAGGAACAACTTGTCCTCGGCGGTGGACATCACGCCCAACGCTCCCTTGGGGGCGTCGCCCAGATCCACGACGGACACCTGGCCCGCCTTGACCGTCACATCCTGGGCGCGTACCAGACCGCTTGCGGTGATCCAGGACAGTTCGGTGCGTGTATCGACGTGCGCGAACAGGTAGGCGGTGGCCTTGTCCCCCTCGTTCACCGAGGAGGCCACGGCCGCGTTGGAGGCGGATCCCAACGGCATGGCGAAGTCGGACCCCTTGGAGGTCAGGCCGTCCATGCTCACCACGCGCACCACGGCGGCGATCGGCGTCTCCTTGCTGGAGACCGTCGCGTACAGGCCGTCCTGGGCGGTGGCGGCCGCGGAGAGTTCCAGCGTGCTTTCGCCACCGGCCGGCACGGTCAGCGTGGATTGGGTGGACATGGTGAGTTTGCCGGCGGACTTGGAACCCCACACGGACACGTCCACGGTGGTGGGCTTGGTGGAGGGGTTGGCCACGATGAGCTGCTGCGTGGTGCCGGTGGCGGTGGACGGCAGGAGGAACGACTGGCGCAGGGCCGTGGCCACGCAGGAGGCCGCGGAGACGCCCTTGAGGTCGCCGTCGCTGGCCCAGGAGGCGATGGAGCCGGCGGTGCCGGTGCCGGCCTCGGCCGTGAGCATGTGCGTGTCGATGAGGCGTGAGCCTTGGCTGATCTTCTCGGAACCGGTCTTCACCTGATCCTCGTCGGTGGCATCGTCGTCCTTGAGCGTCACGGTGCCGGAGGCGGACGTCGAATCGTCCCCGAACGCGGCGACGGCGGCGCTGTACACCGAGCCGAACGCCGCATAGCGGGCCTGGGTGGCGAGGTTGCCCACAGTGGCCTGGAATTCGCTGTCGCCGTAGGTGCCGGAATCGGCGAGCGCCATGGGTGCTGGGCAGTACGTTTCGGATTGGGTGGGGCTGACCGTCTGGTCGATGGCGTCGGTGGTGGCCTGGACGCGGTCGATCAATGACTTCGGGCCGGGCAGGACCATCAGGGCCGCGAACAGGGTGATGAGCACGATCATGGTGATGATGCCGGTCACCACGCGCATGACGCGCCTGGGGACGGATGACGTTGATTTCCTTGCTTTGCGGCTCATGCTTCCTCCTCCAAGCCGTCCATGATGCGTCGGCGCGGCAGGGCCACCAGGCAGTACAGGGCGAGCACGACCGCGAGGCAGATGAGCCAGGCGCGTCGCCAGCTGCTGTTCTGGGTGCGCTGCTGCCATGAGGTGTCCACGTTCTGAGATGCGGCGGAGCGCAGGGTGAGACGGTAGTAGGTGCCGGCGTCGGTGCTGACCAGTGCCTGAGTGCCGTTGGATGCGGCGATGTTGGCGCTCAGCTGTTCGTAGGGCGTGGCTGTGGTAGCCGATTCGCCGTCAGAGACCACGTAGATGCCGCCGAAGCCGAGCTGGCTAATGGTGGCGATGGCATCCTCGTCCGGATTGGACAGCAGCGTGGCGCACGCCTTGGCGAGCGTCTGGTCGATCTCGTCATGCTCGCCGTCCAGCAGACGCACGCGCTGGGCCGGGGAGCTGTCGATGAGGTCGCCGCGGGAGGTGCGCATCACCGAGTAATCGACCACGTTGCGGGTCTGGGCGCTGATGGCCAGCACGCGGTGGTCCTCGCCGGAGGCCAGGTAGTCGGTGGTGACCATGGGCAGGCCGGACCGGGAGACGCCCAGTCCCTCGCCGTGATGGCGTTCGAGGCCGTACCAGCATTGGATGGCCACGCACCCGGCGAGCACCACGGCGAGCACCATGCGGCCGGATACGATCAGCGGGCGCAGACGGTCGCGCGCCGGCGCCTCGATCTCGCCTTGCGCGTTCGAGTGCAGGGGGTGGAAGCGTTTCACCGCGCCGCCGGCCACCAGGCACACGCAGGCCAGGAAGCCCATCATCATCAGGAGCATGCCGGGTTCGGCCGAGCCGGCCACCGGGCCGCCGGCGTCCACGTCGATGGCCACGCGCGAGGAGACGAGCGAAAGCGCCGCGCCGCAGACGATGACCACCCACATGAGTCGGGAGGCGCGCAGGGCGAACGGCAGCACGAGCGAGGCGATGGCGAGCACGGTCACGATGAGGAGCAGGAGCGCCATGGCCAGGTCGAGCATGTGCGTGGACAGGGGGTTCCATCCGAGCGCGCGCTGGGCCACCTGCAGCAGGCTCAACGCCTCGGGGGAACCGTTGGATGCCGTGGAGGGCACCATGATGTCGCCGAACAGCTGACGCCATGAGCCCAGATGCGCGTAGCGGACCGAGTTGACGAGGATGGGGGCCACGGCGAACGCGGCGGGTACGGGGATGAGCAGGAGCGTGGCGCGCTTGCGGCGTACGAACATAAGGAACGCCACGAACGTCACGACGAGCGCCAGCAGGAGCTGCGGCTCGGCGGCCACCACGGGGATGAAGCACAGGGCGGACAGCGCCGCCGCCTGCACGGAGGGGCGCGGCTTCAACGGATCCTCGGTGTGGTACATGCCCACGGCGCGGAACACGAACGCGAAGGCGGCGGGCAGGAAGACCAGCACGGTGAGCATCGGCAGGTCGGCGCCGGCGTACCAGCCGAACATGATGCCTGAGGAGGCCCACAGGAGGCCGCCGAGCACGCGAACCACGTCCGAACGGGTGAAGATGCCCGCCAACGCCCAGAAGGACAGGGCGGCGAGCGGGGCCGCGGCGAACAGCATGAGCGACAGCGCCGCGCCCACATGACCGATGGTGAACAGGGAGGCCACCATCAATACGAGCAGCCACGGTGTGGGAGACGCGGGGATGCCGATGCCGGAGCCGAACACCCACGGTGTGGTGGCGGCCTGCGCCAGCTGGTGGAAGCTCGCGCCGGTGGGCAGCAGCGTATTCGAATACAGCGAGCCGTTCGAGAACACGGCGCGGAACACCGGCCAGTGGATGGCCATGATGCCCAGGAACGAGACGAGCGCCATGATCATGGCCCACGACCATCGGCGGATGATGCGGCTGCGCAGATGCGCGCGTTCGAGCGGGCTCAGCAGCACCACGCCCTGCTGGGCGATGAAGGCGTCGCGCCGGTCGTGGAACTGGGCGATCTGCCGGCGGTCGGCGGCAAGCACCTGCAACGAGGACATCGGCACCTTCGACTGGCGGGCCACCAGCCTGCGCGAGCGCATGGCTCCGGGGATGGAGGTCAGGGCCAGCCACGGCAGGCACAGCTCGATCCACGCGCCGTATGGTTTCTTGCCGAACAGCATGGCGAGCGCCATGCCGAAACTGCGGATGAAGCGCCACAGCCATACCGGGATCCACGAGGACATGGCCATGTCCGTGTATAGGTAGCGTTGCTGGGCGCGGGCCACGGTCATGGCTGGGCTGATGGTGTGGTGGGAGTTGAGCGCCTCGCCGCCGCGGGTGCGCACGCCTTCGTAGCGGGCGCGGCGGTGGGCGATCTGCGCCTGCGGCACGATCACCACGCGGCCGCCGCTCTGGCAGACGCGACGGCAGAAGTCCAAGGATTCGCCGTAGGTGGTGAACCAGGGATTGATGCCTTTGAGTCGCTTGAACGTGCTCAGCGAGACGAGCGCGCCGGCCAGGGATACGGCGTACACGTCCTGGCGGCCGTCGTACTGCTCCTGATCGGGTTCGCCGTCCACCACGAGGGAGTGGACGGTGTGGCGGCCCGCATACATGCCCACGTTGTGCAGTTGCTTGCCGTCCCAGTCGCACTGTTTGCAGCCGAGCACGTTGGCGCCCGGCGTGTTGCGCCAGGATTCCAGCAGCCGTTCCAGACAGGTGTCGTCCGCGGGGCGCGAATCGTCGTGCAGCAGCCACAGCGCACGGGTCGAGGGGTCGAGTTCGGCGTAATCGAGGGACTTGTCCACGGCGTCGCCGAACGAGCGGGCGCCCTTGGCCCGCACGATCTGCACGCTGACCTCCTTGGCCTGCGGCATGGCCATGACCGGGCCGGCCGGCGAGGGGATCACCTCGAAGGACGTTCTGACGGGCTGTCCGGTAGCGCCGGTGGCGTCGGCGATGATGATGACGCCCGGCAGCACGTTCTGGGTGAGCAGGGCCCGCAGTGTGGCCGCAAGGAAACGGGCGTCCTCCTCGACGGTGATCACGGCCGCTATGCCGGCGTCGACATCCTGCCGGTGCGTGTACGGCCTGGATGCCATGGCTTCGGCCAGAGCCTGCTGAATATCGCTGTTACCTGTCGGACTCATAAACCCCCAGAGTAATAGGCACCACCGCCGAGTATCCGTGAATGGCGGCAAATGCCTTCATATTCCTTGATTTGCTCACATTCGACGTCAGGAGACGCCAGGAGACGCCGGAACCTGACCGATGCGGCCGACCACGGGATACGGCATCACCGTGAAGCCCATCAGGGACGAACCGGATATGGACGCATGCCATGCAGGACGCAACCGCAGGATGATCCACCCCGCGTCTTACGCCTGTTCGCGGTGGCTCTTCTTGTACCGGCGGCGTTCGCGTTCGCTCATGCCGCCCCAGATGCCGAAGCGTTCGTCATGGTCGATGGCCCATTTGAGGCACTGCTCGCGCACCTCGCACTTGGCGCACACACGCTTGGCGTCACGGGTGGAGCCGCCTTTTTCGGGGAAGAACGCTTCGGGATCGGTCTGCGCACACAGCGCCTTGTGCTGCCATGAGACGTCGCCGTCCGGCTTGAACAGGCCCCATAGCTCGTTCCACTGCTCTTCGGCGGAATCGTCGACCACACCCCACATGCGACTCTCCTTGCCTTCGAGCATTTCAAAATTTGACGGTTACATTACACTCATGCCGCCGTGTTTTTGTCAAATGGTGTCTCGTGTCATTACGCCTGTTTATGAGAAATTGTGCTATAAGCGTGTGACTGTCTGCACTGTGCCGCCGGGCGCGGTTCGGTTGCATCCGGGCTTTGGCAGCGGCGGGCGGCGGGGCGGGTTCCGTGGCGGGCATGCGTGGGATATGCGTTGAACATGCGCCGGGTATGTGCCGGTCATGCGAAGGAACCGCACCCGTCTGGCCTGTTCGCCGGGCACTGTGTCAAAGTGGCTTTCAGTCATTTTCGACGGTATGTGGAGGATTGCATGACGCAGGAAACAAGTGGAGCGGACCAGAATATCAATCCGCCGAGCTTCGTTCCCTCCGCCGGTCGCCGTCAGCGTCCCTCCGCCTCCGCGCCGCAGTCCTTCGCTCCGGCGCGTTCTCGTGCGACCGGGTCCTCCGGCGCACGTCGCAGCGGCGACGATGCCGTTGAGGCCTCTTCCGCACGCTCCATCACCCCCGACAACGGCGGTTCCGCCGATTCCGTGACGTCCTCCTCGCAGCATG
Organism: Bifidobacterium miconisargentati; assembly: GCF_019331675.1. Lineage (GTDB taxonomy): Bacteria > Actinomycetota > Actinomycetes > Actinomycetales > Bifidobacteriaceae > Bifidobacterium > Bifidobacterium miconisargentati. The sequence continues at coordinate 208,523 of NZ_JAHBBJ010000001.1, forward strand.
CCGTGGGTGCGGCGACCCCGCCGCCCAGCTTCTCCCCCAACGCGCGTCGTGCGGCCCGCCGCAGCACGCCGGGCGACGCCATGCCGCAGAGCATCGCCCCGACTCGGGCGCGCCGCTCCTCCGGTTCCTCCCGTAACGCCGTGCGCCCGGCATCCACTCCGGCCGATCCTCAGATGAGCCGTCCGGCCGCGGCTTCCCTGCGCGCAGGGCGTGGGTCCATCTCCCCCGGCGCCGGCGTGGCCCGTGCCGTACGCCCCCGTCACCGTGCCGGCCGTATCGCGGCCATCGCCGTGGCCGTGCTCGTCGCGGCGCTCGTGGTGTCCGTGTTCGGCGCCTGGACGTGGGTCAATGGCCGGTTGAACAAGGCCGATTGGCTGACCGACTCCGCCGACACGCCCGCATCCACATGGCTGATCCTAGGTTCGGACGAGCGCGACGGCTCCACCGATTACGGCGGCGTGGACGATGTCTCCGGTTACCGCACGGATACGATCCTGGTGCTCACCAAGCCCAAGAGCGGCGCGAGCTCGCTGATCTCCATCCCCCGTGACTCGCTGATGAACGTGGACGGCCAGTACATGAAGATCAATTCCGTGGCCCAGTTCGCCGGCAACAAGGCGCTGGTGGGCGAGATTGAGACCCTGACCGGTCAGCGCATCGACCATGTGGCGCAGATCAAGTTCGGCGGACTGCAGGAAGTGGTCAACGCGCTGGGCGGCATCGAACTGTGCTACGACGAGGACGTGCAGGACGCCTACTCCGGCCTCAACTGGCAGGCCGGCTGCCATACCGCGGACGGCGCCACCGCCCTGTCCTTCTCCCGCATGCGCTACGCGGACGCGCAGGGAGACTTCGGCCGCAACGCGCGCCAACGTCAGGTCATCGCGGCCATCGTCAAGAAGGCCTCCAGCGCGCAGACGCTGACGAATCCGGCGAAGGTCTCCAAGCTGGCCAGCGCCGGGCTGGATTCGTTGACCGTGGACAACAAGACCACGCCGTTCACCCTGCTGTCCATGGCGCTGGCGTTCAAGGCCGCCACCGGCAGCAACGGCGTCTCCGGCAGCGTGTACTGGTCCGATCCCGACTACTACGTGGACGGCGTGGGCTCCTCCGTGTTGCTGGATGACGCGAAGAACACCGAACTGTTCAACGAGCTCGCGGCCGGCACGCATGCCGCCGGTACCGTCGGCACCCTCGCCGAAAGCTGATACACGGCTTCTGCCGGTAGGAGCTTCCGGCTCCCTTCTTTGAGGGGAGCCGTCGAACGAAGTGAAGCTAAGGGGAGCTCTTTCGGCTCGGTTAGGTCAAGATTGGCATGCCCCCATTCTTGGCTCCCCTCTCCGAGGGGAGCTGTCGCCATAGGCGACTGAGGGGAGCTCATCATCCCGCGTAGGCCTCCCCTCAGTCAGCTTCGCTGCCAGCTTCCCTAGGAGAAGGGAGCCAGAACAACAACACAGAAGCTGGAACCACATAGGCCGGTTCGGCTTGCGCGGGACGCCCGGATCGGTTCACGCTGGAAGGCATGTCAAGACATGCACAGCAACGACGCACCTCCTCCCCTCGCCATGAGCGGCGCAACCGTCACGGTTCCGGCCGACGCTCCAATCGTCCCGACTCCACTGCACGCAACGGCGCCGTCCAGGACCCGCGCGCCAAACTCATGGTCTTCGCCATGGCGGCGCCCCTGTTCGCCCAGATCATGATGATCGTGGTGATGATCGTCCAGGGCCAGTGGATGTTCGCCATGATGGTGGTGCCCGGTGCCATCGGCTGTCTGGCCTCGGTGCTCATCGCCCTGCCCTGGGGATCGCCGGCCCCAGCCGGAACCGCATCACCGTCCATATCCGCTGCCTCGCCACGCCCCACCGCCGTCGATGACGACACCGGCGGCACCGTGGCCTTCCATACGATGACCTCGCAGCCCATCGAGTCGATGCTCGGCTTCGACCGGCTGCCCTGGCGCACCATCGTCAACCATTGGATAGGCCCGGCGGATCTCAACGTGCCGCTTGGCGTCGCCGCGCAGAGCCGGTTCGATCTCGATCTGGTCCGTCAGGGGCCGCACGCGCTGGTGGCGGGCACCACCGGTTCCGGAAAGTCGGTGCTGCTGCAGAGCTGGTGCTTGGCGTTGGCCGCGTGCAACGGCCCGGACCGGCTCAATTTCGTGTTCCTTGATTTCAAGGGCGGCTCCGCGTTCCGCGCGCTCGAACAGCTGCCGCATACCGTGGGCAACGTGTGCGACCTCGACCTGGCGCATGCGGCCCGCGCCCTGCGCGCGTTGGAGGCGGAGCTGACCCGGCGCGAGCGGCTGGCCGCCGAGCATCACGCCGCGCATATCGGGGACATGCCGCTGCCGCCGCCGCGTCTGATGGTGGTCATCGACGAGTTCCACGCGCTAAAGGACCAGCTGCCGGACTACATCGGCCGTCTGGTGCGCATCGCCTCGCTTGGCCGTTCGCTCGGCATGCATCTCATCGCCTGCACGCAGAACCCGCTCGGTCAAGTCAACGCGGACATGAAGGCGAACATGGCCATCAACATCTGCCTGCGGGTGCGCGACACGATGCAGTCCACGGAGCTTCTGGGCGATGGCAGGGCCGCGTCCATCCCGCCCACGCTGCCCGGTTCGGCGTACTGCAACGACGGCGAACAGGTCACGGCATTGCGTTGCGCCCCGGTGGGGGATATCGCCCGCTGCTGCCGGCAGGTGTCGCTGGCGCAACGGTTCATGGGATTCGCGCCCACCCCTGCCCTGTTCACCGCGCCGCTGCCCATGCGGGTGCCGGCTCCCGTCCGTGCGGGGCATGCGCGCAACCGGTTCCCTGATCGGCTGTGGTTCGGCCTTGCGGATGACGGCATCGCCCTGCACGATGCCACGGTCCCGGTTGCGGGAGGCAACATCGGCGTGATCGGCGCGCACGGTCGCGGCAAGACCACGGTGCTGACCATGCTCGCTCGTTCCGCCGCCGGCATGGACGGTCTGATGGTGAGGCACAGCATGATGCGGCGTGGCGAGCGGGTCACCGAACTGCTGCGGGGCGGCGATGGCTTCGGCGCAGCGGCCGCGGAAAGGCCGGACGCACCGCTTCCGCCGCGACTGGTGTGGGTGGTCGATGACGCCGACGAGCTGTTCGACCCGTTCAACGTCGGCGATGAGGCGGACGCATTCCGCAAGGCGCTGGCGGATGCCGCCGTCACCGTGGTGTTCGCGGTGACGACCGCCCGTCACGTACGGGTGCCCGAGCATTGCGTGACGCGCATCGTGTTCCCCTGCGGCGAACGGACGGCGGATCTGACGGCGGGCATCCCCTCGAATCTGTTGTCCACGCTCGGCCAGCGCGATCTGGACACGCCGGGCAGGGCGGTGCTGGTCACGGGAGCCGCGGCCTGTCTGGTGCAGTGCGCCGCCTGATGCGCCGGCATCGCGGGCCGGCGGCGCAGGGCTTGGCGTGTCGTCACTTTCTGGGCGAAAACTCTTGAAAAACGGTATGGTTCGTGGTTACCTTGTATCTGGGCTTATAGAAACAACAACAGCCAGAGGCTTTAAACAAGGAGGCAAGCATTGAGCAGCGCTTTTGATTGGCGAGCCAAGGCCGCATGTCGTGACAAGGATCCGGAGCTTTTCTTCCCGGTGGGCAACACCGGGGCAGCCTACCAGCAGATCGAAGAGGCCAAGGCCGTGTGCCGTACCTGCAAGGTGATTGACGCATGCCTGAAGTGCGCGCTGGACACCAATCAGGATTACGGCGTGTGGGGCGGCCTGAGCGAGGACGAGCGCCGCGCCCTGAAGCGCCGCGCCATGCGTGCCCGCCGTTCCCAGGCCATGCAGATGCAGATCTGATCGGCGAACGTATTCCAAAGGTTTATACGCGAAGACCCTCCCCTGATCGGGAGGGTCTTCGCGTATGTGGAGTGCCGGTCGTCTTCACCTCTTCAGCGGCATGTCACACGCCATGCCGCGCCCCCGCCCATTCGAAGGGCGACGGCTCCCCTCCGGAGAGAGGAGCCGGAGAGCCACGACGGAATGCCTACTCGTCCTGGGCGGCGCGCAGCTTCATGTCGAGGACCACGCGGGTGCCGCCCTCGCGGCGCGGCTCCCAATGCACGGAACCGCCGAAGTCGTTGGTCACGAACGTGTTGATGATCTGCGTGCCGAGGCCCGAGCCGGAGGAGCGGGCCATGCCGTTGTGCTCCTCGGAGCCGAGGCCAGTGCCGTCATCCTCCACCACCACGTTGAGGTTGGAGCCGGAACGGCCCACGGAGATGACGATGTGGCCCTCCTTGCGGCCCTCGAAACCGTGCTCCACGGAATTGGTGATGAGCTCGGTGAGCACCAGCGACAGCGGCGTGGCGTCCTGGGCGGGCATCATGCCGAACTTGCCCATGAAGTTGATGTCGATCTGCTGGTCCTTCATGGTGGCCAGGTCCACGGCCATGCGCAGCAGGTTGGAGATCACCTTGTCGAAGTCCACGATCTCGTCCGCGGTCTGGCTCAGGCCCTCGTGCACCATGGCGATGGTCTGCACGCGGCGCTGCGCCTCCTGCAGCTCCTTCTTGACCTCCTCGGACTTGGTCTTGCGCGCCTGAAGACGCAGCAATGCGGAGACGGCCTGCAGGTTGTTCTTCACGCGATGGTGGATCTCGGAGATCGTGGCGTTCTTGGTCTGCAGCTCCTGCTCGCGTCGGCGCAGCTCGGTCACGTCGCGGCACAGGACGATGGCGCCCACACGGCCGTTATTGTCGAACAGCGGCAGCGAGCGCATGGAGACGGCGGAACGGTTCGCGCTGAGTTCGGAATCGACCGCAGCCTTGCCGGAGAGCACCAGCGGCAGCGTCTCGGGCACGGAATCGTTCTCCTTGATGAGCTGGGTGCCCAGTTCGCTCAGGTACTGGCCGGGCATGGTGGTCAGCAGGCCCAGTCGACGGAAGCAGCTGATGGCGTTAGGCGAGGCGTAACGCACCACGCCGTCGATGGTCAGGACGATGAAGCCGTCCGCCACGCGCGCGATGTGGCGCTGGCTCATCACGGAGTCCTGGTACGGGAACTGGCCGCGCGGGATCATCTCGTAGAGCTGCTTGCCGGCGTTGATGCTTTCAGACTCGTATCGGCCGTTGGATTCCCGTGTGGCCATGTTGGTCTCGCGCACCACCAGGCCCAGGGTCTTGCCGTTGTGACGCACCGGCGCGTACACGTTGCAGACGGTGGCCTTGCCCACGGTCCTGAGCACGGTGGAGCGGAACACCACGCTGGACTGCATGGCGGCGTCCAGTTCGCCGGCCATGTCCTCGGGCATGACCTCGCCCACCACGTCCTCTCCACGGAGCGTCATCACGGTGGAGGGACGGCACTGTTCGGCCACCACGTACCTGCCGGAACCATCCTGCACGAGCAGCAGCAGGTCGGCGAAGCTGAGGTCGGCGATCACCTGCCAGTCGGCCACCAGATGGTGGAGCCATTCGCGGTCTTCGTCATCGAAATCGGGGCGCGTTGCGAGGATATGAGAGAAATCTGCCATGCGCACCATAATACGCAGGATACGGCCGTCGGACGCGCGTCAGGAGGTCATCGCCGCGTAGACCGCGGAGGAGGCTTCGATGATGGCCTGCTGCGCGGTCGTCGAGTTCACGCCGGAGGTCATGACCACGAGCACGTAGTCGCGCGCGGAACCATCGGAGGCCTTGCCCCAGATGATGGCGGCGTCGTTCTCCACGCCGGCCAGTTCGCCGGTCTTGTTGGCCACTTGGACGCCTGCGGGCAGGCCGGAGGGGATCTTGTTGCGCCGGGTCTGGCCTTCGAGCAGTCCGAGCATGGCCTGGCTGGCCTCGGGCGAGACCAGCTCGCCGCGGTAGATGGCGGCGAGGAGTTTGCCGCAGTCGGCCGAGGAGGTCCAGTTCTCGGTGCCGGTGCCGTCCGTGCCTGCGTCAGAGAGCGCGCGCAGCTGTTTGGAGGAGGCGTACCCGTATTTCGCGGCCGTTTCCGTGACCCGATTGATGCCGGTGGCCATGTCGCCGTCGCCGATCATCTGCACGAGCTGGTTGGTGGCGGCGTTCGAGCTGACCGTGATCATCTGGTTGAGGAGCGTATCCGTGTTTTGTCCGCCGGTGTTGAGGGTGCCGGAGGCTAGCCGGTCGTACACGGCAAGCATCACGTATAGCTTGATTTCCGAGGCGGCCACCATCGGCTGTTCGTTGAGGCTCACGGTCTTGCCGGTGTCAAGGTTCTCGACGTACGCGGACCAGGTGCCGCCGCTCGCCGGCATCGTCGATTCAAGGGCGGACTTGACATTGGTGATGCGGGTCTCGGCCTCAAGATCGCGCGTATCCGGCCGGGGCGTGGACTCGCGGTCGAGCGTGCCGTGGGTAGGCTTGCCCGCGGTTGCGCTCGTCGCGGCGTCCGCGGCCGCGGATGTGCCGGATGTTGCGGACGTGGTTCCAAGGGTCTGCGATGATCGCACTCCCCCGTCGCCGCCGGCCGTCCGTCTGTTCGGCAGCCACCATCCGAAGGTGACGGCGAGCGCGACGATGACGGCCACGACCGCCACGGCGGCTCCGATCGTCACGGCCTTGGACCGCGCCGGACGTGGCGCGCGGTGACGTTGATGACGTGCCATGGCGGTCACTGCTTCAGGGTGGTATCCACGCTGGCGAGCACCTTGCTCATCAGTTCGGCGGCCACCGCCTTGCCCTGGTATTGGGTGGTGACGGCCACGGCGGCCTTGTGCCCGTTGGCCTCCACGATAGCGAAGTAGTTCCATGTGTCCTGGATGCCCTGGCCGCGGTGGGCGTGCACGGTCATGCCGGACGGGATGGTCACGCCTTCGGAGGCGATGTCCACGTTCATGAGCGAGGTGCCGCCCTTGGCGTCCACGGAGGCGAGCATGAGCGCGGCGTCGCGCGAGGAGCTGTAGTTCTCGTAGCCGTTGTTGCTGGCGGCCACGTCGCCGTAGTTGCGGGAGAACGTGGTGCCGCTGTAGCCGTGGGAGGAGGCCCACGAGTTGACGGCGTCCCATCCGCCGAGCGCGGCGGCGGCGTTGTTGCCGGAGGCGTTGTCCATCGTGCTCATCATGGTGGCGGCCTGCGCCTTGGCGTCGTCGTTGCCGCTGTCCATGGCGGCCAGGTAGACGGGCAGGTAGAGACCGGCGGCCACGAACTGCTTGCCGGACTGCGCGGTGGTGGCGATCACCGCGTCCTCGGAGGACTTGGCCTTGGCGACCTTGTCGTCGATCACCACGGCGGAGACGGCCACGTCCGAGGAGGAGTAGGAGTCGGCGATTTCGGAAAGCTGGCTGGAGGTGATGACCGGCCCGGTCTCCTCCGCTTCCTCGCTCTTCGTATCCTGCTTGTCTTCGCCGTCCTTGGTCTTGTCCGCTTCGCTTTCGGACTGCTTCTTGCTTTTGGAGGAGGTGCCGCCCTTGGATTGGCCATCGGTTCCGCTCGCGGTCTGGGTGGTCTGCGCGGACTGGTTTGCGCCCCACAGTCCCATGCTGTGGGTGACGAACAGGCCGATGACCAGCGACACCACGCAGATCAGTGCGATGAGGATGACGATGACGGCCGTGGAGCGTTTGCGTTGAGGCTGGGCCGGCGCGCCGTTGGCGGGCGGGACCGGAGCGCCGGGTACGGCGGCTGCCGGCACGGTGGGCGCGGTGGTGCCGTTGATGGGTCCGGCGGGCGCGCCGACCACGGGCGGGGCCGGGACCATGCCGGGCGCCGGAGCGGCGGCCTGCGGTGCGGGAGCGGCGTATCGCTGCGGCGCGGCGGCGGGCTCCACCAGCGTGCGATCCGGCGCGGCCGCCGCGGACGGTGCCGCACCGGCGTCCGGATGCTCCAGCGGCGTGCCGCATTGGGTGCAGAAGGCGTCGCCGTCGTTGTTGGCGAAGCCGCATTCGGTGCAATACACCATGTCAAACCCCTTGGTTCTTCTTCGGTTCTCTCCTGGCTCCATCGTATCGCCACCGCCGGCGGGAGCGGCCGAAGTGTTCACGGAGGTGATAGGGTTCACGTGAGTTGCTATTGACAAATGGATAAGTTACGTTAACGTAGGTTACGGTAGCGTAAGAAACGCTCCGCGAGTCCTGACGATTGGGGGAACAATGGCATCAACGAACGATGACGGACGGACCGCGACGGACGGACGCCCCCACTGGTCCGATCCCGAGATCGAGGCGAAGCGCCAGGCGGCCATCGAGGCGCGTGAACAGGCGCTCAAGGCCAAGGCGGACGCGATTCGCGCCAGGGGACAGTTCAAAGCCGAGGCCATCCGAGCCAAGGCCGAGGTGAAGGCCCGGCATGCATTGTCCAAGGCGGAGAACCATGCGTTGAAGGTCGAGGGCATCGCCCCCGCGGAGGTGGAGCGCAAGATCCGTCTGGACGTGCATGGCCGGCCGAAGCCGCTGATGCGCGGCTGGATCCACGCGATAGCCTCTCCCCTGTCCCTGGCGGCCGGCATCGTGCTCATCTGCCTGGCGCAGGGCGCGGGGCTCAAGTGGGCGTGCGCGGTGTTCATGACCGCCTCGCTGGTGCTGTTCACCAATTCCGCGGCCTACCATCTGGGCGATTGGAGCCCGCGTGTGACGGACGTGCTGCGCCGCATCGACCATGTGAACATCTTCCTGCTCATCGCGGGCACCTATACGCCGGTCTCGTTCGCGTTGGAGCCGTTCTGGCGTAATTTCATCATCATCTCGATGTGGGCGTGCACCCTGGTGGCGCTCATCATCCATGTGATCTGGATCAACGCGCCGCGATGGCTGTACACGGTGGTCTACATCGTCTTCGGCATCTACGGCCTGGCGTTCATGATGCTGTTCTGGAACTCCCCGTATGCCGGTCCGGCCGTGGTGATCCTGTTGTGCTCGGGCGGGGCGTGCTACATCCTGGGAGCCATCGTCTACGCGCTGCGCAAGCCCGATCCCTGGCCGCGCATCTTCGGATTCCATGAGATCTTCCACTGCGGCACCGTCGCCGGATACGCCTGCCACATGGTGGCGATCTACATGGTGATCGTCTCGTTGTGGAGCTGATTGATTTGCGTAATTGGCGCTGTCGGCGGGGAATAGGTGGGCCTCGACACACTCAAGGCCGTTCGGCCAAGCCTACGGTCGTGACCCACCTATTCCCCGCCGACAGCTTTCCGATATGATTTGGCTCCCCTCGCTGAGGGGAGCTGTCGTCGTAGACGACTGAGGGGAGTTCATAGGAGCGAATTCCGGTGCTCCCCTCAGTCAGCTTCGCTGACAGCTCCCCTCAGGGAGGGGAGCCAAATGCATACGTGCTGATCGCAATCAGGCCAGCGGCTTGGCGGCCTTGACGGTCACGGACAGCTGACGGCCGTTGGGGGCGGTGTAGGAGAACACGTCGCCGACCTTGGCGCCCTGGATGGCCTGGCCGATCGGGGAATCCGGGGTCATGATGTCGTAGTCGGTGCCGGAGACGATGTCGCGGGTGCCGAGCACGTAGGTCATCTCGTTGCCGTTGAGGTCGATGGTCACCACGGAGCCGTTGCCCACGGTGCCTTCCGGCGCGTTCTCGATGATCTTGGAGTCGCGCAGCTTGACGGTGAGCTCGGCGATGCGGCCCTCGTTCTTGCTCTGGGCCTCGCGGGCGGCCTGGTAGCCGCCGTTCTCGGACAGATCGCCCTCGGCGCGGGCCACGGCGATCTTGTGCGCGATCTCCTCGCGCAGCTCGCCCTCGCGGTGGGCCAGCTCTTCCTTCATCTTGTTGTACGCTTCCTGCGTGAGCAGGTAGACCTTATCCTCAGCCATGTTGTCCTCCTCTGATAAGTATTCGGCGAGTATTCAACGTTTCACATTGACGTGCACATATAACAAAACGCCGGCTTCTACCCCGGCGTTCGTCACTGCTGGTCCGCTTGACGCGGAAGGTCAGCGAGTGGAGATGATGTCGATGACGAACACCAGCGTGTCGCCGCCGCCGATGCCGGCCTGCGGAACGCCACGGGAGCCGTAGCCGTACTCCGGCGGAATGGACACCACGAGGCGGGAACCCACGTTGTGGCCCGGCACGGTCTGGTCCCAGCCCTTGATGACCTGGCCCACGCCGATGCCGAAGCTGGCCGGCTGGTGGCGCTCGAAGCTGGAATCGAAGGCGGTGTCCTTGCCCCACACCACGCCGTGGTAGTTCACGGTCACGGTGTCGCCGCGGCGGACGATCGGACCGTCGCCCTCGGTCAGTTCCACGGCCTTGAGGCCCTTCGGGGCTTCCTCGGTCGGGAATTCGATGACGGGCGTGGTACCGAATTCGGCGTTTACCTTGGGCATCTGATCTGCCATTGGTCCTCCTTTACGACACAATGCGCCCTACAATAGCACTTCCGCGCGATTGGCGTCGAGCCTTTCGCGCCTGGCGACACACCGGGCGAGTGATGCTCAGCACTCCACGACGTTGACGGCCAGGCCGCCCTTGGAGGTCTCCTTGTACTTGGCCATCATGTCCTCACCGGTCTGCTTCATGGTGGCGATGGCCTGGTCGAGGGTCACAATGTGCGAGCCGTCGCCGAGCATGGCCATGCGCACGGCGTTGATGGCGGTGTTGGCGGCCATGGCGTTGCGTTCGATGCACGGGATCTGCACCAGTCCTCCCACCGGGTCGCAGGTCAGGCCCAGATTGTGCTCGATGCCGATCTCCGCCGCGTTCTCCACCTGTTCCGGCGTGCCGCCCATCACCGCGGCGAGTCCGGCGGCCGCCATCGAGCAGGCCGAGCCGACCTCTCCCTGGCAACCGACCTCCGCCCCGGAGATCGAGGCGTTGCGCTTGAACAGGTATCCGATGGCACCGGCGGTCAGCAGGAAGGTGACGACGCCCTGTTCGTTGGCGTCGTCCACGAAGTGCCAGTAGTAGTGCAGCACCGCGGGGATGATGCCGGCCGAGCCGTTGGTGGGGGCGGTGACGATGCGACCGCCGCCGGCGTTCTCCTCGGAGACGGCGAGCGCGAACAGGTCCACCCATGCGGCGTCCGAGGATTCCAGCACGGCGTCCTTGCGGCGGCTGTCGCGGCGCAGCACGTCCGAGTTCGAGGCGAGGCGCTGGTACATGCGCGGTGCGCGGCGGGGCACCTCGAGGCCGCCCGGCAGCGTTTTCTCGCCGGAGGTGCAGCCGTGGTTGACGCATTCGCGCATCACGCGCCACACGTTGTCGATGGTGGAGCGCACCTGGATGGCCGAACGGGTGGCGGTCTCGTTGGCCCAGACCAGTTCGGCGATGCTCATGTGGTGTTCGCGGCACAGCGCCACGAGTTCGGCGCAGGAGGAGAACGGGTAAGGCGTCTCCGGACCGAAGTCGGTGGAGGCCGATTCGTCCTCGTCGGCGAAGGAAGTGCCTGCCGGCGGACGGTCGTGGATGCCGATCATGAGGTCGTCGGGGCTGCCCTGGCGGATGAAGCCGCCGCCGATGGAGTACCAGACCTGTTCGTCCACGAGGCTGCCGGCGGCGTCGAAGGCCTGGAACCGCATGCCGTTGGGGTGCGCGGCCATGCGCTTCCACATCTCGAAGACCATGTCCTTCTCGTAGTCGAAGCCGATGCGCGTGGTGCCGGCCAGGTTGATGGTGTTGTCCAGCGCGGCGGTCTCGCGGATGTGGAGCATGTGCTGCGTGTCCACGGTGGCGGGCACGTTGCCTTCGAGTCCGGCCATGACGGCACGGTCGGTGCCGTGGCCGAGTCCGGTCAGGGCCAGCGAGCCGTAGAGCGTGACCTTGACGCGGGCGGTGCGTGCGGTCAGCCCGTCGCGTTCCAGCGCGGCGACGAAGGCGTGCGCGGCGGCCATCGGCCCCACGGTATGCGAGGAGGACGGCCCCACGCCGATGGTGAACATGTCAAGCACACTGAACATGGCGTACCTACTTCGTGGACGGGATCTGGCCGAAGATCATGAACAACACGATGCCGCCGAGCACGGCCAGCACGATCTGGACGATGAGCAGCGCGATGACGGCGGTCTTGCGCGTGGCGAGCTTGGCGCCGTACGCCTGGGCCAGCAGGAAGGCGATGAAGCCGAAGACGGCGTAGTTGGCGGTCAGGGCCAGGATGTCCTGGTTGGCGAGCGCCACGCCGTTGACGGCCTGGTCGAGCGAGTTCATGGTGGTTCCCATCACGAACATGCCCCAGATGGCGTATCCGATGAGTCCCACCACGGCGTATGCCCACGGCTTGAACGTGTCCTTCATGCGGTTGGTGAAGGATTCGGCGCACCACAGCAACGCGAAGCCGACCACATAGGAGAACACGACGGCGATGAGCACGGTCACGGCCATCCACGGCACCAGGGCCACCACGGGGCTGCCGGTCTTCGGGTCGGCGATCATGGACAGGTAGAATCCGGAGCAGGCGATGGCGCCGACCGTCAGCGCGGCGCCGGCGATGACCGCCTGCGCGAGCATGGTGGGCAGTGCGCCCTGTTCGACTCGTTCGACTTCGGTCCAGCGTGAAGCCATGGGATTTGCCTCGTTTCGGGTTCGGATGCGATTACGACGAAGAACAGGGTAACGGGGTTATGTTTCGAGAATTTGCCCCACATTTTGCCCATATTATTCTGGATAAGCTAGCGATCCGCGGACAACGGGAAGCCTTCCGATCCTGCTCGCATAAGGCTTCCAACCATTCCTACGCTCTGTGAAAGTGCCTCCAGCGGGACTCGAACCCGCAAGCCGAAGCGATCGATTTTAAGTCGACTGCGTATACCAATTTCGCCATGGAGGCGTTGGCCCGTGGGCCAACCGTTTCATTGTACGCTATCGCGCGAGCAGGCGGCGCCCGTAGTCGAGGACGATGCCGTCGAGCAGGCCGTGTTCGCTGGCCACGTACGAGTCGATGGCCTCGCCGTGGTCGGCCGCGGCGGCCTCGCTCACCTTGGCGAGCACGCGGTTCCACACCACGGCGCCGCCGCCCACCACGTCCACGCGGCCGGGGTGGATGGTCTTGTATTCGCGGCGTTCGGCGCGGGACATGTTGAGGAATTTGTCGTCCACCGCGTAGGCGTCCTCAAGGCTCAGACGATGGCCGTCCACCACGGTGTGGTCGTATTCGGTCAGGCCGAGGGCGAGGGCGGTCATGGTGGTCACCGTGCCGGACACACCGATGATGGTGCGCGCCTTGCCGGCATCCACCGTACGGAACGCCTCGTCGATGTGCTCGTCCACGTCCTTGATGGCGGCGTCGATCTCCGCCTGGGTGGGCGGATCGGTCTTGAGGTGTCGTTCGGTCATGCGCACGGAGCCGATGTTCATCGAGAAGGCGCTTTGGACCTGCGTGGCGGGCGCGTGCACGCCGTCGCCGCCGATGACGAGCTCGGTGGAGCCGCCGCCCAGGTCGACCACCAGGTACGGGGCCTTGAGCTCGCCGCGGTTGACCACGGAGGTCGCGCCGAGGAAGCTCAGGTCGGCCTCCTCCGTGCCGGGGATCACCTCGGGTCGCACGCCGAGGATGGATTCGATGCCGTCCTCGAACTCCTCGCGATTCTCGGCGTCGCGCGTGGCGGAGGTGGCCACGAAGCGCAGGCCGTCCACCGGATGTTCGGCGAGCACGCCGGCGAACTCACGGGCGGCCACGTAGGCGCGTTCCAGCGCCTCGTCGGCGAAACGGTGGGTCTTGTCCACGTCCTGGCCGAGTCGGATCACGCGCAGGATGCGCGGCACCACCTCATGCATACCGTCGGCATCCACACGGGCGATCTTCAACCTGATCGAGTTGGTGCCGCAGTCGATGCCGGCCACGGTCACGGATTCCTTGCTCATTGCCTTCTCCTTCGGGTCCAGTCGAATGGACGGTTTCAGTCTTCCAGCGTGCAGCGGCACACGGACGGGTCGAACTCGTCCTTGACACGTTCGAGCACCATGTCGCCGATCGGGTTCGCGCCGGGGCCCATGACCAGCGACTGGGCCAGAAGGGCGTGCAGGCACTTGACGCGCACGGGCATGCCGCCGGCGGACGTGCCCTCGATGTGCTCCTCGCTGTCACCGAGTCGGGTGGCCAGTTCGTGGCGGAACGCCAGATACAGTTCGTGGGCCCGCGCGTAGGCGGCGCGCAGCTCCTCATCGGCGGCGAGCATGTCGTTGTACTGCTGCATCACGCCCGCGGCCTCCACATGGGAGGCGGCCTTGACGGCTTCCGGGCCGGTCAGATAGCAGGTGGTGGGGAACGGGATGCCGCCGGGCAGCACCGGGCGGGTGATCACCGCCAGCGGACGGCCGCACACGCATCGGGCGCCCACGGCCACCATGCCTCGCGGATAACGGCCAAGCTGGCGCTGGACCAGATCGATGTCATGGTCATTCGCGGGTTCGGCGAGCACGGCGTCAACGAGGGACACGGCCTTGGCGGTGATGTCGGTGGTCACGGTTGGGTTTCCTCCCCTAATGGTCGATGATGGTTGGTGCGATGGAAAGAATGCGGGTGTCACTGTCCGCTCTGGTCGGTGCCGGACGTGCCGGAATCGGCGGACTGCCCGGACGAATCGGACTTGGACTTACTGGATTTGGAGGACGTATCTGACGAAGACGAGTCGGACGAAGACGAACCGTCGGACGTGTTGTCGGACGTGCCGGACTTGGCGTCGGTCACGGGTTCGTCGGCCTTTTTGAAGGCGTACGACAGCTCGCTGTACCACGGCAGGACGTTCTTGTCCGAGCTGGACGAGGAGTCGGACGATTCCGCGCCGGTCTCGGTGCCGGTCACGGCCTCCGGGTGCAGCACGCGGACCGCCTGCTCGCCGGGGAACACGAAGCCGAGGCGTTCGCGGGCCTGGGCGGTGATGTAGGCCTTGTCGTTCCAGCGTTTGATGTCGTTTTCCAGTTCCTGTTTCTTGGCGATCAGCGACGCCTCCTCGCGCTTCAGGCCGTTGAGTTCGGCGAGGTTCAGCGCATAGGTGTGGAATGTGGCGACCAGTTGGATGGTGCCGAGGGCCACAATGAACAGGGAGACGAAGAAGGCGATGGGTCCCGCACCGTTCCGCCTCTTTTTGGCTTTTGCTGTGCCGGATTTGCCGGCTCGGGACTGCTTGCTCATGACATACGAAAATACCCGTCGCATTCGACCGAACGGATGCGACGGGTATCAGGATTCACCGGAACCTCACGCCTTCACGGGCGTTTTCGGTTCCTCGTGCTCACTTGGCCAGGTACTTCTTGCAGGCCTTGAAGGCGCTGTAGCCGGCGTACTGAGCGGTGGAGCCGAGCTCCTCCTCGATCTCGAGCAGGCGGTTGTACTTGGCAACGCGCTCGCCACGGGCCGGGGCACCGGTCTTGATCTGGCGGGTGTTCTTGGCCACGGCCAGGTCGGAGATGGTGGTGTCCGGGGTCTCGCCGGAACGGTGGGAGACCATGGAGGTGTAACCGGCGGTGGTGGCCAGCTCGATGGCGTCGAGGGTCTCGGTCACGGTGCCGATCTGGTTCAGCTTGACCAGCAGGGAGTTGGCGGCGCCGAGCTCGATGGCCTTGGCCAGACGAGCCGGGTTGGTCACCAGGAGGTCGTCGCCCACGAACTGCAGACGGTCGCCCAGCAGCTTGGTGATGGCGGTCCAGTCTTCCCAGCCCTCTTCCTGGAACGGATCCTCGATGGAGACGATCGGGTACTCCTCGATGAGCTGCTCGTAGAAGTCGAGCATGTACTGGGAGTCGCGGTCGTCACCCTCGAAGTGGTACTTGCCGGTCTCCTTGTTGTAGAACTCGGAGGAAGCCACATCCAGGGAGATGCCGATCTGCTTGCCGGGCTCGTAGCCGGCGGCGGAGATGGCGTCCATGATGTAGTTCAGGGAGTCCTTGTTGGACTTCATCTTCGGAGCGAAGCCGCCCTCATCGCCGAGGCCGGTGTTCAGGCCTTCCTTCTTGAGGACGTTCTTCAGGGTGTGGTAGACCTCGACACCGGCCTGCAGGGCCTCGGAGTAGGTGTTGAAGCCGTACGGGGAGATCATGTACTCCTGGATGTCGGTGGCGAAGTCGGCGTGGGCGCCACCGTTCATGATGTTCATGTTCGGGACCGGCAGGATGTGGCCGTTGGTGCCGCCGATGTAGCGGTACAGCGGCAGGCCGGCGGACTCGGCGGAAGCGTACAGAGCGGCCAGGGAGACGCCCAGGATGGCGTTGGCGCCCAGCTTGCCCTTGTTCGGGGTGCCGTCGAGCTCGATCATCAGGTCATCAAGAGCGCGCTGGTCGGCGGCATCCATGCCGATGACCTTCGGAGCGATCTCCTCGTTCACGGCCTTGACCGCGTTCAGAACGCCCTTGCCGCCGTAGACGGACTTGTCGCCATCGCGGCGCTCCCAAGCCTCGGCCTCACCGGTGGAAGCACCGGACGGAACCAGGCCACGACCCTGGGCGCCGTCCTCGGTGTCGAGGATGACCTCGACGGTCGGGTTGCCACGGGAATCGAGAATCTGACGCGCGTACACGCTTTCAATTGCTGCCACAACTACTCCTTAAACGGTTGTGTATCTAATGACAGTCCTAAGAATAGTGCGATTTGTGGACGTTGTGAACGACACGCCCAAAAATGGTGTGAACGCTCACATTCTTGTGATGTCCCGTTCGATAGCCGCCCGGTCACACGTCCGCGCATCCATGCGACGCCGCTACGCGACCCCGTTGAGGTAGTCGATTTCCTCATTGCTGAGGTCCAGCGCCGCGGCCTGGAAGGAATCCCCGATCTCCTGCGGATTGCGGGCCGAGGGAATCGTGAACAGGCGGGGGTACCGGGCGAGTTCCCAGGCCAGCGTGACCCGCTGGTGCGAGCAGCCGTGATGGGCGGCGACCTCACGGAAACGGTCGAAGCAATGTTCGTTGAACGGGTCGAGGAACCCGCCGAGCGGCGACCAGCAGACGAAGGCCAGCCCCAGTCGCTCGCAGGTGTCCATCGTGCCGTCCGGATCACGGTAAACCGGCGAGAACTGGTTCTGCACGGCCACCAGCCGGTCGCCGAGAATCTCGCGGGCGAGGCTGATTTCCTCGTTGCCCACGCGGGAGATGCCCACGGCCTTGGCCACGCCCGCGTCCACGAGCTCCTTCAGGGCACCCATCTGATCCTCGTAGGGTACCTGCGGGTCGTTGCAGTGCGAGTAGAGCAGGTCGATGGCGTCCACACCGAGACGCCGGCAGGATTCCTTGGCATTGGCGATCATGGTCTTGGGCCGCGCATCCGCCTGCCATCCGTAATGGCCACGCTCGTCCAGCGTGCGAAGCCAGCCGGTTTTGGTGGCCACAAGCACCTCGTCCTTCGGGCCGTTCCACGAATCCAGGGCGTCATGGACGAGGTATTCGCCGTAGCCCATGTCCTCCGGCTCCCCGGTGCCGGGCTTGCTGGGCAGATAGTAGGACCAGGCGGTGTCGAGGTAGCGCACGCCGGCGTCAAGGGCGGCATGGATGGTTTCGATGGCCTGATCGCGGCTCTCGGGACGGCCTTCGATGGCGAGAGCCATGGTGCCCATGCCGAGTCGGGGGATGGTGAACCCGGCGAGGGTGCCGGTGTTGCGGGGCGCGGCGGGCGTCGCGGCCGCGGCATTCGCGCCGGTTGATTCGGTTGCATTGGATGCGTCGTCTGCGACGGTTGCGGAAACTTCGGTCATACCCGTCACTTAAACCCCGCCGCTGGACAGCCTGGACGTTGCATCCACATCGCCGACGCCGATGCCCAATCGCCCCTGCAGAGCATCGGACACGGCCGGATATCCCGGCGTATCGGCCATGGGGGGCAACCAGTGCCCGATTGTCTGGCGGAGGCCAAGGCAAAGTCCATCCCCAGACCCGTATCCAGGCGGACTTTGCACCGAATCGCACATATCCCGGAACATGGCCACATGCCACTCGATATACGGACGTAACGCGGGCCAATGCGGGATAATCCGACGAACGACGTCTTTGTCCCGCACCATCGTGGAACGATACGCACTTCAACCGTCTTATATTGGTTTCATACCACGCATGCCTGGCACGAAACCGTTGGAAACAAGCCATTTTCTTGATTTTCGTGTTTTCGCCAGGTAATGGGGCCGCGGGATGAAAGACGCAAAACATGACAATCGCCGCTTCGTCCCACGGTTGAAGCCCGTGCACCCCCGTGCGGAACAAGGGCGTACGGTAGATGCCGTCAGGACAGCGAGGTGAGGATAGATGACGGGTAACGACGAAAGGCAAGTGGTCCACTGCCCGAATTGCGGCGCGGAGGTGACCGGCCGCGGTAAATTCTGCGCGAAATGCGGGCAGGCGCTACCGCCGGAGGTGTTGGCTGGCTCCGGTTTCGCCGCCGATTCGCATGCGCGGGCCACCTCGACCAGCACCGGCGCAACCGGTCAGGCGGGGTTGCCCACGCCCGGTTCCGGTGATTTCGCTCCGGGCGCCGTCCACTCCCCCATACCCGCGCCGACGGTGCCGCCCGTTCCGTTGCCGAATGCCGCGGATGACCGGAACACCAAGGACGCAAACGGCAAGGGCCCGAATCGGAAAGTGGTCGTCATCGGCGCGATTGTCGCCGCGATGATTGTGTTGGCGGCGATCGGCGGATTCGTGGCGTACCGCATGGCACATGATCGCGCCGTGGCGAGCTGCCAGGAGTCGGTGCTGCAGTTGAAGGACGCGCAGACGAAGCTGAGCAAGGCCATTGGCGAGGCCCAGCAGACGGTGGATGCGGCCGGCTCCGATTCGTCCGCCGCGTCGTCGCTTTCGGATGCGCTGGGCAAGGCGAAGGAGAAGGCGGACGCGAGCGTCATGTCATGCTCGACGGATCCGAAGACCGCGCAAGGCACCGCGGAAACGCTGATCAGGGAGATCACCGCGATCGAGAAGACACTGACCGGGGAGGACGCCGACCAGCAGAAGCAAACGTTGGCGGAGGCGAAGAACAAGCTCAAGAGCGCCATAGACGCGGCGACCTCGACGCTGAGTTCTTCAGATGGCAAGGTGGACGACCAGGCCGTGCGCGATGCGCTGTCCAAGGCGTTGGAAAGCGCGAACGGCATACTCGATTCCGGCAAGACCGCCAAGGAATTCAGTCAGGCCGCCTCCGCGCTCGACACTGCACGCACCGCCGTCGAGACCGCCGTGACCAAATGGAATTCTGAGGACGGCAGCCGCTGCTCCGCGTATGCGGCCGATCTCTATGCCGGAGATATGGGCGGGCACCCTATCCTGTCAGCCGATTGCACCGTGCAGACGGTAGCGGGTCCAACTCCGGATACCACCGTCTACACCATCGAAGCCGCATATGTTCCCGGGACATTCCACAAGAACGCCGATGGCACCGCAAGCTGGACCGGAAAGGATCCATCCGGGAGCACCGGTACTTGGACGTATTATCCAACAGGTTCTGCGGCACCAGTACCTTCAGATAGAGCTTCCTATTGGAGCGAACGTTTCAACTGGGAATCAGACCCGGTGCTGATCGGTCCGAATGACGAGGTTTATTCCGGACATCAATTCTCGTAGACCACCTCAATCCGTCTCCGCCGCCAGCTCGTCCTGCAATTAAGGATGAACTTCGACCGCGTTTTGTTGACTCGACTGGCATCTCGCACATTGCCGTGGAGCAAACAACTCTGATGTCTGTTCCACGGCAATGTCCTCAGAGGGGTGAGCACAGCATAGAGTGGACTACTTGCGCGGCTGGGGACGGTATGCCAGGTCGTCGAGGAGCTGGTTGGCCCACAGGACGATCTGATCGGAGCTCATCGGCCCCTGGCCGAGCGAACCGTTGAAAGGCGCCGGAACCAGCAGCTGGTGGGTGACCGGGCGGTACTGGGTGCCCTTGTAGATGCGGGCCATGCGCATCTGCACGGATTCGGGCGGGTCGATGCGGCCGATGCGCACGCGGTTGGACTGCGCCAGGATCTCGGAGACGCCGAGCTTGCGAGCCTTGAACTTCAGACGAGCCACGTCGAACAGGGTCTCGAACTCGACCGGCGGCTTGCCGTAACGGTCGGTAAGCTCCTCCTGGAGGTCCTTCAAATCGGCCTCGTTGCGGGCGGAGGCGAGCTTGCGATACGCCTCCAAACGCAGCTTGTCCGAATCGATGTACTCCACCGGGATGGACGCCTCGATGGGCAGATCCACGGACACGGCGATCGGCTCGACGTTCTCCTCGGGTTCCTTGTACTTCTCCACGGCCTCGGAGACCATGCGCACGTACAGGTCGAAGCCCACGCCCTCGATGTGGCCGGACTGTTCGTCACCGAGCAGGTTGCCGGTGCCGCGCAGCTCCAGGTCCTTCATGGCCACGTCGAAACCGGAACCGAGCGCGGTGTTCTGCGCGATGGTGGCGAGTCGGTCGTGCGACTGCTGGGTCATCGGCTTGGCCGGATCGTACAGGAAGTAGGCGTACGCGCGTTCACGGCCACGGCCCACGCGGCCGCGCAGCTGATGCAGCTGGGAGAGGCCGAAGCGGTCGGCGTGGTCCACGATCAGCGTGTTGGCGTTGGAGATATCGAGACCGGTCTCGATGATCGTGGTGCACACGAGCACGTCGATGTCACGATGCCAGAAGTCGCGGATGATCTGGTCGAGCTGCTTCTCCCCCATCTTGCCGTGGGCGATGCCCACCTTGGCCTCCGGGACAAGCGTGTGGATCTTGTCCGCCACATGCGAGATGTCCTGCACGCGGTTGTGCACGTAGAACACCTGGCCGCCGCGCAGCAGCTCACGGCGCACGGCCGCGGTGACCTGCGCGTCCTCGTAGGCCCCCACGTAGGTGAGCACCGGCAAACGGTCCTCCGGGGGCGTGGCCAGCGTGGACATCTCACGGATGCCGGTCACGGCCATTTCCAGCGTACGCGGGATAGGCGTGGCGGACAGCGAAAGCACGTCCACGTTGGTGCGCAGGGCCTTCAGGGTCTCCTTGTGCTCCACGCCGAAGCGCTGCTCCTCGTCGATGATCACGAGGCCCAGATCCTTGAATTTGATCTTGGGGTTCAGGAGCTTGTGCGTGCCGATGACCACGTCCACCGTGCCCTCTTCGAGCCCGGTGATGGTCTCGTTGATCTCCTTGGTGGTCTGGAAGCGGCTCATGGCGGCCACGTTCACCGGGAAGCCCTCGAAGCGCTCGGTGAACGTCTCGTAATGCTGTTGCACGAGCAGCGTGGTGGGTACGAGCACGGCCACCTGCTTGCCGTCCTGCACGGCCTTGAAGGCGGCGCGCACGGCGATTTCGGTCTTGCCGAAGCCCACGTCGCCGCAGATGAGGCGGTCCATAGGCACGGGCTTCTCCATGTCCGCCTTGACCTCGTCGATGGTGGTGAGCTGGTCAGCGGTCTCCTGGTAGGGGAAGGCGTCCTCCAGTTCCTTCTGCCACGGGGTGTCCGGGCTGAAGGCGAATCCGCGGGCGCGCTGGCGGGCGGAGTAGAGCTTGATGAGGTCGTCCGCGATCTCGTGGACGTGCTTGCGGGCCTTGGCCTTGGTGGCCGCCCAGTCGGAGCCGCCGAGCTTGTTGAGCTTCGGCGCTTCGGCGCCGATGTACTTGCTGACCTGGTCGAGCTGGTCGGTGGGGATGAACAGCTTGTCCGCGGGGGCGCCGCGCTTGGAGGGCGCGTATTCGATGACGAGGTATTCGCGGGTGGTGCGGTTCGCGCCGGTGCCGATGGTGCGCTGGCGCATCTCCACGAATCGGCCGATGCCGTGCTGTTCGTGGACCACGTAGTCGCCGGCCTTGAGCTCCATGAGGTCGATGGCCTTGCGGCGGCGTTTCGGCGTCTTGGCCACGGCCACGGCCGAGGTGCGGCCCGTAAGGTCGCGTTCGGTCAGGAGCGCGATCTTGGCGGCCTTGTCCACGAATCCGTCGATGGCGCGGGAGCGGATCGTGTCGAACGTGGCGATGCCGGTGGTGTTGATGGCGCGCTTGAGTCTGGCGAGTGTGCCGGCGGCGGCAGCGGTGATGGTCACGGCGAATCCGGCGTCGATGAGGCCTTCGATGCCGCGTGTGGCCTTGGCTTCGTCGCCGCGGAATTCGGCCGGGTTCTGCGCGTCGAGCTGCACATGGCCGGGCAGGGTGGCATCCACGCCGAAGCTGGTGAGACGGATCACGTCATGCTCGGAGTACTCGAGGGAGCTGATGGTCTCCTCGAAGTCCAGGAAGCTGGCCTCGTCGAAGCTGATGGGTGCGCCGGCACCATGGCCGGACGCGGCCACATGCCAGCTGGCGGCGAGGAACTCGTTGGCGGTCTTGGCCAGGTCCTCGGCGGAGCGGCGCAGTTTTTCGGGGTCGCTGAGCATGATGACGGCGTTCGCGGGCAGCATGGAGCTCACCGGCTCCAGATGGTCCACGAGCGCGGGCATCAGCGATTCCATGCCCTCCACCGGAATGGCGTTGGCGATGGATTCGAGCATGTCCTCGGCGTTGGGGATGGAGCCGATCAGGGCCTTGGCGCGTTTGCGCACGGCGTCCGTGAGCTGCAGTTCACGGCAGGCGGTGGCCCAGATGGTCTTCATGCCGCCGCCATAGGTGCGCTGGTCGGAGGCGTGGAATTCCTTGATGGTGTCGATCTCGTCGCCGAAGAACTCGATGCGCACCGGGTGCGGCGCGGTGGGCGGGAACACGTCGAGGATGCCGCCGCGTACGGCGAATTCGCCGCGATCCATCACGAGGTCCACGCGCGTGTAGGCGTTCTCGATGAGGCGCTTGGCGGCCTCGTCGAGTGCCAGTTCCTCCCCCGTCGTGAAGACGAGCGGTTCCACGTCGCCCAGACCCTTGACCACGGGCTGGATGAGCGAGCGCACGGGCATCACAAGGATGCGGATCGGGCCGAACATCGGGTCGGTGGCGCTGGGGTGCTTGAGTCGGCGGAATACGGCCATGCGGCTGGCCACGGTGTCCGCGCGGGGGCTCAGGCGCTCGTGCGGCAACGTCTCCCAGGCCTCAAGCTGGGCGATGTCGTTCGGGTCGCCGTCGTACCAGGAACGCAGTGCTCCCACGGTCTCCTCGGCCTCGCGTCCGGAGGCCACGACCAGCACCACAGGCTTGCCGGTGGCGTTGTGGTCGTTGCCGTCGGCGTGATCGTGACCGTCGATGCCCTGGGCGATGGCAGCGGCAAGCGCCGGACGCAGGCCTTCGGGGATGCCGACCGTGATGGACGGGTCGGCGGCGGCCTCCTCGCCGGGCTGCACGTCGCCGGACGCCACCCTGCGGAAGGCGGGGTCGCGCGGCAAATCATGCAGGATGCCGGTGAGCGAACCGTTGATGGGTTCGCCGTTCAGCGCCGCGGACGCAACAGCGGAGGGCTCGGCCGCACGGGAGGCGTCGGCACCGGCGGATGCGGTGGAAGCGGATGCGGCGTCAGCGGCCATTGAACATCTCCTGGGTCTTGGCCAGGCCCTTGAAGATGATGTCTTCGGCGGCGTCGGCGCCGTCGGCGAGGAATTCGGGCAGCTGCTTGCGCTGGTCGGGGCCGAAGCCGCCGAGGACCCAGTTCACGGTGTTGTCGTGCGCGTTGGGGCCGCGCTTGGCATGGCCCACGCCCATGCGCACGCGCGCGTACTTCGGCGTGCCGAGGGAGCGGTCGATGGATTTGATGCCGTTGTGGCCGCCCGCGGAGCCGCCGGCCTTGACCTTGATGCGGCCGAACTCCAAGTCCATGTCGTCGTGGATCACCACGATGTGGTCCGGCTCGATCTGGTAGTAGGCGGAGATGGAGGCCACGGCGTTGCCGGAATCGTTCATGTAGGTCAGCGGCTTGGCCAGGAAGAACTTGACCGTGCGGCTCTCGAGGTTCATGGCGCCCTTGCCGAGCATGGCCAGGCCCTTGTGGTCGGCGAAGTTCACCGACCAGCGTTCGGCCAGCAGGTCGGCGGTCATGAAGCCCATGTTGTGCCGGGTGTCCTCATACTTCTTGCCGGGGTTGCCCAGGCCCACGATCAGCCAGAAATCCGATGCCATATCCGCTCCTTTACTCGGTCAAACCGTACAGATTGTACTCAACGCCGCCGTCAAGGCCGACCGTGGGCCGGACCCGGGGCATGACGTGTGCGGACGTGGGGTCACAGGTCCAGGTACCAGTAGGACATGTCGCGCATGGTGCCGGTGGAGTCGGTGGCGGCGGCGGGCATGAGGCCGAAGCGTGTGAAGCCGAAGCGGCGCATGAGGGCGATGGAGCCGGCGTTGTCCGCGAAGATGATGCCGCAGGCCTTGCGCATGTGGCGGACGCGCGCTTCGTCGAGGAGCTTGGACAGCAGGAACGTGCCGACGCCTCTGCCCTGCCATGCGGGGGCGATGTAGTAGGCCAGATCGGTGACGCCGTCGTAGCCCGCTCGGTCGTAGAAGACGGAGAGCGCACCGAAGCCGACGACCTGCGAGGTGGCGTTGTCCGCCTCGCCGACCGTCTCGCCGTCGGATTCTACCACGAAGACGCCGTACGGGGGCTTGTGCGATTCGACCCATGCACGGCGTTGGTCGAGGGTGCGTGGCGTGAGGTCGGCGGTGGAGCCGCCGGCGATAACGGAGGCGTTGTAGATGTCGGTGATGTTCTGGATGTCCCGCGGTTCGGCGGGGCGGAAGGTGTATGGCATGGGGATTCCTTTTGCTGCGATGTTCCGAACCAGATGACACGAAATCTCGTGGAACTACCCCTCAGTCGGCTTCGCCGCCAGCTCGTCCTGCAATTATGGACGAACTTCGTTCGCATTCTGTTGGCTCGACTGTCGTCTCGCACATTGCCTACAAACGGCTCTGCCGTTTGCTTCACGGCAATGTCCTGACAAGGGGAGCCAAGAAAAAGGGTATGCCCGTTCTGGTCCAGGGAAGCTTTCAATATGCGTGTGGCCCGTCCTCGCGCCTGAGGACGGGCCACACGGCCGGTTTGGGACTACTTGTCGAGTTCGAGGGCCTTGTTGAGGGCGTCCTCGAGCTCCTGCTGGGCCTTGCCGTAGGCGGTCCAGTCGCCGTTCTTCATGGCGGTCTGGCTGTCCCTCATGGCCTGGGCGGCATCTTCGAGGGCCTGCTGGAGTTCAGGGCTGGCCGTCGTGCCGGAGGTGCCGGACGAATTGCCGGAGTCTCCGTTGGACTGGTCGGACTTACCTTGGTCGCCGGACTGGTCGGACGAATCGGACTTATCCGACTTGTCGCCGTCGGACGAGCCGGAACCGGACTGACTGGACGAATCCGAGCCGCCCGCGTTCTGTGCGTCGCCCGCGGCCGCGCCGGAATCGCCGCCGAACACCTGGTCCAGCGCCTCGTCGAGCGTGTCCGCGAAGCCCACCTGGTCGCCGAAGGCCACCAGCGTCTTCTTGAGCAGCGGGAAGGACGTGGCACCCGAGGACTTGACGTACACGGGCTGCACGTAGACCAGGCCGCCGCCGAGCGGCAGGGTCAGGAGGTTGCCTCGCACCACCTGCGTGTCGCCGGACTGCAGGAGGTTGAGCTCCTTGGACACGTCCGCGTTGGCGTTGAAGTTGTTCTGCGCCTGTCCGGGGCCGGGTACATTGGAGTCCTTGGGCAGCTCCTGCAATCGGATGGTGCCGTAGTTCGGACCGATCTTGCCCTTCTCGCTGCCCGCGTCCGAATCGACCGAGAGGAAGCCGGTGAGGATCTCACGGGTGGACTGGCCGGCCGGGATGTACGTGGAGGTCAGCGAGAAGATGGGCTCCTCAGTGCCGCCGGTCTGCAGGGTCAGGTAGTAGGGCGGCTGCAGGATGTCCTGGTCCTGCTGGGCCTGCGATTCGGTGGGGTCCACGGGCGTCTGCCAGAAGTCCTCGCCGGAGTAGTACTGGTTGGCGGAGGTGACGTGGTACTTGGACAGCAGGTTGCGCTGCACCTTGAACAGGCCCTCCGGGTAGCGCAGATGGCTCATGAGGTCGCCGGAAATCTCGCTCAGCTGGTGGTACTGGCCGGGGAAGATCTGCTCCCATGCCTTGATCACCGGGTCGGAGGTGTCCCACACGTACAGGTCCACGGAACCGTCGTAGGCGTCAACGGTGGCCTTGACCGAGTTGCGGATGTAGTTGGCCTGCTGCGACCCCAGGGAGGAGACCGTGTCCGAGGAGACGGTGGTGGAGTCCTGGGTGGAGGTGCCGAGGTTGGTCATCTGCGAGTACGGATAGGCGTCGGAGGTGGTGTAGCCATCCACGATCCACTTGACGCGGCCGTCCACCACCGCCGGGTAGACGCGGCCGTCGAGCGTGAGGTACGGGGCGACCTTGGCCACGCGCTCCTTCGGGGAGCGGTCGTAGAGGATCTGCGAGGCGCTGGTCACGCGGTCGGAGAAGAGGATCTGGTCCGAGCCGAAGCGGATCGCATAGAGGATGCGGGCGAACAGGTTGCCCACGGACGGGCCGCCGTCACCCTTGAAGGTGGTCAGGGCGCCTTCGGAACCGGTCGGATAATCGAACTCCCAGGCCTGCGTGCCCTCGGGCGCGCCGACGATGGAGTACTCGGTGGTGTTCGGGGAGAAGTAGATGCGCGGCTCGTACTTCTCGGATTCGGTGAGCTTGCCCTGGGTGGGGATGCCGGACTCGAAGAACTCCGGCTGGCCGTCCGCGGTCACCTTGTTGCCGTAGGCGGCCACGATGCCGTAGCCGTGCGTGTAGACGGTGTGGTCGTTGACCCAGTTGCGGTTGTCGTTGCCGTCGAGGTCCAGCTCGCGTGCGGCGATCACGGTGTCCTGGGAGACGCCGTCGATCTCGTACTTGTCCACGGCGAGCGTGTCCGCGAAGGTGTAGTACTGCTTGGACTGCTGGAGCTGCTTGAACGTGGGGCTGACCACCTGCGGGTCGAGCAGGCGGATCTGCGCGGTGGTGTCCGCCTCCTTGGCCAGGGCACCCTGCTCGCCCTTGTTGGTCACCTCGTACTGCTCGGTCTTGAGCTTGTCGAGACCGTACGCGGCGCGGGTGGCGTCGATGTTGCGCTGGATGTAGGTGGATTCCATCTCCTGCGCGTTCGGGTTCACACGGAATCGCTGGAGCAGCACCGGCCAGGCCACGGTGAGCACCATGCCCACCACCACGGTGGCGGCGATGGCCACCACCGGCACGCGCCAGGCCTTGAGGGCGGCGGAGGCGCGCACGCCGAGCGTCGCCTGACCTTCGAGCGCATGCGAGCGCATGAGCCACACGCCCAGCACCACGCCGAGGATGGCGGTCAGGGCGGCCATGATGAAGGTGACCGGGATGTTGGCATGCACGGCGGTGTAGGAGGCGCCGGTGATGCGAGAGCCCTGCACGGTGAGCTGGTCGAACACGCCGATGACCTGGCGCACCGCCCAGGCGAACATGTTGAGGATCAGCCAGATGCCGAGCTGGCGGCGGCAGCGCTTGGTGATGGAGAACAGGCCGCGGCCGTTGACCGGCATGGTGATGCGGATGCCGCCCATGAGCACGTGCGTGATCAGCGAGAAGACGAGTCCCACGCCCAGCAGCATGGACGCGGCGGCGAGCACGAGCTTCAGGCCCGGAAGCACGAACACGTAGAAACCGTTGTCGAGGCCGAACTGCGGGTCGGTGGTGCCGAAGCTCTGCGCGTTGAACATGAGCAGGATCTCGCTCCAGTTGGCGTTGAACTGCGCGCCGAACACCACGCCCACGATGAGCGAGACGCCGGCGGCCACGCGCCGCGCGGTCTTGGAGCTGAAGGATTTGGCCACTTCGATGACGTCGCCGTTGATGCGGATGGTGGAGCCGTCCGCCGCGTCGGGGCGGGCGCGGATCGCCAGCCATGCGGACACGAAGCCGGTCAGCGCCATGAGCAGCGCGTACGCCACCCACAGGCCCACCTTGACGCCGAGCTGGGTCCAGACCACGGATTGGAAGCCGAGCTGGCCGTACCACATGAGGTCGGTGATGAAGCGGGACAGGGCGAAGAACAGGCTCACGACGATGACGAGCGCCAGCACCACGCCGAGCATGATCTTGGTGCCGCGCGTGCTCTGGGCGTTGCGCGGTCGGCCATTGGACGGGCGGTTGGTCAGGCGCGGGTTCGAGGGCCCGTGCGGCGGACGGCCGGAGCCGAACGAGCCGGAAGCATTGGCGTCGCCGCCGTTTGCGGGGCCGTCCCCATCGGCCTCGACGTCGAGAATGATCGGATCGTCATCGCCGGACTTGCCGCGGTGGCCGTCGCCGCCACCGTTGCCGAACAGTATTGAGAAAGGATCGTTGAAAGACATGTTCCCAGCCTACCGGCAGGCAAGGAAGGGTGATTATGCCGCCAGCGCACAGGTGATTCGCAGGAAACACAACATCGGAACACACCCTGTCATAGGCTTGGAGGCATGAGAAGAGAACGTCCGCAACATCTGCATGCCTCCCACGCCGCATCCAAGGCCTCCCATATCGGTACGGTGGTCGTGGCCGTGATCTGCGTGCTGGTCCTGGCCCTGGCCGGCACGGTGGCCTACGGGTGGCATACCGGCGCGTTCGATTTCCTGCGGGGCTCCGGCACCGCCGGCGGCGGCAATACCACGCAGCAGTCCGCCGCGGGAACCTCGAAGCAGTCGCAGACACTCAATCGCAAGGACTCCCCCAAACCCGACGATTCGGCCGCCGCACGGGCCCGGAAACTGGTCTCCTCGATGTCGCTCGGCGAGCGCGTGGGACAGCTGGTGATGGTGCCGCTGTTCGCCGGCACCAACCCGTCCTCGCTGGCCTCGACCATCCAGAACGACCACGCCGGTTCGGTGCTCATCATCGGCAACTGGACCAGTGGCACCACGGGCGTCAAGGCTGCGGTCGATCAGTTGCAGGGATATGCCCCGGAAGGCAACGGGCTCATCATCGCCACCGATCAGGAGGGCGGGCAGGTGCAGCATCTGACCGGCTCCGGGTTCGATACGATGCCGTCGGCCGTCGAACAGGGCGCGATGACGACCGACCAACTGCGCACCTCCGCGAAGGTGTGGGGTTCGCAACTGGCATCCGCCGGCGTGAACGTCGATCTTGCACCGGTGCTGGGCACGGTAACGGTTGATCGCGCCTCGAACGCCCCGATCGGCGCGCTGAACCGTGATTTCGGCCTGGACGCCGCCGGCAACGCCGCCCATGGCGTGGCGTTCATCCAGGGCATGAAGGACGCCTCCGTGCAGACGTCGGTCAAGCATTATCCCGGTCTGGGCGCGGTGACCGGCAACACCGATTTCACCTCGCAGGGCATCCTCGACACCACCACCGCGTTGGGCGGCGACGAGATCGGCGCGTTCGACACGGCCATCAAGCAGGCCGACCCGGCGATGGTGATGATGTCGCTGGCCACGTATCAGGCCATCGATCCGAACAATCCCGCGGTGTTCTCGTCCGCGCTCATCACCGACCATCTGCGCGGCGAACTGGGCTATGACGGCGTGGTGACCTCCGATTCGCTGTCCGCCGAGGCGCTGAGCGGCTACGATGCCACGCAGCTGGGCGTGAAGATGGTTGAGGCGGGCGCGGACCTGGCCTGCATCGGTCAGGTGGAGTATGTGGAGCCGATTCTGCAAGGCCTCAACACGCAGGCCTCCGCCGATGAGGCGTTCGCCAAGAAGGTCACGGAATCCGCGGTGCGCGTGATGACGTTGAAGATCGAAATGGGATTGGTGAAGTAGCGGCAGTAGCGGCGAAAGGATCGGAACGCGACAGGCTCATGCTTTCTCGCAAGCCCTAAAAATTCGTAATACGTTGCGTGGAGGCCGGTGAGGGGAGCGCACAGCCCCTCACCGGCCTCCGCGCAACTTATTCCGTTTGACTCCGCTACTCCCCCTGCGCGTACAGGCCGTGCTTGCCGATGTACTGCACCACGCCGTCGGGCACCAGATACCAGACGGGCTCGTTGTGTTCGGCGCGGCGGCGCACGTCGGTCGAGGAGATGGCCAGGGCCGGGATCTCCAGCGTGTCCACCTTGCCTTCGGGCAGCTTTACGCCGGTCGGGCTGGAGTATCCGGGCCGGGTCACTGCCACGAAGTGCGCCAGATCCCACATCTTCTCGGCGTCCTTCCACTGCATGATCTCAGCCACGGCGTCCGCACCGGTGATGAAGAACAGCTCCGCGTCCGGGTGCTGGGCGCGGATGTCGCGCAGCGTGTCGATGGTGTAGGTGACGCCCGGACGGTCGATATCCACGCGGGAGACCGTGAACTTGGGATTGGAGGCCGTGGCGATCACGGTCATGAGGTACCGGTCCTCGGCGTTGGTCACATGCTTGTCCAACTTGAACACCGGCCGGCCGGTGGGCACGAAGATGACCTCGTCCAGGTCGTAGACCCACGCCACCTCCGAGGCGGCGACCAGGTGGCCGTTGTGGATCGGGTCGAAGGTGCCGCCCATGATGCCGATGCGCAGTCGCGTATGCCAGTTGCCGCGCGCCGAAAGCCGTCCGCGGCCGTGACCGGAGTGCCCGTCCTGACCGGACAGATCGGACATGCGGCGCATGGGTTCCGCCGCACCCGCCGCCTGTTGCAGGGCCGCGAGTTCGGTAGGTTCGGCGGCGCTCATGCCTGGCCGCCTTCGTCCGCCACCTGCGTCTCCTGCTCGATCTCGTCGGCGGTGGGGTCGGCCTCCTGCGGGTCGATCTTGCCCATGTCCTCATCCCATTCGTCCTGCACCACGCGGCGGATCTCGGCGAAGGTGGGCAGCGGGAATCCGGGCTGGTAGAGTCGACGCACCTCGGCCACGCGCTCGGTGATGCGGATGAGCGTGTCCGTCATACCGTCGATGTCGCCGTCACGCTCCATTTGGGAGAACTTGCCGATGTAGCCTTCCATGAGTTCCATGTGCTCGCGCACGGTGTGCAGCCGGGCCTCGTCCAGATCCACCACGTCGGGCGAATCGGTTTCGGGCCAGCCGATGAGCACGGCGTCCGCGTATTCCAACGAGGCGCGCTGGGCGGCGGAGGCGATGCCGTCCTCGATCTGCACGAGGAAGACATAGCGTACGATGCTCAGGCGCTCGGCCGCGATCTTGAGCCCGAGTTTGGGATCGTTCAGGTCGATGTCGTTGCGCAGGTCGGTCACCTGGCCGCCCTCCTTGGTCGTGCCGTTGACGACGTTGCCGTTGTTCTCGCTCATACGCGCACCTGTCCTGTTCCGTATCCGATCCACTTGGTGGTGGTCATTTCACGCAGTCCCATGGGTCCGCGCGCGTGCATCTTCTGGGTGGAGATGCCGAGTTCGGCGCCGAAGCCGAACACGCCGCCGTCCGTGAAGCGTGTGGAGGCGTTGACCATGACCACTGCCGAGTCTATACGCTTGGTGAACGTTTCGATGGCTTCGTAATCCTCGGCGATGATGGATTCGGTATGGCCGGTGGAGTGCTCGTTGATGTGCGCGATGGCCTCGTCCAGATCATCGACCACCTTGACGCCCATCTTGAGGGCCAGGTATTCGGTGTCCCAGTCCTCCTCGGTGGCGTGGTTGAGCGTCAGCCCCTCGATCGCGGCGCCCTGGATGATGTCGTAGGAGATGGCGTCCGCCTGCAGCACCACGTCCGCCTGGCCCAGGGCCGTGGCGATGGCGGGCAGGAAGTCGGCGGCGACATCCTTGTGGACCAGCAGCTTTTCGGCGGCGTTGCACACGCCCACGCGCTGGGTCTTGGCGTTGAGGATGATCGGGATGGCCTTGTCGAGGTCGCCGGAACGGTCCACGTAGATGTGCACGTTGCCGGCTCCGGTTTCGATGACCGGCACCTTGGAGTTGCGCACCACGGCCTGGATGAGTCCCGCGCCGCCTCGCGGCACGAGCACGTCGATGTGGCCGCGCGCTTCCATCATGGCAGTGGCGCCGGCGCGTCCGAACTGATCCACGGACTGCACGAGGGCCGGGTCGAAACCATGAATCTCAAGCACGGGAGCGATCACGGACAGCGTGGCGGCGTTGGTGCGTTCGGCGGCGTGGCCTCCCCGAAGCAGCGCGGCGTTGCCGGATTTGAGGCACAGGCTGGCCACGTCCACGGTGACGTTCGGGCGGGCCTCGTAGATCATGCCGATCACGCCCATCGGCACGCGCGTCTGCGTCAGGCGCAGGCCGTTGGGCAGGTTGTATCCGCGCACGATCTCCCCTACCGGGTCGGGCAGGGTGGCCACGTGACGCACGCCGTTGGCTGCGGCGGCCACGCGCGGGATGTCGAAGAGCAGACGGTCGAGTTTGCCCGCGTCCATGCCGTTTTCCTTGGATTCGAGCATGTCGAGGGCGTTGGCGGCTTCGATCTCGCCGGCGTGCGCGTCCAGTGCGTCCGCGATGGCGAGCAGCAGCTCGTTCTTGGATTCGGTGTTTGCCCTGGCGAGGCGCTCCTGTGCGCGGGCGGCCCGATCGGCCTGGCCGCACACCGCGCTGAACACCTCGGGACTCAATGCTTCGCTCATAGAAGACAAGGGTAACGCACAATGCGGCATGTCGCTTGTTTCGGGCCAGATATGCGCTTGGCTCCCTCTGACGAGGGAGTTGGCAGCGAAGCTGGCTGAGGGAGAGAAGCCGAGGCGATGCCATCGCCGTGGAATCGTATCGGCTGTAAGCCGATGCCTTTCCCAAACGGCTGACGCCGTACTTCTCTCCCTCAGTCTTGCTTCGCAAGCCAGCTCCCTCGTCGGAGGGAGCCAAGGTGGTTAGATCAGTGAATCTGGTCGAGGCCCGGGTAGAGCGGGAAGTCCTCGACGAGCTTGTCCACGCGGGCCTTGAGGGCCTCCACGTCGGCGGACGGGCCGGCGGCGAGCGCGGTGCCGATGATGTCGGCGACCTCCTCGTATTCCTTCGGTCCGAAGCCGCGGGTGGCCAGGGCGGAGGTGCCGATGCGCAGGCCGGAGGCCACGGAGGCCGGGCGCGGGTCGAACGGCACGGTGTTGCGGTTGATGGTGATGCCGCAGGCGGCGAGCAGATCCTCGCCCTGCTTGCCGTCCATCTCGGAGTTGCGCAGATCCACCATGACCAGGTGCACGTCGGTGCCGCCGGTCAGCACGGAGATGCCGTTGGCCTTGACGTCGTCCGCCATGAGGCGGTCGGCCAGGATCTTGGCGCCGTCGAGGGTGCGCTGCATACGGTCCTTGAACTCCGGGGTGCCGGCCACCTTGAAGCTGACGGCCTTGCCGGCCACCACGTGCATGAGCGGGCCGCCCTGCTGGCCGGGGAACACGGAGGAGTTGAGCTTCTTGGCGTACTCCTCCTTGGCCAGGATGAAGCCGGAACGCGGGCCGCCGAGCGTCTTGTGTGCCGTGGAGGAGACCACGTCGGCGTACGGCACCGGGCTCGGGTGCAGGCCGGCGGCCACAAGGCCGGCGAAGTGGGCCATGTCGACCCAGAACTTGGCGCCCACCTCGTCGGCGATCTCCTTGATGGCCTTGAAGTCCTCGATGCGCGGGTAGGCGGACCAGCCGCCGATGATCATGGCCGGGTGCACCTCGAGGGCGCGCTGGCGGATGATCTCCGGGTCGATGCGGAAGGTCTCGGGGTTCACGCCGTAGGCTTCGGCGTGGTAGAACTTGCCGGAGAAGTTGATCTTCATGCCGTGGGTCAGGTGGCCGCCGTGGTCGAGGGCCAGGCCGAGCACGGTGTCGCCGGGCTTGACGAGCGCCTGGTAGACGGCGGCGTTGGCCTGGGCGCCGGAGTGCGGCTGGACGTTGGCGTATTCGGCGCCGAACAGCTTCTTGGCGCGCTCGCGGGCGATGGTCTCGATCTGGTCCACGAACTCGCAGCCGCCGTAGTAGCGGCGTCCCGGATAGCCCTCGGCGTACTTGTTGGTGAGCACGGAACCCTGGCACTGCAGCACGGCGCGCGGTACGAAGTTCTCGGAGGCGATCATCTCCAGGCCGCCCTGCTGGCGGTGCAGCTCGGAGTCGAGCAGCTGGGCGATCTCGGGATCGGTCTCGCTGATGGGCGCGTTGAAGGCGTCGGTTGCGGTCTGTGCGAGGGGTGAAGCGGTCATGGGTGCTCCTTAGTGGTGTGGATAACGACTGGTTTGCCGTTCGGGGGCTACTGTACGTTCCGTTTGTGGCCGTTCTGTTTCCGCACGACGATTCCGCCGGTGTTTCACAGGTCGTTTCACGACCGGTGCGCACATCGTGCGTCATCGTCGGCCTTGCGTCCGGCAGACCCGCACGCCGCCCGTATACCGGCCATCATGGCCCGGATCGCACATGACGGGAAGGTAAAGTCCCATATCTCGGACATCGCGACGCGCCGTCTCACCATACGGACGCACAGCTCCCTCGCGTCACACATCCGGCGTCTTTCCTCCATCATGCGGGAGGCCCCGCTCCCCTGACCGAGGCCCACGGTAGACTTAAGAGGATTCAATCATCCCTTAAGGCTTCAAGGATTAAGGATTCACCGTGGCTACCACCTTCCATTCCACCCGCAGCACCACCGACTCGCTGACCGCCAAGCAGGCCATCCGCAAGGGCATCGCCGACGACGGCGGCCTGTTCGTCTCGGATGACCTGGGCAAGACCAAGGTGGACATCGCCTCCCTGCCCGGCAAGACGTATCAGGAAATCGCCGCGGAGGTGCTCGGCGTGCTGCTGCCGGACTTCACGGCCGAGGAGCTGGGCCAGTGCATCGTGGACGCCTACGGCGACCAGTGGTCGGACGAGCGCATCACGCCGCTCAAGCCCCTGGGCGACGACTACATCCTCGAACTGTTCAACGGCCCGACCTCCGCGTTCAAGGACGTGGCCCTGCAGATCCTGCCGCGTTTCATGGCGCACACCACGCCGGCCGACGGCGACCCGGACGAGAAGATCATGATCCTCACCGCCACCTCCGGCGACACGGGCAAGGCCGCACTGGCCGGCTTCGCGGACGCTCCGGGCACCGCCATCACCGTCTTCTATCCGGAAGGCAAGGTAAGCCAGGTCCAGGAACTGCAGATGACCACGCAGACCGGCGCGAACGTGAACGTGGCGGCCGTGCAGGGCAACTTCGACGACGCACAGTCCGCGGTCAAGCGCATCTTCGGCGACCGTGTGCTGGCGGACAAGCTCGCCGCCGAATCGCATGTGGTGCTTTCCTCCGCCAACTCCATCAACGTGGGCCGTCTGGTGCCGCAGGTGGTCTACTACTTCTCCGCGTACGCGCAGCTGCTCGCCGACCAGGTGATCAACGTGGGCGACGAGGTGGAGTTCGTGGTGCCCACCGGCAACTTCGGCGACATCCTGGCCGGCTACTACGCCAAGCTGCTGGGCCTGCCGGTCAAGCACCTCGTGGTGGCCTCCGACAAGAACAACGTACTGTTCGACTTCCTGACCACCGGCACATACAACCGCCAGCGCCCGTTCTTCCAGACCATCTCCCCCTCGATGGACATCCTCATCTCCTCGAACCTGGAGCGCATGCTCTACTACTTCTCCGAGGGCGACACCCGTCTGATCTCCATGCTCATGAACGACCTCAACAAGTGGGGCGCTTATGAGGTGCCGGAGCCGCTGCTGGCCCAGATCCGCCAGATCTTCGGCACCGGCTGGGCCGACGAGGATCAGGTGCGCGAGGCCATCAAGCACTGCTGGGACGAGAACCATTACGTCATCGACCCGCACACCGCCTGCGGCTACTACCTGTTGGAGCAGATGCCGCGCGACCCGCTGACCCCGCGCGTGCTGCTGTCCACCGCGAGCCCGTACAAGTTCCCTCGCGTGGTGAACGAGGCGCTGGGCTTCGACGCCACCGGCACCGACTTCGAATGCATGGACGTGCTCTCCCGCGAAACCGGCACCACCGCCCCCGCCGCGCTGCGCGGTCTGGAGCATGCCGAGGTGCGTTTCAATACGGTCGTGCCGATCGACGGCATGGAGCGTTTCGTGGCCAACGCCGCCGAAGCGCTGTAAACGGCACGAAACGCAAGTTCCGAACGTCGTCGACTTGCGTTTCGTGCCATATCGAGACACCGAAACGGGGCGAAACGCAACATCGCATCGTCGCTAACTTGCGTTTCGCCCCGTTTCCGTTGGGCAAAGGGTCCCGCGGCCCGTGAGGCCTACAGTTCCTTGGCGCTCCAGATGCGCAGGGAGATGCGGTAGGACGCCGTGATGGCCAGAATGGCTACGGCGGTGATCACGACCCATCCGACCGGCGGCACCGTGATAGCCGTGGACAGCACCTGCAGGCGCAGGCCGTCAGGCAGAAGCAGCATGATGATCTGCGCGGCGAAGAACACGGTGATGGCACCGACGAACAGCCTCGAATAGGCCTTGACGAAATCGCCGCAGGAGTAGAACACCGGAATCACTATGGCGGCCAACACCACGAAAGTAGCCATGGCAAGCGGCACGACCGTGGCGAGCGCGCTCAGACCGATACCGAACCACAGTCTGGACAGTGCGATTTCGATGCTGAGTTCCGTAAAGCAGATTACGAACAGCACGCCCGCGGAGCAGTAACGCATATTGACCTGCGTACGGCGGGACACCGGCATCACACCGATCATCCGGGTCGAGGCCAACTGATTGTCACTGTTGAATTGGAACAATACGGCGACGGACGCGACCCAGTACATAACGGTCAGATATGCCATAACCGTGAGCGGTAGGCCTGATTCATCCGGCCCCGATTGCCAGGTGAACGCGGTGAATACCAGCGGGGCCAGGAATGCGATGACGTTCGTCACCGTGGAATTGCCGGTGAGGGCGGCGAAATCCATACGCATGGCGACACGCTCGGCATGCACGTGAATGTTGTCATCCGCTATGAATGCCATCAGAACTCCTTAGCGAGATAGATGTGCAACGACACGGCGAGCGAGGCGGCCACGGCGACCGCCGCCAAAACCACTCCACCCAAAGCCGGCCAGATCACGTCTGCGCCCGACATAGCCTCGGCAGACGACACCACCCATGAGATCAGGGCGTCAATCGAAGCCGGAGCCAGTTTGGCGAGCAGTGCGAATGCAGCGGCCACCACCGCACCGAACCCTATGCAGATGAGCATCATCGTCAGCAACGCCTTCTGATAGGTGAACCGGTAGCACAATGGGAGCATCACCGCTTCCAGCAATGCATACGCCACGACCGCAATCAGCACGGACACCACCAACTCGGGCAGCAGCAGCGTTCCCGATTCGAACCACATGCCGGCTCCAGCGCAGAGCGCGACCTCCAACGCCAATATCAGCATGCACACGGCCATCACAAGATACCGGCCGATCACCTGATGGACACGACGAACCGGAATCACGCCGTTCATCCAATTGTTCCGTCCCTGCTGTTCAAAGGTGAACGTGTTGAGCGGCAACAAGGCGAGCATCGCGGAAACGCCGCCGACAGCGGCTCCGGGCATATAGCTGACACCGCCCGAGATGCTCCCGAGCAGTATCATTGCAGCGGGAAACCCTATGAGCAGGACCACTATCGAGAACATGCCCTGTGAAGCAACTCGCCGCACATCCAATACGAACGCGCGCAGTACCCCGGTCATCATGCCACCTCCATGGCGCGCGCGGCGTCGTCCGTATTGGTCAGTCGGATGATGTCGTCGATGGAGGCGGGTTCGGCGGTGAGCGGTGCCGCCCTGCGTCTCCCCTCCTCCGTCTTGAGACCCCCGATTTTGCCGAGATCCTCGGTACGCACGAGTGCATCGAAGCCGGTTTCGTAGCGGTGGATGCCGACCGCTACGCCTTTGACGTCGGGCGCCAGGTCGTCCGGCCCGCCCTTGATCAAACGGAAGGATTCCTCGAATTCGTCCTTGGGACCGGTGAAGTAGAGCTTGCCGCGCGTGATGTAGGTGATGAAGTCGGCGGCGCGTTCGAGGTCGGCGGTGATGTGCGTGGAGAAGAGCACGCTACGCCCGCCGTCCGCGATGTAGTTCTGGAGGATGTCCATGAGTTCGTCGCGGGCGAGCACGTCGAGACCACTGGTGGGTTCGTCCAGCACCAGCAGTTTGGCGTCGTGGCTCAGGGCCACGGCGAGCATGAGCTTCATCTGCATGCCGCGGGAGAGTTCCTTCACCCGCTTCTTGCGGTCCAGGCCGAAACGCTTGAGGTAATTGTCGAAAGTCGCATGGTTCCATGCGAGATACATCGGCGCCATGGTCTGTTCGACCTTGTTCACCGTCCACGTCTCGATGAAGTAGCTGGAGTCGAAGACCACGCCGAGGTTTTCCTTGACGGTTTCCTCGTCGGCGAGGTTGTCGAGGCCGAACACGTGGATTTCGCCGGCGTCTCGGTGGATCATGTTGAGGATGAGTTTGATGAGCGTGGATTTGCCGGCGCCGTTCGGGCCGATGAGGCCCATGATGTAGCCGGCCGGCAGGTCGAAGGTGATGTCGTCCAGCGTGAAGCCGGAATCGTAATGCTTGGTTGCGCCGGTGATGGACAGCGCCATCGGCGATTGGTCAATGGTCATAGCAATGCCTTGCCTTTCATCGGATGATAAGCAATGCCAAATGCATGTCATCCATGTGACTACCCCTCAGTCGTGCTTCGCACGCCAGCTCCTCTGACAAGGGGGAGCCTTAGGAGGGAAGTTTTTCGTATTCCTCGGCGAGCATCCGGGTCAGATCGGTCAGCGGCATGTCCGCGGCCTTGGCGGCGCGGACGGCTTCAGCGAGGCTCGTGCGGGCTTGGGTTTCAAGCTGATTGCGCATCAGCTCGTTGCCCTTGTCCATCACGAAGGTGCCCTTGCCCTGGATGTTCTGCACCACGCCCTCATCGGCCAGTTCGTTGTACGCCCTGGTGACGGTGAGCACGGAGATGCGCAGTTCCTTGGCGAGCTTCCTCAGGGAAGGCAGAGCCTGGCCTGCCTTGAGCTCGCCGTTCAGGACGCTGGCGCGAATCTGGTTCTTGATCTGCTCGTAGATGGGTTCGCCGGACACGGATGAGATGATCAGTTTCATCTATGCCCCTTTCGGTTGGTTTCGTTATAGCGCTCGCAGCTGTTCAGCTGTTATGTATCACAGTATAACTGTTATGGTTCACTGTCAAGGTGTGTTGCATAACAGTAGAACAGCAAGAGCAGCCTGAAAAGCCGACAGCCGGGCGCGATAATGAACAGTCGGCGAACAATGCCGCGCGCATATCGCCCGACCACGAGTCGAAACATTGGACATGCCTACAATGGCCCCGGAAAGGGGCCTGATATGCCAAACAACGTTGTTACCTTGCGCGCAACAGAGCCAAGTGATTATCCCTATCTTGAAGCCTGGTGGAACGACGTGTCCGTCGCGGACGGCTGCCGTGCCACACTGGACGATCTTCCCCGCGAACGGGTGGACGCACTGTTCCACGGCTGGAGCGACATCAACGACGAACATCGCTTCGGACGCACCGTGCTCGATCCGGGCGGCATGCCCATCGGCCACATCGCCGCATGGGATTGCGAGGATCCGGACCGCGACGCCACGATGGGCATCCTCATCGGACCGTACTTCCAGGGCCTCGGCTACGGCAACCAGGCCATGAAGCTCGGCATCAAGATCGCCGCCGAGCAGCTCAAGGCCAAGACCATCACCGTGAAGGTGTGGTCGTTCAACCTGCGCGCGCGGCACATGTACGAGTCGCTGGGATTCAAGGAGGTGGACCGCACGGCCAAGGCCGTCGAACGCGACGGCGCCCCGTTCGACGAAGTGGTGTATCGCGCACCGATCGACGTGTTGCTGGAGCGCATCGCCGCCGAGCAGACGGAACGCACCGAAGGCGAGGAGATGGAGCGGCAGCGTTTCGCCGCGCAACGCCCGGGCGACAAGTTGCCGTTGCGGTGATTTCAATGCCCGCCACTGGCTGAGGGGAGCATTCCGCCTGTCCGAAACTCCCCTCAGTCGCCTCACGGCGACAGCTCCCCTCAGAGAAGGGAGCCAAATTCAAGACGCGGAGCGTTGCTACCAGCTCTTCTCAAAAGGGGAGCCTAGTTAGCGGGGCGTCGCGGAAATCATGAAGCGTGCCGTCGGCGATCGCCGTGATTTCGGGCCAGTCGGCGGCCGAGGAGTCGTCGTACATGGCCCAGACCCGCATGCCGGCGGATTTGGCGGAGCGGATGCCAGCCAGCAGGTCCTCGAACACGGTGCAGTCGGC
Organism: Bifidobacterium miconisargentati; assembly: GCF_019331675.1. Taxonomy (GTDB): domain Bacteria; phylum Actinomycetota; class Actinomycetes; order Actinomycetales; family Bifidobacteriaceae; genus Bifidobacterium; species Bifidobacterium miconisargentati. The sequence goes on from NZ_JAHBBJ010000001.1 coordinate 248,384, forward strand.
CGGCGCTGCGCCAAGACGTGAGGCGGCCAGCAGATAGACGTCCGGCCGGTCCTTGCCCACGCCGTGCGCGTCGTCCACGGAGACGATGGCGTCGAACAGGTCGCGCATGCCGAGATGGCCGAGCGCGGCCTCGCGCAGTTCCGGCAACAGGGTGGTGGCCACGCCGAGCCTCACGCCGGCGGTCTTGAGCTCATGCAGGTATTCGATTGCGCCCGGCTTGGCCTTGACCGTGGTGGCGTAGGCTTCGCGGGCCATCTCATCCCATTCAGCCATCAGCGCCTCTGGCGTGTCCTTGAGGCCGAACCGGTCGATGGTGTATTCGGCGATCTGACGGAACTGCATCGAGGCCACGGTGGCCATGTAGTCGTCCGGCACGGCGAGGCCGCGCTTGCCGAGGAAATCGATGTCGATCTGGTTCCAGACGCCCATCGAGTCGAGCAGGGTGCCGTCGAGGTCGAAGATGGCGGCTTTGGTGTGCTGGGTCATTACAGAATCCTTCCCTCTGACTCCCCTCAGTCTCGCTTCGCGAGCCAGCTCGTCCTGTAATTAATGACGGGCCATGCCCGCGTTTTGCTAGCTCGACTGTCGTCTCGCACATTGCCTACAAACAGCTCTGCTGTTTGCTTCACGGCAATGTCCTGACAAGGGGAGCCAAGAATAGGGGAATGTCGATCTTGGTTTAATAGAGCTTTTATTCACGCTTTAGACGAGGCGAGCAGTTCGCGGGCGTGGTCGAGGGACGCCTCGGATTCGCTGCCGGAGAGCATGCGGGCCACCTCGTGCACACGCGCGTCGTCCTCAACCTCGGCCACGGTGGTGACGACGCCTACCGCGTCGTCGTCCGCGTCCGGCGGTTCCTTGGTCACCACGAATTGCGCGTCTGCCCAGGAGGCCACCTGCGCCAGATGCGTGACGACGATGACCTGCGAGGTGCGGGCCAATCGGGCGAGACGACGACCGAGCTCCGCGGCCGCCTTGCCGCCCACACCGGCATCGACCTCATCGAAAATGAACGTCATATCGGACGGCGCCATGTCACCGGACCCGTTACCGTCACCGGCATCACCGGTCCCGGAAGCGGATTCGCGTCCCTTTCCCGCGCCGGCAGCCGCGCCGGCAGCCGCACCGGCGTGTATATCCGCGGCGGACAATTCCAGGGCGAGCATCAGTCGGCTCAGCTCGCCGCCGGACGCGCTCTTGCCCATCGGCAGTTGCGGGGATCCCTCGTACGGCGTGAACAGGAAGGCGATGTCGTCGCCGCCGTTCTGGTCGAGTGCACGCTCCCCCGAAGCATCCGACTTGCCGTCGCCCGTCGTAGCTGAAGCCGTACGCGGCGTGACGCGAATCTCCAGGGACGCGCCGGCCATAGCCAGCGATTCCAGTTCGGCGGTGACGCGCGCGGCCAGGCGCGAGGCCGCCTCCGCACGCGCCGCGCTCAACGTATCGGCGGCGGCCGCGGCAGCCTGATACAACTGTTCGCGTTCCGCTTCCAGCTCGGCCAGTTTCTCCGGCGAGGCATCCAGATCCTCGATTTCGAACGCGGCCTTGTCCCGCCAGGCCACCACGTCGGCCAGCGTCGGTCCCCAACGCCGCATGAGCTCGCCGAGCTCATGGATGCGCGCGTTCAACGTGTCCAGATCGGCATCGCCGAAGTCCTCGTCCAGATGGCCGGAAAGCGCGAACACCACGTCCTGCAGCTCCGCGTTCAGCGATTCCAGACGATCCGCGAGCTCGCCGAAATCGCCTGAGGCACGAATGCCGCGCAACGCCTGGGCCGCCTGCAGCAACAGGTCGGACGCGCTGGCGCTTTCCGAGGACGAATCGTAGTCAAGCTGCGAGGAGTCCAGCGCGGCGAGCGCCCTGGAGACGCCCTCGGCGATTTCGGCCGCATTTTCGATGCGGTCGCGCTTGGCCTTGAGTTCCTCGTCCTCACCGGGGTGCGGGTCCACCTCGTTGATGTGCTCCACGGATTCACGCAGGTAGTCGGCGCGCTGGCGCGCGGAGGATTCCTGCGAGCGCAGCCGCGTCAGACGCTCGTCCATGGCCGAAAGCGCACGCCATGCCTCGCGGTAGGCGTCCAGTTCCCGCTCGTCGCCCGCGGCGCGGTCCAGGAAGTCCCGCTGGCGCGAGGGCGAGGCGATCTTCAATTGTTCGGCCTGGCCGTGGATAGTGATGAGTTCGCCGGCGACCGCGACGAGTACGGATTTCGGTAGGCTTTTGCCCCCAAGCACGGCACGGGAGCGGCCCGCGGCACGCACGGTGCGCGAAAGGAATAGCTCGCCGTCCTCGGGTTCCACGCCGGCCTCGCGCGCGATGCCCGCCGCCGCGGACTCCTCGCTGACCGCGAAGATGCCCTGTGCCCATGCCTCGCTGGCACCGGTGGAGACGCGGCCGGCGTCGGCCGGACCTCCGGAGATGAGGTTCAGCGCGGACAGCAGCATGGATTTGCCGGCGCCGGTCTCGCCGGTGATGGCGGTCATGCCCGCCGCCGGCGTGATGGTGGCCTCGCGAATCGGGCCGAGGTTGCGGATGTCGAGTTCCTCAAGCATCAGGCGGCCGCCTTGCCGGACGTTGCCTCGGCATCGGCCTCACCCGGCCGGACGGCGGTCCGGACGTCATCAACCGGGGCACCGTCGCCGGACGCGCCCGCGGGGAACACATGGCCGTGCCGCGCCGCGCCGGACTTGCCGGCCTCCGCACGGGCGTGCTCACGCCAACCGACCACGGGCAGGTCGAACTTGGAGACCAGACGGTTGGTGAACGGCACGCCGGAGAGGCGGGCGAGTCGCAGTGTATCGCGCGATTCGCGCACGATGATGCGCGTGCCCTTCGGCAGCGCGCGCTGACGGCGGCCGTCGCAGCAGATCCAGCCGTCGGACATGGAATCGTTCAGGATGTCGATGGTGAACGTGGACCCCGAGCCGATGATGAGCGGGCGGGCGAACAGGGCGTGCGCGGCGAGCGGGATGAGCTGCAGCGCCTTGACGTTCGGCCATATGACCGGACCGCCCGCGGAGAAGGCGTAGGCGGTGGAGCCGGTGGGCGTGGAGACGATCACGCCGTCCGCGCCGAAGGAGTTCATCTCCACATCGTCCACGCGGATGGACAGTTCGACCATCTTGCCGCGGTCGGCGCGCTCCAGCGTGATGTCGTTCAGGGCCCAGTCCTCGATGGGTTCGGACGCACCGGGCAGCCACACGTCCACATGGGCGATCATGCGCTCGTCGATGGAGTAGTCGTGTTCGGCGATGCGTCGGATCGCCTCGTCGATCTGGAAGCTTTCGAATTCCGCCAGGAAGCCCACGTGCCCCATGTTCACGCCGAGAATCGGCACCTGGGTGCAATGCACCAGTTCGGCCGCGCGCAGGATGGTGCCGTCGCCGCCGAGCACCACCACGATCTCCGTGTCATCGGGCACGCAGGCCGGCTGCACGCCGAAATCGGGGGCCTCGGTGTTGTCGATGATCGTCACGTCGAATCCGGCCACGCGCAACTGGCTCACCGCCTCGGACACCACGGTGCCGGACTGCCTGAGCCTGGTATGCGTCACCACCACAGCATTGCGCTTGGCCATTGGACCTCCTGTGTTCCGGGGATGCGTTCCATTGACCATCCTAACCGGCGTTGCCGCCATCGGACCGGACCTTCTTCCCGATTCGTCCGAATCCGGCGCATCCGATCGGCGGACCGGACGGGCGGCAAGTTCCACGGAGTCGATTATTCTGGTTTGCCGGCATACAATGGCAGGCGTACGGCGATGCGTACCGACACTTGCCCGCGGAGCGTCGCCCGCACCGAACGGCGTCGCGCACGGCATGCCGGAGAGCAAGAAGAACACCAAACAGAAGAGCTGAGGAAGCGCAGGAACCATGTCCGACGACTTCGACGAATCCTCCCTTAACGAGGAGGCCTCGAAGGGGCTGTCATGGTGGTATTCGTCCGACGACCCCAACCACAACCGCGAGGAGCGGACATCCCGTCGTATCCGCCGCATCGGCCTGACCGACCGGCTGCTCAGCCATCCCGGCCGTCTTTCCATCCTGTATTTCGTGGTGCTCATCGTGCTGGTCACGGCTCTGCTGCTGCCGTTCTCCACGCATGACTGGGTGTTCACCAACTTCCCCGTGGCCTTCTTCACCGCGGTCTCGGCGTTGTCCACGTGTGGCATCCCGGTGGTGAACACGGCCGAGTACTGGTCCACGTTCGGGCAGGTCGTCATCCTGTTCTCCATCCAGTTCGGCGGCCTCGGCGTCATGACCTTCGCCTCGATGGTGGCGCTCGGCGTCTCCCGCCGTCTCAAGGTCTCCCAGCGCATGCTCACCGCCAGCGAGCTCGGCACCACCAAGCTTTCGGAGATCAAAAGCGTGCTCACCGTGGTGTTCGGCACCTTCGTGATCGCCGAGGGACTGACCTTCGCGCTGCTGCTGCCGGAACTGTTCCGCGTGAACCACGGCCAGCTCGGCCGCACCCTGTGGCAGGCGCTGTTCTACGCCGTCTCCGCCTACAACAACACCGGCTTCACGCCCGACGCCACCGGCCTGCACATCAACCGCTGGGGCGTGGGCCTGCCGATCCTCATCAGCGCCTTCGTGGGCACACTCGGCTTCCCCGTGGTGCTCAACCTGGTCCAGTGCGCACGCAAACGCCAGAGCCCGAAGCGCTGGACGCTGCACACCAAGCTCACGCTGGTGACCACCGGTCTGCTGGTGATCGCCTCGCTCGCCTGGTTCCTGCTGGTCGAATGGGGCAACACCGGACTGTTCCCGGCCGACGATCCGGGCATGAAGCTCAGGCGCGCGCTTTCGGCCGCCGTGATGCCGCGTTCGGCCGGATTCGACATCTCCTGGGTGCCCGAGGTGACCAACGAGACCAAGGTGTTCATGAGCGTGCTCATGTTCATCGGCGCCGGATCGTCCTCCACGGCGGGCGGCATCCGCGTGACCACGTTCGCGGTGATCATCCTCATCTGCGGTGCCTCCTTCACCGGCCACCGCGATGTGACCGCATTCCACCGCCGCATCCCCCGCCGCATCCAGATGACGTCCGTCTCCGTGTGCACCGCATGCTTCGCACTGGTGATGGTGGGTGCGGTCGCCCTGATGTTCGTGACCGGCTGCGCGTTCGTGGACGCCGTGTTCGAGGCCTGTTCGGCGTTCTCGCTGGGCGGCTACTCCGTGGGTGTGGCCAGCGCCGGCAACGCCGCGTCCATGTTCATCCTCGCCGGCGAGATGATCGTGGGCCGTCTGGGCCCGCTCACCATCGCCTACGCCATCAGCAGGCCGATGGCGCCCGAGCCCATCCGCTACCCGCAGGAAAACATCATCGTCGGCTGACAGCCGGCCCGGTTCTTTGGTTCGATGCATATGTTCGGCAAGCATTCGTTTGAGGAGGTTATTCGCATGGCAGTCAAGCCTCGTGACACCAAGAGCAGCAACAAGAGCGTGCTGGTCATCGGCCTGGGCCGTTTCGGCGGCTCCGTGGCCTCCACCCTGGACCAGATGGGCCAGGACGTGCTCGCCGTGGACAAGAACCCGGAGATCGTGGCCCGCTGGTCCGCGCACCTGCCCACGATCCAGGCGGATATGACCGACGTGATGGCCATCGAGCAGATCGACGTCTCCCAGTTCGACACGGCCGTGGTGGCCATCGGCGACAGTATCGAGGCGTCCGTGATCATCACCGGCAACCTGCTGGACGCCGGCATCTCGGATCTGTGGGCCAAGTCCGTCTCCCAGGAGCACGCGCGCATCCTGCAGCGCATCGGCGCGCGCCACATCATCAACGCCGAAACGGACGCCGGCAAGCGCGTGGGCCATCTCGTGGCCGGCAACTACCTCGACTACATCGAGATCGACGGCCCGTACACCGTGGTCAAGATCCATACGCCGCTGTATGCCGTGGGCCGCACCATCGAGAACGTGCAGGTCCACGACAAGTACGGCGTGACCGTGGTGGGCATCAAGGCCCCCGGCAAGGAATTCCAGTACGGTTCCAGGGAACTGGTCATGCACCGCAACGACGAGCTCATCATCATGGGCAAGCAGGATCAGATCGACCACTTCATCCAAGGCTGATTCGTTCAGGGGCGAGCGCGCGTTTTACACGGATGCCGTCACGCGGATCTCAGATGCTTCGCACGATGGCATTTGCCGCTGAGCATGACCACGGCCGAACTGGCGTCCAGGCTCAGCGAAGTCTCACAGACCGCGTGCTCCACCATCGTGCCGTCGCGCAGGATGGCCGTATCCGCCTTGAGCAGCTTACATCGCAGGTTGCCGGCGTCCAGATCGACCACGGTCACCTGATCCGCTTCCGACCGGCCCTCGTACTGGGTCATGCCGAACCGGGAGAACATGGCGCTGTGCAGCGGACGGATGACCAGCGCGTTGCCGCTGACGGTTCCGGTGGTCAGCGTGCCTTTGAGCGTGATGTCGCCGCCGCTGACGTGCTGCCGGCTCAGCAGTTTGCCGTTCACGAGGATGTCGCCGCTGCAATGGACGTTGCCGGAACAGCGCAGTTCGCCGGTCATGCCGATGGCGTCACAGAACAGGTTGCCGGAGATTTCGATGATGCCGCGTCCGGTGAGACACCGTATGCGGGCGACTCCCCTGCACCGCACCTTGCCGCCTTCCAATTCCAGGATCTCGCCGTCGAGCGATTCGGCCTCCAGCAGCGCCCTGACCGTGGTACATCGGAAACGAACGCCTCTGGCGAACCTTGTCCGTGCGGTGACGTCTATCGCATCGTGGTTTCCCGGCATCACGTATATCATTCCCGTTGACTCGCCGTTCATGGTGTGCTCTTCTCTCTTGTTTCGTATGCACAACTCATCATGCATACGTTCTCAACGCTACTGTTGGAGAGCTCTGTGCATGTAAACGCATGAAAGGCAAGAAGCCGATGAAATCGTATGCATTATTGCATACGCTACGGTGCTGTTTGCAGGAAGATGGGCTGCGGTTGCACGTCACTGTGCAACGATATGTCACCATGCCGCATAAGGCATTTTCAACGGGTGCCGTGCGGGGAACGCACACCCTATGCGCGCGCGTACAGCAGGTATTCCGCGTTGCCGTGGGTGCCGGTGATGGGGCTGTCGGCGGTGGCGACCACCGTGAGTCCGCAGCGTTCGGCGCAGGCGACCACGGTGTCCAACGCCTGTTCGCGCAACGTCTCGTCCTCCACGATGCCGTTCTTGCCGAGTCCTTCGCGCCCCACTTCGAACTGCGGTTTGACCAGCAGCACGATCTGCGCTCCCGGTGCCACGATGCGTGCGATCACCGGAATCACGTAGGTCAGGGAGATGAAGGAGACGTCCGACACGATCATCTGAGGTCGGAACGGCAGATCGCCGGCCTCGACCTCGCGGATGTTCACGCCGCTCATCTCGATGACGCGGCCGTCACCGGCGATGCGTGGGTCAAGCTGTCCGTGGCCCACGTCGAGGGCGATGACCTTGGACGCTCCCCCACGTAGCAGCACGTCGGTGAAGCCGCCGGTGGAGGCGCCGATGTCGAGGCATTCCAGGCCTTCGGGGCCGGTCAGGCCGTTATCGGCGAAGGCGGAGAAGGCGCCCAGCAGCTTGTAGGCGCCGCGGGAGACGTAGTCGTCGCCCTTGTCCACGGCGAGCTCGCTATGGCCGGCCTTGACCATGAAGGAGGGTTTGGTGACGGTCTCGCCGTCCACGCGCACATGCCCGGCCTTGATGAGCCGCTGCGCCTTGGCCCGTGATTCCACCAGCCCGGACGCCACCAGCATCATGTCGAGACGGTCCAGCGGCGTGGACGGATCAAGATTCTGCTCGGTCATATGGCTTTCTCTCGGTGGTATGCAATATCTTGGCTCCCCTCTCTGAGGGGAGCCAAAACAAGGAATCAGCGCGATTCGTCAAGGCGCTGCTGAAGGGATTTGAGGACGGCCTGATAGGTTTCGATTTGGTCGTCAATGGGCTTGGATTCGATGCCGGCGAGTTCGGGGTACCGCTGTTCGATCGGAATCCGAGTCGCCGGGGTGCCGGCTTCGGAAGCACCCGCAGGCGTCTCCGAAGCCGTATCCCCATACGATTGCATGGCCTCGGCCATAATCGCTTTCAGTCCTTCAGCTCGAAGGCCGGCACCGTGGTCTCGTCCAGCTTGGCACCCTTGTCGACAGCCTCCCAGGCGGCGCAGATGGCCGCACGAAGGCCGTCGATGCTCTCGGCGTCGCTGACGTGCACACTGCCGTTCTCGAACCATGCGCAGGCGTCGCGGCACTTCCAGGTGCCGTCCTCGGCGCGCACCGGCTCAGGCTGCACGCATCCCAGTTCGCGCAGGTCACGTGCCACGTACGTGGGGCGCAGATGCGCGGGGGCGAGCATGAGCTCGGTCGGATTGGTCACGCCGGTCAGCACGGCCAGCGAGTCGTATCCGCCGCGGTTGCCCGCTTCGATGTCCGTGTCCAGACGGTCGCCGATGGCGATGGACGCCTCCTTGGGCACCAGGTCATGGCCTTCGGCGGCGTTGAGCTCTCGGGCCTCGTCATACATGTACGATTCGGGCTTGCCCGCGGAGGCCACCGGTTCCACACCGGTGGCGGCGATCACGGCGCGAATCATCGAACCGCAGCCGGGGGCGATGCCTAGCTCGCGCGGGATGGTGAGATCGCGGTTGGTCACGAAGTATTCGGCACCGGCCTCCACGGCGAAGGCCACGTTGGCCATCATCTGCCAGGTCATCTCCGGGTACCAGCCTTGGATGACGGCCTGGGGATGGTCCTCGGGGCCCTCCACGATGGTCAGGCCGTTGCGCAAGACCTCCTCGCGGAGGTGTTCGGCGCCCAGCACCTGCACCTTGGCCCCGGCCGGCACGGCCTTGGCCACCATGCGGGCGGCCACCACGGAGGAGGTGATCACCTGCCACGGTTCCACGTCGAGACCGAAGCCCTTGAGCTGGTCGGCCACCACGTGCTGGAAGCGCGAGGAGTTGTTCGTGGTGTATTCGATGGTCATGCCGGCCCGTTCCGCCGCGCGGATGGAGTCGGCGGCGTGTTCCACCGGGTTCTTGCCGCGGTAGACCACGCCGTCAAGGTCCAGCAGTGCCAGCTGGTAGGCCTCGGCCAGGGTGCGATCGGTTCCTTTGAGGAAACGGGTCATTACTCCGCGGTCTCCTCGGACTGCTCCGTCTTGTCGGCTTCGGATTCCTCTTCGGAGGATTCGTCAGACTGTTCCTCGGCCGGCTCGGGCTCAGCCTCGGCGGGCTTCTCAACGGTCTCGTCGGCAACCGGTTCGTCCTCGACGGTTTCGGTCTCCTCGGCCGGTTCCTCGTCGGATTCGACGTCATCGGAATCGTCCTCAGCACCGGAATCCTCGGACTCGCCGGCTTCGCCCTCGCCATCCTCATCGGAGCTCTCCGGCTCCAGCTCAGGCGCATACTCGGCCTCGGACGGGTCGATGCCCAGCTTCTCCAGCACTTCGGAATCATCGGTGAGGCCGGCCAGATCGTGGTCGATCACCACGTCGTCGCTATCCTCGTCGATGTCCTCCTCGGCGAACTGGTCCTCAAGACGGTCCAGCAGGCCGTCGAGCGCGGCGGCTTCCTCGTCACGGCCGGCCTGCTCCAGGAAGTACTGCTCGGCCTGCACCGCACGCATGCGGTACTCGCCCGGCAGGCCCTGGGAGCGGCCCACGGTGTGCGCCACATTGATGGCCTTGTCCCACAGCTGCAGATCGCCCAGCGCACCGGCGTACACCAGGAACATCTCGACCTTGGCGGCGCCGACCAGGCTCTTGCCCTCGTCGGAAAGCGCCAGCTCCACGGCCTTGTCCGGGTTGCCCACGCCACGCTCGCAGTCGGCGATGAACGGCAGGTAGTCCGGGAAGCCGTTCATGCGGTAGGCGGTGCGGAATTCGCGCAGGGCCAGCTTGTACTCGCCCTGGCGGTAGGCCACGAAGGCCAGCGTCTCACGGGCGAAGTCGATGCGGGAGGCCTGGCGGGCCACCCACTTGGCGTGCTCCAACGCGGCGGCCGGGTCGCTCTCCTCCAGCGCGTAGGCGGCCAGGATGTGCAGACCGATGTTCTCGGCGTGCTCCTTGGACAGGCCGCGCAGACGCTCGCGCTCGTCGCTGGAGAGCATGCGCCATTCCATGCCCTTGGGCATCTTCGGCTCATCCGGGCGACGGTCGGTGTACGGGTTCTGCGAGGGGAAGCTCATGGTGCCGTCGGAGTTGCGGCGCGGCTTCCTCATGTATTCGGAACGCTTCTGCTCGCGGTATTCGCGCTTCTCCTGCGGGGTGAACTCGCGGCGTTCGCCATCGTTGCGGTTGTCGCGGCGATCGTTGCGGCGATCGTCATCGCGGCGCTGGTAGCGCGGGTTCTCGCCATGCTCGCGGCGCGGCTTGAAGCCCTCGCCGTCCTCATGACGACGCGGCTTGAAACCGTCGCCATCGCCCTCATGGCGACGCGGACGGAAGCCGTCGCCATCACGACGGTCGTTGCCGCGGTAGCCGCCCTTACGGAAACCGCCGGACTTGCCGTAGGACTTGTTGCCGTAGGACTTATGGAAGCCGCCGGAACGGCCGGACTCGCCCTCGCCGTCACGGCGCTGGTAGCCTTCGCCGTCCTCGCGGCGACGCGGCTTGAAGCCATCGCCATCGTCACGACGCGGACGGAAGCCGTCGCCATCGCGACGCGGGCCGTTGCCGCGGTAGCCGCCCTTGTGGAAACCGCCGGACTTGCCGTAGGACTTGCGGAAACCGCCGGAACGACCCTCGCCATCGCCTTCGCGGCGCGGCTTGTAGCCCTCGCCGTCACCGTCGTGGCGACGCGGCTTGAAACCGTCGCCGTCCTCGTGGCGACGCGGACGGAAGCCCTCGCCGTCACGGCGGAAGCCGCCCTTGCCGCGCGGCTTGAAGCCCTTGCCGCCGCGGTTGCCGGGGCGACGGTCGCCATAGGACTTGCGGCCGCCGTAGGACTTGCCGGAATGCTCGTTACCTTCTGCCATCTACGATTCCTTTACTGCTTACTGCTGAAATGATTAACGATTGATCCCGCCAGACCAGACCGACATGAATCCGGTCCGGCTACCCCTCAGTCGGCTTCCCCGACGGCTCCCCTGTCAGGGGAGCCGAGAACGAAAGTCATGCCGATTTTGGTTTAACGGTTTTCCACGGCGCCGAGCGCCTTCTTGCCGCGGCGGATGAGGGCGAAGCGGCCGGCGAGGAAGTCGCCCTCGGCCAGCGTCTGCTCGTCATCCTCCACACGGTTGTTGTTGAGATACACGCCGCCGGACTTGATGGCGCGGCGTGCCTCGGAGCCGGACTTGAACAGGCCGGCGGCCTGGGCGGCGTCGATCACGCGATCGCCCGGCTTGGCGGTGGGGAACACATGCTCGCCGTTCTCGTCGGCCACCTTGAAGCCGTCCAGCACGGATTCGAGCGTGTCCTCGTCGATGTCCTCAAGATTGCCGCCACGGCCGAACAGCGCGGAGGAGGCGTCGATGGCGGCCTGGGTGGCGGCCTCGCCATGCACGAAGCTGGTGACCTCCCATGCCAGCGTCTTCTGCGCCTCGCGGGCACCAGGATTGGTCTTGGACTCCTCCACGAGACGTTCGATCTCCGCCTTGGGCAGGAAGGTGAAGGCCTTGAGCAGGCTCTCCATCTCCACGTCCGGGCGGTTGATCCAGAACTGGTAGAACTTGTACGGCGAGAGCATGGTGGCGTCGAGCCAGACGGCGTTGCCCTCGGACTTGCCGAACTTCTTGCCCTGTGCGTCCGTGATGATCGGGCTGGTGAACACGTTGACGTCCACGCCGCGCACCTTGTGGATGAGGTCGAGGCCGGAGGTCAGGTTGCCCCACTGGTCGGAGCCGCCGAGCTCCAGCGTGCAGTGGTACTCGTCGAACAGGTGCAGGAAGTCGTTGCCCTGCAGCACCTGGTAGCTGAACTCGGTGAAGGAGATGCCCTCCTCGGAGTTGAGGCGGCGGGCCACGGTGTCCTTGGCGAGCATGGTGCCCAGGCGGAAGTTCTTGCCGACATCGCGCAGGAAGTCGATGACGGACATGGAGGCGGTCCAATCGTAGTTGGACACGAAGCGCACCGGATTGGCGCCTTCGGTCTCCAGAATGCCGCCGATCTGGTTCTTGAGACGCTCGGCCCAGCCGGCCACCACGTCCTTCGGGTTCAGGGTGCGTTCGCCGGACTGGCGCGGATCGCCGATCAGACCGGTGGCGCCGCCCACGAGGGCGATCGGGTGATGGCCCGCCAGCTGCAGGTGGCGCATGTTGATGAGCTGCACCAGGTTACCGATGTGCAGGGAGGCGGCGGTGGGATCGAAACCGCAATAATAGGTGATCGGCTCGCCGTTCAATGCGTGTGCGAGTCGATCGCGGTCCGTGGACTGCGAGATCAACCCGCGCCATTCCAGTTCATCGAGCAGGGTATCGAATCCTGCCTCTTTGAAGTCGATGACGTGAGCCATAACTGGTCGCTCTCCCTATCGAATTGTGTGATTTGGACGTGCTTTACTCGGTTTTCAAGCGTCTCCAAGTCTCGCAGAACACACCGACAGTGGACGGGCCGCGGGTTGCCGGGCGGGGCAGGGCGCTGATTGCCCCTCGCCGTGGGCCCGCCGCAGAGCCGCTCGCCCGACCGCGGACTCGGCCGGGCATGACGCACGGTTTTGGGCTTGATTGCCGTCACCTGCCGCCGCGGTGCAGCTTCTCCATCGTCTCGCGCAGCTCCTGCAGCGTCTCGTTGTTGCGGTTGGTCTTCAGACGCGGGAACGAGGCGATCATACGGCGCTGCTGGCGGTTGAACATGGAGTCGGCCACGTCACGCACGCGCAGCATGAATTCGGCGGACATCTCCTTGCCGTTCTGCCACGACTCGCCGACCTTCTCCCCCACCTTGCCGGGCATGCCGCCGAACCGTTCGGAGGCGCCGTCCATCACGCCGGAGGCCATGCTCGCCGCACTGGAGGCCATCGCGGACGCCGCGGACGCCACGCTGGAGGCCGCGCCGGTGGCACCGGAGACCATGTCGGCCGCGCCGGAGACGGCATCGCCCACCTTCTCGCGCATGGCGTCTCCGTATTGGGCCGCCTTGGCCATGGCCACCTTGAACTGCTCGAGGCTCTGCTCGAAGTTCACGATGCCGCACACGGTGATCACGGTGTCAATGGCGGTGAGCACCGCCAGCACGGCGAACAGTACATGGACCATCTGCAGTGGAATCAAGGCCGTCACTCGTTCCACCTGCGGTTGCACCACGTCCACGATCACCACGCCACCGACGCCGAAGACCACGGCGCCGAGCAGGCACACGCGGCCCTGGATATTGAAACGGAAGTGGGAGTAGTCCCACCAGCGGGCGTGGAACAGCTGCTCCATGGCCCAGGAGGTGACGTATTCGAGGATCGAAGCGCCGAACATCGAGACAAGGAAAATGACCAGCGGATCGCGCATATCGCCGAACACCACCACGCCGGTCACCGCTCCGGTGCCGTAGATCGGGCACAGCGGGCCGTTGAGGAAGCCGCGGTTCACCCAGCGACGCTCCTGACAGGAGACGAGAATCGACTCATAGACCCAGCCGGCGAAGCTGTAGAAGATGAACCACAGGAACAGGTACTCGACGATCAGCGGCATCGGCGAGCTCCGGCTCCGATTTCGGGCAGCGGCGCACGAGCGGGCAGGGCCTTCTTGTGGAAGCGGCCGCGGGAGAACGTCTCGCGGGTGGCGGAGATCTTGTCCGCGAGGGTGACCAGGTAGCCTTCGATGTAGGCCGGCGGCACCGGGGTCATCGGGAACATGTGCTTTTCGATGCTGTCGCGTTCGATGTCGTTGAGGGTGAAGTCCCTCAGGGCGTTGCGCAGGGCGGCATGGCCGTGCGTGAAGCCGTGCCAGCGGTGCTCGCCGTTGTCCCAATCGTGCCAGTCGTACAGGAAGTAGTCGTGCAGGAGGGCGGCGCGGATGAGCGAACGCAGGTCCACGCGATGCCACAGGTGGGCGCGGTCGGCCAGCCAGACGGCCAGGCACGCCACGCGCACGGAATGGGCGAAGGTGGTCACGTTGCCGTGCTGGTAGCAGCAGCGTTCGATCTGCATGTGGTCATGTTCGATGACGTCGCGGCCGTGCTTGGCCACGAGTCGTTGGATCTGCATACGGGTGAGCAGACGTCCCACGGTTCCGGACTCCTCACAATCGACTGTCTGTTTCTACGGTGCCGATTGTAGGACGCACGCCGAACGCCCGGCCTCATCCGCGGGGATGATTGGGCTTTATATTGGCTCCCCTCGGTCCGCTTCGCGGACAGCTCCCCTCAGCGAGGGGAGCCAAGAATGCTGTTATCGAGCAGCCTGCCCGTCGAGGTACTGCTGATAGGCGCGGAATCCGCCGATCAGGCTGGCCACCTCGTAGCCGCGGTCGGCGAGGATCTCCGCCACCTCCTCGCTCCACCAGCCTTCGGCGCAGTAGACCACGACCTTCCGATCCTTCGGCACGGTCCTCAGTACGTGGGCCAGCGGGTCGAGCGGCGCGTTGATGGCGCCTTCTACCGGATGCGCGGCCACGTCAGCCGGCTCGCGCAGGTCGAGCAGCGTGACCGTGTCGGGATCCAGCGCGGCGAACTCCTCCGGCGTGATACGGCCGAACGACGGCTCGTCGGTCTCCTCCACATCCTTACCGATGCGCACGGCAATCATCATATTCAATCCCCTTCATGATCTCCTGGTCGTCCGTTGGCTGGGCTCACCCAACGCAACGGACGATGGCATGGTTCGCCGACTGCGGCGGGCCCGAATCAGATCGCGCAGGCCGGCTGCACGTAGTTGGCCGGGTCGAGGGCGGTGATGGTCGGGTTATCGCCGCATACCGGGCAATCCGGCACATGTTTCGGCAGCGGCACGCGGCGGATGTTCATGGTCAGCGCGTCCATGGTGAGCATGCGGCCCACCAGCGGCTCCCCCACACCCACGATGAGCTTGGCCGCCTCGGTGGCCTGCAGGCTGCCGATCACGCCCACCACCGCGCCGAGCACGCCGGCCTCCTTGCAGGTCGGGATCTCGCCGGCGGCCGGCATGTCGCGGAAGATGCAACGATAGCAGGGGCCTGCACCGGGCACCACGTCCATAACCTGGCCCGCGAAGCCCACTACGCCGGCGTGAATGAACGGTTTGCCGGCCAGCACGCAGGCGTCGTTGATGAGGAATTTCGCCGCGAAGTTGTCCGTGGCGTCCAGCACCAGATCATATGGGGCGATGAGTTCGGCGATGTTGCCGACGCTCACCAGTTCGTGATGGGTCTCCACGGTGACGTCCGGGTTGAGTTCGCGGATGGCTGCCGCGGCCGACTCCACCTTGGGGTCCCCCACGCGGGCCGTGGTGTGGATGATCTGGCGCTGCAGGTTGCTCAGGTCCACCACGTCGCCGTCCACCAGGCCGATACGGCCCACACCGGCCGCCGCAAGGTACAGCGCCGCCGGCGAGCCGAGGCCGCCTGCGCCGATGATGAGCACGCTGGAGGCCAGCAGCCGCTTCTGCCCTTTGACGCCGACACCTTTCAGGATGAGGTGGCGCGCGTACCGTTCAAGCTGTTCGTCCGTGAATGCCATGTTGCTTCTCCTTAACCCTCTTGGAGGGGAGCTACCACCGCAGGTGGCTGAGAGGAGTCCCGGCCGAACAGGCCTCATCACTTCCCTCAGCCAACTGCGGCCGGCGGTTTCATCAGTGCAGGTATCCGGTGGTCGGGCTGGACGGCACCGCCTGGCCCTCGGTCACCTTGCCGAGGCCGGACAGGTAGGCCGCGCGACCGGCGTTGATGGCGTTCTTGAATGCCTCGGCCATGAGCGGGATGTTGCCGGCGGAGGCCACGGCGGTGTATGCCATGACGGCGTCCGCGCCCATCTCCATGGCGTCGCATGCCTGGCTCGGGCGGCCGATGCCGGCGTCGATGATCACCGGCACGTGCGCGTTGGCGATGATGATCTCGATGAAATCGCGCATCCTCAGGCCCATGTTGGAGCCGATGAGCGAGCCGAGCGGCATGACGGCTGCGGCGCCGGCCTCCTCGAGCTGGCGGGCCGCGATCGGATCCGGGAACATGTAGGGCATGACCACGAAGCCTTCCTTGGCCAGCATCTCGGTGGCACGGATGGTTTCGGCGTTGTCCGGCAGGAGGTACTTGGTCTCGTGCTCGATCTCCACTTTGACAAAGTCGGTGTGGCACACCTCACGGGCCAGTCGGGCGATGCGCACGGCCTCCTCGGCGTTGCGCGCGCCGGACGTGTTCGGCAGCAGCGTGATGCCTTCGGGAATGTAGTCGAGCACGCTGTTCTCGGTGGTCTGGGCGCGGCGCAGCGCCATCGTGACGATCTGCGTGCCGGCGTGTTCGACCGTGGCCTTGATGAGGTTCAGGTCGTAGCGGCCGGAGCCCAGGATGAAGCGCGACTGGAATTCGTGGCCGCCGAGGTTGAGCGGCTTGTCCTCCACCGGCAGCATGGGGGCGGCGGTGCCCACGGGGTTGACGACGGCGGGCTGCGGCGGCAACGGCGTCGCCTCGACGGATGCTTCGGTAACCGGATTGACGTTCATGGTTGTTTTCCTTTCATATCCCGCCCCCTCGCTGAGGGGAGCTGTCACGAAGTGACTGAGGGGAGCAATACAACCGAATGGCTGCTTTCGGACTCCCCTCAGTCCGCTTCGCGGCCAGCTCCCCACACAGAAGGGAGCCATATGTCATACGGTCGCTCAGCCGCCCTGGACGAACTGCACGATCTCCATCACGCACTGGTCGTCCAGCATGGCCTCGGCGCGCTTCTCGCGCGGGATGATCTCGCCGTTGAGTTCAATGGCCACGCGCTCGGCACGGAATCCGTGCGCTTCGAGGTAGTCGGCGACGCTGACCGGCGCCTCAAGCGTGACCTGTTCTCCGTTGACCTGCATGGTGAAATCCCTCCGATACTAAAAAAGGGCGCACGAAACGAACCGTACCTTAAGTGGTGCGCCCATTCATGAACCCAGTCATGCGACCGTGCATGACCCGATGGCGCATTGGCTACACCACGCAAGCCGCACACGGCTGAATTATGCGTACGAACTGCGGTGGAGAACCCGACAAATCTTCGAACAACGATTCCTTACGGCGGCATGACCCGCGTCAAGTTCCCCGGTCGAAGCTTCGCTTCCTCTCAGCCTTGCGGCTCCCGTTCGTTACGGTACCCCAGTGTAGGTGCGATATATGACAACGCTCGACGATGCCGAACCGACGAGTCGCCATTTCGGGATGACGTTCCATTACCTTGTCACCCCACCTATCGCGTCACTTTTTCGAAATAAGCCCATACTTCGTGAAAAGCGATCACTGAGCGCCTGTCAGTGATCGCTTTTCACGAAATCAAGCCTCATTTCGAAAATGACGATCACTGACGTACATTCAGTGATCGTCATTTTCGAAGCATGGCATCAGAACGTGCCGGGGGCCTTGTAGGCGGAGCCGTCCGAGGTGGAGGCCGGGAAGAGCTTCAACTCCTCGACCTGGGCCTTGGCGTCGGCGATCTGCTCACGCACGCGGCCGTAGGCGGTGCCGCCCTTGCCGTTGCGGGAGTCGACCGAGCCATGGCTGGAGAGTACCTCGCGCACGCCTGGGGCCACGTCGGCCGGCAGGAACGCGGCGAAGGTGTCGATGAAGTCCTGATCGGTCAGGTCCCACAGCTCCTGGCCGCGGCCCTCGGCGATCTTGACGCATGCGCCGGAAAGCTCATGGGCGTGGCGGAACGGCACGCCGTTCTTGACCAGCCATTCGGCGATGTCGGTGGCGAGCGCGAAGCCGGTCGGCGCCTCGGCTTCAAGGCGGTCGGCGTCGAAGTGCATCGTGCGGACCATGCCGGTGAAAGCGGGCAGCAGCACCTCGAGCGTGTCGACCTGGTCGAACACGGCTTCCTTGTCCTCCTGCAGGTCACGCGCGTAGGCGGTGGGCAGGCCCTTGAGGGTGGCAAGCAGGCCGGTCAGGTCGCCGATAAGACGGCCGGACTTGCCGCGAGCCAGCTCGGCGATGTCCGGGTTCTTCTTCTGCGGCATGATCGAGGAGCCGGTGGAGTAGGCGTCATCCAGCTTGACGAACGCGAACTCCTGCGTGTTCCAGATGATGATCTCCTCCGACAGGCGGGAGATGTCCACGCCGGTCATGGCGGCCACGAACGCGAACTCGGCCACGAGGTCGCGGGCGGCGGTGCCGTCGATGGAGTTGTCGGTCACGCGGGAGAAGCCGAGCTCGCGGGCCACGGCCTCCGGGTCGAGACCCAGGGTGTTGCCGGCCAGAGCGCCTGAGCCGTACGGGGAGGCGTTGATGCGCTTGTCCCAGTCGATGAGGCGCTGCACGTCGCGGATGAGCGGCCAGGCATGGGCCATGAGCTGGTGGGCCAGCAGCACCGGCTGGGCGTGCTGCATGTGGGTGCGACCCGGCATCACGGTACGGCCGGCCTTCTCAGACTGTTCGATCAGTGCGTTGACGAGGTCGAGCAGCAGGCCCGCGATCACACGGGAGTGGCGGCGCAGCCACATGCGGATCAGGCAGGCGATCTGGTCGTTGCGGGATCGGCCGGCACGCAGCTTGCCGCCGAGCTCGTCGCCGGCGATGTCGATGAGGCCGCGTTCGAGCGCGGTGGCCTCGTCCTCGTCGTCTTCAATCGGGGCGAAGGAGCCGTCGTCCACGTGACGCTGCAGGGTGTCGAGCGCGTCCTCCATACGCTGCAGCTCGTCGGCGGTGAGCAGGCCGGCGCGGCCGAGCGCACGGGCGTGGGCGCGGGAGCCGGCGATGTCGTCGTCGGCCAGACGCCAGTCGAACTGGGTGGACTTGGACAGGCGGGCCAGTTCCGGGGACGGACCAGAGGTGAAACGGCCACCCCACAGTGCCAGATGTTCATTGTTTTCAGGCATGAATCACTCCTTTGAATTTTGGTCGGCAGTACGAGGAATACGTGCTTTGAAGCGGTTTTTGGCTGTTTGCCAGCCTATCAGCGTTGGGCTACATAGTAAGTCGACTTTATTGTTGGCATTATTGTCAGCATTGTCAGCGTTATTGTCAGTACCACTGACAATAACATCGTTGGCTCAAGCAGCAAACAAATATAAAAGTCCTCTCTGCCTTAGGCAGAGAGGACTATACAGATTAGGGGACTCCCCTCAGTCAGCTGCGCTGACAGCTCCCCTCGGAGAGGGGAGCCAAGGTGTGTTCGTTACTCCACGGTGTTGGTCGGCACTTCGATGCCGTTGCCGAACTTGACGTCGCGGGCGGCGGCCACGCGGGTCGGCAGGCCGTAGATGTCGATGAAGCCGTTGGAGGACTTGGAGTCGAAGCTGTCGCCGGAATCGTAGGTGGCGAGCTTGTAGTCGTACAGCGAGGTGTCGGAACGACGGCCGGTCACCACGGCGCGGCCGCCGTGCAGGACCATGCGGATCTCGCCGGAGACGTACTTCTGGGTGTCCTCGATGAAGGCGTTCAGGGACTGGGTGGCCGGGGAGAACCACTGCGCATCGTAGACCAGCTCGGCCCAGCGCTTGTCAATGTCACGCTTGATGCGGTGCTGCTCACGCTCGAGGCAGCAGTTCTCGAGCTCCTGGTGAGCGGTGATGAGGGCCACGGCACCCGGAGCCTCGTACAGCTCGCGGGACTTGATGCCGACCAGACGATCCTCGATGAGGTCGATGCGGCCGATGCCCTGGGCGCCGGCGCGGCGGTTCATCTCCTCGATGGCCTGCAGCGGGGTGACGTCGCGGCCGTCGATCTTGACCGGGACGCCCTGCTTGAACTCGATGACTACCTCGTCCTCGACCGGCGGGAAGGCCGGATCGTCGGTGTAGGAGTAGCAGTCCTTGGTCGGACCGTTCCACGGATCTTCCAGGAAGCCGGTCTCGATGGCGCGGCCCCACACGTTCTGGTCGATGGAGTACGGGGACTTCTCGGTCTGGGTGATCGGCAGCTTGTGCTCCTTGGCGAACGCGATCTCCACGTCGCGGGTCAGCGCCAGATCACGGATCGGGCTGATGGCCTTCAGGGTCGGGTCGATGGCTGCAATAGACACCTCGAAACGCACCTGATCGTTGCCCTTGCCGGTGCAGCCGTGGGAGATGGTGTCGGCGCCGAACTGGTGGGCGGCGCGCACGAGGTGCTTGGAGATGAGCGGGCGGGAGATGGCGGAGACCAGCGGGTAGACGCCTTCGTACATGGCGTTGGCCTTGAGGGCCTTCATGCAGTACTCGTTGGCGAACTCGTCGCGGGCGTCGACCACGTAGGACTCGACGGCGCCGCAGGCGAGGGCGCGCTGCTTGATGGTCTCCAGGCTCTCGCCGCCCTGACCGACATCGAGGGAGACGGCCACGACATCCTTGCCGGTGCGCTCCTTCAGGTACGAAATGGCGACGGACGTATCGAGACCGCCGGAATAGGCCAGAACAATGCGCTTGTTATCTGCCATGGGTCACCTTTCCTATAAGTCAAAAACAAACTGATGCAAGTATATACAGACCTATGCATATTTATGCATGGGCGTGTTGAGCAAAGGAGAATAGCGAACGTCTACTTCGAGACGAGGGCGAGGAGCCAGTCGCGGCGGGTGGCGGCGGCATCGTCATCGGCGCAGATCACCATCACGGTGTCATCGCCGGCGATGGTGCCGAGCACGCCGTCGAGCGGCTGCTTGTCGATCACCGACGCCACGTACTGGGCCGCACCGGACGGCGTATGCACCACCACGAGATTGCGGGCGGCGGCCACCGAGGTGACCAGGCCGGAGAGCACGCGGGCCATCTGCTGTTCGCCGCGCTGTCCCACATCCTCGCCGGCATCCGCACCGGACGCCCCGCGATCCACCGCATACGCCACCGTTCCGTCCCGCAGACGGGTCTTGACCGCATGCATCTCGTCGAGGTCGCGGCTGAGCGTGGCCTGCGTGACCACGATGCCCTCGTCGAGGAGGATCTTCGAGAGCTGCGACTGCGAGGTGATGACATGCGTGGCCAGCGCCTCTTCGATGGCGCTGAGCCGGGCCGCGCGGGTGGCGGGCCGCTGTAGGGACGGTGAGGTCTCGCTGGCGCGAGCGGTCATGCGAGCAGGCTTTCGTCGCCGCGGGCCTTGCCGGTCAGCCACGTCAGCAGCGCCTTCTGGGCGTGCAGACGGTTCTCGGCCTCGTCCCACACCACGGACTGAGGGCCGTCGATCACCTCGGAGGTGACTTCCTTGCCGCGGTAGGCGGGCAGGCAGTGCTGGAAGAGCGCGTCCGGCTTGGCCAAGGCCATGAGCTCGGCATTGACCTGGTAGTCCCAGAACGGCTTGGAGCGGATGGCGTACTCGGCTTCCTCGCCCATGGAGACCCAGGTGTCGGTGAAGACGCAGTCGGCGCCCTCCACGGCGGCCTTGGCGTCGGTGGTCACCGTGATGGAGCCGCCGGTCTGGGCCGCGATGCGCTTGGCGTCGGCCACGATGTCCGGGCGGGGCAGGTAGCCGTAGGGGCCGGCCACGCGCACGTCCATGCCGGCCACCGCGCCACCGAGCAGGTAGGAGTTGGCCATGTTGTTGGCCGCGTCGCCCAGGTAGGCGATGGTCTGGTTCTTGAGGTTGTCCACGCCGCCGCGATGCTCGGCGATGGTCTGGAAGTCGGCGAGAATCTGGCAGGGGTGGAAGTCGTCGGTCAGGGCGTTGACCACCGGGTGGGTGGAGTACTTGGCCATCTCCTCGACGCGGTCCTGGCCGAAGGTGCGCCAGACCACGCCGTAGGCCATGCGGTCGAGCACGCGGGCGGTGTCCGCCACGGGTTCACCGCGGCCCAGCTGGGAGCCGGACTTGTCGATGACCAGCGGGTAGCCGCCGAGCTCGGCCACGCCGATAGAGAAGCTGGAGCGGGTGCGGGTGGAGGGCTTGTCGAACAGCACGGCCACGGCCTGCGGGCCGGCGAACGGCTGCTTGTAGAAGCGATCCTTGTGGAACTTGATGGCGAGCTCGAGGACCTGCTTCTGCTCCTCGTGGTTGAGGTCGTCATCACGCAGCATGTGACGCAGTTCTGGGGTCATGATGGATCTCCTTAGTCGTTGGGCAGGTCGGCGGGGACGTTCTTCAGGACGGCGACGGCCTGGTCGATGTCCTCGGCGGTCACGATCAGCGGCGGTGCGAAGCGCAGCGCGTCGGGGGCCACCGCGTTGACGATGAGCCCGTGTTCGAGGCAGTAGTTCATCACAGCGTGGGCGCACGGGTGCTTGAGCTCCACGGCGTCCAGCAGGCCACGGCCGCGCACGGAGACGTACAGCGGGTTGCCAGTGGCCATGATGCCTTCGCGCAGCTGCTTGCCGCGTTCCTCGGCGTTGGCCACCAGGTTCTCGTCCTCGATCACGCCGAGCGTGGCGAGGGCGGCGGCGGCGCCCAGCGGGTTGCCCGCGAAGGTGGAGCCGTGCGAGCCGGGGGTGAACAGCGAGGCGAGCTTGGCGCCGAAGGCGATCATGCCGCCCATCGGGAAGCCGCCGGCCACGCCCTTGGCGAAGGTGACCATGTCCGGGGTCACGCCGCCGGAAAGATCCTCGCGCTGGAAGGCGAACCAGGAACCGGTGCGGCCGATGCCGGTCTGCACCTCGTCGATGATGAGCAGCGCATGATGGATGTCGCAGATCTCGCGCACGAACTTGACATAGTCGGCGCCGAGCGGCTTGACGCCGGCCTCGCCCTGGATGAGCTCCAGGATCACCGCGGCCACCGGACCCTTGCCGTAGTGGCCGACGCCGGTCTGGGCGAAGGAGTCGTGCAGGGCGATCTTGTCGCCGGCGCGCACGAATTCGATGTTCGGCACGAGCGGGTCGTACGGCTTGCGGATGTTCGGCTTCCACGTGGCGGACAGCGCACCCATCGTACGGCCATGGAAGCCGTGCGTCATGGCGATGATGCGCGCGGGCTTGCCGCCCACGGACGGCAGTGCGCCCGGCAGCGTGCGGCCGTAGAGCTTGGCGAGCTTCAGGGCGGCCTCGTTGCCTTCGGCGCCGGAGTTGCCGAAGTAGACCTTGGAGCCTTCGGGGGCGCCGGCGAGCTTGACCAGCTTGGCGGCGAGCTCGATCTGCGGCTCGGAGGCGAAGTAGTTGCTGATGTGGGCCATGCGGCCGGCCTGCTCGGTGACGGCCTTGACCCACTTGGGGTGGGCGTAGCCGAGCGAGTTGACGGCGATGCCGGCGAGGAAGTCGAGGTATTCGTTGCCGTCCACGTCCCAGATGTGCGCGCCCTGGCCGTGGTCCATCACGCGCAGCGGCGTGCCGAACACGTTCATGTGGACCTGGGAGTACTCCCCCAGCCACTTGCTGTCTTCGGCGCCCAGTGTTTCCTTATGTTCAGTAGCCATAGGAGCTCCTCATTTCCAGTCCGTCCTCCGGTACGACCATGGTGCCGATGCCGGCGGAGGTGAATATCTCGTTCAGGATCGAATGCGGCTTGCGGCCGTCGATGATGTGGGCCTGGGGCACGCCGCCGTCGAGGGCGCGCACGCACGCCTCCATCTTCGGGCGCATGCCGGATTCCAGGTCGGGCAGCATGTCGCGCAGGTTCTCCACGCCGATACGGCCGATCAGGGAGTTCTTGTCCGGCCAGTCGGCGTACAGGCCGTCCACGTCGGTCAGGATGACCAGCTTGTGCGCGCCGACGGCTGCGGCGAGGGCCGCGGCGGCGGAGTCGGCGTTCACGTTGAGCACTTCGGTGGCGTCCTCCTCATTGGGAGCCACGGAGGAGACCACCGGGATGCGGCCGGCGGCCACCAGATCCTCCACGGCGGAGGCGTCCACGGAGACCACGTCGCCCACCAGACCGATGTCCGTGGGCTTGCCGTCGATGACGGGCTTGCGCTGCATGGCGGAGAACAGGCCGCCGTCCTCGCCGGACAGGCCGACCGCGAGCGGGCCATGCGCGTTGATCAGGCCCACGAGCTCGCGCGAGACCTTGCCGGTCAGGACCATGCGCACCACGTCCATGGCCTCGGGCGTGGTGACCCTTAGGCCGCCCTTGAACTCGGACTTGATGCCCAGGGCCTTGAGCATGTGGGAGATCTGCGGGCCGCCGCCGTGCACGACGATCGGGTGCAGGCCCACCTGGCGCAGAAAGACCATGTCCTCGGC
Source organism: Bifidobacterium miconisargentati (assembly GCF_019331675.1). Classification (GTDB taxonomy): domain Bacteria; phylum Actinomycetota; class Actinomycetes; order Actinomycetales; family Bifidobacteriaceae; genus Bifidobacterium; species Bifidobacterium miconisargentati. Next base: position 272,491 of record NZ_JAHBBJ010000001.1, read on the forward strand.
GAAGCAGCGCTTGAGGTTCTCGTCCACCATCGCGTTGCCGCCGTACTTGACCACGATGCGCTGGCCGGCGAACTCTTCCAGCCACGGCAGCGCCTCGATGAGCACTTCCGCCTTCTGATCGGCCCTGAGGTCGGTATGCACGTCGAAGTGGAACCCAGGTCCCTTCAATTCAGTAGCCATTGTCTTCTTTCCTAATTACACGTTTTCTCTTGGCTCCCCTCGCTGAGGGGAGCTGGCGGCGAGAGCCGACTGAGGGGAGCCGTTCGGGACTGACTTACGCGGCGCTCCCCTCAGTCACCTCCGGTGACAGCTCCCCTCAGCGAGGGGAGCCGGAATAGAGGAGCGCTGAAACCCGTCAGCTCTCGCGGAACTCAGCTTTCGTAGTCGGCGTTGATATGCACGTACTCGTGCGTCAGATCGTCCGTCCAGACGGTGGCCTGGGCGTCGGAGCCGGTGTTGAGGTCGATGTCGATGTGGACCTCGCGCGGGGTCATGTCCACTTCGCTGCGGTCGCGTCCGGCGCCGCCGTTCTCGCAGATGCGCACGCCGTTGACGTCCACGGTCACCTTGTCCGAGTCGTACGGGGCGACGTCCGGGGGCACGGTGCCCAGGGAGCTCACGATGCGACCCCAGTTCGGGTCGTTGCCGGAGATGGCACACTTGAGCAGGTTCGAGGCGGCCACGGCGCGCCCGCAGGCCAGTGCCGCGTCCTCGCTGGTGGCACCGGTGACGGTGATGCGGATGTCGTGGGATGCGCCCTCGCCGTCGCCGATGATCTGGCGGGCCAGGGAGGCGCAAGCCTCACGCACGAGCTTGTTGAACTCGTCCTTGTCCGGTTCCACGCCGGAGGCGCCGGAGGCGAGCAGCAGGACCGTGTCGTTGGTGGACATGCAGCCGTCCACGTCGATGCGGTTGAAGGAGTGCTCGGTGGCGGTGGCGAGGGCTGCCTGCATCTGGCCGGCGCTCACCACGGCGTCCGTGGTGATGACGCACAGCATGGTGGCCAGCTGCGGGGCGATCATGCCGGAGCCCTTGACCATGCCGCCGATCTTCCAGCCGTTGGAACCGGTCAGGGTGACGGTCTTGGGCTTGGTGTCGGTGGTCATGATGGCGTGCGAGGCGTCCGCGCCGGCCTCGGGCGTGGCGGCCAGGGACTCGTAGGCGCTCTTCGCACCGGAGAGCACGTTGTCAAGCGGCAGGAGCTCGCCGATGAGTCCGGTGGAGCAGACGGCCACTTCGGACGGGTCGTCGGCACCAATCAGGGAGGCCACAGTCTTGGCGGTGGCCACGGACTGCTGGTAGCCGGCCTCGCCGGTGCAGGCGTTGGCGCCGCCGGAGTTCAGAATGACGGCCTTGACGTGGCCATCGGCCACGGCCTTGCGGCTCCACTGCACGGGGGCGGCGCAGAAGCGGTTCGAGGTGAACACGCCAGCGGCCGCGTCCAGCGGGCCGTTGTTGACGACGAGGGCCAGATCCTTCTTGCCCTCAACTGCGGAAATGCCCGCCACCACGCCGGCGGCGGAGAAACCTTGTGCGAATGTGACGCTCACGGTGCGACTCCGATCTTGGTCAGGCCCGCGTCTTCCGGCAGGCCAAGTGCGATGTTCAGGGACTGGACCGCCTGTCCGGCGGTGCCACGGTTGAGATTGTCGATGGCGGCGAAGGCGTAGATGCGGCCGGACTTGCGGTCGGTGACCACCTGAAGGTGCGCCGCGTTCGAGCCGATGATGTTGCCGGTCGCGGGCAGCATGCCTTCGGGCAGCAGCACCATGAAGTCCTGGCCTTCATAGGCCTTGGCCCACACGGAGCGGATCTCCTCGTCGCTCATGGCCTGGGCCTTGTCCGTCATCTCGGCGGAGACGGTGGCCAGGATGCCTCGGGACATCGGTGCCAGAATCGGCGTGAAGCCGAGCGTGAACTCGCTGGCGGCCGTGGCGCTCTTGCCGGCGGCGTGGGCGAAGTTCTGCAGGATCTCGGGGATGTGGCGGTGCGTGCCGCCCACCGAATACGGCAGCGCGGACTGCAGGGCCTCGGAGGCCAGCAAGTTGGTGCGCTTGAGGTTCTTGCCGGCGCCGGAATAGCCGACCACCAGATCGGCCACAATGCTCTTGGACTCCACCAGGCCTTCGGCGATGCCGGGCTGGAGGGCCAGCGTGGTGGCGGTGACGTTGCAGCCGGGGCCCGCGATGCGCTTGGTGCCGGGCAGGGCCTCGCGCTGGCGGGTGTAGGTGCCGTCCGCGTTTTTGCCGGTGATGAGCTCGGGCATGCCGTACGTCCAATGCTCGTAGAAATCACCGCCATAGAACTCATCCCATGCGCTGCGCTCCTCCAGACGGTGGTCGGCGCCCAGATCCACGACCACGGCGTTCGGGTCGAGCTGGGATGCGAGTTTGCCGGACGCGCCGTGCGGCAGGGCGAGGATGATGACGTCGTGACCGTTCAGGACTTCCGGCGTGGTGTCCTCCACCGTCAGATCGGCCAGCTGGGGAATATGCGGCATGTGCTTGGCCATGGAATCACCCACCGAGGAGTGACCGGCCACGCAGGTGACCTCGAAGTCGGGATGCGCTGCAAGGATGCGCAGCGCCTCGCCACCGGCATAACCCGTGGCACCGGCCACGGCCACTGTGTATTTCGCCATACTCATCTCTTTTCAACTGATGTGTCTTGGACGAGTATACGCGATTATGCAGACTCATGCATATTTATGCAGTAGGTGTGTTGGTATGTGGACGCGCGGCAAATCGGTCTTCGGCTGCCAAACCGTTATGGAAGGCCCGGAAGCCGCATCGCGCCTGGTCTCACGCGGAAATGGAATCGCCGGAGGAGCCGGAGCCTCCCATACCGCCCATGAGCTGCTGCAGCGCTTCCTGATACAGCGTGGAGGCGTCCACGCCGTTCAGGGCCATCCAGATCACGGCGATCGTGTAGAGGATGTTGATGATCACGGCGGCCACCGCAAGGCCGAAGCCCTTCATATGGAAGGTGCGGGTACGCCACATGGCCACGCCGCCCATCAGCGCCGAAAGCACCGGCACCGGGAAGAACAGCGCGAGCACGAACGCGATGATCGCGTAGGAGTCCCAGTGTCCGTACAGCGGGTTCTGGGAGGGATCGTCGAGGTTGATGCCGTTGTAGAAGTGCGGCGGGCGATGCTGGCCGCGGGGACCGGTCTGGCCGTTGGCGTTCGAGTTCTGCTGGAACTGGCCCTGATACGGCTGGCCTTGGATGCCGGGGTAGCTGCCCGGCCAGTAGCCAGGTCCGAACTGTCCGCCCTGCTGGCCGTTCTGTTGCCCGGACGGCTGCCCTGACTGCCAGGGCTGTCCGCCTTGGCCATACGGCATACCGTTGGGCTGCTGCCAGCCGGTCTGCGGCTGGGCCCCGGCGGTGCCGGGAGCGCCCGTGCCATCGTTGGCACCGTTCGCCGATTGGCTGGAGGAAGTATCGGGAGCGCCATAGATATACGGATTGTAATTCGGGCCGTACTGGCTTCTCATCGCACCGTATTCGGGCTGCTGATACTGCCCGTATTCCGGTTGATTGTTCTCCGGCTGGCTCATGGCGCTCCTTGTGAAATATGAACCGGCTCTGTTCAGCCGCGATTGGTGGAAATACCCGCGGCTCCCCTTGTCAGGGGAGCTGTCACCGAAGGTGACTGAGGGGTAGTCTATGGAATCCCGGCGGAACAGAGCCTTTACGGTTGCGGTCAGGCTCGCAGCTGGGCGCCGAGTTCGGCGGCCTTGGCCACGATGGCCTGACGGATGGCGTCGCTGTCCTCGGCGGACAGGGTCTTGTCCGGGGAGCGGAACACCACGGCGTAGGCCAGGGACTTCTTGCCCTCGCCCACCTGCTCGCCGGTGAACACGTCGAACAGTTCGATGGACTCGAGGTTCGCGCCTGCGGCCTCACGGATCACGGCCTCAAGCTGGGCGGCGGACACCGTGGAGTCCACGGTGAAGGCCAGGTCCTGCTTGACGGGCGGGAACGTGGAGATCGGCTTGGCCTGCACCGGCTTGCCGCTCAGGGTGGCGAACAGCGCGGTGAGGTTGAGCTCGAAGGCGGCGGAGTGGGCCGGGAAGCCCAGCGCCTCGTTGACGCGCGGGTGCAGCTCGCCGACCCAGCCGACGAACGTCTCGCCCACCATCACGCGGGCGGCGCGACCGGGGTGCCACTGCACGGGCACGTCCTCGGCGGCGGGCTGGTCGAGCTCGATGGCGGCGCCGATACGGCCGGCGATGCGGCGCACGGCCTCGACGGCGTCGGACCAGTCAACCGGGCGCTTGCCGCCCAGCCAGCCCTCGTCCTCGGCCAGACCGGTCAGGATGCCGGCCACATGGTCGGGCTGGTCCGGCAGGCCGGCGTCGAGCGCGGCGAGCTGTTCGGCGGTCGGACGCACGCCGCCGGGCAGGGCCGGGATGGCGGGCGCGTTCGGATCCCACAGGTAGACGTGGCCCAGCTCGTAGAGGGACACGTTCTCGATGCCGCGGCGGATGTTGCGCTGCACGGTGGTGGCCAGGGTGGGCAGGATCTCACGGCGCAGGTACGGACGGTCGCCGTACAGCGGGTTGGCGATCTCCACGCTCACCTTCTTGGTGGCGGCGGGGTCGTAGCCGAAGGCCTTGTAATCGTCATCGCCCACGAACGGGTAGCTGAGCGCCTCGACCATGCCGTATTCGGCCAGCTCGTCCGCCACGCGGCGGCGACGCAGCTGGTTCGGGGTCAGGCCCACGAGGCCTTCGACCGGGGCGGGCGGCACGATGACCGGAATCTGGTCGTAGCCCACCAGACGCGCGATCTCCTCGACCAGGTCGCACGGCTCGTTCAGATCCGGACGCCAGGTCGGCGCGGTCACAGAGAACTCGCCGTTGCCGCCGCCGGCCACGGTGCAGCCGATGTCGGTGAGGATATCGGAGATGCGGTTGATGTCCACGTCGAGGCCGGCCACGCGGGCCACTTCGGTGGCCTTGAAGTGGATGGTCTTCGGACGGGGCGTGTTGTTCACGTCGTTCGGGAAGTCGCTGGGCTCGCCGTTGCCGTAGCGGGCCAGCAGCTCGGCGGCCATCTCGGTGGCGGCCGGCTGCAGCGCAGTGTCCACGCCGCGCTCGAAGCGGCGGGAGGCTTCGGACGGGATCTTGTGGCGGCGGGCCGAACGGGCGATGGTCACCTGGTCGAAGTGCGCGGCCTCGAGCAGGATGTTCTTGGTCTCGGCGGTCACTTCGCCGTACAGTCCACCCATCACGCCGGCCAGGCCGAGGATGCGCGAGCCACGCTCGCCGTTCGGGGAGTCAGTGATGAGCAGGTCCTCGGTGCTGAGCTCGTGCTCCTTGCCGTCGAGCGTGGTGAGCTTTTCGCCGGCGTTCGCGCGGCGCACCACGATCGGGCCCTCGATCTTGTCGAGGTCGTAGGCGTGCATGGGCTGGCCCAGGTCGAGCATCACGTAGTTGGTCACATCTACGGCCAGGGACAGGGAGCGCATGCCGGCGCGGGTCAGGCGGCGGCGCATCCAGTTCGGCGTCTTGGCGGTGGGATCGAAGTTCTTCACCACGCGGGCGTAGTAGCGGTCGCAGCCGGGCACGCCATGGATCGGGTTGTTGTCGTCGATCTCGATGTCGATGTCGACCTTGGTGCCGGGCTGGTAGTCGGACGGCTCCGGGGCCTTCTCATTGAGGGCCACGGCCGGATCGGTGTACGGCTGGCCGGTGGAGTGGTGGTATTCGCGGGCCACGCCACGGTAGGACAGCGTGTAGCCACGATCCGGAGTGATGTTGATCTCCAGCAGCGGCTGGTCGAGATGCAGCAGGTGCATCGCGTCCTGGCCGGGCTTCAGGGCGTCGTACTCGGCCTTGGAGAAGCCGTATTCGCGCAGCAGGATGATGCCGTTGTGGTTGTCGCCCAGGCCCAGCTCACGCTCGGAGGCGCACATGCCGTTGGAGATGTGGCCGTAGGTCTTGCGCGGCTCGATCTTGAAGTCGCCGGGCAGCACAGCACCGGGCAGGGTCACGACGACCTTCTCGCCGGCCTTCATGTTGGGCGCGCCGCAGATGATGCCGCGCGGCACCTTGTTGCCGTTCTCGTCGGTCTCGTTCCATTCGTCGCCGCAGTCCACGTGGCACCAGTTGATGACCTTGCCGTTCTTCTGCGGTTCGGGAGTGGCGTCCACCACGTAGCCCACCACGATCGGGCCGGTCACCTGGGAGGAGTGGATCTCCTCTTCCTCAAGGCCCACCTTGACGAGGTCCTTGGCGAGCTGTTCGTAGGTCAGGCCCTCGGGAACCTCGACATGGTCCTTGAGCCAATCGATATCGATCATAGGCATGGGTAACTCACTCCCCCATCACAAACTGTTCGGCGAAACGGACGTCGCCCTCGACCAGGTCATGCATATCGTTGATGTCGCTGCGCAGCAGGAGCGTGCGCTCCATGCCCACGCCGAACGCGAAGCCGGTGTAGACCTCCGGGTCGATGCCGGCGGACTTGAGCACGTTCGGGTTGACCATGCCGCAGCCACCCCATTCGAGCCAGCCGGGGCCGCCCTTCTTGTCCGGGAACCACAGGTCGAGCTCGGCGCTCGGCTCCGTGAACGGGAAGTAGCTCGGGCGAAGGCGGGTCTTGGCCTCCGGGCCGAACATGGCCACGGCGAGCTTGTCCAGCACGCCCTTGAGGTCGGCCATGGTCAGGTGCTTGTCCACGGCGAGGGCCTCGCACTGGTGGAACACCGGGGTGTGGGTGGCGTCCAGCTCGTCGGTGCGGAACACACGGCCGGGGCTGGCGATGTACAGCGGCACGCCGCGGGTGAGCAGCGCGCGGACCTGATCGGAGGAGGTCTGCGTGCGCACGACCATGTTGGAGCCCACGAAGCCGGCGGCGTCCTTGGCCTGGTTGCCCTTGACGTAGAAGGTGTCCTGCATCTGGCGGGCCGGGTGGTCCGGACCGAAGTTCAGGGAGTCGAAGTTGTACCACTCCGCCTCAACCTCCGGGCCGGAGGAGATCTGCCAGCCCATGGAGATAAAGAAGTCCTCGACGTCCTCCATCAGCTTGGCCAGCGGATGACGGGCGCCCAGCGGCTTGCGGTTGATCGGCAGCGTCATGTCCACGGTTTCGGCGGCGAGCGCGGCCTTCTCGGCGGCTTCCTTGAGCTCGGCCTCCTTGGGGCCGTACGCGCGGCCGAAGTCGGCGCGCAGCTTGCCCATGAGCTTGCCGGCTTCCTTCTTCTGGGCCGCGGGCAGGGATCCGATGGCCTTGCTGGCCTGGGTCATCGCCGAATCGGCGCCTGCGTACTGTGTCTTGATGGCCTTGAGCTCCTCCAGAGTGGAGGCTCCTTGGATTTTCTCGATGCCCTCGGCGACCGCTGCGGTCACCTGGTCGGCGTCGAACACCAGTTGTTCTGCCACGAGAACCCTTTCGTCCGATGATTTCTCAACGCGGTTTTCTAATGTTTGCAGCGTATTTTCCAAACTCACATTGTTTCAATATGACGCGACATAGCCAGGCTCATCAGCATCACCGCGGCCGATGTGCCGAGGTTGAGCGATTCGGCCTTGCCGTAGAGCGGGATGGAGACGATACGGTCGCATCTGCGCAGGATTTCGGTCTCCAGTCCACGTGCCTCATTGCCGAACAGCACGGCGCGGGAAGTCTGCGGTGACGGGGATTCCGCGGCGGTCGCGTCGGCTATCGCCTCGGTTCCGTCGGTCGCACCGGGCGCTTCAGTCAGTTCCGCAAGCACCGTGGGCAGGCTTTCCGGTTTGCGCTCCGGGGTACCGTATACGTCCGCGGCCCAGACGTCCACATGCTGGACGGCGGTCCAGGTGAAGAACTCCTCGGTGCCCATGGTCAGGACCGGCAGATGGAACAGGGAGCCCGCGGTGGAGCGGATCACCTTGGGATTGAGCACGTCCACGCAGTCGTCCACGAACACCACGGCGTCGCATCCGGCGGCGTCGGCGGCGCGGATCACGGTGCCGGCGTTGCCCGGATCGCGCACCTGCCAGAAGGCGGCGATGTTCAGGGGTTTGCCGGAGTCGGCGGAATCGCCGGGACCGCCGGACCTGCCGCCGTCGATCTCGAAGTCGGCGACGTCCACGCGCATGGCGCGCGCGTTGCCCACGGCCAGGATGCCTTGCGAGTCCGGGCTGATGCGGCGGATCACCTCGCCGGTGCACTGATGCACGTAGATGGTGGCGTCCTGCGATTTCTCGACGATCTTGGCGAGCGTGGACGAGACGATGCGCGGATGGTCGAGCGCCTGGCTGACCTCCACGTACAGATCCTGCACCACGTCCGGCCGCCAGGTGACGGCCTCGCGCACCGACTGCGGTCCTTCGATGAGGAACCGTCCGGACCGCTCACGCCCCTTGGAGCGTGTCAGGTCCGCGATACGGCGCACACGGTCGGATTTGGGATTATCAAGAATCTGGGCGTTAATCGGCATACGCCACAGCCTACCGCAACCATATATAAAAAGGTGACCGAAGCGATTGGCTTCGGTCACCTGTCATGGGTTCGTGCCTGGACGGCAATCATCCAGGTCGGGAGGTATCCGCCGATCAGGCGCCGCCGGTGAAGGCGAGGCGCCAATGGCCTGTGGCGATGGCCACGCCGAGGGAGATCAGCGGCACGGACAGGCAGATGGCGTAGAACAGCCAATCGACGGCCTTGAGCTGGGAGATGCGAGCCTGGGAGCGCGGAGCGTCGGAACCGAAGCCGCGGGCCTCCATGGCGGTTGCGAGCTTGGTGGCACGGCGAATGGAGAGCACCAGCAGGCCGAACGCCTGGGAAAGCGCGCGGGAGATGGCATTGCCGTCGCCGAGACCGCGGGAGCGCTGGGACAGGCCAAGCGCACGCCAGTCGTCCTGCAACAGCGTGAACATGCGCATGCCGGCCAGACCACCGTAGACGAATCGCGGCGAGAAATGCAGAATCTCCACCAGGCCATCGGCCAGGTCGGTGGGGTCAAGTCCCAACGCCAGAATCACGCCGGGCACGGCTATGGCGGCGACGCGAATCGCAGTGGCCAAGGCCAGCGGGAACGAGCCCTCGCTGATCACGATCCAGCCCACGGACCAGAGAATCCGGCCCGAAACCTTGGCGTATAGGAACACGGAGATGAAGCTGCCGAGCGCGGCGATCCACACCGGCCATGTGCGCCGGCATACGGTCCACGGGGTAACCCCGCCGATCCACAGCAACACGAATTCGATGCCAAGCGCCGTGGTGGCGGAGACCAGGTCAAGGCTGAAGAACATCGGGATGCACAGCAACAGCGCGCCGATGATGCGGCTCACCGGATTGACCTTCGCCACGAACCACGAGGGCGAGGCCGGCTTCAACGGATCCTCGCGCGTATCCTGCGCGCTGACGGTCACCACATCGGAGACGGCCGGCTTCACCGCGGCATCGGAAGCCGGGCCATGCTGCTTGCCATGCCCGGTACCCGTTACGCGGATGCTCACGCTTTCGCTCATGCCTCGCTCCTCTCCTGGAACATCACGCGACGCGCGCCGAGAGCATCCACCAGCGCCTCGTCATGCGTCACCATGATCACGCATGAACCGTGGTCACGAATCGCGGCGATCAGACGGACCATCTCGGTCCATGTGCGGAAGTCCTGGCCGAACGTCGGCTCGTCCATCACCAGAATCCTCGGCGCGGCGGCCAGCATCGAGGCCACGGACAGGCGGCGCTTCTCGCCACCGGACAGGGTGTACGGGTTGGCTTTGGCGAAGCGCGTCAGGTTCATGCGTTCCAGCATGCGGTCCGCCGTCCGGTATGCCTCATCCTGACTCTGTCCCATGGATTTGGGTCCGATGGACACCTCGTCGCGCACGAAGTTCGCAGCGAATTGATGCTCTGGCTCCTGGAATACCATGCCGATGCGCCCTAGCAGTTCCCGGCTTTTCCAATGAACCGGCTCACGGCGGTTCGGACTCGGCGCCAGTTCCTCGGCGACCAGCACCTGTCCGTCAATGGGCTGGAGCAGACCGGCCAGCGTCAACGCGAACGTGGATTTGCCGGCACCGTTCGGACCCATCAGCGCCGTGACCTCACCGGCATGGAAGTCCAGATCGATACCGGTGCCCAGCGCAGTGCCGCGGCCGAAGCTCAGGTTGTGGCAGCTCAGCACGGGTCGTCCGGCAGCTTCGGCGGCAACCGCCTTCGCATCATCGGCAGAACGGTCCCCGGCAGACCTATCACCGGCAGACAACGACTCCTTATTACCATCCGCAAGCGCAGCCTCTGCATCGCCGGATGCCGTAACGGATCGCGTTCCAGGACGATAGTTTGGAATCGCCCGCCCCGGCACCCATGCACCGCCTTCGGCGAGTACGTCGCCCATCGAGGCGAACACCTCGTCGGGCGTGCCGTCGGCGATGACCCCGCCGGACAGCGAATCAGCATCCGGACGCCCGAGCACGATCACACGGTCGACCAGATCCAGCCATACATCGATATGGTGTTCGACTACCACCATGGTCTGGCCGGTGGTCTCGATGACCTCACGGACCGCATCATGCACTTCCTGCACGCCCGCGGGGTCGAGGTTCGCGGTCGGCTCATCGAGCAGCAACAAACCCGGCTTCATAGCCAGCACACCGGCCAATGCCAGGCGCTGACGCTGTCCGCCGGAAAGATGACGGGTGGAGCGGCGCAGATCGAGCGCGTCCAACCCCACCAGATCGAGCGATTCGCGCACGCGCTGCCAAATCTCCTCGCGCGGCACGTTGAGGTTCTCGCAGCCGAAGGCCGCGTCATCGCCCAATCGTTCAAGAATGATCTGCGAGTCCGGGTCCTGGAGCACCAGGCCCACGCGGCCTCGCGCCTCGCGGGCGTCCACACCGTCGATGGTCAGGGAGCCTTCCTGCTCACCTTCCTCATCGCCGCCGAGTACGCCGGCGAGACCGGCCATCAACGTGCTTTTGCCCGCGCCGGAGGCACCGAGCAGGAGCACACGCTCGCCTGGCCGGATGGCAAAATCGACGGCACGCAACGCGAAGTCCTTGCGCGTCGCGTGCCGCCAGCCCCAGCCGCTGGCCTCGACCGCAGCCGGTTCGACCCTCATCAGACGCGGGCCTCGGCGCGACCGGACTCGAAGCGATCAAGCACGCCCGTGGCGGCAAGCGCACGGGAGAGGAACCAGACCACCACGCCGGCGATCACCAGGCCGGAGATGATGGAGCAGATCAGGTACATGCTCACGCGCATGGCGTTCCAGCTCGGGTTGGTGGCCCAGTAGTAGGCCCAGCAGCCCACGCCGGCGAGCGCGCCGGACAGCAGGGTGGTGCCGATGTTCCACTTCTTGTAGGCGAACACGGCGAACGCGATCTCAGCGCCGAGACCCTGGATGATGCCGATGATCAGGGAGCCGCCCACGCCCCACTGGTTGCCCAAGGTGAGCTCCAGGAACGCGGCGAGCGTCTCGGCGAACAGCGCGGCGCCCGGCTTGCGTACGATGATGGCGGCCAGCGGGCCACCGAACAGCCAGAATCCGTTGAGCAGACCCTCGAAACCGGGGGTCACGCCTTCGAAGATGGCCAGCGGGACGGTGCAGACGATGTCCCAACCCCAGAAGATGACGCCGGATGCGACGGCGATGATGGCGGCCACGACGATATCCACGACGCGCCACTTGTAGTTGGCTTTGGCAACGGCTTGTGCCATGTGAGTGCCCTCTCTTCTCTCTTCGCGCGGGTCATGACGAGTAACCCCACGCGGATTGGTTCAGGCACGGGTATGTAAGAGCGACAATTCCGTGAAGCGGCATTACCCGGTCACGTTCCATCGGTCGAGACTTCCGTCTCCTCTCAGCCGCCCTACGGCAGCTCCCGTGTCAACTCCCCGACTATAAGACAAGCCGCCGTCAAAGGCAATAGCGACTTTGACGGCGGCTTGATATTCGGAACGTCAGGGGTGTGCGGACGCCCTATGTTTCCCTGATATTCACATATCTTCTAGCTACCTACCCAGCTTGTCGAGCAGCAGGGCCTCGGTGATGACGTTGTCCTTCAGACCGGGCAGCGAGATGGATTCGTTGGGGCTGTGCGCGTTGGCCTTCGGGTCCTCCGGGCCGGTGACGAGCACCTGGGCGCCCGGGAAGAGGCGCTGCAGTTCGGGGATGAACGGGATGGAACCACCCTGGCCCTGGTTGATCGGGGCCACGCCGAACGCCTCCTCCATGGCCTCCAGCGCATCCTTGGTGGCCTCCGCGTTCGGATCCATGGCCCAGCCCATGCCGTTCTCGCCGGCCTCGACCTCCACTTCGGCACCGAACGGCGCGGAGCGCTTCAGATACTCCATCAGCGCGGCCTGCGCCTCCTCGGGGCGCTGGCTCGGCGCGGTGCGCAGGGACAGACGGAATCGCGTCTCCGGGCTGATCACGTTGAACGAGCCCTCGACCGGCTGGGCGTCGAAGCCGATCACCGCGAGCGCGGGCTTGGTCCACAGGCGGGAGGCCAGCGAACCGGTGCCGGCGAGCACGTAGGAGTCGACCACGCCCGCGTCGGCGCGCACGCCGTTCTCGTCCACGTCCTGCTGCAGGCCGCCCACCGGCTCCTCGGAGGCGATGCCCGGCACGGCCAGTTCGCCGTTGTCGTCGTACAGGGAGGAGATGAGCATCGCGGCGAGTGTGTTGGAGTCCAGGATCGGGCCGCCGTACTGGCCGGAATGCACCGGGTGCTTCAGGCCGCGCACGGTGACGTCCACGGTGGTGTTGCCCCTGAGCGAGGTGGTCAGGGAGGGGATGTCCGCCGCCCAGTTGCCCGAATCGGCCACGATGATCACATCCGCGGCGAACTCCTCCCTGTGGGCGGAGATGAACGGGATGAAGCTCGGCGAGCCCATCTCCTCCTCGCCTTCGATGAACACCTTGATGTTCACCTTGAGATCGTCACCCAGGGCCTTCAACGCGCCGGAGTGGATGGCGATGCCGCCGCCGTCGTCCGCGGAGCCGCGACCGTAGAGGCGGCCGTCGATCTCGGTGGCGACGAACGGGTCGGTGTCCCAGGCGGAGGCGTCCGGCACGGGCTGCACGTCATGGTGCGCGTACAGCAGCACGGTCGGGGCGTTCGGGTCCACGATGCGCGAGCCGATGACCTCCCAGGCACCCGGGGTGCCGTCCTCGTTCGCGGCCTGAACCACCTTGGCGTCCACGCCCACCAGCCTGAGCTCCTCGGCCACGAATTCGGCCGAACGCTTCATGTGCTCGGCGGTGATGCCCTTGGCGGAGACCGACTGCAGCGCGATCTTGCGCGAAAGCAGCTCCACGATGCGGTTCCAGTCGGATTCCACGCGCGAACGGATCAGCTCGGCGTCCAGCGTGCCGGCGTTGGGTGCGGCCATATGCCCTCCTCTATATATAACGGCGTCATTGCAGCGGTTGCAGTCCGCAAACACCGCTTGAACAGTGTCTGAACGTCACCGTAACCTCAAAGCATGACATGGAATCCGTTCAAGAAGAAGGAAGAGGCCCAGGCTCCCGTTGAGCAGAGCGCCAAGGCCGTCAAGAAGACCGACCCCAACGGACCGAAGGGCCGCCCGACTCCGAAGATGAAGCAGGCCCAGGCCGCCGGCATCCGGCCGCTGGTCCCCGCCGACCGCAAAGCCAGCGCCAAGGCCGCCAAGGCCCGTATGCGCGAGCGTGAGAACGCCGAGTACGAGGCCATGCAGAAGGGCGATCTCAACCACATGCCCAAGTCCGAGCGTCTGCCGTGGCGCATCTACATCCGCGATTACGTGGATGCCCGCTTCAACATCGGCGAATGGTTCATTCCGGTGGCCTTCGCTATTCTGATCGTTTCGATGGTGGTCACGTCCGTGTACGCGAACGCATGGTCCTCCATCATCATGATGGTGCTCATGTACGGCTACCTGATCGCCGTGATCATCGATGTGTGGCTGATGTGGCGCAAGCTCAAGGCCAAGCTCATCGCCAAGTACGGCGAGGCCTCCGTGGCTAAGGGCTCCCGCTCGTTCTCCTACGCCTGGAGCCGTGCGATCCAGATGCGCCGCTGGCGTCTGCCCAAGCCGCGTTACGACAAGCGCGGTCACTGGCCGGAGGACTAGTTCTTTTCACCAGGTTGGCGGCGTCGGCTGCCGGCATAACGTGTTGTGGCTCCCTATGATGGGAGCCACAACTGTTTTTTGAGCGGAAAACGAATGCCGGCACTTCGATTCAGGGAGGATTCATGAGCGGACAGAGCGAACAGTTTGACGTGGCGATCATCGGAGCCGGCCCCGGCGGCTATTCCACGGCCCTGCGCGCCGCCGAACTCGGCATGAAGGTCGCTTTGATCGAACGCGACGCCACCGTGGGCGGCACATGCCTCAACCGCGGCTGCATCCCCTCCAAGGCGCTCATCACCGCCACCCACACCATCGACACCGTGCACCGTGCGGCCGAACTCGGCGTCAACGCCTCCGTGGAGGGCATCGACTTCGGCACCCTGCGCGACTACCGCCTACGCATGGTGGACACCATGGTTCGCGGGCTCGCCGGACTCCTCGCCCACCGCGGCATCACCGTGCTGCGCGCCGCCGCATCCTTCAACGCCGACCAGACGGATTCGGACGGCCGGCACATCGTCCATCTGCTCCCCTCCCCCGGCCAAAGCGAGATCCAGGCATTCCACAAGGCGGACGTTCCCGAACCGGCCGGCGCCGCGCTGGACGTCATCGCACCGAACGTGGTGCTCGCCACCGGCGCCGCACCCCGCCCGCTGCCCGGCACCCCGTTCGCCGGCGCGCTCATCGATTCCACGCAGGCCCTCGAACTGAACGAATTCCCCTCCTCGGCCGTCATCATCGGCGCCGGCGCCGTCGCCCTGGAATTCGCCTCGATGTGGAACGCGGCCGGTTCGAACGTGACCCTGCTCATCCGCAAGGACCGCGTGCTGTCCGCCTGGGACCGTCGCTCCGGCATGACACTGACCCGCGAACTCAAACGTCACGGCGTCAACGTCATCACCCGAACCGCCGTGACCCATGTGGACGTGGGCGCGAACCTCGGCGCCACCGTGCACTACACCCGCGAGGGACAGGACGGCGAGCAGAGCGTCTGGGGCGAGATCGCACTGGCCGCCATCGGCCGCACCCCGCTCACCGACCCGGCGTGGGCCGTGGACCTCATGGACGGCGGCTACGTGGTCACCGATGCGTACGGACGTGCCAGCAAGCCCGGAGTCTGGGCCGTGGGCGATGTGACCGCGGGCCATGCGCTGGCCCATCGCGCCTTCGAGCAGGGCATCGTCATCGCGGAGACACTGGCCGGGCTGCACGCCAAGCCGGTGGACGAGGACACCGTGCCGCAGATCGTCTTCTCCTCACCTGAAGCGGCCTCGGTGGGACTGACCATCGAACAGGCGCAGTCGCGCGAGGATCTGGTGGAGGTCAAGGAGACCGTCTACCCGATGATGGCCAACGCACGCATGCTCATGCGCGGCACGGCCGGATCGCTGACCATCGTCTCCGGCTGCGACGCCGCCGATCCGGACACCCCGCGCGTGCTCGGCGTGCATATGGTCTCCCCCATCGCCTCGGACATCATCGCCGAAGCCGAACAGCTGGTGGGCAACCGGGTGCCGCTCTCGGACGCGGCCCGGCTCATCCACCCCCATCCCACGTTCGTCGAGGCGCTCGGCGAGGCGTTGCTCAAGGCGGACGGCCGGCCGCTGCACACGCGCTGAGGCGCGCAGCACACGCAACGCAACCGGAAAGACGCGGACCAGTCGGAGATGCGCGGACCAGCGCACCTGATACAGTTGATGCTCAGTGTGTTTCGTTCCAGCAAAGGAAGAAGTGATGGCGGAAAAGGACGCTAAGCCCAAGAAGCAGAGCACGATCAAGCAGATCATCCAGATCTACAAGTACACGGCCAAGGAAGACAAGTCCCTGCCGTGGCTTGAGGCCGGTTCGTTCCTGCTGCCCGTGGTGGTGGCCGTGATCATCGGCCTGATCTTCAAGTGGACCTGGCTGACCTGGATCTTCCTGATGATCACCGCCGTGATGCTCGGCATGCTGCTGGCCACCATGATGCTCACCCGCCGCGCCGACGCCGTGGGATACAAGCAGATCGACGGCAAGCCCGGTGCCGCCATCGGCGTGCTCAGCAACATGAACAAGGCCGGCTTCAACTTCCCGCAGGAACCGGTGTGGATCGACCCGCGCACCAAGGATGCCATCTGGCGCGGCACCTCCCTGAACGGCATCTACCTGATCGGCGAGGGCGAGTACGGCCGTGTGATGAAGGCCATGGATCGTCAGGAGCGCGAGATCAAGGGCGTCACCGCCGGTTCCGCCATCCCGGTCTACCGCATCTGCGTGGGCCACGGCCCCAAGCAGGTGGCCCTCAAGGACGTGCGCAAGGCCGTGACCAAGGCCAAGAGCTACGAGCCCACCAACCACAAGAACGCGCTGGTCGCCAAGATCCACCCGCGCCGCCGCTTCCTGCTGACCAAGGCCGAGGTGGAGACCCTCAACGATCGTCTGCGCACGCTGCAGGCCAAGTCCGGCTACGGCATCCCCAAGGGCATCGATCCGAACCACCGCCAGAAGATCTCCCGTCGCGCGATGCGCGGTCGCTGAGTCTGACCGGTTGACGATCGCCGACGATGCGCCGGCGACGTAACGTTTTTCCCGGTAAGGGCCCGGAATCTCACACGAGGTTCCGGGCCCTTACCGTATTCGGCCCGCCTTGGCCCCATCGCTGAGGGAAGCCTGCCGGAGTCACCCACTCACCGTGAGGCACACACCTGAAACACCAGCTGTCCACTTTACGGACGTGCCAAACGGCTCCCGTATCACGAAGTCATATTGCGTTTCCCCGGAATACCGGGGTTCTGCGAACCCAGTCAACCGCGCCGAAACATTCTCGTAACCCAAGTTACGACCTTGCGAAACGCGCGATTTTACGATAGAGACCGTTACATTCCATATGAAAGGAGCGGTCCCGTGACCGAACTCAAGACCAAGGAAGACGCCGAGGCCCTTATCAACAAGGAAGGCATCGAGTATGTCTCCGTTCGTTTCACCGATCTGATCGGCGTTCAGCAGCACTTCACTGTGCCGGCTAGCGAGTTCCTGAAGGACGCCTTTACCGACGGCATGCCGTTCGATGGCTCCTCCGTTCAGGGCTTCCAGGCCATCAACGAGTCCGACATGAAGCTGGTGCCGGATGTGGCCACCGCCTTCGTGGATCCGTTCCGCAAGCACAAGACCCTCGACGTGGCCTTCTCCATCGTCGACCCGCTGACCGACGAGCCGTACTCCCGCGATCCTCGTCAGGTCGCCGGCAAGGCCGAGGCTTACCTGAAGTCCACCGGCATCGCCGACACCGCCTCCTTCGCCCCTGAGGCCGAGTTCTTCATCTTCGACAAGGTGCGTTTCGAGAACGGCATGAACCGCTCCTTCTACGAGGTGGACTCCATCGAGGCCCCGTGGAACTCCGGCGTTGACGTTGAGGAAGACGGCACCCCGAACATCGGCTTCAAGAACCGCGTCAAGAAGGGCTACTTCCCGGTTCCGCCGATCGACCACACCCAGGACCTGCGCGACGACATGGTCGCCAACCTGCAGAAGGTCGGCCTGATCCTCGAGCGTTCCCACCACGAGGTGGCCGGCGCTGGTCAGCAGGAGATCAACTACCGCTTCAACACCCTGCAGCACGCTGGCGATGACCTGATGAAGTACAAGTACGTCGTCCACGAGACCGCTGCCCTGGCCGGCAAGTCCGCCACCTTCATGCCGAAGCCGATCGCCGGCGACAACGGCACCGGCATGCACTGCCACCAGTCCCTGTGGAAGGACGGCAAGCCGCTGTTCTACGATGAGAAGGGTTACGCCGGCCTGTCCGACATCGCCCGTTGGTACATCGGCGGTCTGATCAAGCACTCCTCCTCCGTGCTGGCCTTCACCAACCCGTCCCTGAACTCCTACCACCGTCTGGTCCCGGGCTTCGAGGCTCCGGTCAACCTGGTGTACTCCGCCCGCAACCGTTCCGCCGCCATCCGTATCCCGCTGGCCGGCACCTCCCCGGCTGCCAAGCGCATCGAGTTCCGCGCTCCGGATCCGTCCTGCAACCCGTTCCTGGCCTTCTCCGCCCAGCTGATGGCTGGCCTGGACGGCATCCTGAACCACATCGAGCCCCCGGAGCCGGTCGACAAGGATCTCTACGAGCTGCCGCCGGAAGAGCACGCCGGCATCAAGCAGGTTCCGAGCTCCCTGGCCGAGGCCATGGACGCCCTGGAAGAGGATCACGACTTCCTCACCGCCGGCGACGTGTTCACCGATGACCTCATCGAGACCTGGATTGGCCTCAAGCGCGACGAGATCGATCAGGCTCGCCTGACCCCGACCCCGCTCGAGTACGAGCTGTACTACCACATCTGATAGGTAGCTTCGGAAAACGTTGGGATTCCGGCGTTTTCTGAATACTTGGGATACGAAAGGGTGTCCAACCGCATGTGCCGGTTGGACACCCTTTCTGCGTTATGCGGTATGGGGGCCGTAAGTCAACGCTCGTCCTCTGTCAATGGCCGTGCTGCTACGAGGAGCAGTTCTAGCGGTCTTTTCAGTGCAGAAACGCTGATCTCCTGTACTGAAAAGACCGATGAATAGGCGTTTTGCGGTCTTTTGAGTACAGAAGCAGGCTCTTTCTAGATCCGAAAGACCGCTGGAAGCGTGATTTGCGGTCTTTTGGGGTCAGGAACGACCTGCTTCTGGACTCAAAAGACCGCTAACTATAAAGCTCGCCGGCCCGCAGGATATCGGCGTGGCTCCAAACCACATGGGCGATGCGGTCCAATTCGGCGGGGCGACCGATTTCCAGCCACGACTGGCGGTACCGCTCGAACCAGAGTTCCAGCTGCGCGGCAAGTCGATAACGGTGTTCAGCCCGAGAATCGGTGCCATCTACCGATTGCGACTCCGCTGATGCATTCCCGGCACTGTCTGGAGCGCCAGCATTAGCGCCGGCCCCGGTATTCCGCTCCGCTATCGCCAGCAGTTCCACGCCCAAGTCGTTGAGCAGACGCTGGCCGTCGGCCATGATCCGGACCAGCTCGTAAGTCCGATTGGTGTCAGTCAAGCCATCAGCCCGATGCTCCCCCGCACGTCCGAAGCCGTCCGATTCGCCATATCGCGGATGATTCTGAACCATATCCGCTTCGGCTGATTCGGCGGAATCGCCAATCAACGCCGCGCGGATGGCACGCTTATCCTCATCAAGTCGATGATTACAGGCATCGCGCTGCATAATCATGTCCCGGTTCGCCATCAGCAGACGGCGACGGGCATCAACGCACCCCTGCGCACATTCGAAGGCGAGCACTCCCCCGTCATACATCTGCTCCACGCGCGCGGCCACCTGGGTATTCAGCGAGCCGTCACCGGCATCCAGCTCCAGCACCTGCACCGCCAGATCCCAGGTGAACGACGTGGCGGAACCGGCAAGCGTAGCCAGTTCGCCCATCACCCGGCCGGACGCATCGCCGTACACCAGCCGCGAGATACGCGCATTCATCGCCGCGAAGCCGTCCGCAACCCCGTTATCAAACGAATCACAGCCGCAATCCACCCCGGCACCGCACTCCCCCGGATTCCACGACTGTTGCGCGCCGTAGCACAGGCCCGGCAGACTCAGTCGCGGATCGTTGACGTTCCCGTAGTCACCCCAATCGGTGACGAGCATACCTTCGGCACCGTACTTGCGCCCGGCCTCGGCCATGTGTGTGATATTCGTCCACGCGCCCGCGAAATCGGGGAACAACCTGTTCCAGGTGCGCACGGCAGGGCAGACGAACTGACGACGTCCCTGTTCGGCGATGGCCCGTACCTTGTTTTCGTCGATTTCGGGCTCGTACATCCAGTTGAGCATGATGATGTCGTGCGGCAGCAGTGCCATGGTCTCCGGCGATTCGAGGGCGATGTCCGCCCAGAGCATCGGCGTGCTGCCGTGCTCGGCCAGGGTGCGGCACAGTCCGGTGACGAATCCGGCGTACAGTTCGCTGCGGCTCGCGTTCGGTGCGTCCTTCGCCGACTGTCCGCGGCCGAGGTCGAAGGTCTCGTCGCCGCCGATGTTGAAGAAGCGGGAGCGGAACAACGGGGCGTACTGGCCGATGAGTCCCTGCGCGAACCGCAACGCCCGCGGGTCGGCGGCGTTGAGCGTGTGATGCTCCTGTCGCTCCACGAAACTGAACGGCCGGTCCGCCTGCTCGGGGAATTCGCCGAGCTCACGGTAGGTGCGGGTACGTAGGTTCATGTACATGTGGCCGAATGTGGCGAGGGACGGCACGAGTTCGATGCCACGGGCCGCGCAGTAGCGATCCAATTGCTTGATGTCCTCCGCGGTCAGCGGGTCGGTGCCGCGCCATGATTCGCTCAGACCCTCGAACGCGAAGGTGTGCTCCACGTAGAGCTGGAACTGATTGTACTTATAGAAGGCCAACTGGTCTGCGAACCATTGCAGGAAGCTCAAGGTGGGGACGCGACCGCGCGTCACGTCGAGACTGTAGGCACGAGTGGTGAACGCCGGCCTGTCCTGGATATGCAGGCATGGCAACGTATGCGGGGACTGCCGTACGATCTGGCGGAGCGTCTGGATGCCGTAGCGCAGGCCGGCCTCGCCTCCTGCGGCGATGGTGATGCGGACCGACGCCGGTTCCGTGGAATCGTTGCCTTCTCGGTTGCTTCCAGATCCCGGTCCACCGTCATGGTCCGTACCGGTACCGCGGATGTCAATCGTGTACTCGTCGGCGGCAAGTCGACGGTCGGAAGTCAGAGCGATGTCATCGGATGAGTGCGCTACCGGACAGTCACGATTAAGCCGCAACTCGTCGGCAAGCTGGCTGATTGGCACGTCCAGCACCCAGTCCGCCGGGCACCGCCTCGTGATGGCCGGCTGCGGGCCGAGCCGGACTTCACCGTCCAGATATCGCATCGACGACGGACACGGTATGAGATCGAGACGCTTCGTTGCGTTCACGTTTGGTTCCTCCAGTTTGTATCGGGACCTGTTGGTTCTCTCGGCTCCCCTTGTCAGGGGAGCTGCCGGCAAAACCGACTGAGGGGTAGTCCATCAGGACTTAATGTCAAAGCTTGGTTTGGCGAAGCCATCCACTGCGTTGAGTGGTAGCAGCCCCGCCGACGATGGCACCTCCAGGCCAGAACTGCATGCCATTTCAAACCCCGGCTTCAGAACAGCGGCTCCATGCCTTCACCGGGTTGGGGTTTGGGCCGGCCCACATGGCGCGCGTACACAAGCCAGCGGCCGTCGTGGTTCTCCATACGCGCCTCGAATTTGCCGCTTTCGAAGCCGCGTCGCTCGCCGTTGCGGATCTTCAGCACCGCCTTGTTCGCCGCCGTGCGATTAACGGACTCCCCCACCTCATACCAGCCGGGGTGCGATTTGAGCCATGCCGCCAGTGCCGGACCGTTGCGTTTGACCTGCGGACGCGAATCCTCCAGCTCCGCGTCGAGCCCCTTCCGGCGGCACTGCTGAAGGAAATGCGCCGCATCCAACGGGTCATCGAACTGAACCCTGATCGTCGTCTTTCCCATAAACATTCATTGTATCGAGTGGACCCGCTGCAATCGGGATGCGACTCATCGGGAAACCCTCGTCCGGGCGACAAATCGTCCGGACAACAAATCTTGGGCCGGACCGGCTAGGCCGCTCCCTGGGCGCGCCAGATGTCCGGCTCCACGTAGATCTCCCACTCGTACCAAGGCAGGGCACGACGGATGTTGGTCTCGATCTTGTCCACGGTCTGCACGTCATAATCGCGGTCGAGCTTGGAGGTCTCCACCTTGAGGCACAGCAATACGGAGTCCTCGTCCATATGGATGGCCTGCATGTTGATGAGCCGGTCCACGCCATCGGTACCCTCCACCGCATGAACCACGAGTTCGCGCGTGCTGCGGTCCAAGCTCTCGCCCACCAGCAGCGAGCCGGACTTGAACGCCAACGCGGCCGAACCGCACACCAGCACGAGGCCGACGAGCATGCCGCCGATGGCATCGTAGAGCTCGTCGCCGGTGACGATGGACAGGCCGATGCCGAGCCCTGCGAATGCCAGGCCGATAAGCGCCAGTGTGTCCTCCATCATCACGGAGGCGAGTTCGGCGGATTTGGTGCGCCGCCAGAAGCCGATCAGCGAATCGTCCTCGACCTGCACGCGCTTCATGCGGCCGCGCGCCTCATGGATGGACGTATGCAGGCCATACCCCTCAAGGCATGCGGAGACGCCGACCACCACCAGCGCCGCGACGAGCTCCAGGGAGTTCGCCTGGCGGGAGGCCGAGCCGTCCAGCAGTCCGGCGAGTTTGCCCGCGGCCTGGGAGACGGCGAATACACCGCCGACGAAAAACAGCAGCGTGGCCACGATGAAGCTGGCGAGGTACTTCACGCGGTGCAGGCCGAACGGATGGTCGCCGCGCGATTTATGGTCGGATGCCTTGTCGCCGACCATAAGCACGAGTTCGTTCGCGCAATCCGCCACCGAGTGTACGGATTCGGAGAACATGGATGACGAGCCGGTGAACGCGGCCGCGGCGAATTTGGCGCAGGCGACACCGACATTGGCAAGCAGCGCGGCCTTGACCGCCGCGCCGGCATTCTTCTGATCAGACACGATTGAGTCCCTTCCTCGGGACGGCATTATAGGCGGTCCGCCGGCCTCGCGCCTGGTCCTGTTCATCGGTCATGCGGCGGTTGTCACGCCGGTATCACCGCCGGCATACGCCGGTCACGTGGCGGTGCCGAGTCATGCCGACACCGCCCAAACTCAATAGTCGCGTATGCCTGACTACGCCATGAGCTGTTCCGCCAGAACGCGGAACGTGGCACCGATGCCGTCGGTGCGCAGCGCGCCGTCCGCATCGAGCACGGCGGGACGCCCGGCCTCGCCGGTCTCGCGCACTTCGGGCACGAGCGGCAGCTGGGCCATGAGCGGCACATCGTAGCCCAATGCCTCGATGAGCTGTTCGGAGACGCGCTGGCCGCCGCCCTCGCCGAAGATGTGCAGACGTTCGCCCTTGTGCTCGTAGTAGCTCATGTTCTCCACCACGCCACGCACCTTCATCGGCACCTGCAATGCCACGAGGCCGGAACGCACGGCGATGTCCGAGGCGGAGGGCTGCGGGGTGGTGATCACCACGAGTTCGGCGTTCGGCAGCGCCTGGGCCACGGAGATGGCCATGTCGCCGGTGCCGGGAGCCAAGTCGAGCAGTAGCACGTCCGGCTGACCCCACCACACGTCGGAGAGGAACTGTTCCAGGGAGCGCTGCAGACGCGGGCCGCGCCACAGAATCGCCCGGTCCGCGCCGGCGAACATGCCGATGGAGATGAGTTTGACGCCCCATGCGGTCACCGGCATGAGCATGCCATTGAGGTTCGTGGGCTGGGTGTGCACGCCGAACAGGCGCGGCAGGGAGAAACCGTAGATGTCCGCGTCGATGGCGGCGGTGTCGTAGCCGAGCGCGGCGAACGTGGCCGCGAGGTTCGCGGTGACCGAGGACTTGCCCACGCCGCCCTTGCCGGAGGCGATGGCGAAGATGCGGGTCTTGACGCCGGGCTTGTTGAACGGGTTCTGCTTGCGTTCGGCCTTGAGGTCAGCCACGAGGTCGTCGAGCTTGTCGCGGCTCATCGAGCTGACCTCGATGTGCGGGGTGAGCGTGGCGTCCGGATAGGAGGCCACGGCGCCGTTGATCTGGTTGGTGATGGTCTCCGAGAGCGGGCAGCCCTCGACCGTGAGTTCCACATGCACGGTGACGTCGTAGCCGTTGCCGTCCGCGCCGGATGCCGGCACCGCGTCGATGGCGGCGATCATGCCCAGATCGGTCACGGACCGGCCGAGTTCGGGGTCGATGACGCGGCTCAGACGGTCGTAGATGGCGGCTTCGATCTCACGGGTATCAGTCATGCATCCTCCTTTATTGCCGCGTACCAGACTAGCGTGTGCCGCGCCGGCATGCCAGAGTCCCCGACGAATCGGCCCGTGGCGGGAATCACACCGGCGGCCTGATTATTCCGTGGTGTCCTGATCGCCGTCGGCGGACACGGCTTCCACCTCGCCGGTTTCGAGCAGTCGCGCGAACTGGGCCTCGTCGAGCATGGGGATGCCGAGCTCCTCGGCCTTGGCGGCCTTGCTTCCGGCGTTCGCGCCCGCCACCACGTAGTCGGTCTTCTTGCTGACCGAGCCCGCGGCCTTGCCGCCGCGTTCGATGATGGCCTCTTTGGCGGAGTCGCGCGAATAGCCTTCGAGCGAACCGGTGACCACGACCGTCTTGCCGGCCAAGGTCTGCGGCAGGGTGCTCGTTTCGGCCGCGCTCACGCCCACGCCGGCGGCCTGCCAGGCGCGCAGCGTCTCGCCGCGCCAGTCGCCGGGCTCGCGGGCCGCGGTGAACCAGTTCACCACCGATTCGGCGATCTCCGGACCCACGCCGTCGATCTGCGTCAGGTCCTCGACCGTGGCGGAGGCGATGGCTTCCAGCGAGCCAAGCGAGGAGGCGATGAGCCGTGCGGTGGGCGGGCCGAGCCGCCTGATGGACAGGGCCACGAGCACCCGCCACAGGTCGGCGTGACGCGCCTTGTCCATCTCATCGAACATCTTGCGCGTATTCTCGCCCGGGCGCACGATGATCGGCACGTCCGTGACGCCGTTGCGCGTGGACTTATGGTCGATACGCACGATCTCGGCGTCCGCGGGGATGTCGTAGTCGGGATAGCCCGTGGCGGGCGACGTGCCGGTGACCGACGCACCAACAGCCGGCATCGCTCCGACCGGCTCCGCCCCGGCATTCGTCGCCGTGACCGTCCCAGCCGCCGCGCGTTCGGCCAGTTGCTTGGCGGTGAGTTTCCTCGCCGCCACCGGAAGCGTCCAGAACGCGGGCACCCGGTGCCACAGTCCGGATTCGCCGATCTTCTTGCGGGTCTTCCGCTTGCGCCCGTCCGGCCCTTCGACCTCGCGCACCTCGATGATCGAAGCCTCGCGCCAGACATACACGTTCTTGAGGTCGGCGATGTTCAGCGCGAACAGTCCGGCCTCGCTGGAAAGCACCGGCGTCTGCCGTGCGGGCAGTTCCAATCCCGGCACCGGCTCGTACGGTTCCGGCTCCTCGCCCGGCTTGACCAGAATCTCCGTGATGTCGGGCGCGTAGGTGGCCGTGGAATCAGGCCGGTTCTCCTCCGGATTAGTCAGTGCGATGGCGGACTGGTCGCCCAGATGCTCGATGTCGAAGGCCTTGCGGGATGCAAGCGAGATCACGCGCTCGGTGAGCTGGGCCGGGCAGCTTTCCACGTTCAGGCAGCGTATGTCCTTGTCGCCCTCCTTGGCGGGGGCGAGTTTGGAGCCGCAGGAGGGGCAGTACTCGGGCATCACGAACTCGCGCAGCTGGTCCTCGCGGCCCTTGCGGCGTTCCAGCACCGGGCCCACGAGCTCGGGGATCACGTCGCCGGCCTTGCGCACCACTACGGTATCGCCGATGAGAATGCCCTTGCGCTTGACCTCGAAGGCGTTATGCAGCGTGGTGCGGGCCACGGTGGAGCCGGCCACGTACACGGGCTTGAGGATGGCCACCGGGGTCACGCGGCCGGTACGGCCCACCTGCACGATGATGTCCTTGAGCTCGGTGTTGACCTCCTCGGGCGGGTACTTGTACGCGATGGCCCAGCGCGGGGCGCGCGAGGTGGCGCCCAGCGTGCGCTGCAAAGTGAGATCGTCCACCTTGACCACGATGCCGTCGAGGGCGTGCTCGATGTCGCCGCGGTGCTCGCCGTAGTAGTCGATCATGTCCAGGATCTCCTGGAAAGAGGTCACGGCGCGGTTGTGCGGGGAGACGGGCACGCCCCACTTGGTGTAGAGCTCGTAGGCCTCGGACTGGTCGGCCACCACATCGTGCGTGCCGTGCGGGTGATCCGGCCCCCAGGTGAGACGGCCCAGACCGTGGGCGTAAAAGCTCAGGCGGCGGGTGGCAGTGATGCGTGGGTCCTTCTGGCGCAATGAGCCGGCGGCGGCGTTGCGTGGGTTGGCGAAGGGCGCGCGGCCGGCGTCCTCCTGTTCGGCGTTGAGCGCGCGGAAGTCGTCCCAGCGCATGAACACCTCGCCGCGGATCTCCACGAAGTCGGGGATGTCCTCCTTAGGTCCGCCGAGGTTCGCGGGGATGGAGGCGATGGTGCGCACGTTCAGGGTGATGTCCTCGCCGGTGACGCCGTCGCCTCGGGTCAGGCCCTGTTCGAGCACGCCGTTGCGGTAGATGAGGTTCAGGGCCAGGCCGTCGATCTTGACCTCGCAGCTCATCGGCAGGGGCTTGCTCTCCGGCCAGTCGAGGTCGCGGATGACCGAGTCGTACCAGTCCTTGAGCTCTTCGATGGAGAAGACGTCGTCAAGGCTCATCATGCGGCTGGGGTGACGCACGGAGGTGAAGTCGTTGGAGAAGGTGCCGCCCACGCGATGGGTGGGGCTTTGCGGGTTGTCCAGCGAGGGGAAGGCGGCTTCGAGCCTTTCGAGGCAGCGCATGCGGGCGTCGTAGGCGGCGTCCGAGCTGACGGGCGAGTCATCGATGTAGTAGGCGATCTGGTCGGCCTCCACCCAGGCGGCCACCTTGGCCCACAGGCGTGCGGCGTTCTCGGAGTCGAGGCCGTTCACGTCGAGGCGGTCGAGACGGATAGCGTCGTCGTCGGTGGGCGTCAGGGCGGCGATCCATTGCGCTGAGCCGGGCGCGAAGCGGGTCGCGCCCTCGTCCGGGCGGAGCTCCACCTCGTCGCCGTCGTCAAAATCCCATGCCAGCTGTTCAGTGCTCATAGTCGCCTATCCTAGCCGACCGGCTGCTCCCGATTCCTTATCAATGAGACACCAAAAAATGCATCTGAACGGAGGCGGCGGCGTGGAGGATGCGTTGCCAGACCGTAGGCTTGGCCGAACGGCCTTGAGTGTGTCGGGCAATGCATCCTCCACGCTGCCGGCGGTCAACCCCTTATGCGGACAGGGACCGCAGGAATTGTGCTTGGATGACGTCGATGCTGTCGCCTTCGCCGTCGTTCATGCGCGCCACCGCCACCGAAAGCGTGCGGGCGGGCACGAACATGCCTTCGTCCACGCACACGCGGGCCGCGTCCCGCATGATGCTGGCCACTTCGATGTGCGGCCAGACCGGCAGGTCGTGGATGGCGAGCACGTGCGCCGCGGCCTCCACGTTTTCCGGCACGGCGATGCACTGCGAATCCGCACGCGCCACCAGCTCCTGCAGCTCGCCTTCAAGCGAGCCGATGGCTCCGGGGGCGATGTGGTCGCTCATGATGTAGGCCGCGGCGGCCGTGTCGAACCGGTCGAGCATCCATTCCGCGTAGGCGAAGCGGTAGTAGGCGAAGGCGGCGTCGTCCCGATCCAGGGCCACGCGCAGCGCATTGAGGCAGGCCGCGCGCGCCGAATCCCAGTCCTCGCTGCGGGCCAGTTGGATGGCGAGCTTCAGGTGCGAGAGCGGGTAGGCGGGGGCGTAGGCCACCATGCGGTTCAGGTGCGGGATCGCGGCCTTCGCGCCCTTGATCTGGCTCAGCACGTCCGCCAGTTCCATGTGCGCGTAGAAGAGGTTGTCTGGGATGAGCACGGTGCGTTCGTCCGGCGTGGCGAACAGGCGGTTGTACACCACGCGCTCCGCGTACGAGTTGAAGTAGCGCGGCACGCCAGGGCCTGCGGCATAGATCTGGTCCAAGTGGGCCACGGCCGCCTCGGCCGCCTCGATGGCCTGCTCGGCCTGGCCGGAGAACAGCAGGTCGCGGGCGCGCAGACGCTCTTTGTCCAGATTGTTGGCGAGCGTGAACGTGAAATCGGGCGTGTCCTTGCCGTCGATCAGCGCGCTGGTCACTTCGGAGGCCAGTGCGGTCAGCTCGGGATCGCAGATGGAGTCGATGATGCGCATGGCCTGTTGCGCCTTGCCCACGGAATCGAGTGAGGCGTCCTGCGCGAGCGCGTGGAACTCGTTGACCCCGTGTTGGAGCAGGTCCACACGCTGGATGGCCAGTCCCGCGCTGTCCTTGGCGCCCAGCACGCGCGCGGTGGCGGGGCTGAAGCCGCGATCGGCGAGTTCGGGCTCCTCCTGCGAGCCGGTGGGCGAGAAGCGGCTGTCGGACAGGTCGAAGTCGGCCGCGACGGGCTTGAGACCGCCTTCGCCGTCCACGTCCATCACGGCGCCGAACATGCGGTAGGTGTCCTCGGGGTTGTCGAGGCCGTCCGTGTCGAGACGCTTGAGGAAGGCGTCGCGGCTGAAGGTCACGGTGACCATGTTGCGTACGGTGGGGTTGCGGCGCAGCACACTCATCGGGTCGTCGCCCGCATCGTCCGCGGGGACGGCATCGTCACGCTGGCCGGCATCGGCATCGCGCTCATCGCCGGCGTTGGAGCCGTCCGTCTGCCCGTCGCCGGATTCGCCGCCGATGCTGAAGGCCATCTCGTCGATGTCGACGCCACGCATCAGGTCCTCGAACTGGGAGTCGATGGAGTCGTCGCCGCTCTCCTGGCCGCCCGCGGAGCCGGAGTCGGGGCCACCGGTCTGCACAGCACCCGTATCCGGGGCCGACGTATGGTCCTCGCCGCCGGACGGCTGGCCGAAGGTCTCCTCGCGGCTGATCGGGCGGGTCGGGTCGCCGTGGAAGTCGCCGTCCTTGGGGTCGGCCTTGGATCCGGCGCGGCCCATATCGCCGCTGCGCAGGTGTTCGAACGCGCTCAGCGCCTCGCTCATCATCGCCTCGATGGCGGAGTCCTGTTCGGCGATGGCCTCCTCCAGGCCGATGGAGTCTATGTGCAGGGAGACCTGACGCACCGAACTGCTGGCGCCGAAGCTCAGCGCTGCCATCATGAGGCCCACACGCAGGTTGTAGGCGGCGCTCATCGAAGCGCGTTCGGCGCCGCTCAGCGTGCGCCAGGTGCGACGGGCCGTGTCGTAACGGCTGTCCGGCATCATGGACGTGCCGGCGGTGGTGAAGCCGATGGCCACTTCGCCGCTGTCGAGGCGGGAGCGGAACTCCACGTCGAAACGGTAGGGCAGGCGCAGTCGGCGCAGCAGCGAGGACAGGGCCTGACGGTAGACCCACTCGTCCGATGCGGCTCCCGCACCGGGGCGAGCGGCGCCGGTGCGGAACGTCTCACCGGCCGGGGAGCCCGGCATACCTGCCCCCGCCCCCGCAGTCTCCCGCGGATCCGGGAAATCGCCTCGGATCTGCTCGGCCGCGTGTTCGGCGACGCCCACCATGCTCAGCACGGCACGGCGTTCGTCCGCACCGTCGTACGGGTCGAGCGCCATCAGGGCCGGGTTCTCGATGAGTTTCATGTCGATCTGCGCGGCCTCGGCGCGGGTCACCGTGTCCTCCGTGGGGGTGCGGCCCAGCGAGGCGTTGCGTTCCAGCCATGCGCTCACGGCGGCGAACCGGTTGAGGTTGCCTTCGATCTTCAGGGATTTCAGCGCCTGGCCGAACGCCAGCGACTTGTCCCAGGTGAAGAAGTAGCCGTTCGAATACGTGGAGGTGTACAGGTGCAGCGGTTCGGCGCCGTGCACGGGTTCCAGACCCGGCGTCTGATCCAGGGCGCCGGCCTCGCGCATGAGGTCCGCGAAATGGTCCTCCAGTCCGGAGGCGCGCATGCCGTGGGCGCGGGCGGCCAGGGTGTCGCGCACGCATCGGCGGATCGCGCCGATCGGCGCCTCCCGGTTGAGCCGGCGGAAGATGTTGCCCGAGCCGAAGCCGATGAGCAGCCCGTTGATCTGAGGAATCATGTATGCGGCGAAGAACGCGATGGTGATGGCGTCCCGGTATTCCAGGTCGTGGCGCATGTCGTCGGGCAGGTTGGCGCGCATCTGCTCCAGCGTGTACCGGTTGCCGGCCTTGAGCCAGGAGGCGAGCCAGGTCATGCGGCCGGAGTCGTCACGGCCCACGATGCCGCCGAACACGGCCTTGACGCCCCCATCCTCGCCGTCCGAGCGGCCGAGGGAGCGACCTTCGATGCGGTCCCTGGCGAAGTCCATCGCACGGCCGAAGACGGTCCGCGCCGTGCCGCCCACGCCCGAGGCGCCCCCGGCGCGGTCGAATCCGTCTCGCTCGCCGTCACGCCATCCCAGACGTTCGCCGTCCGGGAAGACCACGTCCTTTTCCTTGCCGAACATGAAGCGCGGCTGCATCTCCTGCACGTCCATGTTCGGATCCGTGCCCACGAACACGCGCCCGTGCGTATCGGCGAACGCCACCTGGGCGAAGTGATCGTGGTCGGGGAAGATGCCGAGCGAGAAGCCGCGCCCCTGCGTTTGCGGCAGTTGCGCCCAGCCCAGCACCAGTCCCTCCGGCACGTTCTCGAGGTCGGGGAAGGTGCGTCGTTTGGTCACCGGGCTCAACGGCACGGCATGGCGGGTGAGCTCGTCGATCACGCCGCCCTTGCGCTCGCTGGCCTCCTGCAGGGCGTCGCCGAACGGGTTGGCGTTGGTGACGGAAGGCCTGGCCAGACCAAGGTCCGCGGCGAGCGCGTTCATCGAATCCTTGAGTCCGCCCAGCAGCGAAATACGGCGATGGTCATGACGGCGGGGGTTCGATGGTGGTTTTGGCATGGTTCACATTGTCTCCTGTTTGCACGACATCATGCCGTTATCATGCCGATAGAATAATGGGGTGCTTTCCGAACATCTCCGACGCAAGTCCCGCCGTATCCTGGCCGCGCTGATCGCAGCGGCGCTCGCCATCGCAGCGATGGAGTGCATCGTCTTCAACCTGCCGTTCTGGCGGACGTTGGGCGCCAGCACGGACACCAACGCGGTGCACAACACGTTGGGTGCGGGTCTCAAGCGCACGGATGACGGCATGCTGACCGTCACCGACCCGACCGCCGCGTATCTGGAGCTGACCGCGGACGGCACCTCGCCGTACCTGCGCATCGATACGTCGTCCGGCGAGACGATCGAGAAGGCTCACGAGCAGGCCGAGGCGGAATCCAAGGCGAACGGAGACAAACAGGTCGCCAAGCCGCTGGCCTCCATCACCGTGCGCGTGGACGTGACCAGCACCGTCACGACCGAGGGAACCGTCGCGGACGGCACGGCATCGGATTCCAACGGCTCCACTGATTCCGCCGGCTCCACTGCCGCCGGCACCGGTTCGCAGACCTCCCCCGCGACCACCACCGTCGTCACCACCGGCCGCACGCAGTCGCTCACCCCCGGCATCGAGCGCAGCCATTACATCAAGGCCCCCGGCAAGGGCACCGTGCGCGTGTGGATTCAGGAGACGCGAGGCGCCGTCGTGCCGATTTCCAACGCCCGTGCCAACGTTCGCGTGCCGTTCGACGTCAGCGGCGTCCGCATCGCGGCGATGGCGCTGGTGCTGCTCCTGCTTGCCCTGTGGCGGCCGGGCTCGCGGCTCTGGCGCATCCCGTTCGATCCGGACAGTCCTCGCCAGCGGCTCGCCTTCGCCGGCATCATGGCCGTGCCCGTCGTGGCCATCGGCGCCTCGATCGCGTGGCAGCTCATGAATTCGATGCCGCTCGCCTTCCACATCGCCGGCGGATACACCTACGACTTCGACCAGTACGGCCATGTGGCGGAATCGCTCATCGCCGGGCGTACGTGGCTGGATCTGCCGATGCCGGACCAGCTGGCCGCCACCGCCGACCCGTATGACGTGCCGACCCGCCTGAAGCTGCTGGCCGACGGCGTGAGCCCGATCTACTGGGATTACGTCTACTACCAAGGCCACTGGTATTCGTATTTCGGCGTGCTGCCGGCCGTGCTGCTGTTCGCGCCCTATCGCCTCATCACCGGGCATACGTTGCCCACGGCCGCCGCCGAGCAGTTCCTGGTGCTGCTGTTCATCATCTTCTTCTCGATGCTGGTGCTGCGCGTCATCCATCGCGTGATGCCGCGCACCTCGCTGGCCGCCGCCTCCCTGACCGTGGCCAGCGCCCTGCTCGGCTCGCAGGCGGGGTATCTCATCTACCGCACGAACTTCTATCAGGTGCCGTTCGCGGCATCGCTGGCGCTGACCTCGCTGGGACTGTGGTTCTGGGTGGGCGCGGACACCTCGCACCGGCCGGTGCTGTCCATCGACCGTTGGCAGGCGGGCGACGCGCGGCCGTTGTCCCTGCCCCGACTCGCGCTTGGCGCGCTGTGCATCGCGGCGAACTTCGGATGCCGCCCCACCTTCACGCTCACGGCGTTGCTGGCCTTCCCGCTGTTCTGGCCGCAGATCCGCGCGCTGGCCACCGATCTCGCGGGCCGTCGCGTGGCCTGGCGGCGCGCGCTGCGCGCGCCCGTGGCGGTGATCGTGCCGGCCGTGGCCGTGGTGGCTCCACTGATGATGTGGAACAAGGTCCGGTTCGGCAGCCCGCTCAACTTCGGCAACGCCTACCAGTTCTCCGTTTCGGACATGACCCGGTACGTCACCCCGCTGCGCGATATGCCGGTGACCATCTGGTACTACCTGTGCCTGCCGCTGCGGTTCGTACGGAGCTTCCCGTGGCTGGCCCTCTCCCCCGCCCCCATGCCGGTCTGGGGCTACTACGAGGTGATGGTGGGCGCGCTGTTCACCGCCACACCGCTCATGGCGTTGGCGCTCGTGCTGCCGTTCCTACGCCGCCTTGAGATGCACGGCATGCGCCCGTGGCTCATGTCCTGCCTGATATTGGCCGGGGTGATCATCGTGTTCGACAGCTACGTAGGCGGCTTGGGTTGGCGGTATTCCGCCGATTTCGGCTACCTGACCGCGCTCGCCTCGATTCCGGGGCTGCTGTGGCTGGTCAACGGGCGCGAGCCGAGCAAATCATTGGCCGGCGCGAACGACGCGGTTTCGGGCGACGGCATCGCGCACGTGACGCCGTGGCGATGGCTGATGCGTTGGACCGTCGTGCTGCTGGTGCTCTTCACGCTGGCCGTGGCCGTGCTGAGCTGCTTCGTACCGGCGAGGGACGACGCGCTCATCAGCAACAATCCCAACGTCTGGCATCAGATCCAGTCCTGGTTCACGCTGCTGTGACCTTGCCATTCGGGTTCAGAGTGAGCCAGCCTCGAACGGAGAACGTGGGGGGTGACATTCTGGCTCCCCTCTCCGAGGGGAGCTGTCCGCGAAGCGGACTGAGGGGAGCACCCCGGATGACCCCTCCCTGCCATCCCCCGCCACAGCCACCCGTTTTCGCCAAACAGTCGGCCAAACATCAGCGAATTCCCAGTGATTCGGCCGTTTTCCTCAAGGCCTAGGCATAAAGTGGAATTGCATTTATTCACTTATCGTTCACCTTTTGCCGCAACCTGCAAGGAACACCCGTGTCCAATACCGCCATCAAACGCACCGTCTCCGGCCGTCTCGTCAAGGTCGCCGCCGCCATCGCCACGGCCGCCATCGCGCTGGGCCTGTGCATGGTCTCCAATGACAACGTGAGCGCCGCCATCAAGGAGCGCCGCGTGGAGCGTCTCAACGCCCAGATCGAAAGCGTCTACACCACCGATTACCAGCAGATGATGGACGACCAGCTCACCAGCGAGCGCGACGCCAAGGAGCGCAAGTCGACAACATCTACACCAAGATCAACCCGTACGGCACCAACACCACGTCCATGTACGTGTACTTCACCACGGACAAGGCCTCCACGGTGAGCTACACGGTCTCCGCGGACGGCTACCCGGATTACACGGCCACCGCCGTCACCAGCGACGAGGCCGCGAGCGCCATCCGTTCCGCCGTGGACTCCTACGCGAGCACCACCGGCGACACCATCACCCCGAGCGCTGCCGAGGAGACCGAAGCCGCTTCGGACGTGTCCGAGGACGAGTTGGCCTCCACCACCCATGAGTTCCTGGTGCTGGGCCTGATCCCCCAGGTCAAGAACACCATCACGCTGACCATCACGGACACCGACGGTCAGACCACCACGCGCACGATCACCAAGACCGGCCCGAAGCTGCTTGGCGCCGAGGAGACCCGTCTCGAGCAGACCGTCTCCCCGGACGACGGCACGCTCACCGCGCTCGGCAACGGCCTGTACGCCATCCTCGGCAACGATTCCAACGAGCAGGACTTCATGTACTACTACGACGCGAACGGCGTGATTCGCGGCGAGGTGCCGGTCCTGTACTACCGTTCCCACCGTCTGCTGTTCGATTCCAACGGCCTCATGTGGTTCTCCGCCTCCACCAAGACGTTCGTGGGCATGAACCGACTGGGCAAGCTCGTCAAGATCATCGACTTGGGCGACCGCTTCATCCTTCATCACGACTACGCGCTGGATTCGGACGGCAACATCGTCTCTCTGGCCACCGATCTCAAGCGCGAGGACCATGCCGTGCAGGATCAGGTCATCAAGGTGGACACCTCCACCGGCAAGGTCTCGCTGCTGGTGGACTTCGGCGAGATGTTCGCCGAATACAAGGCCTCCACCGATCATTCCGGTATCGACGAGTCCGACCCGACAGCCACGGACCGTTGGGACTGGATCCACTTCAACACCATCCAGCTCATGGACGACGGCTCCGCATTGCTCTCCGCGCGCGAGACCTCCACCATGATCAAGGTGAACGACATCGAGGGCACGCCCACGCTCGACTACATGATCGGCGAGAAGTCCGTGTGGGACGGCATGGATGAGACGGAGTCCTTCCTGACCAAGGTGGGCGACTTCGGCGACACCGGCGGTCAGCACTCGATCACCGTGCAGTACGATTCCTCGCTGGAGGACGGCCAGTACTACATCTACATGTTCGACAACAACTTCGGCTATGCCATGACCCGTCCGGACTTCGATTGGACCGTGATCGACGGCATCTCCACCGCGCAGTCCTCCAAGGACGAGAACTCGAACTCGCAGTTCCGCAAGTACCTGGTGGACGAGAACGCCGGCACGTACACCGAGGTGCAGTCGTTCGATGTGCCGTATTCGCCGTACGTCTCCTCCGCCGAGGAGATCAACGCCGATCTGAACCTCGTGGACACCGGCATGCAGGGCGTGTTCGGCGTGTACGACGATTCCGGCGATCTCAAGGCCCAGTACAAGATGGGCTTGAGCACCGCGTACATCTACCGCGTCTACCAGTACGGCTTCCGCGGCTTCTACTTCGCGTAAGGAATCGGTCTGCGACCGATGCTGCAGCCCCGCGGTCTTATGACCGCTCCCCTACTACCCCTCACCCGGCCCATGCCGGGAGCTCCCCTGACAAGGGGAGCCGAGATTTATGTGTAGATCTTGGCTCCCCTTGTCAGGGGAGCTGGCTCGCAAAGCGAGACTGAAGGGTAGTAGAAGAGCGGTCCTGCAAGGGACCGCGGGAAGCAAAGCATCGGCCACCAGGCCGATTCCATTCGCAAAATTCTATGCCGCGACCTTCATCGCCTCGTACTTTCCGCGAATCAAATCCTCATAGAACGCCACGGCATCCGCGGGCGTTCCGTCATACACGACCGCGTGCTCGTCCACCACGAGTACGCGGTCGATCGCATATTCGGGGCGGCGAATCATGTCCGTGTCATGCGTGGCAAAGATCACCTGCTCGTTGTAGCTGAACAGCGCCTTGGCCACATGCATGGTGCCGATCTCGTCCAGTCCCTTGCTGGGCTCGTCCGCCACGATGGCGCTCGGGTTGAAGCTCAATGCTGCGGCGATGGCCAGCAGATGCCGCTTCTCGGAGTCCAGTTCGCTGGCCTTGGCACGGGCCACCTGGGCCAGATCGAAGTGCGCGAACAGGTTGCCGATGCGCGCATGCCGCTCCCCCTCGGCGATCTTGTGCTTCTTCAGTGCCTCGGAAACGGCTTCGCTGATGTTCTCCGCACGGTAGAAGCTGTTTGGGATCTCCTCGCGGCGCACCTTGCCCACCAGATCCTCGATGCGTTTGAGGTCGCGCTTGGATGCCGGGTCGAGTCGTTCCTCCCCGCCCGTGATGGTCACGGTGCCGGCGGTGGCCTTGAGCGAGCCGTCCAGCAGTCCCAGCAGCGTGGATTTGCCGGCGCCGTTGAGACCGATGACGGCCACGCGCTGTTCGTTGATGGTCAGCGACGTGGGCGCGAGTCCGACATGCCCGTCGTCATAGGTGTGCCCGGCTCCATCGAGCGTGAAGGTCAGCGATGCCGGCCGCGGCAGTTCCTTGGGTTTGAAGAATGAGAATCCCATGCCGCCCATTGTAGTGCCGGATGCCACGCCAGGCGCATCCCCGCAGGCATACCGCGGTGTCCACCGGCCGTGATTCGACCCACTGGAGATCGTTTGAATACAGAAAACGGTGCCTTCTATCATCAAACGATCGCAATATGACCGATTCGCGAACGTTTCATGATAGAAAGATCGTTCTTCTGTCCTCAAACGTTCGTTGAAAGGCCGATCTGCGATTGTTTGGCGCCAGGAGATACCGCCTTCCAGCACCAAACGGTCGCTAGCAATCCAGCAGCGCGGCGACCGTGTCGAGGACGGCACGGATGTTACGCTCGAATTCCCCGGGTTCGGGCAGGAGCGAGACGGCGAGGTAGCCGTTGGATTCCATATCGAAGAAGTAGCCGGGTTGTCCGGTCAGTTGGTGGTCCGTGATGAGGCGCAGCACCAGTTCGTTCTCGTCGATGACCGAGGGCACGCGCAACAGCACGTTCCAGCCGCCCTCCGCGCGCAGCACGCTCACCAGACCGTTGGGGTCGGCATCCAGCAGCTCATGCAGTCGTGCAAGGTTGCCGCGTACCCGTTCGGCTGTCCGTGCGGTCTGGCCGGGAGCGGCGGCCAGCAGGTCGGGAATCATTGTGGCGATGATGTCGCTCATCGGCAGGTAATCGTCGGCGATGACGTCCAACCGGCGCTTGGCTTCGGCCACATCCTCGGACGGTCCGGATACTTGGATCCAGCCGACCTTGGCGTGCGGGGCGGCAAGCATCTTGGAGAAACCGTCCAACGCGAACGTGAGCACGCCCGGTTCGCCGGCCAATCGCGCATTGCCGGGGAACGGTTCGAGGGAATAGTCGTAGAAGACCTCGTCGGCGATGAGCGCGATGCCGTGCTCCCGGCAAAGTCGCACCAGGGCCTCGCGTTCGGACGGCTTGACGTAGGAGCCGGACGGGTTGTTGGGGTTGATGAGCACCAGCGCGCGGATGCGCGAGCCTTCCGCACTGTCCAGCAGTTCGGCGATGGATGCGGTGTCGATGAACCATGAACCGTCGAACTGGAGCTGGTATTCGACCGTCTCCACGCCTTCGAGCCGTGCGATGGATTCGATGAGCGGGTAGCCGGGCTTGGGTGCCAGTACCGCGTCGCCGGGGTCGCACAGCAGTTTGATGAGCCAGGAGTAGGCCTCGGATGTGGAGCTCAGGAGATACAGGTCGTCGGCCGCAACCGCTGGGAATTTCGCGTCCGCAGTGGGGTCGGTGGACGTCTCTTTCTTGGATTCCGATGAATCGGCGCCTTGCCGGCCCGCCGATGGTGCAGGACCGTTGCCCGACTCCGCCGCGCGGCTTCCAGCTTCGGCAACGCATCCCTCGCTCAGGAACGTAGCCAGCGATTCGCGCGCGTGGCGCGGTCCGCGAGGGTCGGCGGTGTACACGCTCGGTACCAATGCCGGGGCCAGCCCATGGCGCGTGGGGTTGGAATCGTTGAGTTTGCCGAGTGCGATGCCAGCCGCCTTGGCCTGTGCTTCGGCCGCTGCGATGGGGTTCGGGGCGCTGATGTCCACTCGGAAGGAGAAATGCACGGTCATAGTCCTCCACCATAGAACCTGCCATTCCCCGGCGGCCATGCGCCAGTGCAGCAGGTTCAGGCTCCCCTCTCTGAGGGGAGCTGTCGAACGCAGTGAGACTGAGGGGAAGCCTCAGCCAGCTCAATCTCGGAACCCCACTCAGTCGGAATCGCAATAAAACTCCGCCAAACCAAGATCGATATGAATCCTTGTTTTCGACTCCCTCTGTCGGAGGAGCCAGCGGCGCCGTCTCCAAGTACGCCGCCCCTCACCCTCGGCTCCCTTGTCAGGGGAGCTGGCGGCGAAGCCGACTGAGGGGTAGTCCCTTCGGATCATGCCAATCTTGGTTTCGCTAACTTCTTTGAATCACAACAGTCGTGGTGTACCAAAGCCAACAAAAACTCCCCTCCGGCCGAAGCCAGAGGGGAGTCAAAACAGTTATCGCGAACGAGTCACGCCATCACTGCTGCTTGGTGCTGGCGTAGTAGGCGGCGCCCACGATGCCGGCCTGGTTGCGCAGCTTGGCGGGCACGATCGGCGTCTTGATGTCCACGTACGGCAGGAACTTCTCGCTCACACGGCTCACGCCGCCGCCCACGGTGAACAGATCCGGGTTGAAGTACTTCTCCATGAGGCCGTAGTACTTGGTCAGGCGCTTGGCCCACTTCTTGTAGCCGAGCTCCTCCTGCTCGCGGATGGCGGAGGAGGCGTACTTCTCGGCGTCCAAGTGCTTGGCGCTCAGGATGATGTGGCCCAGCTCGGTGTTCGGAATGAGCTGGCCGTTGTAGATGAGGGCGGTGCCAATGCCGGTGCCGAGCGTGGTGGCGATCACCAGACCCTCCTGGCCCTTGGCGGCACCGTACTGCACTTCGGCGAGACCGGCGGCGTCGGCGTCATTGACCACCACGACCGGACGGCCGCACGCCTCGGAGAACACCTCGGTGACGTCCACGCCGATCCAGGACTGGTCGAGGTTGGCCATGAAGTCGAGCTTCTTGCCGGGCTTGATCGGGGCAGGGAAGGCGATGCCGACCGGAGCGGATTCCGGCACTTCGAAGTGGTCGAGCTGCTGCTTGACGATGGCGGCGACGGCCTGCGGCGTGGAGACCTCAGGAGTGAGGATCTTCAGTCGCGGTTCGGCGAAATCGCCCTTGGTGAGGTCCACGGGTGCGGCCTTGATGCCGGAACCGCCGATGTCGACGCCAAAAGCCTGTGCAGTTTCAATCATCGTTGACCCTTCCTTTCCCGAAAAATAGGATTCGTTTGGTGCACCCAGTCTAACGCGGCCGGAGTGCGACACCAAAGATTTCGCCCGCATACTGCAATCGTGTGCATCAGCTACGTAGTTTGCGTGCCCCGCTACACGGGCGATTCGCCGCCCAGCGCGAATCGGAATGATGAAGCGGACGAAACGACCAATACGCAGGCTCGCCCGGAATCCGCGCGATAATGGGAGGCATGGCAGAACATACCCAACTCATTGATGCAATCAACATCCGCACCGCCGTGCGCGCCTATGACGCCGAGCCGATCGATGACGACACGGCCCGTCAGCTCGAAATGACCCTTCAGCCCATCAACCTGCTGGCCGATCTCAACATCCAGCTGGTGCGCGATCAGCCGAAGGTGTTCGCCGAGGCCAATGCATCCGGTCACCTCACGAATGCCGCGAACTATCTGGCCATCGTGGGCCCGAAGGATGACGACGAGGCCAAGGAGCGTGCCGGATTCTATGCCGAGCGCGTGGTGATCGCCGCCACGCTGCGCGGACTGGGCACGCTGTGGGTGGCCGGTTCGTGGGATCGCGCCGAAGCCGCCAGGCACTGCCGCGTGACCGGCACGCAGGAGCTGTACCTGGGCGTGGTGATCGGCCATCCGCAGAACCATCTGGAGTACCAGACGAAGTCCTATGACCAGCTGTGCGAGATCCAGCGCACGCATCGCCCGTCCAAGAGCTACGAGCAGTTCACGGCCCTGATGAGCGATGAAGCCCGCGAAGCCGCGCCGGCATGGTTCAAGGCCGGTGTGGAGGCCGCGATGAAGGCGCCAAGCGCGATGAACCGCCAGCCGGTCACCTTCACGTACAACGCCGCCGACGACACCGCCGCCGCGCACATCGATCCGGCCGCAGGCGACGAACATTGGGCGCTGAACGACCTCGGCATCGCCAAGCTGCACTTCCAGATCGGCGCCGGACAGGGCCAGTGGGCCTGGGGCGACGGCGGCCTGTTCATTCATAAGTGACTGTTTGTACGCTGCCATGACGCAAAACAGCAGAGCTGTTAGGTAATGCGCGAGACGACAGTCGAGCCAGCATAACGCGAACGAAGTTCGTTCGTAATCATCGGACGAACCGGCTCGTGCAACAAGACTGAGGGGAGCGCCCGTGATTCTGAACTGCGCCCTGGAAGTTGGACGTGGTTTATTAAGGGTACCTGATCAGGCTGTGAGGGACATGTTCCGGAATTCCTCCGGGGTGTGTCCCTCCAGTCGTTTCTGGCGTCGTTTGGTGTTCCAGTG
>NZ_JAHBBJ010000010.1 GCF_019331675.1 Bifidobacterium miconisargentati
GCCGCTTCGTCGCCATGCTGATCCTGTCTTCCATAAGACAAGCCAAACAGGACCGATACCGTTCGCGCTCATTCCCGATGAGGCACCACCACACCCTACGCGCTCAAAAAACGTGAGGCACGTCGCTTCCCCGACCAAATGGATCGATATAGTATCATGGATTCAAATGGAGCGGAAGTGTCGGTAGACAATCCTTTCCGTGTCCGTCAGCGCATTGTTGATGATACGAAGTTTTTCGCCGGTGTTATGACCC
This sequence comes from Bifidobacterium miconisargentati, assembly GCF_019331675.1. Taxonomy (GTDB): domain Bacteria; phylum Actinomycetota; class Actinomycetes; order Actinomycetales; family Bifidobacteriaceae; genus Bifidobacterium; species Bifidobacterium miconisargentati. Next base: position 254 of record NZ_JAHBBJ010000010.1, read on the forward strand.
CAGGCGGTGCGTATCCGATGTGGTTTCTCGAAAAAGGAACCGCATATGGCGAATCCGTGTCGCAGAATGCGGATGGGACCTATACGTTGCGCGCGCCGTGGCAAGAAGAAGTCAGCAAGCCCAATCAATCTGATTTAGCATCGGTTTATAACAAATATGAGAAGAATTCTCGCTATGACTTCAAAATTGCCTATTGGCTATTGCAATGCTCTTCTCCTTCATACGAGAAAAATGAAGGGGGATGCGCGAGTGACCATAACACCACGGCTGTAGTTGTTCCCAGCTCAAAAACGGTTACGGTGAAGCAGGCAGGATTATACCAGTGGATTCCGGTATGGAAGTGGGATGTTTATCACAAACTTTCATATGACACGTCCAGCCTACCAAAAGGTATAACAATGCCACCTCATGATACCGAATATTACTCTAATAATGTCGGATTGTTCACTCTTCCCGAGTTTGAGAATCTGCCGTCGGACGTCAAATTCCTCGGTTGGACATGGGAGAGCGACTTCGAGGGAACAATAGACGAGCATTTGGTGGATAGAGTTATTCTTAGTCAGAAAAAGCCAATTAAACAATGGCCTAAGAATCAGGATGGTCTTCTTTGTTTCACTGCTGGCAACATAACATTAACCCCGCACTTCATTGATCATCGTCTGCAGCCTCAGCTGGTTGATGAGATTACGGTGGAGGCTGGTGAGGAGCCAGTATTGCCTGCCAGCGTGAAGGTCACTGACCCTGATCGACCGGATGCCGAGCCCGTCGATGCCGAAGTGCTTTGGAACTCGGCTCAGGATGAGGAAGGCAACGCCATCACATGGGCGGACACCGTAGGCGGCGAGGAGTATACCCTGTCCGGTGAGGTGGACGGCACCTCGATTCCTGCCGAAGTCAAAGTTCGGGTTCTTATGCCGAAGACGACGGTCGCCTATCAGGCCAACGGCGGCGAGGGCGTAATGACTCCTACCACGGGTCGGGTCAATGAGCAAGTGAAGACCTCGTCTAACGGATTCACTCGTAAGGGCTATACGTTTGCGAATTGGAATACTGTGGCGGACGGCAGTGGTGTTTCATACAATGAAGGCACCGAAGTCACGCTGGACAAGACCGATGGCCTGACGTTGTACGCGCAATGGAAGGCAAACACATACGTGGTGTCCTTTGACGCCAACGGTGGTACCGGCAAGATGAAGGATCAGCAATTCACCTACGATCAGAAACAGCAGCTTGCGAAGAATGCGTTCACCCGATCTGGTTACGTATTTGACGGATGGAAAATAAAGAATGGCGATGGGAAGACGTCGTATTCCGATGGCCAGAAAGTCTTGAACTTGTCCGCTGATTCGAATGGTGTTGTCGTCCTTCAGGCCCAGTGGAAGTCGGCTGGCGGCTCCTCGTCGGGCGGCAACGGCGGCGGTTCCACGCCTGTGGCGTGTGTGGTGCCGTTCTCTGATGTGTCGGCGTCGACGCCGCATCGGGATGATATCTGCTGGCTTGCCGCGGAGAGGATCGCGACGGGTTACGCGGATGGCGAGTTCAAGGGCATGACGCCGGTGTATCGCCAGGATATGGCCGCGTTCCTGCATCGCATGCACGACAACGTCCTCAAGAAGTGATCGCCCCGAGTCCTGAGCCAGAGCCTTCCACGGCCGGGGCCGGGACTCGGCGAAACCTACGAAATCTATAATGGGTGGCTGGAAAGCCTGACTTCCAGCCACCCATACTTTTCTGCTGTGCCGTTAACCGTGTACTGAGGGGGATCATGCGGTCGGAGACGTTTACGGATGAGGAAATCGCCTACCTGGCGGCATTGCCGGCGGTCGAATTCGCAACGCCCACCAGAATCCATTACGCTGATTGGTTCCGCAAGGAATGCATGAAGCAATACCACGCGGGCGAGAGGCCCTCGCATATCTTCCGACAGGCGGGCCTGCCGCCTGAACTCGTGGGATACAAACGCATCGAGCGTTGCTTCGCCCGATGGCGCCGCGAGGAGAGGCGAAAAGCCGAATCGAAGTCATCGCAATCGCAGCAAAACAGCCAGCAGAAACGGACGAAAGCACCCTTCGGTGATGCACTCGGCCGTGACACGCAGGATCTCATTATCGAACAACAGGCGCGTTACATCGCGACACTGGAGAAGGAAATCGACCGTCTCAAGGAGCTGGCGGGCGAAGCCGAGCAGGATCAGTGACCCTGCCGGCGATACTTCTCCTCAGTGGCCATTTTGTCCGGCATCCACCAGTCCTGGTGCGTGCGGTACCAGTCGATGGTCCGGTCAAGGCCTGCGCTGAAATCGGTGAATCGCGGGTGCCAGCCGAGTTCGGTCTCGATTTTCGTGGCATCGATGGCGTACCGCACGTCACCGCCCGGACGGTCGTTGACGTGGTCGAAATCGTCCGGGCTGCGGCCCATGTGCTCCAGAATCATGCGGAGCACATCGATGTTGCTGTGTTCCCCGTTCGCGCCCACCAGATAGGTCTCACCGATGCGGCCGCGCACCAGAATCGTCCAGATGGCGCTGCAATGGTCCTCGACGTTGATCCAATCGCGCACGGCCAGCCCCTGACCATACAGTTTCGGCCGGATGCCGGCCAGAATATTAGTGATCTGGCGTGGAATGAACTTCTCCACGTGCTGATACGGGCCGTAATTGTTGCTGCAATTGCTGATGGTGGCCCTGAGCCCGTATGTGCGGTGCCATGCGCGGACCAGATGGTCGCTGGCGGCCTTGGATGCCGAATACGGGCTGGAGGGGTTGTACGGGCTGCGCTCGGTGAACTTGTGCGGATCGTCCAGCGCCAGGTCGCCGTACACCTCGTCGGTGCTGATGTGGTGGAATCGCAGATCGTGCCGGCGGGCGGCCTCCAGCAGTACGTAGGTGCCGGTCACGTTCGTCTTCAGGAACGGTGAGGCGTCCAGAATCGAATTGTCGTTGTGGGATTCCGCGGCGAAATGCACGATGGCGTCGATTGGCGGCTGTGCTGATGCTGGCGACGCTGCTGATGCTGGCGACGGTGTGCGGTCGAGCAGCGATTCGACCAACGCCGCGTCGCAGATATCGCCATGCACAAAGGTGAGCTGGTCGGGGAAGATACCGTCGAGGTTCTCCCGTTTGCCGGCGTAGGTCAGGGCGTCCAGTACGGTGATGTGGGTTTCTGGATGATTGCGGGCCACCCAGTGCGCGAAGTTCGCACCGATGAATCCGGCTCCACCGGTCACCAGGATATGCTGCGGAACCGTTGCGGATGATGGCGATGGCGATGATGCGGCGTGACTCATGCGAACCATCGTACCGATGAGGGGGACTGGTGCTCGAAGTGCCGTAATTCCTTGCGGATGCGGCGTTTTCATTGGGATAATTCCTGCTTTTCGTTTGTTGAGGCGGTGTATCCTGAAAAAAGACTGGGAATTGTCTTTCAGTCTCGTCTCGCCGGTGGGCGAAGAGGGAAAAGAGCCGGTGCGATGGCGGACGGGTTTGACTTTGCTTGTGTCGCCTCGTTGAAGGTATGAAAGGAACATTGCCATGAAACGTTTTGGTAAGGCGTTCATCGCATTGATTTCAGCTGGCGGTATGTTGTTCGGTACCGCCGCGGTTGCGGAATCGGCTGTCGCTGCCACGAGGTGGGAGGGCAAGCCTCTGTACGATTTGTCCGTCACTCCTACGACTGTGTCCACGCAGAATGTGGATCAAATGCAGTATTCGTATAGCCGTAATCTGGATGCCGAATTGCCGCCGAACAATCCGGCGCCGGATAAGGTGCAAGCTACCGATGCATCCCTGATTATGGCTTTAGTCGTCGATGGCAAATCCTGCATCAATTGGGGTAAGGATTTGACCGCGCAGCCTTCGTTCTGCGTGCCTGCCGATGGCGTTTCATACGTTAACGATCCTAATAATGTGACCGCGGATAATTTGTATTCAATGTTCAAGATTGAGGTGCCGACTGATGGGAACAAGGCCCCATTCACTGTAGGTCCCACGGCATTGCCTGCGTCGCTGAAATCGATTATCACGCGCGGACTGAAGACCCCGCATGTTACCGGCGTTGATTTCTGGCTGACTGTCGGAATCGGCGACGGCAACGCCAACGGGTCGGACAGCGTGAGAGTGCAGTTCAGCTCGTCGCCTGCGCCGTCTCCCGATCCGTCTCCGTCTCCCTCGCCCAGCGAATCGCCGTTCTCTGATGTGGTGAAGGGCAAGACGCCGCATTATGACGATATTCTGTGGCTCGCTGATCAGAAGATTACGTCCGGCTACGCGGATGGCACGTTCGGCGGCGGCAGGCCGGTGGTGCGTCAGGATATGGCCGCGTTCCTCTACCGTTTGGCCGGATCGCCGAACTTTACGCCTGATTGGTCCAAGAACCCGTTCTCGGATGTAAACGCGAATACCAGCCACGCCAAGGAGGTCATGTGGCTGTATTCCACTGGAATTGCCAAGGGCTTTGCTGATGGCACGTTTGGCGGAACAAAGCAGGTGCTTCGTCAGGATATGGCTGCATTCCTGCACAGGCTTGCCATATATCTGAAGGCCAGTGAGCCTACGGGCAGCGGAAGGACGTTCACCGATGTGACCAGTAACACGTCTCATTCGCAGGATATCGCGTGGCTGTCCAAGACAGGCGTGACGAATGGTTATTCGGATGGCTCATTCGGCGGGCTCCGTCCGGTGGTGCGTCAGGATATGGCCGCGTTCCTCCATAGGCTGAAGGCCAACGTGCTGAAGTGACGCTGATTTGCGTAGGTGCTGATTTTTGATTTGGCACGTGTAAAAGGCCCGATGGCGCTCGTCTGTTTCGGATGAGATGCGGTCGGGCCTTTGCTCGGTGCTGTTAAGTACCGCGATATCGGTGATGAACGGTGTCTGACATGCGGTGCGATTTCGTTGATCTGCGAGTACGCTTGGAATTGACGCACAGCGTTGCGCGCGTTGGGGGATGTCCTACCTGAGGGCATGCGATGAGAAGGGGTCGTGATGAGTGATCTGAACAATGAGCAGGTGCCTTGGGGTGAGCCGGCTTCGGATCCGGCCGCGGGAGTAGGTTTGGAGTCGGGGGAGGCCGCGACTGGAGCGATGCCGGTCGCATCGAATGCGGAGCAGCCTACGCAGACTTTGCCGGCTGCGAGTTCGACGGAACAGCCCACACAAGCGTTGCCGTCGTTCGAGCAGCCGTTGCAGCAGACGCAGACGCTGCCCTCTGCCGCGCTGAATGAAACGGGTCCAACCCCGCAACAGCCGACGCAGATATTGCCGGAAACCGGTTTGTATGGCTCCAGCCAGCCGACCGAGGCGCTGCCGTCTCTGGGTGGGGTAGGACAGCCGACCGAGGCGTTGCCGTCAATGAACCAGCCATTGCAAGCCACGCAGACCTTGCCGGAAGTGGGAACGTATGGTTTCGGCCAGCCCACGGAGGCACTTTCTCCGGTCACCCAACCGTTGCAGAATGGGACGCCGCTTCAGTCTGGTGCGCCATCGGATACGCCTTTTGTGAATAACGCCGTGCCGCAAAGCGCGGGCGAAGTGCCGCAGAACCCGGTTCAGAATGGCGTTCCGCAGGGTGTTCCGCAGTACGGTGAAGTGCCTCCGCAGGGCGTCCCTCCATACGGAGCGGTCCCGCCGCAGGGAGTCCCGCAGTACTCCCAGCCAGGTCAACCGGGGCAGGCCGGTCAATCCAATAACCCATACGCCCAGCCCGGCCAAGGCCAATCGAACCCGTATGCACAGCCCAATCCATACGCCCAGCCCGGCCCGTATGGTCAGTACAACTACGGCGCCCCAGTCTCGCCGGCCGCGAACCAGCGGTATAACGGTCTGGCAATCGCGGGCTTCGTCTGCTCGTTCTTTGTTTCGCTTGTTGGCCTGATTCTGAGCATCATCGGTCTGAACCAGATCAAGAAGCAGGGTGGCAAGGGCAAGGGCTTCGCCATCGCCGGCATCGTCATTAGCGCCGCGAGCATGGTATTGGGGGTCATCCTGGTCATCGCCGTCATCGCTGGCGGCTGGTCGTACGCGAAGAACGAACTGCAGGACGAACTGAACGATGCGAAGTCGGACTACTCGTACAGCGACCCCGGCGACTCCAGCGATTCCGCCAATGGCGAGAATCTCGACAACCTCGACGACACCTTGGACGATACGCTCAACGACACTTTCGACGACCTCTCGAAGGGCGACGCCGGCGTCTACGACTCCGTGCAGGCGTTCGTGGACTCCTCCGAATTCCAGCAGTCCATTCAGTCCGAGGCCGACTCGCTGTCCGGCTCCGGCATCGACTTCAGCTACCACGTCGAGGGCGACACGCTCGTCTACGAGTACACGGTGAGCGACGACTACGCCGCGGCGGGCGACGCCATCGCGTCCTCCGTCTCCGCAATGGGCGACACGTACCAGTCCACCGCGAACATCCTGGGCACCATGTGCAAGACGCAGAGCGGCAAGGCGTCGCTGCGCGTGTACATGCACACCGCCAGCGGCCAGTCGCTCTTCGACCAGACTTGGACGGAGCAGTAGCTCACGGGCTGTTCCAGCGGTTCGCCCCCAGTCGTCTCCAATGATGGCTTTCCCTAGGGCAGGAAGGCTAGAAACCAGGCCGAACGATAGGCGGAAATTTCGCAATAGGTAGGTTGCGGGGTCAGACATGTGCTGCTCAACCGTAGGCTTGGTCGAACGGCCTTGAGTGTGTTGAGCAGCACATGTCTGACCCCGCAACCGTCTGCCGCAACCGTCTGCCGCAACCGTCTGCCGCAACCGTCTGCCGCAACCGTCTGCCGCAACCGTCTGCCGCAACCGTCTGCCGCAACCGTCTGCCGCAACCGTCTGCCGCAACCGTCAGGGAACAGGAAGGAATCGGGCTGAGCCATAGGTGTGTGGCCTTGCGCGGACGACTACCCCTCAGCCCGCTTCGCGGCCAGCTCCCCTGACAAAGGGAGCCGAGAAAAGGAACGGTTCCAAGTGGACGTAACCATCGCTGAATCGTTCGCGAAAAGATTAGACGTATTCAACGGTGTACGCTAGGCAGCATGAGACTTGCACGTTTTTCGCTCAATGATTCGCCGCGCTACGCCTTCGTCCAGACCGACGAAGCCGACGGCAAGGACTATCTCGTCGAACTCGACGGACACCCGCTGTCCGGCGGCCAGGTCACGCCCACCGGCAACCGCTACCCGCTGGACGCCGACGGCATCCGTCTGCTCTCCCCGGTCATCCCCTCCAAGGTCTACGGCCTGGCCAAGAACTACGAGGCCCACGCCCAGTTCATGCACGAGGCCGGCCACTCCGAGATCGCCCACGCGCCGGAGAACATGGTCATCTTCACCAAGCCGTCCACCTCGGTGATCGGTCCGGACGACCCGATCGTGTACCCCGCCTGCTCCAAGGACATGAACTTCGAGCCGGAAGTGGCCGTGGTGATGGGCCGCATCGCCAAGAACGTGTCCGTCGAGAACGCGATGGACTACGTGCTCGGCTTCACCTGCGTCAACGACGTCACCCTGCGTGACCTGCAGGGCCTCGACCCCACCTGGACCCGCGCCAAGGGCTTCGACACCTCCTGTCCGCTCGGCCCGTGGATCGTGATGCGCGACGATCTCAACTGGCGTGACGCCAAGATCTCCTTCACGCTCAACGGCGAGGACGTGCCGATGGCGTCCGGCACCACCGCCAACCTCATCCACGGCATCCCGGAGCAGATCGCCGCGATCTCCAGCTTCTCTACGCTGCTGCCCGGTGACGTGATCATGACCGGCACGCCGAACGCCTCCGGCCATCTCGACCCCGGCGACGAGGCCATCGTGCATGTGGAAGGCATCGGCTCGCTGCGCAACGTGATCGTGCGCGCGTGAATCCTCACGAGCTGCGCTGCGGTTCTGCGTAGAGACTTTCAAAGGCGTTGTGTATGCAGCTCAACGAAAGGGTTGCATGGCATAGCGCCTTTTCTGTTCGTTCAACCCTCACTAAGTATGCGGCCGAACCAGCATGACGCATACATAGTGAGGATTTTGCGTCCTGAACCGTCACTATGTATGCGGACCCTTCGTTCAGCCGCATACATAGTGACGGTTTTTGTCTGCTATGGCCGCGGAGTGACGGTATATCCGCGCGTCCGGACGAAGGTGGCGCGCAGTCTCGGCCTGTCTGCAGCGCAAAAACGGTGGTAACTGCATGCCTTCCCCCGTTGTCATGCGCAGATGCGGCCGTTTTCCGTCACAATCGCAACCCGCGATGATGCGGGTATGGGACGGATATGGCGTGGATATGGGAATGAAGGAGTCCGTCCATGCTGCGCACCTGCCGCCGGTCTCACATAGTGGGACAGTCCTTATTGATAAGTGAAAACCCGTCAAAAACGGCGTCATTCCGCCAATCGACGCCCGTCGCATCCTCGCGCCTGAGTCCCTGTTTCGTCTTTGTTGCACGGCAGAAACATAGCCGCCACATTGATTCATAACATTATATTCATTCTATTGAATACGTCGGCGGCAGTCCGAGCGGACGGTCAATGGAAACGGACCGAGAGGAAGGTACGACATGCAACGCAAGATGGTTACTGCGACCGCGGCGACGGCCGGTATCTGTGCAATGGCGATGGCCCTGGCGGGCTGCGGCGGCGGCCAGGGAGGCGACGCCACGGCAACCGGCGTCCCCGAAACCGTGAACTACGCGATCCAGTCCGACCCGGGCAAGCTGAACCCGATCACCAACGCCACCGGCGACGGCGTGCAGCTGTCCACGCTCGCCTACGAATCCCTGCTGAGCATGCCCGCCGGCTCCGAGCCGACCGGCAACATCGCCAAGGAATGGAAGGCCACCACCACCGAGGCCACGTTCACCCTGAAGGACAACGTGGTCTGCTCCGACGGCACCGCCCTCAAGGCCAGCGACGTCAAGGCCACGTTCGACTACGTGATCAAGGATGCCTCCGATTCCCAGTACAACGGCGTCTACGTGCCGGAAGGCGTGGAGATCACCGCGGACGACTCCGCCAACACCGTGACCTTCAAGACCTCCACCCCGCAGAGCTTCCTCGCCGAGGAGGTCGGTCAGCTGCCCATCGTCTGCCCGGCAGGCCTGAAGGACCCGTCCGCCATGGACTCCAAGACCTTCGGCACCGGCCCGTACAAGCTCGAAAGCGCCTCCGCCGGCCAGAAGTACACCTATGTGCGTAACGATTCCTACAAGTCCGGCCTGCCCGACGGCACCAAGATCACGGACCTGCCCAAGACCATCGTGGCCACCGTGGTGACCGACCAGTCCACCCAGACCAACATGCTGGGCTCCGGCGACCTCAACCTGGTCAAGCTGAGCGGTTCCGACCAGGACCGCATCGACACCACCTCCTACAAGGGCACCAAGGGCGGTTCGATGCCGATGTCCCTGTTCTTCAACCAGAACGTCGCGCGTCCGACCGGCACGCTTGAGGTGCGCCAGGCCATCGCCGAGGCCATCGACCGCAGCAAGGTCGGCCCGGCCATCACGTCCGGCAAGGGCGAGCTGATGAAGTCCATCATGCCCGCCGGCTCCTCGATCTGCTCCGACGCCGATTCCTCCGCCTCCATGGCCAAGACCAACGTCAAGGACGCCAAGAAGCTGCTCGACGAGGCCGGTTGGAAGGCCGGTTCCGACGGCGTGCGCAGCAAGGACGGCCAGAAGCTCACCGTCAAGATCCTGTACAACTCCACCGCCGGCTCGGCCGTGGCCGCGGGCGTGGAACTGGTGCAGAAGGAGCTCAAGGCCGTCGGCTTCGACGCGCAGATCACCCCGTCCGACCAGTACACCAACGTGATCTTCTCCGGCGGCGACTGGGATCTGCTCATCAGCAGCATCTCCGCCACCACCCCGGCCGAATGGTACGGCATCTTCTCCGGCGACGTGGTGCCGGACGGCGGCAACTGGACCTACAACGCGGACAAGACCTACTTCCGTCTCGCGGATGAGGCCGCTTCCCAGGCCGGCGAGGACTCCTGCCCTGCTTGGCAGAAGGCCGAGGACCAGCTCATGAAGAACGTGACCGTCCTGCCGCTCGCCCAGTCCTGGGACATGTACTACTCCAAGGGCTTCACCGTGGGCACCGACCCGACCGGCAACTTCCTGCCGACCACCTTCAAGGCGGCCTGAGCGGGGATAGCGAATACATGAGAAAACAAGCCGGCTGAGGGGATTTTTATTGACTCCCCTCAGCCGGCTTCGCCGACAGCTCAGCAGCAATTGCGGACGGGCTACGCCCGCGTGCTGCCGGCTCGACTGTCGTCTCGCACGATGCCTACGGACAGTCCACCGGACTGTCCGCTTCACGGCATCGTCCTCAGAGAGGGGAACCGAGGCGGCGGGGCCGCGCTGGCAGAGCAGCCGAACCTAATTCCGATAACACGCATAATAAATAAGGAGCACATCGTGAGCGAGAGCAGCAACGCGAACGCGGCGAACGCGGGTGCGAGTGCGGACGCGACGGCAACCACCGCGACCGCGGCCGCACCGCAGCAGCGCACGCACCGTCGCATGAATCCGTGGGTGAGTTTCATCGGAAGGCGACTGGTGCGCACGGTCGTGGCCCTGTGGGTCATCGTCACCGTGGCGTTCGTGGTGCTGCGCTTCTCCGGCGGCGATCCGGTGCGTAACGCGCTCGGTGCCACCGCGTCCCCCGAACTGGTGGCGCAGCGTCGTGCCACGCTCGGCCTCAACAAGCCGCTGCCGGTGCAGTACGCCCAGTACATCGCCGGCCTGTTCCACGGCGACCTCGGCATCTCCATCATCTCCGGCCGTTCGGTCTCCGAGATCGTGGCCACGCGACTGCCGTGGACCGTGGCGCTCGCCCTGGCCGCCTTCGTGGTGATCCTGGTCTTCTCCATCCCGATCGGCATGGCCATGGCCGTGCACACCCAGGGCGACCGTCACCGCGGCAGCGAACTGGTGTTCACCGGCATCACCGGCTTCTTCGGCAACATCCCGGACTACCTGGTGGCCGTGATTCTGGTAAGCGTGCTCGCCGTCAACCTGAAGCTCTTCCCCGTGGCCGGGGCGAACAGCGCGGCGTCGTTCGTGCTGCCGGTCACCGCACTGTCGATTTCCTCGATCTGCATGCTCTCGCGCATCGCCCGCATCCAGACCTTCCACACCCTCAATGACGATTACGTGCGCACGGCCCGCGGCAAGCGACTGAGCCCCATGCGCATCTACTGGCATCACGTCATGCCGAACATGGTCTCCACCATCATGGTGCTCGCCGGCAATACGCTCGCCCAGATCATGACCGGCACGGTGCTTATCGAGCAGGTGTTCAACTGGCCGGGCATGGGCACCGCGTTCACCACCGCCATCACCTCTCGCGACTACGGCATCGTACAGGGTCTGGCCCTCGTCTACGGCTTCCTGGTGCTGCTCATCACCTTCCTGGTCGATGTGGTGGTGGCGCTGCTCGAACGTCGCTCGACCATGCTGGAGACGGCCTGAGCTAAGGAAAGGAATGGCTCTGTTAATCCGGATTGACCTGATTTCCCGGAACTACCCTTCAGTCACCTTCGGTGACAGCTCCCCTGACAAGGGGAGCCGAGATAAGGCGCGATCGACTGGTTTGGGGTTAACGGAGCAAGGAATAGGGAGCGAGAAATGAAACGTACCAAGCAGTTCCTGTCCTCACCGCTGGTGGTGGTCTCCGGCGTGATGATCGTCGTGCTCATCGTGCTGGCCGTCATCGCGCCGGCCGTCTGGGGTGCGGCCGCCAACACCGAAAACCCGGCGATCCTGCTGCACAAGCCGTCCGGCGAGCACTGGTTCGGCACCGACCAGCTCGGCCGCGACATCTTCGCGCGCACGATGGTCGCCACCCGCCTTTCGCTGGTCACCGCCCTGATCTGCACCGCCATCTCCGCGGTGCTCGGCATCATCGTCGGCGCGGTGCCGGTGGTGTTCGGCAAGCGCGCCCAGCGCTGGACCTCGTCCATCATCAACGTCTGGCTCGCCTTCCCGGTGATCCTGCTCGCCATGCTGACCGTCATCGCGCTCGGCACCGGCGCCACGGCCACCACCATCGCCCTGACCATCACCATGACCCCGACCTTCGCGCGACTCGCGCAGACGCTCTCCGCCACGGTGGCCGGCGCGGACTACATGGCCGCGGCCCGCATGTTCGGCGTCTCCGGCAGCCGTCAGGTCTTCTACTACATCCTGCCCGAAGTGGCCGAGCCGTTCGTGGCGAACGTCACGCAGTCCATCGGCGGCGCGATTCTGGCCATGAGCTCGCTGAGCTTCCTGGGTCTGGGCGTGCAGCCGCCCGTCTACGACTGGGGTCGCCTGATCAACGAGGGCTTCGCCCAGGTGTATGTCTCGCCGATGGCCGCTGTGGGTCCCGGCATCGCCATCGTGTTCGCCGGTCTGGCGTTCAACCTGTTCGGCGAGGGCATCTCCAACCAGATCCGTCGCGCCTACAAGCCGCTGCCCTCCGCCCTGTCCAAGCGCGAGCTCGACAACCCGCCGAAGATGCTGGACAAGACCAACATGGAGCTCGTGGTCGAGGCCGCCGCCGAGCAGACCGCGCAGCACCGCGAGAGGGTCGAGGCCCTGCGCGCCAAGGACCCGGACGCCGCCGTGGTCTCCGTGCCGCGCCCCGCGCCCGTGCTTTCCGTACGCGGCCTGACCGTCTCCTTCCCCGAAGGCAAGCGCTGGAACACGCCGGTCAAGGGCATCAGCTTCGACGTGGAAGCCGGCGAGATCGTGGGCCTCGTGGGTGAATCCGGCTCCGGCAAGTCCCTCACGATGATGTCCGTGGCCGACCTGGCCGCGCCCGGTTCGTACGTGGCCGCCGACTCCATCCGCTTCGACGGTACCGACATCGTGGGCATGCTGCCCAAGGACAAACGCAAGCTGCTCTCCGGCATCGGCGTGGTCTTCCAGGACTCACTGACCGCCCTGAACCCCGCCATGCGCGTGGGCAAGCAGCTGGCCGAAGTGCTCGAATGCCAGAACGGCACCCCGCACGAGGAGGCCATGAAGCAGGCGGTCGAGATGCTGGAACACGTGGGCATCGACCCGGCCCAGCACGCGGAACGCAAGTTCCCGCACGAGCTGTCCGGCGGCATGCGCCAGCGCGCGATGATCGCCATGGCCGAGATCAACCACCCCAAGCTCATCATCGCGGACGAACCGACCACCGCACTGGACGTCACGGTCCAGAAGCAGGTGCTGGCGCTGCTGCGCAACGAATGCGCCCGCAACAAGCAGGCCGCCGTCATCGTCTCCCACGACATCGCCGTGCTCGGCGAGATCTGCAGCCGGATCATGGTCATGTACCACGGCGCGATCGTGGAGATCTTCGACACCGCGCTGCTGCGCACGCCCGAGAAACTCAAGCACCCGTACACCCGTGCGCTGGTCAGCTCCATTCCGACCCTCGCCACGGACAAGAGCCGCCCGCTGGTCACCATCGACGACGAGCTGGTCTCGCACCAGTCCGCCGACCTTGCCGATCGGGAGGCCGCCGAACGTGTGGTGAAAAACACTGTGATTGACGGGGACGCGGCAGAGGCTGCCGATATCGCCGCGGACGATGTAGTCAAGGCCGAAGCCGCGGAGGATGCGGCGGAGCTGCAGGAAGCCCCGCAGTCCAATCAGCAGGACACGAAGGAGGAACGATGAGCGACGATACGATTCTTGAGGTCCGCGACGCTTGCGTGACCTTCGAAAAGCGCGATTCCGTGGTGCACGCCGTGGACCACATCTCGCTGACCATGAAGCGCGGCGCCATGCTGGGTCTCGTAGGCGAATCCGGCTCCGGCAAGTCCACGCTCGCCAAGGCCATCGTGGGAATGCAGCCGCTCGACTCCGGCCAGATCCTCATCGACGGCCTGAGCCAGCACGACCGCGCCAAGCTCAAGGGCCACGCCAAGGCCGAAATCGTGCAGATGGTCTTCCAGGACCCGTACTCCTCGCTCAACCCGCGCATGAGCGTGGGCGAGGCGATCGGCGAGGTGCTCGACACCTACGAGCATCTGGGCGCCGCCGAACGCGAGGAATCCGTGGCCGAACTGCTGCGACTCGTGCACCTGCCGGCCGACGTGGCGCCCAAGATGCCCGACCAGCTCTCCGGCGGCATGCGCCAGCGCGTCGCCGTGGCCAAATGCCTGGCCGTGCGCCCGAAGCTCGTCGTGGCCGACGAGATCACCAGCGCCCTCGACGTGTCCGTGCAGGCCGTGGTGCTCAACCTCATCCGCTCGCTCCACGAACAGCTGGGCCTGTCGATGCTGTTCATCAGCCACAATCTGGCCGCCGTGCGCTACATCTGCGACGACATCGCCGTGATGCACCACGGTCGCATCGTGGAATGCGGGCCTGCCGAGCAGATCGTCAAGGCACCGACCGACCCGTACACGCGCTCGCTGGTCGGCGCGATTCCCTCGCTGGAGGACGCCGGCCGTGATGTGCTGCTGGACCCGAGCCTCGATTCAAGCCTCGCCGGGGCCGCCCGATGAGCGATGCCGGGGTGATGGAGGACGTCGCCGAGGATACGTTGGCGGAGACTGCCGTGGAGGATTGTCCGTCTGCCGGCGTTGGTCGTGGCGGTGCCGGGATCGATGGGACCGCCGGGGTTATCGATGCGGCTGCCTTGGATGCGAGTGGCGACACATGCGGCAGTATTGAGACGATGCCGGTGGCGGCCGGTTCGGCGGTGGATGCGAGCCGACTGACCGATGCCGAACGCGCATTGATGACCCGCGCCGACCAATGGCTGGCCGCGCACGCCGACGAATTCGAGCGAACGTTGGCACGATGGGTCGCGGTGCCGTCGATTTGCGACGACGGATATGCCGGGGGAGAGGCGGCGGACGATGGCGGTGCCGCGAACGATGGCCGCCCGACCCCACTTGGTCCGGCCGTGGCGGACATGTTCGACGTAGCGTCCGAGGACATGCGAGCGATGGGCCTTGCGCCCTGTAATCACGGCGGTTACGCACTGTCCGCCGCGGTGGAGTCCGGCGATTCCCGGTTCGATTTGGAGGTCGGTGGCGAGGACGAAATCGCCCTGGTCGGCCACCTGGACGTGGTACCGGCCGGCGACGGCTGGACGCGCCCGCCGTTCGCGCTGACCCGCGAAGGCGAGTTCGTGTTCGGCCGCGGCGTGCACGACTGCAAGGGCCCCTCGTTGGTCAACCTGTTCGTGCTGCGCATGATCCGCGATCTCGACGTGCCGATGCGCCACCGTGTGCGCGCGCTCATGGGCGGCGGCGAGGAAACCCGGATGAACGACCTGCGCGGCTATCTGGCCCGTGAACAGGCGGCCGGATTCAGCTTGGTCACCGATGGCCCGTTCCCCGTGAACTACGGGCAAAAGGGCATCCTGCAGATCACGATGAGCGTGCCCGCGCCTGGCATTTGGCGGCATTTCGCCGCCGGCTCGGCTGCGAACGCCGTGCCCGGCGAGGCCTCGATCGAACTGTCCGGCATCTCAGGTGTGGCCGTGGAATCTGCCATCGCCGAATCGTCCGAACGGTATCGCGAAACGGTCCGCTGGGATGCTGCCGCACGCACGCTCCATGCCCAAGGCATCGCCGGTCACGCGGCCTTCCAGGACGGCACGGTGAGCGCCATCATGTTGCTGACCGGGTTCCTCGCCGAATCCGGACTGCTGGACGGCCCCGACCATGTCGCCGAACTGGCCACGGCCCGTGCGCTGTTCGCCATCGCCCAGTCGAAGGACGGCAGGGGCCTCGGCATCGCCTGCGAGGACGAATCCGGGCCGTTGAGCTTCAACCTCGGCCGAGTCATGCCGGATGCGGAGGGCGTATCGGAAACCGACGGGAACGCGGATCCGCTGAACTCGGCGGAATTCGGTGCGCCCAACGGATCCGTCGGAGCGGAGGCATCCGGTGATAACGCCAGTGCCGAAACGCCCGGCGAACGTTTGCGCCTCCAATGTGACAGCCGATACCCGGTCTCCGGCAACGGGCCGGACATCGAACGCACACTGCGCGCGACCGTCGCGGCCATGCCCGCCGACTGGGATGTGCGGGTGGAATCGGTCCACGACGAACCGGCCTACCGCATCGACCCGGACGGCGTGGAATGCCGGACCCTGACCCGCGCGTTCAACGACTTCTTCGACGCGGATAAGCAACCCTTCACGATGGGCGGCGGCACGCACTCGCGCCTCTTGCCGAGGTCGGTCACCTTCGGCGCCGACTTCTGGTACATGGAGGACATCGCCCGCAAGGCCGGACACCCCGCCAAACCGGCCAGCATGGGCGAAGACGAGGGAGGTGCCCACAGTGCGGACGAATGCGTGAACACCGCCAACCTGCTCACCGCCGCCAAGCTCTACTTGCTCGCCCTCACGCGACTGGACGGCATGCTGGAGTAGGCGCGGCGGCCGTCCGACGAACGGGAAGCCGCGTACGATTGCGGAAGTGAACGTCGTCGGACAAACCCGTCGCCATGCAGCGAGGCGCGATGAAGCGTAATACGTACGACGCGCGGCAGCGAACGAAACGAACAACGGAATCAACGGAAATGAGGTAACGATGAGCGACGATTCCCGCCACCAGCCGGGCCCGGCCATGCCCGACGTGGACCAGGCGAAAACGTTGACATTCACCAACGAAGCCGGCGAACAGGTGGACTACGAGGCCCGCGTGCGCCTGATCGACGTGCCGCGTTCGGACGAGGACCGCCGGCCGGTGGGCCGCATGTCCGTCACGTCGTTCGTGCGACTGTTCGACGGCTCGCCCGACCCCGCACGCCCGGTGATGGCGCTGTTCAACGGCGGCCCGATCGTGGCCAGCACCGCGCTGCTGCTGTCCGGCATCGGCCCGAAGCGCGCCGCGTTCAGCGACGACCTCGACGCGCCGTTGCGCGACTCCTATCACCTCGTGGACAGCCCGTCCTCGCTGCTGACGGACTGCGACCTCATCGTCATGGACGCCATCGGCTGCGGCTACGGCCGGTACGAGTCGGACGTGGACGTGGAATCCAAGTACACGGCCCGCGAGGACGCCCGCCAGTTCGCCGAGGCGGCCGCCCGTTGGATGGTGCTGGAAGGCCGCGAGGCCTCGCCGCTGTACATCCTCGGCGAAAGCTACGGCACCGTGCGCGCCCCGCTCATGGCCAAGGCCATGCTGGAGCTCGCGGACACGCAGATCGCGCCCGCCGGCGTGGTACTCATGGGCACCACCACGAACATCCAGGAGGTCCACGACCGCCTGCGTTCGGTGGTGGCCCCGGCCAGCTCGCTGCCACTGATGGCCGCGGTCGCCTGGTACCACAAGCGCGGCTCGCTGGACGCCAAGGACTGGCGCGAGGCGGTGGACAAGGCGCGCGAATACGCCTACGGGCCGTACCTGAGCGCCCTGTACGCCGGCTCCCGACTGCCGCAGGCCCGGCGCGAGGCCGTGGCCGCCGAACTCGAACGATTCACCGGCGTCAAGGCCGCCGCATGGCTCAAGAACCGTCTCAACATCTCCAAGGACCGCTTCCGCTCGATGCTGCTGGAGGACGAAGGCAAGGTCGTGGGTGTGTACGACGCCCGGTATGCCGCGCCCGCCTCGCCGATCTACCAGGTCGACCCGTCCGACAGCCGCGTGGGCCCGGTGCTGGCCGTCTGCGCGCACCGCTTCTACAACGACCTGCTCGGCGTGGACCGTGCGCTCACGCGCGTGGAGGCCCCCGGCGACGTCTGGTCCTCCTGGGACTGGAGCGTGGGCGGCCCCTCCGATTCCGTGCCGGAAGGCGCCAAGAAGTCGCCGTTCGACGAGTTCGACTACGCGGGAGCGTTGGAATACTGCCTGCAGCAGGTCGCCGGCTTCCGTCTCATGGTGGCCAACGGCTGCTACGACACCATCACCACGGTCGGCGCCTCGGACGCGCTCATCGCCTCGATGGACGCTCCGGAGGGCAGTGTGACGCAGCGCATCTACCCGGCCGGACACATGACGTACACCGACCGCGAATCCGGCGTGGCGCTGAACCACGACCTCGCCGCGTTCGTCAAGGACTGACATTACTTGGCTCCCCTCTCTGAGGACATTGCCGTGAGGCAAACAGCAGAGCTGTTTGTAGGCAATGTGCGAGACGACAGTCGAGCCAGAAAAACACGAACGAAGTTCGTCCTTAATTGCAGGATGAGCTGTCGAGCGATGCGAGACTGAGGGGAGTTCCTTGCGTAACGAGACTCCCCTCAGTCCGCTTCGCGGCCAGCTCCCCTCAGCGAGGGGAGCCGATACTAAGGAAAGGAATCATCATGACCAACACCGAAGGCATCGCCGCTTTCCGTCACAGGGAGGACCTCGCGTCCATCCCGGTCTACCGTCAGGGCAAGCCCGCGCCGACCGACCGTCGCGCGTTCAAGCTCTCCAGCAATGAGAACCCGTACGGCCCGCTGCCGTCCGTGATCGAGGCGATTGATAAGTCCGCCCTGACCTCGATGAACCGTTACCCGGACATGCACGGCTGGAAGGTGGTCGAGCGTCTCGCCAAGCGCTACGACGTCGACCCGGCCTCCATCATCCTGGGCGCCGGCTCCTCCGAGATCATCACCGAGCTCGTGGACGCCCTGACCGGTCCCGGCACCGAGGTCATCTACCCGTGGCGCAGCTTCGAGGCGTACCCGATCATCGTGCGCGGTGCCGGCGCCACCCCGGTCGAGGTGCCGCTGACCGCCGACCTGCGCCACGACATCCCCGCGATGATCGCCGCCGTGACCGACCGCACGCGCCTGATCATCGTGAACAACCCGAACAACCCCACCAGCACCACGGTCTCGCGCGAGGAGGCCGAACAGCTCATGGAGGCCGTGCCGAAGGACGTGGTGGTGCTCTTCGACGAGGCCTACTACCAGTTCAACACCGACCCGGACACCGAAGTGGCCATGGACCTCTTCCGCAAGTACCCGAACGTGGTGGTGGCCCACACCTTCTCCAAGGCGTACGGCCTGGCAGGCTTGCGCATCGGCTTCGGCATCGGCCCGGTGCCGGTCATCAACGAGATGAGCAAGGTGGCCCTGCCGTTCGCCGTCTCCGACGTGGCCCAGACCGCCGCGATCGCCTCCCTGGACGCCCAGGACGAGCTTGACGTGCGCGTCCAGGATCTCATCGCCGAGCGCTCCCGCATCATCGAGACGCTTGAGGCGCAGGGCTGGCACGTGCCGCCCTCGGGCGCGAACTACTTCTGGCTGCAGCTGGGCGACCTCACCGACGCCGTGGCCGAGAAGCTCACCGAGGCCGGCGTCATCGCCCGCGTGTTCTCCGGCTGCGGCATCCGCATCTCCATCGGCACGCACGAGGCCAACGATCTGGTCATCGAGACCTGCGCGAACGTTATCAAGGAGCTGCCGGCCGCCGCGGAACAGTGGGGTGCCCAGTGAGCGGGGCGGGGGAGGAATCCCGCGGAACCTGCGGATGTGCCTGTGATAAGGGCTGTGCGGGTGAGCCGATTGCAGCCGCCGCTTCGGTGACGTCTGCGCCGGTCGTTGCGACCGGCGCTGCGCCGGCTGTCGCGGCAAACGCCGCCCCGGAAGGCTTCGTCGCCCACCCGACCCCGGCCGCGCGCAAGCTGGTCTGGGCGGACGGCCAATCGTCCATCGACTACACCGCTACCGCAGGCCATCTCGACATCCGGGAGAACGATGGCAGCCCGATCGCCTCGCTGTTCGTCATCTCGTACGTGGCCGACGCCGTCTCCGGCGACGCGACCCCGGCCGGGCCGGACCGCCCGGTGACGTTCCTGTTCAACGGCGGCCCCGGTTCCTCCAGCGTGTGGCTCAACACCGGCGGCTTCGGTCCGAAGAAGGCCCCCTCGATGGCCCCGCTGCCCTCCGGCGCCGCGCCGTACCCCATCGAGGACAACCCGTACACGCTGCTGCGCCGCTCCGACCTGGTGTTCATCGACGCCCCGGAGACCGGCTGGTCCGCCATGGCTCCCGGCGTGCCCACCTCCCGCGCGTGGGGCGTGGATCAGGATGCGGACGTGTTCTGCCGCGCCGTGGTGGACTGGATCGCCGCGAACGGCCGCTGGAACGCGCCGAAGTACCTGTTCGGCGAATCCTACGCCACCACCCGCGTGGCGGTCATGGCCAACATGATCCAGAACCGCTGCATCGACCTGAACGGCGTGGTCATGCTCTCCAACCTGCTCGACTGGGCGGGCGACCAGGCCGGTTCGGACGCCGGATACATCAACCTCATCCCCTCGTACGCGGCCGCCGCGGCCTACCACAAGGCGCTCGCGGGCGGTGCGGACGCGGCGGAGGCCAACGCCGCCGTGACCGACGACCTGATGCGGCGTGCCGAGGACTTCGCGTTGGGCGACTACGCCGCCGCGCTGGTTCAGGGCGACCGTCTGCCGGCCGCCCGCGAACGCGAGGTGGCCGAACGCCTGTCCGAGCTGATCGGCGTGGACGCCGGCGTACTGCTGCGCCGTCACCTGCGGCTTGACATGGAGGACTTCCGTGCCGCGCTGCGTGCCGACGAAGGCAAGATGATCGGCCGTTTCGACGCCCGGTTCGTGGCGGACAACGACTACGTGGTGGGCTCCGGCGGCGCCGACCCGGCCACCAACGACGCTGCCACCGCCGGCGTGAACTCCGCGGAGACCTGCGCCTTCCGCGCCGTCGTGCGCGAGATCGGATACGAGTGGAACCGCCCGTATCTGGTGCTCAACAACATGCAGGTGGAGCCGAACTGGAACTGGATGCATCGGGCTCCCGCGGTGGACGAGCCGATGAACTGCCCGAACACGGCCCTGGACCTCTCCGCGGCCATGCGGCGCAACCCACTGCTCAAGGTGGCGGTGATGGGCGGCAAGTACGACCTTGCCTGCCCGTACCTCTCGGCCCGCAACGACATCGCGCACCTGTTCCTGGCCCCGCGGCTCAAGTTGAACATCTCCTACGGCCTGTACGCCACCGGCCACATGGCCTACGTGGACGCCGCCGCGCTCGCCGCGATGGACGCCGATCTGACCGCCTTCTACCGCGACGGACGGTTCTAGCGGGCTAACGGACCGTCACGCCTTGACCATGCGGTGATCGTGCAGGACGGCGTCCACACGGTCATCCGCACGGTCGGCGATGACGTCGATGAGCGCCAGATGAATCTTCAGACGGTCGTCGCTGTCCGGCACGAAGCCGGTGACGCCCAGCGTGGGATCCGCGCCTTCGGCCAAAATGTAATCCACGAGGTTCTGGTAGAAGCTGCGCAGCATGAGGTTCGGCGTGATGTCCGCGATGCGCCGGTGCAGCTGCCAGTTCAGCTCCTCGCTGGCCGGCGTATGCCACTGGCTGATGAGCGGTTCGCGCATGGCGTTCAAGTCGGCCACGTCCTGTTCGGTGCGGCAGCGGACCGCGTCGTGCATGACCTGCGTATCCAGTCCGTCCAGCACCTCCACCGCATTGTTCACGTCGATTTTGCGCTGTGATTTCAGGTCCACGATCTCCATGGCGAGACGCGACAGCGGCGGCTGATCGGCCACGAAGATGCCGCCCTTGGGGCCGGGCTTGACGATGACGATCCGCCGTTCGCGCAGGATGCGCAGCGCTTCGTTCAGGGTGGCGGGGGCCACGTTGAACTGCTGCAGCAGCTCGGTCTTGGTGCCGATGCGGCGGCCCGCCGGCAGGTGCCGCGCGCGGATGTCCTCCTCGATGGCGTCGGCCACGGTGCCGGATACCGATTGCGTGACGGTCATATTCCCCTCCTTGACCGGGCGTCGATGACATGACGGCCTTCCCAGCGTACCGCCTTCCGCGCGTGCGCGACACATGCTGGATGGCCCGACCGGCCCGTAACCTTATTCGTAATAATCATTATTATAGTTACTCGGTGTATGTTACCGGACGATCGCATCGTCCGAAAAACACTTGATTGAGGAGGATCGATGACCAGATTCACCACCGGCGGCGACGCCCTCGCCGAATCCCTGATCGCCCAAGGCGTGGATACCATCTTCGGCATCCCCGGCGTGCAGCTGGACGCCGCCTGCGACGCGCTCTACTACCGCAAGAGCCAAATCCATTACATCTGCGCCCGCAACGAACAGGCCGTGACCTACATGGCGGACGGCTACGCTCGCAGCTCCGGCCGCGAGGGCGTGGGCATGGTGGTGCCCGGCCCGGGCGTGCTCAACGCGCTCGCCGGCCTGGCCACCGCATACTCCACCAACTCGCGCGTGCTGCTCATCTGCGGTCAGGTGGACAAGTGCCAGATCGGCAAGGGCGACGGCGTGCTCCACGAGCTGCCCGACCAGACCGGCATCATCGCCCGCCTGTGCAAGTGGCATGCGCTGGCCGAGAACGCCGAGGACATCCCCGGACTGGTTGCCGAGGCGTTCCGCCAGTTGCGCAGCGGCCGTCCGCGTCCGGTGGTGCTCGAGATTCCGCCGGACGTGCTCGCCGCGCCGATTCCGGCCGACCTTGCGATTCCGCCGTACGTCGAGCCCATGCCGGTGCAGCCGGATGCGGATGTGCTCAAGCAGGCCGCGGAGCGCATCGCCAAGGCCGAGCGTCCGCTGATCTACGCGGGCGGTGGCGTGCGCGCAGCCGGCGCTTCCGGGGAACTGACCGCGCTGGCCCATCTGCTGGGCGCCCCTGTGGTGGTCACCGAAAACGGCCGCGGCGACATCGACGCCGACGACCCGCTGGCCTTCGACCAGGTGGTCTTCCGCAAGCTGCGCGAGACCGCCGACCTCATCATCGCGGTCGGCTCGCGCTTCGTGGGCAGCTTCGGCGGCGAACTCAACGTGAACGACGTGCCGTACATCTGCATCAACGCGGACGAGGCGGACCTGACCGGCCCTCGTCACCCCGAAATCGCCGTGTACGCGGACGCCAAGCCCGCACTGGCGGGGCTCATCACCCTGCTCGGCCCGGACGGCCTCGACTACCAGCCGGGCGACCGGGCCGCGGAAATCGCCGCCGCCCGCGACTGGAGCGACAAGACCCTCGCCCAGCTCGACCCACAGCGCGAATACCTCAACGTCATCGGCCGCGTGCTCGGCAAGGACGGCGTGTTCGTCAGCGAATACACGCAGATCGGCTATGCGGCCGCCATCTGCATGCCGCGTCACAGCCCCGAGACCTACATCGGCCCCGGCTACGAGGGCACGCTCGGCTTCGGCTTCGCCACCTCGCTCGGCGTGCAGGCCGCGGCCCCGGACCGCCGTGTGGTCTCCGTGAACGGCGATGGCGGCTTCTCCTGGACCATGCAGGAGCTGTCCACCATGCGCCGCTTCGGTCTGGCCGTGGCGACCGTGGTGTTCAACGACGGCTATTACGGCAACGTGCGCCGCATCCAGAACGGCAACTACGGCGGCCGCGTGTTCTCCTCCGACCTCACGGACCCGGATTACATGAAGCTCGCCGAGGCGTTCGGCATCGCCCACGCGCGCGTCTTCGACCCGGAGGAGCTGGGCCGTGAACTGGAGAAGGCGCTCGCCAGCCGCACGCCCACGCTCATCGAGGTGCCGGTGGCGAACTTCCCCTCGCCGTGGAACCTCGTGCACGAAGGCATCCCGACCCCGCCGGCCCTGCCGCCGCACGCCGACCGCGTGCCGCGCGAGTAAACGACGCCGTGAAGCGGACAGTCCGGCGGTCCGTCCGGCTTCATGGCGTGCGAGGCGACAGGCCGGCAGAATGCGGGCGTAAGCCCGTCCGTGGTTGCTGCCGGGCTGTCACTGTAGGCGACTGAGGGAGAATCTGCCGGAATGCGCTGCGACTCCCCTCAGTCTCACTTCGTTCGACAGCTCCCCTCGGCGAGGGGAGCCGAGAGTCAGCTCGGCAACACGGCGTGCAGTGCGGTCATCACCACGAGGCTGATAATCGCCGTCACGGTCAGGGAGAAGCCGGCGAGCTTGGCGTTGCCGGTGAGCGAGTCGGTGAACTTGGTGGAGAAGATCGTGATCGGGGCGAAGGCGCCCAGCACGATGATCTCCCTGATGCGCATGCTGAATGGCAGCAGGAACCATGCGGCCACAGCGATGATCACGCCGAACACCGCACGCCAGCCGATCACTTTGAGCAGTTCCATGCGATCCTTGCGATTGTCCGGAATCTCCATCATCAGGCCGATCATGGCCATCGCACAGAAGGCGTTCGCGTTGGCGAACGGGGTGATCAGCGTCACGATGGGCTGCGGAATCGTGATGTGCAGGAACATGAACACCAGCATCAGCATGTAGATGTCGAACGAAATCGAGCCCAGGAAATCACGCGCGATGTTGCGTAGGCGCAGGCTCAACGGCAACGACTTGAAGTTCTCGTCCATCTTCAGTAGCGTGCGGGTGATGGTCAGGGAACCGGCCGTGGCCACCGTGGCGTTGCCGATATCCAGCATGATGATGGGCAGGCCGGCCGAGGCGCCCATGAACGTCTGCACCACCGGCAGGCAGAACGCGCCCAGGTTCAGGCCCGAGGCGTTGAGCATCTGGAAGGCGCGGTAGTTCTTCTCGTCGCCGCGCGAGCCGAGATAGACGATGAACAGCGGGATCGCGCACGCGAAGAAGCCGAACAGCACGATCCACAGCATGCGCATGTCGTGCTTGTTGGTGGCGAACGAGAGGATGATCGCGCACGGCAGCGTGAGGTTGAACACCAGTCCCTGCGCCACCTTGTAGTCGCGCTCGCCGAAGATATGCAGGTGCTTGAGTAGGTAGGGGACGATGATGGCGAGCAGCAGCGCGCCGGATTGGAAAATCATGATGTGCTTCTCTCTGTCTCGCCCGTCGGCGAAGGCCGCTGGTTGCACAGTCTAGGAGCGGGCGTGCATGATGCGCCCGTCGCGCTCACGTGGTGGCTGCTCGGAATGGCGGCGACGATGGGACTCGGGGCCGCCGCTACAGCCGCGATGCAAAACTTGAGTCACCCTCGCTCAACTTTTGGGAATAGAATGGGCGGCAGACGGGTTGAACCAATCAGAACATGACACGAATACCCGTGAGGGCGCGTGGTCGGGTTCGGCCGGGCCGCAAGGTCCGGCAATCCGGCCGCACGGCCCCGTGAACGGGCATACAAGAAGACTTTGGAGGAACACATCATGGAACAGAAGTTCACCACCATGGCCCAAGAGGCCGTCGGCGACGCCATTCAGAGTGCGTCCGCCGCAGGAAACGCGCAGGTTGAGACCCTGCATGTGATGGATGCGCTGCTGCGCCAGGAGAACGGCGTGGTGCGCTCGCTCATCGAGGCCGCGGGCGGCAACGCGCAGGCCATCGGCGCCGCCGTGCGCAACGCCTTGGTCGCGCTGCCCAGCGCCTCCGGCTCCACCACCTCGCAGCCGCAGGCCAGCCGTCAGCTGACCGCCGCCATCGCGCAGGCCGAGAAGGAAATGCAGGCCATGGGCGACGAATACGTCTCCACCGAGCACCTGCTCATCGGCATCGCGGCCAGCAAGCCGAACCAGTCGGCCGAGATCCTGGAGAAGAACGGCGTCACCGCGGCGGCCCTGCGCAAGGCTGTGCCGAGCGTGCGCGGCGGTGCCAAGGTGACCAGTCCGGACGCGGAAGGCTCGTACAAGGCCCTGGAGAAGTACTCCACGGACCTGACCGCCGCCGCCAAGGAAGGCAAGCTTGACCCGGTGATCGGCCGTGACCAGGAGATCCGCCGTGTGATCCAGATCCTGTCCCGTCGTACCAAGAACAACCCGGTGCTGATTGGCGAGCCCGGCGTGGGCAAGACCGCCGTCGTGGAGGGCCTGGCCCAGCGTATCGTGGCGGGCGACGTGCCCACCACCCTGCAGGGCAAGAAGCTTATCAGCCTTGACCTGGGCTCGATGGTTGCCGGCTCGAAGTACCGTGGCGAGTTCGAGGAGCGCCTGAAGGCCGTCCTCAACGAGATCAAGAACGCCAACGGCCAGATCATCACGTTCATCGATGAGATCCACACCATCGTGGGCGCGGGTGCCGCCGAAGGCTCCATGGACGCCGGCAACATGCTCAAGCCGATGCTGGCCCGTGGCGAACTGCGCCTGATTGGCGCGACCACCCTGGACGAGTACCGCGAAAACATCGAGAAGGACCCGGCGCTGGAGCGTCGTTTCCAGCAGGTGTACGTGGGCGAGCCGTCCGTGGAGGACACCATCGCCATCCTGCGTGGCCTGAAGCAGCGTTACGAGGCGCACCACAAGGTCACGATCGGCGACGACGCGCTGGTCGCGGCCGCCACCCTGTCCAACCGGTACATCTCTGGCCGTCAGCTGCCCGACAAGGCCATCGATCTGGTCGATGAGGCCGCCGCGCACCTGCGTATGGAGCTCGATTCCTCCCCGGAGGAGATCGATGAGCTGCAGCGCAAGGTGACCCGTCTCGAGATGGAGGAGATGCAGCTCAAGAAGGCCGAGGATCCGGCATCCAAGGAACGCTTGGGCAAGCTGCAGGCCGAACTCGCGGACACCCGTGAGAAGCTCAGCGGCCTCAAGGCGCGTTGGGATGCGGAGCAGGCCGGCCATAACAAGGTGGGCG
Source organism: Bifidobacterium miconisargentati (assembly GCF_019331675.1). GTDB lineage: Bacteria > Actinomycetota > Actinomycetes > Actinomycetales > Bifidobacteriaceae > Bifidobacterium > Bifidobacterium miconisargentati. Next base: position 26,685 of record NZ_JAHBBJ010000010.1, read on the forward strand.
AGCTGCGCGCCAAGCTCGATGACCTGCGCGTGCAGGCGGACAAGTTCACCCGCGAGGGCAACCTGGCCGAAGCCTCGAGGATTCTCTACGGCGAGATTCCGTCGATTCAGAAGGAACTCTCCGCCGCCGAGAACGCGGACGCCGAGTCCAAGGACACCGGTTCCGCCGACCCGGCCAACGAGCCGATGGTTCCGGATCGCGTGGACGCCGACTCCGTGGCCGAGATCGTCTCCGACTGGACCGGCATCCCCGTCGGCCGCTTGATGCAGGGCGAGAACGAGAAGCTCCTGCACATGGAGGACTACCTCGGCAAGCGCGTGATCGGTCAGAAGGAGGCCATCCAGGCCGTGTCCGACGCCGTGCGCCGCTCGCGTGCCGGCATCTCCGACCCGAACCGCCCGACCGGCTCGTTCCTGTTCCTCGGCCCCACCGGCGTGGGCAAGACCGAGCTCGCCAAGGCGCTCGCGGACTTCCTGTTCGACGACGAGAAGGCCATGGTGCGCATCGACATGTCCGAGTACATGGAGAAGGCGTCCGTGTCCCGCCTGATCGGCGCGGCCCCCGGCTACGTGGGCTACGAGCAGGGCGGCCAGCTGACCGAGGCCGTGCGTCGTCGTCCGTATTCCGTGGTGCTGTTCGACGAGGTCGAGAAGGCCAACCCCGAGATCTTCGACGTGCTGCTGCAGGTGCTCGATGACGGCCGTCTGACCGATGGCCAGGGCAGGACCGTGGACTTCAAGAACACGATTCTGATCATGACCTCCAACCTCGGCTCGCAGTTCCTGGTGAACGAGGACATGGATCCGGACGCCAAGAAGAAGGCCGTGATGGACGCGGTCCACATGAACTTCAAGCCGGAGTTCCTGAATCGTCTGGACGACATCGTCATGTTCCACCCGCTCACCCGCGAGGAGCTGGGCGGCATCGTGGACATCCAGGTCAAGTCCGTGGCCCAGCGCCTGACCGACCGTCGCATCACGCTCGACGTGACCGACTCCGCCCGCGAGTGGCTGGCCAACACCGGCTACGACCCGGCCTATGGCGCCCGTCCGCTGCGCCGCCTGGTGCAGACCGAGGTGGGCGACCAGCTGGCCCGCATGCTGCTGGCCGGCAAGGTCCACGACGGCGACACCGTGCTGGTCGACCAGACCGGCGGCGAGCATCTGGAGCTCTCCGCCTGGGCGAGCGACCAGATCGTCGGCGACGACCCGGACGTGAACGTGGACAACGTCACCGCCGACAAGTGACGGTGATTGCGCCGGCTCGATTGACGTCGATGCCGGTATGAACCCCGAAAATGGTGGTTGCGGATTCCCGCAGCCACCATTTTTTGTTGGCCAAGAACAAGGGTCATGCCAATCTTGATTGGACAGGGGCCAGGCTTTCCGTGCGGTACATGTCGGTGAATACTGTGTCAGGAAGCTGCGAACGTTACACACGAAAGGGAAAGCCATGACCGGACGATTCGCGCCCACGCCGTCGGGACGCATGCACATCGGCAACGTGTACGCCATGCTGGGCGCGTGGCTGTCCGCCCGTGCGCGCGGCGAACGTATGCTGTTGCGCATCGAGGACGTGGACAAGCCGCGCGTGATCGCCGGTGCCGACCGGCTCATGATGGACGACCTGCACTGGCTCGGCCTCGACTGGGACAACGCCGAACCCATGTTCCAATCCCGCCGCACTGAACGCTATGAGTACGCGCTCGAATGCCTGCGCTCGGCCGGCGTGGTCTACCCGTGCTTCTGCTCGCGTGCGGACATCCGCGCCGCCTCGGCCCCCAACGAGGGCGACGGATTCATGGTCTATCCCGGCACCTGCCGCCGCTTGCTGCGTGACCACCCCGACGAGGTTCGCGAGCGACTGGCCCACGGCGACCGGCACTCCCTGCGCATCGCCATGCCCGAGGCGGGGGAGGAGGCGGATGAGGAAACCGTCGCCCGATTTGACGATTGCGTCTACGGCCCGCAACGCTACGATCTACCTCGCGAGGTGGGTGATTCGGTGATCCGCCGGGCCGATGGCCTGTTCGGCTACCAGTTGGTCGTCGTGGTCGACGATTTGGACATGGGCGTCGATGACATCGTTCGCGGCCGTGACCTGCTGCGATCCACCGCCCTGCAGATGTGGATTCGACGGTGCCTGCTCGCCGGCGGCTTCGAGCCGGAATGCGATGACGCGCCGGCCCACCGGCAGTCCCCAATCAGCCCCACCTACGCGCACCTGCCGCTTATCGACAACGCGGCCGGCCGTCGCCTCGCCAAACGCGAACGTTCGCTGGATCTGGGCGCCCTGCGCGCCCGCGGCGTCACCCCCGAACAGATCATCGGCTACTGCGCCTGGTTGCTGCGCGCGAAACCCACGCCCGAACCGTGCCGGGCCGACGAACTGCTGGACGGTTTCAGCTGGGCGCCGCTACGCGCCGACCACCCCGACCGGGCGCTCGACCCGGTAGCTCCCACCACTCCGGATTGGCTGGCATCCGCGTTGTGACGCAATTGGGCCGCGTCCGGCACGCCGGATATGCGATGCCGACGGAGGTCAATGGAGGCCAACGGAATCGCGATCATCGTCTCCCTGATCGGCGTCCGAATTCATCGAACGTTCATGGACTTCGCATGCCGGTGAATAGGGGAGCGGCGGTAATCTGATACCACCGCAACGGAAGGATCGTAATGTCGAAATTCTTGAGGAATGCGGCTCTGGCCGGCGTCGCCGCCGCAGGTGCCGCCGTGTGGGCCCTCGCCCCGCGCACGTTCAATGACAAACGCCGCAACTTCGTGCCCTCCATCCCGGACGTCTGGTACGCGCACCGTGGCCTGCACGACGCCGGTTCCGGCCTGGTCAGCGCCGATGATCTGGAGTCGTACGGCGGCGACAACCCGGTCAGCGCGCAGGCCGACTCCACCGCCCTCTCCATGGCCGAGAACAAGGAATACGTGGCGCTCGCCCGCGAGATGGCGCTCAAGGCCGGCTACGGTTCGGCCGACGTGACCGGCCCGCTCGCCCCCGAGAACTCGCTGGCCGCCTTCGCCGCCGCCTGCGAGGCCGGCTACGGCATCGAACTCGATTTGCAGCTCACGCTCGACGGTCAGGTGGTCGTGGTCCATGACGCCGACCTGATGCGTGTGGCCGGCGATCCGCGCCGCATCGAGGACCTGACCTACGACGAGCTGACCCGCATCCCGCTCTTCCCGAACGGCAAACCCGGCGATCTCAAGGCCGCGCCGCTGCCGGGTGCCGAGCAGAACCCGCCGCTGGTGGTCACGCCGTCCGCCGCGCCCGAAGGCTACTACCAGCACGTGCCGCTGTTCTCCGATGTGCTGGCCGTGGTGGCCGGCCGTGCGCCGCTCATCGTGGAGTACAAGTTCAGCGACAACGCCGCCTGGAACGCGCGCACCGAGGAGCTGATGGAGAAGGGCCATGCCCTGCTCGCCGATTATGACGGCCCGTACGTCATTGAATCCTTCCACCCGGGCGCGGTGAACTGGTACAAGGAACACCACCCCGAGGTGTGCCGCGGTCAGTTGAGCTGGCCGGCCAAGCTGCAGGAGAACGGTCCCGCCGAATGGGCCGCCGGCCTGCTGGCGTTCGATTGGCTGTCCCGCCCCGATTTCGTGGCCTACGACTGGACGGGCGGCTCCTCGCCGCAGGTCCGTCTGGCCCGTTCGATGGGTGCGACCGCGGTCTCGTGGACCGTGCGCAGCTCCGACGAGCTCGCCAAGTGCGACCGGTACTTCGACCGCCACATCTTCGAGGCGTTCGTGCCCGACGCGCAGTGACATGAACGTCCCCATGGTGAGCATCCCATGGTGTAGGGAATTGCGCATGGTGTAGTAAAAGTCCCATGATGTAGGGAGCGAGAATGGCGGAATTCCGCCGATTCGTAAAAACCGCTCCCTACACCATGGGACTTTTACTACACCATGGGTAGGCGCCCGCTACTTGTGATACGGCTCGCCGGCGTTGATCTTATACGCGCGGTAGACCTGCTCGAGCAGGATCACGCGCATGAGCTGGTGCGGGAAGGTCATCTTCGAAAAGCTCAGCTTGAAGTCGGCACGGCGCAGAATCGCGTCGTCAAGTCCGATGGAACCGCCGATCACCAGCTGGATATGGCTGATGCCGCGCAAGCCCAAATCGTTGATTTTCGCGGCCAGCTCCTCGCTGGACAGTTGCTTGCCGTCGATGGCCAGCGCGATCACGAAGGCGTTGTCGCGCAGGTGCTTGGCGATGCGCTCGCCCTCCTTGGCCTTGATTTGCCGCTCCACGCCTTCGGAAGCGTGCTCGGGCGTTTTCTCGTCAGCAACCTCGATGATGTTGAGCTTGCAGTAGCGCGAAAGCCGCTTGGAATATTCGTCGATGGCGTCGCGCAGGTAGCGCTCCTTCACGCGCCCCGGCGCAATGATGTCGATTTGCATATGGTGTTTCCGTCATATTGGCTCCCCTCTCTGAGGGGAGCTGTCACCGTAGGTGACTGAGGGGAGCGCGTCTCGTAAGAACTCCCCTCAGTCCGTTTCACGGACAGCTCCCCTCAGAGAGGGGAGCCAAAAGGTGTCAGCCGATAATCGTGCGGCATTGATTAACGTGTGCGGCCTCAAGGCGCACCGAAGAAAGCGGTACCAAGGTACCGCGACTGAGGAGCAACGCCGAGGACGCTCCGTTAATCGATGACGCCGTAGAGGCGGTCGCCGGCGTCGCCAAGTCCCGGCACGATGTAGCACTTGTCGTTGAGCTTCTCGTCGACCGCGCAGACCACGACCTTGAAGTCGATGGACGGGTCGATGTGCTCCTCGACGTACTTGATGCCCTCCGGGGCGGCGATGATGTTGATGGCGGTGACGTCCTTGGCGCCGCGCTCGGCCAGGTAATGCGTGGCGGCGACCAGCGTGCCGCCGGTGGCGAGCATCGGGTCGATGAGGAAGCACTGACGGCCGGTGAGGTCATCGGGCAGACGGTTCGCGTAGGTGATCTGCTGGGTGGGGTGCTCCTCATCGCGCTTCATGCCGAGGAAGCCCACTTCGGCGGTCGGCAGCAGGCGGGTCATGCCGTCAAGCATGCCCAGACCGGCGCGCAGCACCGGCACGATGATCGGGCGCGGCTCGGCCAGCTTCTTGCCGGTCATCGGGGCGACCGGGGTCTCGATCGGCGTGGACACGACCGACAGGTCGCGGGTGGCCTCGTAGGCCTCGAGCATCACGAGCTCGGAAATGAGCTCGCGGAAGGTGGAGGAGTGGGTGTTCTTGTCGCGCAGCACGGTGAGCTTGTGCTCGACCAGCGGGTGGTTCAAAACGTGAAGTTCCATAGCTCCTAAGCGTAGTCCATGAATCCCGAACCGCCGAACGATCAGCGGATGACCAGGGTCGGCCTGAGCAGTACGTGCCGGTCGTCGGTCGGTGAAGCGTCAGCCGTAACGCCGATTCGCCGACCGTCGGCGGCGTCGTGGCCCGAATGCCCGGCCGCCGGCGCGACGAACTGCTCCTGCGTGATGCGCACGATGTGCCGCGCGCTTTCGATGAGCGGCTGCGCGATGCTGGACAGTCCCATCGAACGCGCGGAAACCGTGTCGTCGAAACCGGTGATGATGATGTCCGTGTCGCTCGGCAGCACGGTGGCCGCGCCGATGGCAAGCGTATCGCTCACGCAGACGATGGCGTCCATGTCCGGCCGCCGGTCCAGCAGCGCGATGCAGGCGGTCTGTCCGGAGAGGATGTCGTTTTTGGCCTCCTCGTAAAGCTGCCCGAGCTCGTCCGGGCCGGCCATGCGCGCGCCCAGCATGGCATCCCTCCAGCCGGCGTATCGATCCATGCCGGTGCCGGACACGCCCGGCCAGCCGATGAATCCGATGTGCTTGCGGCCGTGCAGGATGAGGTGCTGGGTCATCTCCGCGATGCCGTAATGGCCGTCCACGTCCACCCACGGCGTGGCCGGGTCGTTCATATCGTCGGCGCCCCACGGCCGGCCGAACAGCACGAAGGGTTGATGATGCTCGTGTAGCCAGGCGAGTCGTGGATCGTCGTGCGTGGTGTCCGTGAGCACGAAGGAGTCCACGTCACCGCGGGCACGCAGGGCGTCGAACTGGCGGATTTCGTCCTGCTGGGAGTCGGTCTTGTACAGGATCACGCGGATGTCGTTGGCGTCGGCCTCGGTGACGAGCGCGTGCAGGAACCGGTCGTAGACCTGCGAGTAGCTGACCGGCGCGATACCGATGCCGATGGTGTTGCTGCGTTGGGTGCGCAGGCGTCGGGCCGAGGCGTTGGGGGTGTAGTTGAGCCGGTCGATGGAGGCTTCGACCAGTTTGCGCGTGGCCGGTTTGACGATGGAGGGGTTGTTGATGCAGTTGGATACGGTCTGCGGCGAAACGCCGGCGTCCTTGGCAACGTCCTTGATGCTGACCATGGTGTGTCCCTTCATGAGATCGGCTCGGTTGCAAGCCGGGGCGTCGGTGCCTGCCGTGCGGTTCCGTCGTTGGTTCGTTCCAACAAGCGTACCGGATTTGACAGATTTCGGTGTTGGTGTTTATTATATAACCACTTATTAGAACGTAAAAATTCCAGCGAGTGACGTGCAACGTTGATGTCAATCGCCGGAGCTCCCGAGTCTAGCCGCGTATGGACCGAAAGGTTCGCGGTGAAGCTATGGAACAGATTTTGAACGTTCTAATGGGCGCTACAACCGAACAATGGTGATGAAGACATGGACGGGCGCGACGCTCGGAAGGAAAGGACCCCAAGATGAGGAACAGGAACAAGCTCACGATGATCACCGCGGCCTCGGTTGCCGTGCTGACCCTGCTGGCCGGCTGCGGCGGCGGAAGCGGCTTCGATGACAACGCGAGCTCGGACAAGCCCACCAGCGACAGCTCGCAGGAGCTCACTGTGCTGATCGGCTCCTCCGGCGACACCGAGACCAAGGCCGTCAAGGACGCCGTGGCAGCCTGGTCCGAGAAGTCCGGCACCAAGGCCACCGTGCAGGTGGCCAACGACCTGGCCCAGCAGCTTTCCCAGGGCTTCGCCGGCGGTGACCCGGCCGACGTGTTCTACTTGGCCCCCGAGCAGCTCGCCGGCTATGCCTCCAACGGATCCCTCCTGGCCTACGGCGACCAGCTCAAGAACAAGGGCGACTTCTACGACAACCTCCTGCAGACCTTCACCTACGACGGCAAGCTCTACGCGGCCCCGAAGGACGTCTCCACCCTGCAGCTGGTCATCAACACCGACATGTGGTCCGAAGCCGGCCTGACCGACGCCGATTACCCGACCACCTGGGACGAGCTGGCCGACGTGGCCAAGAAGCTCACCAATGACGACCACGTGGGCCTGGCCTTCAACGGCGAGTACGCCCGCATCGGCGTGTTCCTCAAGCAGGCCGGCGGCGGCCTGGTCAGCGACGACGGCTCCAAGGCCATCGCCAACACGGACGAGTCCCTCAAGGGCCTGACGGAAGTCAAGGACCTGCTCGACACCGGCACCGTGAAGTACGCCTCCGACCTCGGCACCGGCTGGGGCGGCGAGGCCTTCGGCTCCAAGAAGGCCGCCATGACCATCGAGGGCAACTGGATCACCGGTGGCCTGTCCGCCGACTACCCGGACGTCAAGTACAAGGTGGTGGCCCTGCCCGAGGGCCCGGCCGGCAAGGGCACCATGCACTTCACCAACGGCTGGGGCATCGCGGCCGACAGCAAGAACCAGCAGGGCGCCATCGACCTCGTCGAGTACCTCACCAGCGACGATGTGGTGATGGGCTTCGCCAAGGCGTTCGGCATCATGCCCGCCACCAAGACCCTCGCCGACACCTGGAAGGGCGAGTTCCCGGATCTCTCCGCCTTCATGGACGGCCTTGACTACTCCGTCACCGTGCCGACCGCCAAGGGCGCCGCCGACGTGGTCACCGACTTCAACGCCCAGCTCGAAGGCCTGAAGACCGGCGATCCCAAGACGATCCTGGACAAGACCCAGACCAACCTCGAAGCCATCCTGCAGTAGTTTCCGCCTGGTGTGTTGGCTCCCCTCTCTGAGGACATTGCCGTGAAGCAAACAGCAGAGCTGTTTGTAGGCAATGTGCGAGACGACAGTCGAGCCAGCAAAACGCGAACGAAGTTCGTCCGCAATTGCAGGAGAGCCAACACACCACACACGGAACCTCCATCAACAAAGGAGTTGAAGCATGTCTGCATCACAGGCGGCAACCCCGCGCAAGGGGCGGGCGCGGAAGGTCCCACGCCAGCACATCGACCGCACGGGCCAGGAGATCTCCGGCTGGCTGTTCTGCCTGCCGATGATCGTGATCCTCGGCGTGTTCATGTTCGTCCCCATCCTCATGGCCCTGTGGGTGAGCGTGTCCGACTGGACCGGCCGCGGCACCCCGTTCGGCGGCAACGTGAGCTTCGTGGGTGCCGAGAACTACACCGACGTCCTCGCCAAGCCGGGACTCGCCCAGAGCGACTTCGGCACGGCCCTGCGCAACAACGCTTGGTACACGCTCATCGTGGTTCCGCTGCAGACGCTCCTCTCCCTGGCGCTCGCGGTGATGCTCAACCGCAAAATCCTCAAGGCCCGCGGCTTCTTCCGTACCGCCTTCTACTTCCCCTCCGTCACCAGCTCCGTGGCCATCACCGTGCTGTGGCTGTTCCTGTTCAACGCGGCCGGCCCGATCAACGCCATGCTCAAGTGGTTCGGCGTCAACGGCCCGAATTGGTTCAACGACCCGCAGGGCATCATCCATCTCCTGCTCGGCGCGTTCGGCGTCAAGAACGGTCCGGCCGCGCTCACCGAGCACAGCTTCCTCGGCGTGAGCGCCTGGGATTGGCTGGCCGGTCCGTCCGTGGCCATGTTCGCCATCATCCTCATGGTGATCTTCACCACCTCCGGCACGTACATGCTCATGTTCATCGCCGCGCTGCAGAGCATCGGCGAGGCCACCGAGGAGGCCGCCATCATGGACGGCGCCACCCCGTGGCAGCGCATGTGGAAGGTCACCGTCCCGCAGCTCAAGCCCACGATCTTCACCGTCGTGACGCTCGGCATCATCGGCACCTGGCAGGTGTTCGACCAGATCTACACCGGCACGCAGGGCGGCCCGGCCAAGACCACCCTCACCACCGCGTACCTCTCCTACAGCGCCGCGTTCAACAGCCAGGAGTGGGGTCGAGGCGCCGCGATCTCCTTCATCCTGTTTGTCATCATCATCGTGATGACCTGGATCCAGCGCTGGGTCATGAAGGACAAGAAGATGTCCCGCCGCAAGCGCGCCGACTACGAGGCCATGAAGGCCGAGGCCCGGTCCATGACCAAGGCCGAGGTCATGTCGCTGGGTGCGTGCCGTGCGGGCAAGCACGCGGCGACCGCGACCGCCACCGCAACAGTCGCAGGAAAGGAGTGACGGCAATGAACAAGACCAACAACGTCTCCTGGTTCAAACGATTCCGCGACAGCGGCGTCATCCTGTACCTCATCCTGATCGTGCTGGCGCTGATCTACATCATGCCGTTCGTCACGCAGGTGGCCACCTCCTTCAAGACCGACGCGGACGCCACCGCCAACCCGGTCTCGTTGGTCCCGGAGATCTGGACGACCGCCGCCTACCAGAAGCTGTTCCTCAACTCCGACTTCCCGGTCTGGTTCAAGAACTCGTTCATCGTGACGATCGTGGTGACCCTCGGCCGCGTCTTCTTCGACTCGCTGGCCGGCTACGCGCTCGCCCGCATCGATTTCCGCGGACGCAACCTCATCTTCAACCTGCTGCTGGCGGTGATGAGCGTGCCGATGGTGGTGCTGCTCATCCCCAAGTTCCTCATCATCAAGTCCCTGGGCATCTACGACAGCTACGCGGGCATGATCCTGCCGCTGCTCATCGACGCCGCCGGTGTGTTCATCATGAAGAACTTCTTCGAATCCATCCCGCGTTCCGTGGAGGAGCAGGCGATGATCGACCGAGCGGGCACCTTCCGCATCTTCTGGTCGATCGTGCTGCCGATGGCCCGACCGGCGCTCGTGACCATCTCGATCCTGTCCTTCCAGGGATCGTGGAACGAGCTCTCGCACTTCATCGTCTCCACGCAGTCCTCGTCGCTGACCACCTTGACCAAGGGCGTGGCCTCGCTCGCCAGCGGCCAGCTCTCGCAGGGCAACCAGTACCCAGTCAAGCTCGCGGCGGCCGTGGTCATGACCATCCCCGTGGCCGTGCTGTTCTTCGTCTTCCAGAAGCAGATCATGAACAGCTCCGAAGGCTCCGTCAAGGAGTAGCGGCGGGCCGGCATGGGCTTATGGCTCCCCTCTTTGAGGACATCGCCGTAAAGCAAACAGTCCAGTGGGCTGTTTGCAGGCGATGTGCGAGCCGACGGGCGAGCCTGATAAACGCGAGCGAAGCTCGTCCCTGATTGCGGCGAGCTGTCAGCGAAGCTGACTGAGGGGAGCCATGTACTAGATCCCTCGCCGATATCCTTCAGTCGTTTTCAGCGACACCCTCAGAGAGAGGGACGCCAATATTCGTAACACTTTTCAATCCCTGGAGAACCAACTATGACCACATCCCAGCAGATCCGACAGCCGTGGATGCACGACATGCGCCCGATCCTCACGGCCCCCGCCCAGCTGTGGGCCGAAGCGGACGGCACGGTCGACGCCTCCGCCCCGCACGCGGGCGCGGCCAATCTCGCCGGCTATTACGTGGGCGACACCCGCATCCTCTCGCGCATCGTGGCTGATGTCAACGGCGAGGCCCCCACGCCGATCGCCTGGAATTCGGCCGCCACCGGACGTAGCATCACCTCGCTCGTGGCCCGCAACATCGACGGCCCCACCGTGGACCCGTCCGTGCGCGTCACCGAAACCCGCGAACTCACGCCCGCCACGCTCGCCGAACGATTCGAAATCGCCAGTGTGCTCACCGAACCGGTCGAACTGGACCTCGCCGTGACCCTGCGCTTCGACATGGCCACGATGCAGGAGATCAAAGGCGGCACCCCGTCCGCCGCGGCCGCAAGCGGACAGGTCGTCATCGCCGTGCCGCACGACGGCAAGGAACCCGCGGCCCACGTGACGTACGGCAGCATCGCCGTCGACGTGACGCCGGACGCTGCGAACGTTGCCAGCGAAACCGACACCCCGGTCCCGACCATCACCGTGGACGGGCTCAACTGCACGTTCGCCTGGCACCTGACCGTACCCGCACGCGGCAGCGTAAGCGTGGGACTCACCATCGCCGTGGACGCCAAGGCCAACGCCGTGACGGCCGCCGCCTCCTCAAGCCCGTGGGCCGACGTCACCGTCCATGCCGCGGACAGCCGCGTGGCCGACTGGGCCAACACCTCCCTGCGCGACCTCGCCGGCCTGCGCATGGCCATTCCGACGCTGCCGGACGACGAGTTCCTGGCCGCCGGAGCGCCCTGGTTCTTTACGCTCTTCGGCCGCGACTCCCTGTGGGCCGCCCGATTCATGCTGCCGCTGACCACCCGCACCGCCATGGGCACCCTGCGTACGCTCGCACACTTCCAGGCCACCGAATCGAATCCGGAGACCAACGCCGACCCCGGCAAGATCATGCACGAACTGCGTGCGGAGACACTGGTGCAGACCGGCGCGTTCGACGACGGCATGCGCCTGCCCCCGCTCTACTACGGCACCATCGACGCCACCCCGCTGTGGATCATCCTGCTCGGCGAGGCGTTGCGCTGGGGTGCGCCCGAGGACGAGGTGCGTGCGCTGCTGCCCAACCTCGAAGCCGCGCTCGCCTGGCTGCGCGACTGGGGCGATTGCGACGGCGACGGCTTCTTGGAGTACATCGACCGCACCGGTCACGGCCTGAGCAACCAGGGCTGGAAGGACTCCGGCGATTCCGTGCGCTGGAATGACGGCCGCATCGCGGACGGTCCCATCGCCCTGTGCGAGGTGCAGGGATACGCCTACCAGGCCGCCATGCTGGGCGCGGACGTGCTGGATCACTTCGGCCGGTCCGGCGCCGATGAATGGCGTGCGTGGGCCGCGCAGCTCAAGACCCGCTTCAACGAACGGTTCTGGGTGGACGACGGCCGCGGCCGATACCCGGCCATCGCGCTGGACAGGGACAAGCGTCCGGTCGACTCGCTCACCAGCAACATCGGTCACCTGCTTGGCACCGGCATCCTGGACGAGGACGGCGTGACAGCGGTGGTCAAACGACTGGTCGGCGATGACATGCTCTCCGGCTACGGCGTGCGCACGATGAGCACGCTCGCCGGCGGATACTGGCCCGAAAGCTACCACTGCGGCTCGGTCTGGGCACACGACAGCGCCATCGTGATGAACGGCCTGCGCGCGGAAGGGTATAAGGCCGAGGCGTTGCAGGTGGCCGAGGGGCTGGTGAGCGCCGCCGCAGCGTTCGGCTTCCAGATTCCCGAGCTGTACTCCGGTGACGCGGGGGAGAACGGCCCGGCGCCCTATCCGGCCGCATGCCATCCGCAGGCCTGGTCCGCGGCCTCGTCTGTCTCCGTGCTCTCGCTGCTGCTCGGCCTTGAGCCGGGGGCCCCGGCCGATGCCGCCACTCCGGCCGATTCGCCGCTCGCGCAGGGTCTGCGTATCGAGCGGGACTAATACCGCCGGACGGCTCCGGGCGGATGAGGGTGCCGGCCTAGTCGGCTTGAAAAAGAGACTGTATGTTCGCGTCCCAACGTGCGTCACGCGAACATACAGTCTCTTTGGGTGTCTGTAAGGACTGTATGTTCGCGACTACCTCGTTGAGCCGCGAACATACAGTCTTCTGCGGCAGGATTGAGCTGAATCCTGCCGTCCGAATCAAAAAACATGGGAAAGCGCCGAACCGCGAAAGCGCCTGTCGGTGTGGGCCAAACCGTAAAGCGGGAAGTCCGGTGGACTTCCCGTAGGTTTGGCCTGAGCGAGCCGATAGGCAAGCGAAGGTGATGCTGGGTCTTCGCGCAGCGAAGTCGATAATTGCAGGACCGAAGGGGCTCGCAGCGGATTGCTTGGCCGACGGTTGGCATGTTGCCTGAAAGTATGGGAAAGCGCCGAACCGCGAAAGCGCCTGTCGGCGCAAGGGCCGCTCGCAGCGGCAATAAATGGAGCCCGGGGCTTAAGCACGGTCCGACGCGACTCACCAGTATAGCGTGCCGTCGGCAGGTGGCACGCCGGCGGCATAGCGGCTTTCCGGTACCGGTAGCCGGTCCAAGAGAAGAAATGGCCGCTTGCGACCTACTCCAACCGTCCGCGACGCCACAGATTCGCGCCATGCGCGAAATCGCGCGCGGTCGCCATGAGATTGGCCCCGGTATGCAGCAGTTTGGCCGCCTTCGCACGCACGGCCTTCTCCTCGTCAGCGGAGGACATACCGCCATTGGCGGTGGCGCGCTCCACCATCCGCTTGGCCTCCACGCGCAATCCCAACGCCACCACGTCGGTGAACGCCGCCGCGCGCTCCAGGGCCACGGCGAAATCGCCCACGAACGCGCCGGACAGAATCGAATCGGCCAGACGCGCGATGTCGTCCTCGGTGGGTGCCTGGTCCACGCCGGCGATGGCGGAGGCCGTGGTGGCCACCGGCTCGCCCACGCGCCACAGCCGGGCGATGGAATCACGATGCGTGCGCATCCACGTGCGCAGCATGTACAGACGCCACAGCACACCGGGCAGCGAATCCGGTTCGGCCTCGCTCCACAGTTCGGCGATCTCATCCACGCCGACCGTCTCCACCAGTGTGAGCACGCGACGCACCACTTCGGGATCCTCGCTGTGCCGCACGCGGTCGAGCAGCGCCGCCGCGGAAAGATGGCTCATCTCGCTGATGGCCTGCGGATCCATGCCGCCGGCTAACCCGTCGGCCACGTTCGGGTCGAGCTGGGCCGGACGCGAGGGACGCAGCGAACCCATGCGCGCGGGGCTGAACGCCGCACCCGCCGAACGCAGGGAGCCGAAGCCCGGTCCGAGCCCGCTGCCGTGCGCGGCATGGGCGGCGGCAGCGGCGGCCGAGGAGTTGGATGAGTCGGGGAACGCGGGTCTAGTAGACAAGTGGGTGAACCTTCTGGATGTCGATGATCTTCGGGCCGTCCGGGCCGGGAATGACGAACAGGGCCATCGCCGTGCCGGTCGGCATGTACGGGGTTTTGGCGATCAGGCGCTTGCCCAGCGAGGGCGAGGCGCACAGTCCGCGCAGATGCTCGAACATACCACCGATCACCGGCCGATGCATGCAGATGGCGGTGGGTTCGCGGCGGGCGAGCATGTATTCGATTTCGCTGAGCAGGCAGTCCCACGCGGCGCCCGGATCCTGCGCATAGGCGTCCTCGGTGAGCGCGTCGAGCGTGACCATGGGCCGGCCGGTCTGCCATGAGAACGTCTGCAGCGTCTCCATACAGCGGATCCACGGCGAGGTGGCCAGTCGCACGGGATTGAAGCAGGCGAGTTCGTAGTTGAGCGCGTAGGCGGCCGCAGCGCCGCGCGGCGTAATGGGACGATTGGCGTCCGTGCCCTTCCACAGCTTGCGCGCCTCGGCCTTGCCGTGCCGCACGATGAGGAACGGCAACGCCTCCAGCGCCCCCTCCTGCACGCGGTCGACGAACAGGGCCAGCATGTCCTTGTCCGTGGAATGGGTGAGCTTCTTGCGCGCCTCCATGGGCGTGAGCCAGACCATTTCGTCGATTTCGCCCACATCCGCGCGGTGCACCGGCCCGAACGACTTGGTGCGCTTGAGATTGTCGATGGGGCTGATGACCGAGACCATCCAGAACTGCACATGCTTGGTGTCCGAGGACAGGTCCTTGGTGTGACGGTGCTTGCTGCCCTCCTCGGACATCGGGTAGGAGACGTCGCCCAGATACGGGCCGAGCGCCACCGGCAGTCCGGTTTCCTCGCCGATCTCGCGCACGGCGGCGTGGCGCGGTGATTCGTTCGGGTCGAGCTTGCCTTTCGGCCAGCTCCAGTCGTCGTACTTCGGCCGGTGCACGATGCACAGCTCGATGCGGTCCAGTACGTTGCCATCGGGGGAGAGACCGTCCTCGCCCCCCGAAATCACGGCGTTCGGGGATGTCGCGTCGGCCGGCGAAGAGGTGACATCGGTGTCATCCGTATGGTTCGCGTGGGTCGTCGGCGCGCTCGGGTCAAGGGGTGAGCCGGAGTCGGCCGGGGGCTGATGGTCGGTGAAGTCGATGGTTTCCGAAGCCGGGCCGCAACCGGCCTTCCACCGGTACAGAATGCCGCCGGCGGCTTCCACGATATGTCTCATTTTGCTGGTACCCATCACTGGTCATTGTAGGGCAAAACCCACTGCCGCTACGTAGTTTTCCGTTATAAAACGACGAAGCCCGGTCCCCGCGGAAGTGCGGGAAACCGGGCAACGTTACGTTCTGTCCACGAACCACTCTAGCAGCGTTTTTCGTGAACGCTCACGCGGGCGGACCGATCAGAATCGATCGGCGCCGCTCAGTTGTGCGCGGCGCGGCGACGGGTGTGCTTGCGGATCAGGTACTCCTGGCTGTCCACCAGCGGACGGCCCTCGTCGTCCTTGGTGTGCAGCACATAGGTGCCGTCGGGCTGCATGTGCCAGCTCACGGTGGAGTCGGCCATCTGCAGGTCCACGTACTTGATGAGCTCATCCACCTGCTCCGGCGCGGTCACGCGCACCAGGGCCTCCACGCGACGGTCGAGGTTGCGGTGCATGAGGTCGGCGGAACCGATGTACACCTCGGGGCCGGAGGCCGGGCCCTCGCCGATCTGCGGGCCGTCCGCGTTGCAGAAGGCGTAGATGCGGGAGTGCTCCAGGAAGCGGCCGAGGATGGAACGCACGCGGATGTTCTCCGAGAGGCCCGGAACGCCCGGCTTCAGGGCGCAGATACCGCGCTCGACGATGTCGATCTTCACGCCGGCTTGCGAGGCGCGGTACAGGGCGTCGATGGTCTTCTCGTCCACGATGGAGTTGACCTTGATCTTGATCCAGGCCTCCTTGCCGGCACGTGCGGCGTCCTCCTCGCGGCGGATGCGCTGGATGATGCCGGAACGCACGGTACGCGGGGCCACCAGCAGGCGGTGGAAGCTGGACTTCGGTGCGTAGCCGGAGAGCTGGTTGAACAGGCGGGTAAGATCCTGGCCCACCACCGGATCGCAGGTCAGCAAGCCCAGATCGGTGTACAGACGGGCGGTCTTCGGGTTGTAGTTACCGGTGCCCACGTGGCAGTAGCGGCGCAGGCCGTCGGCCTCCTGACGCACCACCTCGATGAGCTTGCAGTGGGTCTTCAGGCCCACGATGCCGTACACCACGTGCACGCCGGCGCGTTCGAGCTTGCGGGCCCAGGCGATGTTGGCGTCCTCATCGAAGCGGGCCTTGATCTCCACCAGGGCCAGTACCTGCTTGCCCGCATGCGCGGCGTCGATCAGCGCGTCGATGATCGGGGAGTTGGAGCTGGTTCGGTAGAGCGTCTGCTTGATAGCCAGGACCTTAGGATCCGCAGCAGCCTGCGCCAGAAAGGCCTGCACGGACGTGGAGAACGAGTCGTAGGGGTGGTGCAGCAGGATGTCGCGCTCGCGGATGGCGGCGAAGATGTCCTGTGCGCGGGAGGACTCGACCTCGGCGATCTGGCGGTTCGTGGTGGGCACGAACGGGCGGAACTTCAGGTCCGGACGGTCCACGCCGCCCAGCTCGAAGAGCACGGTCATGTCCAGCGGGCTCGGCAGACGGTAGACCTCGTCCTGGCTCACGCCGAGCTGGTCGGCGAGCAGCTGGGAGAGGAACGGGCTGGTGGAATCGGTGATCTCCAGACGGATCGGCGGTCCGAAGCGACGGCGCAGGAGTTCCTTCTCCATGGCGTTGAGCAGGTTCTCGGCGTCGTCCTCTTCCACGTCGATGTCCTCGTTACGGGTCACGCGGAAGGAGCGGGCCTCCTTGATGATCATGCCCGGGAACAGGGATTCGAGGTGTGCGGCGATGAGCTTCTCCATGGTGATGAAGCCGTAACGCTCGTCCTTGGACTCCTCGTCGGTCATGTCGTCCACGGGCACCAGGCGCGGCAGGTTGCCCGGAATCTTGACGCGGGCGAAGTGGGACTTGCCGGAGGACGGGTTCTCCACGATGACGGCCAGGTTGATGGAGCCGCCGGAGATGTAGGGGAACGGGTGGGCCGGGTCCACGGCGAGCGGGGTCAGGACCGGGAAGACCTGCTGGCGGTAGTAGCGGGAGAGTCGCTCCTGTTCGGCGGAGGTGAGCTTGTCCCACGGCAGCAGGACGATGTGCTCCTTCTCCAGCTCCGGCAGAATCGTGTTGATCACGTAGTGGGCGTGCTCGTCCTGCAGGCGGTGTGCGGTCTCGCTGATGGCGCGCAGCTGCTGGCGCGGGCTCAGGCCGGCGGCGGACGGCACGGCGATGCCGGAATCGATGCGGCGCTTCAGGCCGGCGACGCGGACCATGAAGAACTCGTCAAGGTTCGAGGCGAAGATCGCGGCGAAGTTGGCGCGCTCCAGCAGCGGAGTATCCTCGTTCTCCGCGCACTCCAGCACGCGCTGGTTGAACTTGAGCCAGCTCAGCTCGCGGTCGAAGAAGCGGTCCTGCGGCAGCGGGGCCTCGCCCTCCTGATCGACGCGGCGGTCGTTCTTGTCTGTTTCGGCAATGTGCTCTGCGATTTGGCTTCGCAGAATTGCCTTCGATGGTGCGTCAAATATCTGTGCCATAGCTTATATCGTATGCTTTGGCGTGGTCGGTGAACGGGCTAACGCGCCAGAATTCAACGGCCGTTCATATTGGTGTCGGGGTCCGTGCGGGGTCCGGTGCGCGGGCTGTGTGGGGTCCGGTGCGCGCGGTGTGCGACACGCCGGTGGGAGCAGTGAAACGCACAGAAACGAACATCGGTCGGGTTCGATATGAACGGTTCAGCTCGATTGCCGTGGGAAGTCGTGTCCGATTGCACATTTGCGATAAAAACCGCACAACCGGCGTATGCAGGTTGCAAGAGGCGAGAGGGGTGAATAGATTATGAGGTACAAGAACAACTGAACAGAGCAGAGCCCACAAGTAGTGTATGGTCACGAGGACTGTTACGTTGGACGGGCATTGGAAAGACTTACCGTTACAACGATGATGTTGTGCAGAGATTCTGCTCCAGTAGTTGCTCTTGAGAAGAAAAGGCCCGCTCCGGCGGGCCTTTTCGTTTGTTGCCTGCGGAAACTGTACAGTGGAGGGCATGACGGAAACACAGCGTGCGCCTGAGGGCATGACGAAGCCCCGCATCAAGCCGGCCGACGCCGAAGACGACCGCCCGGTTTCTATCTCCGCGCGCCTCGGGCGCCTGCAATTCCACCATTCCGGCAAGTTCCGCGTGCTGCAGATCGCGGATATCCAGGACGGGCCGAAGATCGCCAAGGACACGATGGCGCTCATCGAGGCCAGCCTTGACGCCACGCGCCCGGATCTGGTGATTTTCTCCGGCAATCAGATCGCCGGCTATGATCCGGCATTCGCGGCCACGTTCCGCAAGCGCCGGTGGCGTGTGGAAGGCGAAGGCTCGGCGGCCGACGACAGCGAGCCCGCCCGTGCCGTCGCTTTGGAGGAGACACGCCAATTGGTGCGCAAGGCCGTCCAGTGCAGTGTGGAACCGCTGGTCAAGCGCGGTATTCCATGGGCGGTGACGTACGGCAATCACGATTTCCAATGTGGTCTGAGCGATGCCGAACTGGACGCCATTTACCGCGAGTTTCCCGGATGCGTGAATCCGGGGCCGTCCGCGGGGTCGTCCGATGAGCACGACGGCGACGGTGACATGGCGATGCGGGAGTCCGGGGATGCGGTAACTCCGGCCGCGCCGGCGAACGGGCTGCTGCCGAAGCAGACCATATATACCTGTGGTCCCGATGGCACCGTCGGCGTCATCGGTGGGCCGGAGACTGTCGATGATGGGGACCCGCCCCCGGCTCCGGCCGCTGACGGCGTGGTGCCGGATGCCGCGCCTTGTGAGCCGGGCACGTTCGCGCTGCCGGTGATGGACGTGGATCGTACGCGCGATGTACTGGGGTTGGTGCTGGTCAACTCCGGCGACTACGCGCACGGCGGCGGCTTCGGCACGCCGTCCGATGCGGCGATGGCTTTCCTGCGCGCGCTGCCGGAACATATCGGGGCCAAGTCGATGGTGTTCCAGCACATGCCGCTGCCGGAGTACTACCAGGTGCTGCGCCCGGTATCTGCCACCGCGGCCTTCGCCATGCAGGGCTACCGCGAGCATGCCAATACCTATTACGTGCTGGATGAGGACAAAACCCAGCTCGGCGGCTATCTGGGAGAGGGCATTTCCTGCCCGGATCGCTCGGGGGAGTTCGCGGTGTTGCGCGACAGCGAAGGATACATCGGCGTCGTGGCCGGGCATGATCATCGCAACGGATTCGTGGGCGAAACCGAGGGCCTGCTGCTCATCGCCACGCCCACCTGCGGTTTCAACACGTATGGTCCGGCACCGGCCAAGCGTGCCACGCGACTCATCGAATTCGACATCCGCCACCCGTACGAGCCGCGCACGCAGCTGCTGGAATTCGGCGAGCTGGTCGGCAAGCCCAGCTCCAAGCGGGCCTACACCTATGCGGTGAACCAGCAGACCCCCGGCGAAGGCGAGGGTGACGATCTGCTGCGCAAGCCATCGCTGTGGAGCCAGCTGACGGGGTTGTTTAAGTAAAAGGAATCGGCCTTCGGCCGATGCGGTATTTCCCGCAGGCTTTGCGCCTGCTCGCCTTCTCTCCCTCAGTCTCACTTCGTTCGACAGCTCCCTCATCAGAGGGAGCCAAGTCTACATATATAGGTCTCGGCTCCCTCTGACGAGGGAGCTCCCGCGAAGCGGGTGAGGGAGAGAAGAGGAGCAGCGTCAGCTGCGGGAATCCAGCATCGGCCGAAGGTCGATTCCTTATGTATCTATATGTACATCGCCTCAGCGCACGGCCTTGACCAGCGCCTCGGTCAAGTACTTGCCGGCGGCCATGACCAGCGGCGCGTAGCGGCGGCCGGGGGCGGCGCCCATACGGCCGGTCGGGCCGGAGATGGAGATGGCGGCGATGACCTGGCCGGAAGCGTTGCGAATCGGCGCGGAGATGGAGCACACGCCGTCCTCACGCTCGTTCACGGACTCGGCCCAACCGCGCTTGCGCACGGCGGCCAGCTTGGTGGCGGTGAACTTGGCGTGGCGCAGACCCTGATGCAGACGGTCGGAATCCTCCCAGGCCAGCAGGATCTGGGCGGCGGAACCGGCCTCCATGGAGAGCATGGCGCCCACCGGGATGGAATCACGCAGGCCGGAGGCGCGCTCCACGGCCGCGATGCACACGCGCTGGTCGCCCTGACGGCGGTAGATCTGCGCTGACTCGCCGGTGCGGTCGAGCAGGGTGCGCAGAATCGGGCCGGCGGCGGTGAGCAGTCGGTCCTCGCCGGCGGCCGCGGCCAGCTCGGCGAAACGGGAGCCTAGGACGAAGCGGCCGTGCTGGTCGCGCAGCACGAAACGGTGGCGCTCCAGCGCGATCGCCAGACGATGTGCAGTCGGGCGGGCCAGACCGGTGGCCGCCACGAGCTGGCCCAGCGTGGAGGGGCCGGACTCAAGGGCATCGAGAATCTTTACGGTTTTATCAAGTACGCCAACACCGGAATGAATCTCCCCGTCATCCTTCGGGGTGGCCTCTTCAATCGGCTCAGATTCGGTCAGGCTGTGGTCGAGCGGTTCTTCTAGGGAATCAGTCATAATAATGGCGATTATGCCATCTCACATAGTGAAATAGCAAATCGGGGAAGAGTCTCACAAAGTGACCACCGGAAACGAGACGAATCACATGCGCCCCGAAAGCCGTTATGGGCCGTATCTCAATATCCGGCCTGCTTGTGGCTGCCCCAAAAATCTCCCCTTAGGCTATTACCACGAACAAGGCGCGAACACAATACCTCGCGCGGAATTTTTTGGAGGAAACGCTATGGGAACGACACTGGCCGAGAAGGTCTGGGCCGATCATCTGGTGCGCAAGGGCAGCGACGGCGCGCCCGATCTGCTGTACATCGACCTGATGCTCATGCACGAGGTCACCAGCCCGCAGGCATTCGAGGGTCTGCGCCTGGCTGGCCGCAAGCCGCGCCACGTCGATCAGCTCATCGCCACCGAGGACCACAACACCCCGACCGTTGACATCGATCGTCCGAATCCGGACAAGACCAGCGCGCTGCAGCTGAGCACGCTGGAGAAGAACTGCAAGGAATTCGGCGTGCGCCTGCATCCGCTGGGCGACGCCGATCAGGGTATCGTGCACGCCTTCGCCCCGATTCTGGGTCTCACCCAGCCGGGCATGACCATCGTGTGCGGCGACTCGCACACCTCCACGCATGGCGCGTTCGGCGCGCTGGCGTTCGGCATCGGCACCTCCGAGGTCGAGCACGTGATGGCCACGCAGACCCTGTCCTTGAAGCCGTTCAAGACCATGGCCATCAACGTCAACGGCAAGCTGCCGGCGGACGCCACGGCCAAGGACATCATCTTGGCCATCATCGCCAAGATCGGCACCGGCGGTGGCCAGGGCTACGTCATCGAGTACCGCGGCGAGGCCATCCGCAACCTCACCATGGACGAGCGCATGACCGTGTGCAACATGTCCATCGAGGCGGGTGCCCGTGCCGGCATGATCGCGCCGGACGAGACCACGTTCGAATACCTCAAGGGCCGTCCGCACGCGCCGGAAGGCGAGCTGTGGGACAAGGCCGTGGCGTACTGGAAGACGCTCAAGACCGATGACGACGCCGTGTTCGACAAGGTGGTGGACATCGACGCCACCAAGCTCGGCCCCTACGTGACCTGGGGCACCAACCCCGGCCAGGGTCTGCCGATCACCGCCGACGTGCCGGATCCCGCCACGATCGCCGACGCGACTGAACGTTCCGCCGCCGAGCGCGCCATCAAGTACATGGGCCTCAAGCCCGGCATGCCTATCAAGGACATCGCCGTGGACACCGTGTTCATCGGCTCCTGCACCAACGGCCGCATCGACGACCTGCGTCAGGCCGCGGCGATCATGAAGGGCCATCACAAGGCCGATTCCATCCACCGCGTGCTTGTGGTGCCGGCCTCCTCCCGCGTGCGTCTGGAGGCGGAGAAGGAGGGCCTTGACAAGGTGTTCAAGGACTTCGGCGCCGAATGGCGCAACGCCGGTTGCTCGATGTGCCTGGGCATGAACCCGGACAAGCTCGTGCCGAACGAGCGCTCCATCTCGACCTCGAACCGCAACTTCGAGGGCCGTCAGGGCAAGGGCTCGCGTACGCATCTGGCCTCTCCGGCTGTGGCCGCCGCCACTGCCATCCGCGGCACGATCTCCTCTCCCGCCGATCTGTAACTGCTTCTTGTGGCTCCCCTCTTTTGAGGGGAGCCGGCCGCGGGGCGGACTGAGGGAGTCTCGGTTAGCTCCGCGAGGTCGATTCCCTCAGTCGTCTGCGACGACAGCTCCCCTGTGGAAAGGGAGCCGGATATTCCAGATATGTAAGGACTTTGATTATGGAAAAACTCACTACCCTGACCGGCGTGGGCGTGCCGCTGCGTCGCTCCAACGTGGACACCGACCAGATCATCCCGGCCGTGTTCCTGAAGCGCGTGACCAAGACCGGCTTCGATGACGCCCTCTTCTACGCATGGCGCCGCGACCCGAACTTCGTGCTCAACCAGCCGGAGTACGCCGGCAAGGGCCAGATTCTGGTGGCCGGCCCCGAATTCGGCATCGGCTCCTCCCGCGAGCATGCTGTGTGGGCGCTGCATGACTACGGTTTCCGCGTGGTCATCGCGCCAAGTTTCGCCGACATCTTCTATGGCAACACCGCCAAGAACGGCGTGCTGGCCGCCATCATGCCGCAGGAATCCGTCGAACTGCTGTGGAAGCTGCTGGAGGAGGAGCCGGGCCGCGAGATGACCGTCTCGCTGGAGACCCGCACCGTCACCTGCGGCGACGTGACCCTGCCGTTCGAAGTGAACGACTACACCCGTTGGCGCCTGATGAACGGCTACGACGACATCGACTTGACGCTTCAGCACGAGGACGACATCGCCGCCTACGAAAAGATGCGCGCCGAGAAGTTCCCCTTCAAGCCCAAGACCATCCCCGCCAAGCACTGGGCCGAAGAGCCCATCCAGTCCGCCCGCGAGCCGGAGGAAGGTAATTGGGCGGGGCCGTTGGCTGATCGCGGCATCATCTAGCCGCGATCAGCCTGCTGAGAGTCCGGTGGACTCTCAGCAGGCCCCGCGCCGAGCCGCGACAGCCGGCGAGGCCAACACTGAGCCTCGCTCGCAGAGCGAGTCCGTAATTGCAGGACCGGGCCCGTTGGCCAATGATCCATTTAAAGCCTTCACCCTCCGGGCTTTCCCGGCCGGTGAAGGCTATTTCGTAGGCTCTGTTAAACCAAGATTGACATGCTCCGTCATCTTGGCTCCCCTTGTCAGGACATTGCCGTGAAGCAAACAGCGGAGCTGTTTGTAGGCGATATGCGAGATGACAGTCGAGCCAACAGACTGCGAATGAAGTTCGTCCTCAATCGCAGGACGAGCCGTCGGCGAAGCCGACTGAGGGGTAGTCCGGCGGAATTCATGTCAATCTTGGTTTAACAGAGCCTTTTCGTATCCTCTTTCACATCGCGATTGACACGGCATCCTACTGACCGCCCCTCAGCCGGTTTCGCCGACAGCCCCTTTGCTTAGGGACGCCAAGAAAAAGTATGCAATCGTGGTGAATGGAGCCTTCTCGCACTCACTCTCCCCAGATACCTCCCGCAGCGTCCGAAACCCGCCAGAACGGCGCAACTTCTAGCACATTCCGGACGCCAGAAGTCAGATTCGAGTCCGTTTTCTGCTAGAACCCCGTCGCTTCTAGCAGGAAACTGACGCTGAACAGACGATTTGCGTCCGGAATGTGCTAGGAGAGTGGCATTCCTAGCAGGAAACGGCCGCTGAGAGGGCAATCTGCGCCCGAAACCTGTCGGTCTTGCGCTGCGGACAGGGCTTATCCCTCCATCCACCGCTCCAGCGCATCGGCATCGGCACGCCGCAGGAACATGAACCGCAGCGAATCGATGTCGTTCATCACGAACAGGGACATCTGGACCCGCTCGATGCCGCGTGGCTCCCGCCACAACGTGGTGGACCGCGTAATCGACTGCACGCGCGACCTCGTGGTTATGGCCGTATACCGTGCGAGCCGGGTCGCGCCGGTCACTACGATCCGGTTTTTCGGCGTGACCATCTGGCCGTCCGTTCCGCAACCATATGAGGGAACATGCGTGCCATGGGATGTGGATTCTGATGCAGCCCGGCTGTCCGCGCCATTTGAGGCAGCGGTATCACCGTCGCTGGCATGGATGCCATCGTTATTGCCGTACGCCGCATCCGGCAGCAGCGCATACCCCTCCTCGCGTGACTTCAGCCATCGTCCGCCGGCCCACCACAAGCCGATGGCAATAGGCGCGATTATGAGCCACCATGGCCATCCCGATCCCGGAATCGCGGCCGCCGCGCGGAAAGCCGGCGCCGCGTCGGCATCCGAGCCGAGCCAGACCAGCGCCGTCACCGCCAACGTAATCATCACCGGCATCGTGAGGTAATAACGGAGCAACCCGCGGCCGGTGTACCGGATGACCGGACCTGTCGCAGACTCCGGCTTCGGCCGCCGCGCGGCCCGCGCTGTGTGAACACCGCCGTCCGGGCCGACGGACGCGCCGGCGGTCTGTACAACCGAACCGTATGTTCCGGCCCGCACGACCGGTTCGCGCATGTCCCACTCCGGCAGCATCGCGTGCAGCACGTCATAGACCCGGCGCGTGCCGATCACCGGCAGGATACGCGACGCCGAAATGGCTCCTTCCTCGTTCCCGCCGGTGGCCGAGGAACTCAGCCCCAACCCCACCGAACACAGGCCGAATGGCCGACGCAACAGCGACTGCCGGACAATCACCGTCTGGATACGACTGACCGGAATCGTGGATGTGCGGCGCGTGAACAGGCCGCGCACCACCACCAGATCGTCGCCGCGACGCCACACCTCGAAACCATAGAATCGCAGCAACGAAGTCACGATGCTCACCAGCATGAGCAGCATCATGCAGGCCAGTACCGCCAGCACAATCGAAAGCAGACCACTGGCCGCCACGGCGCTCACCGACCGTTCGGCATCGCGCACCCAGCTTTGCGGCACGATTTCCTGCACCTGTTGCACGAAGCCGTACACCACGAACGCGGCGGCCAGGAATCCGATATCGGTGACGGCGAACAGCAGGATGTCCTTCACCGAGGCACGGAACACCGGAGCTTGGCTGCGTAGGTCCGCAGGTGCCGCGGGCTTGCCCATGCACGCGATGGGGCTGGCCGTGTAGGTCGGGTCGTATCCGGTGCCGTGGTTTGGCGGGAGCGCCTCCGTGCGAACGTTGTCTCCGGGAGTGCCGGGCATAGGCAGGTCCGAGGAACCGTCGGTGATGCCGTTGACGGTGGTGTCGGCGGTGGCGGTATTGACGGCTTGTCGAGCGTCGTGTGGAATTTGAAGACTACCAATGTTCGCCGCCCGTCCTGTGCGGGCCTGCGCGCGTCGGCTCTCCAACTCCAGTTGCAGCGTCGCCGGCACCGCGTCCAATCGGATATCCGTATCCGCCGCGCCGGCCGCCGAAACGGTGAGCCGCACCACGCCGAACGGCTGCAGATACACCGGCGACGAACTGTTGATGGCATGAATCGAGCCGTAACTGATGGTCCGGTGCTTGCGGAAGAACAGGCCCGACTTGAAGGACAGCCCGTCATCACCCAGACGGTAGCGGGTGGTCAGCCATTCGATGACGGGCGGGATGAGCACGACCACGATGGCTGACGCCAAGGCCAGCGCGATCATCGGGACGCTCAGATGACGTCGCAGGATCACCAGGAACGTGATGAACAGACCGATGATGCCGCGCACCGAGGAGACCGTCGCCACGATGAGTCCGGCCGGGTGCAGCATGCGCCAGTCGTCGCCGAAGCGGTCATCGCCGGGCCGATTGTTGCCGTGGGGCCGATTGCGGGGGAGACTGGTGTTGGTGTTGGTGTTGGTGTTGGTGTTGGTGTTGGTGTTGGTGTTGGTGCTGGTGCTGGTGTCAGGATCGATTGTGCTGGCGCCGGCACTACCCGTGGCGTTGTCCGTGGTATCTACGGTATGATCCACGGTGCCGTGTGTATCGTCATTGGTCTCGATGGCATCGCCCGCAACGACGGGATCTCCCACGCGCGAAGGAACGCCGTATCCGCCGCCCGCCATCACAGGTCGTCCTTCGCTTCGGCCACGCGCTCGGTGATGAGCGCCACCATGCGCTCCGCCTCGTCGGTGTCCAGTGCGGCGATCTCATGCTCGTCGGCGGCCGTGTGCACCACCACTGTGGTCAAGCCGAAATGCCGCTGCACCGGGTTCTGCTTGGTGTCCACGTGCTGCACGCGCGTATATGGCGTGGTGGTGGAGCGGCGGAACAGCCAACCTTTGCGGGTGGCGAGGTCTCGTTCGCCGATGCGGAACCGCGTGAAGGCATACAGATACTTGGTCTGCAGCGGTTGGGTGGCGAGGTCCAGCACCGCATAGGCCACGGCCAGCGCCACGATGAGCCGCTGCCAGAATCCCCACCAGCCATTCGTCATGCATACGATTGCGACCACGGCGCAGACCGCCAGCCAGATGGCGCAGTGGATCGCCTCGTTGATGAGCCACACCGTGCATACGCGCGGTGGCAACGGCCGCCAGCCGGATTCCTCGGATTCCTGTTGCGCGTTCATCGCGTCCCCTTTCGCCAATGCTCTGTCCGACCAAGATTGACATGGGTCCTTTATTCTTGGCTTCCCTTGTCAGGACATCGCCGTGAAGCAAACAGCGGAGCTGTTTGCAGGCAATGTGCGAGACGACAGTCGAGCCAACAGACTGCGAACGAAGTTCGTCCTCAATTGCAGGACGAGCTGTCGGCGGAGCCGACTGAGGGGTAGTCAGACATGGGCTCATGTCAATCTTGGTTTAACAGAGTCTTCGCCAATGCTCCGGTATTCCAAGGCCGACAGCCTTTATTCTTGGCTCCCCTGGGCTGCTGCCGTCAATCCGTAACCCCCACTGTATCCGACGCGATTATGCTCTGCGGGGAGCGGTACACAGATGTTGACGGGCGCGGCTGCCGGCTGGACGAACCGGTCCTGATGCGGTTGAGTGGAGTCATCACAAGGAAGGAAGCATGATGGGCAATCCCGAACCGAATCCACAAGCCGATCAGGCGTGGCATCAGGCATATGAAGCTCCGGGTGTCTCACCGAATCCGTATGTGACGCCGAACCCGTACACGACGGCGAATCCGTATGAGGCGCCGAACCCGTATGTGACGGCGAATCCGCAGCCGTTGCAGTCGTCGCCGCAACTGCCGCCACAGCCATCACAGCACGGCAAGCAATGGCGGCTGCGCGACGAACCGCCGCTGTGGGCCCCGTGGTACGGCATCGGCTTCTGGCGGGCCGTCACACGATGCTTCCGCAAGACGTTCATCTACCATGGCCGCGCCTCACGCAGCGAATATTGGTGGGTTTGGTTGTTCACCCTGTTGTTGTCCGGCGTGCTGGGCGCGGCGGCGTACGGCATAGGGCTCGCCATCGGGCTGAGCGGTGCTGAGGATCCGTCCACGCTCAGCTCGCCGTTGGAGGACTTCATCAGCAACGCGACGATAATCGCACAACTGGCGATGCTCGTGCCGACCATCTCGCTGTCCATCCGTCGCCTGCACGACGAGAACCGCCGTGGATGGTGGCTGCTACTGCCCACGATGCTGCAGGTCGCCGCGGTGTTCACGCTGTTCGTCGTGATCATCGCCGCGGGAGTGTCCGGCGGTGGCTCCGATACGGCCATCGGGCAGGGCTTGGTCGCGGGCATGCTGGCGTTCTTCGGCATGTACCTGCTGTCCGGGCTGGCGTCGGTCGTGCTGATGATCGGGCCCAGCGATCCCCGCGGCGTGCGGTTCGACCGTCCGGGCGGGCGGCGTCATGAGCGCGGCGATCGATGGAATGGCGGATGGCAAACGGCCGAATCCGCAGCCGAACGTCGTACCCGCCCGGTCCGTGGGTGCCGCGGTACAGCCGGGGTCCGGCGCGATGCCTCAGTGATAACGTTCGCGATTTGCTAGCGGAACACAGTCGCTTCATGGGATGCGATGGTGAAGGAAGGATGCGGCGATGATGAAGAACACTGGCGATGTCGGCGATGCGCGATCGCTGATGCGTCGGTCCGCCCGGCATGTGCTCGACTGGTGGCGGGAACCGCATTTTCTGGAGAAGACCGGCATCGTGGTGGATGTGGTGCAGGTGGTGGCGATGGTCGCCGTGCCGCCAAGTGGTCCCATGCAGATGCTGTGCGCGCTTGTCTGGCTGGTGCTGGTGGCCGCGCTGCCGTTCGCGCCGCGCGTGTTGTGCGTGGCCGGTCCGGTGCTGTGCCTGATTGCCGGCGCCCTGCCGAATTGGAGCGTGTGGACGACCGGAGAGGTCGCTTTGACCGCGTGGTTCCTGGCCATCGGGTACGTGATGCCACGGTGGGCCGCGGTCGCGCTGCCGGCCGGATTCTCGGTGCTTGATGCGGCCGGGTGCGCGTGGTTCGGATTCGGTTCGCTGGGTGGCATCGTGATTCGGAGTGTGGTGGCTTCGCTCAACGACATCAACTGGCAGGCTTCGACGGAGGCTGGTGTCATGATTCCGGCGGATGCGAGCGTGGCGTTGCCGCAGTATCCGGTCATCATATTTGTGGCCACACTGATGCTGGATTTCATGATTCTGGGATTCCTGACCGTATGCAGCGCCGCGTTCCGTCGGACCGCCGCCGCGGGGGAGCGTGCCGCACGCGCCGAACGGCTGCTGGGCCGCGTGACCCGCGAACAGGAACTGGCCCACATGATCCACGATTCGGTGGCCAACGACATGTCCACCATCGCGATGCTCTCCTGGCGGGCCAAAGGAGTGGAGAACGACGAGGAACTGGATGAGCTGCTGGACGCGATCTACGCGCGGTCGCACCACGCGCTGGACCGGGTGCATGAGGTCATCGACGTGCTCAACGGCAAGCGTGATTTGGGGGAATTGCGTGCGTCGGGCTCGGTGGATGATGTGGATGTTGCGTCGCAGGTTTCCCGTGATTCTTTCGACGTGATCGTGGAGAAATACGTGGAGGACCAGGACCGTGCGATGGGCATGCTGGGGCTTGCGGGCGTGAGCCGGCTCAACATCATGCCGGATGCGCAGGTGCCTGAACCCGTACGTCGCGCGACGATGGGATTGCTGGAGGAGGTTTACGCGAACATCGTGCGGCATTGCGCGATGTCCGTGGCGGCCGGCGAGCCGGATGGCGGGGCCGAAACGTCGGCCGGTAGCGGAGCCGAAGCAGGCGACGAGCCCGCGTACAGCCTGTTCATCGACATAAGCCGCGACTGCGTCGCTGTCAGCGAAGTCAACGCGCTCGCCGACGAACGGCGCACGCTCGTGCACGGTCACGGACGCGGAGACGGACTTGCCCTGCAGCGTACGACCATCGAATCGCTCGGCGGCACGCTCAACACCAGCCACCAGGACGGCACATGGATCCTCAGCGCGCGGATTCCATTGATCACTGATTGAGCCACAATGCAATGGCGTGGGCCAGGGAGTGGGCTCCTAGTTTGTCTACGGCTCGGTGGGCGTGGGTGCGGACGGTGGAGGCTGCCACGCCCCACTGGGCGGCGATCTGGTCGTACGTCAGGCCTCGGGAAAGAAGATGCAGGGTTTCGGACTCCTTAGCTCCCAATTTGGCGGCGCGATGCCCGGCGTCCTCTGCGCCTGCGTTGGCCATGCCGTTGCCAATCGATGCCGTCGTACCATTATCCAGCAGCAGACGATGCGCGTCGGCTGCCGTTCGGAACGTCACTGATGCCACGGAATTCGGGACGAACGTGCCGCCGGCGGCCACTGTGCGCAATGCCTTGGCCAACTGCGGGATGTCGGCCTTCGATACGATGCCCTGCGCACCGGCGGCCGCGAGACGCTCTGCAAACGTATCCACCGAGAACGCGGTGATGCCAAGCAGCATCACACGGTCAGTGCGCATGCGGATCTTACGGCAGACGCTTACGCCGGTCGCCTCATCAAGCGACATATCCACCAGCAGCAGTCGGGGCCGTGTCTCCGGATTGAGCGCCTTGGCCACGGCCTCGTCCGCATTGCCCACGCCCCACAGCCATTGCGCGGACGGCAGCAGTTGCGGCAGAATCCCCTTCAACGCCAGCAGTGCCATGCGATCGTTGTCCACCGCGGCCGCCAGCACCGGCGTCCCCTTCTCAATGCCCATGGTGCCCATCCTACCGGCTCGTCGCATGGGTGGCCGGATATTCCGCACGGCCTTGGCCATCCTGGCGACCCCGCATGTTCGTCGACATTTGTGGACATCCTCACGATTCGTTCAGTTACGGCGGATAGGTTGGGGCGCATGAGCATGAACGATGTGAACCAGCCGAATCAGCCGAACGGAAATCGGTCCGGCAGGCCCAATCCGACGACGCAGTATTCATCGGTGCCGGCATCGGGCCCGTCGCAACCCAGCCAGCCTGCGCCGCCGCCAATGCCGCAACAGTACCCGCCTCAGTATCCGCAATATCAACCATATGCGCAGCAGTATGCGGGGCAATACCCGCCACAGTCCCAGTACCAGCAGAATCCATATCAGCCGCAGTATCGCCCTCAATACCCGTATCCGGCGTATCAGACGTACCAGCCCTACCCGCCTCGTCCGGTGACGCCGGTGCCTCCGGCGATTCCCGTCGACCCGCGGCAGGCGTGGCGCACTTGGCGGCGAAAAGTGGTCGGTCGCGCGGTGGGCCTGACCTTCGCCTATGAAGGCATGATGTACGCGGGCGCGATCATCGCCGCCGCCATCGTGGCCATGGCCGCCGCCACCGGACTTTTCGCTTCCGGCAGAGGTACCTACTCCAGCGACGACGGCATCATCAGCCTGATTTCCGTGGCCGTGGCGTTCGGGTTCCTGCTGCTCATGCGTCACCGTGACATCCTCACCCGCGAATTCTGGCTCGGCGGGCCGCATCTGGACACGTACGGCGAGCCCAACCAGCGCGGCCGCGTAAGCCGATACGGCGGCGGACGTATGCGCCCGCAATGGTTCCTCGTGTTCATCGTGCTCGGACTGGGCGTGCAGGGCAGCGTCTCGCTGGTGCAGATGCTGCTGTCGATGGGCGGCGTCGATTTGGTCTCGCCCACGTCCGAAAGCATCAACGAATCCGCCGTGACGGTGAGCATGTGGCTGTACATCGGTCTCGTCGGGCCGATCTGCGAGGAGGTGATGTTCCGCGGGGTGCTCATGAAGGAGCTCAAGCCGCTGGGCAAGAACTTCGCGATCTTCACCTCCGCGCTCGCCTTCGGCCTCTTCCACGACGACGTGGTGCAGGGCACGTTTGCCTTCCTGTTCGGCCTGATTCTGGGCTTCGTGGCGATGGAATATTCGTTGGTCTGGTCCATCGCGCTACACATCTTCAACAACGCGATCCTCTCCGGCGTGATCGATACGCTGTTCGCCGGCCAGCTCAGCGACAACGGCTATCTGGTGTATTCGATCATCCTCGCGCTGGCGGGCGTGATCGGCTCGGCGATCGTGCTGGTGCTCTACGGCCGCAGTCTCGCGCAATACCGCCGTGAGAACCGCTCCATCCCGGACACCTACGCCGGCTGGACCTCGCCTGCGTTCATCGCGTTCGTGGTGCTCAACGCCGTCGTCGCGATCGTCTCCTTCATCGGCGCGATGATGGGGTGACGATCGGGGCTCATGGGGCCAGCTCGGGTGCGTCAGTCTGCGTCGCCGCGATGGTGGGGGCGATTTGTCGGGTGAGCCGGTTCGCGCGCGACGCAATAGCGGGATGGCGGTGAGCCGTTGGCGCGGTGTGTTTTATGGTTGAGTCATGAGTGATTTCGAGCCTTTCTACGATGTGAACCGCACTTACGAGGACAATTACGCGCAAGGCCCGTTCGGGGCGTTCGCGCAGGCGCTGGCAGAGGATGGCGCCGCTTCAGCCGCCTCGGCTGATTCCGCCTCCGCGGCCGCCCAGACCGAGACGTTCCTCGGTCAGCCGGTCAACCTGGCGTTCGGCATCCCCGCCGGTCCGCTGCTCAACAGCCGCTACACCACGGCGGCCTTCCGCATGGGCTTCGACTTGGCCACCTACAAGACCGTGCGCTCGCGCGCATGGGGCTGCAACCCGTTCCCGAACGTGCTGGCCGTGCATCCCAAGTCGGCGGACGGCTCGCTGACCCCCGGCAGCGCTGAACTCGACGAAGGCGTGCTGGCGGACACCAACTATGATCTGCCCATCTCCATCTCCAACAGCTTCGGCGTGCCCTCGCAGGACCCGGATGTCTGGCAGCCGGACATGAAGGCCGCCATTGCCGCGGCCGGCCCGGGCCAAGTGCTGGTGCCGAGCTTCCAGGGCTCACGTGTGGAGGGCATGAGCGAGGACGACTACATCGCCGACCACGCCACCACGGCCCGTCTGATCAAGGAGACCGGCGCAAAGCTGATGGTGATGAACACCAGCTGCCCGAACGAAGGACACAACCGTCTCCTGTGCCACAATCCGCTGCTCGTAGGCCGCATCACCGAGGCCGTGAAGCAGGCAATCGGCGATACACCGCTGATGATCAAGCTCGCGTATATCCCCAGCGACGATGACCTTGAGCTCATGGTGCGTTCCACTGTGGGCCGCGGCACCGTGCAGGGCTTCAGCACCATCAACACGATCTCCGCGCGCCTTGTGGACAAGGACGGCAACCAAGCCCTGCCCGGCGCGGGCCGTGACCGTTCCGGCGTGTGCGGCAATGCGATTCGCGGCGCCGGCCTTGACATGGTGGCCCGTCTCGCCGCCATCCGCGAGAAGACCGGCCTCGATTTCGCCATCAACGGCGTGGGCGGCGTGGTCTCGCCCGCCGATTACGCGGCGTACAAGAAGGCCGGCGCGGATTCGGTGATGTCCGCCACCGGTGCCATGTGGGACGCCGAACTCGCCCACAAGATCAAGGTGAGTCTTTAAGTTCCTTGAAGTCGTATAGGTCTTGCAGTAGCTAGCGACTATCGCCGTGCACTTGTCAGCGTTACTATTTTCGAAATAAACCCATGTTTCGTGAAAAGGTAACGCTGACGAGCGCTCAGCGTGCCTTTTTCACGAACTATGGCCTCATTTCGCGAAAAGTAACGCCATGGGTGTGTCCGCCGCACCAGGAAAAGAGCCTTGTACGGAAGACGCGCCTTACCGGTGGCGGAACACCTTACCGGGGCAGGATTCCCGTCATTTTTGGAATCGGAATCACTCCGCGGCGGCCTTCATGGCCACGGCGCCCACGTAATACACGGGCTTGTCGAAGTTCGGCTGGAACAGGAAGTCCACATTGGCCAGCTGATCCACGGTGAAACCGGCCTGGATGGCCATGGAGATCACGTTCGCGGCGCCGGAGATGTCCGCCTTGGAGCAGAACTGTCCGCCCTTGACCTGGCGGGTCTCCGGATCCCACGTCAGGATCGAGGTGACCGGCGTGGTGGTGAGCATGAAGTCCGGACGGTAGTCGTCCACGAGCTCGGTCTCCCGCACCGTGAGGCCTCGGCGCTCGGCGCCGGCCTTCGTCAGACCGGAGGCGGCCAGCGACAGGTCGTACAGCTGCACGGCGGAGGTGGCCTGCGTGCCCATGTACTTCACGGTCGGCGTCTCGATGTTGCGGCCCACGAGCAGGCCCTGGCGCACGGCGTTGGTGGCCAGCGGGATGTAGTCGTGCTTGCCGGTGGGGTTGTAGAACACGGTGGCCGAATCGCCGGCGGCGTACACGTCCGGCACAGAGGCCTGCATGTAGTCGTCCACTACGATCGCGCCGTTCGGCAGCATGTCCACCTTGCCCTTGAGCAGGTCGGTGTTCGGCAGGAATCCGACCGCCAGAATCGCCATTTCGGCCGTGTACTCGCCCTTCTCGGTGACCACGGTGACGGTGTTGTCCGGATTGTCGCGGAACTCCACCACCTTCTGGCCTAGCGCCAGCGTCACTCCGTGCTCCTCGAACGCGGCGGCCACCTGGTCGGTGATGGCCTTGTCGAAGTTGTTGGCCAGCGGGCGGTCCAGTCCGTCCACCAACGTGGTCTTGACGCCCGTGAGGCTGAACTGCTCGGCGATTTCGGCGCCGATGTAGCCCGAGCCGATCACCACCGCGGACTTGGCGGTCTTCGCCTTCTCCTTGATGGCGATGGCGTGGTCCCAGTTCTTGCACAGCAGCACATGTGGGCTGTCGATGCCCGGAATCGGCGGAATCACCGGACGGGAGCCGGTGGTCACCACGAGCTTGTCGAACGCGAGCGTCTGCTCGTCGGGCGAATCGGTGCCGTCCGACTCCAGCGCGCGGTAGGTGAGGGTCTTGGCGCCAAGGTCCACGGACGTCACGTCGGTGCGCATGTGCATGGTCGCGCCCGCCTGCGCCAGCGCCTCGGGGGAGGAGTAGAACATCTTCTTCGGGTCGGACACATGGTCGCCCACCCACAGCGCGATGCCGCAGGACAGGAAGGACAGCGTGCCGTTGCGCTCGAAGACGTGAACGGTCCAATCAGGGTGCTCGGCGAGAATCGAAGTGGCGGCGAACGTGCCGGCGTGCGTGCAGCCGATGACGGCGACGGTGGTCATAAATGCTCCTTTGCTTGTGGCAGGTGTCAGGTATTGGCGTGACCTGCGTGCGGCGGAGCCTGTGATGCGCGGTTCGCGCGGCTTGGCCCCACCTGGCGGCCCGGTCCGCTTCGGCCGGCCCTCCACAGGCCACTGTACCAACGAATGATGCCGGTCGGCGGCATTACGGGCGATTGCTCTGCTGGGAGCGCATTCATGTCGCCTTTCACCATGTGCGCACATGGGTTATGGCAGACTGGACGATAGTGTTTCGCCGAACCGGATGAGGAATGGGAGAGTTGGCGTGGCTGAGAATCCGAACGATGTGCTGCATGTTGAGGGCGGCAAGCCGCTGAACGGCACCATCAAGGTGCGTGGCGCGAAGAACTTCGTCAGCAAGGCCATGGTGGCCGCGTTGCTGGCACCGGGCAAGTCGGTCCTGAAGAACGTGCCGGAGATCCGCGACGTGCACGTGGTCTCCGACCTGCTGCGCCTGCATGGCGTGAGCGTGGACGTCAACGGCGCGGAGGGCATCGTGACCATCGACGCCTCGCACGTGCAGCTGGCGGACGTGGCGGACGTGGACACGCTGTCCGGCTCCTCCCGCATCCCGATCCTGTTCTCCGGCCCGCTGGTGCACCGCCTGGGCGAGGCGTTCATCCCGGCGCTCGGCGGCTGCGCGATCGGCGGCCGACCCATCGACTTCCACCTGGAGACCCTGCGCAAGCTCGGCGCCACGGTGGACAAGGAGCATAAGGACGGCATCCACATCACCGCCCCGAACGGTCTGCACGGCGCGAAGATCC
This sequence comes from Bifidobacterium miconisargentati, assembly GCF_019331675.1. GTDB lineage: Bacteria > Actinomycetota > Actinomycetes > Actinomycetales > Bifidobacteriaceae > Bifidobacterium > Bifidobacterium miconisargentati. Next base: position 62,144 of record NZ_JAHBBJ010000010.1, read on the forward strand.
ACCTGCCGTACCCGTCCGTGGGCGCCACCGAGCAGACGCTGCTGGCCGCCGTGCTCGCCGAAGGCAAGACCGAGCTGTCCGGCGCGGCCATCGAGCCGGAAATCATGGATCTCGTGGCCGTGCTGCAGAAGATGGGCGCGATCATCTCCGTGGACGTGGACCGCACGTTCCGCATCGAGGGCGTCAAGGAGCTGCAGGGCTTCACGCACACCTCGCTGACCGACCGCATCGAAGCCGCCTCCTGGGCCGCCGCGGCACTCGCCACGCGCGGCGACATCTTCGTCAAGGGCGCCACCCAGCCGGAGATGATGACCTTCCTCAACGTGTTCCGCAAGGTGGGCGGCAAGTTCGAAGTGACCGACAAGGGCATCCGCTTCTGGCATCCGGGCGGGGACCTGAAGCCCGTGGCCATCGAGACGGATGTGCACCCCGGCTTCATGACCGACTGGCAGCAGCCGCTCGTGGTGGCCCTCACCCAGGCCAACGGCCTGTCGATCGTGCACGAGACTGTCTACGAGAACCGTTTCGGCTTCACCAAGCCGCTCGTGCAGATGGGCGCCACGATCCAGCTGTACCGCGAGTGCCTGGGATCCCTGCCCTGCCGCTTCCAGCAGCGCAACTACAAGCATTCGGCCGTGATCTTCGGACCGACCCCGCTGACCGGCCGCGACATCGACGTGCCGGATCTGCGTGGCGGCTTCTCGCACCTGATCGCCGCGCTGGCCGCCTCCGGCCCGTCCGATGTGCACGGCATCTCGCTCATCGACCGTGGCTATGCGGACTTCCGCGGCAAGCTCGAGGCGTTGGGCGCCGATTTCGACTGATTCGGCCCGCGCCCCGCGTGACTGAGGCTAACTGACGACATCGCAACCGGCTTTCCTAGAGGGGAGGCCGGTTTTGTTATGCCTCGAACCGCCTGGACAGCGGCACGGACACTACGGTACCCAATGCCAGCAATCCGGCCGAGGCCAACAGCACCGCGGCCACGGGCAGCTGGTCGAACGCCCAGCCATAGGCCATTTGGCCGAGCGGCTGCGCGCACATGCTCACCGCCGCCACCATCGCCATCACCTTGCCGGTCATGGCGTCCGGCGTGCTGAGCTGGATGGTCGGCACGGCGATGAGGTTCGAGAAGCAGCTCGCCACCATCGTGCCGAACGTGAAGCCCACCAGCACCACGAGCTTCACCCAGGCGGACACCGGCAGCAGGAACACGATGCCCTGCGGCAGGAGCGACACCGTCAACCCCACCATCGCAAAGGGGAACCCGCGCATCGTGAGCTTCGCCGCGAACAGCCCGGCGACGAACGCGCCCACCACGCCGGATACGCCCACCAAGCCGTCCGCGACGCCGTAGACCGTGGCGTCGAAGCCCAGCACCGTGCGGATGACGTAGGGGAAGCCCACCGCCGAATTGCCGATGATCACGAAATTCAGCGAGGCCGCGAACAGCAGCAGTGCGAACACGTTCGGCCGGTCCCTAACCAGGAACCGCATGCCGGCCTTGAGATCCTCGAGGGGCGTGGGCAGCTCCTCATCGCCGCGGTCGGGCGCGGCCAGACGGATGAAGCATTCGAGAACGGCCGCCGCGGCGAAACTCACGATGGTGACGACCATCATCGGCCGGATGCCGAACATCGCGTACAGCACGCCGCCCAGGAAACTCGGCAGCAGAGAGCCGAGCTGCTGAACCTGATTGACCACGGCCATCGCCTGCCGCAACGTGCCTTGGCCGTAATCGCGGAACATCTGGGGGAGCGTGGCCTGCACGGTCGGCGTCTCGAACGCACCGAGCACGGCCAGGGCCACCTGCATCACCGTGATGGCCACGATGCTGAAGCCCACCGCGGCGAACGTGAGCGCGCTCGCCAGCACCAGCACGGCGGAGATGGCGTCGAGCGCCACCATGATGGTGCGGCGGTTCACACGGTCGGCCAGCACGCCGCCGAAGGGGGAGAGCACGATCATCGGCACCACGGAAATCGCCAGAATGGAGCCGAATATGGTGGCCGAACCGGTCTCGTCCAGCACCCACATGGCCATCGCGAAACGGAGCATGAGATTGCCGAACAGCGAGATGCCCTGTCCGGCGACGAGCAGGATGAAGTCGCGGCCGAGCAGCGGCGAACGGGTGGATTGCGGATTGGTCATGATGTTTCCTTGGCTGGATGCTGTGCTGCCCTGCACTATATACATACCGTCAGTCGGCATGTATCGGGTCGTATGCTCAGCCAGGCCCGCCGGGACAGGGTGGCCCGCACGCCGCAAACGTCACCGTTGCCGGTATCCTTGAAAGAATGAGTCCTGAAGCCTTAAGTGAACTGATTTCCAAGATTGCCCACAACCTCGTTGCCGCCGGTCAGGCCGGCACCCTCACCGACGATCTGATCCCGCCCGTCGAGAAGCTCGCCGTCATGCGCCCGAAGGACCGCGCCCACGGCGACTGGGCCTCCAACATCGCCATGCAGCTGGCCAAGAAAGCCGGCATGAGGCCGCACGACCTGGCCGAACCGTTCGCCGCCGCGCTCGCCGAGGCCGACGGCATCAAGTCCGTGGAAGTGGCCGGCCCCGGCTTCATCAACATCACCCTTGACTCCGCGTCGGCCGCCGCCGTGGTGGACCAAGTGCTGAACGCGCCCGCCGACGAGCACGGCATCTCCACCTACGGCCGCAACGACCACCTGTCCGGCAAGACCCTGAACCTCGAGTTCGTCTCCGCCAACCCCACCGGCCCGATCCATATCGGCGGCACCCGCTGGGCAGCCACCGGCGACTCGATGGCCCGCGTGCTCGAAGCCAACGGCGCCAAGGTGGTGCGCGAATACTACTTCAACGACCATGGCGAGCAGATCAACCGCTTCGCCAAGTCGCTCGTGGCCGCCTGGGCCCGTGCCAACGACCTCGGCGAGGCCGGCTACCAGACCGAGACCCCGTTCGACGGCTACAAGGGCGCGTACATCGACGAGATCGCCCGCCGCGTCCAGGACGAGGCCAAGGCCGACGGCGTGGAGCTCACCGCGCTGCAGCATGAGGACCAGGGCCTCAACGCCGACGGCGAGCCGATCGGCGAGTCCGATTCCGAGGTGCGCGAGGAGTTCCGCAAGCGCGCCGTGCCGATGATGTTCGACGAGATCCGCAAGTCAATGAAGGACTTCCGCGTCCACTTCGACGTGTGGTTCCACGAGAACAGTCTGTACTCCGACGGCGAGGTCAAGCGCGCCATCGAGGTACTGCGCGAGCGCGGTGACATCTACGAGAAGGACGGCGCCACCTGGTTCGAATCCACCAAGCACGGCGACGACAAGGACCGCGTGATCATCAAGTCCAACGGCGAGTTCGCGTACTTCGCCGCGGACATCGCGTACTACTGGAACAAGCGCCACCGCGCCACCGACCCGGCCGACGTGGCCATCTACATGCTCGGCGCCGACCACCACGGCTACATCGGCCGCATGATGGCCATGTGCGCCGCCTTCGGCGACAAGCCCGGCGAGAACATGCAGATCCTCATCGGCCAGCTGGTCAACGTGCTGAAGGACGGCAAGGCCGTGCGCATGTCGAAGCGCGCCGGCAACGTCGTGACCATCGACGACCTGGTCGAGGCCATCGGCACGGACGCCTCCCGCTACTCGCTGGCCCGCACCGACTACAACTCCCCGGTGGACATCGACCTCAACCTGCTTGCCTCCCACTCCAACGACAACCCGGTCTACTACGTGCAGTACGCACACGCCCGCTCCTGTAACGTGGACCGCAATGCCGAGGCCGCCGGCATCACATACGAGGGCGCCGACCTGAGCCTGCTCGACACCGAGGCGGACGGCGAGGTGCTCGCCGCGCTCGCCCAGTGGCCGGCCCTGCTGACCCTGGCCGGCGACGCCCGTGCACCGCACCGTGTGGCCCACTACCTTGAGGACCTGGCCGCCGCGTACCACAAGTGGTACAACGTCGAGCGCGTGGTGCCGATGGAGCTGACCGACCCGGAGACCCGTGGCGACGAGGCCGAGGCCGCGCGCATCGCCAAGGCCCCGGAGCCCGCCCGCGCCGCCGCACGCCTCAAGCTCAACGACGCCGTGCGCGACGTGATCGCCGCCGGCCTCGACCTGCTCGGCGTCACCGCTCCGGAGAAGATGTGACTTTTTCCCTCGGCTCCCCTTGTCAGGGGAGTTGTCACGCACTGCGTGACTGAGGGGTAGTCCAAGTAAAAGGACCTGCATCATGCCTATTTCACCGATTTGGCCGGCCGCCACGGCCATTGACCCTGCGACCGGCGCCATCACGTTCCACGGCCGCACCGCCGAATCGCTCCTGGACGAGTTCGGCTCGCCGCTCTACCTCATCGACACCGACGAGGTGGCCGCCCGCGCACGCCACTTCGTGTCCGCCGCGGCCAAGGCGTTCAACAACTCCACCACGCATGTGAGCTTCGCTGGCAAAGCGTTCCTGTCCAAGGAGATCGTGCGCCTGGTCACCGCCGAAGGCATGCTGGTGGACACCTGCACGATGGGCGAGATGAAGATCGCCCTCGCCGCGGGCGTACCCGGCCGCCGCCTCGTGCTGCACGGCAACAACAAGTCGGACGAGGAGATCGCCCTCGCCATCGAGCAGGGCTTCGCCAAGATCGTGGTGGACGAGCCGAACGAGCCCGAGCGCATCGCCGCCATCGCCCGCAGGCTCGGCAAGCGCGCCCGCGTGATGCTGCGCGTCACCGTGGGCGTCCACGCCGGCGGCCACGAGTACATCTCCACCGCGCATGAGGACCAGAAGTTCGGCGTGCCGCTGCTGCCGTCCGGTGCGGACGCCTCCGTGCTGGACACGGTGCTGAACAATCTCGCCGACGTGACGCCGGCCGTCACGAACGCGCGCATCGCGCCGGCCGCCAACGCCGCAGCCGCTGCCGCGCCGAACGAGCCGGCCGAACATCACGAACGCCAGCTGCAGTACGACGTCAAGTACCCGTACGACCTCTCCCACGAAGAGGTCTCCGATAAGGACAAGGCGCTGGCCGAGGCCATGACGGCCATCGCCGACGGTCCGTCCATCGCCGTGCTCAAGACCATCCTGGCCAACCAGGACGTACTCGAACTGGTCGGCGCGCACTCGCACATCGGCTCCAACATCCACGACGCGACCGCCTTCATCCAGGCCGCCAAGCGCATGATGCTGCTGCGCAAGACCCTGTACGCCACCGACGCCTTCACCCTGCCGGAGATCGACCTCGGCGGCGGCTACTCCGTGGCCTACACGGACGGCGAGGACTCGATGGACATCGACGTGGAGCTCACCCGCCTGGCCGAGGCCGTGACCGCCACCAACCGCGCGCTCGGCATGCCTGCCCCGGCCATCAGCTTCGAGCCCGGCCGCTACATCGTGGCCCCCGCCGGCGTGACGCTGTACCGCGTGGGCACCATCAAGCATGTGCATCTGTCCGACGCCAAGGATTCCGCCGGCAACCCGATCAGCGAGCGTGTGTACGTCTCGGTGGACGGCGGCATGTCCGACAACATCCGCCCGGCCCTGTACGGCGCCGACTACACCGCGCGCCTCGCCAACCGCGAAGGTTCCGACGAGACGATGCTTGCCCGCGTGTGCGGCATGCACTGCGAGTCCGGCGACATCGTGGTGCACGAGGTGAGGCTCCCCGCCGACCTGAAGCGCGGCGACATCCTGGCCGTGCCGGTCACCGGCGCATACGGCCGCACGATGGCATCCAACTACAACCAGGCGCTCATCCCGGCGGTCGTGGCCGTGAGCGAGTCCGGCGCGCACGTGATGCTGCGCCGCCAGACCATCGATGACCTGCTCGCCCTCGACGTGAGCGAGTGAGCCGGTACCGGCAAAGGCAAGCAAGTCGAATGGACGATTCCCGGCCGCTGTAGGAATCAATCCGTACAATGGCCGTGGAGCAATACCTCTTTGGAAGGACCCCTCAAGTGGCAGAAAAGAACGAAACCCCGATTCGCGTAGGCCTGCTGGGCGCCGGCACGGTCGGCTCCCAGACCGCCCGCCTCATCGTCGAGCAGAAGGACGAGCTGTCCGCCCGCATCGGCCGTCCGATCGAGCTGACCGGCGTGGCATGCCTGGATCCGAAGGAAACCGAGCAGTTCCCGTGGATCGACCAGTCCATCGTCACCACGGACACCATGAGCGTGGCCACCAACGCGGACATCGTCGTCGAGCTCATCGGCGGCACCACCGTGGCCCGCACGTTCGTGCTTGCCGCCATCGAGTCCGGCGCCTCCGTGGTCACCGCGAACAAGGCGCTGCTGGCCAAGTACGGCCCGGAGATCTACGCCGCGGCCGAAGCCAAGGGCGTGGACATCTACTTCGAGGCTGCCGTGGGTGGCGCCATCCCGTTCCTGCGCCCGCTGCGTGAGTCCCTCGTGGGCGACAAGGTGACCAGCATGCTCGGCATCGTCAACGGCACCACCAACTACATCCTCGACGAGATGACCACCAAGGGCCTCCAGTTCGATGACGTGTTGAAGGACGCCCAGGCCAAGGGCTACGCCGAAGCCGACCCGACCGGCGACATCGAGGGCTACGACGCCGCCAACAAGGCCGCCATCATGGCCACGCTCGGCTTCCACACCTCCGTAACCATCGACGACGTGTCCGTCGAGGGCATCACCAAGATCACCGCCGACGACATCGCCGCCGCCACCGCCGAGGGCAAGGTCATCAAGCTGCTCGCCGTGGTCGAGAACGGCGAGGCCGGCGTTTCCGCCCGCGTCTACCCGGCCCTGATCCCGGAGACCCACCCGCTGGCCTCCGTGCACGGTTCGTTCAACGCCGTGTTCGTCAAGGCCGAGGCCGCCGACGATCTCATGTTCTACGGCCGTGGCGCCGGTGGCGCCCCGACCGCCTCCGCCGTGGTGGGCGACGTGGTCACCGAGGCCCGTCACATCGCCGCCGGCTGCACCGGTCCGTCCATCCCGCTGTACAAGAACCTGAAGAAGGCCCCGATCAACGCCTCCAAGGCCGCGTTCGCCGTGCGCTTCCTCATCCACGACAAGCCGGGCGTGCTGGCTGCCATCGCCGCCGAGTTCGCCAAGAACGGCGTGTCCATCAATGGCGTGAATCAGGACCTCAAGCCCACCATGACCGACCCCGGCTATGACGGCGAGATCCAGCAGCTGCGCGTGGTGACCCACCTGACCGACGAGGAGACGCTGCGCGAGACCGTCAAGGCCGTGCAGGCGCTCGACTTCGTGACCGGCGAACCGTCCATCCTGCGCGTGCTGGACTGATTTCGTGCTTCAACAGTAGTGAGCGTCGCAGCATAATACGGCATCGCACGCAGTGTGATTCCCGGTAGCGTGGAGCTCCCCTCAGTCAGCTTCGCTGACAGCTCGTCCTGCAATTACGGACGAACTTCGTTCGCATGTTGTTGGCTCGACTGTCGTCTCGCACATTGCCTACAAACAGCTCTGCTGTTTGCTTTACGGCAACGTCCTCACAGAGGGGAGCCTGTGTATGTGGTTTCGGCTCCCCTCTCTGAGAGGAGCCGGCTGCGGAGCAGGCTGAGGGGAGCTCGTTTTTTTAAGGAACAACCATGAATCCAATCTGTTCACAGGTGCGCGTGCGCGTGCCCGCCACGTCCGCCAACCTCGGCTCCGGCTTCGACACCGTGGGCTTGGCACTCGACTACCACGACGAGCTCACCTTCACGCTCAATCCCGACCCCGCCGACGGCATCGCCCACGTGTTCATCCACGGCGAGGGTGAGGACACGCTCCCGCGCGACGAAACCCACCTGGTGGTCTCCACCTTCCGCCGCGCCTGCGCCACGTTTGGTCTGGGACGTCTCGGCTTCACGCTCGAGGCCACCAACAACATTCCGCAGGCCCGAGGCATGGGTTCCTCCGCCGAGGCCATCGTGGCCGGCATCGCGGCTGCCGCGGCCTTCGCCCAGCCCGGCGAGCTCAACCGTCCGGCCATCTTCGACATGGCCGCGCAGATCGAAGGCCATCCGGACAACGTGGCTCCGGCCGTATTCGGTGGCCTGACCGTCTCCTGGGACTTCGCCACCGCCGAAGGCGTCGGCTCGGTGGCCATCCCCGGCGGCGAACCGCTGCATGGCGGCTTCCACACGGTCAACTACCCGGTCGACCCGGCCATCACCGCGGCCGTGTTCGTGCCGGACTACGAGCTGTCCACCGAAAAGGCGCGTCAGGCGCTGCCTAAGGAAGTGCCTCATAAGGACGCGGTGTACAACGTGTCCCGTGTGGGACTGCTGCCGGCCGCGATGAATCCGGTGGTGCTGGCACAGGCCGAGGCCCAGGGTGGCGCCGATGCGCTGGGCGGAAACTCCACAGGCGCAGGTGCCGGTCAGGTGACTCCCGCCGCGTTCGCCACCGCGGCCGCGCAGGCCAATGCGCTGCTGTTCACGGCCACGCAGGATCGACTGCATCAGCCGTATCGCACGCCACTGATGCCGCCGTCCGCCGAACTGATCGAGTTGTTCCGTGCCAAGGGCTACGCCGCCGCCGTCTCCGGTGCCGGCCCGTGCGTGCTCGTGCTGCACTACGGCAACGCACGCGAGGCCATCGACCAGGTGGCCGCCACTCAGCTGGCATCCGGGCACTGGCGCGTGCTGCACCTGCCCATCAACACCAAGGGTGTGGAGATCGAACGGCGCTAGGGGAGGAGCCCGATCGGTGTGACTCCTTATCGGCCCTCCTACTGCTGAACAACCACGAAACAGACACTATGTATGCGGCTGAACGAAGCATCCGCATACATAGTGTCTGTTTTGCTCTGTAAAACCTCACTAAGTATGCGAGGCCATGGTCGGGCCGCATACTTAGTGACGGTTCGCGTCGGCCGGCATTGATGTACAGCGGTCGGCAGTGGCTCATACCGGCTGCAGAACCGACGCAGCCGGTCAGCTCATCAACAATTCGCGGCGACTGAGCCGGAACGTCGAAAACACCCAAGCCGCCGCGGACAGCGCCAGCACGCCCAACGGCATCCACGCCTCCAACCCCGGCACGGTCAGCCGGTTCGTGAACCAGTTGCCCATGAGGAACATGTTCTGGAAGTAGATGAACCGTGAGGGCAGCAGCACGAGGGACAGTAGCGGCACCATCACCAGCAGCATCCGGATGATCGAGCGCATCGACCGGCACAGCCACGCGCCCAGCATCGTGACCGCCAGCGTCAGCACCAGCACCGTCGCGCTGATGATCGCCAAGTACTGCCCGAACGTCCAATAGGCCCACGGCACGATCGGCGCGCCAAACAGGTATTCGAGCGAGATTCCGGCGATAGCCGCATTAGAGCTGAGATTCAGCACCGGCACGGCAAGGAAGTCGCGCAACATCACCGTCAGCGGAATGCCGAACACGGCCAGCGAAGTCACGCCGATGATCAGCGAGCTGGCCGCCGTCGCAGCCACGCGCGCGTGCTGTCCGGCACGGCCCGCACGCGACGCCCATTGCAGTTGCGTCATGCGACGGCCGCGGTCGCGCACCATCACCGGCACGGTCATCGCGGCGGAGGCGATCACCGAGAACACGGCCACCATGGTCGCATACGCCCACGTTTTTTCCACCACGTTGTACTGTATGTAGCTGGATCGGCCGGGGTCCGCGGCGTAACGGGCCAGCCGCTCGGTCACGGCCTTCGGCATCGTGCCGGGCACGCGGTATGACTGCGAACCGAGCGAGGCGTCATTCGGGTCGCATCCGGTGCCGAGCTGGGCGTCGTCTGCGGTGTCGCTGTTGTTGCTATCGTTTGTTGATTCGGAACTACTGGCGTCCGCGGCACCGGTATCGCCAGTCCCGCTCGCGCTGGAACCGTTGTCATTGGTGCCGTTGTCGCCCGCGGGGCTGGATTTGTTGTCCCCGGTGCTGTCTGTCGCACCGTTGGCGGCATCACCGGTCCCGGTCCCGCCGCTGCCGTTCGACTCGCCGTCGGTCTCGTTCGTGACCGTCTTGCCGGTGATGTCCGTGGTCGCGCATCCGCCGGAGATCGCGGCCGACCAGCCGTTTTCCGCCTCCGCCCGGTAATCGTGTTCGAACTGTTTCTGCAATGCCGTGATCGGATGATCGGTGCTGGCGGTGGACCGCAGCATCTCCACCGAATTGGTCAGATTGTGCTGCGCGTCGGCCTGCGTGATGGGGAAATGCCTCATCAGCAGGCTGATGTTGTACAGATCCTGCAACGCCTCGGAATCCCTGAGGATGATGTGTTCGGCCTCTCCCATGGCACGTTGCTGCTTCTCGCTCATGTGCTCTATCGGGTCCTTTGCCCGTTTGGCGGCGGCGATGGCCGCGCTTTCAGCCGTACTCGCACCGGTCGAAGTCTTGCCGTCGGTGCGAGTATTGGGCGCACTGGTTGGGTAGAACGGCGTTCTGCCAACAATCGAGTCGTTCCAGCGCTCATAGCCGGCGAAATCGTTGATTCTGAGTGTCTTGGCCTCGTTCGGGTGCGCTTGGATATCGCGTGTCACCTGCTTTTCGAGACGGGGAATATCGGCCTTCATCCTGTCAATAGTGGCTTTGTCGGTGAGTGGGCCATACCGCTTGATAAGCCGTCGCTCGCCGGTGAGGGCAAGTGAGGTGCCGGGCTCGTAGGCCTCGGTGGCGGTGTAGTCGTCGAAGGCCGGCAGGATGCCGACGAACGTCCACAACGCACCCATCGCGATGAGAATCAGTACGGGAAGCGGGCGCCAGATCTTGCGCATCTCCGCTGCGAACAATGTCATGATGGCTCCTTTGCTATTTCAGGTCTTTACGATTGAACGAACGCCGCGCCAGCAGCACGCCAGCCGTGAGATACATCAACGAGCACGCGGTCACGCCGGTCTCCCAGAACGCGGTCGGCGCGTCGAGCCCGAGTTCGGTGAACCACTGTTCACGCAGCAGCAGCACGCCCACCGGATTGAATCCGCCGACCCACGCAAGCCACGGCAGTCCCAATGAACGCGCCGCGCCCACAAGCCCGATCACCAGCAGTACGGCCACTCCCGCGAGTCCCGCCACCGCGAATGTATCGCGAATCAGCAGTTCCAACACCGCCGTGAACAGCGCGAAGCACAACGTGACCGCCAATCCCAGCGCCAGCCTCACGAACAGGTACTGTCCGATGGTCAGATCCCACCAGGTGATGAACGGCTGTTGCCCGAACACCGTGTTGAACTGGCTGGACACGCTCGCGCTCCACACGCCGCGCACATCGAACACCATGAGATACGGCACCACGATCGCCGCCACGAGCATCAGGTACGCCGTTGCCGTGGCGATGAGTCCCGCCGCGATTTTCGGCGCCGTGAGCCGTCGGCCCGTGCGGGTGGTCATCAACAGCTGCTCGGTGCCGGACGTGCGTTCGGAACCGAGCGCCAACGCCATCAGCAGCACCGCCAGCGCGCAGGTTTCGAAGAACAGATAGCCGGTCATGCGAGACCAGTGCAGCAACGTGTCATCGGTGGCCGTCCCGGCCGCCAGGTCCATCGCCGCCCCGGTTGCGGTCAGATGCGTCACGCGAGCGGCATAGGCATCGTACTTGCGTTGCATCAGCCAGGTGGCCACCGGATCGCCGGCGACCTGCGTGAGCATCGCATCGCGCATGGGTGACGGATCGTAGGAGGCGAGCGTGTTCGTCACGCCCGCGGTGACGGCTGTGAGCTGTCGGTGCAGTTCGTCGTCCGTCAGCGTGGAATCGGCGGGGATTCGTGCGGTGATAACGATTGCGTCGGTGGCGTTGGTTTCTTGGGTTGGCGATGCGTCGGCTGCCGTGCTGTCGGCGGCGGTATCGTCGGTGCCGGCGGTTGACTGGGAGGGAGACGTGTTGGTTGCGGCAGGCACGCCGGGCGTCGTGCCGCCGGCAGCGGTGTCGTTGGTGATGTCGGCGACAGTGCCGTTGCCGGACTTGACGGAACCGGTATCGACCTGCGCAAGCTTCCGGCTGAAGTCGGTGCCGGTCCTGCCGCCGATGGTCACGGTGACGGCGCTCGCGTAATTATGCAGCGCGACGGTGTTCGCAGGCACGGTCGCGGCCAGCATGAGATTCACCAGTGCGAACACGGCGACGAACGCCCACACCAACGGCAGTCGCGCGATTTTGACCAACTCGGTGCCGGTGAATCGCAGAGGATGCAGGGCGGTTCGGGTTGCGCCGGCGGCTGCGATCCTGGCAGCGGTCAAGTCCGTCACGCTGACGCCCGATTGGAGCCGTGCGTGCCGTGCAGGTTGTGACGTGCTCATCTCAGCCTCCGTAGATGACCAGGAAAGCGTCTTCGAGATTCGGCGCCACCGCGACCGGGCCGGTGGGCACGATGCCCGGTGCCGGCAGACTCGAGGCTCCGGCGATGGGCTCGGGCGAGTAGATGCGCAGCCGCGTCACGCCGCCGTACTGCACTTCGGACAGCAATCGTTGTCCGAAGTGCAGCGGCATGTCCGCCGGTACCTCGTAGATCTTGCCCTCCATCGACTTGCAGATGTCGGCGGGCGCGGCGTTGGCGAACACCGTGCCGTCGCGCAGCATCACGATATGGCCTGCGATCGTTTCCAGATCGGAGACGATATGGGTGGAAAGGATGACGATGCGATTGGCGGCGAACGAGTGGATGATGTTGCGGAAGCGCACGCGCTCCTTCGGGTCGAGGCCCGCTGTGGGCTCGTCGAGGATGAGGATGCGCGGGTCATGCACGAGCGCTTGCGCGATGCCGACGCGCTGGATCATGCCGCCCGAGAACGTTCGCATCCGCTTGTTCGCGGAATCCGCGAGCCCCACCATGTCCAGCAGGGTGTTGATGCGTTCGTCAAGCCCGGCGCGCGGCATGCCCTGCAGTGCGGCGATGTAGCGCAGGAACTGGCGTGGCGTGTAGTTCGGGTAGTAGCCGAAATCCTGCGGCAAGTAGCCGACCTGGCCGCGATAGCGCTCGCCGAGGGCCGTGATGTCCTCGCCGTCCAGCCGGATCGCGCCGGTGTCGGGGAAGAGCAGCGTGGTCATGAGCTTCATCAGCGTGGTCTTGCCAGCGCCGTTCGGGGCGAGCAGGCCGTAGACGCCGTGGTCGAACTCCAGGTTGATGTCGTGCAGGATGGTTTTGCCGGACAGTTTCTTGGATACGTTGTCAACAGTGAGCATGGTAGGTCCTTTCGGGTGGAAGCGAGCAGCACCTTTTCTTGGCTCCCCTTGTCAGGGGAGCCGTCGGCAGAGCCGACTGAGGGGTAGTTAAAGGTATTGAGCCAATTCTGGTTTTGGTACAGTCAGACGTGACAATCAGGCGAACCGCGCGACGGCAGGGGAGAGGCGTACGAATCGGTTCATCGCCGCGAAGTAGGCGATGCCCGTCGCCACGGCGGTGACCAGCGCGACCGTCGGCGGCAGACCAGTCAGCAGCGGAGTCAGTACGTCGTGCCAGACCAGCAGCACCGCGCCCAGCACTACCCATGCGGTCGGCACCACGGCCATCGACCACGGCCATCGGCAGCGCACATCCGCCGCCAACTGCGCGATGCCGAAGAGGAACAGCGCGCTGAACGCCACGCCCAGCAACGTCGCCAGCGAGAACCGGGAGATCGGGGCGTTTGTCGTCATGAGGAATCCGGCCGTTTCGGTTGCGTTCGGCATGCCTGCCGCACCGGTTATGCCGCCCGATTCGACGAGTCCCATCTGCATGCCGACCGCGTTGACGCACAGCCCGTATGCCACGATGAGCGTGGCCGCCACCGCGCCCATCACCAGCATGCGCAGCGCGCACAGGCGGACGAACGACCAGCGCATCGTGCGCAGCAGTTCGTCGGTCCGCTGTTCGTGCTCGCGCCAGCGCACCAGCAGATGCGTGGCCTCGTACAGGAACGGTGCGGCCAGGAACATACTTGCGTACAGGATGCCGGGGTCGGTGAAGACGCGCGCGCCGTCGGACAGTATCCGCAGGAACGGGATCAGCCAGACGGCCACGGTCATCACCAGTGCCACGGCCACGCAGTCCCATGCGCCGAAGAACAGGTCCCGCAGGCGCAGGGAGCCGCGCGCCTCGCGCAACGTGGACCACAGGGTGACGCGCTTGGGCACTCCCGCTTGGACCGCCGTTGCGATCGCGTGTTCGCGGCGCAGCGGCGAGGCTGCCAAAGCGTTGGCGATGGCAGTGTTGACGGCTTCGTCTGCCGATGTGTTCTCCGGAGCATTGTGCGGGACAGTTGCGTGCGTAACGAGGGCATCGTATGAGGCATTGCCGTCAGTATGGCCGGCATACGGCACTGTGGCAACGCCGACATTGGTCGTACCGGCAACCGTGCGCGCCCCGAACTCGGGCTCGTCCGTAGCGGCCGCGGCTGCCGTACGTGCCGCTAGGGCCTGCATGATGCGGGATTCCATACGGTCGAAGTCACCGCGGTCGGCGGCCCGGTTGATGGTGTCCGCAGTGGCGTTGACAGTGGCATTGGCCGTGGTGCTGACCGTACGGCCGCTGCCGTCGAAACGGTCAACGGAATCCGCGGTGATGTTGCGATCAGTCTGCTCGTTCATCGCCGAACTCCTTTCGAATCGCTTGGATAAGTCGGTAGTAGCGGGCCTTCACGGCCTCCGTGCGCTCGCCGCGGGCCTGCGCGATCTGCGGGAACGTGAGCCCTGCGGCCGTATGCAGGTGGAAGATCTCTTGGGTGCCGGCGTCGAATCGGGAGACGAACGTCTCGATTCGGGCCAGCAGGTCGGCGTCGGCCTGCGATTCGGCCGGATCCCGCGCCTGCTTGGTGCCGGCGACGGGCTCGGCGGTGCCGTTGGCAATGGCGTTGCCAACGATGTCACTGGTGCCGATGCCGGTGTCAGTGCTGGGCCGTGGATCCAACGGCGTGGTCGTGATGCGTTGCGCCCGCCGCGCGTCGATCACCTTGCGTGAGGCGATGGCGTACATCCAGGTGCGCACCGACGCCTTGGCGGGGTCGTAGGTGGATAGCGCCCGTAGGACGGCGATCATTGTCTCCTGCGTGAGGTCGAGCGCATGGTCGCGGTCGCCGGTCGTGCGCCAGATGAAAGCGCACACGTCATCGAAATACGCGCGCACCAACTGATCGGCCGCTTCCTGCGAACTATGGCGGACGATGGCGCGAATCAGACGACGATCGGTCGCGGCGCGGGTTTCGGTAGCCTCGTCGGTCGCGACATGGGTTTCGTCGCGGGCATTGGCGTCGCCGGTGGCTTTGGCGGGCCAGGCCGTGTCGTCGGACGTGACATGTGCGTTGGCTCGGCCGTCGGCGGCATTGGCGGCTTTGGAGGTTCCGGCGGACGTACCGTTACGCCCGCCTCCGCCCCTTCGTGCCGCCGTAAACCAACCCATGACCGTCTCCCTTTCGTCGCGTTCACAGGTATATACGTGCGAAGCTCGCGAATCGTTGCACGGAACTTCACCCGGGCGTGTCGAAGATGTAAGGATGCGGCCAGGGCCAATGCCCGCGCCAATCCATACAATGCAAGGTAGTGAACCTAAGCCAGGAGGGTTGAATGTCCATTCCGCTGATTCTTGCGTCCAAGTCCAAGCCGCGCCGCGATGTGCTGTATGCGGCCGGCATCTGCCCCACGATTCGCGTCTCGCATGTGGATGAGCCCGCCGCGCTGGAGTCCGCCGCCCGGACCGCCGGCGTGACGGTCGATGACCTGACCGTCGATCAGCGGGTGATGATCCTGGCTGAAGCCAAGGCTCAGGCCGTGCACCGCGCCTACCGCAATGTGGCCGCGACGGCCGCCGCCGCGACCGGCGAGCGCGTGATCGCCTACCCGTTGCGCGCCGCCGAAGTGCAGGCCGAGGACGCCGCCGAGTCCGGCTCCGGCGCGCCAAACGCCACTGCTGAGAAATCCCAGTCCATCGACTACTCCAAGGACCGCATCGCCACCACCCGTGACTTCTCCGGCGTGGACATGCCGACCGTCACCGAACCCATCTCCAACGTCATCGCCATGCAGCCGGGACTTACGCGCGCCACGGTCGGCCCGCTCATCATCGGCTGTGATTCGATGTTCCTGCTGGACGGCGAATGCTACGGTAAGCCGCACAGCGCCGAAGTCGCGCGCGAACGCCTGCGCAGGATGCGTGGGGCCAGCGGCGAGCTGTGGACCGGCCACTGCGTCATCGACTTCGCCACCGGTCGCGTGGCGCGCGGGGCCAGCCACGCCGTCGTGAAGTTCGGCGACTTCACGGACAAGGACATCGAACGGTACATCGCCACCGGCGAGCCGTTGGAAGTGGCCGGATCGTTCACGCTGGAAGGCTTCGGCGGCGCGTTCATCGACGGCATCGAAGGCGACCCGCACGGCATCATCGGCATCAGCCTGCCGCTCCTGCGCAAGCTGACTCGCGAACTCGGCGTGGACTGGACCGACCTGTGGAACGTCAAGCGCGGCGAAAGCGCGCCCGAAGCAGCGGATGCGGCCGGCATCCCGGCGGCGGGCAAGGATAACCTGCCGCCCGTGGAGAACGTGCACCAGCCCGGCGATGGTTGGGTGGACTGCGCCTGCGGCCGCAAGCATTGGGGCACCAACGGCGCGTCCGGCATCCTACTGGCCCGCCGCGACCCGGCCACCGGCAAGGTGACGGACGTGGTGATGCAGCATCGCGCGGCATGGAGCGCGGAAGGCGGCACGTGGGGCATCCCCGGCGGCGCCACGGCGGACGGCGAATCGCCCATCGAGGGCGCGCTGCGCGAAAGCTACGAGGAGGCGAACATCACCCCCGAGGACATCGAGGTGGTCGGCTCCTACCGTGAGGATCACGGGCCGTGGGCGTACACCACCGTCTTCGCGTTCGAAAAGCCCGGCCACCATGTCGAGCCGCGTGCGAACGACGACGAAAGCAAGGAGATCTGCTGGGTGCCGATCGACGACGTGCCGAACCGCAAGCTCCTGACCGCCATGAAGACTGACTGGCCCCGCTTCGCCGCCCGCCTTCGCGAGTTGGCCGGCGCATACGCGGCCAAGTAGACTCTTATCGTTCCTGTTGGGCGTCACGCGAGGCTGGCCTGCGTGGATTCGGTCAAGGTGGTGCCGGTGCCCGTCCGTTCCTTAATCTTTTCCGGCGGGGATGGACTGGTGCGGGGAACTGCCCTCCACCGTGAATTCCCAACGGATGTGGAGCCGGTAATGTTGCCCGGCGGGCAGCTCGGGGGAGCGTTCGGATGGGTCATTGATGGAGTTCGGCACGAAGCCGGGCTCCAGGGCGTAGCCGGCCGACGGGCCGTACGTGTGCCCGCTGGTGCCGGGAACATCTTCCATGAATCCGGCGCTGTAGAAGAGCACGGCCGGGGCGTCGGCGTATTGCGTCATGCGGATGCCGGTGCGCGGGCTGTACGCGCTCGCCAGTTTGCGCAGTCCGTTGCTGTTGGCCGGCTTGCGCGGGCTGTCTGATGCGCCGGATGCATCTGGTGCATCAGGATGGCCCGGTCCGTCTGGCTTG
Source organism: Bifidobacterium miconisargentati (assembly GCF_019331675.1). Taxonomy (GTDB): domain Bacteria; phylum Actinomycetota; class Actinomycetes; order Actinomycetales; family Bifidobacteriaceae; genus Bifidobacterium; species Bifidobacterium miconisargentati. The sequence continues at coordinate 79,536 of NZ_JAHBBJ010000010.1, forward strand.
CTCCCGTCCAACCGGCTCGGCTCGGGTACGGCGGCGTCCGGCAGTTGCCCTGCGGCGTCCTCGAACACGAACGCATGGTTGTATCCGCGTGCGGCAAGAATCTGGGCATCGCCCGCATCGAGTCCCGACCGCAGGGCCTCGCCGATGACACGCGGCGTACGGAAATCCATCGCCGTGCCCTCGACCGGGGCATGGGCCAGCGGAATGAACCGCTCATCGGTCGGGCAGAAGCGGTCGGTGAAGATCTGAAGTTCCTGATCGAGCATGTCCCCGCTGTCCTCTCCCGAAAGGTTCCAGTAGGCATGGTTGGTCATGTTGGCGATGGTGGTCCGGTCGCAATCCGCGTCGATGACGAGGTCCAGCGCGTTTCCGGCAACGCCGTAGCAGGCCCGGATATCCATCGTGCCCGGGAATCCCTGGTCGCCGTCCGGCGAGGTCAAGGCCAGCGTCACGTACTCCTGCCCATATTCGATGACGGTCCAGCGGCGATGTTCGTAGCCGTCCGGTCCACTGTGCGAACTGTTGATGCCCTCGTTGGCCGCCAGTTGGTAGGTTTCGCCGCCGATGATGCACCGTGCGCCGGCGATGCGATTCGCGTTGCGGCCGATGATCGCGCCCAGGTAGCAGTCGTCGTGTTCGTAGTCGCCCGCCGAGGGCAGCCCCAGCAGCACGTTCGTGGGATTGCCGTCGCGATCCGGCACGATGACCGACATCAGCCGCGCCCCGTAATCGGTCACTTGCGCGCTGATGCCGGGACTGGTGCCGTCGTCGTCGCTGCCGGCATTGCCGATGCGCATCGTCATGGGAGTCATCGTCCCACCTCGCTCTGCCGGCGGAATTCGATGGGGGAGACGCCGTTCTTGCGCTTGAACGCGGCGCAGAACGTGCTGGTGTCGGTGAAGCCGCACTCCTCGCACAGCTGCTTCAACGGGATGTCCGAATTGATGAGCAGGTACTTCGCGGCGTGCATGCGTGCGTCCACGATATAGGCGTGCGGGGTGTATCCGGTCTTCTTCTTGAAGACGCGGATGAAATGGTATTCGCTCATGAACGCGCGCGCCGCCAGTTCGTCGATGGGCAGCGGGTCGCTCAGATGATTGGAGATATAGGCGAGCACGTCTTCGATGGCGTGCGGCTGCCGCTGCACGGTGGCGTCGCTGTCGGAGGCGGCCATCGCGAATTCGGTGAGGATGTCCGTGATGTACTTCGCCATCTGAGCCTCGCTCACGCGCGATGCCGTATGGAACGTCTCGTAGATATTGGACATCCTGGTCAGCGCGTAGTTCGGATCCCGCAGCGAGAACACCGAGCCGAGCTTGCCGTTGATCAGGTCGAAGTAGGCGCGCGCCATCGTGCCGTCGAAATGCAGCCACAGCACCTCGCTGTCCTCGTCGGTGCCGTATGAGTGGTGCCCGTAGCAGTCCAGCAGCACGAAGTCACCCTTCCGGGCCTGCTGCTCGCCCTGATCGGTGCGGACGGTGAACGATCCGCTGCGCAGGGCCATGATGAGGAAGCTGTCGAACGAGCTGCGCTCCTGCCGGTAGCCGGCCTCGTAATGGAACAGTCCCGCGCGCAGCGGGTACATGAACGTGCTCAACGCCGTTTTGCTGGGGGTGTAGATGTAGAACTCCGAGTCCGCGTTGTCGATGTTGTGCTCCGCAGGTTTCATGGGTGTCTCCAACCTCTCACGCCGCGAGGCCGTCCTCGACCCGCTCGGCGATGTGTCCGATTGTGTTCATCATAATGAATCCGCAAGACTTCGGCATGCGCAATTTTTCTCTATGACATGGCAGGAAAACTTTAGAATGCGCAGAAAAACAGGTTTAGTCTGTAAGCAAGTAATCAATGGATTACACATTACGTAACCAGCATGAGCATCCGACGGAGGAGCACATCATGGCCGTCACCATCACAGACACCGTCATCACCATCCCCACCTATGAGATCGGCGCCGCGGACAAGAACCCGGAGTTCATCGAGAAGCGCGTCTACCAGGGCAGCTCGGGCCGCGTCTACCCGTACCCGGTCATCGAGACCATCAGCGACGAGAAGCACGACAAGGCGTACAAGGCCGTCATCATCGAGAACGAATACCTCGAGGTGACCGTGCTGCCCGAGCTCGGCGGCCGCATCCAGTATGCCAAGGACAAGACCAACGGCTACGACTTCGTCTACCGCAACGACGTCATCAAGCCCGCGCTCGTGGGTCTGACCGGTCCGTGGATCTCCGGCGGCATCGAGTTCAACTGGCCGCAGCACCACCGCCCGACCACCTACCTGCCGGTCGACTACAAGGTCGAGGAGCTGGCGGACGGCGGCAAGGCCGTGCTGTGCCACGACACCGACCAGATGTACGGCACCCAGGTCATCACCAAGATCGCCCTGCATCCCGGCAAGGCGTACATCGAGATCTCCGCGCAGCTGTACAACGGCACCTCGCTGCCGCAGACCTTCCTGTGGTGGGCCAACCCGGCGGTTCCGGTCAACCAGCACACCAAGACCGTGATGCCGCCGGACGTCATCGCCGTCATGGACCACGGCAAGCGCGACGTCTCCCGCTACCCGATCGCCACCGGCACCTACTACAAGCACGACTACTCCGAGGGTGTGGACATCGGCCGTTACAAGAACGTGCCGGTGCCGACCTCCTACATGGCCGCGCATTCCGACTACAACTTCGTGGGCGGCTACGACTTCGGCGAGCAGGCCGGCATCCTGCACGTGGCCGACCACCACGTCTCTCCGGGCAAGAAGCAGTGGACCTGGGGCAACGGCGACTTCGGCCGCGCCTGGGACCGCAACCTCACCGACGCCAACGGCCCGTACGTGGAGCTCATGACCGGCGTCTTCACGGACAACCAGCCCGATTTCACCTGGCTCAAGCCGTACGAAGGCAAGACCTTCACCCAGTACTTCATGCCGTACAAGCAGGTCGGCCAGGTCAAGAACGCCTCCATCAAGGCCGCAGTGAACCTGGAGATCGGCCCGGAGGACACGTTCGGCGCCGCCGGCGAGACCGAAGGCATCGAGGCGCAGGGCCTCAAGGCCGGCCAGGGCCGCGTGACCGTGTACGCCACGAGCATGTATGAGAACGCCACCGTCACCGTGACCGCCAAGGACGGCAGGACGCTGTACTCCTACACCGGCACCATCAGCCCGAACGACATCGTCAAGGCCGAATTCGAGACCGGAGACGTGCCGGCCACCGAAATCACCGCCACCGTGGCCGACGCGGACGGCAAGGTCCTCATCGACTACACCCCGCAGCCCAAGAAGATCGAGAAGCTGCCGGAGCCGGCCAAGGCCGCCGACGAGCCCGAGAAGATCGCCACCAACGAGGAGCTGCTGCTCGCCGGCCTGCACCTGGAGCAGTACCGTCACGCTACCTACATGCCCGACCCGTACTACCTCGAAGGCCTCAAGCGTGACCCGGAGGACGCCCGCATCAACAACGCCTACGGTCGCCTGCAGCTGCGCCGCGGCGTGTTCAAGTGCGCCGAAAACCACTTCCGCACCGCCATCAAGCGCCTGACCAAGCACAACACCCAGCCGTACGATTCCGAACCGCACTACAACCTCGGCCTGGCCCTCTTCTACCAGGGCGAGTACGACAAGGCCTTCGACGCCTTCTTCAAGGCCACCTGGGACGACACGCAGAAGGAGCGCGCCTTCTTCTACATGGCCGCCATCGCCGCCCGCCGCGGCGACTTCGCGGACGCGCTGGAGTACGTGGACAACGCCCTGACCCGCAACACCATGAACATCAAGGCCCGCGGACTGCGCGCGTACGTGCTGCGCAGGCTCGGCCGTACGGACGAGGCCGCGGCGGCGCTCGCCGAGAACCTGAAGATCGACGAGTTCGACTTCGTCTCCGGCAACGAGCGCGTGATCGCCGGCGCCGATCCGGCCGAACTCGCCGACCTCATGCGCGGCTTCCACGAGAACTACCTGCAGGCCGCCCGCGACTACGCCCTGTTCGGCGCCTACGAGGAAGCCTTGGGCCTGCTCGCCAAGGCCGACCAGACCAAGCCGATGGTCAAGTACTACGAGGGCTACTACCTCGCCGAACTCGGCCGCGACACCGAGGCCAAGGCCGCGTTCGAAGCCGCCGAGGCCGCACCGAGCGACTACTGCTTCCCGAACAAGCTGGAGGACATCGCGCCTCTGGAGAAGGCCATCGAAGTGGTGGACGGCGCCAAGGCCCCGTACTACCTCGGCTGCCTGTACTACGACAAGGTCCAGGCCGAGAAGGCCATCGCCCTGTGGGAGCAGTCGCGAGACCGCGACCCGGAATTCCCGACCGTGCACCGCAACCTGGCGCTCGCCTACTACAACAAGCGCGGCGACGCAGCCTCCGCCGGCCGTGAGATCGAGGAGGCCTACCGCCTCGACGAATCCGACGCCCGCGTGTTCCTGGAGCTCGACCAGCTGCACCGCAAGGTCGGCTGGACCTACGACCAGCGCCTCGAGGAGTTCGAGAAGCATCTCGACGTGGTGGCCGAACGCGATGACCTGTACATCGAATACCTGACCGTGCTCAACCAGACCGGCAACTACGCCAAGGCCTACGAGCTCATGGGCCAGCGCCGCTTCCACCCGTGGGAGGGCGGCGAAGGCAAGATCACCGGCCAGTACCGCATCGCGCTGACCCTGCTCGCCAAGGACGCCATGTCCGCCGGCGATTGGGCCAAGGCCAAGGACCTGCTCACCCGGACCCTGTCCTACCCGCACAACCTCGGCGAAGGCAAGCTCGAAGGCCAGAAGGACAACGACATCCACTACTACCTCGGTGTGGTGGAACGCCACCTCGGCGACGAGACGGCCGCGGAAGCCGAATTCCGCCAGGCCGCCATCGGCCCCGACGAGGTGAAGGGCGCCATGTACTACAACGACCAGCCCGCCGAGATGATTCTCTTCCAGGGTCTCGCCCACAAGGCGCTCGGCGAGGAAGGCCCCGCCAACGCCCGCTTCTACCGCCTGCTGGACTACGGCGAGCAGCACCTCGACGACAAGGTCAAGATCGACTACTTCGCCGTCTCGCTGCCGGACTTCCTCATCTTCGAGAACGACTACACGAAGATGAACCGCATCCACTGCCTGTACCTCATGGCGCTGGCCAACATCGGCAACGGCGACAAGGCCAAGGCCGCGGAGTTCCTGCGGGACGCCCTGGGCCTCGACCCGAGCCACATCCAGGCGAACCTGTTCGCCGACGAGATCGCCAACCGTCACGTGCTGTGACGCGCCCGACCGCTCTCCGTGCAAGCTAGGCGCCTGCGGCCCTCGTGACCGCCAGCGCGTCTGATTTCGGCCGGTTCCCCACCTCCGAGGGGAGCCGGCCTTTTTATGATGGTGCTGCCCGAAGTCTGACGCATCCCCCATTCTTGGCTCCCCTTGTCAGAGGAGCTGTCGGCGAAGCCGACTGAGGGGTAGTCTCCGTAACAGTCAAATGCGGGAAACCAAGCAAATATATGGTCTGCGAATGGTTGTTAGAACAGTATCAAGGCGGGATACTGGAGTCATCCATTCCCGATATGCCGGATGCCCGGCCCATTGGGGTTCAGCAAGCGAAGGAGACATGCCATGAACGCACGCAACAGCGGAAAGGCTGACTCCCCTCCCATAATGCAAAAGCAATTTTTCACTATTCGTAAGCAGGAAAAGCAAACAAACACATCAAAAACAGCCATACGATAGTATCAACAAACAACAACATAGAGGGATGACACAGCAGTCATTCCCCTCAAGAAATCCATAACTGTTGACGGGCATGCGAAACCCACCAATGCCGGTGGGCTGGCGCGAGCTCGCCCTGAAGAAAGGAAACCTCCCATGAAGTCCCTGAAATCACTGATCGGTGCGGGCGTCGCCGTCGCCATGATCGCATCCCTGGCCGCCTGCGGATCGAGCTCCGCCTCCGGCAAGACCGAGCTCTCGTTCTTCGCCAACAACACCCAGGACCTGTACCAGCCGATCATCGACGCCTTCGAGAAGAAGAACCCGGACATCAAGATCAAGTTCAGCACCACCAACGGCGCCCAGGCCGGTTACCAGCAGACGCTCCAGACCCGCATCTCCGGCGGCCAGCTCGCCGACGTCTACGTGGCCCCGCCCGAGCAGCTCAACGACCTGGTCAAGAACGGCGTGGCCAAGGACCTGACCGACGAATCGTTCATGGACCGCATCGGAGACACGAACAAGGCGCAATCCACCATCGACGGCAAGGTCTACAGCATGTCCGTGACCGCATGGACCAACGCCTACGCCTACAACAAGGACCTGCTCGCCAAGGCCGGCTACGACACCATCCCCGAGACCTGGGACGAGTTCATCGACATGCTCAAGGCCCTGAAGGACGCCGGCGTGGACAAGCCCTACCTCGAGCCCAAGGCCGGCCTCGGCGCCCTGGTGGAAGGCTGGATCGGCTACGACTCCTCCAAGCAGTCCAAGAGCATCGACCAGCAGATCGGCGACGGCGACTCCACGTTCGCCAAGAGCTACACCAAGTACTACAAGGAATGGGCCAAGCTCTTCGGCGCCGGCGTGATGGGCTCCGAGGTCACCGGCCTCGCGGACGACCAGGTCCGCTCCGAATTCGCCGCCGGACGCCTCGCCGTGATGCCTTCCGGCTACTGGGACGTGAACACCTTCAAGAACGCCGGCATCAACTTCGCGTTCGGCCGCATGCCGATGCTGCACAAGGGAGATACGCCGTTCGCCCCCGGCTCCGCCGACTCCGGCTACGCCATCAACGCCAAGATCGACGGCAAGAAGCTCGAGGCGGCCGAATCCTTCCTCGACTTCCTCTCCTCCGAGGAGGGCCTCAAGCTCATCCAGGACAACCTCGGCCTGATCCCGGCCACCAAGAACTACACGCCGGACATCGACGCGACCTTCACCGAGCCGTACGACCTGTACCTGAAGACCGGCAACGTCTACCTCAACACCCTCGGCTGGCCCACCAGCGGCCGCAGCGCCCTGCGCGCCGAGACCTTCGCCCAGCTGCAGCAGGTGGCTCTCGGCTCCATCACCCCCGCCCAGGCCACCGCCAACCTGGACACCAAGCTCAAGACGCTGTCCTGAAGGTGAACGACATGTCACAGGCAACCGCAATGATCTCCGCGCCCGCCTCCTCCGCGGCGGGCGCGGCCCCGGCCCGGGCCATCGGTCTGGACCGGAACCTCGAAGCCATCCACGCCAAGGACCGCAAACGCCGCAACCTCATGGAGAACCTGACCTCGGTGAGGTTCCTCCTCCCGCTGCTCGCGGTGTACATCGTCATCGTGCTGATCCCGTTCCTGCAGAGCATCGTCTTCAGCCTCACCGACTACGACGGCTATGACTTCGCCAACGCCAAGTTCGTCGGCATCGCCAACTACCAGGCGATCTTCCAGGACCAGACCCTGCTCGCGGGTCTCGGATTCACGTTGCTCTACACCATCGCCACCACCGTGCTCATCACCGCCATCGCCCTGCCCCTGGCCGTGACGCTCAACCGGAAGTTCTTCGGACGCAACTTCGCCCGCTCCCTGTTCTTCTTCTTCTCGGTGCCGTCGATGGCCGTGCTCGGCCTGGTCTGGCAGTACATCTTCTCCCCGCTCGGCACCGGCGCGGTCAACACGGTGCTCGGCAAGCTCGGCATCAGCCCGGTGCCGTGGCTGTCCGACCCGACGCTCGCCAAGTTCTGCGTGATCTTCATCGCCGTATGGGCCCAGGTCGGCTGGCACGCCACCCTGTACCTCGCCTATCTGCAGGCCATCCCCGCCGACCTGTACGAACAGGCTTCGGTGGACGGCGCCACGCGCGGCCAGCAGTTCGTCCACATCACCCTGCCGCAGATGGTGCCCGCCATGGGCGTCTCCATCTTCATGCTTCTGACCGGCGGTCTCAAGGTCTACGATTTGCCGTTCACCCTCACCACCGGCGGCCCCGGCAACGCCACCTACACCGTCACCCAGTCCATCATCGTCACCGGCATCGGCTCCGGCCGCTACGGCGTGGGATCCGCGCTCGGCGTGATGTTCTTCCTGTGCTGCGTGATTCTCGTGGCACTGCAGCAAATCGTCACCTCGCTGATCGAAAAGAGGCTGTCATGACCGCACAGCAGACAATGCAGCAGACTTCCCCCGCGGCGCCCGCCTCACACGGACTGTCCATGAGCCAGCGCGAACGCATCCGTTCCGCCATCCGCTCGGTGGTGGTCATCGCCATCGCCCTGATCTGCGCCGTGCCGCTGTATGTGGTGGTGGTCAACACCTTCAAGAACTCGGGCGACATGGCCGCCGACCCGTTCGGTCTGCCCACGCACTTCACGCTTGAGAACTACGCCTACGCGCTGGAGAACCTGCCGGTCGTGCAGGCCACCATCAACACGCTGATCGTCACCGTGGTGGGCGTGTTCTTCATGGTCATCATCGGCGCACTCGCCGCCTACGGCATGGTGCAGAAGCGCAGCAGGCTCACGGCCGGCATCGGCGCCTTCCTCATGCTCTCGTTCGTGATCCCCGGACAGACGCTGCTCATCCCGCAGTACAAGATGGAGGCGCAGTTCGGTCTGGTGGACACCCTGCTCGGCCTGATTGTGCTGTACCTGGCCGGTGCCACCTTCTGCTACTTCCTCATCGTGCAGTACATGCGCGGCCTGCCCCAGGAACTGTTCGAGGCCGCACGCCTCGACGGCGCGGGCCCGTTCCGCATCTTCTGGCAGATCGTGCTGCCGCTCATCCGCCCGATCCTGGTCACCGTGGTGGTCTTCGAGACCATGTGGACGTGGAACGACTTCATGACCCCGAACATCTACATCTCCTCGACCGAGAAGCAGACGCTCGTGCTGCAGGTGTTCAACGCCATGGGCCAGTTCAGCACCAACTGGCCGCTGTTCATGACCATCACCACCATCGCCCTCATCCCCGTGTTCCTCTTCTTCATCTTCTGCCAGAAGTGGATCGTCGCCGGCCTCGTGGCCGGATCGGTTAAAGGCTGAGCCGTTAAGCGAACAGTCCAGTGGACTGTTCGTAGGCTCAGCCTGAGCGAGGCGATAGCCGAGCGAAGGTTATATTGAGCCCTCGCGTAGCGAGGTCCGTAATTGCGGGACTGACGCGGTAAGCGAACTAACGAAACTTCGTTTCGTTCTTCGCCGTAGGCGAGTCCGTAATTGCTGGGCCAGGGGCGAGCCACTGCTCCCGCCACTCCCATCTCATGCTTCTTATCTCCGAAAGGCAAAAACCCATGTCCAACACCCTCGACCTGACCGGCTTCACGCCGAAGGCCATCACCCCCTTCTCCATCACCCGCAACGATTGGGGAGTGGCCCCGGACGGCACCGCCGTGGACTTCACCAACTACTACATGACCTTCGACGGCAAGCCGTTCTACGGGGTCTGCGGCGAGTTCCACTACTCGCGCATGGACCCCTCGCGCTGGGACGAGCAGCTCGCCAAGATGGTCGCCGGCGGCATCAACGTCATCGCCACCTACGTGTTCTGGAACCATCACGAGGAACACGAGAACCAGTGGAACTTCACCGGCCGTCGCAACATCCGCCGCTTCATTCGGCTGTGCGCCAAGCACGGGCTCAAGGTCATCGTGCGTCTCGGCCCGTTCGACCACGGCGAGGTGCGCAACGGCGGTATCCCGGACTGGATGTACGGCAAGCCGTACGAGGTCCGTTCCGTGGACCCCGGCTTCCTGGACAAGGTGCGCGACCTGTACGCGCACATCGCAGCACAGCTGGACGGCCTGTACTTCAAGGACGGCGGCCCGATCGTCGCCGCCCAGCTGGACAACGAGTACATGCACTCCTCCTCCCCGTGGGAGATGACCACCGGCATCACCAACGAATGGGTGCCCGGCGGCCATGACGGCTTCGCCTACGTGCATGCCCTGCGCCGCATCGCCGAGGAGGAAGGCATCTCGGTGCCGTTCTACACCAACACCGGCTGGGGCGGCTCCCCGGTGCCCGACGACGTACTGCCGCTGTGGGGCGGCTACGCATACCGTCCGTGGCTGTTCTACGCGGGTCCCGGCGAGCATCCGGTCACCGACGAATACGTGTACCGCGACTTCCACTCCAACGACTGCCCGCGCGGCGAGGAATTCGCCCCCACCTACGAGCCGGAAACCAAGCCGTATGCCTGCTGCGAGATGGGCGGCGGCATGTTCAGCTCGTACAACTACCGCTTCGTCCTGCCGATGAAGTCCGTGGACGCCATGTCCAACATCAAGATGGCCTCCGGCTGCAACTTCCTGGGCTACTACATGTTCCAGGGCGGCTCGAACCCGATCAGCGACGGCATCTACCTGAACGAAAGCCAGCTGCCGAAGATCTCCTACGACTTCCAGGCGGCGCTCGGCGAATTCGGTCAGGCGCGCGAATCCTACCGCCGCATGAAGGCCGTGCACTACTTCGCGCTGGCCTTTGCCGAACGTCTGTGCCCGCTGGGTGTGGCCGTGCCGGAAGGCCAGGAGTCGATCGCCCCGACCGACATGGACGCCCTGCGCTGGTGCGTGCGCACCGATGGCGAACGCGGCTTCGTGTTCCTCAACAACTTCCAGGACCACGCCAGCATGCCGGCCAAGCACGGCGAATCGGTCGAGGTCACGCTGGCTTCCGGCGAGACCGTGCGGTTCGACGGCATCGGTCTGGCCTCCGACGAGAACTGCATCCTGCCGTTCAACATGGATCTCGACGGCGTCGCGCTGACCGCCGCCACCGCGCAGCCGGTCACCGTGATCGCCCCTGCCGGTGCGGCACACCGCACCTTCGTGTTCCTCAGGCCCGATGGCATGGATGACTGCTGGTTCCGTTTCGCTGACGGCACCGTGCACCATGTGCCGGCGGATGCGGATGTGGAATCCTTCCCGATTTCGGACGAGGCCGGCCATGCGGTGGACATCGTGTGCCTGAGCCGTGCCAAGGCCGATGCGATGACCGTGATCGGAGGCAAGGCGCTGGTGTTCGCCGGCGATCCGGTCGCACAGGATCCGGCCCGGCCCAGCATCGTCAACGACGGTGCCGCCGTCTACGAACTGGACGGACGAATCGTCGTGGAATCCACTCGGCCGAACGTCACCGTGAGCTCCTATCCCGCAGGTTTCCTGGCCGAGCAGAGCGTACGGTACCAGCCGGTCGCCGCGGAGCCCGTCGTGCGGAAACTGTCCGACACGCGCTACGTCATCGACCTGCCCGACGATCTGCTCGCCGCCGACGGCGTGGAGGACATGCGCCTGCGCGTGCGCTACTCGGGCGACATCGGCTGGCTGTGGTGCGGCCGCACCCTGGTGGACGACAACTTCTGCAACGGCGACGTGTGGGAGATCGGACTCAAGGAATACGTGCAGCAGCTCGAGGACAACCGCAACCAGCTGGTGCTCACCATCACGCCCATCAAGGAAGGCGCGAACGTGAACGTGGAATCCGCGATGGCCGCCCGCATGGAGAACGTCGACCAGCAGACGGCGGGACTGGAGTCCGTGACCCTGCAGCCGGTGTACCAGACGGTTCTGCACGCGGCCTGATCGGTTCGGCTCTGTTGAACCAAGATCGATGGATCCATGGGATTGATGTCGAATCTTGGTTCGGCAGAGCCGACTTGCTTTGTAGGGTGATCAATCGGAGACCGCAATGGGGGAGCTGTGTGCCGAGTGAAATATGAGCATCGTGGTTCTGCCGCATGGACGCCCAAGGCCGTGCTGTGGGACCTGGACGGCACCCTGGTCGACTCCGACCCGCTGTGGGTGGCCGCCGAACGTCATTGCGCCGAATCGAACGGCGTGGCCTGGAACGAGGGATTGAGTCTCAGGATGACGGCCGCGCCGCTGCCGGTGTGTGCGAAGGTGCTGCAGGAGGCGGGCGTGCGGCTCGACGCGGACGTGATCGTCGCCGCTCTGGTGGCGGATGTCACCGCAATGTACGGCGACGATGTGCCGTGGACTCCGGGCGCATGGGATGTGCTGACCGGGCTGCGCCGGCACGGCATCCCCTCGGTGCTGGTCACCGGTTCGCCGTTCTCGCTCGCCTCGCGCGTGGTGGCCGCGGCTCCGGAAGGCGCGTTCGTCGGTATCGTCAGCGGGGACGACGATATCCCGCACAAGCCCGATCCCGCGCCCTACCTGCGTGGCGCCCGTCTGGCCGGGGTGCCGGCCGCCGACTGCCTGGTATTCGAGGATTCCGCCAGCGGCGTCACCTCCGCGCTAGCGGCCGGCGCCCACGCCATAGGCATCAACGCCTGCGCCCGCACCCCGCTGCCCGCCGACGCCGCCTATCCGGTACTCGACTCCCTGCGCGACTTCCGGCTGGGGGAGTAGCCTCGCGTTTTTTGTGAGCTGCGATGCTATCGAATCCTGCTGTCTGCCATGCTTATGAGCCGTCGCAGCATGAAGGCAGCGGCCAAAGTGGTGTGATCGGCCAGCTCGCGTGGATTGTAGCCGGTGAGGCGGGTGATCTTGTTCAATCGGTTCTGCACGGTGTTCTTGTGCAGGAACAGCTCCTCGGCGGTGCGCGAGATGCTGCCGTTGTGCCGCGTGTAGGCGTCGAACACGGCGTCCGCCTCGTCGATCTCCTCCTCAGTGAGCCCGCCGAACACATTCCGGACGAATCGCGCGGCGGTGTCGTCGGGCACTGAGCACAGCGCGAGGCCGATACCCATGTCGTCGTAGGCCATGACCTGCGTCGCTGCGGTGCCGACGTTGACGCCGACACCGGCGGTATCCATGGCGCCCGCGGCCGATGCGTCCGCCATCCCGGTTCGCGCACGGTCGCCGGCGAATACGGACCACAGCGCCGCCGTGCGGGCCTGTTGATAGCAACGGTGGTATTCCACCGCGGTGTGGGCCGTGTCTCCCATGCCGAACGCCAGCCGCCTGCCGTTGATGCGCGCCGCCGCGTCGCCCAACCGGACGAGCAGGTCGCGGGCTTCGTCCGGATTCAGGTGTGCGGAGTCCAGCAGCAGGCGGTATTCGCCGCCGTAGATCGTGTACAGATGCTCGGCATCGCTGCCAAGCAGCGCGTCCAGCGCATCATAGGTGCCGTCCTGCGTGGCACCGGCATCGCCGCCGGTCCCGTGTTCCAGGCGTCCCACCGCCACGATGCGCGGTCGTTCGAGATCGACGCCGAGCGTGGAGGCCAGATAGCCGATGGGCGCGGCATCCGATTGCGGGGCGATGAGCAGGTTCGTCAGGTTCGTCATCATCATGCGGCGATCGAACCGGGAGACCTGCTCCAGGTTCTCGCGCACCAGGATTTCCGTCATCTTCTTGATGACGTTGCCGAACGGCTCCACGCGGGCACGCTCGCCGGTGATGCCGACCACCGCGATCACCGTGTCGCTCTGCATGACCGGCACGTTGATGCCGTCGCGCGCGCCGGCGAACGGGTGCTCGGCGTCCACCGCCACGATCCGACCGGTCCGTGCGGCCAGCAGCGCCGCCTCGTGGTCGGTGCCGATGCGTGTGGGGTCGGTGCTGGCGATGACGCGGCCCTCCGTGTTGAAGAAGTTGATGTCGTGCTGCAGCACGCCCTTGATGTTCTCCACGATGGTGGTGGCGATGTGCGGGTCGATGTCCATCTCGCGCTCCTTCGCGTAGCGGTCCCGTCCATCCGTTCGGGCGGGCGGACCGCCGGCTGCCGGTTCTCCTAGGCTCTGTTGAACCAGGATCGACGTATCCCCCTATTCTTGGCTCCCCTTGTCAGGGGAGCTGTCGGCGAAGCCGACTGAGGGGTAGCAGCCAGACATGGATTCATGTCAATCTTGGTTTAACGAAGCCTTCTCCTATCCATGGTACCGGTAACAGTCAACCGGTCGAAAAGCGGGTATTCTCTGGTCCGAGGATGGTTGTTGGGATAGGAAGAGTGCGCGATACTGAAAACCATCCACACATACACGATCAAAGGAGATTCACCATGGTGGAAGGTGTCGCTATCGCTTGGTGGGCCGCCCTGCTGGGCCTGGCCGTGGCGATCGTCCTGATTCTGAAGAAACTCAACGCCACGTACGCGCTCATGCTCGGCGCGGTGGTCGGCTGCGTAATCGGCGGCGCGACGCTGCCTCAGACCGTCAACGTGATCGTCGCGGGCGGCCAGAGCGTGGTCGGCACCATCGTGCGTGTGCTGGCGGCGGGCGTGCTGGCCGGCGTGATGATGGAATCCGGCGCCGCCAACCGCATCGCCAAGACCATCGTCACCGTATTCGGCGAGCGATTCGCCATCCTCTCGCTGGCGCTCGCCACCATGATCATCTGCGCGGTGGGCGTGTTCATCCCCGTGGCCGTGCTCATCGTGGCGCCGATCGCGCTGGAGGTCGGCAACCGGCTGGGCATCTCCAAGGTGGCGCTGCTTGTGGCTCTTTCCGGCGGCGGCAAGGCCGGCAACATCATTTCCCCGAACCCGAACGCCATCGCCGCCGCCTCCGGTTTCGACGTGCCCCACTCCTCGGTGATGATCGGCAGCTTCGTTCCGGCCGTCTGCGGCCTGGCCATGGCTGTGCTGCTCGCCACCTTGCTGCGTGGCCGCGGCGCCGCGCCGACCGCCGCCGAGGCCGATGCCAACGACGCCGCGGATGACGCCTCCCTGCCGTCGATCGGGCGGGCGCTCGTGGCCCCGGTCATCGCCGTGGCGCTGCTGCTCGTCAACCCGATCGGCAACGTGCTGAACATCGAACTGCTCACCCGATTCCAGGTGGACGCCATGTACATCCTGCCGTTCGCCGCCGTCGTGGGCCTGTTCGCCATGGGCAAGGGCCGTCACCTGCTCGACTACTCCAAGGCCGGCATCGGCCGCATGACCGATGTGGTGCTCATCCTCATCGGCGCCGGCGCCATCGGCGGCCTCATCACCAATTCCGACCTGTCCGCGCAGATCGTGAACCTCATCAAGGCGTGGGGCGTGTCCGGCTCCGTGCTCGCCCCGCTGGCCGGCATCCTCATGGCCGCCGCCACCGCGTCCACCTCCACCGGCGTGATCCTCGGCTCCAATTCGTTCGGCGCCTCGATCCTGGACTTCGGCGTGAGCCCGGTGGCCGCAGCCGTCACCATGCAGGCCGGCGCCACGGTGATCGACCATCTGCCGCACGGCAACTATTTCCATGTCACCGGACAGTCCATGAAGATGACGGTCGGCGAACGCATGAAGTCCGTGCCGTTCGAAAGCCTCGTGGGCCTGACCATGACCGCCGTGGCCTGCCTGACCACCGGTCTGTTCTAAGAGGATGTATTCCATCCGGAAGAAAATCGCCAATCCGGTGCCGCTTTCGTGCCCCCCTTGTCAGGGGAGCTGTCAGCGAAGCTGACTGAGGGGTAGTCCTCTCGGAGATGCATTGGCGCCGGCTTACCAAAACCAAGCAAGGAAAACTGACAATGAAGTTCGTTATCGCACCTGATTCGTTCAAGAACTGCATGACCGCACGTGAGGCGGCCGAAGCCATCCGCGCGGGGCTCGCCGCCGTGTTCCCCGAGGCCGAGTATGTGATGGTCCCCATGGCCGACGGCGGCGAAGGCACCGTCCAGTCGCTCGTGGATGCCACCGGCGGTTCCCTGCGCCATGCGGACGTGCTGGATCCGCTCCAGCGCTCCACGCGCGCCGCCTACGGCGTGCTCGGTTCCGGGAACACCGCCGTCATCGAAATGGCCGCCGCATCCGGCATCCAGTTCGTGGACGACTCCACCAAGAACCCGCTCGTCACCACCACCTACGGCACCGGACAGCTCATCAAGGCGGCCCTTGACGACGGCGCCCGCCGCATCATCATCGGCATCGGCGGCTCGGCCACCAACGACGGCGGCGCCGGCATGGCC
The DNA here is from genome assembly GCF_019331675.1 of Bifidobacterium miconisargentati. Taxonomy (GTDB): domain Bacteria; phylum Actinomycetota; class Actinomycetes; order Actinomycetales; family Bifidobacteriaceae; genus Bifidobacterium; species Bifidobacterium miconisargentati. Next base: position 95,325 of record NZ_JAHBBJ010000010.1, read on the forward strand.
GAAGCCCTCGGCGTGCGCTTCCTCGACGCGGACGGCAATCCCATCCCGCGCGGCGGTGGATTCCTCAACCGGCTCGTCACCATCGACAGCTCCGGTCTTGACCCTCGCATTGCCGAAACGGAAATCCTCATCGCCTCCGACGTGACCAACCCGCTGGTCGGCCCCAAGGGAGCCTCCGCCGTGTTCGGACCGCAGAAGGGCGCCGCGCCGGACATGGTCAGGCAGCTGGACGCCAACCTGGCCTACTACGCGGCCATCATCAACGACCAGCTCGGCCTCGACGTGGCCCATACGCCCGGTGCCGGCGCGGCGGGCGGCCTTGGAGCGGGCCTGCTCGCTTTCACCAAGTCGCAGATGCGCTCCGGCGTGAAGATCGTGTCCGAGACCGTGGGGCTCGCCGCAAAATCGAAGGGCGCGGACTACTGCTTCACCGGCGAGGGCGGCATCGATTTCCAGACCCAGTACGGCAAGACGCCGATGGGTGTGGCGCAGGCCGCGCATCAGGGCAATCCGGACATCGGCGTCATCGCGTTCGCCGGCTACGTGGGGGAGGGCATCGACCAGCTCTACGGACTCGGCATCGACGCGGTGTTCGGCATCGTGCCCGGCGCCGTCACGCTCGACAAGGCGCTGGCCGATGGCCCCGCCAACCTAGCCCGCGCCGCCGAAAACGTCGCCCGCCTCATTGCCCTGCGCGCGTAGGGAACGTCCGCGGCCGCTCAGCTCAGCAGGAACGCGATGATCGCGATGAACACCGGGCTGGTCATCGTACTGAACAGAATGCCGTCGCGCGCGAAGGTGAGGCCCACGTTGTACCGGGCGGCGTAGTTGTACACGTTCTGCCCGGTCGGCAGAGCGGCCAGCACCACGCAGGCGTACAGTTCGGCGCCGCGGAAGCCCATCACGAAGTACGCCAGCAGGAACGCGATGATCGGCATCACGATGTTCTTCAGCACCGCCACCGTGAAGATGGCCGGGATATCGCCCTTCTTCTGCAGCGGCTTGGTGCCGTGCAGGGACATGCCGAACGCCATCAGGATCATCGGCACCGCGGATTCGCCGATCATGTTGATGGGGTCGTAGATGAAGTTCGGCACCGGGAACCAGCCCAGCTTGGCGTTGAGCGCGGAGACCACGATGCCCAGCAGCGAGCCGATGAGCAGTGGTTGGTGCAGCGGTTGCTTGGCGATCTCCTTGATCGAGACCTTGCCCTTGGTAGTCACGTCCAGCACCGTCAGACCGATCGGCGTGAACAGCGCCTGCTGCATCACCAGGATCGGCGCCACCAGCGCGCCGTTGCCCAGAATGTACGTGGCCACCGGCAGGCCGATGTTGTTGGAATTGAGGTACAGCGAATTGAGCGCGCCGATGGTGGCGTCCGGGGCCTTCAGATGGAAGAACATCCGGTTCAGGATCAGGAACACCACGCCCACAAGCACCGCGGAGAGAAACGCCACGATGATCGAAGGATGGAAGATGTCGAAGATCGGTTCCTTGGACAGGATCGCGAACATCAGGCACGGGCTGGAGACGAAGAACGAGAACCGGTTGAGCACCATCTGCGCGGAAGGACCGCCGATGCGCATATGCGCCGCCACATATCCCACGAAGATCACGATGCCGATGACGCAGAAGCCCTGCATGGCGCTGATCAGACCTGTCATATTCCTCCCTGCTTTCCGCCCCCAGTGTGGCACACCTGCATGATTTCGGCGGCCAAATCTCAAGTACCGGGCCTTGCTGGGACGCACGCCGCCCGCGCGGTACGCTGGTGGGCATGACGAATACCCAGCCGATTACCCTGAATCCCGCCGTCTCCCGGGACGAACAGCTCGCTGACCTGCTCACCCAGATCATGGAGAACTTCTCCGTCTCCGATGACGAAGGCCCCCTCGCCGACGAGACCGAGGCCTTCCTCAAGCGGCAGCCCCACCTGACCGTCCGCCGTCACGGCGACACCGTGGTGGCCTCCACCGACTTCGGCAAGGCGAGCCGCGTGATCCTGGCTGGCCACATCGACACGGTCCCCGTCATCGACAACTTCCCGCCGCGCTGGCTGGAACCCGGCGACCCGCTCATCCGCGAGGACATCGCCGAGGCGCATCCCGGCGAACGGGTGCTGTGGGGCCGCGGCGCCACGGATATGAAGGCCTCGGACGCGGTCATGCTCTACCTCGCCGCCATCCTCGACGGCCGTACCCCGCAGACCACGCCCAAGGTGGACCTCACCTACGTCTTCTACGACCATGAGGAGGTCGCCGCCGAGAAGAACGGCCTGAGGAAGGTCGTCGAAGCCCATCCCGACTGGATCCAGGGCGAGTTCGCCATCATCGGCGAGCCCACCAACTGCGGCATCGAGGGCGGCTGCAACGGCACGATCCGCTTCGACGTCGTCACCCACGGCGTGGCCGCGCACTCCGCACGCGCGTGGATGGGCGAGAACGCCATCCACAAGGCCGCCGACATCCTGAACCGACTCAACGCCTACCAGCCCGCCACCGTGAACGTGGACGGCCTCGACTACCGCGAGGGCCTCAACGCCACGCTCATCTCCGGCGGCAAGGGCACCAACGTCATCCCGGACGAGTGCCGCGTCCACGTCAACTACCGATTCGCGCCGGACAAGTCGCTGGCCGAGGCCAAGGCCCTGATGATGGGTGCGGACGCCGGCGCCGAACTCGGCAACGGCGAGCACACGGCCACCGGCGGCGTCTTCGAGGGTTATGGCATCGAGATGAAGGACGAATCTCCGTCCGCGCGTCCGGGCCTCGCCGCCCCGCTGGCCCAGGATCTGGTCCGACTGGTCCGCGAACGCACCGGCCGCGAGCCGCTGGCCAAGCTCGGCTGGACCGACGTGGCCCGCTTCTCCCAGCTCGGCATCCCCGCCGTCAACCTCGGCGCCGGCGACCCGCTGCTGGCCCACAAGCACGACGAGCAGGTGCCCGAATCCGACCTGACGCTGCTGGCCGACCTGCTGCTTGCCTGGCTCGTGTGAACGCTCCCGCGGTCGGGCTTTCGGGGCCGGGCACGTCGCCGTCGAAAAGTGTGGCATACTGAAAGACGGCGGTTCTGCATGACCGTCAGCGTGCGAGATGGCGTCGATCCCCTTGCGGCTCTCGAAAGTGAGACAACGCAAGCGCCGGTGTCCGCCGTTCGCAGGACAGACTTGAGACGAAGTTGCCTCTACGCAAGCGCGGAACCGCGCGGCCGTGGTGAGAGCACGGTGTGACATGCGTACAGGCCTGGATGGCGCCGTGATGCAGCGCGTCGCGAGGAGCATTGTGCCCACTGACAACCGTGAGGGTTTCGTCAACGGCGAAACCGATAATTCAACCGTATCCAATGCCGCTTCCGAGGCCGTCGCGGGCACCGAAAACACGGTGAACGCCGCTTCCTCCGCAAGCTCGGCATCCCAGCCGGCCGATTCCCCCGCCCCCGTGCGTCGCCGTCGTGGCGGTCGCCGCGTGGTGCGTGGCGCCGGTGCCGCCGGTGCCTCCCTCGAGCTGCAGGTCCAGGAGCATTCCGCCCGCACCGCGCCCCTGTTCGAGGCCCCCTCTCTGTCCGCCATCACCCAGGCCCAGACGAAGGACGATTCCGCGGCTCAGGACACCCCGTCCCGCCGTGCCGCCGAGGATGACGAGGCCGATATCCGTCCGGTTCGCCGTTCCCGTGTGCGCCGTGCCGCCGATTTCGAGGATGACGACGAGCCGCGTCCGTCGCGCCGCTCCCGTCGTACCGCCGTGTTCGATGACGACTACGACGAGGATCGTCCGATTCGCCGTCGTTCCCGTCGTTCCGTCGATTTCCGCGACGAGCATGACGAGCGCGACTTCCGTGATTCCCGTGACGATCGCACCCCCCGCGGCGACCACGAGGATTCCGCCGACGAGCGTCTGCTGGACGCCGTTGATTCCCTGCCGATCGGTGGCCATGACACGCCCCGTCGCGCCAAGCCGATGACCTCCCTGCTCTTCCAGGAGCCGGTGTTGCCCGCCGCACCCCTGCATGACGGCGATGAAACCGATTCCGCCGCCACCGACGATGACGATGACGAGCCGCGTCCGTCCCGTCGTTCCCGTCGTTCCCGCAACCAGTCTGATGAGGACTCCCGCCGTGCGGACGACCGCCGTGATTCCCGCGACGGTGCCGCCGACGACGAGGATGAGGACGACGATTCCGCGCGTCCATCCCGCCGCCGCTCCCGTCGCGCCAATCGCGATGACCGCGCCGAGCGTCCCGCGCGCGATGACCGTGACGATCAGGACTCCGGCGACGAGCATGACGAGAACGAAGGCGAGGAATCCGATTCCCGCCGCACCCGCCGTCGTGCCTCCGCGAACCAGGATCAGGGTCAGCAGAGCCAGCAAGGCCAGTCCGATTCGGACGAGTCCGCGGACGCCTCAGAATCGCGTCGTTCCCGCCGCTCCCGCCGTCTGAACGCCCAGGAGCGCCGTGCCGCTGCCGAAGTCGAGCAGATCGAGGAGGACCTCGAGCTGGACGACATCGTCTACAACCCGATCGCCGAGGAGGATGGCGAGGATGAGGCCGATTCCGGCCGCACCCGTCGCCGTCGCCGTCGCCGCGGCTCCCGCAGCGAGGCCGCGTCCGCGTCCGGCGAGGAGGAGAACGCCGAGACCAACGCCGACGAGGACGCCCGTTCCCGTCGCCGCGAGGATCGTGACGAGGATGACGAGGAACAGACCGTCACCCGTCGCCGTCGCCGTCGCCGTGGCAAGGGCGGCGACAACGCCGACGACCAGAACGGCGAGCAGGTCATCCGCCGCTCCCGCAAACAGCAGTACATCGACGAGATCACGGACGTGGAGGGCTCCACCCGTCTCGAGGCCAAGAAGCAGCGTCGCCGCGACAACCGCCGCGAACGCAGCCGCCAGTCCCAGCTCATGGAGCAGGACTTCCTGGCCCGCCGCGAGAACGTGGACCGCCTCATGGTGGTGCGCGAACGCGACCATCACACCCAGATCTCCGTGGTCGAGGACAACGTGCTCGTGGAGCATTACGTCTCCGACATCCAGGAGGTCCAGACCGTCGGCAACATCTACCTCGGCCGCGTGCAGAACGTGCTGCCGAGCATGGAGGCCGCGTTCGTGGACATCGGTCAGGCCCGCAACGGCGTGCTGTACGCCGGCGAGGTCAACTGGGACGCCGCCCGCCTCGAAGGCCAGCCGCGCCGCATCGAGCTGGCGTTCAAGTCCGGCGACCCGGTGCTCGTGCAGGTCACCAAGGACCCGATCGGCCACAAGGGCGCCCGTCTGACCAGCCAGGTCACGCTCGCCGGCCGCTTCCTGGTGCTCGTGCCCTCCGGTGGCATGACCGGTGTGAGCCGCAAGCTGTCCGAGCGCGAACGTTCGCGCCTGAAGAACATCGTCTCCAAGATCGCCCCGAAGGACATGGGCGTGATCATCCGCACGGCCGCCGAGGGCGCCTCCGAGGACGCCATCGTCAAGGACCTCGAATCGCTGGTGCGCCAGTGGGAGCGCATCAACGCCAAGCGTGAGGAGTTCTGGCACGGCCGTCGCCCGAAGCTGCTGCAGGGCGAGCCGGACGTGGCCATCCGCGTGGTGCGCGACATCTTCAACGACGACTTCTCCAAGCTCATCGTGGAAGGTGACAAGGTCTACGACCGCATCGAGGAATACCTCGACACCATGGCCCCGGACCTCAAGGACAAGCTGGAGAAGTGGGACCCGGCCGAGCACGAGGGCAAGGACGTGTTCGACAAGTGGCAGATCGACTCCCAGCTCAGGAAGGGCATGGAGCGCCAGGTCTACCTGCCCTCCGGCGGTTCCATCGTCATCGACCGCACCGAGGCCATGACCACCATCGACGTCAACACCGGCCGCTTCATCGGCAAGGGCAAGTCCCTGGAGGAGACGGTCACGCGCTGCAACTTGGAGGCCTCTGAGGAGATCGCCCGCCAGCTGCGCCTGCGCGACATCGGCGGCATGGTCATGATCGACTATGTGGACATGGTCATGCCCGCCAACCGCGACCTGGTGCTGCGCCGCCTCATCGAATGCCTGGCACGCGACCGCACCAAGCATCAGGTGGCGGAGGTCACCTCGCTCGGCCTCGTGCAGATGACGCGCAAGCGCATCGGCCAGGGTCTGGTCGAGGCGTTCTCGGAGGAATGCCCCACCTGCAAGGGCCGCGGCTTCATCCTCCACGACCAGCCCACGGTCTCGGCGGATTACGACGATCCGTACGCCCTGAGGGGCGGTGACCCGTTCGTCAAGACCAACAAGCATGGACGCGGCACCGCGCCGGCCCCCGAACCGGCTGGTTCCAGCCCGGACGTCAAGGCCAAGCTGGCGCAGATCGCCGCCGCCGCGGTCGCGGCGAACAACGCGGGGGAGGCGGCCTGAGTCCGGCCCCGCGTGGGCGGACCATGGAACCAACCCTGAACTTCTAAAGTCTTGACGGTCGCAACACACCAGCCGGCAACGGTCCGGCATCAGCCGGTGCCGGACTGCGGTATCGGGCCGGCGCCAACCCGGCCAACCCGGCCGAAGAACCGGCGCGGGAGCTGGTGTGTTGCGCTTGACACGCGGAACAAAATCATTTGATTTCGTCCGTGTGTAGGTGTAGATTCGAAACTCGGTGTCTGACCGCAGGCTCGGTGCGCGTTGGGCAAGCAAGCTTTCCAAAACATAAAAGGAATTACTATGTACGCGATTGTGAAGGCCGGTGGCCATCAGGAAAAGGTCGAGGTTGGCGATACCATCCTCGTGAATCGTCTCGACGCCAAGAAGGGTGAGACCGTGGAGTTCCCGGTCGCCCTCGTGGTGGATGGCGCCAACGTCACGCTGGCCGCCGCCGATCTGGCTAAGGTGTCCGTCAAGGCTGAGGTCGTTGATGACGAGGCCAAGGGCCCGAAGATCAACATCCAGAAGTACAAGAACAAGACCGGCGTTGCTCGTCGCAAGGGCCACCGCCAGCAGCTGACCGCCGTCAAGATCACGGCGATCGCCTGAGTCATAGAAAGGACCATGGATCATGGCACATAAGAAGGGTGCGTCCAGCTCTCGCAACGGTCGCGATTCGAACCCGCAGTATCTCGGCGTGAAGAAGTTCGGCGGCGAAGCCGTCGTGGCCGGCAACATCATCGTTCGCCAGCGTGGCACCAACTTCCACCCGGGCCAGAACGTCGGCATGGGCAAGGACCACACGCTGTTCGCCCTCACCGACGGCTCCGTGAAGTTCGGTGTCCGTCGTGACCGCAAGGTCGTTGACGTGATCGCCGCCTGAGCGATTCATCATCAGCTTGTAAAGCCGCGCCCGTAAGGACGCGGCTTTTTTGTAAGGTTAACCATATGAGTGATTTCGTAGATCGCGTGACCGTCCACGTCAAGGGCGGAGACGGCGGCAACGGCTCGGCCGGCATCCGTCGTGAGAAGTACAAGCCGCTCGCCGGCCCCAACGGCGGCAACGGCGGAGACGGCGGCTCCGTGATTTTCGTGGCGGACCGCAACGCCACCAGCCTGCTCGACTACCGTTTCATGCCGCACCGCACCGCAGGCAGCGGCACCATGGGCCTGGGCGACAACAAGGACGGCTCCAAGGGCGCCGACCTCATCCTGCCCGTGCCCTGCGGCACCGTCATCTTCACCGCCCGAGGCGCACAGGGCGCCCCCAAGCACCCCGGCGAGCAGCTCGCCGACCTCAGGCACGAAGGCGACCGTTTCGTGGCTGCACAGGGCGGCAACGGCGGCCTCGGCAACATCGCCCTGGCCAACCGCACCCGCCGCGCCCCCGGTTTCGCCCTGCTCGGCGAGCCCGGCGAGGAACGCGACGTGATTCTGGAGCTCAAGTCCATCGCCGACGTGGCGCTGGTCGGCTTCCCATCCGCGGGCAAGTCGTCCCTGATCGCCGCCATGAGCTCCGCCAAGCCGAAGATCGCCGACTACCCGTTCACCACGCTCGTGCCGAACCTTGGCGTGGTCATCGCCGGCGACTCCCGCTACACCATCGCCGACGTGCCGGGCCTGATTCCCGGTGCCTCCGAGGGCAAGGGCCTGGGCCTGGAGTTCCTGCGCCACATCGAGCGCACGGAGATCATCGCCCATGTGATCGATTGCGCCACGTTGGAGCCGGACCGTGACCCGATGTCCGACTACCAGGCGCTCGAAAAGGAGCTGGCGCTCTACGCGGACAAGCTGGAGCTGCCGCTCGGTGCCATCCCGATCCCCGAACGTCCGCGCCTGATCATCCTCAACAAGGTCGATGTGCCGGAGGCCAAGGAACTGGCCGATTTCGTACGCCCGGAGTTCGAGGCCATGGGACTGAAGGTCTTCGAGATCTCCACCGCCTCGCACGAGGGCTTGAAGGAGCTCAACTTCGCGCTGTCCGCGCTGGTCAAGGAGATGCGCGCGGAGGTGGCCAACCGCGAGCAGGCCGAAGAGGAGGCCCGCGTGGTCATCAAGCCGCTCGAGTCCTCGTCCCGCCGCTCCCGCCGTGCGGACGAAGGCGGCAACGCGCTGGAGTTCACGGTGGAACGCCGCGAGCTCGGCAACGGCGACGTCTTCTTCGAGGTGCTTGGCTCCAAGCCGGAGCGCTGGGTCATGCAGACCAACTTCGACAACGACGAGGCCGTGGGCTACCTGGCCGACCGTCTGGCCAAGCTCGGCGTGGAGGATGAACTGCGCCGCAAGGGCGCGCATCCGGGAGACGAAGTGCGCATCGGCCGCGGCGACCGCATGGTCGACTTCGACTGGGACCCCACCATCTCCGCCGGCGCCGAAATGCTGGACGGCTCCAACCTGGGCACCCGAGGCAAGGACCTCCGCCTGGAGGAGCTGGACCCGCGTTCCCGTCGCCGTTCCAACTCCGAACGCCGCGCCCAGTATCACGAGATGATGGACGCGCGCGCCGCCGTCCGTGAGGCGATGATGGCCGAACGTAAGGCCGGTCACTGGGCCGACCCGTCCATCGACGACGACCGCCACGACGAGACCAGCCTCTTCGGCCGCGGCGAGGATTCGGACGAAGAGTAATCTCGGCTCCCCTTGTGAGGGGAGCTGTCGGCGCAGCCGACTGAGGGGTAGTCTGCTCTCATCATGAGGTGGTACAGCCTCAACCGCCACCTTCGCGAAACAATCGACGCACATAATCGAGGAACCATGAGCACTCCGAGTCAAGCCGAAGTCCGCCGGGCCATCGCCGGCGCGGGCACCATCGTCGTCAAGGTCGGTTCCAGTTCGCTGACGCAGCCGAGTGGTCATCTCGACCCCGGCAAACTCGACGCGCTGGCCGCCGCCCTGGCGCAGGTTCGGCTCATGGGCGCGCGTGTGGTGTTGGTCTCCTCCGGCGCCATCGCCGCCGGCTTCGGCCCGCTCGGCTTCGATTCCCGTCCCACGGACGTGGCCACCCAGCAGGCCACCGCGGCCGTGGGACAGGGCCTGCTCATGGCCCGTTACGAGACGGCGTTCGCCCGTTTCGGCATTCACGTGGGCCAGATCCTCATCACCGCGGAGGATACGATCCGCGCCACCCAGTACCGCAACGTGGAACGCACGCTGGACCGTCTGCTGGACCTCGGCGTGATTCCCATCATCAACGAGAACGATTCGCTGGCCTCCAACGAGATCCGCTTCGGCGACAACGACCGGCTCTCCGCGCTCATGGCCAATCTCGTGCGTGCCGAGGCGCTGGTGCTGCTCACGGACGTGGACGCGCTGTACACCGCGCCGCCCTCGCAACCCGGCTCCCGTCGCATCGAATACGTGCCGAACGTCATCGACGCTCTGGGTGACGTGCAGGTTTCCGGTTCCGGCTCCAAAGTGGGCACCGGCGGCATGGTCACCAAGCTGGAGGCCGCCCGCGTGGCCGCCGTCTCCGGCATCCCGACCGTGCTGACGTGCGCCTCGAACGCCGGTCCCGCGCTCATGGGCGACCCGGTGGGCACCGTGTTCGCACCCGTCAAGGCCCGCGGTTCCGCCCGTCGCCTGTGGATCGGCTTCGCGGCCGACCCTCGAGGCTCCATCGTGGTCGACGCCGGCGCCGCCGAGGCGATTCGCGGCGGCCGTGCCTCGCTGCTGGCCGCCGGCGCGCTGGAGGTCCACGGCGACTTCTCCGCCGGCGACCCGGTGTGGGTGGACGCCGAATCCGGCGAACATCTGGCCCGCGGCCTGTCCGGTTTCGATTCCGAGGAGATTCCGCAGATGCTCGGCCGCAACACCGCCCAGCTCAAGCGATTCCTCGGGCCCCAGTACGCCCATCCCCTCGTCCACCGCGACAACCTCGTCCTCGTGTGACCCTGGCGTTTTCTCGCGCGGTAGTCCTACCATAATCACCATGACTATGGCTGATTGGCAGACTCTCTCCGACCGTATCAACAATGTGGCACCGAGCGCTACGCTCGCCGTCGATTCCAAAGCCAAGGCAATGAAGGCCGCCGGCTTGGACGTCATCGGCTTCGGCGCCGGCGAACCGAACTTCCCGACTCCCGCCAACGTGGTCAAGGCCGCGGCTGACGCTTGCCTGGATCCGAAGAACTACAAGTACACGCCCACCCCGGGCCTGCCGGAACTGCGCGAGGCCATCGCGGCCAAGGTGCTGCGTGACTCCGGCTACGAGATCACCCCCGACCAGGTGGTGGTGACCAACGGCGGCAAGCAGGCCGTCTACGAATCCTTCCAGATCCTGCTCAACGATGGCGACGAGGTCATCATCCCCACCCCGTACTGGACCAGCTACCCCGAGGCCGTCAAGCTCGCCGGCGGCGTGCCCGTCGAAGTGTTCGCGGGCGCGGACGTGAACTTCGAGCCGTCCCTGGAGGCCTTGGAGGCCGCCCGTACCGAGCGCACGAAGGCCATCATCGTCAATTCCCCGAACAACCCGACCGGCGCCGTGTGGAAGCCGGAGACCGTGGAGGCCATCGGCCGCTGGGCCGTGGAGCACCACATCTGGATCATCTCCGATGAGATCTACGAGCACCTGAACTACGACGATGCCCACACCACGTACATCGGCGCCGCCGTGCCCGAATGCCGCGACCAGCTGCTCGTGCTCAACGGCGTCGCCAAGACCTACGCCATGCCTGGCTGGCGCGTGGGCTGGATGATCGCCCCGGCCGCCGTGGCCAAGGCCGCCACCAAGCTGCAGGGCCACATGACCTCCAACGTGGCGAACGTCTCCCAGCGTGCCGCCCTGGCCGCCGTGGCCGGTCCCCTGGACGAGGTCTACGAGATGCGCAAGGCCTTCGACGTGCGCCGCCGCGCCATCGTGGCCGCCCTGAACGACATCGAGGGTGTCAATTGCCCGACCCCGACCGGCGCGTTCTACGCCTTCGCGGACATCACCGCCCTGCTGGGCAAGCCGCTCGGCCCCAACGGCACCGTGTGCGCCACCTCCGCCGACTTCGCCGCCGCCCTGCTGGACGAGGCCCATGTGGCCGCCGTTCCCGGCGAAGCCTTTGGCGCTCCCGGCTACCTCCGCTTCTCCTACGCCCTCGCCGACGAAGACCTCGCCGAAGGCATGCGTCGTATGAAGGAATGGGTCGAATAGATTTTATAAGACACGCCGATGCCTCCACGCATCACCACAGCCGCTCAGCCCTTGTGCCGGGCGGCTGTTCGCGTATTCGGCAACGTTTCTCGGCCTGCTCATCCAACACGCGATTTGCCATAATCCGCGGCACCCGCTAATATGTCGATTCGGCGGTTTCGCCATGGCGAAGCGTTCTCTACGGAATGCACGCCGAGGTGGATTTCACCTAGGGAAGTGGCGCAATTGGTAGCGCAACGGTCTCCAAAACCGTAGGTTGTGGGTTCGAGTCCCGCCTTCCCTGCCAAGTCTTTCGATAATCAAGTAGCTGACGCGAGGTACAGGAATGGCTAAGACGAGCAACAGTGAAAAGGCAGTCAAGCCGAATGTCTTCATGCGTATCGGTCTGTTCATCAAGCAGATCGTCGACGAGCTTCGCAAGGTCGTGACCCCCACTGCCAAGGAACTGTTCTTCTGGTCTCTGGCCGTGTTCATCTTCGTGCTGCTGCTGATGGCCCTGGTCACGGGCATGGACTTCGGTCTGGGCAAGCTCGTGCTCTGGGTGTTCGGCTGATCCGTACAACCTGAAGGTGAATGACAACGCATGAGTGATGAACTGAATCTCGAGAACCTCGACGCCGTCGCGCCCACCGAGGAACCCGCTGCTGAAGCTTCCGAAGCTCCTGCCGCCGAAGAACCGGCTGTCGAGGCCGAGCCGGCCGCTGCAGCCGAGGCTGAAACCGAAGGTTCCGCTGAACCTGAAGCTCCCGTTGCCGAAACTTCGGCTGCTCCCGTCGTCTCTTTCGATGACGATGAGGACACCGAGATCAACGAGTCCGAGCAGGCCGAAGAGACCGATGCCGGTCAGCAGGCCGTCGACGAATTCTCCAAGTCTTTGCGCACCCTTGAGGGCAAGTGGTACGTGCTGCACACCTACTCCGGCTACGAGAAGCGTGTGAAGACCAACATCGAGTCCCGTGTGGCCTCCTTCGGTATGGAAGACCAGATCTTCCAGGTCGAGGTGCCCATGGAAGAGGTCGAGAAGCACACCGAAAAGGGCAAGAAGGTCATCACCCGCGTGCGTGTTCCGGGCTATGTGCTCATTCGCATGTGGCCGGACGAGAACGCCCGCCGTGTGGTCCGTGAGACCGAAGGCGTGACCGGCTTCGTCGGCCCCACCAAGGATCCGGCTCCGCTTTCCCGTAAGGAAGTCGTCCAGATGATGGCTCCGATGATTGCTTCCGAGGCACTCAAGGCCGCTGGCGACAAGCCGGCCGCCGCCAAGAAGCGCACCGTCGAGGTCTCCTACTCCGTGGGCGATCAGGTCACCGTCACCGACGGTCCGTTCGCCACCATGGCCGCCGTCGTCTCCGATGTGGAGCCCACCACCCAGAAGCTCACCGTGCTCGTGTCCATCTTCGGCCGCGATACGCCGGTGGAGCTTGGCTTCAACCAGGTCCAAAAACTCGACTGACGCACAATGATGGAGCGCCTTCCGCGTTGCTCCTCAGTCGCGGTACCTTCGTACGCCTTCGGTTTCGGACGGCGTTCTCCGCACGCGCCGACGAATTTCAGAACCTTTCTAAAGCCCGACCCAGTGGTCGGGCTTTTTTGTATTGTCATGCATGGTCGGCGTGTTGTCCTGGTGGCCCCGCATAATAGGAAAGCTTGTGTCTGGAGGGAAGACCCGCTAGCACAGCACAGCAATATAAGTTGCGGGAGGAGACCGCCCGCGGCACCAACCCCTTGCCATGTACGGAAAAATAACGAGTCAAGACCGCACATGATGGGAGCGGGACCGCCGACGGCGACCATTTGAACCGCGTTATAGAAAGAAGAACCATAATATGGCTCCCAAGAAGAAAGTCTCAGCGCTGATCAAGCTGCAGATTCAGGCAGGCAAGGCCAACCCGGCCCCGCCGCTGGGTCCGGCCCTCGGCTCCCATGGCGTGAACATCATGGACTTCTGCAAGGCGTACAACGCCCAGACGCAGGACAAGATGGGCCAGGTCATCCCGGTCGAGATCACCGTTTACGAGGATCGCTCCTTCACCTTCGTTCTCAAGACCCCGCCGGCCGCGGCTCTGCTCAAGAAGGCCGCCGGCATCGAGAAGGGCACCGAGAACCCGCTGACCCACAAGGTCGGTTCGGTCACCAAGGCGCAGGTTCGCGAGATCGCTGAGACCAAGATGGAAGATCTGTCTGCTCGCGACATCGAGGCCGGCATGAAGATCATCGAGGGCACCGCTCGCTCGATGGGCATCACGGTTACGGACTGATAAGGAGATAGACAGATGGTAAAGCGTTCCAAGAAGTACCGCGAAGCCGCTGAGCGCGTCGATCGCAACAACCTCTACACCGCCAACGAGGCCATCGCTCTGCTCAAGAGCATGCCCTCCTACAACTTCGACCAGACCGTCGAGGCTGTGTTCCGTCTGAACGTCGACCCGCGCAAGGCCGACCAGCTGGTTCGCGGCACCGTGAACCTGCCCCACGGCACTGGTAAGACCGCCAAGGTCCTCGTGTTCGCCCGTGGCCCGAAGGCCACCGAGGCCACCGAGGCCGGCGCCGACATCGTCGGTGATGACGACCTGATCGCCAAGGTTCAGGGCGGCTTCCTCGACTTCGACGCCGTGGTCGCTACTCCGGACATGATGGGCAAGGTCGGCCGCCTCGGTCGTGTGCTCGGTCCGCGTGGCCTCATGCCGAACCCGAAGACCGGCACCGTGACCATGGACGTCACCAAGGCCGTCAAGGACATCAAGGGCGGCAAGATCGAGTTCCGCGTCGACAAGAACGGCAACCTCTCCTTCCTCATCGGCAAGATGAGCTTCGACGAGGCCGCTCTGGACGAGAACTTCAAGGCTGTGGCCGACGAGGTCAAGCGTCTCAAGCCTGCCACCGTGAAGGGCCGTTACCTGACCAAGGCGACCATCACCTCCACGATGAACCCGGGCGTTCCGGTCGATCCGAACACCCTGGCCTGAGTAAGGCTCTAGCTGCATAGCTACCTAAAGGGGACTTCCCGTCAAGGGAAGTCCCCTTTTTGCATGGCTCTGTTAAACCAAGATTGACATGGCCCTTATTCTTGGCTCCCCTTGTCAGGGGAGCTGTCGGCGAAGCCGACTGAGGGGTAGCCAGACATGGATTCATGTCAATCTTGGTTTAACAGAGCCTTTTGATGTGACTGAGCCTTTGCATGCCCATTTCCCGATGCGTCGGCAACGACTTGCGGAACGTCGCGGCTGCAGAAGTATCCAAGTTATCGATTCATATTCGGTATCGGTGTCATTACAACAACCGGAGTCAGTGAACCAACGATGAATTCTCGTGACATGCCGATGAACAGGTGAGTGGTGTTACTCCCCAGCAATGCAAAGAGGGATATTCTGATATCAGAACAGCGTTTGAAGGCTGTTTGCGACACGCCGAAGGAACCGCGTCATAAAGCCGATTCCTCGGGTTCTTGCGCGCCTTGATTTGCGCGAATCGCAATGACCGTGTAAGTTTATCTCTTGCTGCCGCTCAGCGAGTGGTTCTCTGCTTCAGAGAGTTGCTCGGTGGATGTGTGGTGGTGGTTTGAGAACTCAAGAGCGTGTTTGTACTACTTCTTTATAGTCAATGATTGCCAGTATGCCTCAAGCCCGGCCTTGTTTTGGTTGGGTTCCCTGGGAGGGGTTGAATTGGGGCGTGGTTTTTGTGAGTGTGTCCTTTTCCTTAAAAGGATTGCTTGTCAATTTTGTTTTTGAGAGTCATCTATTGGCTTCTCTGCATTGTTTTTTTGTGGAGGGTTCGATTCTGGCTCAGGATGAACGCTGGCGGCGTGCTTAACACATGCAAGTCGAACGGGATCCGGCCAGCTTGCTGGTTGGTGAGAGTGGCGAACGGGTGAGTAATGCGT
>NZ_JAHBBJ010000011.1 GCF_019331675.1 Bifidobacterium miconisargentati
ATCAGGCGCTTGCTGGTTGCTTGTTTATCTTGGTCGAAAACATCCTACCCAGGAAGCGCTCTTCTCTTACTCCCTCAACGGCTCAACGACGAACCCACACCCACGAAAACAACACAAGCGCCAAAAATGACTTAATCAAGCCGTAATTGACATGAAGACAGCTGAACTACCCCTCAGCCACCTTGCGGCGACAGCTCCCCTGACAAGGGGAGCCGAGAGTTCAGCAGAGCCGAAAAAGGCCTATGCGGCCGCAGGGGCCGTGGAGCGTCGCACCACCACGTCTGTGGGCATAATCACATCCCGGATGCCGTTGAGGCCGGCGTCGGCGGCGGCCGCGCCCAATCGGTCGAAAGGCACGCGGACGGTGGTCAGCGGCACGATGAGGTCACCGGCGTAGGGCATGTCATCGAATCCGCCCACGGAAATCTGATCAGGAACCGAGACCCCCATCGAAAGCAGTGCGTTGATGGCGTCCAGCGCCACCACATCGGTCACACCGACTACCGCGGTGAACGGGGCGCCGTTGCGGTAGCGGTCCGCGATCTGCTGCATATCCGCGCCGCGGTCGCGCACGAACGGCAAATCCTGCGAGGAGTCATGACGGATGCCTGCCTCGGCGAGTGCGCCGAGGAATCCGCGGTAACGCTCATCGAACACCTCCGAACCGTCCCGCAGGCCGACGAAGAGCATGTCACGATGGCCCAGGGAAATAAGGTACCTGGTGAGTTCATGCATGCCCCGTTCACCGGCATAGTAGATCGTGCTGATGTGTGAATCCAGTCCGAGCCGGGGCCTGGCCAGCGCCACCAGGGACGTACCTACTTTCTGGAACTTATCCGCATATTCGTTGAGCGCATCATCTTGAATGGCGCCCGGATCGTCGTCCGCGGTGATGACGGCCACGCGCGGGCGCTGTCCCAGCAGATCGGTGAGCACCGCTTTGGCGTCCACGCGGGAGCCGGTGTATGCGCCGCCGGTGACGATGACGCGGAACGTCATGCCCCGGTGCACCGCTTCCTCGGCGAGTGCGCTGGCCATGTCGCTGTAGGTGCCGCCGGACAGGGCACGCATGACGAGTGTGATGGAGTTGGGCGGCGTGGTCAGGGCTTGCGCGTGCGCGTTGGGCACGTACCCCAATGCGTTGACCGCCTGCTCGACTTTGGCCCGTGTGGCGTCGGAGACGCGGGCGTTGCCGCGCATCACACGGGAGACGGTGGCCACGGAGACACCCGCGGCAGCGGCGATGTCCCTGATGTTGGCATTGGACGTCTTGGCGGGCCCCTTGGTGGTTTTGACGGTGGTTCCGGTTTTGCCGGCAACCGCGGTATCCATCATTTCGGTCATCACATCATCCCTTCACTGCGCCCAAGGCCACACCGGAGCGCCAGAAGCGCTGCATGAGCATCATAACAACCGCGAGTGGGATGATGGAGACCACCGAGCCGGCGAGCGCGATGGTGGTCGGGTCGAATACGGAGGACTGCTTGGTCTGCATGAAGCTGTACAGGCCGAGCGCGAGCGTCCATTTGTCGGATCCGCGCAGCATGGTGATCGGCAGGTAGAAGTTGTTCCACTGCAGCACGAACGTGAGGATGAAGATGGTGGCGGCCGGCGTGGAGAGCATCGGCAGCACGATCTTGCGGAAGATGAGCAGCTCCCCCGCCCCGTCCACGCGGGCGGCCTCCAGCAGTTCGTCCGGCACGGTTCCGTCGATGTACTCCTTGGCGAGGTACACGTCGAAGGCGTTGACGAAGGATGGGATGAGTACGGCCCAGACCGTGTCCGTGAGGTGAAGCCCGGCGAATAGCAGGTACAGGGGCAGCGTGAGCAGCGCGGTGGGCACGAGGAACGAGGCCATGACGAGCGCCATCTCGATCTTCTTGCCGGGGAAGTCGAACTTGCTCAGCGAGTATCCGGCGGCGAGGGAGATGACGGTGCAGACGATGGCGCCCACGCCGGCATAGAGGATGGAATTGCCCATCCAGCGGAAGAAGATGCCGTTCTCGTAGGTGAACAGCTGGCGGAAGTTCTCGACCACGTGGTTTTCGGCGCCGAACCACAGACCGTTGGTGTTGTAGAGTTCCACGCGGCTTTTGGTCACGGATACGACGAGCCACCACAGGGGCGCGATGGAGTAGAACGCGAGCAGGGCGAGGCAGATGAGGATGCCGGGCCGGCTCCACCTGGACTGATGGGAGACACGGGCGACCGTGCCCGCGGGCTTGCCGTAGCGGGGACGCAGGAATGCGGTTGCCATCACTTCCCCTTCCTGTTGGTCACGCCGTAGACGACGGCGGAGATGGCGGCGATGACGAGCGCCAGCACCACGGACAGGGCGGCCGCGTAGTTGTAGTCGCCGCCCGCGGAGAACGTGTAGTTGTAGATGGTCATGATCGGCGTGAAGTTCGCGGTGACGGTCTGCGGTGAGGCCGAACGGAACAGCAGTGGCTGGTCGAAGAGCTGGAGCATGCCGATCATCGAGAGCAGTCCGGTCAGCAGCAGGGTGCCGCGGATCATCGGCAGTTTGATGGACCAGGCGATGCGCAGTTCGCTGGCGCCGTCGATGCGCGCGCTTTCGTAGAGCGAGGGGTCGATGGCGGTGAGGGAACCGTACATGATGAGCATGTTGAAGCCGATGTTGACCCATAGCAGGAGGTTCGCCATGGAAGCCCACAGCAGTTGTGGGCTGAAGAAGTCCACGGTGAGGCCGAACAGGGCGAAGAAGCGCTTGAGCGGGCCGATGTCAGGCGAGTAGAGGTACACCCACACCAGCGTGGAGACGATGGTAGGCACCATGTACGGCACGAGCAGCAGGAGACGGTACGCCTTCTTGGCGGCGCGTTTGGCCGCATCGAGCAGCAACGCCTCCACGGCGGCGAAAGCCATAATCAGGGGCGTGGCCACGCAGGTGAACAGAGCCACACGACCCATGCCGCTCCAGAACGCCGCATCCTGGAAGGCACGCGCGTATTGGGCGAGTCCGGCGAAGCGCGGGTGCGGTCCGTCGAGGCCGAGCCCGCTGTATTTGAGCTCGAACAGGCTCTTCCACAGGGCGTAGAGGAAGGGCAGGATGAACGAGAAGAGGAACAGAGCGAAGAACGGCAGGCCGAACAGGGCGCCCTTGAGTCCACGGAGGCGATGCCATGAGGCGACCGGGTTCATGCCGCTCCCCTGCGGTGCGGTCTTGCCCACGTTCGCCGGTTCCGCCGGCTTGACTGTGGTGTTCATCATGCCCTCCAACGTTGGCGCTTGTGCGCGCTGAGCTTATGAGTATCAAGTGCGGTCATCATCATGCCTCCCGGACGTTGATGCCCTTGGTCTTCAGATCGTTGACGGTCCATCGTTGCAGGTGGTCGAGCATCTGGTCGCCCGTGACCTGCCTGTTGAGGAACTTGGCCCACTGGTCCTGCAGCTGCTTGTACATGCCGGACCAGTTGACACCGGTGGAGTACGGGGTGGCCGATTCGATGGAATCCTTGACCACCTGCTCGGCGCCCGGCTTGTCCTGGAGGAGCTTGTCCGGCAGGGAATCGGCGATGTATGCGGTGGCGTCCTTCATGGCCGGGAACGTGCCGTTGCCGGTGGTGGGGCTGGCGGCGATGCGCGCGGCCTTGTCGTTCGTGGCGAGCCAGAGGGCGAAGTCAAGGGCCTCCTGCGGATGCCTGGCGCCTTTGGGCAGGGCGTAGCCCTGCACGTTGAGCGGGGAGACGAGCGGAGAGTCGGCGGATTCCTTGGGCCAGTCGTATGCCTTCCAATCGCCTAAAGACTTCTGGAAGTTCGATTGGTAGGCGGACAGCTGCCAGGTGGAGGTGAGGATGGTGGCCAGGTCGCCGGACTGGAAGAACTGCATCAGGGCGTCCCATTCGATGAAGGTCTTCTGGCTGAACAGGTTCTCGTCCACGATGCGTTGCAAATAGTCAACGGCCTTGCGTGTTTCAGCGCCGTTGATGTCGATGACCCAGGAATCACCCTTGACCGAATACCAATGCGCGCCGAACTGCTGGGCGAGCACCACAAGCATGGTGGGATCCTCGCCGGCAAGGTTCATGATCTTGATCTTAGGGTCGGCAGCCTTGAGCTGCTCCGCAGCCGATATGTACTCGTCCCATGTGGTGGGCACCTTGACGCCGTGCTCGTCGAAGGTGCGCTGGTTGGCGATGATGAACTGCGGGCTGAACTTGAACGGGATGGCGGCGAGCCTGTTCGCCACGGTGAACGACTCGACCGCATTCGGATTGAGGTTCGTGAGGTCCGGATTGTACGGGGCGATGTCCTGGATGGTGCCGTCCGCAAGCAGCGAGATGGTCGACTCCATATCCGCCTCGAACAGGTCGGGCACGTTCTGGCCGGCCTTGACGGCGTTGACCAGCGATTCCTCGGCCTTGGTGTTGGTAGCCTGACGGTGGTAGACCACGCGAATCCTGTCCTGGGAACGGTTGAAGGCGTCGGCCTGCTCCTGCTGGCCCTGCTCGTAGCCCCACCATTCGATGGTCACACGGCCATCGGAGGCGGTGGCGGAACCGCAGGCGGCCAAAGGCATGACCGATACGGCTGCCGTGGCGATGATGGCCGCGATGCGGCCCCAACGATGCAAACCCTTCATAACCTTCAATCCTAATTCCTTGGTTCGTGCATTTTGCGTTCCTTTGGGCTCCTCTCTTTGAGTGGAGCTAGCAGCCGCAGGCTGACTGAGGGAAGTCTCAGCTTAGACCACGAACACTCCCCTCAGCCCCGCTCCGCGGCCAGCTCCCCTCAGAGAGGGGAGCCAGTACCTACCGCTACTTCTCCTGGTAGTCGAAGTACTCGAAGTCGGCGTACGACTTGTGGGCGTCGGTGTCCTGGGCGCAGATGCCCACCATGCCGCCGGTGAACGCGCAGCGGAACGGGTTGCTGTGCTTCTCGAGGTAGTCGTCGCTGATGTGGTCGGCCGGCTGGTCGCCGCCGACGGCCTTCCACTCGGGGTTGTCGCCGTACATGGTCTCGCCCTGGGCGATGAAGAAGTTCGCCTTGTCATGGCGGACCTCCACCTTCAGACGCACCGGGCCGTCTTCGAGCGGCACCAAATCGGAGCCCTGGGTGAGATTGCCGTGGTCGTTCTGCAGCACCTGCACCACGCGGCGGTCGGTGCCTTCGGAGTCGAAGGACACGTAGGCGTAGATCCAGTTGTCGGTGTCGTAGAACAGCACCAGACCGGCCTGCTGCTGGTAGTTCTTCGGGTCGAAGTCGAGCACGGTCTCGGCGTCGAAGTCGTAGGACTCCCAGCGGCGGGCGAACAGGGACTGCTTGAACAGGGAGCACAGCGTCTGGCCGCCCTTGAGGCGCAGCCAGCCCGGGCGGGCGGTGAGCGAGTAGTCCTCCTCCGCCACGAGCGCGGTGCGCAGCGTCTTGAAGCTGGATGGGATCGACGGGTCGGTCACCGAGGTGAGCGGCGCGTTCTTCTGCACGTCCCAGTTGGCTTCGAACTCGACGCGCTCGGAATGGTCAGTGTTCTGCGCCACGCCCTGGGAGCCCTTCGGCGCCGGCACTTCGAGCATCGGGCTCACGGAGTCGTTGATCATGCGCGGCCAGCCGTCCTCGGTCCAGTAGATCTTCTGGATGCCGGTCTCGCGGCCGAGCGTGCAGTTGCCGCGCTCGGTGAGAGGACGGGCGCAGATCTGCGTGATGTACCATTCGTCGCCGATCTGCAGGAAGCAGCAGTGTCCGGACTTCTGCAGCGGGTTGGTCGGCTCGTCGCGCGTGGTCATGATCGGGGTGTACGGGCTGTCCTCGAACGGACCTTCGAGGCTCTTGGCGCGGGCCACGGTGGCGGCGTGCATGTAGCCGGTGCCGCCGGCGGCGCACAGCAGGTAGTACCAGCCGTCCTTCTTGATGATCTGCGGGGCCTCGCACACGCCGAGCTTGGTGCCCTTGTAGAAGTGCTTGCGTTCGCCGATGAGCTCCATGGTGTCCGGGTCGAATTCCTGGATCACGGTGCCGGAGAATAGCTGGTGGCCGGGGCGCGGGTCGTAGAGCATGTTGAGGAACCACTTGCGTCCGTCATCATCGTGGTAGATGGACGGGTCGAAGCCGGAGGCGGTCAGGAAATGCGGTTCGCTCCACGGGCCGGTGATGGTCGGCGCAGTGATCACGTAGTTGAGCGTGTTCATGATCGGTCCGAAGGTCTTCACGTCCGTGTAGACGAGCCAGAACTTGCCGTCGGCGTAGCTCAGGTGCGGGGCCCACAGGGAGCCGGAGTTGTAGTTGCCGAGCAGGTTGACCTGGGATTCGCGGTTGACCGGGGCGGCGACCCACTCCCAGTTCACGAGGTCCTTGGAGTGGTAGATGTCGATGCCGGGCCACCATTCGAAGGTGGAGGTGGCGATGTAGTAGTCGTCCCCGACGCGCAGGGCGCTGGAGTCCGGGTGGAAGCCGGGCAGGATCGGGTTCTTGATCATGGTGGTCATGGTGTGTTCCTTTGTTTGTGTGCTCGAATGTTTGAGAACGAATTGGACGAGAGGGGTTTCCGAGACTCCCCCAGTCAGCCACGCTGGTAGCTCTCCTCGGAGGGGAGACAGAAGCTAGGCTTTGACGGCGGCGAAGAGGGCGGCCTGGGCGGGGTTGAGCTCAGGCGGGCGGATGCCGTAGGTGGTCAGGGCGCGGCCGGGCAGGACGATGCCCTGCTCGTTCCACCAGCCGAGCGGCGAGAATCCCACGTTGGCGCCGGAGGCGTCAAGGTCGAGGTTCACGGCCAGCGGGTAGACGCGGTAGTTGGCGTCCGGGTCGAGTCCGGGCAGGTGCACGGGCGCGGTCGGGTACGTGCTGGAGGTGGTGAGCATCGTGTACCGGTAGATCGCAGCGGACTTGTCGGGCTTGACCATGCCGTCCACGCGCACAGCCGGGTCGCACTGGTCGGCGTGCATGCAGGTGTCCTGGGCGAACCATTCGCGGTGCTTCTTGTATTCGGTGACCCACTCCCCCAGCTTGGCCAGCGCCTCATCCGGCTCCTTCAGGAGGTTCCATTCGATGCCCATGTGGCCGAAGAAGGCCATGGCCATGCGCATCTCCTGGCTGGTGGCGCGGTGGGTGGCGTAGGCGGGGCTGTGGCCGATGTGCTCGCCCATCATGCACGGCGGCACGACCAGCGAGGTGTAGCGCTGGGTGTCCTCGCGCTCGACCGGGTCCACGCAATCGGAGGTCCACACGCGGCTGGCGTAGCGCAGGATGCCGAGGTCCATGCGGCCGCCGCCGGAGGAGCAGCTTTCCATTTCGAGGCCGGGGTGGGCGGCCTTGAGGTCGTGCCAGATGCGGTAGACGGCGAGGGTCTGGCTATGCACGGCCGGGCGACCGGTGTACGGGGAGATGCCTTCGGTGACCTGCTTGTTGTGGTCCCACTTGATGTAGTCGATGCCGAGCTCGTTGACCAGGCCGTCGATGGAATCGTAGATGTACCGGTAGGCGTCCGGGTTGCTCAGGTCGAGCACCTGCTGGTGGCGGCCTTCCATCGGCATACGGTTTTCGGTGGGCTTCAGCACCCAGTCCGGGTGGGCGCGGTACGTGTTGGAGTCCGGGTTAATCATCTCGGGCTCGAACCACAGGCCGAATTCCATGCCCTTGGCGTGCACGTAGTCGGCCAGGGCCTTGAGGGACTTCGGCCCGTCGGGCCAGACGTCCTGGGCGATCTGCCAGTCACCGAGACCGGAGGTGTCGTCGCGGCGGGAGCCGAACCAGCCGTCGTCCACCACGTAGCGTTCCACGCCGGAGGCGGCGGCCTTGTCCGCCAGGGCCTTCAGGGTGTCGAAGTTGTGGTCGAAGAACACGGCCTCCCAGGTGTTGAGCATCACCGGACGGGGCTTGGCGGTCAGTTCGGGGTGCAAGGAGCGCACGTAGGAGTGGAATCGGGTGCCGACCTCGTTGAGGCCATCGCCGTAGGCGCCGAAGACCCACGGGGTGGCGTAGGACTCGCCCTTGGCCAGTGCGATCTCGCCGGAAAGCAGCACCTCGCCGCCGCCGATCAGGGCCTGCGTGTACGGCGTGCGCTCCGCGGACAGCAGCGAGTTGCCGCTCCAGGCCACGTGCACGGCGTAGACGTCGCCGCGCTCGAAGCCGAATCCGGGTTCGCCGGCCGCGAGCAGCAGCGAGGCATCGAAGTCCGGACGGCCCACCACGGAGACCTTCTCGATGCGTTCCACGGCGAGCGGACGGCGCTGCGGCTGGCGTTCGCGCAGGTGGTGGCCGGTGGTGGTGAGCACTTCGGTGGCGTTGGCGGGCAGGGCGAAGCCGAGTTCCAAACGGTTCACCGCGAGCTCGCCGTCCTTGAGGTTGCGCACGGTGGCCTGCTGGCGGATGAGTCCGCCCGGCAGCAGTTCGGCGGTCCATTCGAGGCCGACGCCCTGTTCCTCGTCGGCGGCGCTGACGGTGACGGTCGGCACGGTCGCGTCCTTGATGCCGGTGTCCTCATGGCTGTCGATGGCGACGTCGGTCACGGCGAACCTGCAGAACAGCTCCACGCCGTCGCGCGCCACGTTGATGCGGGAGGCTCCCATCCAGCCTTCGGCCTGGGTGGGCAGGACGGACGGCCATGGCGTGTAGTCGAGCACGCCGGAGACGCGCTGCGGGCGAACGGCGTCATACAGCGCAATGGCGGCCTTCGGGTCGGCGAGCGGACGGCCCCAGTGCACGAGGCGCGGCAGCTGGTTACCGGTGAAGGCCAGGGCGAACGCGATGTTCGCGTCACGCTGCTCGGCGTACACCACGCTGATGGCGGTGCCGTCCGAGCCGGCGCCTTCGAATCGTTCGATGGTGGACATATGCACTCCTTTCATATTGAAGAGACGTCGCGCGGCTTTTACTCGGTAACGACGAGGTCGGGATCGGTCACGAAACGGGTGCCGTCGAACTTCGTGGCGGGTCGCTCGTCCGGGCGGATGGCCTTGAGGCGGATGCCCTGGGCGTCCAGGCCGTCCACGTTGCGGATGTCCATGAACACGGTGCGGGACCAGTCGGGCCAGTAGTTCTCGCTGGACTTCACGTCCGGCTCGGCGAGCTTGTCCACGAGGCGCGGGTACTCGGCCGGGATGTCGGATGCCTTGACGCCGCCGATGAAGGTGTAGCGGATGTCGCGCAGGGTCACGTCCCTGATGGGGTGGCTTTCGGCAGCGTCGAAGCGGATGCCGGCGAACTTGGGCTGGCCCTGGATGTCGCTGCCGAAGCCGTGGTGGACGTTGGCCATCTCCTCGCTGTCGGTGATGGTGATGCCGGAGAAGGAGAGGCGTTCGAGGGTGCCGATCTCGGGCATGTGGTCGAGTTCCACGGAGCTGCCCCAGCCGTCCGGCTCATAGCGGTTGTTGAGGATCACGAACAGCGGGCGGGTCACGTCGCGCATGGTGCAGTTGGAGACGGTGATGTCGGAGATGGAACCGCCTTCGGTGCATTCGATCTTGATGCCCTCACGCCAGATGCGGCTGAACGTGCAGTTGGAGACGGCCACGTCGTGGATGTCCCCGATGGACTTCAGCCCGATGCGGACGCCGCCGCAGATGCTGGACAGCTCGCAGTTGGTGATGTGGTAGTCGTGGACCGGGTAGTCCTTGGAGCTGGACTGCAGGCAGATGTTGTCGTCGGTGCCCTGGATGTGGCAGTCGGAGATGTACACGTGCGAGGTGCCGTCGAAGTCGAGTCCGTCGCCGTTGGGCTTGCCCGAGTTGTGGATGTCGATGCCGTGGGCCCAGAAGTACTCGCTGTCCAGCAGGGCGCAGGTCCAGGAGGATGAGTCGACCATCTTGATGCCTTCGAGGCGCACGTGGTTGCAGCGCAGCATGCGGAACATCATCGGACGGTAGATGGAGCCCTCGTTCGGGAAGGCCTTGTTGTTGCCGTTGATTTCGCCGTGGCCGATGATGGCGAAGTCGTGGGCGTCCTCGGCGTAGATGAAGCAGCGGTCGAGATTGTGCTCGTTGCGGTAGCGCTGGTGGTGCACGCCCTCGGCCGCGTAGTCGGCGATGTTCGGGCTGGCCAGGAGGATGGCGGTGACGTCGATGTTGAGGGTCACGTTGGACTTGAGCCGGATGGTGCCGGACATATAGGTGCCGCCCGCAAGGGTGACCATGCCGCCGCCGTTCGCCGCGCAGGCGTCGATGGCGGACTGGATGGCCTTGGCGTTGTTGGTGACGCCGTCGGCAACGGCGCCGTAATCGCGGACATCATGGATGGTCATGGCTGCTTGTTCTTTCCTTATTGTCTTGTAGTGCTGCGCGCATCGTGTTCGGGCGCCGTCGCATGGGCGCCTCGGACCGCTCCGTCACGGGGGCAAGACGACGATCGGCTCGTTCCCGCATGCGTTGCCGCACTGCTTGTTTGCTGCATTCAATGTAACATGTTTCCCTCATATTGTGAAACCAGTTACATGCGACACGCCGAGGAAACATTTTATCAATAACGCATCATCACAGGAGATTGTCGATATCGATTACCGTTGAAATTTCGCCATTTATCAGCATATTCGACATTGCGAAAAACTTTTCCACAAGCCCTGCAACACGCCGTTAACGCTCACAAAATTTGCCCATACGGATTTGCCGTCGTCAGAAATGATGTTACGATGTAACTAATTACAAAACCAAGCACGGCAGCTTGCCAAGGCATCGCGGCCATGCGTTTTTTCCTGAGGAGGGAGAAACACCACAATGAGTAATGCGGAATCCACCAAGACCATGGAGCCGAAGGACTCGGGCAAGTACCCGTGGCGCCCGGTCATCGGTCAGTTCTTCTGCACTATCGCCTTCTACGGCCCGTTCTTCGGCATCAGCGGCATCCTGCTGCCGGCCAAGATCGGCTTCATCGATCCGGCCAACAAGGTGAACCTCACCGCCACCGCAACCACGGTGACCCTGATCATCTCCGTGTTCGCAGGCATCATCTTCGGCGCCCTGTCCGATATGACCCGCTCCCGCTTCGGCGCCCGTACCCCGTGGCTCATCGGTACCTCCGTCGTCGCCACCGTCTGCCTCGTCATCTTCGCCATCAACGACAACACCGCCATCGCCATGGGCGCCTGGTTCATCTACACTGCGTGCTACAGCGCCATGATGTCCGCCGGTATGGCCTGGATGCATGATCTAATCCCCGAGAAGTACCGCGGCTCCGCGTCCTCCTCCTTCGGCATCGCCACCCAAATCGGCCTCAACGGATTCCAGTCCCTGTGCTCCCTGTTCGTCGCCTCCGTGGGCGCCGTGTCCAACGGCGTGTTCGTCACCCTGGTCATCGCCGACATCGCCATGATCATCGCCGTGATCGTCACCGCCGAGCCGTCCAACAAGGACATCCCGCCGGTCAAGCTGGACCTCTCCGCCTTCAAGCAGTTCCTGCCCCCGACCCACGCCGGCCGCGACTACTGGTTCGCCTGCATCTCCCGTCTGCTGTACATGCTGCCTGGTGGCATCGGCACCTACCGTCTGTACACCCTGACCGACTGGATGCACACCTCCGCCGCCTCCGCCGCCAGCTGGATGGCGCTCATGTCCCTGCTGAGCCTGATCTTCGCCGTACTCATGTCCGCTCTCTCCGGCCCGGTCTCCATGCTGTTCAAGGGCGGCATGAAGATCCCGGCTGCCGTCGGCATGTTCCTCGTCGGTGTTCCGTGCTGGCTGCCGCTCATCGTGCAGACCCCGCTCATGTACACCATCTACGTGGCCCTCTCCGGCATCGGCGGCGGTCTGTTCATCGCCATCGACCAGTCCCTGATGACCTCCGTGCTGCCGAACCCGGACCAGGCCGCCAAGGACCTGTCCTTCATCAACGCCATGGGCACCGTCGGCCAGATGCTGGCCCCGCTGCTGGGCGCCTGGGTCTTCCACGTGTTCGGTTACGCCGGCCTGTTCCCGATGGGCTTCATCGTGCTGACCCTCGGTGCGCTGTCCATCCTCGGCATGAAGAACGTGAAGTGATTCCCGCTCTTCGCTGATTCTGACTACTACTCCTGCCCAAGGGGCGTGGCTCGTCATGGCCACGCCCCTTTTCCGTATTCCCCGTACTTTCGTAACTTGGGCGCAATGTTCTCAAACCGGTTCGATTGAGGTGGGAGTAGGAATGGCGGAATTCCGCGCGAAACGCCGATGACCGTGCGGTCACTTGCGGAGGGGGATTCGCCGCGCTATTCTGAAACCGGTTTCAGAAAGAAGCCGAACAAAAAACAGAGCTCAAGGCCCAGGGCCTTGGCCCGACGAAAGGAACACATCATGTCCATCAAGGATTCCATGCTGCGCGGTCTCGCCATGTACGGCGTCAACTCCATGGCCCAGGCCGGCATGTCCAACTCCAAGGTGATGGCCGACATCATCAACGACGTCGACAAGAACGCCCGCTGAACCACCACACCGGCGCTCAACATAGCGCTCCGAGAACGCATATGGCGGCGTTCCTCCCCTGACCGGATACGGTCATGAACAACTGAAGATTCGATAATTCAACAACCGGAGCGAATCCGGGTATAAGTGAATATATCGGACAACGACGTCCGCTTCATTCTTTTTCCGCGCGCATGCGCACCACCACGACACTCCCCTCAGTCGGCCCCGGCGACAGCTCGTCCTGCAATCAATGACGAACTCCGTTCGCGGCCTATTGGCTCGGCTGCCGCCTCGCACATTGCCTACAAACGGCTCTGCCGTTTGCTTCACGGCAATGTCCTCACAGAGGGGAGCCACGAAAACCTGAACACGGCAAACCCGAGGCATCGCGCGTATCGCCACTCATGGACCCGCTGTGGTTCGCTAGGCGAACAAATTAGTTCGCATGCAAACTATACGGCGATACGATGGAATCGAATCGCGGAACATACCCCGCGAAGACCATCATCGGAAGAAGACTCCATGCTGGACAATGAACTGCATTTCCTGCTGTTGCGGGCGTTCAACCATTCCAACCGGCGTATCGACGCGGCCATCAGACGCATCGGCCTGCTGCCCGGGCAACCGAAGATCCTCGAATGCCTCAACGAACGGGACGGCCGCACCGCGAAGGAAATCTGCGCCGAATGCATCCTCGACAAATCGACCATGACCGGTCTGCTCACCCGCATGGAGCGCAAAGGATTGGTCCGCCGCGAGACCAGTAAGTCCGACCGTCGATCGTATCTGGTGTTTCTCACCGAGGAGGGCCGCGGCTACGCCCGCCGCGTGGCCGACATCATGGCCGTCGCGGACGCCACGGCCACCACCGGCATGGATGACGGGGAACAGGAGGCCTTGCGTGAAGGGTTGCGACGAATCATCGCGAATCTCGAACGGGCCGATGCCGCCGAGACCGCGGACCGGCAACTCTCCCACACCCACACCGCGGATTTCCGCACCGGGGATCCGCTCAACGCGATTCGTCACTCCGAAAGTCGAAAAGAGGCCTGACCATGCCATATTTCATCAAGCGCCTGGTCTCGATGCTCGCCGGACTTGCCATCGAATCCTTCGGCATCGCCCTCATCACCAAAAGCAACCTCGGCACCTCGCCGATTTCAAGCATCGCATGGGTGGTGACGCTCAGGTTTCCCTGGATCAGTTTCGGCGTCACCACGTTCGTGATGAACGCGATATTCGTGGCCATCGAGGTCATCCTGCTGCGCCGCGACTTCAAGCCGGTCCAGTACCTGCAGCTGGCGGTCACGTTCTGGTTCGCGGCCACGCTTGACGTGAGCATGATGCTGCTCACCTGGTTCTCCCCCACCGAATGGTGGCTGCGGGGCATCGGCCTGCTGCTGGGCACGGCATTGCTGGCGTTCGGCATCTGCATGGAGGTCTCCCCCAAGCTCATCATGGTGCCCGGCGAGGGCATCGTGCGCGCGTTCTCGATGGTGACCAAGGTGCGTTTCGGCACGGTCAAGGTCTGTTTCGACATCTC
Organism: Bifidobacterium miconisargentati; assembly: GCF_019331675.1. Lineage (GTDB taxonomy): Bacteria > Actinomycetota > Actinomycetes > Actinomycetales > Bifidobacteriaceae > Bifidobacterium > Bifidobacterium miconisargentati. The sequence goes on from NZ_JAHBBJ010000011.1 coordinate 13,867, forward strand.
GCTGATCGTCATCGCCGGCGTGCTCTCGTTCCTCTTCTTCGGCCGGCTCAACGGCCTTGGCATCGGCACGATCATTGCCGCCGCCATCACGGGGCTCATCGTGAATTTCTTCAACCGTCACATCCGCTTCGTCTCCGCCGTAGAGCCCGCGAACAGGTAGAGCACACCGCTCACGTCACTCCACGGACTTGAGGGCGGCGAGCATGTCCACGGTCCTGAGACGCCGGTGGACTACCCAGCCGAGCGCGGCGAGCACCACGGCGATGAGCACGAGGGGCGCCACGAACGCGAGCCAGCCCAAGGCCGGGTCGAACATCACCTCGTCCGGTGGCACCTCGGTGATGATGTACCGGTGGAGTCCCGCACCGAACCCGTAGCCGGCGAGGATGCCGAGCGCCGAGAGCACGATGGTTTCGCGGTAGATGTACATGGTGGTCTCGTTGGTGTGGAAGCCGAGCACCTTGATGGTGGACAGCTCGCGGATGCGTTCGGAGACATTCAGGTTCGTCAGGTTGTATAGGATCACCACGGCCAGCAGGCCGGCCACGAGGATGAGCACCTCCATGATCTGGTCGAGCGAGTCGACGATGGTGGCCACCTGGTTCTTCATCGTGGTGTTCTGCACCACTCCCCTGACCCCGTCGTTTTTCATGAACCGGGCGCCTTGTTTGCCGGCATTGGCGATGCTCGGGTTCTTGAGACGCACCAGATAGGCGTTCGACCGGTAGTCCTCGCCGAACACATGCTCGTATCCGCCGGAGGACATGACCATGAAATGCCCGATGTACATCTCGGTCACGCCGTCCACGCGCACCTTGCGTTCCGTGCCCGTGGAGTCGGTGACGACGATGGCGTCCCCCGGCTGCGCGTCGAACATGTCCGCCATGCGTTCCGAGATGATGGCGCCGCGGTCGGTGAGCACCTGGGGCGTATGACCCGTACGCGAGCGCAGGGTGATGTAATCGCCGAAATTGTAGGCGTCGTCGGTCACCAGCAGGGTGATGGACTGCTTGTCGCCCTCCTTGCCGGCCGTTTTGGTGAGCTCCTCGTAGCGGATCGGCATGGATTCGCTCACGGCGGACGACTTCATGGCCTTGGCCACGCTTGCGCGCTGCTCGTCGTTGTTATCGGGTTTTTCGGCCACAATGAGGTCGTAGTGGATGAGTTCACCGAACTGGCGTTCGCTGATCTGCCCGATGGACGCCTGCACGCCGAGGCCCGCGGTCAGGAGCGAGACGGCGCCGGCCACGCCGAAGATGGTCATGAATCCGCGTGATTTGTAGCGGAACAGGTTGCGGGCGGTCACCTTGCGGGTGAAGTTCAGCCGGTTCCATAGGGGCTTGATTCGTTCGAGGAAGATCTTCGAGCCTTTGGCGGGAGGCTTCGGCAGGAGCAGTGCGGCCGGCTTCTCCTTCAGTTCGCGGGAGGCGGCCAGGGTGGCGGGCACCACGGCGCTGATCCATGCGGCCGCGAACGCCACCACGGTGATCACGGGGTGGAAGGCGAGCGCGATGCGCGGCATGGTGAAGCCGGTGCTGTAGGCGTGGTTCACGATGAGCGGCAGCAGCGTGTGTCCGGCCGCGACGCCGATGACGGTGCCGAGGGTGGATGCGGTGAATCCGTAGAACGTGAATTTCCTGAGTATGTCCTTGTTGTGGTAGCCGAGGGCCTTCAGGGTGCCGGAGTTGGTGCGTTCCTCGTCCACCATGCGCCCCATGGTGGTGAACGTGACGAGCGCGGCTACGAGGTAGAGGAATACGGGGAAGATCATCGCGAGTTTATTGACGATGCCGGCGATGATCTCGTAGACGCGGTAGCCTTCGGAGGTCAGCCCCTCGCGTCGGCCGTCGATGGAGTAGGCCGGCACTTCGAGCGTGTCCACCTTTTCGCGGGCGAGCCGTATCTGACGTTCGGCGTCCTTGATCTTCCGTTCAGCTTCAGGCTTGGTGTCCTCGTATTCCTGCTTCTTGGCGTCGTACTCGTCCTCGGCCTTTTCGATTTGGCGTTGCCCTTCGATGAGCTGAGCCGCACCGCCCGACGCGGTTCCGGCGGCCTGGGAGATGGCCTGTCCGAGCTCGGACTGCTTGGAGGCGAGCTGTCTGCCGGCGTCCGCGAGCGCCGCCGCGTTCTTCTGGTATTCCGCGCTGCCCTGTTCGAGTTGCGAAGCGCCATCCTGCCATTGCTGCAGGCCGTTCTGGTATTGTGCCAGCGCGTTGTTGTATTGGGCCACGGCATCGTTGTAGTCGTCGAGGGCCTGCGCGTATTTGCCGGCGAGGTCATGGTACAGCGGACCGGTCAGGCCGGTGCTTTCCCATTGGGTCAGCAGCCGTCCGGTCTTGTCCAGCACGGGTTCGACGGCGTCGAGCACGGCGCGCGCCTGGTCGAGTTGGGTTTTGGCCTGGACCAGCTGCTGCCAGGAGGAGCCGAGCTGGCTTTGCCCTTGGGCGAGCTGTTGCGCGGCAGCCGCCAGTTGGGTCTGGGCGGAGGTGATGGTGGAGTCGGCGGAGGCGATCTGTGCCAGTCCGCCGGACAGTTCGGCGAGCGCGGCGGAGGCCTGTTCGGTGGCTTCGATCGAGCCGGAGGCGATCTGGTCCTTGCCGTCTTCGATCTGGGTTTTGGCGTCCGCGAGCTGCTGTTCGGCGTCCGCGAGCTGCTGCTTGGCGTCGTCCACCTGCTGCTGCGCCTTGTCGATCTGCGTGCGACGGTCCTCCTTGATGGAGGCGGCGCGAGCCTTGGGCTGGTTGGCCAGACGTTTGGTGAGCGTGTTCTTGTGGGCCTGCACGCGGTCGCGGTATTCGGCGGTCCAATAGTCCACATCCTGCGTGTCCGTGAAGGTCACGCGGCCGATCATGGCCACGTCGGAGTCGAAGGTGGTTGCGGGCACCACGGCGTATCCGTTGAGCTCGCCGCTGCCTGAGGTGGACTGGCCCATGTTGAGGTTGGAGACGGCCTCGCTGGAGTTCACGAAGCCCACCACGGTGAATTTCGTATGGGTGAGGACGGTGTCGCCGGCGATGTCCGGCTGTTCGTCGATGGCGATGGTGCTGTCGACCGCGAACCAGTCGTGTTCCTTGGCGTCGAGCGCGATTTCGCCGTCTTTGGCCGGCAGCCGGCCTTCCACGACCTGGTAGGTGGAGACCGTGCGCGGCGTGGAGTAGATGCGCAGGCTGTGTTCGCTGCCGGCGATGGTCACGTCCTTGAAATAGCCGAATTCGGCCTGACGCACGCCGTCCGTGGTGCGGATGATGTCCTCGTCGTCCCGGGTCAGCCCGTAGTCGCTGATGACGGTGACGTCCGCGAGGTTGTTGTCTCCGTAGAATTCGGTGCCGGTGATCTGCATGTCCGGCCCGGTGACGAACAGTCCCACGAGGGCGAACGAGCCCAGTGCCATGAGGCTCACGATGGAGATGAACCGTCCTTTGGTTTTGGACAGGGTGATGCGGATGTCCTTCCAGAGCATGCGTTTGCGCGAAGGGCCGTTACGGCGTTTGCGTTTGGCCGCGCGGGTCCGTGTTCCGATGCCCGGACCCTGCGATTCGTCCGGTTCGATGAAGTCCGTGAGATCGGTCATGTTCACCACTCCAGATCCTTGATGTCCATCGGATGCTCGTTTGTTTCGATGGATTTGACGCGCGCATCGTGCATGTGGATCACACGGTCAGCGATGGGCGCGATGGCGGAATTGTGGGTCACGATGACCACGGTCGCGCCTTTTTCGCGGCTCTGGTCCTGGAGTATCCGCAGCACCTGTTTGCCAGTGTTGTAGTCGAGCGCGCCGGTGGGTTCGTCGCACAGGAGGATCTTCGGGTTCTTGGCCACGGCGCGGGCGATGGCCACGCGCTGCTGTTCGCCGCCGGACAGCTGGGCCGGGAAGTTGTCGATGCGGCCCTTGAGGCCCACGTCGATGAGCGTCTGCACCGGATCCTGCGCGTTCTTCACGATTTCGGAGGCGAGTTCGACGTTCTCCTTGGCGGTGAGGTTGGCCACGAGGTTGTAGAACTGGAAGACGAAGCCGATGTCGTAGCGACGGTAGTCGGTGAGCTGGTGGGCGGTGTAGTTCGAGATGTCCTTGCCGTCGATGATGACCTGGCCCTCGCTGTTGGTGTCCATGCCGCCCAGGATGTTGAGCACGGTCGATTTGCCCGCGCCGGACGAGCCGAGGATGATGGCGAGTTCGCCCTTCTCGATTCCGAAGCTGACGTCGTTGTTGGCCACGATGGTGGTGCTTCCCATGTGGTAGCGCTTGAAGCTGTGGACCATTTCGATGTATGCCATGTTGGTGCATCCGTTTCCGTGCGGTACGACGCTGAATAAACAACGTGTTGATTTATTTGCATCGTAAAGCCACGGAAAAACGGGCGTCAATACCCACATTCGCGCAAAACGTCCAATCTGGACACCTTGACGAAAAGTGGTGATTCGGGCTTTAAATCAACAACGTGTTGTTATGATGATGGAGGCATGACGCAAAGGAGGATCACATGGCCGGCAAACGCAACACCAAAACCGAGGCGAAGATCAAGGCGGCGTTCACGTCGCTCGTCCAGACCAAGGGCTTCGACTCGCTGACGGTCAGCGACATCGCACGTACGGCCGGCATCAACCGCGGCACGTTCTATATGCATTACATCGACAAGTTCGACCTACGTCAGCAGCTCATCGACGACGCCATCGACAACCTCACGCAGATCCTCATCGACAACGCTGACGGGGACGGGCAGGTGGTGACGGCGGACGGCAGGGCCATATGCGACGCCTTCAAGGAGGAGTCCATCGCCAAGGCGCTGCACTACGTCAAGGACGATTTCGCGTTCTTCGACGCGATCTCCCATTCCGGCAACGACATGCAGCTCTACGACCGCGTCAAGGCCGTGCTCAAGCGTCTCATCATCACGCAGGCGCAGCATTTCGGAGCCGAGCCGAAGACCAACTACAACGGCATCCCCGCGGATTATGCGATGGAGATCCTGGTCTCCGCCGTCTCCTCCATCATCTGGCTGTGGATCCGCCGCGGCTGCAAGGAGACGCCCGAGCAGATCTGCCGCATCATCGAGACCAATAAGACCACCGCCCCCATCGACGTGCTGTGGTGACCATCGCCGCACACGCCCATGCGCCCGCCGCGTACCATTGCGGCGAGGTGCGGAAGCGATTCGCGACGTCTCCGGTTCACTGCCGGAACGCCGCGGATCAGCGAATCGGCGAGGTTTCGGACGCACGCAGGCGGGGCTTGCCTTGCACCACCTCGACCTGCGGCTGCGGCGGCTCATGGCCGGCGCGCTTGGCGCGCACCTGGTCGTAGAGCATGCGGAAGGCCCGCTCCCCCATCTCGTGGAAGTTCTGGGTGTAGCTGGTCAGCGGCGGCTCCCACATGGCGTCGAAGTCCATGTCATCGAATCCCACCACGCTCACGTCCTGCGGCACGCGCCGACCGGCCTCTCGGAGTCCCTTCATGACCGCGATGGCGATCTCGTCGCTGGCGGCGAACACGGCGGTCACGTCCTTGCGACGGCCCAGGGCCTTGCCCGCGACCACGGCCTTCCTGAGGTCGCCGGCCGGCACGGCGATCGGCGCCGGCACATCGATACCCCGCTCCTCAAGCGCGTCGCGCCAGCCGTTCGTACGGGAGTTGTCGCCGGTCTCCCTGTCCCAGGCCACATGGAACACGGTGTTATGCCCCAGATCCAGCAGATGCATGGTCATCCAGCGGCCGCCATCACGTTCGGCGTTGATGACCTGGTAGTCGCCGTCGCCGAAGCCGCCGCCCACCACCACCGTGGGGATGTCCTTGGGCAGGCATTTGAGCGCCTCGACGCCGGCCCATCCGTATTCGTACACGATGACGCCTGCCGGACGCACGGCCAGGCCCATGCGCACGCGCGCCTCGACCGAATCCATGTCCGACTCGTCGAGCGAGACGATGGTGACGAGGAACCGGCGTTTGCGGGCGGCGGCCTCCACGCCGTGATTGGTGGCGGAGGTGGAGAAGGCGTCCGGATTGGCGGCGAAGACCACCACCGAATCCATCTCCCGGTTGGACAGGGCCCGCGCCACCACGCTCGGCTCGTATCCGAGCTCCTTGATGGCCTCGGCGATGCGGCGGCGCTTGTCCTCGGTGACGTTCACGGTGCCGTTGAGGTAACGGGAGACGGTCGGTGCGGATACGCCGGCCAGCCTGGCCACGTCCTTGATGACCGGGCGTGCGCGCCCCGTGCTTTTCGCCATGTTCTCCCCTTTGAACCGTTACGATGTTTCTCTTTTCCCAACAATAGGAAGACGGCGGCACAAGGGCGACGGCCGATCGAATCCGGGGAATCCCAGAAGTGCGCGAACCATTCGATCCCGACAGACCGCAACGGCGCATATGCATCGGCAGTTGTAACCAAATCGAAAAAGTCTCGAACCGGTTCGATTGAGGTGGGAGTAGGAACGGCGGAATTCCAGGCGAAACGCCGATGACCGCACGGTCACTTGCGAGGGGGGATTCGCCGCGCTATTCTGAAACCGGTTTCAGAAAGAAGCCGAACAAAACAGAGCTCGAGGCCCAGGGCCTTGGCCTAACGAAAGGAACACATCATGTCCATCAAGGATTCCATGCTGCGCGGTCTCGCCATGTACGGCGTCAACTCCATGGCCCAGGCCGGCATGTCCAACTCCAAGGTGATGGCCGACATCATCAACGACGTCGACAAGAACGCCCGCTGAACCACCGGCTTCGCCACGACGCCTAACATAGCGCCCTGAGATACGCCAAACGGCGTCTCTCCCCGACCACACAGGTCGCATAACTGAAGATTCGATAATTCAACAACCGGAGCGAATCCGGTGATAAGTGAATATATCGGACAACGACGTCCGCCCACTTCTTTGTTTTTGGCTCTGTTAAACCAAGATTGACATGACCCTTATTTTTGGCTCCCCTTGTCAGGGGAGCTGTCGGCGAAGCCGACTGAGGGGTAGTCAGATATGGATTATGTCAATCTTGGCTTAACAGAGCCTTGTTTTTTCATAGCAATCAGTCACTACCATTGCGTCTAATCAACTTGTCTGATTGTCGACCACGGCTCGCCTTCGGCCCCTGCAAGAACGGACCGGCCTGCGGCCGGGCTCAATCCGACCTTCGCTCGGCTGCCGCCTCGCTCAGGCTAGGCCTGCGACAGTCCACCGGACTGTCCGCTTACGGCTCAGCCCATTACCCCCGTGCTCGCCACCAGATCGTTGGTGCGGGCCATGGCTCGGCTGATGGGGGTGTAGAGCGGGATGCCGATGAGCAGGGCCACCGCGAGGTAGATGCCCATACGCCCCATCTGCTCCCAATAGGTGCTTCCGTAGAAGCCGGCGACCGTCTCGCGCAGCGCGGTCATGGCGTGCGAGAACGGCAGGTACGGGTAGATCTCGCGGAAGCCGGCAGGCAGCATCTGCACGGGGAACGTGCCGCCCGTGCCGGCGATCTGCGCAATCATCAGGGCTGTGCTCACGGCCTTGCCGATGTTGCCGAACACGGCGGCCAATGTGTAGATGAACACGCTGCAGGCGAATGCCGTCCACCACAGGCACAGCATGAACAGGAACGGGTTCACGGTCTGCACCCGCAGATACAGCAGGTCCCCCAGTCCCAGGATCGTGGTCTGGGCCAGCGCGAACAGCGAGAAGGTCATGCCGCGGCCGATGTACAGCTGCCAGCCCTTCGGATCGCGCAGCGTGGCCACGGTCTTTTCGGACACGTTCGGTTTCATGATGATGCCCAGGAACATCACGCCCACCCAGATGGCCATGAGCGTGTAGAACGGCGCCATGGCCGAGCCGTTGTTGGCCACGGGGAAGATGGCCTTGCGGTTGAGCGTCACGGGCGAGGTCATGGCCGCGGCCAGCGTGTCGGCAGGTTGGTCGAACAGCTTGCGCACCTGGTCCACGCCGCCCGAGGCCATCGCCTCGTCGATGGCGTCCGCGGCCTGGGCGAGTTTGCCGGATTGTTCCGCAAGCGTGTCATGCGCCTCATCGAGTTTGGATGCGGTCCCCGTGATGGTCTCCAGCACGTCGCCGGCGCTCTGTCCGCCGGATTGCGTGGTTTCGGTCACGTCGGCGAGCATCAAACGTGCGTCGGAGACGAGCGCGGCAGCATCCTTGCCGGTCTGCCGCGCCGAGGTGGAAACCTTGCCTATCTGGGTCACGACGTTGGTCTGGTAGGACTTGTCGAGATCACGGATCGACCGGGCCGAGGCGTTGGCCTCGTCGAGGATGTCCTTTGCGGCCTGTTCGGCTGCGGCACCGCCTTCCGCGGCCTTGTCGGCGGCCGCGTTGAGCTTGGCGTCGTATGCCTCGAGCTTGGCGAGCGTCCGGTCCACGTCCTTGATGGCCAGTCCGAGCGCGTGTTTGGCGGCGTCCGTGCGCACCTGTCCCTGCAGTCCGGCGAGCGTGTCCCGGTATTCCTCAAGGCTCGTAATCATCGGACGCACCTTGTCGGTGGAGATGGCGCGCAGTCGCGCGGCCATGTCGTTCGCGGCGCCGGCCGGCTTGCCGAGCGCGGCGGAGGCGTCCGAGCCGGTGGTCTCGAAGGCGTCCGCCAGCGACCCGAGCCCCGCGGACATGCCTGCATTGGTCTGGTCGATGGCGTCGGCGGCCTTGTCGAGCTTGGCCGTAAGGTCGTCGACGTCGATCTGGCGGCCGGCGAGGGAGGACTTGGACCCGCTCATCGCCTTCAACGAGGTCTGCAGCATGGAGGCTGCCGATCGGGTGAGGCCGGCGTAACTGGAGCTCAGTTCGGCCGCCGAGGCGAGGTTCTCGGATTCCTGCCGCAGCGATGCGCTCAGAGTGGCGACGGACCGGCCGCTCTGGTCCGTGTCGAGGTAGTCGAGCACGGAGCCCATCGTGCCGATAAGCGTGGTGGCGATGGTGGAGGTGAGGGTGTCGTTGACTTGCGCCTGCACGGCGGAGGCGCCCTGGTTGGTGACCGTGGAGGCGATCGGGTTCTTCTTGGGGTTCGAGTAGTACACGAGCCGGGCGTGGCGGATGCTGTCGGAGGCTCCTCCCCCGCTGGTGAACAGCGTGAACACGTTCGAGCTGAAGTCCTTCGGGATCACGATGGCGGCGTAGTATTCGCTGCTGCGCACGCCGTCCTTGGCCTCGTTCGCGGTCACGAACGTCCAGTCGAGGTCGTCGTTGGCGCGCAGGGCGTTGACCACCTGGTCGCCCACGTTGACCGCGGCGGGCAGCATGTCACCCTGATAGCCCTTGTCCGCATTGGCCACGGCCACCTTCATGCCGCCGGTGTTGCTGTACGGGTCCCAACTGCCGTAGATGTTGAACCAAGCGTAGAACGAGGGCATGAGCATGAGGCCGATGGAGATGATGAGCGCGATGACGCTGCCGCCCGCGCGCCGGATATCGCCGGTGAAGATGGTCCAGATGTTACGCATCAGCGAATCGCCTTTCCGAGTTTGGTCTGCATGGTCTGCATGAGCTCGCGCATGTCCATGCGGGTTTCCTCCGCCTGACGCGGCAGGTTGAGGTGCAGGTATTCGGCCACGATGAGCGCCACGTCGATGGTCAGCACGGCGATCAGCCATGCCACCAGGAACCCGATGCGCGGGCCGGTGACCATCATCACGGCGAGGAAGGCCACGGGGATGGCCCAGATGAGGTGGAATCCGATGCGCTTGGCGTACGGGTACCAGCGTTCGAACGATGCGGCGCGGCGGCGTACGCCGACGCCCCAGGTCGGGTCGTTCATCATTTTGCGCACGGTGCGCATCACGTTGCGGTCCGCGCCGACCATCTCCACCTTCCTGACGTTGACCAGGTCGGTGTCCGCAAGTTCGCGGGTGAACAGGTCGTTGAGGTTCGCCAATGCCGGACGGCATGCCACGGCCACCAGGAGGAACGCCACGGCGAACAGGGCCGTACGGCCCAGGTCGGTCCAGTAGTCGTTGTCGTAGAAGCCGCCGATCGGCTCGCGCAGCGCCTGGACGCCGTAGGTGAACGGGAGCACGGGGTTGAGCAGGCGGTAGAAGCGCGGCATCATCTCGATGGGGTACATGCCTCCCGCGCCCGGCACCTGGAGAATCAGGATGATCACGCTCAACGCCATGCCGATGTGCCGGAACAGCATGACCAGGTTGTACACCAGCGAGACGTAGGTCATTGAGCACACCATCGTGGCGAAGATGTAGGCGGCGGGGGCCACGCACTGGATGCCGATGAGGAGGTTGCCCACCGAGATCACCACGCCCTGCAGCATGGCGAGCGGCATCATGAGCAGCCAGCGGCCGAGGAACGCCTGCGGTGCGGTGAGTCCTTCGATGCCGTCCGAGTCGGCGTCCTGCCTGAAGAGGGTGAGCGCCACGAACGAGCCCACCCAGCAGCCCACGCTGGTGAAGAACGGGGCGACCGCGGAACCGTAGTTCTTCACCGGGTAGTAATCGCACGAATCCAGCTCCACCGGGGATGCGAGGAATTCGGAGACCGAGTCGGCGTCCACGCCGGACAGGCCCTTGAGTCTGGCCCAGGCCTCGCCGGCGCGCAGCACGGCGAAGTCGTTGCGGGTGCGGTTCACGGACTCGTACACGCGGCCGAGCTGGTCGTCGGTCTGCTTCATCACGGTGGCGGTGGATTCGAGGGTGGCGTCCAGCTGGGTCAGGTCCGAATCCATGCCCTTGAGTTCCTGCGCGGCGCCGCCGACCGCGCCGGACAGACCGGTGAGGCTGGTCGAGACGATGTCGAGTCCCCGGCTTGCCTTGCTCGTGGCCTCTCCGGAGAGGCGCGAGAGGTCTTCGGTCTTCTTCGTGAGTGAGTCGAGCGATGAGGTGATCTTGTCGCCCGAGGCCTGCAGCGATCCGGGAAGCTCGTTGTTGATGCCTTGCAGAGTGGTGATCTGCGCCTCGATGGCCTGCTGGTATTCCTTGGCTTGCCGCAGGGCCTGGGATTGGGCGAGTTCGGGGTCGGATTCCATGGCGTCGATGGCGTCGCCGAGTCGGTCGTTGGCCGATTCGAGGGTGGCGAGCATGCCGTCCACACGTCCGGAGAGGTCGGCGGCACTGCCATTGATGGAGCCGATGGCATTGCCCGCGTGCGAGGAGAGCGTGCCGAGTCCGGTCTGGGCCTGTCCGATCGCGCCGTTCGCGGATTGTCCGAAGGCGGCCAGTCCGCCGCGTGCCGCGCTGATGTCGCTGGCGGTGCCGTCGATGGAGCCGGCGAGCGCGTCCGCACGGCACGCGAGCGCGGTCATGTCCTGTCGCACCTGGGCGATGGTCCTGCGCGAGGAGTCGATGGACGCCTGTGCGTCGGTGATGCCGGTGCGGGCGTCGGCGATGCTCTGCTGGGCTTCGGCGAGCTTGCCGTCCAACGTGTCGGCGGTGCCGTCGAGCTTGTCGTTGGCCGTGCCGGCCTCTTTGGCCAGTCCGCGGGTCACGGTGGCGCTCACGGTGGTGACGAAGGATTCGTTGATCTGCTTCTCCAGGGCCTCGGCACCGGATTCGGCCACGCGCGGCGAGAGCGAGTTGGCCTTCTCGTTGACGTAGAAGTCGAGGCGCGGACGGATGACGGTGCCCTGCAGCACGCTGGTCATGTCCGCGCTGAAGTCCTTGGGAATGATGATGGCGGCGTAGTAGTCGCCGGATTCCACGCCGTCGATTGCCGTGTTCTCGTCCGTGAACCGCCAGCCGAGGTCGTGGTTCTTCTTGAGTTCGGCGATGGTCTGGTCGCCGAAGTTCATGTCCTTGCCGTTGACCGAGGTGCCGCGGTCGTTGTTCGCCACGGCGATCGGCACGTTGCCGGTCAGGGCGTACGGATCGAGATTCGCGGCCACGTTGAGCCAGGAGTAGAGTCCCGGAATCACGCACGAGGCGACGAGCAGCAGCACCGCGAACGGCACGGCGAGCACCCGCCGCGCATCCCGCGCAAACACCTTCCACACATTGCGCATGCCGAATCCTTTCCGGAAAGGTTCCCGTCGAACAAGTTGGACGTTAATCAGACAACAGAGTGTCTATTTAACACGCACACATTATCCGGGATACTTCGGCGCATTGCAATGAACAGAGGCCACGCAGGTGTTCATTTCGCCGGCATGAACGGCATCCATGTCAGGAGGTCAGCCATCGACCGGCACTTGGACGATATGCTCCCACGCGCCTCGAATGACCTGGTTGCAAACAATGATTTACGCCGCATCAACCAGAAGCATTCACGGGCAGCGGGTTTTCCACACATCGACGTGGCCACCAAATCGACTGTATGTTCGCGCGCCAACGAACACAGCGCGAACTTACAGTCGATTCCGATGCTCAAATCCTTTGTATGTTCGCGCGACGTTCGTCAGCACGCGAACATACAAAGCCTTTTGGCGGCATTCCTCCGTCCCATCCGCGATGCTATAGACCCCGACCATTCGTGCCGCCCGAGTTCAGGCGAGTAAGCTGCGCCATAAGCGTTGCGGGAACAATCTTGGCCGCCAAACGGTACGCCTTATAGAACGTCATCGGCGTGTATTCGCCGCAGCCGCGCTCCGCGAGACTCAACGACCGTTTGACAGTCCCGGCAAGGTCCAGATACGGCAACATGCCGATTTTGCCGCCGCCTGAACCGCGCACGTTCATTTCGGTGTCCATGTTGCCGGGACTGAGCAGCATGATGTTCACGCCGCGGGGACGCTCCTCCTCGCGAATCGCGAACACGAGCGAGCGCACGTATGCCTTGCTGGCCCCATAGACCGCCTGCCACGGCATCGGCGCGAATGCGGACACCGAGCCGGTGACGATCTCGAAACTTCCCCGGCTCATGTACGGCAGACATACACGGTTGACCATCGTCACCCCTTTGACGTTGAGATCAATCATCGCGAGCATGTCTGTCGGTTTCATGCCACGCAGCAGGCCCTCGCGCTCGTAACCGGCGTTGTTGACGAGCACACGTATCACCGGCTTGGCGCCGGCCAGCAGTTTGCCGAGTCTGCCGTAGCTGGAGGAATCGGCAAGGTCGAGCGGCACGACGCGCAGGGCCGCGTGCGTCGATGAGGCAAGTTCCGACGCAAGCGCTTCGAGGCGTTCGCGCCTGCGCGCGATCAGCCAGATCTCATCGAGCCGCTGATATCGGCCGGCGATATGCCGCGCGAATTCGCGACCAAGACCGGATGATGCGCCGGTGATGATGGCGATGTCCATTACGCTGTCCTTTCCTGCATTTCCGCGTGCACCGTTTCGATGCATACGATGGCCTGTTCCAGTCGGCCGTTGGCGTCCTCGGGCATCACTGGTGCCCTTTGCGACGGCGCGGGGCGAGCGCGGCGGGACCGTGCTGCTTAAGGGCGAACAGAAGCGCACGTATGCCGCCGATGCGTGGGTCGGGACGTCGTCCGCGGCCGATGCGGTGCATCTGCAGTTCAAACCAGCTGATGACCAGGATGCCGCCGAACGCCTTGTCGAGCGGCTTGATGCCGGTCGTTATCCTCGGCAATGCCACAGTGCTTCGCCAGCCGTCACGGATGATGCGGTTCGGCATGTCGGGCACGATCGCCAAAGGACGCGCGAGGCCGATCATCTGCGTGATGCCCTCGCCAAGTGCGCGTTCCATGTCGGCCACGCAACGGAAGCCGCCGGTCAGGGCGACCGGCACGGTCAGCTCGCCTTTGACGCGACGTGCGAAGTCGGTGAAGTAGACGCCGCGGCGGCGGTCCTCGGCCGCGCCGTCGTTGGTCTGGATGACCGGCTTGGAGTACGTGCCGCCAGAGATGTCGATGAGGTCGACGCCGCGGGCTTCGAGCTGCTTCATGACCCAGATGGATTCCTCTTCATTGAATCCGCCCGGCGCACCGTTCCGCTCGTTGATCTTGACGGCGATCGGCACGTCGGACGAGTTGAGCTTCACCGCAATCGGGAACTTCGGCCCGACCGCCTCACGTACGGCGTCGAACACGTCGAATAGGAAGCGCGCGCGATTTTCGAGACTGCCGCCGTATTCGTCGGCGCGATGGTTGTCGAGCGGCGAGAGGAACTGGTTGATGAGGTAGCCGTGCGCCGCGTGGATCTCCACGCCGGTAAATCCGGCCTTCTTGGCGATGCGCGCCGTGTTGGCGAACCGGCGGACGATGTCATGGATCTGGTCGTGGGTCAGTTCGGTGGGTTCGGCGAAGAACCGGCCGTAGTCGCCATCAACCTTGCCGCCGCTCGGGGCGAGGGGATGACGATTGATGGTGATGGGCGACTGACGGCCAGGGTGATTGATCTGCATCCAGCAGTGCGCACCGTTCTCTGTGCCGGCGGCAGCCCATCGGCGCAGCATGGCGAGGTCACGTTCGTCCTCCACCGCGACGTTGCCGGGCTCCCCCAGCTGCATGCGATCGACCATCACATTACCGGTGACGAGCACGCCAGCGCCGCCTTGCGCCCAGGTGCGGTACAGGCGCACATGCGCTTCGGTCGGAGCGCAGTTACGGCCTGCGAGCGCCTCGTTCATCGCGGATTTGTAGAACCGGTTCTTCACCGTCACGCCGCAGGGCAGGGTCAGCGGCTTGACGACCAGCGGCGGCGTTACGGTCGTGTCGTTCGTCATGATATCCAAATTTCCAATCGTCCATATTTTTACAGTTGTCAATATAACACAGATCTAGACAAGTGCAAAATTCTGGACGATAGGATATGCTGAAGAGTCATGAAGAAAGACCTCAACGGCAAGATCACACGCGGCACGCAACGCACGCTCGATGCATTCTTCGAGGCAATCACGGCATTGCTCGCCAAAAAACCGTTCGCCGACATCAGCGTCAACGAACTATGCGAACGCGCCGGCTATCCGCGCGCCACGTTCTATAACTACTTCGAGGACCGCGACGACCTGCTCACCTACTGCTGGACCGCGCTGTCCAAACAGGCCGACCTCGCCGACCTCTCATCGGCCGCACCGGAGCATCGCGTGGACACGGCGCTCGACGCGATGGCCGATCTGCTGGAGTCCAACGCCGAGCTGCTGCGCGCGATTCTCAGGAACAACCCGCCCGAGGGACCGCTGTTCTCCAGTCTGCATGGCTTCATCGAGCGTCAGGCGCGTGAGATCATCCGCAGCTGCATCGACCGCGACCGGTTCACGCTACCGGCGGACCTGATCGCCGACCATTACGCGAACACGGTGATGCTCGTGCTCGATTGGGCGTATCTGCGCGGGCACGCACTCAGCCGCATGCAACTGCATGATTACACGCACACGCTGCTGCGCGGCGTGGAAACCACGGAATAGCGGACACCGGTCCGGACTGAGCAGGCACCAGCCCGGACCGCATGATCCTAGATACCGGCGAGGTCGAAAAACGTTTCGATGACGGCGTCGTTGAGGAGACGGCCCTTGCGCGTGGGAACGACGCGGGTGTGTCCATCAGCATCGGGCGTGATGGCGATGAGGCCTTCCTCGACCATCGGCTGCAGTTGGGCCACTTCGATGGGTTTCAACGACGCTTCGGCACCGGCCATGGCAGACGACTCCCCCATCGCGGCGATGGCGTCATTGATGCGAGCGAGATCGAGGCCCTCGCGGATGCGCAGGCCGAGCATGATGAGCTCCTCGAGGTTTTCGGTCGGGGTGATTCCCTCGCTGCCACCCCACGGTATGCGGTGCTCGTTGATGGCGGTGCCCCACAGCCGCGGATGGGCGATGTCCCAGGCACGCAGGGCATGGGCTCCCATTGCTCGAGCACCATTCAATCGGTTTGCGTCATCGTCGACACGACCATCGACATCTCCGCTGACAGGAGTTACCGGTGCGGCCGGCCTGGGACGGTCATCATCGTTCGCCACGACATTGTAATGGCTGTGTGCCCCCGGACCGAGTCCGGCCCAGTCCACATTGCGCCAATAACCCAAGTTATGCTGGCTCTCATAGCCCGGCCGCGCCCAGTTGGATACCTCGTACCATTCGAGGCCGGCTGCCGTGAACAGGTCGTCGGCGATCTCGTATTTGGCGGCTTCGTCGTCGTCGTTCGGCTTGGGCAGGGTGCCGGCCGCGATCTGACGGCCCATCTTGGTGGTGGGTTCCACGGTCAGCGCATATGCGGAGATGTGGTTGACGCCGAGGTCAAGGGCGGTCTTGACGGAGGTGCGCCAATCGTCGAGACTCTCCCCTGGCGCTCCGTAGATAAGGTCTACGCTGGAGCGCAGGCCGGCCTTGTTGGCGGCATGCACGCCGGCGGCGACGTTCTCGGGCGTATGCGTACGGTCGAGGGTCTTGAGCACGTGCGGCACGGCCGACTGCATACCAAAGGAGACGCGCGTGAAGCCGCCTTCGGCGAGACGGTTGATGTAGTACTCGTTGACGGTGTCCGGGTTGGCTTCGGTGGTGATTTCGGCGTTCGGCGCGATGCCCCAGATGCGGCGGATGGAGTCCAGCATGGCCACGAGGTCGTCCGCGGCGAGGATCGTGGGCGTACCGCCACCGAAGAACACCGTGTCGGCCGCCGGCTCCTCGATACCGTGGTCGAGCTGCCACTGCCGGGTCAGCTCCATCTCACGGATGACCATGTTGGCGTAGTTGCCCCGTGAGGCCCCAGCACCGAGATCGGTGGCCGTGTATGTGTTGAAATCACAGTATCCGCAGCGCCGCATGCAAAACGGCACGTGGATGTAGACCTCGAAGGTCATACTTGACTCCCCTCAGTCAGCTACGCTGACAGCTCCCCTCGCCGAGGGGAGCCAATCCAGTCAAGGCTCCCCTCGCCGAGGGGAGCTGTCGAACGAAGTGAGACTGAGGGGAGCCTGTTCGTAAAAACTGGCTCCCCTCTGGTCCTGCAATTACGGACCTCGCTACACTCGGCCCCAATCCGACCTTCGCTCGACTATCATCTCACTCAGGCTGAGCCTACGGACAGTCCACAGGACTGTCCGCTTAACGGCATCTCCTCCGGCCCTGCAAGAAAGGACCTCGCTACGCGAGGACCCAATGCTGCCTTCGTTCGACTATCGTCTCACTCAGGCTGATGCTACGCGCAGTCCACCGGACTGCGCGCTTAACGCATCAGCCTTCCGTCTTCTGCGCGGCGCGAATCTTGTCCTTGGTGTCGCGGTCGTTGGAGTCCTCGCCGGTGGACAGGGCGGCGATGAACGCCTCCTGCGGCACCTCCACATGGCCGAGCATCTTCATGCGCTTCTTGCCGGCCTTCTGCTTTTCGAGCAGCTTGCGCTTACGGGTGATGTCGCCGCCGTAGCACTTGGCTAGCACGTCCTTACGCAGGGCGCGGATGTTCTCGCGTGCGATGATGCGCGAGCCGATCGCGGCCTGAATCGGAATCTCGAACTGCTGGCGGGGAATGAGCTCGCGCAGCTTCTTGGTCATCATCACGCCGTACGCATACGCCTTGTCGCGGTGCACGATGGCGCTGAAGGCATCCACCTTCTCGCCCTGGATGAGGATGTCCACCTTGACCAGGTCGGCGGTCTGCTCGCCGTCCTCGTGGTAGTCAAGCGAGGCATAACCCTTGGTGCGGGACTTCAGCTGGTCGAAGAAGTCGAACACGATCTCGGCCAGCGGGATGCGGTAGTGCATCTCCACACGGTCGGTGGAGATGTATTCCATCGTGCCCATCTGGCCGCGGTGGTCCTGGCACAGGTCCATGACCGCGCCGATGAACTCCTTGGGGGTGATGATGTCCGCGGCGACCATCGGCTCGACGATCTTCTTGATCTTGCCGTCCGGGAACTCGCTCGGATTGGTCACATGGTGCTCGGAGCCGTCCTCGGCAGTCACGTCGTAAGTGACGTTCGGGGCGGTCTGAATGAGGTCGAGGCCGAACTCGCGCGAGAGTCGCTCGTTGACGATCTCCATGTGCAGCAGGCCCAGGAAGCCGCAACGGAAGCCGAAGCCCAGCGCCACGGACGTCTCCGGCGTGTAGATGAGGGCGGCGTCGTTGAGCTTGAGCTTGTCGAGCGCGTCGCGCAGTTCGGGGAACTGGGCGTTGTCGATCGGGAACAGGCCGGCGTACACCATCGGCTTGGGGTCGCGGTAGCCAGGCAACGGCTCGGTGGCGGGGCGGACGGCGGAGGTCAGGGTGTCGCCCACCTTGGACTGGCTCACGTCCTTCGCGCCGGTGATGATGTAGCCGACCTCGCCGGCGCCGAGCGCCTTGGTGCGGGTCATGTCCGGGCTGATCACGCCGATCTCGATGGGGTCGTGCGTCATGCCGATGCCCATCATGTGCACCTTCTCGCGGTCGTGCAGTTCGCCGTCCTCCATACGGATGTACGTGACGATGCCGCGGTACGAGTCGTACACGGAGTCGAAGATGAGCGCGCGGGCGGGTGCGTCCGGGTTGCCGTGGGGTGCGGGCACCTCCAGCACGATGCGGTCGAGCAGTTCGGCCACGCCTTCGCCGGTCTTGCCGGACACGCGCAGCACGTCGCTCGGCTCGCAGCCGATCAGGCCGGCAATCTCCTCGGCATGCTTGTCCGGTTCGGCGGAGGGCAGGTCGATCTTGTTGAGCACCGGGATGATGGTTAGGTCATGGTCGATGGCCATGTACAGGTTGGACAGGGTCTGCGCCTCGATGCCCTGGGTGGCGTCCACGAGCAGCACCGCGCCTTCGCATGCGGCTAGCGCGCGGGAGACCTCGTAGGTGAAGTCCACGTGGCCCGGGGTGTCGATCATGCCCAGCGTATATTCGGTGCCATCGAACGTCCACGGCACGCGCACGGCCTGGGACTTGATGGTGATGCCGCGCTCCTGCTCGATGTCCATGCGGTCGAGGAAGCGGTCGCGCATCTCACGCTCCGGCACAATGCCGCTCAGCTGCAGGATGCGGTCGGCCACGGTGGACTTGCCATGGTCGATGTGCGCGATGATGCAGAAGTTGCGAATCACTGACTGATCGGTGGAACCCGGCTGATTGTGTTGGACGACCAACTACATTCCTCCTCTTGGAATTACTCAAACTTGTCCTATTCTAGCCGAGGGGCTGTATGCGGCGTGGCTTCGCGCGGGTTTTTCCGGGGTTCGTGCTATCCTCATACTTTTGTATGTCCTTGTAATACACATCGTTTGGAGTAAACGTGGCAAACATTAAGTCGCAGAAGAAGCGCGTGCTCACCAATGAGAAGGCGCACCTTCGCAACGTGGCTGTGAAGTCCGGCCTGAAGACCGCCATCCGCGCCACCCGCGAAGCCATCGCCGCCGGTGACAAGGCCGCCGCCGAGGCCGCCTACAAGGTCGCCGCCCAGAAGCTGGACAAGGCTGCTGGCGCCGGTGTGATCCACAAGAACCAGGCCGCCAACCGCAAGTCCGGCCTGGCCAACGCGATCAACGCTCTGTGAGCTGAACACCGCTAAGGTTTGAAAAATCCCGCGAGTCCTCGTGATTCGCGGGATTTTTTATTGCCGTCCCCGACCGTTCTCGTTGTCATCGTCATCGGCTTCTTCCTCCTCATCGGCTTCATCCTCATCGACATGAGGATGAATGACCGGACGCTTCAGGTACCGGCGCTCCGGCAGATACACATGGGTGCGATGCAGGGCGCCGGGCATCGTCACATTGAACGCCACCGACAGCACCCGGATCAGCACCACCACCACCACGATCAGCACATCCAACATCATTTCGGAGCGGAGGTCGAACATGCCATGCTCGGCGCCACGCCAGACCAATACGGTCAGGACGCATCCGACGAACGAGGGGACGGCGTACAGGTGACGGTCACGGATGATCATCGGCACATCACCGAGGAAGAGGTCGCGGACCAGACCGCCCGCAATGGCCGTGAACATGCCCAGGAATATGGCGGTCATGCCGGAAGTGCCGAATGCCAGGGCCTTCTCCGTGCCACTGACGGCGAACAAGCCCAGGCCCAGGGCGTCGATGAGGGTCATCGTCCATTTGAGTTTTTTGATTTCGGGGTGCGCGAACACCGCGATCACGCCGGAAAGCAATGTGGTGAGCACATAGCCCTTGTCCGTGATGCCCACGGGCGGCAGGTCGCCGAGCATCACGTCACGGAAGAGACCGCCGCCGAGGGCCGTCACCCAGCCGCACAGCATGATGGAGAAGATGTCGTCATAGCCCTTCTTGATCGCCGAAAGGCCTCCGGACAGGCCCCAGCACAGGATGGCGAGATATTCGATACTCACGAACACCGCATTGCTCTCCAACGCCACCTGCTGCATGAGTAGCTTCCCTCCCGTACCGCTTCCGGTTCGCCTGTGCCCGCCCCGCTTGACACGATCCGGCGATGATTACCGTACCCGAGCCTACCTCAAGCCTTGCCTGATGGGCTTGAGGTTCAACGCGAATCGCGGGATATGCAAACGTCTCCACCATGGATGGTTTCGGATTCGATGGCCGCAACGCGAGATTCGACATCACGGAAACGGTTGCGCAATGCGGACTCGATATCAATGCCATCAATGCGGGCCCTGCGTACGATGTTGAGGATTTCATCGGCATAGGCGTCAGCCTTCGAAGCTGCAGAGGCACCTTCGGAACCGGTGGAAGGCGCTCCGAATCCGTTTTGCTCCGTGCTTGACTGCCGACCATCGTCAGATTGACCATCACGCCGCTCCGACTCATCAAATGCCTTGAACAATGCAGCGGCGTTCGGCGATTTGGAGATGCGGGAAACGACCTTGGCCGCCCGAGGCAACGCGCCCTGCGCTCGGGAAATGCCCTCCAACACGGATTTGCGATGCTTTTCCTGCTGCTTCATCTTTTCCCATAGCGCCAGCACGGCTTCCGGGGATTCGGAATCGGAGGCTTCTTCCCCGTCGATCCTGCCGGTATCGGTAGCGCCGGCGGAATCATCAGCCGCAAACACATGCGGATGCCGAGTGATGAGCTTGTTCACCAGTCGATCGGCAACCTCATCGATATCGAACGGATCCTCGGCGTCAGATTCGCAGACGCGCGCCTGGAACACGGACTGTAGCAATACGTCGCCGAGCTCTTCACGCATGTTGTCACGATCATGGGTTTCCACGGCGTCGATATATTCGTAGGTCTCCTCAAGCAGATTCTTGAGCAGCGATTCGTTCGTCTGCTTGCCATCCCATGGGCATCCGCCCGGCGAATACAGCACATCCACTACTGCCTTGACCCGGTCCAGCGCCGTCGCCGCTTCCTCCACCGGTTTCAGCTTCGAGCAGTGCTCGAACCCTTCCGGCAAGTGATATTGCGTATCATGACGACTCGCGTCAACCCCAGCTTCGCTCATGACCGGTTCCCTTGGTTCTTATTCAACGATGGTGCTCCAACGCTGTCCCACTATACCTGCATCGGCCCAGCACGGCAGTCGTTGTAAAGGCTTTGGACGTCTCCTTCCCTTTCTCACGATCACTGTCTCAATAGGTCGCATACGGAATACGACTGTATTGTCTATCGGTTTTTTACCGCCTGGCCAAGGCTGCCCCCGCAGCCGTGAATCACATAAAAGCAGCTTATAGGGGCAAGCCCACATTCCGGGCCGAATCGTGCTGTTCAGCGTAAATGGCGGAATCATGCGGTTCTTGGCTCAGGGCTATGTGCCCCCGTAACCAGAAAACGCCCATAAGACAGTTCCCGTGGCGCAACCCCATGCCCCGCCAGCCAAATCAATACTCAAAATCGCCTGCGGGGGTACGATATAGAGAAAGGACGCATAGGACCGGCTTTCCCTATGATGGACCCGCTTGTGCCTGAGATACTTCATCATCGATGAGTCCGCGGATGACATCAGCTATCACTTTTTGCCATGCCACTAGTTTGCGGCAGATCAGACTTTCCAACTATGTCGACATGGCAAGTCCAATTGAGTTTATCTCGCAATATCTGTGTTAAATATGGCAAGTCACCTTGGAATCATTAGTGACACGCTTAACTCCATTCCGCCGGCCTCACCGCTGAATCCTTCTTTCGCGACACGCCGTAGCCTGAAAAACGAAGTTTGTTGACATTTGTTGACACTTTACAAACAACCGCTTCGCGGCTTCAGAAATCAAAAGGCCGGAAACCCTTGGAATCATTACGATTCCAGAGGTTCCCGGCCTTCAATCAGAAGGGTTTATCAGCAAACCTTCCACATCCAGTTGTGCGGATCCTCGATCTCGCCGAGCTGGATGCCGAGCAGCTGGTTGCGCAGGGCCACGGTCAGCTCGCCGGAGCCGCCGTCGGCGACGGTCACGTCGAACTTCTCGGACTTGAAGCGGCCGATCGGGGTGATGATGGCGGCGGTGCCGCAAGCGAACACCTCGGTGACCTCGCCAGACTTGATGTCCTCGAGCAGCTGCTCAAGGGCGATCATCGTCTCGACCACATCGTGGCCGTCGTCCTGCAGCAGCTGGATGAGGGAGCGACGGGTCACGCCCGGCAGGATGTTGCCGGTCAGGGACGGGGTCTCGACGTGGCCGTCCTTGTGCACGACCATCATGTTCATGCCGCCAAGCTCCTCAAGGTAGGTCTTGGTGGCGGCGTCGACGAAGCAGACCTGCTCGCAGCCGTTGGCGATGCCGGTGTATTCGCCGAGCAGGGAGGCGGCGTAGTTGCCACCGCACTTGGCGAAGCCGGTGCCGCCGGGGCCGGTGCGGAACCACTTGTCTTCAACCCAGATGCTCACCGGCTTGACGCCGCCCGGGAAGTACGGGCCGGACGGAGAGGCGATCACGCAGTAATCGACCTCCTGCGGGGCGCGCACGCCGAGGAACGGCTCAGAAGCGAACATGAACGGACGCATGTACAGCGTGTACTCGCGACGGGACGGAACCCAGTTGGCGTCGCGCTTGACGAGTGCGGCCACGGAGCCGATGAAGTCGTCGATCGGCAGTTCCGGCAGGTACAGACGCTTGGCGGAGTTCTGGAAGCGCTCGGCGTTCGCGTCCGGGCGGAACAGCCAGGTGGAGCCGTCGGCGTGACGGTAGGCCTTGAGACCTTCGAAGCATTCCTGAGCGTAGTGCAGCACAGATGCACCCGGATCCATCTTGAGCGGCGCGTACGGCTCGATGCGGCGATCGCCCCAGCCTTCGCCCTTGGTCCAGGTCATGTGGGCCATGTTGTCGGAGAACACCTGGCCGAAAGCCGGCTTGTCGATGAGGGACTGGCGCTTCTCATCGGATGCGGGGTTATCGTTCGGCAGTACGGTGAACGGTTCGGTGAGCTTGTCGAGCGCTGCCGGATCGTGGTGCGTGTTTTCAGTCATTGCTTGCTACTTCTTCTTGACTTGGCGGATGGGAGCCGCCGATGGGGTAGGTACTTCGCGCTTGTGGCGCAAGTTCTGATGGATACTTTCGCACATCGCGGCGCGCCGGGTGCGGGAGCGTTCACATGGTGAAAGTCCGTGAAGGCACCCGCAAACGCGCGAATGCAGGCCATCAACGAAGGAAGCCCGCGCCGTTGGTACGGTCACGGGCTTCTGGGCTTCGTTCACGCGACGCGCGTGCGCCGCGTACTGCTCAGTTCCGATTCAGGCTGAGCGCACGACTCACTTGGCGTCGGCAGCCGGAGCGGCAGCGGCGTCGGCAGCCGGGGCGGCGGCCTCGGTGGACTCAGCGGCATCCTCCGGCACCTCGACGGTGACGACGGACTCCTCCGGATCCTCGACGTCGAGCTCGACGCCCTCAGGCAGGACGACGTCCTTGGCGAAGACCTTGGTGCCGTCGGTCAGGCCGTCGACGTTCACGACGATCTTCTCCGGCAGGTTGGCGACGTCGGCGCGAACCTTGAGCTCCTGGATGTCCACGAAGGCCACGGCGGCACCCTTCGGGGTACCCTCGACGAACACCGGCACCTCGACGTCGATCTTCTCGCCGGCCTTGACCTCGAGGAAGTCGATGTGCTCGATGATGCGCTTGACCGGGTTCTTCTGCACGTCCTTGACGACGGCCATCTTGGTCTCGCCGTTGAAGGCGATGGAGAACAGGGCGTTGGTGTGGCGCAGGGCCAGGGTGGTCTCGCGCATCGGCAGGGTCACGAAGGCCGGCTGCTCGCCACCGGCGTAGATGGTCGCCGGGATCTTCTTGGCAACGCGCAGGCGACGGGCCACGCCCTTGCCGAACTCGGAACGGGCCTCGCCCTCAAGCTTGATAGTGGTAGCCATGATTGGCACTCCTTGTTAATCGGTGTTACTTGTCGTTCTGTCTGTTTGACGCCACGACGCGCCGCAGAACGCACCCAAGGAGGTGAAGTCTCACGCCGAGTCGATTACGGAAGAAACGAACCTTTGCGGTGCTCTTCCCTCGCCAAAGCAACAATGTTCCATTGTACGCATCACCAGGACAAGATATGAGATCAGCGCGAGACTACAATGAAAAGGGAAGACAAAGACGGGGGAATCGAGGCCGCAATGAAGCGCATCACCAGGAATCTCATCATCGCAACGGGGGCCACGACCGCGGCGTTCGGCGCCGGAACCTTCGCTCTGGCGGACTTCATGTTCCATCTCTCGCTCGATAAGCGTTGCGCGGGATGGATGGAGAAGCTGATGGCGGGCGGGGCCACCGCCGATTACCTGCAGACGCCGCACGCCGACGCCGACGAGGAGCGCGAGGCCGCGCATTGGTTCGAAGAGGCCAAGCAGCCGGTCACGGCGATCAGCGACGATGGCCTGAAGCTGCATGGCTGGCTGTTCGATGCGGACAAGGTCTCCCCCGCGCCACATCTGTACGCCATCTGCATGCACGGATACACCGGCATGCCCGCCGAGATGGCCAAGTACGCGCATCGGCTCGCACGTTTGGGCTTCACCGTGCTGGTGCCGGCCCAGCGCGCCCATGAGATGAGCGAGGGCCGGTTCGTCGGCATGGGCTGGCTGGAGCGGCGCGATCTGATGTGCTGGATCCGGCTGATCGTGGAGAGCGATCCGGACGCCCGCATCCTGCTGGACGGCATTTCGATGGGTGCGGCGACCGTGATGATGGCGGTCGGCGAACCGGATCTGCCGCGCAACGTCGTGGCGGCCATCGAGGACTGCGGATACTCCTCGGTCTGGGACCAGTTCCTGTACAACGCCAAGGGCATGTACCATCTGCCCCGCCGCTGGATGGCCGTGCCGGTGGTGGCCGCCATGAGCAAGATCTCGAAGCGGGTCGCCGGTTATAGGTTCCGCGAGGCGTCCAGTGTGGATTCGCTGCGCCGTGCGACGATTCCGATGCTGTTCATTCACGGCGGGGACGACACGTTCGTGGATCCGGCTTTTCTGGACCGCAACGTTGCGGCCTGTGCCAGCATCGACCGTGAACGGCTGCTGATTCCGGGTGCCGCGCACGCCCTGAGCGCCAGCACCGACCCCGTACGCTACTGGAAGCGCGTCACCGCCTTCGTCACCCGCGTGTTCGGGCTGTAATACAAAAAGGCTCCCCTCACCGAGGGGAGCTGTCGTCGTGAGACGACTGAGGGGAGTCACGGGCATTCCGTAAACTCCCCTCAGTCAGCTTCGCTGCCAGCTCCCCTCAGCGAGGGGAGCCAGAGCATCTATCGACGCTCCATCAGTCCGGCAATGTAATTGCTTGCGTAATGCGTGCGGCTTCTAGGCGCACCGAAGGAAGCGGTACACAGGGTACCGCGACTGAGGAGCAACGACGAAGACGCACCATTACGCCAGCAATTCCTTGACGGCGTTGATGACGGCTTGCAAACTCTTCTTCGCGTCGCCGAACAGCATCTGCGTGTTGTCCTCGAAGTAGAGCTCGTTCTGGATGCCGGCGTAGCCCATGCCGCGGCCGCGCTTCATGACGGCCACGTTCTGGGCCTTGTCCACGTCGAGGATCGGCATGCCGGAAACCGGGGTACCGGGGCGACGGGCGGCCGGGTTGGTCACATCGTTGGCGCCGACGACCAGGGCCACGTTGGCCTGCGGGAACTGCGGGTTGATCTCGTCGAGGTCCACGAGCTCCTCGTAGGGCACGTTGGCTTCGGCCAGCAGCACGTTCATGTGGCCGGGCATACGGCCGGCGACCGGGTGGATGGCGTAGGAGACCTCGACGCCGTGGGCCTTGAGCAGCTCGCCCAGATCGGCGAGCTCGCGCTGGGCCTGGGCCTGGGCCAGACCGAAGCCGGGGACGAAGATGACCTTCTCGGCGTAGACGAGCTGGACGGCCAGATCGTCCGGGGTGGTCTCCTTCATGGTGCCC
The DNA here is from genome assembly GCF_019331675.1 of Bifidobacterium miconisargentati. Lineage (GTDB taxonomy): Bacteria > Actinomycetota > Actinomycetes > Actinomycetales > Bifidobacteriaceae > Bifidobacterium > Bifidobacterium miconisargentati. Next base: position 39,921 of record NZ_JAHBBJ010000011.1, read on the forward strand.
TCCGGGCCGTCACCGGCCGCGGCGGCACCGGAACCACCGCCGAAGCCGCCGGCGAGCACGGAGATCAGCGGACGGTTCATGGCCTGGGCCATGAGGATGGACAGGGTCACGCCGGCCGAGCCGACCAAGGCGCCGGCCACGATCAGGGCAACGTTGTCGATGGCCAGACCGGACATGGCCACGGCCGTACCGGTGCAGGCGTTGAGCACGGAGATCACGACGGGCATGTCGGCGCCGCCGATCGGGATCACGAAGACCAGGCCGTAGCACAGGGCGAACACGGTGGTCAGGACGGACCACAGCAGTCGCTGCTCCGGCTGGACGCACAGCATGACCAGCGAGGCGATGGACAGGACGGCGAACAGGATGTTCCACACGCCCTTGCCCGGCAGGGCCAGCTTCTTGACCCACTTGATGCCCTGCAGCTTGCCGGCGGCGATGAGCGAGCCGGTGAAGGTCACGGAGCCGATCAGGATGCCGAGGCCCGCGGTGATGAGCACCACGATGTCCGGCGTGCCGTCCTTGGTGAGGATGTCGTTCAGGGCCACAAGCGCGGCGGCGCCGCCACCCACGGTGTTGAAGACGGAGACCAGCTGCGGCATGTCCGTCATCTTGACCTTCTTGGCGGAGACCACGCCGGCCACCGCGCCGATCAGGATGCCGACGACCAGCACGGCCACGGCCACGACGTTCACGAATCCCTTGGCGAAGAGCACGATGAACGCCATGAGCACGGCCACGATCATGCCGAACGCGGAGATCTGGTTGCCCTTGCGCGCGGTCTTCGGGGAGTTCATGAAGTGCAGGCCGACCACGAACATGACGGCCGAGAACAGATAGACGAACCATGCGACGATGTCGATGGTTCCCACGGTTGCGGAGGCCATTACTTCGACTCCCCCTTCTTCTCGTTCTTGTTGGACTTGAACATCTCCAGCATGCGGTCGGTGACCACGTAGCCGCCGACCACGTTCATGGTGCCGAGCACGGCGGCCAGGAAGATGAACACGTAGGCCAGCGGGCTGTTGGCCTCGGCGGCCACGATCACCACACCGACGATCACGATGCCATGGATGGAGTTGGCACCGGACATGAGCGGGGTGTGCAGGGTGGCGGGCACCTTGCCGATGACCTCGATGCCGATGAGCAGCGCGAGGACGAAGAGGGTGATGGATACGACGAGAGTAGGCATGATGTTCCTTCCTCCTTACTCGGACTTCTCGGCCGTCGTCTCGGCGGGCTTCTCGGCGCGGCCGGCGACCACGAGGGCGTCGTCGAGCTCCTCGGACAGGTCCTGGCCGAGCTTGCCGTCGCGGATGAAGTGCACGAGGATGTCGGCCACGTTGCGCGAAAGCAGATTGGACGCGGTGGTGGCCACGCCGGAGGCCAGGTACGGGGCGCCGATGATCTTGACGCCGCCGTCGGTCACCTGTTCGCCGATCGCGGAGCCCTCCACGTTGCCGCCGAGGTCGGAGGCGGCGCAGTCCACGATCACCGCACCGCGGTGCAGTCCCTTGACGCCGGCCGCGGTGAGCAGCACCGGGGGCTTGCGGCCGGGCACCTTGGCGGTGGTGATGATGATGTCGAAGCCGGCGGCCTTCTCATCGACCGCGGCCTGCTGGGCGGCCTGCTCCTCGGCCGTCAGGGCACGGGCGTAGCCGCCTTCGCCTTGGCCGGCGGAGAAGTCGAGTCCCAGATCGAGGAACTTGGCACCGAGGGATTCCACCTCGCCCTTGGAGGCGGGACGCACGTCGTAGGCGGTGACGACCGCGCCGAGTCGACGCAGCGTGCCAATGGCCTGCAGACCGGCGATGCCGGCGCCGAGCACGAGCGCCTTGGCCGGACGGATGGTGCCGGCGGCGGTGGTCATCATCGGCAGGAACGAGCCGTAGGCGTCGGCGGCGGCGATGGCGGCCTTGTAGCCCATCACGGAGTTCTGCGAGGTCATCTCGTCCATGGACTGGGCGCTGGAGAGCTTGCGCGGCAGCTTCTCGATGGCCACGCCCACCAGGCCGGCCTTCTGGAGCGCGGCCACGTAGTCGGCGTCCGTGAAGGAGCCGAGCATGCCGATCACCCACTGGCCGGCCTTGAGCTTGCCCACGGTCTCGGCGGACGGGCGGTCGACGAAGCCGAGCGCGTCGGCGCCGGCCAGTACCTCGTCGCGGCCGGTCACCTTCGCTCCGGCCTTCTCGTAATCCTCGTCGGTGTATTCGGCGGCAATGCCGGCACCCGACTCAATCAAACAGGAGACTCCGCTCCTCTTCAGCCGGGTGACGATATCCGGCGTCAGCGCGACGCGGGATTCCGTTTCCGACGTCTCATTCAGGACGCCGAACACCACGGTGGCTTCTTGGTTATTCGCCATGAGAGCCCTTTCTTAATCTTTCACTTCGGACATGGTTATCCAGTCGGATATAACGTGGATGTAACTATCCGGGGTCAAGTGTAGTCAAAAGGTGAAGAAAACGGCCCGCAACCCCGCCGTTTCTGGACATTCGCACCATCACCGCCGGTCCTTCGGGTGCACGGGAGCGCCCGCGCCGGCCGGCTACGCCACCGTGATGTCCGGTGCCGCCCCTCGCCGCCGAACATCATCCCCGCGAATGCCCAAACCCTACGGTTGCGTAGGGTTTTCCTACGGTTGCGTAAGGTGACGAGTTCGGCATCCGCGATTACACTTCTGCCTTTGAGAAGCATGTCGTCCGATGGATCACGCGCGTGCGTGCGGATATCCACGGCCGGACGGCACCGAAAGGTTTACAGGAGCACGAGTTGTCGGTTATCAATTCCTTCACGCAACACACCATCGACCTCACCCGCAAGGCGCTGAGGCTCGCCCCCGACTTCATCCACCCGGTCCACGACGACACCCCGGACGAGCCGGACTACCTGTCCAACGCCGACGTTCCGGCCGAATCCGACATCGCCCTGCCCAACAGCAACGACTGGGACGACGGCCACCTGACCGTCACCGACATCGACCCGGCCACGGGCCTGCTCACCACCTCCACCGAAGGCAATCCGCCGCTGGACGAGGGCATGTCCATCTACGACCTGTACGCGGACCGTGCCGCGCGCATGGGCGACGAACCGCTGTACACCTACAAGTCCGGCGACGAATGGGTCACGGTGACGGCCAACGAGTTCTTGGCGGACGTGCGCGCCGTGGCCAAGGGCCTGCTGCACTACGGCCTCAAGAAGGGCGACGGCGTGGCCTTCATGTGCCGCACCTCCTACGAATGGGACCTGACGGACGCGGCCATCATGGCCTGCGGCGGCGTGCTCGCCACCATCTACGACACGGACTCCGCCGAGCAGATCCGCAACATCGTGAACAATTCGGACGCCCGCCTGCTCATCGTGCAGGACACCGCCATGCGCGACAAGGCTGACGGCGCCGTGGAGGAATGCCCCTCCCTGGAGCACATCGTGTGCATCGAGACCGGCGGCCTGGACGAGATCAAGGCCTACGGCGCCGGCGTGTCCGACGCCGAGCTGGACGAGCGCATCGACTCCATCAAGAAGACCGACCTGTGCTCCATCGTGTACACGTCCGGCTCCACCTCCGCTCCGAAGGGCGTGGAGATGACCCACGAGCACTACTGCCAGACCGCGCTGAACCTGCCCGACTACATGCCGGAGCTGCTGCACAACAAGAAGAACTCGGTGCTGCTGTTCCTGCCGCAGGCGCACTCCTTCGCCCGCGCCATCAACTACATCGTGGTGGCCTCCGACATCCGCATCTACATCGCCACCGGCATCAAGACGCTCATCGCCGACCTGCAGGTCGCCAAGCCGTCCATCATGATCGTGGTGCCCCGTGTGCTGGAGAAGGTGTACAACGCCGCCTCCCAGAAGGCCGGCCATGGTCCCAAGGGCGTGGTGTTCGCCTCCGCCGTGGTGGCCGCGCAGAACTACATGAAGGAGATCTCCGCCCACGGCAAGGCCGGTGCGCTAGCCCGCGCCAGGCGCGCCGCGTTCGACCCGGTGGTCTACTCCTCGCTGCGCGAGGTGCTGGGCGGCCGCGCCAAGTGGATCGTGGCCGGCGGCGCCCCGCTCGACCCCGAACTGCTGGCCTTCTTCCGCGGTGCCGGCGTGCCGGTCTACGAGGGCTACGGCCTGACCGAGACCACCGCTCCCTGCGCCTTCAACCCGCTGGGCACCCCGTTCCATGCCGGTTCCGTGGGCATCGCCTTCCCGGGCTTCTCCCTGCGCATCGCCGAAGACGGCGAGATTCAGGTCAAGGGCCGTGCCGTGTTCCCGCGCTATCACAAGAACGACGAGGCCACCGAGCTGTCCTTCACCGAGGACGGCTGGTACGCCACCGGTGATCTGGGCCGCATCGACAACGACGGTTTCCTGTACATCACCGGCCGCAAGAAGGATCTCATCATCACCGCAGGCGGTAAGAACGTCTCCCCAGGTCCGATCGAGGAGGTCATCCAGCGTTGCGAGATCGTCTCGCAGGCGCTGGTGCTGGGCGACAAGCGCCCGTTCATCTCCGCGCTCATCACGCTGGATGAGGAGGCGCTGCGCCCGTGGCTCGCCGCCAAGGGACTCGACGAGAACATGTCCATGGAGGACGCCACGCAGAACGCCGCGGTGCGCGCCGAAGTGCAGAAGTGGGTCGATCAGGCCAACGAGGGCGTCTCCCGCGCCGAATCGGTGCGTAAGTTCATCCTGCTGCCCGAGGAGTTCAGCCAGGAGAACGGCCTGATGACCGCCTCTATGAAGGTGATCCGTCCGAAGGTCATCAAGCGCTACACCACCCTCCTCAACACCCAGATGTACGTGGCCCGCAAGAAGTAGGCTTCCTGAATATGAAAAAAGCGGCTCCTTGAGAGCCGCTTTTTTCATATCAAGATAAAATCAGAAGCCTAGCTTTTCCAACTGCTTAGGATCGGACTGCCAGCCCTTGGCGACCTTGACGTGGAGGTCGAGACGGGCTTTCTGGCCAACGATGCGGTTGACGGGCGTGCGCAGCTTCTTCTTGACGTAGGTGAGGTTCGAAGCGCCCTTGCCGATGATGATGGGCTTCTGCGAATCGCGCTCCACGTAGATGGACACGTTGACCTGCGCCTTGCCGTCGTAGGCGGCCCCGGTCTCGTTGTCCTCGGGATAGTCGATGGAATCGACCACCACGGCCAGGGAGTGCGGCAGCTCGTCGTCCAACGTCTCCAGGAACGCGCCGCGGATGAGCTCGGCGATGGTGTCCTCCGGACGTTCCTCGCTGATCTGGTCGTCCGGGTACATCTGCGGGCCTTCCGGCGTGTGCTCGATGAGCACGTTGCGCACCTCGGCCAGGTTGTCGTGCTTGAGGGCGCTGACCGGCACGATGTCCGAGAAGTCGGCGAATTCGTTGATCTCGATGAGCTTGTTGATGAGCTGCTGACGGCCGAGCTCGTCGATCTTGGTCACGATGGCGATCAGCGGCACCTTCCACGCGAACGTGCCGTCCTCGCGCTTGGTGGCGAAGTCGGAGCGCAGGCGGGACAGGATGCGGCGGTCGCCGGGGCCGATCTCCTGGTCGGCGGGCAGCAGGAAGGCCACCACGTCCACATCGGACAGGGACTCCTCCACCACGTCGTTGAGGCGCTGGCCGAGCAGCGTGCGCGGACGGTGGATGCCGGGCGTGTCCACCAGCACGAGCTGTGCGTGCTCGGTGGTCAGGATGCCGCGGATAGCCTTTCGCGTGGTCTCCGGACGGGACGACGCGATGGCGATCTGCTTGCCGATGAGGGCGTTGATCAGTGTGGACTTACCCACGTTCGGGCGTCCCACCACGGCCACGAAGCCGGAACGGTACGGCACGTCCGCCGTGGTTTCGGGTGCGGCCGCAGTCTGGTTGTTCGTCGTCACTTCTTGCTCGCTCATCTCACTCCTTGTCGGCGTTCTGGTCATCGTCGTCGGCGTGTTCGCCGGATTCGTCCTGGGTCTTGCCATCTTCCTCGTCGCCCTCGACGTGCGCGGGCTCGACCACGATGGTGGACACCTTCTTGCGGCGTCCGGCGGAGTCGACCGCCGTGAGTTTGAGGCCTCGCGTCACGGCGGAGGCGCCCACGATCGGCACCCGGCCGAGGATCTTGGTCAGCAGACCGTAGACCGTGTCCACGTCATCCTCGTCGATGTCGATCTCGAAGATCTCCTCCAGGTCGGCGATCGGCGTGCGGGCCGGCATCTTCCACTTGTTCTCGCCGATCTTCTCCGGTTCGCTGCGCTGGGTGCGGTCGTGTTCGTCCTCCAGCTCGCCCACGATCTGCTCGATGGTGTCCTCGATGGTCACCATGCCGGCGATGCCGCCGTACTCGTCCACCACCACGGCCACATGCTGGCGGGAACGCTGCATCTCATGGAAGAGGTCGTCCACCGGCTTGGATTCGGGCACGAGCAGCGGCTGGCGCACGATGGTCTCCACCTTGCGGCTGAGGGCGGCCTGGTTGAAGGCGGTGGCGCGCACGGCGTCCTTGAGATAGGCCACGCCGATGAGGTCGTCCACATCTTCGCCGATCACCGGCACGCGGGAGAAGCCGGAACGGGAGAACAGCTTCAGCGCGGAGACGAGCGTGGTGTCGCGTTCCATGCAGATCATGTCGGTGCGCGGCACCATGATCTCGCGGGTCAGCGTGTCGGACAGGGTGAGCACGTTGCGCAGCATCTCCGAGACTTCGGGGTCGAAGTCGTTGGACTCCACCAGGCGGTCGATGGCGGCCTTGCCCTGTTCGAGCTGGATCTTCTCCAGTTCCTCGTCGTCGGACAGGTCGGAGTTCTTGCCGCGGCGACCCGCGCTTTTGGCGCCGTTCTTGTCCGAGCCGATGCGGGCGAACGGTGTCATCTTGCAGGCCAGCGAGACGATGCGCGAATGCGCGATCATGATGTCCACCGGCTTGGCCATGCCCGCGGTGCGCGGACGGACCAGCACGGAGACCACGGCCACGATGATGGCGAACAGGAAGCCCGCCAGCAGTTCCACCCACAGTTCGGCGCCCCACAACGCCGCGATGGAGGCCACCAGCACGCCGTCGAGCACGTTGCAGGCGATGCGGAAGAACGCGCAGCTGCCCGCCGTGGCGTACCGGTCGGAGATGAGCCGCTGCACGCGATGGATCTTGTCGATCTTCTTCATCTTGAGGAACTGGCTCGCCTCGGAGTCGGTCTGCACCTCGAGGATGAGGTTGTTCAGGCTGGCGCGGGTCACTCGCGCCACGGCGCCTTCGGAGGCGGCCATGGTCAGCGAGAACCAGACGAAGAGGGCGGCCACCAGCACAAGCACGACGGTGATGGCGATCAGGGTGGTACTGAGATACTCCATGGAGTTTGCTGTCCTTGCGGGGTTATGGGATTGCGGAAATTGCGGGAACGTGCAGATTTACAGGTACGGCCTGCTGCCGGTTACTTGGCGTCCAGATCGCGTCCGGCGCCGTGCGCGGCGTCGTAGATGGCCAGCGCGTCGGGCGTGCCTGCGGGCAGGGTGGCCTGTACGCCGGAATCGTGGCGCAGGGCGAAGAACGTGAGCAGGAGCTGGCGCTGCAGGCCGAACATCTGACGCTCCTGTTCGGGCGTCACATGGTCGTAGCCGAGCAGATGGAGAATGCCGTGGATGGTCAGCAGCAGCATCTCCTGCATGGTGCTGTGTCCCGCGGCGGCGGCCTGCTGGGCGGCCACCCACGGGCAGATCACGATGTCGCCGAGCACGCCCTCCATGACGGTCTTGCCGTCGCCGGGGCGCAGTTCGTCCATCGGGAAGCTCATCACGTCGGTCGGCCCCTCCAGGTTCATCCAACGCATGTGCAGTTCGGCGATGGGATCGGGGTCCACGAACATGATGGTCAGGTCGGACTGGGTGCTCACGCGCATCTGGTCGAGCACCCACACGCCCAGATCGGAGAAGACCTTGGGGTCGATGACCCATTGGGTCTCGTTCGTCACGTCAACGCTCATCTGTTGCCTCGTTTCGTTGCATCGGAAGTTCCGTCTGGGTGTCTGCGGGTGTATCGGCGGGTGCGTGCTCGGTCATCGGCTCCGCGGCGTTACCTGTGCCACCGGATCGCGCGGAGCCCGCAGTGCCGTCTTCCGCCGTGCGTCCGCGCCGCCGTCCATGCCGTTCGATGGAACGGTGGTCGCCGGCGATGGCGGCATGACGGTCGTACGCGGCCACAATACGACCCACCAGCTGGTGACGCACCACGTCCTCGGTGTCGAGATGAACGAAGGAGATGCCCTCGATATCGCCCAGGATCTGCTCGATGGTGGCCAGACCGGAACGCGGCACGGCCAGATCAACCTGCGAGATATCGCCGGTGATCACCATCTTGGTGTTGAAGCCGAGTCGTGTCAGGAACATCTTCATCTGCTGCTCGGTGGTGTTCTGCGCCTCGTCAAGGATGACGAACGCATCGTTGAGCGTGCGGCCGCGCATGTAGGCGAGCGGCGCCACCTCGATGGTGTTGTCGTCCATGAGGCGCCTCAGCTGGTCGGCGCCGAGCATGTCGCCCAGGGCGTCATACAGCGGACGCAGATACGGATCCACCTTGTCGTTGAGGGTGCCGGGAAGGAAGCCCAGGTTCTCGCCCGCCTCCACGGCCGGACGGGTCAGGATGATGCGTCGGATCTGCTTGTCCTGGAAGGCGCGCACGGCCTTGGCCACGGCGAGATAGGTCTTGCCAGTGCCGGCCGGGCCGATGCCGAAGGTGATGGTATGCGATTCGATGGCGTTGACGTACGCCACCTGTCCTGCGGTCTTCGCGCGGACCGGCACGCCGGCGGCGAAGGTGATGACGCCGGGTACCGTCGGCTTGCGGTAGGTCGTCTCGCGACCGGCCTGGCCGTGGGACTGCCCGTGGATGCGGCCGCGAGTCTCTCCTGCGGTGGACTGCACTAGCTTGTCATGGGTGGGACCATGTCCCGGACGCTCCAGTCGCACGCTGTTCCTGAGCACGTTCTGGTCGAGCATGCGGCGCACGGTGTCGGCGTCCATGGGCGCGGTGTAGGCGGCCTGGATGATGGTGTTAATCAGATCCTCCGCCTGGGCGGCCTGCGACTCGGTCTGCTTGGACCGGGAGACGACGGCCACCCGATTGCCGCGCACTATGATGGTGAGTTCCGGGAAGGCGCGTTCCACCTCTCGGATGACCTCGTCCACGGGGCCGAGCACGGCCACCGGATCGAGCTGGGACGGGATGGTGATGGTACGTGTAGTCGTGGCCACGAAAGCTTCTCGTCCCCTTGTCTACTCGTCCAGCTTCTCGCCGGTCAGCACGTGGGCGTGCACGTGGAACACCGTCTGACCCGCGTCAAGGCCGGTGTTGAAGATCAGTCGGTAGGCGCCGTGGAAGGCCTCGTCCGCGATGTGCTGGGCGACGGAGACGATATGCGCCAGCTCGGCCGGATCCTTGGCGGCGAGTTCGGCCGCGTTGGCGTAATGCTCCTTGGGCACCACCAGCACATGGACCTTGGCCTTGGGGTTGATGTCCTTGAAGGCGTAGGTGGTGTCGTCCTCATAGACCTTGGTGCTGGGAATCTGGCCTGCGATGATCTTGCAGAACAGGCAATCGTCGGATGCGCTCATCATGCTCCTTGTTTGGCGGTATTGCACTACTGACCAGCTTAGCGCGGGGGTGTTACCCATCGCGGGAGGCGAAAGCCGGTTTCGGTCAGTCGTAGCGGCCCAGCGTGCGGGACAGCAGCGACAACGCCACCGGACCGGCCGTGGCGGCCCTGAGGATGTTGCCGCCGAGCACGCAGCTGACGGCCCCGGCCGCGGTGAAATCGGCCACCTCCTGCTCGCTGATGCCGCCTTCCGGCCCCACCACCACGTACACGGTGCGCGGACGGCCGTCCTCGAGTGTGCGTTCCACCAGCTGATTCACCTTGGCTTCCACGCCGGCCCAGGTGTCGGTGGCATCCTGGTGCAGCACCACCACCATGTCCCCGTGCACGCATGCGCGACGGCAGATGGCCACGATCTGCTTGCTGGAGACACACTCCCCCAGTTCCGGCCTGAAGGCGCGGCGCGACTGTTCGGTGGCCGCGTCCAGCACGGCGCCCCATTTCTTGTCCGTACGGCCGCCCTTCCATTTGGCGATGGAACGGTCCGCCTGCCAGGGGATCACCTCGTCCACGCCGATCTGCGTGGCCATGTCGATGGCCTGCTCGTCATGGCCGGTTTTGGCCAGTGCCTGGATCAGGCCGAGCCGGGTCTGGGGTTCGGGTTCACGGCCCACTTCGGACACCTCGGCCAGACCGGCCTCCGGGTCGGCCATCACCGCATGGATCCTCAGACCGTGGCCGTCGGAGAGCTGCAGGCTGTCCCCCGCCTTCAGGCGCATGGCCTGCACGGCATGGCGCTTGATGTGCGCGGGAAGCGTGAGCTTCCATCCGGTGTGGAGCTCGTCGCTGTTCACCGGGACGTCGTCAACCTGCGGATCAAAAAGGAAAAGGGCATCTGTCATGCCTTCAAGGCTACACGCGACACGCCGATGACACACCCCGTGTTGCATCTTCCGGAATCACTGCTAAAGTATCTACTCGTTGTCCAAACGACACCTGCCCGGGTGGCGGAATGGTAGACGCGCTAGCTTGAGGTGCTAGTGCCTATTTTATACAGGCGTACGGGTTCAAGTCCCGTCTCGGGCACAGACGAAACCCCTTGCATTGCAAGGGGTTTTTGCGTATCCGCGGTAATTTTCCCAGACAGGGCGCCCACCGCCCCCTCCACGTCCCATTCGATCGAAAGGCCATCATGCAGTTCATCACCCTTGATTCCGTCGACGACCCGCGCGTCGAGGCGTATGCGAACCTCACGGAAATGCAGCTGCGCAATCGCCTGGAGCCGGCCAAGGGCATGTTCATCGCCGAATCCCCCAAGGTCATCGACCGTGCGCTGGCGGCCGGACGCGAGCCGTTGTCCCTGCTGGTCGAGGAACCGTGGCTGGAGGGCATGGCCGAGACCTTCGCCTTCATCGACGAGCGCTGGGGCACGGCGGTTCCGGTGTATGTGGCCTCCCCCGAACAGCTCAAACGTCTGACCGGGTATCGCCTGCACCGTGGCGCGCTGTGCGCCATGCGTCGCTGGCCGCTGCCTTCCGTGGCCGAGGTGTGCCGTGGCGCACGCCGCGTGGCGGTGATGGAGAACATCGTGGACCACACCAACGTGGGCGCGCTCATGCGTTCCGCCGCGGCGCTGGACGTGGACGCGGTGCTGGTGACCCCCTCCTGCGGCGACCCCCTGTACCGGCGCGCCGCTCGCGTGTCGATGGGCACGGTCTTCCAGGTGCCGTGGACCCGCATCACCGGATACGACGAGGACGGCACCGAAGACAAGCACTACTGGTCGTTCAAGGGCATCGACGAGCTCAAATCGCTCGGCTTCACCACGGTGGCCATGGCCCTTGAGGACGACTCCATTTCGTTGGACGAGCTCACCCGCCGGCTCCATCTGCCGGATGGCGACCCCGCGCGTATCGACAAGCTGGCGCTGATCTTCGGCACGGAGGGCGACGGCCTGTCCCGTCACACCATCGCGCGCGCCGACCTGACCGTGAAGATCCCGATGAGCCACGGCGTGGACTCCCTGAACGTGGCCGCATCCAGCGCGGTCGCCTTCTACGCCACCCGCTGAGACGGCGTGTTTCGTGTCCCGCGTGTCACCGGCGCCGGCGCGCCGACCTGCGACACGCGGGACACGCGGACGGCGATGACTTCATCATTCGGCTCCGCACGTCTCATATTCGGCGCATCCACCATCTCCCGACACGCCGAAGGGGTGCCCCGACGACGGGGGAATCGGCCCCGCCGCAACGATGCCGGGTGCTCCTCCAATCGCCGCGCCCGTCCCTGTGCGGCCGGAACCGGCCCCGAACGGACGCCACACGAACTGAATTATTCATGCCAAGTTCACGCCACGCGGGGGCGAAAGCCTTGCATGTTCGTTTTTTTCTGCAATTATTAACTATGTAAACCAAATGCAAGGAAGCGTTTGGCAGAGCAGTGCGGTGTCGAAAGACGCTCAGGTAACAGAGAGGACAGTTACGATGGCCAAGAATCCCAAGATTCTGTCGATTGTGCTTGCAGGCGGCGAGGGGACCCGTCTGATGCCGTTAACCCGTGATCGCGCGAAGCCCGCCGTACCGTTTGGCGGCGTCTATCGCCTGATCGACTTCCCGCTGAGCAACCTGGTGAACTCCGGTTACCGCCAGGTGGTCGTGCTCACCCAGTACAAGTCCCACTCGCTGGACCGTCACATCTCCCAGGTGTGGCGTTTCTCGCCGCTGCTGGGCTCGTATGTCTCCCCCGTCCCGGCGCAGCAGCGCCTCGGCAAGCATTGGTACCTGGGCTCCGCCGACGCCATCTACCAGACCATCAACATCATCGAGGATGTCCAGCCTGACATCGTGGTGATCGTGGGTGCCGATCACGTCTACCGTATGGACTTCGAGCAGATGGTGCAGCAGCACATCGAGTCCGGCGCCGAATTCACGGTGGCCGGCATCCGCCAGCCCATCGAGGAATCGAACCAGTTCGGTGTGATCGAGGTCGATCCCGAGCATCCGAATATGATCAAGAACTTCCAGGAGAAGCCGGCCACCACCACCGGCCTGCCGGACAACCCGAACCAGATCCTGGCTTCCATGGGCAACTATGTGGCCAACACCAAGGCCCTGTTCGAGGCGCTGGCGCTGGATGAGAAGGCCGCCGACACCAAGCACGACATGGGCGGCGACATCGCCCCGTACTTCGCCTCCCGCAATGAGGCCGGCGTGTACGACTTCAACTCCAACGAGATTCCGGGTTCCACGGCCACCGATCACGCCTACTGGCGCGACGTGGGTACCATCAAGCAGTTCTACGATGCGCACATGGATCTGATCGCCTATGTGCCGGAGTTCAACCTGTACAACCAGGATTGGCCGATCTACACGATGTCCGGCAACCTGCCGCCGGCCAAGTTCGTGCACGCCGGCCGCGATCGTCTGGGCCACGCCACGGACTCCATCGTCTCCCCCGGCGTGATCGTTTCCGGCGGTGAGGTGCACCACTCCGTGCTCTCCCCGAACGTGCGCATCCACTCCTGGGCGCAGATCGTCGATTCCGTGCTGTTCGACGGCGTGGTCATCAACCGTCGCGCCCGCGTGTACAAGGCGATTCTCGACAAGAACGTGGTCCTCACCGAGAACTCCACGGTCGGCATCGACACCGAGCACGATCTGGCCCGCGGCTTCACCGTCACGCCGGACGGCATCACCGTGGTTCCGAAGAACACCATCGTCGATGACTGAGTGATCTGATTCGGTAGCAAACGTAAAAAGCCTGGCAACCGTAAGGGTTGTCAGGCTTTTTGTATGTCCTGTTGAACCGAGATTGACATAAATCAAGGCTCTGTTAAACCAAAATTGACATGGATCCATGTCTGACTACCCCTCAGTCGGCTTCGCCGACAGCTCCCCTGACAAGGGGAGCCAGGAATAAGGGCCATGTCAATCCTGGTTTAACAGAGCCTTTTGTATGTCCTTATACGCTGCTTTGCGGCTCAGTACTTCGGCAGGTTGTCGAAGTTGAAGCCCAGCGCGGCCAGCTGGTCGCGGCCGTCAGGTGTGATGCGATCGACGGTCCAGCGCGGGTTCCACGTCCAGTCAATGCGGAACTCCTCCACCAGTCCGGCCAGCGTGGAGGCGCATTCGTCCTCGATGAGGTCGGTGAGCGGGCAGGCCGGCGTGGTCAGCGTCATCGTGATGATGGCACGGCCCAGTTCATTGATTTCGATGCCGTACACCAAGCCCAGGTCGATGACGTCGATGCCGAGCTCCGGATCGATGACCTGGTGCAGAGCCTCACGCACGTCCTCGGCGGTGGCACGACCGATATCGTCCACAGCCTTGAGCGGGATCTCATTGCCGTCCGATTCGTCGGAGCATCCACAGACACCCTTGTGGTTGCCGCAACCACACGCATCACCGGAACCGGCCGCGGTGTTTTCCGCGGGACGTCCGTTCGGGAAACCCTTGGCCAGTGCGGGATTGGCCATCACCCGGCGGGCGGCCTCCTCGTCCTGCAGCACGCCGTTGACGGCGTCGAACACGGAGGGCGTGGGTTCGGGGACCAGATTGTTGTCGCTCATGATTTCCACCTCAGTTCTTTGCGGCCAGGGCCTTGGCGACGGAGTCCTTCAGACCCTCCCAGCCTAGCAGAGCGCACTTGATGCGCATAGGGTATTTCGATACGCCCTGGAACACCACGGCGTCGCCGAGCTCGTCCTCAAGGGCATCGTCGTTCAGACCGGCGCCACGCGATTCCATGAGCTGGTGGAACACCTGCTCCAGATGCATGGCCTCGTCCACGGTCTTGCCGTCCACGAGATCGACCATCACGGACAGACTGGCCTGGGAGATCGAGCAGCCGTGGCCGTCCCACACCAGTCGTTCGATGGTGTGCGGTTCGCTGTCGGACACCTCGACGTGCACGGTCGCCTCGTCGCCGCAGGTCGGATTGAACTGGTGCGATTCGCCCGGCGTGCAGTATTCATGGGTGGCGCGCACGGTGGTATCCGCCGAAGCGGCGTCCGCGCTTTGTTCCACGGCCGCGTCGGGAGCGAAGGACTCCCGGCCATGCGGATGCTTGGAGGCCTCAAGAATGACCTCCTGGTACATCTGCTCCAGTTCGTCGCCGCTCATGCCGTAATCACTCATATGTCTGTTGTTCCTTATTCCACTCCAAAGAACTTGCGGATACCCTTAGCCGCCTCGACCAATGCCTGCGCGTCCTCGACCGAATTGTAGACGCCGGACGAGGCACGGTTGGAGGCGTACAGGCCGAAGTGACGATGCACGGGCTGGGCGCAGTGGTGGCCCACACGGATGGCGATACCCTGCGCGTCGATGAACTGGCCCACGTCGTGCGGGTGCACACCCTGGACGTCGAAGGCCACGGTGCCGATGCGGTCCACATTCTCGCGCGGTCCCAGAATGCGAATGCCGTCGATGTCGCCGAGCTTCAGCAGTTCGGCGGCGATGGTCTTCTCATGGGCCTCGATGTTCTTCAGGCCGATGTTCATCATCCATTCGGCGGCCACGCCTGCGGCGACCACCTGGGCCACCGGCTGCGTACCGGCCTCGAATCGTGCCGGCGGGGCCATGTACTGGGCCTCGTGGTCCATGTACGCCAGTTCCACCATCGAACCACCGAAGTTGGCCGGCGGCAACGCTTCAAGCAGCTCGCGCTTGCCGTACAGGAAGCCCACGCCGGTGGGACCGTACATCTTGTGCGCGCTCCAGGCGGCGAAGTCCACATCCAGCGCATGGAAATCGACCTTGAGGTGCGGCACGGACTGGCAGGCGTCGAGGATGAACACGGCTCCGACCGCGTGCGCGCGGCGGATGATCGGGGCGATGTCCGTGATGGCGCCCGTGGTGTTGCCCACATGGGTCACGGCCACCACCTTCGTGCGTTCGGTGATGACCTCGTCCAGGTTGTCGGTACGCACACGGCCGTCCTCGGTCAGATCAAGCCACTTGAACGTGGCACCGGTACGGTAGGAAAGCTCCTGGAACGGCAGCAGCACGGAATGGTGCTCGGCGCGCGAGACGACGATCTCGTCGCCGGGCTTCAGGGCGAAGCGCTTGGCCTCCTCTCCCCCGCGGCCCAGCGAGGCGTTGCCGAAAGCCGTGGCCAACAGGTTCAGGCCAGCGGTGGCGCCGCCGGTGACGACGATCTCCTCCTCGCCTTCCGCCGCGTTGGCGCCGACCAGCCTGGCCACCTTGGCGCGGGCCTCCTCGAAGGCCAGCGTGGAGCGTGCGGCCAGTTCGTGGGCGCCGCGATGCACGCCGGCGTTGATCGTGCGGTAGAAGTCCGCCTCGGCGTCGATCACACACTGCGGCTTCTGCGAGGTGGCCGCGGAATCGAGGTACACCAGCGGGTGTCCGTGAATCTCCTGGTCCAGGATCGGGAATTCATCCCGAATCGCCTTGAAATCAACCATCATATTCCCCTTCGATACGTTGCGTTATGGCTGCCGGCCCCTGTTCTGTTCGGAGCCGGCAGCCGGTTGGATCAGCGGATGGATCAGGCCAGGGCGGATTCGGAATCGGCGCCTTCGGGCAGATAGGCGTCGTAGCCGTTCTCCTCGAGCTCGTCGGCCAGTTCGGGGCCACCGGTCTTGACGAAGTGGCCGTCCGCGAACACATGCACAATGTCCGGCTTGATGTACTTGAGGATGCGGGTGTAGTGCGTGACCATGAGGATGCCGAACTGGTTGGCTTCCTTGGCGCGGTTCACGCCCTCGGACACGATGCGCAGGGCATCCACATCGAGGCCGGAGTCGGTCTCGTCGAGGATGGCGAACTTCGGCTTGAGGAGCTCGAGCTGGAGAACCTCGGCGCGCTTCTTCTCACCGCCGGAGAAGCCTTCGTTCACGGAACGGGTGGCGAACTTCGGGTCCATCTTGAGGCGCTTCATGGCGGCGGACAAATCCTTGGTCCACTGGCGGATGCCGGGGGCTTCGCCGTCGATCTCGGTCTTGGCGGTCCTCAGGAAGTTGGTCATGGACACGCCCGGCACCTCGACCGGGTACTGCATGGCCAGGAACAGGCCAGCCTTGGCGCGCTCGTCCGGGGTCATCTTGAGGATGTCCTGGCCGTCGAGCAGGGCTTCGCCGGAGTCGACCACGTACTTGGGGTGGCCGGCAAGCGTGTAGGCGAGCGTGGACTTGCCGGAGCCGTTGGGGCCCATGATGGCGTGGGTCTCGCCGGAGTGGACGGTCAGGGTCGCGCCCTTGAGGATCTGCTTGATGCCGTCCTTGGTTTCGACGTGGACGTGGAGGTCCTTGATTTCGAGTGTTGACATGTGTGTGCTCCTAAAAAATGTCTGCGATGTCTGTTTGGGCCGGGCCGCTTTCGGTGTCCCCGGCCTACTTGTCTTCGAGGACCTGCGCCATGGCGTCGCTTTCGCCACGGGCCAGTCGGCGGTCGATCACGTCCATGAGGTGTTCGGAGATGGCGGGTATGCCGATCTCCTCCACAAGTTCGCCGAAGAAGCCGCGCACCACGAGCTTGCGGGCCTCGGTCTCAGGGATGCCACGGGACTGGAGGTAGAACAGTTCCTCATCGTCGAAGCGTCCCACCGAGGAGGCGTGGCCGGCTCCGATGATGTTGCCGTTCTCGATCTCCAGGTTCGGCTCGGAATCGGCGATGGCGCCGGGGGTCAGCACCAGGTTGCGGTTGAGCTCGTAGGAGTCGGTGCCTGGGGCGGTGGGCTGGATGAGCGCGTTGCCCACCCAGGTGGAGTGCGCGCCCTTGCCGTCGAGCGCGCCCTTGTAGACCACACGGGACTTGCAGTCGGGGTGGTTGTGCACCACCATCGTGCGGTGCTCGATATGCTCGCCGGGATCCACGAAGTAGATGCCGAGCATGTTAAGGTCGCCTTCCGGGCCGCCGAAGTCCTGATCCATGCGGATGCGGACCACGTCGCCGCCGAGGGTCACCACGGAGTGGCGCAGGGATGCATCTTCGCCCACATGGATGCGGTGGTTGCCCACATGCTTGGCGGTCTTGTCCCATTCCTGGATGAACGTGGCGGAGACATGCGAGTCCTTGCCGGTGGTGATTTCCACGCCTTCGGCGAGGCGCGCGTCGCCGTCGTGTTCCACGACGACGTCCGCGTGGCACTTGTCCGCGGCCTTGATGACCAGGTGGAAGGCGTCGAGGTCCTCGCCCGCGCCATGCACCTTGACGAGCACCGGCTGGGCGATCTCGCCGTTCAGCTCGATGACCGTTGCGGTGGCGCCGGAGTTCCATTCGACGGCGGAGACGCGGTCGTTCGGTTTGGAGACGGTGCCGGAGGGGGCTTCGCCGAGCCTGACCTGGCTGAGCTTCACGCCTTCGGTCAGCGGCGAACCGTCGATCATCGAGACTTCGATTTGCGTCTCGCCGGACGGCTTGAACACGTCGAAGAACTCGTTGATGCGTTCGATCGGCGTGTAGCGCCATTCGTCCTGCTTGCGATCCGGTGCCGGGAAGTCGTTCACGTCGAACGAGCGGGCGGCATGGTCCACGGAGGACGGCATGGCCGCCGGGATGGCGTACGGGTCGTTCGGGTCCGCGACCGGGATGGAGATTTCCTTGACGTTCTTGGTTGCTTCGTTGGTCATGGGATCAGCCCACCGATCCTTCCATCTGCAGTTCCACGAGTCTGTTGAGCTCAAGCGCGTATTCCATCGGCAGCTCACGGCTGATCGGCTCGACGAAGCCGCGCACGATCATGCCCATGGCCTCATCCTCGTTGAGGCCGCGGCTCATCAGGTAGAAGAGCTGGTCCTCGGAGACCTTGGAGACCGTGGCCTCGTGGGCCATGGAGACGTTGTCCTCGCGCACGTCCACATGCGGGTACGTGTCGGAGCGGGAGAAGTCGTCCACCAGCAGCGCGTCGCACACGGTGGAGTTGGACGAGCCTTCCGCGCCTTTGACGATCTTGACCAGGCCACGGTAGGCGGAACGGCCGCCGCCGCGGGAGATGGACTTGGCCACGATGGTGGAGCTGGTATGCGGTGCCAGATGAATCATCTTGGCGCCGGTGTCCTGGTACTGGCCCTTGCCGGCGAAGCCGAGGGACATGGTGGAAGCCTTGGCGTACGGCTCGGCGAGGATGCAGGCCGGGTACTTCATGGTGGCCTTGGATCCGATGTTGCCGTCCACCCATTCCATGGTGCCGCCCTCGCGCACGTAGGCGCGCTGGGTGACGAGGTTGTAGACGTTGTTCGACCAGTTCTGCACGGTGGTGTAGCGCACGCGGGCATGCTTCTCCACGATGATCTCCACGATGGCGGCGTGCAGCGAATCCTCGGACCAGATCGGGGCGGTGCAACCCTCCACGTAGTGCACGTAGGAGCCTTCATCCGCGATGATCAGCGTACGTTCGAACTGGCCCATGGCCGGGGTGTTGATGCGGAAGTACGCCTGCAGCGGGATGTCCACGTGGACGCCCTTGGGCACGTACACGAAGGAGCCGCCGGACCATGCGGCGGTGTTCAGGGCGCCGAACTTGTTGTCCTCGGGCGGCACCACGGTGCCGAAGTACTTCTTCACGAGGTCAGGGTATTCGCGCACGGCGGTATCCGTGTCCACGAAGATCACGCCCTGCTTCTTCAGGTCCTCTTGGATGGAGTTATAGATGACCTCGGACTCGTACTGGGCGGCCACGCCGGAGACCAGACGCTTCTTCTCCGCTTCGGGGATGCCAAGGCGGTCGTAGGTGGAGCGGATGTCGTCGGGCAGCTCGTCCCAGCTCTTGGCCTGCTTGTCGATCGGCTTGACGTAGTACTTGAAGTCGTCGGCGTTGAAGCCGGAAAGATCCACGCCCCAGTTGGGCATGGGCTTGTCGAGGAACGCCTTGAAGCCGCGCAGACGCATGTCCAGCATCCACTGAGGCTCGCCCTTGTCGG
Organism: Bifidobacterium miconisargentati; assembly: GCF_019331675.1. Taxonomy (GTDB): domain Bacteria; phylum Actinomycetota; class Actinomycetes; order Actinomycetales; family Bifidobacteriaceae; genus Bifidobacterium; species Bifidobacterium miconisargentati. Next base: position 59,347 of record NZ_JAHBBJ010000011.1, read on the forward strand.
CGCTGATGGCACGCACGACGTTCTCGTCGATGCCTCGCTTGGCCGCCTCGCCGGCCGCGTCGGAATCATGCCAGCCATAGCTGTAGTCGCCGAACTGGCTGATGATCTCGTCATCCTGTTTGATCTTATCCTCGTTGACGCGGGAACGATCGGCCACGTACTGGCTCATCTCCACGTCAGCGGCGGCGTTCGGTGCTGTGTTGTCGGTCACCTTCCTGCCTTCCATCTCGTTTCGCACATAGACATAGTCCTAGGTAAACTTAGCAGAACCCATGGGAAACACTACCAATCACGGCAAATAATGATTGTGCGTTTCATTACAGGCATACGCCGCCCGTCACCGGAACGCAAGGGGTCATGCGGATTCGTTCATCCGACGGCGGTATGACCGGAAACCGGCATGTGTTCCGGCTCACACCTGGATATGCACGCTGGTGCCCATGTTGCACCAGCCGTAGAACCATTCGGCCACGTCCCAGCCGATGCCCACGCAGCCGTGCGAGGCGTTGGCGATGTACGGCATGGATGCGTCTGCCACGTATCCGCCGGCGATGCGGTGGATCGCGCAGCCGGAGGAGAAGTAGTTCACGAAGCCCACGCCCTTGACGTCCCATTTCTCCACGGTGCCGTCGGCGAGGTTCAACGTGCCGCTCATATCCTGGCTGGGCAGCTTGTACCAGATGTTGAAGTCGCCGGTGGGGGTGCACATGAGGCCCACGCATTCGCCGGTGATGTTGTCGTTGCCCTGGGCCACCACCACGTTCAGGGTGTTGACCACCTTGTCGTTCTCATAGGCGTACAGCTTGCGGTCGGACAGGTCGATGACCACATGATGGGTCACCTTGACCTCCTGCTTGGGATCCACCTTGCCGTCGACCGTGATGGAGGACGCACCTTCAGAGAAGGCCTTGGCGAGCTTGGCGCCCACGCTCCGGTCCGCGCCTTCGGTGATGGCGATGCCATCATGACCCTCGGTTTCGGTGCCGAGTACCTGACCGGCATTGTCCACCACGAGCTTCTTGTCCTCACGTTCGAGCTTGAGGTTCGGCTTGATCTGTTCGTCGTAGTGCTTCTGGAGCTTTTCCGCGTCGAAGACCACATATCCATTGCGGGTTTCGGTGTCCCTGAGCTTGGCCTGCCGGTTGGCATTGATGCTCATTGCGGAAGCCAGAGCGGGCGCGTCGATGGTGGCGATGGCCTTGTCCGCCACCTTGATGCTCACCTTCTGGCTCACGATGTCTTCCAGCGTGGATTTCACCGTTTCGGCGATCTCGTCCGTCACTGTCGGCTCGGTCACATCCAGCTGGACGCGAACCGTATTGGGCTGGGACGCTCCGAGCGAGGTCAGCGAGACGATGGCCTGCTCGGCGATGGCGGTGGCGTTCGCTCCCTGACCGTTCTCCCCCGCGACCACATCGAAACCGTTTTTGGCGTCATTGAGTTTGACCTGCGCGTCCACAGGCTCGTTGACCTCGATGCCGAGGGCCTTGTCCACCACGGTGCCGTCGGCGAGCCTGGCATCGAGCTCGGGAGACACGTCCTTGGTGATCCAGAACGCATACCGCTGCCAGAGGGCGTCATCGCGCTTGGCATTGAACACTTCGGATGCAATGGCCTCGCCATCCAAATCCACGCCGAGATCGGCAAGGGTGAAGGACGCGGATTTGCCCTCGTATGTGGCCTTGACCGCCGTGTTCCTCACCTGATCGTTGATGGTATCCGCAATCTCCTGTTCGGTTTTGCCCATCACGGAATTGCCCCACAGGGTCGTGCCGGGCAATACATGATCCTGGAAGAACCATATGCCCGTGCCTCCCGCGGCACCAACCGCCACCAGTAGACATGCCAGTACCGCCCACGGCCAGACGATGCGTTTCTTACCGGTTGCGGCAGTGTCCGAGGCATCGGCCATCTCCATCATCAGGGTCTCCTCCGCGGCCGGACCGCTGCCGTTCACCGGGCTCATCGCCTGAGTTGGGTCGTCGTTGTACTCGCTCATGGCTTCTACTTTCTGCCGTAGTCTGCGTCTCCCCTGCAGTCTAGCAAACTTGTATCAGCCCGGTAAAAATTTTCCGACACGGACGGAAACAAGCCGTTTTCATACCAAAAGGGGCGGTGAAATCTCCCTTGACGAGAGACTTCACCACCCCTTTACGGATGGCCGTTCAGCGCGAACCCGTCGCGTCGAACCTCAGCTCATCGGCTCACTTGCCAGAGCGCTCCTGCTGGTGGTCCAGCGCGGCCTTGACGAGGCCGGCGAACAGCGGGTGCGGCTTGGTCGGGCGGGACTTGAACTCCGGGTGGGCCTGGGTGGCCACGTAGAACGGGTGCACGTCCTGCGGCAGCTCGACGAACTCGGTGAGCTCGCCATCCGGGCTCTGGCCGGAGATGCGCAGACCACCCTCACGTAGACGGTCCTTGTACGCCACGTTGACCTCGTAACGGTGGCGGTGACGCTCGGTGACATGCGTGGTGCCGTACAGCTCGGCCACCAGCGAACCCTCCTCAAGCTCGGCCGGGTAGGAGCCAAGACGCATGGTGTGGCCCATGTCGCCATGGCCGGCCACGATGTCCTTCTGCTCCTCCATGGTGGCGATCACCGGGTTGGCGCAATCCGGCTCGAACTCGGTGGAGTTGGCGTCCTCGATGCCCAGCACGTGGCGGGCGTACTCGATGACCATGGACTGCAGGCCCAGGCACAGGCCCAGGGCGGGCAGACCGTTCTCACGGGCGAACTTCAGGGCACCGATCTTGCCTTCGATGCCTCGGATGCCGAAACCGCCGGGGATCACGATGCCGTCGATGTTGTCGAGCGCGGCGGCCGCGCCTTCGGTGGTCTCGCAACGATCGGCCGCGACCCACTTGACGTTGACCTTGGCCCAGTTGGCGAAGCCGCCGGCCTTGATGGCCTCGGTGACGGACAGGTACGCATCCGGCAGGTCGATATACTTGCCGACGATGGCGACGTTGACCTCATGCTTCGGGTGGTGGACGCGCTCCAGCAGGTCCTCCCACTCGTCCCAATCCACGTCATGGAACGGCAGGCCGAGCTCGCGCACCACGTAGGCATCAAGGCCCTCGTTGAATAGGATCTTCGGCACATCGTAGATGCTGTTGGCATCCACGCAGTTGACCACGCCCTCAGCGTCCACGTCGCACATCAGGGAGATCTTGTCCTTGATGGACTGGTTGAGCGGGCGATCGGAACGCAGCACCAGGGCGTCCGGGGAGATGCCCAGCTGACGCAGCATCATCACGGAGTGCTGGGTGGGCTTGGTCTTGAGCTCGTGCGCGGCGGAGATGTACGGCACCAGGGAGACGTGCACGAACATGCAGTTGTCGGAACCGAGGTCGCGACGCACCTCACGGGCCGCCTCGAGGAACGGCTGAGATTCGATGTCACCCACGGTGCCGCCGATCTCGGTGATGATCACGTCGACGTCATCCGAGGCCTGGGCACGCATACGGGACTTGATCTCGTTGGTGATGTGCGGGATGACCTGCACGCACTGGCCGAGGTATTCGCCGGCGCGCTCCTTGCGCAGCACTTCCTGGTAGATCTGGCCGGTAGTGACGTTCGCCTTCTGGCTCAGGAAGACGTCGAGGAAGCGCTCGTAGTGGCCGATGTCGAGATCGGTCTCGGCACCGTCCTCGGTCACGTAGACCTCACCGTGCTGGAACGGGTTCATGGTGCCCGGGTCCACGTTGATGTACGGGTCGAGCTTCTGCTGAAGCACGTGCAGGCCACGCGAACGCAGCAGACGGCCCAGAGACGAGGCGGTCAGGCCCTTGCCGAGAGAGGAAACAACGCCACCGGTGACGAAAATATGCTTGGTGACGTGTTCTTGCGAATTGCCATGTGTTCTTCTAACCATGGGATTTCATCCTATCACCGGTCTATGACGCGGCGTGTTCGATGATATTCGGGTATTCGGCCCACCGATGTCAGTCAGTCTTGTCGATGCTGAACACGGCGATCGCCTTGGCCGAGTTGGTGACGGAGAAGGTCACCAACTCATATCCCTGCCGCGCCATTTCATTGGCGGTCTTCTCCAGCTGCTCGGCCATGCTTGTGGCCCTCGGCGCGTAATTCAACACCACTGCCTTGTACTGCTTCATCGGAATCCCCCCTCGCTGTATTCCAACGGGCAGCTTCATTGTAAATCGATATGGATACCGTATATCCGACGTTTTGCTTATTTTCTTTCCAACACGATATCCAATGAGCTGCCGTCATAAGACCATGTGGCTTTGATGCCGTCCCATGAATCGGTTTGTGTACCATCCAATGCACGGGTATTACCCATCTTCGTCCGTACGGAATCGGGCGTGTCAAGTTCACTGAGCAGGCACGAAGTCACGTCATCAGACAAATAAGTCGCCGTAATCGTCATCGTCCTACCGCCATCGGTCACTTCGAATGCCTTGTACTTTTCGGCGAAATCCCATGTATCGGAATCCACTTGGCTCTCGCACGCACGTACGGCCCTCGGAAACACATCGCGATGCTGTACCATATTGATGCCGACCACGGCTATGACGAATACGGAGATCGACGCCACAATAATCGTCAGATTACGCTTTTTGGCCTCTTCCAGATTATTCCACCAGCCTCGCGATTGCGGAGCTGCTGCTATCCGCGCAGACTGCGCATTCGTCACAGACTGAGCGGGCGGCATCATGGGAGCTGTCGCGGCTTGGGATACCGTCGGACCGACAGTCCTGCCATTAACGAATGACGCGGGATCAGTTCCTGTCGTTCCCGCATTCCCCGTAATCAAACGGGTACCGCACTTCATGCAGAACCCTTGATCGGGTGCCGTAGCCTGCGTTCCGCACTTATGGCAAAACATCGTGCTCTCCTTTTGTGAAAAATGTGTATTCCGCCATATGGGCGACAGTTGTCGATATCGTTAACGCAACGATGAAGCTCATTCGTCTTTGCTGCTGATCAACAACAATATGCCGCTGACAATGTTGACGAAGATGAGATCGCATACAGCGAATGTCGTGGTATTAGGCTTTTCACCTTGGTACATCGACCAACTATGCAACGTCATTGGAATCATCCACGACAAACAGATCAGGAACAATAACCCCATCGGATTGAATTCGGCCAAACTGCCCAACCCTATAAACGCATATCCCACCGAAAAGACAACATTGGCAATACATGCGCCGAATCTCAGCCCATTATCCCGCTCGTTTCTAATATAGCCTTTTGGTATGAACTGCTTCGGCGGCGCAATCGGCGCATACTGCGATCCAGCTGACGTCATCCCATAAGGCTGAGGCCGGCCCAGCGGTGACGCACCAACCATCGACATGTCACCGAACACCAATCGGGTACCGCACTTCATGCAGAATTCCTGACCCGCTACCGTGGCTTTCGTTCCGCAGACATAGCAGAACACCGGTTGAGGTTCCGGGACATTTTCCCCGAGCGGAGTACCACACTTCGCGCAAAACTCCTGATCCGCACTGATGGTCGGCGTACCGCATGTCCTGCAAATCATGTTCACCTTCTTCGGCGTTTATCCGTTATCTCCGTACTCGATCTCATTAATGAGAACGTTACCCCTGGCTGTCGGCGCTCTCATCCTGCAGGTAATACACGTTTTGGTCCGAAGGATCGTTGGCCGATCCGACCGCACCGTGAAGGTACGGAATCCGTAGGAACGGTTTATCAGTGTCTGGAGGGACGAATCCACTGGAGCACATCCCGGAACACATATCGTAAAGGTAATCCGTACTGATGCCTTCCCGGAAGTAGTCGACCGTTACGGGGTGGGTGATGATATCGCTCTGCGGTAGATCCTCACAATCCGAACCTGAACCGTAATCGCAAGTCAAATCACTATCCGGCCCCACAAGAGAGAAACCGATCCCATCCTGATAGAGCGTATCGGAATCCAAGTCATCCGTAACCGATAGATCCGAGGTGTATTGTCCATTGGCAAAAGCATCGCCGACACCTACGGATTTGGTCATTACTCCCCAATCATTGATGTACACGCAATCGCCATCTTTCCGGCAATAGTTACCGACGATGCTTCGATATGACCCCTCAGACACCGCCGATACCATGTCATCCAACGTATATTCGTCAGGAGATTTCAGGCTCTTGTTCACCTCATCGATGCTTTTGTTCAACCGCGATGCGTAAGAATCCGCCTGATTCCCCACGGTCCGCAAGGTCATCGCATCATAATCGGTTGAACAAGAATGATCTTTTGTATATTCACTCGCCTTGTCGACCGACGAATTCAAAGACGCGAGTGCGGAAGAATCACTCGTATCGTATCCGCTGAGACCAGTCAACTTTTCCGCTGCCGCTTGTCCCTGTTCCACATTGCGATACGCTTCGTTGCAATACGCCAGAGCATCGGCCTGCGAGCCGACCTGCTGCGGTATCACACGTCCGATAAGCATCAGACATAACACTATGACCGCCATAGCCGAAACGGCATCAAGCACAGCCGGCAGCACTATCCGCATTATCGGCATCCGGGAAGGCCCGACCGGTCTTTTACCAACACCAGCCGCTTCTCCTACCGCCTTGTGGATCTCATCAAAACCGATGTCAAGCGGTACGACGCCTCCGTAGACATCATCCCATTCATCAAAGGCGTTCAAGTTGTCACAACGTGACATCGCCTCGCCAAATGTAGGAACATTTTCGGCCATTTTCAATACGCGCGAGATATAATTCCGATTGCGCAACGTCTGCGGCAACCGTGATTCCAGGGGCTTGACCGCCTTATGTATCGCCGCAATTGCCATTTCATCGAGTTCGGCACGACCGATCAACGGGCGTAGCCGTCCACGTAGCCGACACCGTGATATCGTCAGGACGACTCCGATAAGCAGCCATAGCAAGGCAAGCGCGGCGATGCACCACATCGCGATTTTGGTCGAGTTCAGTGGCAGGATTGTTCCTCGCATGATGAGCATGCCAGCAATGCCCACGCCGATCAGGGTCAATATAGCAAGTATCGCCACGCTCCAGAAGGCCGCGCCATGACGATGGTACCGTGTCTGCAACGGCCGGATTTCGGCGCGATCATTGTCAAGACAATCGATCGTCTTATATGCGTATTGCAGTTCCCTGAACATCCGCCGGGCATCGTCCTCGTTCAAGCCAATGAGCTTATCGGCATGAATCGGTTTCATGGTCTGGATCTGGTGCGTGGAACGGGCAGACTGCGTGATTTGAGGCTGTCGAGGTACCGGCATGGACATGCTTTGCGTCTGAGCCGCCGTATCCGTCGTGTCCGCGCTGCCGGACGGCGGGACGGGTATCGTATTCAGAGGAACGGCATACCCGCCTGGCTCCTGTCGGGAGGCATTGGAAAACCGTTTCCGCGCGTGTTCCACTGATCGTCCGCAGCGTGGGCAGAACAGCGCATCATTCGCATCAATGCGAAATCCGCAAAACGGGCAGAACATCCGTCTCTCCCTTCTCTGACGTGTGTTTTGGTCGGCGCATACACCGTTGCAAACCGTACTTTTTTACTTTCCTCAATGACGCATTCGCTAGCTTTCCGTCGTTATCCACTCATTCTTGCTTTGCGCATCCATGTCGATCTGTTCTCGATCCAAAGGCACGAACGTGTTCCATGCGACCGGTACCTCTGAGTTGCTTGATGAATCCCATTGAAGATAAATGCAGATTGCACCTTGCGGGTCAGGATTCCAATTTCCTTCAGTGCCCGAGACCCGTATGCCGCCATAGCCTCTTTCCTGAGCATCGGACATATATTCTCCTGACACGGATTGGCCGACGGGAACGCAATCCACGACCTGCATCATGCTGGTCGTGAATGACTGCACGTCCTGATCATTGCCGAGCATGATATTCACGGCCGCATAGTAGTCATCTTCGGTCATGCCACCCGGATATGGAGGATAGGTGACCGTTTCCCCGTCATTGGATTGGACTTCCTGATTAGTAGAATCGGACTCGTTCGAATCATCCGAATCGTTCGAATCAGCAGATTTAGCCGAATCGTCTGAAGACACATCATCTGAGGAAGCATCATCAGACGAAGTCGTACTGTCGTCAACTGTGACGGATTGGGCAGATCCGCTAGTGCCATCCTGCTGCGATAGGGCAATAACGACATTCAGCGTCACGCACAATGCCGCTGCCGCCATCACCGTCAACACGGCCGCCAAGAACGGCAGAATGTCCACGCTCCAGAAACGATGGCTTGATTGATTGTCCGCATCAGACTCAGCCGATCGGATGCTTTCATCAAAGGCTCGCGCGATAGCATCGACATCGATATCCAGTCGTGCGGGAATCGCAGTCTCATTCACAGTAAGGTCATGATCGACATCCGCCGCCAACAAGGCTTCGCCCACGGTCGGTTTCCGTCTCATCGCCTTGGCAGCACGGGTGACAAACTCAGTACTGCGGCATGCAGCGGGCAACTGGGAACGCAACGGCTCATCATATGCGGTGATGGCTGCAAACGCGGACTTATAGACAACGATTCGATTCCGGGCAATATGCGCTTCACAGCGAACGCGCATTATCAAGAATCCACCTATCAACAAAACGATCGCAATGACCGCCGTCAAACCGGTATACCCATAGATAATGCCCCTTGTCGGGTCGGTCACGATCAGGTCTTTCCACGGGCGTTGCGTTGCAATCGCGTATCCAACCAGAATCATTCCAATCAAAGTAACGATTCCGAGCACGATGGATACCGCCGTTAGTCCAATACGGGTACCATTCCACTTACGAACCACGTTACGGGCCGCATCGTACCGTAAGCGAATGCGTTCGGCGGCCTGTTGCACGGCATATAACGTACGTAAAACTTTGCCGGCGTCCTCCTCACTACGGCCAATCGCCTGTTCCGCAGTAATCGGCCCAGAGGCCTGAACCATCGGTTGAGACCATCCGACGGTAGTCGGAGAATCAGGAGGCTGCAGACCGGTTATAGGAGCGGTTGGCCGTGAAAGAAGCTTAGAGCTGGATGGTACGGCTGTCTGCACTGTAGTCGAGTTCATCGAGCCGTTCATTACATGGGCAGGAATGGCCTGCGATCCCGAAGGAGCATTTACCGATGTCGCTTGTCGCCATCTGGCAAGTGACACACCGCAAGTCGGGCAGAATGCCGCGTCCTCCGCCGGAATCTTACTTCCGCATTTTGGGCAGAATAGCAACGTTGCCATATCCTCTCCTCCCATCCACCGTTTGGAGAGTAGTCCACCAAACCGAAAGACAGCTATACAGGAAATAGTACTCCCAGCGATATCGGCCACAAACGCTCGATATATCTTCCACTGCAATCGTCCCACAGAATTATCATCTGCATAATCAGAAACCCCATTGCTCCGTATGGAAATCATCTGCCGATGCGCACAGAGATATCCACAACTCGCCGGAAAACGGCAAGCTGCATCCACATTACTTATGCGGCTTGAGTGATATGTGCTCTGCATTTAGCGTCGAAACATGAGAGAACACAAAGCAGTAACCGCATTGCTGCGGCAGGCGGAATCCGAACGACGTTGCGCCTATGGAAACAATGGAGCGCAGCGACGCGCCTTGAAGAGACGCGAATCAATCGGAGAGCTCGTCGCGCCATATCCGGCGGTGTACGCCGCCGCGCAGTATTGGAATGCTCTCAACCCTCCACAACAGACATTGCACGTCATCAGGGCACTGGCGCTGAAACATCCTTCCTGGGTTTTTGCCGGGCTGAGCGCCGCATGCGCTTACGGACTGGAACATGCCTATCAGCTTCACGACGGCACCATTTCCATCGCAAGCACTCTGGTCAATCGCAATACGGATTGTTCAAAGCTCCGACGAATTTATATGAATGACATACGTCCATGGACCGCATACGGCATTCGTGTGACTTCTCCCGAACGCACACTGATCGATTGCGGGAATCAATTTGAATTTCCCTATGCCTTGGCTCTGTTCGACTCAGCCTTACGACGGAATTACACCACGACCGAACGCATCTGGGGACTTCTCATCCAGGTTTCGCCGGATACGTCCCGTATCAAACCACTGCTCGAATATGCCAATCCATTAAGCGAGAACGGCGGTGAATCATTGATGCGCGGTCTAATCAGGCAACAACACTTCGCTGCGCCGTTACTACAGGTGGAATTTCCCAATCCCGACAGTTCCCGAAGTCCCTATCGCGTCGACTTTTGTCGGAAATTGGCCGACGGCCGCATAATAGTGGCCGAATACGACGGCATAGCAAAATATGCGGATGCGAGCAATGAACACCGTGCAAGTATTCTTGCCAAGCTGGAGTACGAACGACGTCGTGAAGCACATCTTAAAGCCAATGGCGTAACCGCAATCATTCACGTGTTTTACGAAGATCTAATCAAAGTGGACCAGCTCGCCGGTAAGTTGCTCAATGCCGGTGTTCCTAAGCTCCGATAATGAAAGGTACTTTCCCCCAGATTCAGCCAATACTTTGGGGAAAACTACCTATAAGAACTTATCAGAGGTATTTTTGCCCAAACAAAACCCAGTTTTTGGGGAAAAACACCAGATAACTGCATCCAATGGTACTTTTCCCTAAGAGGTTGGCTGTTTTTGGGGAAAAGTACCACAACAGGCTAACGGCAATGATCACGGTAGCGCCGGAGCCATCATCAGAACTACATCCGAAACGGCTTCAACACCTCACCGGCCTATCAGCCGTTGACGATATGGGCGACGGCCTCAATGGCCAGCTTGTAGCCGTAGAAGCCCATGCCGGTGATGGTGCCGGTGGCGACCGGGGAGATCACGGAGCGCTTGCGGAACTCGTCACGCGCGGAGGGGTTGGAGATGTGGACCTCCATGAGAGGCAGGCCCGCATCGCCAACCATGTGGGCGGCATCGGCCAGGGCGTACGAATAGTGGGTGAATGCGGCCGGGTTCATCACCACGGGGGTCTTCTCGTCGGCGGCCTGATGCATCCAACGCACCATTTCGGCCTCGTCGTCGGTCTGGCGGACCTCGACGTCAAGGCCGAGCTCGGCACCCCATCCGGTGCACAGGCGGCGTAGCTCCTCCAAATCCTGACGACCGTAGACGTCGGGCTGCCGCACGCCGAGGCGGCCGAGATTCGGCCCGTTGACAACGATTACTTTGGTCATGATCGCTCCTTTACCCGATGAGATTTCGTACTAGTGCTGGATGCGGCGGAACGCCTCTTCCACGGCGTCGGCGGGCGGGTTGTCGAGATGCACCACATGGCCGATCGAGTCGAGGACCACGAAGCGCAGCTGGTTGCCTCGGGCCTTCTTGTCGCGGTGCATGAGCGCCAGCACGTCGTCGAACGAGCCGCCGTTCCACGAGGTCGGCAGTCCCAGGGAGGACAGCAACGAACGGTGGTAATCAACCAGATCCTGATCGATGTAGCCCAGGATATGGGCCAGTTCGGCCGCGTACACCATGCCCACGGCCACCGCGTTGCCGTGGCGCCAGCGGAAGTGCTCGAGTTTTTCGATGGCGTGGCCCAACGTGTGCCCGTAGTTGAGGAACTCGCGCAGGCCCTTCTCCTTCAAATCGGAGGAAACGTGATGCGCCTTGACGGTGACCGTGCGCTCGATGAGCTCGGAGACCACGTCCTCCAAAGGCGAGCCAAGGAACGAGGATCCGTCGAAGCCTCGCAGTTCGTCGGCATGGGACTCCAAGATCGTCAGGATTTCCGGGTCGCCGATGAAGCCGGACTTCGCCACTTCGCCAAGGCCCTCGATGAAGATGTCGTTGGGCAGCGTGGCCAGCGTCTTGGTGTCCGCCAGCACGCCGGCCGGCGTGTAGAACGAACCGACCAGGTTCTTGCCCTGCGGGGTGTTGATGCCGGTCTTGCCGCCGGTGGAGGCGTCCACCATGGCCAGCAGCGAAGTGGGGCAGTTCACGTAGCGCACGCCACGCATCCATGTGGCGGCCACGAATCCGGCCAGGTCGGTGGCCGCGCCGCCGCCCAGTCCCACCACGGCGTCGGAACGGGTGAAGCCCTCGTTGCCGAGTCGTTCCCAGATGCCGTTGGCCACGGTGATGGTCTTGCCGGCCTCGGCGTCCGGAATCACGATTTCAGAGACCTCATAGCCGCCCTGGCGCAGCAGCGCGCGGGCACGGTCGGAGTGACGCTGCACGGACTGCGTGTGGATCAGCGCAATCTTGTGGGGCTTGTTGCCCAGCACCTCGACCAGATGGTTCATGGCGCCTTCGCCGATGGCCACATCGTAGGGTTCGATGGCAGCACCGGTGACGTGGACCGTTCTCTCTGCAACCATATCAATCACTTTCTTGGCGGCGCCCTGCGGCGTGAGGCCGCGGGTGCGCACATGGACGTTGGCGACCCTGCGGAATACGGGGTCGCGTTCCTTGAACAGTTTCTTCCAGCGGGCGTTGCCGTCGCCGTTGAGCATGGGCCGGCCGCCACCGCGGTTCGCACGTTCCATGGCCTCGGCCGGGTCGGCGTCCAAGTACACCACGCGCCCGCCCTGGTCGATGTACCGGGCCAGCGCGTCCTGGGTGGAGGGCGTCATCGGGGCGCCGCCGCCGAGGGAGAAGATGCCTTCGAAGTCCTCGAGGTAGTCGGCGATGAGCTCCGCCTCGACCTTACGGAATGCGCGTTCGCCGTACTTCTCGAAGTAGGCGGGGATCTTCATGCCCACCTCGCGCTCGATCTCGATGTCGGCGTCGGCGAACGGGATCCTGATCATGTGGGCGATCTCCTTGCCCACACGGGTCTTGCCGGCGCCCATCATGCCGATGATGACGGCGTGCGGTCGGCGGTTGCGATGCGTCGTCTTGCGTGCTGCCATGTTCAGCGCATGTGCTCCGGCCAGGAGGCGAGGTACGCCTCGAGGTTGCGGTGGGTCTCTTCCACGCTGTCGCCGCCGAACTTGTCCAGCGCATACTTGGCGAGGGTGAGGCGCACCATGGCCTCGGCCACCACGGCGGCGGCGGGCACGGCGGTCGAATCCGAACGCTGGTTGATGGCCTGCGCGGCCTCGCCGGTCAGGACGTCCACCGTGCGCAGGGCCTTCGGAATGGAGGGAATCGGCTTCATGGCGCCGCGCACGCGGATCACCTGGCCGTTGGACATGCCGCCTTCGATGCCGCCGGCGCGGTTGGACAGACGGTCGATGCGGCCGTCAGAGTTGACAACGATCTCGTCATGCGCCTGGGAGCCGGGGCGAGCGGCCTCCAGGAAGCCGTCGCCGATCTCCACGCCCTTGAACGCCTGGATGCCCATGATGGCGGAGGCCAGCGCCGCGTCCAGACGGCGGTCGGATTCCACGTAGGTGCCGATGCCGGCGGGCACGCCGTAGGCCAGTACCTCGACCACGCCGCCCAGCGTGTCGGCGGCCTTCTTGGCCTCGTCGATGCGTTCGATGATGCGCTGTTCGCCTTCCTTGTCCAGCGTGCGCACCGGGGAGGCGTCCAGCGCCTCAAGGTCGTCCGGAGTGGGCAGCGGCAGGTCGGGGTTCGTCTGCACGCCGCCGAGCGCCACCACATGGGATACGGTGCGGATGCCGAACACCTGCTCCAGGAACTGTCGGGCGACTTCGCCCAGGGCCACACGGGATGCGGTCTCACGGGCGCTGGAACGCTCGAGCACCGGGCGGGCGTCGTCGAAACCGTACTTGCGCATACCGGTCAGGTCGGCATGGCCCGGACGCGGACGGGACAGCGGGGCGTTACGGCCTTCGCGCGGCAGGTCGTGGTCGAGCGCGTCGGCGCTCATCACTTCGGTCCACTTGGGCCATTCGGTGTTGGCGATCTCGATGGCCACCGGGGAGCCGAGCGTCAGACCATGACGGACGCCGGTGAGCAGACGCACCTTGTCCTGCTCGAACTTCATGCGCGCGCCACGGCCGTATCCCAGACGGCGACGGGCCAGTGCCGAGACGATGTCGTCCGTGCTGATGCGGATGCCGGCGGGCAGTCCCTCGATCATGGCCACCAGGGCCTCTCCGTGCGACTCCCCTGCCGTCTGCCAGCGCAACATAGCTCTCCCTCGTTTCTTCGTTTCGGATACTAGGGGTTAATGTTAAGCCATGCCATACCTGTTCACGCTGCCCGGTCTGCTATGTGGGCTCGCGCTGTCCTTCGAGGATGTGCGCCGCCGTCGTGTGCCTCTGCCGTGGGTGGCGGTAGGCGCGTTGGCGCAGATCATCGCCGATTTCGTGTACGGGGTGGTCGCCAATGACCTGTTCGCGCTGTTGCAGGCGCTGCTGTTCACCGTGCTGTGCTGTCTGGTTCAGTTCGCGCTGGCGCTGATCGTGCCGAAGTCGCTGGGATTCGGCGATGTGACGGCCATGGTGCCGATGGGACTGGCGGTGGGACTGCTGGGCCTGGTTGCGGTGGTCGTCTGGTGGCTGGCGATGGGCGTCGCCGGGCTGATATGGATCGCGCTGTGGACCAGGTTCGATCCGCAGCGCGGTACGGGGTATGCCGGCAAGGTGCCGTATGTGCCGGCGATATTGATGGGTGCGATTATCGCGATTGCGTTGACGGCTCTTGGGTAACGGTTCCTCTGGCTCCTCCCCGGAAAGCGACGTCATTACGGCTGAGGGGAGCGCCGCGACAATCCGCGATGCTCCCCTCGGTCAACTTCGCTGACGGCTCCGCCGTCGCAGGGCCCTTGTCGCCCAACGAGTCATTTACTGGTTATCGGCCTGCCACTGGCGTAGTTGGGCGACGTTCTTGTCGTGTTCCTCGGCGGTGGTGGCGAATTTGGTCTCGCCGGTGTCGAGGTTGACCGTGCAGAAGTACAGCCAGTCGCCTTCCTCCGGGTTCATGGCGGCCTTGATGGCCGTGTCGCCGGGGTTGCTGATCGGCGTGGGCGGCAGTCCCGCGATCTGGTACGTGTTGTACGGGTTGGAGTCGTCCTGCGTCATGGCGGTGGTTACCTGCGAGGGCTTCACGTTGTTGCCGTAGGCCACGGTCGAGTCCATGCCCAGGTTCATGCCCTGTTCGAGTCGGTTCTCGATCACGCGCGTCACCTTGGCGTAGTAGTCGGACTTGTTGACCTCCGCTTCGGCGATGGAGGCGATGATCATCACCCGTTCGCGGTCCTTGCCGGTGGGGACGCCGAGGTCGTCCAACTTGGCGATGCGCTTGTCGACCATGGCCTTGAGCACGGCGGACGCGCTCTTCATGGATTTGACGTTGTACGTGCCCGGCTCGAACCAGCCTTCGAAGCTGCCGTTCGCCTCCGCGGGCAGGATGTCCTTGCCCTTGTTCTTGACGATGGCGTCAAACTCGCTCTGGTCGATGCCGGTGAGCGACGCCGCCGCCTCGATCACGTCGGCGGAACGTTCGCCCGGCCGCACCTCGAGGAAGCCGGCCGCCTGCTTGGAATCGGACAGGATATCGACCACGGAGGAGGCGGACATGTGCTTCTTCAACGTGAAGGTGCCCGGGTAGAGCGTGGTGCCGTTGGCGCTGACCAGTGAGGTGAAGGCGGCCGCGGATTTGATGACGTCCGCCTCGACCAGGTTCTGCGCGATCTCGGCCGCGCCCTGCCCGTCATCCACTGTGAAATCGACCTCGCCGTAACCGGGACCCGGATAGTCGGCGGCCACGGCGGTGTTCTGGGAACGGCTGTCGCGCCAGGACATCAGTTTGGTGACGCCGAAGTACCCGGCGCCGACGATCACGGCGATGACGACCAGTGCGGCGATGATGCCGCTGACGCGCTTGCGCCTGCGCTGGGCGCGCCGCTTGCGCATCTCCTTGCGTGACTTCGGCGGCTTGGGCGGTTCGGAGGCGTTGCCTGACGGCGCCGCCGCGCCCTGTTCGACCCAGTGGGTGTTCTCGTCAAAGAAATCATGGAAATCATCGGACATGGAACCGGTACCTCACTGTCCCTTTGCTCGGTCGAGCGCCGTCTGCAAAATCACCACTGCCGACTGCTGGTCAACCACCGGCCTATGCCTGTTCGATGCGCGATTCGCCTCGAACAACTGACGATGCGCGCTGACCGTCGTCAGCCTCTCGTCCACCAATGATACCTGCGGAATCTGGTGCTCTTCTTCCTCATCCTCTGCCTGCGCGAGCAGCCTTTTCTCCAGATTGGCCGCCCATCGACGCGCCTTCTTGGCGCTTTTGCCTTCGGTGCCGTCCATCTGCAACGGCAATCCGACCACGATGTGGGTCACCTGTTCGTCCTCGATGACGTCCAGTACTTCGTCGATGGCAAAGAAGTAGTCGCCGGCAACATGAATGTTCCCGGCGGGGTGTGCGAAGGTAAGCTCCGGGTCGGACAATGCGAGTCCGACCCGGGCATTACCCAAATCAACGCCTAGCCAAACCAATGGGCTTCTCTCAGGCCTTGATCGCCTCGTGCTTCAGCGCTTCGAGCGCCTCGTCGATCTTGGAGGCATCGGCGCCGCCGCCCTGGGCGAAGTCCGGCTTGCCGCCGCCACCGCCGCCGAGGATCTTGGAGGCTCCACGGACCAGGTCGCCGGCCTTGATGCCGGCCTTGCGGGCGGCCTCGTTGGTGGCCACGGCGACCATCGGCTTGTCGTCCTCGGACACACCGGCAAGGGCCACCACCACGGGGGCGTCCTCGCCGAGCTGGCCGCGCACGTCGAGCACGGTCTTGCGCAGGGCATCGAAGGAGCCAAAGTGGCCCACATTCTTGACGGCGGTCTTGACCGGGGCGGCGGAGTCCTTGGCGGAAGCCACCAGCGCCGGCACGGTGGCGGCGAGCTGGCTCTCGTACATGGCGGCCAGGCGACGATCGGATTCCTTGAGCTTGGCGAGCAGCGTGTTGATGCGCTCGGCGAGCTCGTCCGGACGGGCGTTGAGCTTGTCGGACAGCTGGGAGACCAGCGCGTGCTCACGCGCGTTGAAGTCGTAGGCGCCCTGGCCCACGACGGCGTCCACACGACGCACGCCCTGGCCGATGGAGGCCTCGGACAGGATGTTGACCATGCCGATCTTGCCGACGTGGTCGACGTGGGTGCCGCCGCACAGCTCGCGGCTCCAGCCATCCTCGCCGATGGAGACCACGCGCACGATGTCACCGTACTTCTCGCCGAACAGGTGCATGGCGCCCAGGGCGATGGCGTCGTCGAACTTCATCTCCTTGGTGGTCACGGCCAGGTTGTCGCGCAGCTTGTCGTTGACGCGCTCCTCCACGGCGGAGATCACGGACTTGGCCGGGGCCTTGGACCACTGGAAGTCGAAGCGCAGACGGTTCGGGGCGTCCTCGGAACCGCGCTGGGTGGCCTGCGGGCCGAGCTCCTCGCGCAGCGCCTTGTGCACCATGTGCGTGGCGGTGTGGGAGCGGGCGATGGCACCACGGCGGTTCAGGTCGATGTTGGCGTTGACCTCGGCGCCGACGACCAGCGTGCCCTCGGTCAGACGGCACTGGTGGACGATGAGGTCCTTGATGGGCTTCTGCACATCGTCCACTTCGAGCACGGCACCGTCGTCGGACAGGATTTCGCCCTGGTCGGCGAGCTGGCCGCCGGCCTCCGCGTAGAACGGGGTGCGGTCGAGGATGACCTCGATGTTGGCCGGGCCGGTGACGGCCGGCACGGAGCCCTTGCCCTCCTGCATGATGCCGATGACCTTGGCACGGGCGGACATGTCCGTGTAGCCCAGGAAGTCGATCGGCTTGGCGAGGGTCTTCTTGAAGTCGTCGTAGACGGACAGGTCCACGTTGTGGCGCTTCTTCAGGGCGTCGGCGCGGGCGCGGGACTTCTGCTCGGCCATGAGCTCGCGGAACTTGGCCTCGTCCACCTTCACGCCCTGCTCGGCGGCCATCTCGAGGGTGAGCTCGATCGGGAAGCCGTAGGTGTCGTGCAGCTTGAAGGCGTCCTCGCCGGTCACGGTGGGCTCGGCGGAATCGGCCTTGGCCTTGTTCACGGCCACGTCGAGGATCGTGGTGCCGGTCTCCAGCGTGCGGCGGAAGGCGTCCTCCTCGCCGTACGCGGACTCGGACACCTCGTGGAAGGTGTCGTTGAGCTCCGGGTAGCTGGGTTCCATGGCGGCCTTGGAGGTCGGGAACAGGGTGGGCAGCACCGGATCGGTCACGCCGAGCATGCGCATGGAGCGCACGGTGCGGCGCAGCAGGCGGCGCAGCACGTAGCCGCGGCCCACGTTGGAGGGGCGCACGCCGTCGGACATGATCATCAGGGCGGAGCGCACGTGGTCGGCCACCACGCGGAAGCGCACGTCGGCGTCCTCGTTCTCGCCGTACTTGAGGCCGGAGAGCTTTTCGGCGGCCTCGATGACCGGGAAGACCTCGTCGGTCTCGTAGATGTTGTTCTTGCCCTGCATCAGGTAGGCGAGACGCTCCAGGCCGGCACCGGTATCGATGTTCTTGTTCTCGAGTTCGCCCACGATGTGCAGGTCGGTCTTGGACTTGACGTTGTCCACCTCGTAGTTCTCGAACACGAGGTCCCAGATCTCGATGTAGCGGTTCTCGTCGGCGATCGGGCCGCCTTCCTTGCCGAACTCGGGGCCACGGTCGACGTAGATCTCGGAGCAGGGGCCGCCGGGGCCGGGGCCGCCGGTGGTCCAGAAGTTGTCTTCCATGCCCATCTTCTGGATGTGTTCGGGGTCGACGCCCTCGTTGATCCACAGGGAACGGGCCTCATCGTCGTCGGTGAAGGTGGTCATCCACAGCTTCTCCGGGTCGAAGCCGTAGCCGCCCTCGCTCTGCGGGGTGGTCAGCAGCTCCCAGGCGTAGTGGATGGCCTCCTCCTTGAAGTAGTCGCCGAAGGAGAAGTTGCCGAGCATCTGGAAGAAGGTGCCGTGACGGGTGGTCTTGCCGACCTCGTCGATATCGAGCGTACGCACGCACTTCTGGTTGGAGGCCATGCGGTGCTTCGGCGGGGTCTGCTCGCCCATGAGGTACGGGATGAACGGCACCATGCCGGCGATGGTGAACAGCGTGGTGGGGTTCGGGGAAATCAGGGATGCCGAGGGCACGACCAGGTGGTCATGCTTGGCGAAATAGTCGAGATATCGCTTGGCGATGTCCGCAGTGCGCATGGGCGGATGAACTCCTTGTTGGTGTTTCGGGCGCGGGAACGCCCCTGTCTGATGGAAAGAAAGATAAACGGGAAAAGTCCGGTTCTGTTATGGGATGCGATTCGCCTCGCCGCTTCGGTTCCCCGCGGCGGGGCCGTGCGCGTGTCAGTTGGCGCGCTCGATGTACTGACGGTTGAGCTCAGCCTCGCGGGCTCGGCGCGTGGCGTTGAACTCGTTGACCAGACCTTCGAGGGTTTTCAGAGGCACGTTGTCCTGGTCCGGGCCGAGCAGGAACTGCCGCGCCTTGTCCGGGGTGTTGGCCTTGACGTAGGCCTGGGCCTTGGTGACGGCGGCGACGCCGATGGCCACGCCGACACCGATCCAGAAGATGCGTTTGAACATCACTCCCCCTTCTTGGCGGCGCCGTCGGCCGCCTCGCCCGCCGCCTTGCCGGCGACGAAGGACTGGGCGGTGGACTTGAGCGCGTACGCCGCGGAGGCGATCTTGATGACGGGCTTGCCGAGGAAGGAGCCGTACAGGTCGGTCAGGGCGCCCACGTTGTTGGCGGTGGTCGAGGCCGCGGCGGAGATGCGGTTGACGTCCTCAAGCGACTTGTTGACCTGCTTGACGGTGGTCACGCCCTCGTCCAGCGCGGGGATGGCGTGCTCGCCGGACTCCTTGACGGTCTGCGAGATCTGGTCGAACATCTTACCCAACCGGATCAGCGGATAGATCATGAACCCGGCCAACACTGCGAACGCGATGGCCGCGATCAGGCCAGCGATCTCTCCGACTCCCATTTTGCCTCCTTGAGGTCACATTTACTCGGACAAGGGTAGCACTCCGGGCCTATTTCTCATGTTGCCCCGCCCTGAAGCCCCGGAAAAACCGGATTCGAGACACCGCGTTCAGACGACGCCAGGCTCGGAATGAGCCAGAACGCATCAGCACAATGCCCCGGAAACGCCGGAAGAGACCGCCGTCGCCCGGACGAGAATCCGCCCCGCTCAGCGACCGTAGGAGACGATGGTGATGGCCTGGTCGAACGGTTTGTCCGTGTCGAAATCGATCACGGTCACCGATCCGTTGGCAGGTCGTTCGCTCAGATCCAGATCGGAACCGCCGAACCGGTGGCCGAGGCTCAGCAGGGTATTGCCGTGGGAAATCTGGAGCACATCATCGCCATCCTTGAGTGCGGGATTGGATGCGATGAGACGGAACGCCCTTTCGACGCGCGTCCAGTATTCAGCGTCCGATTCCGCATCGTGGAACGGATCGGCTTCCTTGAGGAAGTCGCGGGTGGCGGCGAGACCGAACTTGGCGACGATGTCGTTGTAGTTCTTCGCGCCGTGGGGGCCGCCCGCAGCGGTCCAGGCCAGGGACATGTCCTGGCCTTCGAAGTAGCCATAGCACTGCTCGCGGAAGTGCATGTCCGCGACGAGTTCGGGACGACGGTGCCCCGCGGCCTCATTGATGTCGAGGATTCGTTTTGCGGTGATTTCGGCACGGGAGGTGTCCGAGCAGTAGGCCGCGGCGAAGTCGAATGTTTCGAGCTTGTGCCCGGCCTTGTCCGCGTCGGCGAGGCCGGATTCGGTCAGCGGCGCGTTGCACCATCCCTGAAGCCGGTTGTACTTGTTGAATATGGTCTGCCCGTGACGGACCAGATGAAGATGCAGGATCATGCGTTCCATGCTACATGGAGTTGGCCGCCTGCGCGCCCTGTACCGTCCCATGCCTCCACAACGCAGGAACCCCGCGACCCATGAAGGGAGCGCGGGGTTCGAGCGGTATGTCCTGGAATTGTATATTGACCAGAGGGGCCCGGATCAGCGGGCGTAGAATTCGACCACGTACTGGATGTTGACCTGCACCGGGATCTCTTCGACCTCGGGCTTGCGGGTCAGGGTGGCCTTCAGGGAGGCGAGGTTCACGTCGAGGTAGCCGGGGACCGCGGGCAGCACGTCACGGTGCACGCCCTCGGCGGCGATCTGGAACGGAACCATGGTCTGGCTCTTGGCCTTCACCTGGATGGTCTGGCCGGGCTTGACGCGGTAGGACGGGCGATCCACGATGTTGCCGTCAACGAGGATGTGACGGTGCACCACGAACTGGCGGGCCTGGGCGGTGGTACGGGCGAAGCCGGAACGCAGCACCAGGTTGTCGAGGCGGACCTCGAGATCGGCCAGCATGGCGTTACCGGTCTGGCCGGCGGTGCGGGTGGCCTGATCGTAGGCGCGACGCAGCTGCTTCTCGGACACGCCGTACTGGGCGCGCAGACGCTGCTTCTCGCGCAGACGCACGGCGTAATCGGACTCGGTGCGACGGCGGGTACGGCCGTGCTCACCAGGAGCGTACGGACGCTTTTCGAAGATGCGCTGAGCCTTGGGGGTCAGTGCGATGCCGAGGGCGCGGGAAAGGCGCACCTGACGGCGGGAACGCTGAACGTTCGTCATTTGGATTGTTCCTTCTGTCGTTATCTGAACGGAACGCCCGGTTTCCGAATGGATTCCAGACGCTGAGCCGGGCCTCTCCAACGCTTCCTCGTGATCGCTCACGAACGGCCGGCGTCCTTGCGATCGCCTGCCGCCGACCCGTTGATGGGCTAGGGCTCCAGATGGCTTCTGCCATGCGGCAGACACCAGCGAGCTATTTTACACTCAGGCCATGGACAGCACACCGGCGTCCATGCGGTACACCGTGTCCGCCCAGGCGAGAGCGTCGGGATCGTGGGTGACCATGAGCACCGCGGTGCCGGCGTCCGCCCGTTCGCGCAGCAGGCGCATGACAAGGTCCGTGCTGGTCTGGTCAAGGTCGCCCGTCGGTTCGTCCGCGATGAGCAGCTTCGGCGTGTTCATCAACGCGCGGGCGATGGAGACGCGGCGCATTTCGCCGCCGGACAGTTCGCGCGGATAGCTGTCCGCAAGGTCGGCCACATCGAGGCGTTCGAGCAACGTGCGGGCGCGTTGTTCCGCCTGTTCCGAGGCAACGTCCCCGGAGCCCGACGGCGTGTTGCCGTACAGGGTGGACGGCAGCATCACGTTGTCCAGCACCGTCAGGTTGGCGAGCAGGGTCTGGCTTTGGGTGACGAATCCGATGGTCCGGTTGCGCAGCAGCGACAGTTCCCTGTCCCCCAGTCCGGCCACGTTTCTCCCATCGACGACCGCAACGCCCGACGTGGGACGCACGAGGCCGGCGACCATGTTGATGAGCGTGCTTTTGCCGTTGCCGGAACGTCCCACGATGGCGACGAATTCGCCGGGCATGATGGCGAGGTTCACATGGCTCACGGCGTCGAATGGCGCGCCGCGACGGGTGAAGGTGCGGGTCAGGTCCTTGAGTTCGACCAGCGGTGCCGGTTGCGCGGCTGCGGTCCGGGACTCATGGGCAATGGCGCCGGCAACGGAATCGGTCGTATCGTCATCCATGGCTCCGGTCACGGTTCCGTTCATGGCTTCGATGGATCCGGTCATGTCACTCCCCTTCCCGCAAGGTCAGGTACGCTTCGGGACGGCCGATGCGGGCGAGCACGGACAGCGAGCCGATGACGCCGATCGCCACCGAGCAGATCACGGCCAGGCCCATGACGGCGAGCACAGCCGGCCACGGGGCCTGCAGGTACGGCAGCTGGAGCTGGCGGCCGATCAGCGCGCTGAAGGGGAAGATGGCCAGCGAGGCCAGGCCCACGCCGAGGATGCCTCCGCCAAGGCCTATCAGCGCCGATTCGCGCAGGAGGATGCCGGCCAGCATGCCGCGCGTGGCGCCCAGGATGCGCAGCGAGGCGAATTCGCGTTTGCGTTCGTTGACCGAAGAGGCGAATACGGCCAACAGCACAATCACGCCCATCACCCAGATGGCCGCCACGAACACGGCCAGGTAGGTCACCAGCGCGTTGAGCGCGGTTTTGGTGGTGGCGGTGATGCCGCCCGGATACACGTAGCCCAAATCGGAGAAGGTCGGGTCGAGACGCTGGATGTTCATGGCCACGGTCTGCGCGTCGTATCCCTCAGCCACCTTGACGAGCACGGTGGAGACGGCCTTGTCCGCGTATTCGGCGGGCATGACTCGCTTGGCGACTTTGGCCGAGGCATCCACCATGTCGGGCACGGTGTCGAGGTTGATGAATACGGAGTTGTCGAGGCTGGTGCCGGTGTTGGCAAGCTGGGCCACGACCGGCCATGTGCGACCGTAGAGTTCCACGGTGCCGTCGACGGAGACGTTGACGTTCGCGCCGGCGATCATCTGTCCGTCCTCCAGCGTGCCGTCGAACTGGGAGGCCACCCATGGCTCGATGACGAAATCGGTGGCGGGGTCGTAGCCGATGATCTGCAGTTTCTCGGCGCAGCAGGCGGCGGCGAGCGAGGCGATGTAGGTCTGCTCGCTGGCCTGTTCGATGCCGTCCGCCTGTTCGACCTTGGCGGCGATGTCCTTAGTGAAGTAGAACGTGCTGGGGCTGCCGTCGGTCAGAAGCGCTTCGGCCTTCTGGGTCGTGTTCTGCGGCACCACCATGAGGTCGGCGCCGAGGCGGCGTTCCATGCTGGTCATGCCGGTGTTGAGGTTCATGGTGAGCATGGTGCCGCCGAAGAAGGCCAACGCCAGGATGGTCACCACGGCGAGCAGGGCTCCGGTACGCATGGGCCGCCCTGCAAGGTTGCGGGCGGCCAGTGCGCGCAGTGCGGTGCGCGGGGATGTGCGTACGGTCACGTCAGGCACGCTTGGGGGCACGGGTGTCCAGCCAGATGGCCACGGCAGCGAACACGATGGTGAGCACGCCGAGCACGATGAGGGTGGGCAGCATCACCATGCGGCAGTGCATCATAGCGCCCTTGCAGATGCCGATGAGTACGGTGGGCACGGCGAACAGCAGCAGGGCGTCGGCGATGGCCGCGATGTTGAGGCCCACGCGGATCTTGGGCTCAGCGAACAGCGCCACGACGCCGAGCGCGAGGATCACCACGCCGATGCCGGTGGCGGCCTGCTGCGAATAATGGCAGGCCGGCATCATGCCGTCGTGGGCGCCGCAGGCGTGGGCGAAGGTCTGGGGTGCGATGGCGGTCAGCGCGCCGAGCACGATGTTGGGCAGCGAGGCAAACAGCTTGTTCTTCATAGTCTCTTCCGATAGGCCCTTTACGGGCGACAAACACAACGTTCCGCATTATGCCCATGAAGGAATCGGAAAAACAAGTCTTGTATTTACCGACTTCTTATGCTACGGCAAGGCTTTTCTTAGCTACCCTCTCTCTCCCTGAAGGAAGCCGCTGAATAAAGTGAGGGTGAAGGGATTGACGGCTTGGACCGGGTGCTCCCCCTCGGTCAGCTTCGCTGACAGCTCCCCTCAGAGAGGGGAGCCGGAAATATCGGCTCAGCTATTGAGAGACTCTCAGAGCTTCTCGATGGCTGAGCCGTAAAGCGGACAGTCCAGTGGACTGCCCGTAGGCGAAGTGAGCGGCCATGCCGCGAAGGGCTCCTATTGAGAGGCTCTCAGAGCTTCTCGATAGGAGCCACGCGCAGCATCAGGCGTTTGACGCCGGCGGAGCCGAAGTCGACCGTGATCACGGAGTTGCGGCCCTTGTCCTGCGCGTCCGTGACCTTGCCGAGGCCGTACTGGTCGTGGCTGACCATGTCGCCGATGGCGAAGTCCGCGATGTTGAGGCCGTTGTCCTTGGTCAGGGACGAGCTGGACACGGCCTTGCCGCCGGATGCGGACGACTTGGGCGCGGTGCGTCGCGTCGTGACCTTGCCGCCGCGGGTGCGGCCGTAGGAGTCGGACGATCCCGACCGTGAGCCATAGGAGGACGAGCCGGAACGGGATCGCGAACCGTACGTCGAACCGGAACCGTAGGACGAGCCGGAGCGGGACCCATACGAACCGTATGAGGAACCCGACCCATAGGACGATGAGCCGTACCGGGATCGTGACCCGTACGAGGAGCCGGAACTGCGCGAGCCGAACGTGGACGACCCTCCGAACGTGGTGCCGCCGAAATCGTCGTCGTCCCAGCCGCCCATGTCGTCGGCGAATCCATCGGTCCACTCGCCTCGCATGCGTTCCACACCGGCTTCACGGCGTTTCCAGTCGATGAGTTCGGCCGGGATCTCGTCCAGGAATTGGCTGGGCATCATGTCCGCGGCCTGGCCCCACTGGGAACGTACGGCGGCGCGCGTCACATACAGGCGGCGCTTGGCGCGGGTGATGCCCACGTACGCCAGGCGGCGTTCCTCCTGCAACTCGGTGACGTCCTCCATGGAACGCGAGTGCGGGAACGTGCCCTGCTCCATACCCGTGAGGAACACCACCGGATATTCGAGGCCCTTGGCGGTATGCAGGGTCATCAGCGTCACCTTGCCGGAGTCCTCGGCCTCGCCGGGCAGCTGGTCGGAGTCGGCCACGAGCGCGGTGGTCTCCAGGAACGCGGAAAGCGTGGCGTCCGGCGTGTTCTGCTCGAATTCGGCGGCGGTGGACTGCAGCTGGGACAGGTTCTCCAGACGGGAGGCGTCCTGCGGGTCCACGGACTTCTCCAGTTCGGCGCGCAATCCCGACTTCTCCAGCACCTCGGCCACGATCTCGCTGGGCTTGGAATCATGAGAGCGAGTGAACTGCGAGAGCGACCCCATGAGCTCGCGGAAGGCCTTGAGCTGCGTGGCGGTGCGGGTGGGCACGTTCGGGATCTCGTCCAGGTGCATGAGCGCGTAGAAGAAGCTCGCGCCCTGCTCGCGCGCATAGGAGAGCAGCACGCCTTCGGCCCGCTCCCCCAGACCGCGCTTGGGCACGTTGAGTATGCGTCGCAGGTTCACGTCGTCGTCCGGGTTGACGAGGGCCTGCAGGTAGGCCAGCGCGTCCTTGATCTCGCGGCGCTCGTAGAACTTGGTGCCGCCCACGAGCTGGTACGGCAATCCCGCGTTGATGAGCGCCTCCTCCAGCGAGCGCGACTGCGCGTTGGCGCGGTACATGATGGCCATGTCCGAGTAGGCGATGCTCTCTTCGGCGTGCAGGCGCGCGATTTCGCCGGCCACCCACTGAGCCTCCTGCTGCGCGTTGTCCGCCGCGTAGCCCACGATCGGCTCGCCCTTGCCGAGGGCGGTCCACAGTTTCTTGGGCTTGCGGCCCTCGTTGTGGCTGATTACGGCGTTGGCCGCGTCGAGGATGGTCTGCGTGGAACGGTAGTTCTGTTCCAGCATGATGGTCTTGGCGGCGGGGAAATCCTGTTCGAAGTCCTGGATGTTGCGGATGTCGGCGCCGCGGAAGGCGTAGATGGACTGGTCGGAGTCGCCCACCACGGTAATCCAGGCCGGGCCGCTTTTGCCGGCGTTCGGCGCGCCCGGCACGGCCTGCGCCCCGCCGTCCACGCCCGCCAGTTCGCGCACGAGCACGTACTGGGCGTGGTTGGTGTCCTGGTACTCGTCCACCAAGATGTAGCGGAAGCGGTGATGGTAGTACTCGGCCACGGCCGGATCGCTCCTGAGGAGCTCGACGGTGCGGCCGATGAGGTCGTCGAAGTCCACGGCGTTGGCGAGCGCGAGGCGGTGCTCGTATTCGGCGTAGATCACCGCGTAGATGGCTTCGAGGTCGCCGACGGTGCCGAACTGGTAGCCGCGCTGGCCGGGGGTGAAGTCCGGGGCGTGCAGGGCCAGGTATTCCTTCCAGCCGGTCAGGTTGTTCTTGAGGTCGGAGATGTGGCCCAGGATCGAACGCGGGGTGTACCGCTTGATGTCCAGGTTGAATTCGGTGGCGATGATCTTGACGAGTCGTTCGGAGTCGGCGGAATCGTAGATGGAGAAACCGGACTTCAGTCCGATGGACTTGCCGTCGCGCCTGAGGATTCGTACGCAGGCGGAGTGGAAGGTGGAGACCCACATGCGCTGGGCCACCGGGCCGATGAGCGAGCCGAGACGTTCGCGCATCTCGGCGGCGGCCTTATTGGTGAAGGTGATGGCGAGCACCTGGCTGGGCCATGCTCCGAACTGGCTCAGGATCCACGCGATGCGGCGGGTGAGCACGCGGGTCTTGCCGGAGCCCGCGCCCGCGCCGATGAGCAGTGCCTGGCCGCGGTACTGCACGGCCTCGGACTGCTGGGGGTTGAGGTCGCCCACGAGTTCCTGGGCGCTGCGTGCGATGACTTCCGGCTCCTCGAACACTGTATGTTCCTCCGTTTTTCGGCTCCCCTGCATAATGCGACATTCATATCTACCATACGCGCCGCCCATATGCGCCGGTCAGCGTAAGCTGGTTTGCCATATCCCCATAGTTACCGAACCGTAGCTATGCCATTCCGATGTCAAGGAGGTATTCCATTGCAGGAACTCGAGGAGCGAATCCAGGCCGAGGGCACCGTCAAGGCCGGTGACGTGCTGAAGGTGGACGCATTCCTGAACCACCAGTGCGACGTGCGTCTGTTCGACCATATGGGCGCGGCCTGGGCCGAGCATTTCGCGGGCAAGACCATCACCAAGATCCTGACCATCGAGGCCTCCGGCATCGGCATCGCCTGCTGCGCGGCCCGTCACTTCGGCGACGTGCCGGTGGTGTTCGCCAAGAAGGCCCAGTCCATCAACCTGGACGGCGACCAGTACACCACCACCGTCTATTCCTTCACCAAGCAGAAGGAGTTCCCGGTGATCGTCTCCAAGAAGTACCTGAACCCCGGCGACCATGTGCTGCTCATCGATGATTTCCTGGCCAACGGCAAGGCCTTGCGCGGCCTCATCGAGCTGTGCGGGAAGGCCGGCGCCACGGTCGAGGGCATCGGCATCGCGGTGGAGAAGGGCTTCCAGGGCGGCGGCGACAGCCTGCGCGCCGAGGGCTATGACGTGGATTCGCTGGCCATCGTGGAGTCCATGGACCCCGAGACCGGCAAAATCGAGTTCCGTCACTGAGCGGGCGGTCCATAGCGGCCATTCGCAGCGACGATTCGCAGAGAGAATAGAGAGAGGAAACAACATTGTCTGAGAAGAAGCAATCCACCTCGGTGTCCTTCGAGGCGCTGAGCTCGCTGGACGCGCCCGTCTCCTTCTGGAAAGGCATCCCGTTCGGCCTGCAGCACGTCATGGCCATGTTCGTGGCGAACCTGGCCCCGATCTTCATCGTGGCGTCCGCCGCCAAGATGACCCCGGCCCAGTCCGCCGCGGTGATCCAGGCCGGTCTGCTGGTGGCGGGCCTCGGCACCTGCCTGCAGCTGTACGGCGCGTGGCGCATCGGCTCCCGCCTGCCGATGGTCACCGGCATCTCCTTCACCTACGTGGCCGCCGCGGTGGCCATCTGCGCGGACAAGGGCTACGGCGCCGTGGTGGGCGCGGTCCTGGTCGGCGGCGTGCTGGAGCTGGTGCTGGGCCTGACAGCCAAGTACTGGCGTCGCTTCGTGCCGCCGATCGTCTCCGCCATCGTGGTGACCTCCATCGGCTTCTCGCTGCTCAACGTGGGTGCCACGAGCTTCGGCGGCGGCTCCGGGGCGAAGGACTTCGGCTCCTGGCAGAACCTCACGCTCGGCCTCATCTCCCTGGTGGCATGCCTGGCCTTCCAGCTGCTCATGAAGGGCACCGCCAAGCAGTTGTCCGTGCTGTTCGGTCTCGTGGTGGGCTACGTGGTGGCCATCTGCATGGGCAAGGTCGATTTCTCCGGCTTCCAGGACCTCGCCATCGTCTCCGTACCGCAGCTCATGCCGTTCAAGCCCGAGTTCGACTGGGGTTCGATCATCTCCATCGGCCTGCTGTACGTGGTCTCCTCGGTCGAGGTGCTCGGCGACACCGCCGCCTTGACCAAGGTGGGCCTCAACCGTACGCCCACCGAGCGTGAGACCGCGGGCGCCATCGCCGGCGACGGCCTGATCTCCTCGGTCTCCGGCCTGTTCGGCTGCCTGCCGCTGACCTCCTTCGCCCAGAATATCGGCCTGGTGGCCATGACCAAGGTGGTCAACCGCAAGGTGATCCTCTCCGGCGGCCTCATCCTGATCCTGGCGAGCTTCGTGCCGGCCATCGCCGAGGTGTTCAACTCCCTGCCGCAGGCTGTGCTCGGCGGCTGCACCATCATGATGTTCGGCAACATCATCCTCTCCGGCTTCCAGATGATCGCCGAGGCGGGCTTCTCGCAGCGCAACATCACCATCGCCGCGCTTTCGCTGACCATCGGCATCGGCTTCACGCAGGTGAGCGACATCTTCGTGAACTTCCCCTCGCTGTTCCAGCAGATCTTCGCCTCCAACTGCATCGCCGTGGCGTTCGTGGTGGCGGTGATCCTCAACGCCGTGCTGCCCAGCGAGGAGCATTTCCTGAGCGCCCCGGCCGCGAAGGAAGCATGAGCACGGTCTGAGCGCACCCGCGAAGGAAGCATGAGCACAGTCTGAGCGCGCCGAGCGTGAAGGAGGACTAGTCCGAGTCACGGCCTGAGCGCGTTCGGCACTTCGGATGAAGACTCCGCACACTCAGCGCCAATACCGGCCCGACCCCTCTGCCTTCACTGGGCAGAGGGGTCTTTTATATCGTTTTTCGATTTACATATATCGAAAAACGATATATACTGATTCCTGTCGGCAATCTCGGCAAGGAGGAAACACATGACGAACTACATGAACCGGTGGGCCCTGATCGGATCGAAGGCGATCGTCGTGCTCATCTGGCTGGGATGCCTTTGGGGACAGGCGATCGCGGTCCCTGTGCTCAGCGAGGTGATGGCCGGTTTCTACGTCAGTCAGGCTCCCCTGCGCTGGCCGTACCTTGTGCTGGGCGAGCTGTTCCTGGCATGCGTCGAAATCGCGTTCATCGGTGTCTGGCGACTGCTGTCGCTGTCCGGTTCGGGCGCGGTGTTCACTGCCAAGGCACTCCCCAACGTGAATCTTATTATCGGCTGCGCGGCCGCCAGCATCGTACTGACGGCGATCGCATCGGGCGCGTTCGCCATCTCGGGTTGGCGCGATGCCACCATGCAGGGCATGGATTATTTCAGTGTCGCGGCCATGCTCGGCGTCGCCATCATGACCGAAATTGGTTTCATCCTGCTGATGACCGTGATGAAGGGACTGCTGCGCGCGGCCACCGACCAGTCGGACGAACTGGAGCAGGTGATCTGATGGCCATCCGCATCAACCTCGACGTCATGATGGCCAAGCGCAAGATCGGCGTGGGTGAACTGGCCGACCAAATCGGCATCACACCCGCCAACGTGTCCATCCTCAAGAACGGGCGCGCCAAGGCCGTACGCTTCACCACCCTCGACGCCCTCTGCCAGGCCCTCGACTGCCAGCCCGGCGACATCCTCGAATACACGCCGGACGAATAAGGCCCGGAATCACAGGGCTACGGCTCCGAGCATGATTCCGGCTATCCCAAACCGGTTATTCTCGAAACCTCTGGCCGTGCTCTTTCTGCGGTACAAAGCCGCGTTTCCACCATTAGGCGCCTGTTGTACCGCATCGATGTGGGACGACAGGCCTTTCTGTGATATCTAAGCCTTTCATCCCGCACCTTCGCAACCATAAACCATTGGAATTCCGCCATTCTCATGAAAATCCCATACTCGACGGCAATACGTCGCGCGGGACGAAACGCCAAAAACAACGCAACAACCGCATTGTCCCGCACAAAACCGCACCTGATAAGCCCGATTCCACACATTCCGGCATGCCGTCCCCCACTACGCACCGACCGCTCCGCATCATCGCCTTCCGCCCCAGTCCGCGCACGATTCGCGTAGGCCCTATCAGACCAAGATTGGCATGAATCCATGTCCGTCTACCCCTCAGTCGGCTTCGCCGATGGCTCGTCCCGCAATCGGGAACGAACGTCGCTCGCGGTTTGTTGGCTCGACTGCCATCTCGCATATTGCCTACGAACAGCTCCACTGTTTGTCTCACGCCAACATCCTGACAAGAGGAGCCGAAAATAAGGACCCATGTCATCATGGTTCAGCGATGCCTTCATGTATGAATCTCATTGGGCACCGTCCGGACGGGCAGCCAATCTCCTCATACGCCGGGCCAATCGTTCCAGCGGCATCGGCAAGACACGAAACTCGAACGAACATCCTCTCAACGCAAGAGCCCTCGCCACGGCAAAGGCGAATTCGGCGGCGGCGCTCTCATCCTGGATGCTGGCGGCCGTGGCCACAAATACGGCCCATCCCCGGCCGAGGAGTCTGGACCTTTTCTCCTGGTCTCGTCTCCATTGCGTCTTATCGGTGCGATGATGGTCGCCATCGTATTCGACCGCGATTCTGCAATCCGGCCATGCCATGTCCACCGTCATCACCACCCCTGATGCGAAGTGCAGATTTGGCACAATGTAATTCAATTCCGGGCACGGCAACCCATGACGCAGCAATGCCAGACGGAGTTCGGACTCCTTCGGGGAACCGGACCCCGGCATAATCAACGGCAACGCTTTTATGCATGATCCCCTTCCTTTGAACAGTGGAAGCTTCTGCGTGAAGCGGACCAAATCCGCATACACGGCATCGGCGTCACGCCCCCTCGCCAAACGCGGTTGACTGCTTGTCGCGGCGACGATGGCATCGCCAAGCACGACCAATGACGCGAAGGAGAGATGCGTAGACAGTTGCGCCCATACATGGAACAAATCCAACGCCAGCACGTATCCGTTGATCTTCACTTTCCGCGCCGTGGCCACATGCTTCCACAAGTGCGTGCGCAACGCCGAGTTCCTCGCACGAATACGGCGGTTCCTCGCGCTGGAGACGGTATGCAGCGCTTCCGTCTCAAGGTCGCACTCGGAGGGAAGCGGTACCGATTGAAGGATAAGCGATGTAGTCATGCCGAATAACAGCTGCCTCCCCATCCGTTTCGCCTCGTCCGTGCATCGTTGAAGCATGCCAAGCCTGCGACGGTCAAGTTCTTCGCCCATGGATGACGACTTCGCGGCAGTATTCGAATATTCGTTCGATGAGGTCAAGACGGAATCAACGCCCAATGGCGAGCAGGCGGGCGAGGAGGGCCCGAATTCCGCCTGTCGCATCACTGCGGCATCGGCGGCATTCATTGGAACGGACAGGATTCCTTGCATGTTATCGTCCTTGATGTCACTGTTCATGAGTCCACCGTAAAAAACAAGAGCCACAAGCTGAAGTCCAACCGAATCATGTGGTTCCAGCTTTCAGACCGATGGATTCCCCGCAACACGGCGGACGCGGACGAGCACGAAATCGGAAATCATACTTCGGTCGTATTGTTCGGATTCGGGCGACCGTGAAATATGGGATATGGCAGTGAATCGCTCGGAACGAATGAAAAGAGGCCGAAGGGCTATGGGGCAGCAACACAACCGGTATGGCGCGCGCCGCCCGGGCGCGATCACGGCGTGGATTCTGGTGCCGGTCGCCGTGTTCCTCGTCATCGTGCTGCTGGGTGTCATGCTGCTTCCGCGGCTGTTGGCGCCCAAGGAATACGTGCGTTCGGCGAGCGACGCCTATTGCGCCGCCGTCTCGTCCGATGGCACCCGTCACACGCTGAGTCCCGAGCAGGCGGGCAACGCCGCGCTCATCGCGAACATCGCCGTCAATCGCGGCCTGCCGGACCATGCCGTCACGGTGGCCATCGCCACGGCCATGCAGGAGTCGCGGCTCACGAATCTCGACCATGGCGACCGGGATTCGCTGGGGCTCTTCCAGCAGCGTCCCAGTCAGGGGTGGGGCACGGCCGAACAGGTGTCCAACCCGACGTACGCCACGAACATCTTCTACGATCACCTGATGCAGGTGCCGGATTGGCAGACGATTCCGGTGGAGGATGCGGCGCAGGAGGTGCAGCGTTCGGGATATCCGGACCTGTACGCCAACTGGGATGCGATGGCGCGCGCCTGGGCATCGGCCCTGACCGGCGAGCTGAGCGCGGGTGTCACCTGCGCGCTGGAGCCGGTGAGTGGATCCGACGCGGACGGGCTCATCGCGGCGGCCTCGGCGACGCTGCCGAACGTCACCATCACCAAAAGTGAGACGAAGAACGGCGATTCCGCCGAAGGCTCCGCCGCAAACGGCACCGGCAATGACGGCCCCGCAAAGGACAGCACGGACGGAGCCGCCAATGATTCCGGCAATTCCGGCGGTTCGAATCACGGACTATTCGGACTATTCGACTCCCATTCGTCCACGAACAAAGACACTGCGACAAACCGCACCACGCTCACCGTCACGCTGCCATCCAGCCTGTCCGATACCGACCAGCAACGCGCATGCTGGCAGACGGCCGGATGGCTCGTCGCCCACGCCCGCGAGTACGGCATCGATGCGATGACAGCCAACGGCATGAGCTGGAACCGTACGGACGGCACGTGGACCGGAGACGAGAAGGCTTCAGACAGCCTTGTCGTCAACCTCGGGTGAATCCCTGTTGCGCAGCGCACCCGTCCCATCGGCCCTGCGGTCAGGCCGGACAACGGTTGCGGACAGGACGCACTGCAATGCACTGGCTTGACCGCCGTCAAGCACCTCACCCGCTACCGGCCCACCGAATCGTTGGCCAAACAGGCTCGGCGTCCAAGAAGAGTCAAAGAAAACAGGACCCTTGACATCCTCAATTGAACGCCGTCCAAGCCATACCCCCACACCGCATATCACTGGTTCAACGGATCGTTGTTGCATAGGTAGAACTGGTGGCCTTGCGGCGTGTTCTGGTCGTATTTGAAATTGGGGTTGGGCTGGCCGTCGTAGGTCTGCTCCCAGTATTCGCTGAAGAACTCGGACTCGCGCTTGAGGCTGGCGGTCATGCTCTCCTGCGTGGTGCCGCGGTCGACCATCGCCAGGTATTCGCTTTCGCTGATCGACTGCGGCAGGAGGTCGTGCTTGGCGAGGCACTGGTAGGTGGTACGTTGCATGGCGGCCGTATCGACGTTGTTCGGGTTGGATGAGATGTCGGCGTAAAGCGTGGATACGAGATCCGCGCCGGTCTTGCTCCGGCAT
This sequence comes from Bifidobacterium miconisargentati, assembly GCF_019331675.1. Classification (GTDB taxonomy): domain Bacteria; phylum Actinomycetota; class Actinomycetes; order Actinomycetales; family Bifidobacteriaceae; genus Bifidobacterium; species Bifidobacterium miconisargentati. Next base: position 93,225 of record NZ_JAHBBJ010000011.1, read on the forward strand.
TCCTGCATGACCTTGAGCTGTTCGTCGTTGGACAGCGAACCCCGATACTGCCCTGTGCTCTCACCTTCGCCCGGCGTGTACACGGCCTGCAGCCCATAGGGTTCGAGGCAGGTGTTGTATGCGTCGTAGGCCTCCTGCACTTCGGCGTCGGTGGATCTTGCCGTCCTTGAGGATGCCGCGGATGAGGTCGGTGGGTGCGTCCTTGTAGGCCTGGGTAAAGTCGTCAGCGTATGGTCCGGAGAAAGCGGGCTGCCCGCTGGAGTTCGCGTCGGTCCCGGAAGTGGGGTTCGCGTTCGTTCCCTGGCCGCATGCCGCGAGCGCCGCGCACATGAACACGGCGGCCACCAATGCGAACGTACGCCGTACGTCATGATGCGTCGCACGTGACGCTCCTTGAATTTCCCCCATGATGGCCTCCTTACCTGGCCTGTTTGCAATCGTATGGCCATCATCGGGGATTTCGGGCGATGGTTCCAGCAACCTTGTCATCTGGGAGACGACGCCAGGAGCGACACGGCGTTTCCTCGACGGCAATCCGTCGGATCCTAGCGAAGGCGGGTCTCCTTCAACGCGGACTTGACGGCGGCCTTGGTCAGCACGAACTGGGCGTAGTAACCCGCCACGGTCAACGCGATCATGCTCACCAGAGTGATGGCGCCGGCGATCACATCGTTTCGGGACAGGTTCTTCACCGGGCATTTGCCGCCCTTGCCGCACATGCCCGGGTGGTGCTTGAGCGGGCAGTGCGCGGCCTTGGGACAGGTTTCGGAGGCGTCGTCGGGCTCGACAGGCTCGGTGCCGACGACGGCCGTCTCGTCCAGCACATCGGTGTCGTTGGTTTCGTTGATGTCGGTCATGATGTTCCCCTTTTCGGCTTGTTGCATGCGCTGGATGCGTTGTCCAAGTGCATCGCGCGGACGACTTCGTACCGCGGCACCTTCCATTCTACCGGCGCAATGTGGAATGATTCGTCTCATTCGACGCCCGTGTACCGTGCATACCGACGCTTCTCGCGCGCCAGTGCGAGCATGCCACCCATCCGGATGATGCTCATCCGGCGCCCACCCATCGCCGGCCGGCGGAACCGACGTGAATTCTCGATGAACGGCATCCTTCCCGCAGGACACAGCGCACGACCCCACGAACCGCATGCGGCACAATGGTGTCAAAGGAGGCACTCCCATGGTCGACGACTACACCGCGAAGATGACCGAGCTCATCGGGCTTATGCGCATGATCGGCAACGACACGCAGCAGTGCGAGGTCAAGGAGTGCAAGCGCCGCATCTCCTCCACCATCACGGATACGCTTTCCGCGTTCTCGAACGGTTCGGGCGGCTGGATCATCCTGGGGCTTTCGGAGAAGGCCGGGTTCACGCCGGTGGAGGGGTTCGACGCGCGCGCCATGCAGGAGGCGCTGAGCCAGGCATGCGAGAAGATGACGCCCGTGGTACGCCCGGTGATCGTGACCTGTCCTTTCGAGGGCGCGAATCTGGTGTTCGCCCGCGTGGACGAGATGCTGCCGCGAGACAAGCCCTGCTTCACCACCGCGTTGGGCCCGCACGGCGGCTCGTTCATCCGCACCGGCGACGGCGACCGCCGCATGACCTCCTACGAGGTGGACCGGCTCATCGAGGAGCATCTGCAGCCCACCTATGATCTGGACATCGTGCCGCACGCCACCACCGACGATCTGGATCCCACGCTGGTGGCCGGCTTGCTGGCCCGCGCCCGCGAGCAGCATCCGCATGTGTTCGCCGGCCGCGACGCCACGCGCACGCTGCTCGATCTGCAAGTGCTGCGTCATGACGATTCCGACGACAGCGAGGTGGGCGGGGTCCTGCGACCCACGCTGGCCGGACTGCTCGCGCTCGGCCGTTACCCGCAGAAGTACTATCCGCGGCTTTCCATCGCGATCGCCGTATTCCCCGGCACCGACCGGGACGAGGTGTTCCGCGGCGACGACCGGTTGGTGGCGGCCAAGACCATCGTGGGGCCGATTCCGGTGATGATCAACGATGCGGTCGAGTCCCTGATGCGCTGGATCGGCGCGAAGAAGCCGGACTATCCGCCCGTGGTGCTGCGCGAGGCCATCGCGAACGCGCTGACGCACCGTGACTACTCCCCCGACGCGCGCGGCACGCAGGTGCGCATCAGCGTGTTCACGAACCGTATCGAGATCACCAATCCGGGCGGCCTGTATGGCACGGTGACGCACGATGTGCTGGCGAACCCGAACCCGGTGACGGGCGTGCCGTTCGTCTCCACCCGCAACCAGTTCCTGTTCACGCTGCTGGAGTCCACGCCGTATCCGGACGGCGGGTTCGTGAACCCGGAGGGCGGCGACGGCTACCAGCGCATCGCGGCGAGTCTCAGGGAAGCGGGCATCGAGCCGGCCACCACGGTCAACGACATCAACACGTTCACGATGACCATCACCAAGCAGCGTTCGGCCGCGAACAGCACGCCGAGCGACATCTCGAAGGCCATCCTGACCGTGCTGGAGCGGCATTCGGCGATGAGCATCAAGGAGATCATCCGCGAGCTGCAGCTCACTCCCCTGGCCGCGACCTCCGGCATGCGCGAGCTCATACGAGAGGGCCGGGTCGCCAAGGTGAAGTTCCAGGACGACCCGACCCAGCGGTATCGGTTGAAGGGGATGTAGCAGCGACGCGCCGCCTGTGACTTACGCTTCGGCGAGTTGAGTCACGGTCGACGCCACCGCATTCGGCCGGGAGCGGCGGAACCGTCCGGCGGCGAGCCCCACGCAGACGAACGCGACCGCGAACAGCGCCACGATACCGGTGGCGGCGGCCCAACCGGCCATGTCCGTGCCGGAAGCGGAACCGGCGCCAAGCGCCTCGTCGATCGCCGTGCAGTACCACCAGCCGGGCGTCAGTTTGGCGACGGCGACCATCGCGTCGGGCATCATGCTCATCGGGAACGCGATGCCGGACGAGAACAGGATGAGCAGTCCGAATACGTTGGCGAACCCGTTGGCGACCGTGTCGGAGGCGCCGAATTCGCCGAGCATGAAACCGCAGGCCGTGCACATGAGGGCGAACATGCAGATCGAGACGAAGGTCATTATCACACCGCCCACCGGTATGGAGGCGATGTTCGCGCCGGTCGCGGCCGTGAGCCCCAGCGCGACGACCAGATAGCCCATGCAGATCAGCAACGCGAAGCCGCACAGCACGCTCATGCGCTTGAGCCCGATGGAGGCCGAGGGGGTGGCCATGAGCCGGCGTCGCAGTTCGCCGGTGCCGAACACGCGGGCCACCAGGCTCACGCAGACGCTCAGGGTGAGGAACAGCGGGTAGATCGCCGTCTTCATCGTGTCGCCGAATCCGGAGGCGACGGGGTTCGCCGCACCGGCGTTCCGGTCGTCCTGCGACGTGACGTTCTCCACGGCGACCGGACGGTTGGCCTTTTCATCGTGCGCCGTGCGCGCGGCCCGCTTGGCGGCGGCCCGCACATCGGTCGTCGTCAGGTCGGACAGCGACCCCTCCGGCAGCGAATCGAGGTCGATTGTGGTCGAGCCGTCCGCCGAACCGTTCATGAGCCGGGACCAGTCGTCGTTCTGCCCCGCAGCCATCTGTCCGCTCATCTGTTCGTTCATCTGCCCGGCGGCACCGGCGGCGGACCCGCCGGCCGAGGAACCGGAAGACGTCCCGCCGATCATCTTCGCATACCATGCGGCGAGCTCACTGTCGTCGACCTGCACGCTTTCCCCGATCAGCGCGATGCGGGTGAGCGAGAGGAACCCGTTCACGTTCATGCCACCGATGGTGCCGGCACCGGACGTGTAGCTCGTGACCGTCTCGACCTTCGGCATGTCACCGCCGGATCGCACGGCTTCGATGAAATCGTCGGCGTAGCCGCGCGGGATGATGACGATGAGATCGGTCCAGTTCGAGGCGACGGCCTGCTGCAACGATTCGGGGCCGTCGTCCAGTTCGACCAGCGTGGCGGAATCGGACAGGTAGTCGCGCAGGCCGTCGGCGATGCCGCCGCGGTTGGCGTCCCGGTCGACGACGGCGACGTTGACCTTCTCCGGCTCGTAGGTGTCCGCCACGGTCCGGTTGGCGGCGGTGATCTGCGACCAGCTGAGCGTGAACATCATGATGCCCATGAGCACCAGGTAGATGATGATGTACGTGCGGTGCGCGAGCAGTACGCGCACGGTGGCCTTACAGGTGTTCATAGCGTTGCCTCCTGAGCATGATCACGCCGGCCGTGAGGAACACCGCGCTCATCGCGAACAGGATGGCGCAGGTGCGGATGAACGGCTGGTAGCTGTCGTAGTACATGAGCGAGTAGAACAGGTCGGTCACCTGTTGGGCGGGGTTGATGATGGCGAGCAGCGGCGCCTTGCGCGAGATCAGGTCGCTCAGTTCCATGGCGAATCCGCCGTACAGGCCGCTGAACAGGGACAGCGAGCAGGCGATCGCGGTGGCCATGCCCTGTTTGACGCCGGTCGTGAGCTTGGGGATGGCGCCGATCATCGTGCCGAATGCGCAGGTCATGAACGAGGCGACGATCACGGCGAGCACGGCGGCCGGTTCGCGTCCGCCGACTTCGATGCCGCAGACGTAGCGAATGTACGCGAGCGCGACGAGCAGGCAGGCGCAGGAGCACAGCCATCCCGCGAGGAATCCGGCCACGAGCTGTTTGGTCCGTCCGAGCGGCGCGACGGTGCGGCGGATGCCGAGCGCGGAGAGGTTCGCCTGAGCGGTGGTGACCGTATGGATCATGTACGACATGGCGACCAGACAGGCCATGCCCATGAGCGCGTAGTAGTATCTCGCCATCACGCTGGGTTTGAAGTTGGTGAGCGTGACCTCTTTGGTGGCGTTCATGGATGCGTTGATGCCATTCCAGAACGTGCGCGTGGTCGGGGCGGCCGGATTGTCCTTGAGCACGGACTTCACGGTGGCGCTGGTGCGGTTGTACTGGTCAAGTACGTTGTCGAGCGCCGAGAGGGAAACGTCAAGTCCCGCCTCCTGCGTGCCGTTGTTGGCCACGGTCACGGTGTCGTCGCTGAGTGTGAGTGCGATTCGTCCGTCGTCGTCGGCCTTGAGGTAACCGTCCGTCTTGCCTTGGGACAGTAGTTCGCGGGCCTGCGATGTCGAGTCGACCTTGGTGACGTCCAGCAGGGTCACGCCGGGGTCGATGTCCATTACATCCATGCCTGCATTCGTGCCGCTGCCGTCCTGAGTCTTGCCCGAATCGCTTGTCTTGCCGGACATCGCCGTGATGAGCGTGTCCGCGCCGACCGCGTTCGTCCAGTTCGTGTCCTCCACGACGGCCACGGATACCGGCGTGATGCTCATGGCCTGGTCCAGGTTGCCGAACACGCCGTTGAACATGGTCGACAGCGCTATCGGGAACACGATAAGCCAGAACAGCGCGCTTTTGTCCCTGAGATTCGCCTTGAGTGTGACGATGAACGTGCTCCACATGGCGTTCTCCTTTCCTTGAGTTGGAGGGTTCCTAGTCGCGCAACGCCTTGCCGGTGAGTTCCAGGAACACGTCGTTCAGGGTGGGTGGACGACTGGTCAGGTGTCCGATGTTCGCGCCCGAGGTGCGCAGCACGCCGATCAGGTCGACGAGGTTGTGGTCGCCGCGACGGCAGCGCACATCCAGTTCGCGCCCGTCGTAGGAGGCCTCGATGACGAACGCGAGCGCACGTACGGCGGCGAGCGTCTCGTCGGTCAGGTCGAGCGTTTCGATGGTGATGCGTTCGCCCGTGTCGATCATGGCCTTGAGCTCGTCAGCGGTGCCGAGCGCGAGGTGACGGCCGTGGTCCATGATGAGGATACGGTCGCAGATCTGTTCGACCTCCTCCATGTAGTGGCTGGTGTAGATCACGGTGGCGCCGGCCTTGTTGAGCTTCTGGATGCCTTCGAGGATGGCGTTGCGGCTCTGCGGGTCGACGGCCACGGTCGGCTCGTCGAAGAAGATGAGGTCGGGTTTGTGGGCGATGCCGCAGGCGATGTTGAGACGCCTGAGGAGACCGCCGGAGAGCTTGCCGGGCCTGAATTTGCGGAAGTCCTGCAGTCCGGCGAATTCGATGGCCTCCTCGACCAGGGGCGCGCGTTCGGCCTTCTTCGGCACGTACAGCGAGCAGAAGTAGTCGATGTTCTCGGTGACGGTCAGTTCGTTGAACACGGCCACGTTCTGCGGCACGATGCCGATGCGGCGCTTGAGGTCGTATGACGTGGGCGTCATCGGCTGTCCGAAGACGCGGATGGTGCCCGAATCGTAGGTGAGCAGCGCGAGGATGCAGTTGATTGCCGTGGTCTTGCCGGAGCCGTTGGGGCCCAGCAGGCCGAAGATCTCGCCCTGCTTCACGTCGAGGTCGAAGTAGTCGAGCGCCACCATGTCGCCGTACCGCTTGACGAGCTGGCTGACGTGGACTGCCGTGGTCGTCTCCACTTCGTTCGTCTCGGCCGGTGCGGTGGGCCCGGTGTCGGTGTGGGTTGTGATGTCGGTTGCCATGTTCGCTCCCTTCCTTGGATGACTCCATCATCCCAAGCGGCCGCCGCGACTCCCACCCACAAACGTCACGCCGTGCGAAATCAGCGATGACATTTGTCACGGCTTATCGACCTGACGAGGGTCTTATGCCGCATGATTCAATCAGCGAGGTACGGTTCGCCTGCTGCCACAGCAAGTCTGAACCGAGTGTCCGCAATGAACGGGAGTAGTCTGGGAGCAGGAACCAGACCGATGCGTTGGACGGGGAGACGCGATGCGAACGATGGCGGAGAAGGGGTTGCTGCTGGCGCTCGGCGTGGCACTGTTGGCGATGCCGTATGCCGTCGGCAGCGAGGGCGCGCAGGATATCTCCGTGATGGGGTATGCGGGGATGATCGCCGGGCTGCTGATCGCGGCGTCCGCGACGGGACTTGCCGAATGGCTGGCGCGTGGGCCCTGGGCTTGGCTGCCGACGTGCGCATATGAGATGGCCGCCGCGGCGTTGCCTTCATGGACCGCGTTCCTGCCCGTCATCGCCTATGATGCGGCTCGCCTGACATCCTGCATTCCATCTGTTCCGGCGCGAACCGCATCACCCACGACCGCATCCGGCACAATGCCGACCAGTACGACGAATACGTTCGCATCACGCTGGTGGGATGCGCTCCCCTATGTCACGTTGACCTCTCGATGGCTGTGGCTGCTTCCGCTGGCGGTATCGACATGCCATATCCTCGTCACCGAAAACAGCTCCCAACCATCCTTCGCAAAAGACGCGATATCGTTCATGCTCACTGTGGGAGCCACTGTGCTGGGCTTCGCACTGGGGGCGAGGACCACGCATGAGGACGCATTGCGGCGGCAGTTACGCGCCTTGCAGGATCGGTCTCGGCAATCGGCCCGTGCCAATCGCCTGCGGCTCGCGGACGTGGACGAGGAGCGGGCGCAATCAGTGCGCATGGCCACGCTGGGCGAGCGTACACGCATCGCACGCGAGATTCATGACAACGTGGGCCATCTGCTGACCCGTGCCATCATGCAGGCGCAGGCCGGCCGCGCCGTGGCCGATGCGACCGGGGACGCCGTGGCCGCCCAAGGCTTCGGCGCGCTTGGCGAGACATTGAACGACGCGATGACGATGGTGCGCCGGTCCGTGCACGATCTGGAGGATGACGGCACTGATTTCGCCGCACAGATCGAGGCGGCGGTTCACTCGTTCGACGGGGTCTCCCCCGGGTTCTCGATCCGGCTTGAGAACGATGTCACCTCGGCCCCGGCACCCGTATCCCGCTGTTTCGCCACGGTGATCAGGGAGGCCTTGTCGAATGTGGTGCATCACAGCCAGGCTCGTACCGCGCAGGTCACGTTGCGTGATTTCCCCGCGTTCTGGCAGTTGGTCGTGCAGGATGCGGGCCCGGAGAAACCAACGGTTGACGGAACGTCTCGTACCGGTTCCGTCAACCGGCCTGGCGACAGGCTATCGGCCAATGAATTGCCTCGCGGCATGGGATTGGCGGACATCGAATCGCGTGTGCGGTCCATCGGCGGCACGGCATTGTGCGGACCGTACGATGACGGCTGGCGGGTGTTCGTTTCGGTACCGAAGCGGCCGTGGAACCATGTAAAAGTGTCGAATGACGGGAAAGCGAAAGGCTCTGTATGAGAATCGCAATCGTGGATGACGATCCGATCGTCTGCCAGTCGTTGCAGACCATTCTGACGGCCACCGGCGCGGCGGACGTACTGTGGACCGCGAACGACGGCACGACCGCCACGGCACGGTATTTCGATACCCCGGCCAATCATCCGGACATCCTGCTCATCGACATCCAGATGCCCGGCAAAAGCGGTCTTGACGCGGCCGGAGAGATCCTGAGGAAGGACCCCGCCGCGCGCATCCTGTTCCTGACCACGTTCGCGGACCGGTCGTACATCGCGCAGGCCATGGCCATCGGCGCCAAGGGGTATCTCATCAAACAGGATGTGGCCGCTGTGGCGCCGGCCCTGCAGGCGGTGATGGCCGGTCAGGTGGTGCTGGGCGCCGAGGTGCTCGGCAAACTCACCGGTTTCTCGGCGGACAACGGCAACCAATCCGCAACCGGAAGCGGCGATATCGCGCACGGAGCGGGTCGGGCATCCGGACGGACCGGCATCGACGGCATGACGGCATCGGATGGAGGCGTCGTCACGGCATCGTCCAATGCGGCTCAACCGGAATCCCCCGCCGCACTGGCCGCGGACCGACTCGCGCTGGATGCGATGGACGAGCGCAATCGTGATATCGCGGCGCTGGTGGCGCAGGGATTCGACAACCGTGACATCGCGGCGAAGCTGTTCCTGAGCGAAGGCACCGTGCGCAACCGCATCAGCGCCATGCTGGACAAGCTGGGACTCACCAACCGCACCCAACTCGCCATCCTCTGGATCAACTCGCACCGGTGAGACGGAACAACAATCGATGAGTTTTTCTTATTGCTCGGGAACTACCCCTCAGTCGGCTCCGCCGACAGCTCCCCTGACAAGTGGAGCCAAGAAAATGACATCAGCTGTTCTTCATGACGATGCCGTCGACCACATTGGCCACGGCCTCACAGTTGTCCGCGCACTGTTCGAGGTGGCGGAACACGTCGTGCCAGGCGAACACCTGCAGCGGGTCGGTGCAGGTGGTGTGCAGCGTGCGCATGGCCTCGATGAACACGTGGTCGGCGTCGGTCTCGATGGTGTTGATGGCGAACACGCGCTCGCGTAGCGTCTTGGAGCGTTTGAACTGCGGCAGTTCGCCGACGAGCCCGGCGATCTGCTCGCAGCCGTGAACCACCATGTCCGTCAGTTGCAGGGCCTCGGGGCGCATGTCGGTCACGTTGTCGTAGTACATGCGGTCGAGCACGCCTTCGATGCTGTCGATCACGTCGTCGAGCACGTAGCTCAGCTGGCCGATGTCCTCGCGGTCGAACGGGGTGATGAAGGCGGTGACCAGCTCGTCCATCATCCTGTGACGCACCTTGTCGGCGGCCTGTTCGATGCGGTGCATCTCTTCCATGCTGTCCTTGAGCTGTTCGGAGTCGTAGCCGTGCATGACCTCGGAGAGCAGGTGCGCGGCCTGGCATGCGTATTCCGCGCTCTCACGGAACCCGTCGAAGTAGAAGGAATCGTTTTTTCTTGCCATTGCGGGGTTCCTTTCTAGAACACGAACATGAACAGTTTGGCCATGGCGAAGCTGATGAGGCCGCAGCCGGGGAACGTGAAGACCCAGGTGAGCATCATGTCGCGCACCACGCCGAAGTTGATGGCGGACAGCCGGCGGACCGCACCCACACCCATGATGGCGCTGGTCTTGGTGTGCGTGGTGGAGACGGGGATGCCGAGCACGGTCATGACGAGCAGGCACAGCGCACTGGAGAGATCCGCGGAGAAGCCTTGGTATTTCTCCAGTTTGACCATGTCCATGCCCACGGACTTGATGATCTTCTCGCCGCCCACGCTGGTGCCCACGCCCATGATGGTGCTGCACAGGATCATGAGCCATACGGGGATCACCACGCCGGCGACGCTCGACTGCCCATTGCAGAACGCCATGCCGAGGAACAGCACGCCGATGAACTTCTGGCCGTCCTGCGCGCCGTGCATGAAGCTGTTGGCCGCGGCGCCCACGATCTGCGCGTAGGTGAAGAAGCCGTTGGTGCGGCGTCGGTCGAATCCGGCGCAGATCAGGGTGACGATCTTGCACACGAGCCAACCCATGCCGAAGCCGATGACGAGGCTCGCCACCAGGCCGTAGAGCACCTTGACCCATTCGCCCATGTTGACGCCGGCGATACCGCCCTGGATGGCGATGGCCGCGCCGGTCAGGCCCGCGATGAGGCTGTGGCTTTCGGAGGTGGGGATGCCGAGCATGGAGGCGCCCACGCTGTAGACCACGATGGAGAAAAGCGCCGCGCACAGGGCGATGAGGGCCGCATGCGTGTCACCGCCGAAATCCACCATGGTGGAGATCGTGGAGGCCACCGAGGCGTTGAACTGGGTCATGAGGAAGACGCCCAGGAAGTTGAACACCGCCGCCATGATGACCGCGGAACGTACGCGCATGCAACGGGTGGTCACGCAGGTGGCGATGGCGTTGGGAGCATCCGTCCATCCGTTGACGAAGATGACGCCGAGCGTCAGCAACGTTGTCACGGCGAGCGCCGGGTTGGAGAACACCTGTTGGATGAAGTAGGCCAGGGATACGTCCACGGCTAGTCATCACCTTCTTCTTCGGGGGTGGCGGAAAGTCGTCACACCGATTGTAACCGATTGGTGACTACGTAGCGGTATTCGTGGCGTTGTGTGTGGCTTCGTTCATGGGAAAGCCCCTCACGGGGAGGGGCTTTGCGTCAGCAGCAACAGCTGGTGTTGGGGTGGAGCCGGTCGTAGGCTTCGCGGGCGCGGAGGTATTCGACCTCGCTCATCGGGGTTTCGCCGGGGTGTTCGGTGGCGAAGTGCTCAAGGTAATGATCGTACCTCGCCTCGCCGCTGATCTCCCGCAGATACCAGACGATGCCTTGCCATGCGTGCGCGAGTCGTTCCGCGATATCCCCCGGCATCACGCGGCCGCCTGCTCGCTTTGGGCGAGTTCATGCAGTTTGACGCTGTATTCGCGCTGTACCTTCTTTTCCAGCGAGGTGGCGATCAGGCCGGAGGGAGCGAACCACTGGGATTCCACGAACGGCTCCTCGGAAGTGGTCTCGGCGCCGAATTTGCCGGCGGCGAACGTGCGGGCCACGCATACCACGCCCACGATCACGAAGATGCCCATCATGACCAGGAAGAACACGGAGAGCACGCCGTCGAGGTAGGCGTTGTTGAGCGCGGCCTGCGCGTTGGTCAGGGCCTCGCCGCTCAGTTCGCCGGACGCGATCTGCGCCTGGTACTTGGAGGCGACGGTGAAGTAGCTCAGCGGTCCGAAGATCTTCTGGAAGTCGGCGGTGAAGGTCACGGCGATGTCCCACACGAGCGGCAGCACCGGAATCCACAGGTACTTCCTGTATCCCAGCTTGGCCACGCATACGGTCACGAGCACGAAGCAGGCGGCGGCGAGCAGCTGGTTGGAGATGCCGAAGATCGGCACCATGGCGTTGATGCCGCCGTTCGCGTCGGACACGCCCATCCACAGCAGTCCGCCCCACAAGGCGGTGGCGATCAGCGTGGTGATGATGTTGCCGGGCTTCCACGTGGGGTCGGCGAACTTCCTCAGCTTGCGCACGTTGCCGAGCATTTCGCCGATCTGGTAGCGGGCCACACGGGTGCCGTTGTCCACGGTGGTGAGGATGAACAGGGCCTCGAACATGATGGCGAAGTGGTACCAGAACGCCATCGAATCATGACCGCCCAGGTAGGACTTGAGGAAGTTGGCCATGCCCATGGCGAATGTGGTGGCACCACCGGTACGGGAGACGATGGTCTTCTCGCCGATGTCCGAGGCGGCCTTTTCCAGCGCTTCGGCGCCTTCGTAGGTCTTGGCGTCGCCGTTTTCGTCCACGGAATCCCAGGTGACCTTCATCTGGTTGCCCTCGATGTCGCTCACGGTCATCGAATCGACGGCCTTGACGGCGGCCTCGGCCTGTTCGCTCGGCGTGGAGGTGGCGGTCACGCTCACGCCGGATGCGGCGGAGATCTGCGCGGCGGACATGTTGGTGGAGAAGTAGACGCCCTGCGAGATGGTGATCGCGGCGATCAGGGCGATGATGGCGGTGAACGATTCGACGAGCATCGAACCGTAGCCGATCATGCGGATCTGGTTCTCCTTCTCGACGGCCTTCGGGGTCAGGCCGGAGCTCACCGCGCCGTGGAAGCCGGAGAGGGCGCCGCAGGCGATGGTGATGAACAGGAACGGGAACAGGTTGCCGGAGAAGGTCGGGCCGGTGGATCCGGAGGCGAGTTCGGTCAGGCCCGGCACCTTGACGGACGGGTTGGCGATGATGATGCCGACCACGAGCAGCACGAGCGTGCCGATCTTCATCAGGGTGGACAGGTAGTCGCGCGGGGTCACGAGCAGCCAGTGCGGCAGCGCGGCGGCGGCGAACGAGTAGATGACCAGGGCGATGACGAGCTGCTGGGCGGTCAGCGTGAACACCTCGGCCACGGCCGGGATGGAGGCGATCCAGCCGCCGGCCACAATGTCCAGCACGAGCAGCACGAAGCCGAGCAGCGTGGTCTCGATCACACGGCCGGGGCGCAGGAAGCGCTGGTAGCAGCCCATGATGAGGGCGATCGGGATGGTCATGCCAATGGAGAACACGGCCCACGGGGAGGCGGCCATGGCCTTGATGGCCACAAGTGCCAGGAACGCCATGGCGATGGCGGTCATGACCACCAGGAACACGGACAGGATCATGCCGCCGAACTTGCCCATCTCGTCGGCGGCCATCTGGCCGAGCGAACGGCCGCGACGCTTGGCGGAGATCCACAGGACGAGCATGTCCTGCACGGCACCGGCGAAGATCACGCCGAGGATGATCCACAGGGTGGAGGGCAGGTAGCCCATCTGGGCGGCCAGGATCGGGCCGACGAGCGGGCCGGCGCCGGAGATGCCGGCGAAGTGCTGGCCGAAAAGCACTCGGCGGTCGGTGCGTTCGAAGTTCGCGCCGTCATGCACGCGCTCGGCCGGGGTGGCGTTCGCGTCGTCGGTGCGCATGATCTTGATCTGGATGTAGTACGCATAGAAACGATAGGCGATGGCGTACGAGCTCAACGCCACCACCAGGAACCAGATGGCGGAGATCTGCTCGCCGCGCGAGACGGCCAGGATGGCCCAGCCGCAGGCGCATACGATGGCGACGGCGGCCCACAGCAGCGCCTTCTGCCAGGTCCATACCATCTTCGGGCGCACGCCCACGGGCAGGCCCTTCGAATTGCGGATCACGCGCGCGGTTTCCGCGGTCGTGTAGTCGTCCTTGAATTCCAACTTGCCCGGTGCCGGAACCTGGGCTGTCGCTTCGGTCATGATGACCCCTCGTATTTCTTCCCGTCATGCCGGATAGCAAACGGCATACGGGCTCTCTTCTTTGAAATTGCTCTTCTTTGCGGCCCTGTGCGGGGATTGCATCGCTGCTTGTGGCATTGTTTGGCAACAGTAGCGGGGGTATAGGCCCGTCTTATATTTCGTTCCAGCATGTGGTCTTTTCACCGGTTTTCGCGCGTCCCCCATGAACCGACACCACGGAGCCACACCCCCGATATGCGCGTTCCCCCGAACTTTCTCGTCGTTTGTGAGAGAATGGACATAGTGTCAACATACCGGCAGCAGGAGGTGTTGCGATGGTCGTGAATACGGACAAGGGCCGCGATCTGCCCGATTGGGTGCGCTACGGCGTGTTCTGGCATGTGTATCCGCTGGGATTCTGCGGCGCGGACATCCGCCCGTCGGGCCCGCGCGAATTCCACGGCCGCGGCTTGGATTCAATGGTCGACTGGCTGGGTTACGCGCGCGATCTGGGTGCGTCCGGTCTGCTTTTGGGACCGATCTTCGAGTCGCGCACACATGGGTATGACACGCTCGACCACATGCATGTGGACGTGCGGCTGGGAGGGGACGCGGCGTTCGACCGGCTCGCCGAGGCATGCCGGGGCATGGGACTGCAGCTGATCCTGGATGGCGTGTTCAATCATGTGAGCCGTTCGCATCCGGCCGTGCAGGCGGCCCTGGACGAGGCGTCCGGCACCCTCGACCCGCACGGCAATCCATGGCACGGACTGGTCAAGGCCCATCTGGATAGCGACGGCAATCCCGCGCTGGACGTGTTCGAGGGGCATGGCGATCTGGTCGATCTCGACCACGACTCCCCCGAAACCGTGGAGTACGTGACCCGAGTGATGAACCATTGGCTCGACCGAGGTGCGGCCGGCTGGCGTCTGGACGCGGCGTACGCCGTGCCGCCCGCGTTCTGGGCCCGCGTGCTGCCGCAGGTCAGGGCCGCGCACCCGTATTCGTGGATCTTCGGCGAGGTAATCCACGGCGATTACCCGCGCATCGTCGAGGAATCGACGATGGATTCGGTCACGCAGTACGAATTGTGGAAGTCCGTCCAGCATGCGCTGGAGACGGAGAACTTCTTCGAGCTCGATTGGAACCTCAAGCGGCACAACGCCTTCCTGGATTCCTTCGTGCCGCAGACGTTCATCGGCAACCATGACGTCACGCGCATCGCCTCGCAGATCGGCGCGCCGAAGGCCGCGCTGGCGCTGGCCGTGCTGATGACGGTGGGCGGCGTGCCGAGCATCTACTACGGCGACGAGCAGGGGTACGTGGGCGTCAAGCAGGAGCGGTTCGGCGGCGACGACGATGTGCGTCCGAAGTTCCCCGACTCCCCCGACCAGCTGTCCCGGCTCGGCGAGCCCGTCTACCGGATGCATCAGGCGCTGATCGCCCTACGCCGGCGCAACCCGTGGCTGCTGGACGCGCGCACCGAGGCCGTCACGCTGGAAAACAAGCGGTTCACGTACCGGTCGGTGAGCGCGGACGGCCAGCACTCGCTGACCGTCTCGCTGAGCGTGGAGGGCTCCCCCACGTTCACCATCACCGGCCCCGACGGCACGGTGCTGTATCACTACTGATTCGGCCGTATGAGTGTCCGGCTCCCCTCAGCCGTCTTCGACGGCAGCTCCCCTCATAGGGGGGGAGCCAAAAGTAAGCTCCGGCACACCACAATTGGCGGGGCTCTTATTTCTCGGCTCCCCTTGTCAGGGGAGCTGTCGG
>NZ_JAHBBJ010000012.1 GCF_019331675.1 Bifidobacterium miconisargentati
CCATCCGCATGGCCTACGGCTTCCACCACGTCACCAACCTCATCAGCCTCGTCATGCTCAGATGCGGCGGACTCAACATCCAACTACCAACACCAGCAACCTAACCCACGAAAACAGCAGAAGCCTCCAAAAACAGCATTGATGCCACGGCCATGCAGGGAGTCAAGGAATGATGTCAACCGGGTCGGCGTGATATGCGACGAGCCACCACCTTGGTAGCGTGGCGTACGTGCGAATTCGCCGATGACCGCAATATGGTCGTCCGCGGACAATGGCAGTATCCCGTTCTCGTTTTTCAACAACACAATGGATTCCTGAGCCGCGCGTCGTGCAAGCCGATCATGCGCGGCGGCATCGTAGACGAATCCTTCACGCTCCATCGCCGGACGGACTTTATCGAGCAAAGACAGCACGCCGTTCGCCATATTGTCGAGCTGTGTCTCATCCAGCAGTCCATCGCGTACGGCGATCACCACATCCTCATCGGTGTCGGATGGCGGCATTTCCAAGTTCAGACCGGCCTTGATCGAGGCAACACGGTCGTGCACCGCTCCCCAATCACTCATCACCAGACCCCGATACCCCCATTCGTTACGCAGCACGTCGGTGAGCAGCCACGTATTCTCCGACGAGTACACATCGTTGATACGGTTGTAGGAGCACATGATCGTCCAGGGATCGGCATGTTTGACGACATATTCGAATGCGGAAAGGTAAATCTCCCGGAGCGCCCGTTCGCTGACACGCACCGAGACGCGCATACGGTCGGTTTCCTGATTATTGGCGGCGAAGTGCTTCAACGAGGTGCCTACGCCCTGTGATTGCACGCCTTCGACGAGCGCTGCGGCCTGATGAGCTGCCAGACATGGGTCTTCGGACCAGTATTCGAAACAGCGGCCTCCGAGGGGGTTGCGTTTGATGTTGATTCCCGGACCCAGAATGACGGCGACCTTCTCCTGCACGCACTCCTCACCCATCGCGACGCCGACCCGGCGTGCCAATTCGGGGTTCCATGCGTTGGCCAGACCGGCAGCCGGCGGGAAGCAGGTGGCAGGCACGGTGTCGTAGTATTGGCCGCCGTCGCGCATCTTGCGCAGGCCGTGCGGTCCATCGGTGATCATATATCCGGGAATGTCTTTGTCCGGAATCCCCTGAAGATGCCAGGCGTCCGCACCTGAAGTGAGTGCGGCTTTGTCTTCGAGCGTGAGGTCGTGAATGGTGGTCATGATCGTTCTCCTAACGGAAACCTGTGAAATTGAAATTGAATAATGCGCCGATAGCGCGGAGCCCGAGAGTCGGCAAGTGCCGCCGGAGCTACTTGGCCTTGCGAATAAGTCCGATGAACACGCACGAACACGCAAGGACGATCGCGCCGATGAGGAAGGCCAGACGATAGCTGCCGAAAACGATGACGATCATCGACGTGGCGACCGGTCCGATCATCTGCCCAACGGTGTTGGACAGATTCAGAATGCCGAGATCCTTGCCGGCTTCCTCCTTGTTCGGCAGCACGTCGACGTTCAATGCCTGGTCGCATGCGTTGTAGACGCCGACGCCGAACCCGTGGAATGCGGCCCACACATACATGCCCCATACGCTGGGAATCATCGCCGGGATCAGGAATCCGAACGCAATGATCAACGCACATGCGATCACAAGAGGCTTGCGACGGTGCAGGAAGTCGGAGAGCGGACCGGCGATCGCCGATGCGACCAGCGATGCGACCATGATGATCACTGCGGCCACCGAAAGAGAGGCGCTGGCTTGGGCGGTATCCAATCCGATGTACTCGCGGAATATATACAGCTGATAGTTGACGATCATGTAGATCGAGATCGTGATTAGCAGCCTGCCGAACAAGGCAAGGTAAAAATCACGACAATTCTTGGTCGGCGGTGTGAACGCCCTGATCACCGAGAAGACGCCCTGCCCCCGTTGAGCTGCCGGCAGACTCGCGGCAGACGGCTCCTTCGGCCAGACGATTACGGTAAGCAGGCCGCAAATCGCCAGACAGACGCTGGCCAGAAGGATGCCGAACGCCACATTGGTGAGCAGCGCGGCGCTGAGAATTTGGCCGACGGATTGCCCGATGGTGACACCAAGGCCGTAGATGGCGGACATACTGGCACGGTTGTTTTCCGGTATGCGATCGGACAGCACTGCGAAGAACGGCGCCAACAGCATATTGAGGAACAGCTGGGCCCCGCACCAACAGAGAATAATCAGCGGAGCGCCGTTCACTACGGAAGTCAGCCACAGGAACAGGCCGGCCAAGACGGCGCCCACTACGATGAAGGGAGTGCGTCTGCCAAAGCGGGAACGGGAGCGGTCAGATAAAGTGCCCCACAGAAGGTTGGCGAACAACGCCACGAATGCACCGATCGAGTTAAGCTGCGCAACCAATGCGGTGGGATCCGCCACCCCATCGTCAAGGAAACGCTGTGGTAACAGAATGCCGATAACGGCCGCGAATGGTGCATACCAGAGTATGCCACACAACAGGAAGCCTATAAGGAAACGGATGCGCTGCAGCACTGTCATGCCTGGTTCCGACATCGCCTCGCTGGTCTCCTGAATGTTGTGCGCTCTGGCATGTGCCGCATCTCTTGGTTCTTGCGGTTCGGTTGCTTTCGTCATGATGATGCGCCCTCCTTTGCGACGCGAAACGTGACCCATCTTTTTTACCTAACGGTAAAACTTACCGTTAGGTAAAAAATATACCGAACGGTAAAAAATTGCAATACCGGCGTGTTTACCAGAAGGTCAAAAATGTATGATGGGAAACGGTGCCGAGCAGAAGCACTACAGAATTCGATACAGCACAATCGGGAGTACGACTTGACCATGACCAAACGCAACGAGAAAATCGACTCCATACTCAATGCGGCAACAGAGCTCATCGGCGCATACGGGTATTACGGCACTTCGCTCGAGCGCATAGGCGAAGCCACTGGCATGAGCAAACAAAATCTTCTGTACTACATCAAAAACAAACAGACACTGATGAGCATGCTCATCGAACAACGCTATGACCGCCCACAGGAGCTCCTGGATTATCAGGATCGATTGAACGCCATGAGCCAAGAGGAACGGCGAGCACATCCTCCCCTACTCCCCGACTACTTCCGGCTCAATGCCGCGATCAACGAGTCACGGCCCAATTATGTGCGCATGTTTGCGATGTTGTCTGTGGAAAGCCTGAACCCATCCCATCCCGCGCACGATTACTTCAGTCGCAGAGAAGCCATAACCACCGCCGGCGACGCTGGCGTCGAATGGCTGCTGCCAGACGGCGTGGATCTTATCTCAACCATTCACGCATGCCATTGCGCCATGGACGGCGTGCAGTTACGCTGGCTGAGGGAACCGAACTCCAGCTTACGTGAGATGTGGAGCGAATGCGAAAAGACGCTGTTCCCTTCGCCATTGTGGGACGGATACAAGTGATGCAGCAAGTGCGGTAACGAAAAAGCCTCACCGCTGTGGTGAGGCTTTACCTAGAGCGGACAACGGGACTCGAACCCGCGGTCTCAACCTTGGCAAGGTTGCGCTTTACCAACTAAGCTATGTCCGCAGAGATTCCGACGTGAGAATCGGATTCCAGTGGGCGATGTAGGAATCGAACCTACGACCCCTTCGGTGTGAACGAAGTGCGCTAGCCGCTGCGCCAATCGCCCGAAATCAATCGGTGTTCAGTTATTGTCAACAGAACGAATCTGTCTGTGTGGGCGATACAAGATTCGAACTTGTGACCCCTTCCGTGTCAGGGAAGTGCGCTACCTCTGCGCCAACCGCCCGGGTCCGCTTCTCAATCCGAGGATTGCTCCGCGGTCCTGAGAGGTGGGTACGAGAGTCGAACTCGTCTATACGGCTTTGCAGGCCGCTGCCTAACCGCTTGGCTAACCCACCGTAAGGTCTGTCAACTCGTCGGACCTAGAGCGGACAACGGGACTCGAACCCGCGGTCTCAACCTTGGCAAGGTTGCGCTTTACCAACTAAGCTATGTCCGCGTGTGTCTGTCCGGCAGTCACCAGGAAGGTGTCTCGCCGAAGCACGAGTGATTACTATACACACATGTCTCCAGTCCGTCCAGTCACGGCGTGTCGCCTTGTGGTAGCTGGGTTTTCGACGGGTCATGGCCCCGCTCGCTGATGGCTGAAGCCGGCGCGCAAGGGCGTTTCCCCACGTTACCCTTGAAGTATGAGTGAAGAAGCGAACGTCCAGGGACCGGTGATGATCGCCGCGTTCGAAGGTTGGAACGACGCCTGTCAGGCCGCCACGAACGTGGTCCGTTATCTGGTCAAGCGGTACGAGTCCCGCGAGATCCGGCATATCGACTGCGATGGGTTCTACGACTATCAGGTGGCCCGTCCGATGCTGTGCCACGTTTCCGGCCGCGCGAACCTGGTGTGGCCGCAGACCACGTTCTACGACATCACGCTGGACGCCCGACGCCATCTCTACGCGCAGATAGCCCCGGAACCGAACTACCGTTGGATGGAGTACTGCAGCCAGAGCCTGCACATCGCCGAGGAGCTGGACGTCTCGCAGGTGGTCACGATGGGTGCCATGTTCTCCGACTGTCCGCATGCCCGGCCGTTGCCTGTCGCCGTGAGCGACGGCGAGAGCCAGTGCGAATGCGACCGCGAGTACAACGGCCCGGTCGGCATCCCCACCGTGCTGGATATGGCGGCCGCCGATCGCGGCTTCGCCCACGCATCCATGTGGGTCTCCATCCCGCAGTACCTGGGCAGCGACGATTGCGCGGCCGGCACCATGCGTCTGCTGGACGCGCTGGGCAAGCGCATCGGCTTCACGTTCGACACGACTGAGCTCAGGCGCAAGGCCGAGCAGTGGAAGGCGCAGGCCTCCGTGCTGGTGCGTTGCAACGACCAGCTGGGCGAATACGTGGAGCACCTGGAGCGCGACTACGACCTCAAGTGCAAGGCGGACGAGGAAGCCGGCCTGGGCACGCCGCAGTGCGAACAGCTGGTGCGCGAGGCCGAGGCGTTCCTGAGGCAGATGGGCGAGTGAACCGCCGACGCATATGTCTTCCGGAGGCGCCGCATCGCGGTTCCGATCAATGATCATCGACGACGAAACGCACGGCAACAGGACAAACGTAAAGGGGCATCTCCCATATCAGGAGATGCCCCTTAATCGTATAATCGTATATACGTTTATGGATCTGCGCTCGACTCGCCCGGCGTTACGCGGCGGCGGCCACGGACGGGTCGATGGCCGGCAGCACGCCGGTGATGAGCAGCAGGGCCACCACCACGGCCAGACCGATGCGGTAGATGGCGAAGGCCTTGTAGGAGAACGTGGAGACGAACTTCAGGAAGCCGATGATCACCACGTAGCCCACGAAGAACGCCACCACGGTGGCCGCAAGCGTGGCACCCCAGCCGGGGAACGCGCCGATCGCCGTGCAGGAGGCCGCGTCGCCCGCGGAGCAGGCGCTCACGTCCTTGACCGCCGAGACGGCCTCCAGGATGCCGGCGCCGAACACGGCGGGGATGGCCATGAGGAAGCTCACGCGCACGGCGGCCTCACGGGTGTAGCCCATCGCACGGCCGAAGGTGATGGTGCCGCCGGAACGGGAGACGCCCGGGATCAGCGCGAGCATCTGGCCCACGCCGAACAGCAGCGCATCCTTCCACGTCATCTGCTTCATGGTCTTGACCTGCTTGGAACGGGCGTCGAACACCCACAGCAGCACGCCGAAGACGGCAAGCACGGTCACGGTGATCCACAGGTTCCTCAGCGTGGTCTCGATGGCGTCCTTGAACAGCAGGCCGGCAATGAGGATCGGCATGGTGCCGATAATGATGAACCAGCCCATCTGCGTGTCCGGATTATGGGCGCCGAGACGGCTCTTGAGGTCCTTGCCCTCCTTGCCGAAGAGCGAACCGAACCACGCACCGAGAATGCGGATGATGTCCCGGCGGTAATACAGGATCACGGCCAGCTCGGTGCCGAGCTGGATGATGGCGGTGAAGGCCGCGCCCGGATCCTTGCCGATCATCAGGTCGCCGATGATGCGAATGTGCGCGCTGGACGATACCGGCAGATATTCGGTGAGCGCCTGAACCAAACCCATGAATAGCGCTTGGAAGAAATTCATAACCCCTCTGGTTTCTTGACATGCAAATTCGTTATGACCATGAACACCCTACCCAAGGGTGCGTAGAACAACACTAAGCAAACGAAAACGGGCGCAACAACTGCACGCCTTCTACAATGAAGGCGAACATCCATCAATGGACACCTCATATTGACGAATTGAAGGGAGCGGTTATGTCCGTGTATCGCAAGAGCAGGGCGTTCGCGCCGCAGGGATTCTTCGAGTGCGAGGGCTGCGGCCTCAAGTGGCTCGGCGAGGCGCATGCGCAGGGCGGTCCCCGCGTGGTCGAGGTATACGACTGGGGCAAGGACTATCTGGACATCGAACGGGTGTCCAGCTCCTCCCCCACGGCCAAGGCCGCATTCGACTTCGGCGCGGCGCTGGCCCGCATGCACGACGCCGGGGCGCCCTATTTCGGCTCGGCACCGGCCGGCTACGACGGTACATGCTATTTCGGACCATTGCAGGATCCGGTGAAGATGGACACCGGCGAGTGGACCGACCCGATCAGCTACTTCGCCGACGGCCGTCTACGCCCGATGGTCGATCTCGGCGTACGCCGCGGCGAACTGGACAAGCGCGACGTTGAGCTCACGGAGAAGGTGATCGACGCGCTGCCGGACATCATGGGCCGCGCGGCCGACGACAAGCCCGCACGCATCCACGGCGACCTGTGGAGCGGCAATGTGATGTGGACGGCGGATTCCGGCCATTCGGAGGCCGTGCTCATCGATCCGGCGGCCCACGGTGGCCACCGCGAGGAGGATCTGGCCATGCTGCATCTGTTCGGCATGAGCTATCTGAGCCAGATCACGGAGGGCTACCAGTCCGCGCATCCGTTGAAGGCCGGCTGGCAGGAGCGCATCACGCTGTGGCAGCTCTACCCCATCGCCGGCCACTGCGTGTTCTTCGGCGGCGGTTACGTGAGCGAATACCGCTCCATGTGCCGCTCGCTGCTGAAGTAGGGAGCCTTGCTTGGCTCCCCTTGTCAGGGGAGCTGTCATCGAAGATGACTGAGGGGTAGTCATTGGAGAATTGCGAACTTGCGCAAAACCAATCTCCTGCGACTACCCCTCAGTCGGCTCTGCCGACAGCTCCCCTGACAAGGGGAGCCAGGGGGTGGAAGATTCAGCTCAAAGCGTCCTTGAGCTTCGAGAAGAACCCGCTCTTCTTCTGGCCGGTCTGGGGCCTGGAGGCCTGCGAGACGTGCGAGGCGTCCGCGTCGTGGGAGGCAGCGAACTGCTCGATGAGCCCGCGCTCGGAGTCGTTGAGCTTGGTGGGGATGAGCACGTTCACGTGGGCCACGAGGTTGCCGCGTTCGTCGTTGTTGCGGATGTTGGTGACGCCCAGGCCCTTGAGGGTCACGGTGTCCTCCGGCTGGCATCCGGCCGGGATGGTGACGTCCTGAGGACCGTCGAACGTGTCGATGGTGAGCGTGTGGCCGAGGACGGCCCAGCTCATCGGCACCTGGATCCAGCAGTGCAGGTCGTCGCCGTCGCGCGTGAACTGCTTGTCCGCGCGGATGCGGACGTCGATGTACAGGTCTCCGGCGGCACCGCCGCCTTCGCCCACCTCGCCCTGGTTCGCCAGGCGCAGGCGCGCGTTGTCGTTGATGCCGGCCGGCACGGTCACGCCCACGTTGCGCGTGGCGCGCACGCGGCCGTGGCCCATGCAGCTGGGGCACGGGTTGGTGATGATGGTGCCGTGTCCCTCGCAGCGTTCGCAGGGCGCGGAGGTCATCATCTGGCCCAGCATGGTGCGGACCACCTTCTGCATGAAGCCCTGTCCGTGGCAGTCCGGGCAGGTGACCGGCTGGGCGCCGCCCTGCGCGCCGGAGCCGCCGCATTCCTGGCACAGCGAGAACGTGTTGATCTTCACATGGGCGGTGCCGCCGAACACCGCGGTCTTCAGATCGATGGACGCGGAGGCCAGCGCGTCGCGGCCGGGCTGGGTGCGCGGGACGGGACCCTGCGAGCCGCCGCCGAACGCCGAGCCGAAGAACGTGGAGAAGACGTCGCCCATGTCGCCGAAACCGCCGGAGAACCCGCCGGCGCCGCTGTTGGGGTTATTGGGATCCACGCCGGAGTCGTACATGCGGCGCTTGTCCGGGTTGGACAGCACGTCGTAGGCGTTGTTCACTTCCTTGAACTTGTCCTCGAACTCCGGGCCCGCGATGTCCGGGTGGTATTTACGGCTGAGCTTGCGGTAGGCCTTCTTGATCTCGTCGTCGCTGGCATTGCGGTCAACGCCGAGCGTCTCGTAATAATCTGCCACTTACTTGTTCCTTTTGTTCGTTTGGTCCGCGGGTTATTGTGCCATATCCCGCGGTCAGTCCTGGGTCCGCCGTTCGCTGACGAACGCGGTGAGGTAACGGGCCACCGCCTTGACCGCGGCCATGGTGGTGGCGTAGTCCATGTGCGTGGGTCCGATGGATCCCACGAAGGCGATCGGCTCGCCGGCCTCCCGCGTGGATTGCACCGAGCCGTCATCGCCCTGGTCGGGGTCCGAGGCCGCCCGGCCGTACCCGCTACTGACCACCGAGGCATGCAGGAGCTCGGGCGTATGGCTTTCGGAGCCGATGGACACGCCCACGCCGGCAGCGTTCGTCTCCTCGCTCAGATTGCTCATGAGCTTCATGAGCACCACCTGTTCCTCCAGCGCGTCGAACAGGGGCGCCAGATCGGACAGCGAGTGGGAGTGGGAGTGGGCCAGACGCGAGGCTCCGGACATGTACAGTTCATTGGCGCGTTCGTCCAGCGCCATCGAGGCGAAGGCGTCCGCCAGCGATTCGGCGACCCCGCGGACGTCCTCGTATCCGGCGGATGCGCCGATCGCACGTACCGTTTCGGCGGATTTCGACAGCGACAGCCCGGCGCACTGCTCGTTGACCGCACCGGAAAGCCGCGCGATGCTGTCGGCCGAGGGCATGGGCGCGACGGACAGTCCATGCTGCGCCACGCGACCGGTATCGGTGATCACCACGGCCAGCAACGTGCCCATCGCCACGGGCACCATCTCCACATGACGCAACGTGGCCTTGGCCAGCGACGGCGAGGCCACGACGGCCACCTGGCCGGTGATCTCCGAAAGCAGCCGGGCCGAACGCTGCAGGGCGTCCTGCAGGCTCACCGACCCGGCGAGGAAG
The DNA here is from genome assembly GCF_019331675.1 of Bifidobacterium miconisargentati. GTDB lineage: Bacteria > Actinomycetota > Actinomycetes > Actinomycetales > Bifidobacteriaceae > Bifidobacterium > Bifidobacterium miconisargentati. Next base: position 9,273 of record NZ_JAHBBJ010000012.1, read on the forward strand.
CTGTTGATGCCGCGGCGTTGCGCCTCGCTCAACGGGACCACCGTCGCCAGACGGTCCACGAAGTACCGGTATCCCTTTTCCGTGGGCACGCGGCCGGCCGAGGTGTGCGGCTGAATCAGATAGCCCTCGTCCTCAAGGGCGGCCATGTCGTTGCGCACGGTGGCGGAGCTCACACCCAGATTGTGTTCCTTGGTCAGCGACGTGGATCCGACCGGCTCCTGAGAGCGAATGTAGTCCTCCACCACGGCGCGCAGCACCAGCATGCGTCTTGATTGCGTCATGCGCGCCTCCTTTATATATGCAAGAATTCACGAACAGTTCATGGCGTGTCCGGCGCGCGTTCGCCCACCCCGCGCAGGTACACGGCCGAACGGGCGGAAAACGCCGATTCGGACGCGCGACTACGTCATGCGGGCAAGACACGCCGTAACTTATTGTATTAGCACTCCCCTGTTTCGAGTGCTAATCCGTTCATTCGTAGCGAAGAAACGTTAATTGTGAACGCTAACAGAACACAAGTTACCAAAACACGCCAAAATTGCATCACTACGTCGCAAACCGACGCTAGCATGGAATACGCAATGTGAGGGCGTCTTGCGCTCGGCACAAGCCGGATACGCGGCCCGACCAATTGGAAGGAAAGTAATCCATGACCGAATTCAAGGAGACCGAACTGGACGAGCGCGCCATCAAGATGGCCAAGGTCCTGTCGGCCGACGCGGTTGAGAATGCCGGTTCCGGCCACCCCGGTTCCCCCATCTCCCTGGCGCCCGTCGCCTACACCCTGTACCAGCACTTCATCAAGCATGATCCGAACGATCCCAACTGGGAAGGCCGCGATCGCTTCATCCTTTCGGGCGGTCACGCATCCCTCACCCAGTACGTTCAGCTGTACTTCTCCGGCTACGGCCTGACCCTGGACGACCTCAAGCACTTCCGCGGCGGCGCCGACACCCGCACCCCGGGCCACCCGGAGTACGGCCTGACCCCGGGCATCGAGATGACCACCGGCCCGCTGGGCCAGGGCTTCGCCTCCGCCATCGGCTTCGCCTACGGCGAGCGTTTCCAGCGCGGCCTGCTCGACCCGGAGACCCCGAAGGAGGAGTCCCCGTTCTACCACAAGATCTGGGCCATCTGCGGTGAAGGCGACATCGAGGAGGGCATCTCCGGTGAGGCCGCTTCCCTGGCCGCCAACCAGAAGCTCGGCAACCTGACCGTGATCTTCGACGCCAACCGCATCCAGATCGAGGGCGACACCAACCTGGTGCTGGCCGAGGACGTGCTCAAGCGCTTCCAGGCCTACGGCTGGTACACCGATGAGTTCAGCTTCATCCAGCCCGATGGCTCCTACAAGGAGGACATCGAGGGCCTGGCCGAGGTCATCGCCAAGGCCGAGAAGGAAGCTCCGGACCAGCCGAAGCTCATCAAGGTCCACTCCCTGATCGCTTGGCCGACCCCGGGCAAGACCAACGACCCGTCCTCCCACGGCTCCAAGCTGGGTGCCGAGGCCGTCGCCGGCCTCAAGGAAGCCCTCGGCTACGATCCGGCCGAGTCCTTCCACGTCGACGAGGAGGCCCTCGCCCACGCCCGCAAGGTCGCCGAGCGCGGCCTGGAGGCCCACAAGGAATGGGACGAGAAGTTCGACGCCTGGCGCAAGGCCAACCCGGACAAGGCCGCCCTGTACGACCGTCTGAAGGCCGGCGAGCTGCCGGAAGGCTTCGACAAGGCCCTGGACGACCTCGAGGCCACCTTCGAGGTGGGCAAGAAGGTCGCCACCCGTGGCGCCTCCGGCTCCGTCCTCAACGCCATCGCGGCCGTCATGCCGGAACTGTGGGGCGGCTCCGCCGACCTCGGTGGTTCCAACAAGACCGACCTCAAGGGCGCCGCCACCTTCGCCCCGGCCGAGTGCGCCACCAAGCAGTGGCCGAACTGCAACGAGTTCGGTCGCCAGCTGCACTTCGGCGTGCGCGAGTTCACCATGGGCTGCATCACCAACGGCATCCTGCTGGGCTCCCACACCCGTCCGTTCGGCGGCACCTTCTTCATGTTCTCCGACTACGAGCGCTCCGCCGTCCGTCTGGCCGCCCTCATGGAGATCCCGAACCTGTACATCTGGTCCCACGACTCCGTCGCCGTGGGCGAGGACGGCCCGACCCACCAGCCGGTCGAGCACCTGGCCTCCTTCCGCGCCATCCCGCAGCTCGAGGTCATCCGTCCGGCCGATGCCTTCGAGACCGCCGAGGCCTACCGTTACTTCTTCGAGAAGAAGAACACGCTGCCGGGCGCCATGGTGCTGACCCGTCAGGGCGTGCCGGTGCTCGCCGAGACCGCCGCCAAGGCCAAGGACGGCGTCAAGAAGGGCGCCTACATCCTGGTCGACACCGAGGGCACCCCGGACGTCATCATCATGGCCTCCGGTTCCGAGGTCCAGTGGGCCGTGGCCGCCGCCAAGACCCTGGCCGAGAAGGGCGTCAAGGCCCGCGTGGTCTCCTTCCCGTCCATGGAGTGGTTCGAGGAGCAGGACGCCGAGTACAAGGAGGCCGTGCTTCCGGCTTCCGTCAAGGCCCGCGTCTCCGTCGAGGCCGGTGTGGCCATGCCGTGGTACAAGTACCTCGGCACCTACGGCAAGCCGGTGTCCATCGAGCAGTTCGGCCTGCAGGGTGACGGCGCTCAGAACATGATTGACCTCGGCATCACCGCCGAGCACGTGGTCGAGGCCGCCGAGGCGTCCATCGCCGAGGCCAACGCCTGATCGCTGGTCGATTCATAATTCAATAGCAATCTGTTGGCTCCCCTCCACGATGAGGGGAGCCACTAAACAAGGAGAAAAACAATATGACTGAAGCAACTCAGCGTACGTCCGATTCCGGCGTGTCCATCTGGCTGGACGATCTGTCCCGCTCCCGCATCGAGTCCGGCTCCCTGCAGGACCTCATCGCCAACAAGAACGTGGTCGGCGTCACCACCAACCCGTCCATCTTCCAGAAGGCCCTGAGCCAGGTCGGCCCGTACGACGAGCAGCTCAAGGAGCTCGGCAAGGTCGACGTCGAGACCGCCGTGCGTGAGCTCACCACCACCGACGTGCGCAACGCCACCGACATCTTCCGCGAGATCGCCGAGGCCACCGACTTCGTCGACGGCCGTGTCTCCATCGAGGTCGACCCGCGTCTGGCCCACGAGACCGAGGCCACCGAGAAGCAGGCCGTCGAGCTCTGGGAGAAGGTCAACCGTCCGAACGCCATGATCAAGATCCCGGCGACCCTCGAGGGTCTGCCGGCCATCACCGCCACCCTGGCCAAGGGCATCTCCGTCAACGTCACCCTGATCTTCTCGCTCGAGCGCTACGAGCAGGTCATCGACGCCTACATCGAGGGCATCGCCCAGGCCGCCGCCAACGGCCACGACCTGAAGCACATCGGCTCCGTCGCTTCCTTCTTCGTCTCCCGCGTGGACACCGCTGTGGACAAGCTGCTGGAAGCCAACGGCTCCGATGAGGCCAAGGCTCTGGAGGGCAAGGCCGCCGTGGCCAACGCTCGCCTGGCTTACGAGCTGTTCGAGAAGAAGTTCGCCGAGGATCCGCGCTGGGCCGACCTGGCCGCCAAGGGCGCCAAGGTCCAGCGTCCGCTGTGGGCCTCCACCGGCACCAAGAACCCGGCCTACTCCGACTGCAAGTACGTCGACGAGCTGGTTGCCCCGCACATCGTCAACACCATGCCGGAGAAGACCCTGAACGCCCTGGCCGATCACGGCAACGGCGCCCCGTCCATCGAGGGCACCTACGAGGAGTCCCACGCCATCATCAACAAGCTGGCTGAGCTGGGCATCAACCTCAAGGACGTCACCGACAAGCTGGAGGCCGACGGTGTCGCCGCCTTCATCAAGTCCTGGGATTCCGTGCTGGCCGACGTGCAGTCCGGCATCGATCGCGTGAACGCCTGAGACTGATTGAGCTGATGTGCCTTATGGCATATCGGTGAGTCTTGAAAGGGGTTCCAACCGTAATGGTTGGAACCCTTTTCGCATGTGTGCGGCTTTCTCCCGCAATCAGAGTCGAAGCGTCACAGCCTTTCCAGCCATGCCTTCATACGGCGCAGCCCCTCGGCCGTGTCCTCGGCGGAGCCGACGTAGGAAAGCCTCACATATCCTCGGCCGCGCGAGCCGAAGCCGGATGCGGGGGTTACCACCACATGGGCCTCATTCAGCAATCGCACGGCGAAATCATGATCGTTCATGCCGGTGGCCGTGACATTGATGAGAATGTAGAACGCGCCATCCGGTACATTGCAGCTCACCAACGGCATGTCGGCCACCGCCTGGGCCACCATGTCACGATTCGCCCGATAGGCCGCCTTCATCGTGGACAGGATGTCCGCAGCGCCTTCCAGAGCGGCCACGGCACCACATTGCAACGCACCCGGCACACAGGAGACGACGTTCTCCTGCATCACCGTCATCTGGTCGATGACGGGCTTCGGCCCGAACGCGCAACCGATGCGCCAACCGGTCATGGCGAAGGTCTTGGAGAACGAATCGATGATGATCGTACGCTCCTTCATGCCCGGCATCGCCGCGATGGACAGACATCGCACATGGTCATCGTACACGAACGCCCGGTACACCTCGTCGCTGATCACCCACAAATCGTGCCGACACGCCACATCGGCGATGGCGGCCAGCTCATCTGGATCGATGACGGCTCCGGTGGGATTCGACGGTGAGTTCAACAGCAGCGCCCGCGTCCGTGGCGTGATCGCCGCCTCGACGTCCGCGGCCCGCATGCGGAATCCATTCTGTTCGTACAACGGCACCGGCACCACGTTCGCCTGCGCCATCTGCGCCTGGCCGAAATAGTTCGCATAGCCCGGATCCGGGATGAGGATGTCGTCTCCGGCGTCCAACGTGGCGATCATCGCCAGATACACGGCCTCCATGCCTCCGGTGGTCACGATGATTTCGCCGGCCGGATCATAGTCGGTGCCGTCCTGCTTCGCGCGATACCGGCACCATGCCTCACGAAGCGCCGCCGTGCCACGATTGGGCGTGTAATGCGTGTCGCCATGAATCGCCGCCTGATATGCGACGTCGATCATCGGCTTCGGCGTATCGAAACCGGGCTCCCCCACGGCGAACGAAATCGTATCCGGCACTCCGGCCGCCAACTCGAACATCTCACGCACGCTGGGATACAGCGCCTCCTGCGCACGACGTGAAATAGCAGGCATCCCCCAAACCCCTTCCGACACTGCGATGGATGGCAAGTAGTCCCGCATTCTAACCGCATCGTGTTTCGGCCACACGCGATTGCCCACGCTTGTTCGGGCGACTCGGACGGCACCCGACGTCCACGATGTCCGCAAATGTCCGCAAATGACCACAACGTGAGTGCGGATATGCCGCAGAGACCGGGACGCCTTGACCTCGGCCTGCCCGGACTGGTACGTTCACGACTGGTTCCATATGACGTTCGAAGGGATGACCGCACCATGCCCAATCCGCTAGCACGACTGACCGCACGCCAACGTCTGCTGATGACGTTCACGTTCTTCTCGATGTTCTTCGGTGCGGGCAATCTCATCTTCCCGCCGTTCGTGGGCGCCCAGGCAGGGGCCGCCACACTTCCGGCCGCCATCGGGTTCATCGTCTCCGCGGTGGGCCTGCCGATCCTGGGCGTGCTGGCGGTGACGTTCGCCGGCGGCTTCGACAAGCTCGCCGGGCGCGTCTCCCCCGGATTCGCGCTGCTGCTCGGGCTCGCCATCATCCTGACGATCGGCCCGTGCTTCGCCATCCCGCGTACGGCCACCACCTCGTTCGAGATGATGGTGGCCCCGTTCGTGCCGGATGGTTCCGCATGGCTCGCGCAACTCGTCTATTCGCTGGTGTTCTTCACGTTGGCGTTCCTGTTCGCCCAGCATCCCGAGAAACTATCCAAGGTGCTGGGCCGGTTCATGGGACCGCTGCTGCTGACGCTCATCGCGGTGCTGTTCGTAGCCTGCCTGGTGCATGGCATCGGCACGGCGGCCGTTCCGGCCGGCAATTACCGGTCGAATCAGATGGCGCGCGGATTCCTGGACGGCTACCAGACCATGGATCTTCTGGCGGCGCTGTACTTCGGCATCGTGATTTCCGCGAACGTTCGCGCGCTGCGGGTCGAGGACGAACCGCAGGTTCAGCGCGAGACCGCGTTCGCGGGACTGGGCACGGGCGTGCTGCTCGTTCTCATCTATGGCGCGTTGAGCTATGTGGGCGTGGTGTCCGGCTCGATCGCCGCCATCGATCCGGAGCATGACACGGGCGCAACCGTGCTGACCAATCTCACGTCGTCGGTGTTCGGTGCGGAAGGCACGGCGTTTCTGGGCGTGGTGTTCGTCATCGCCTGCCTCAATGTGTGCACGGGTCTGATCTGCACGTGCGCCACGTATTTCCATACCAAGTTCCCCACTGTGGCGGGACGTGAGGTGAGCTACCGGGCTTGGCAGGTGGCGTTCACCGTATTCAGTTTCGTGGTGTCGAACGCCGGATTGAGCCTCATCATCAAGGTATCCGTGCCGGTGCTTTCGGCGCTGTATCCGATGGCGATCGTGCTGGTGTTGCTTGCCCTGACCCATCATGTGTTCGCCGCGCGATTCCCGCGCGTGTATTTCTGGACAGTGCTGCTGGTCGGTGTTGTGGCGTTCGCCGGGTGCGTGGCATCGCTGGTCGCCGTGTTCGGAGGATCGCTGCCGTGGCTGGAGACCATGCTGAATCTGCTGCCACTGCAGAGCAAGGAGCTTGGATGGCTGACGCCCGCGGTCATCGGTATGGTGATCGGCGTCGTCGATTCGCTGGCGCGTTCGCGGCGTTAGCGTATTCTTGCGGCTCCCTTCGCTGAGGGGATCTGTCGAACGCAGTGAGACTGAGGGAGTTTCCGGATAGGTCGGTGCTCCCCTCAGTCAGCTTCGCTGACAGCTCCCCTCAGCGAGGGGAGCCAGTTTTTCTATACGCCATCACGTGTTCAGAGACCTCACGCGGCGTTGGCGGCGGCCTCGTTGATGCAGCGGATGGCATTGAGCGTGCGCGGATAGCCGAGGTAGGGCATGCACTGGGAGACGACGGCGATGAGGAACGCCTTCCCGTTGCCCACACGCAGGTTGGCTGCGGCATGGGCGGTCAGCTGTGGTTCGCAGCCGCCTTGCGCGGCAAGGAAGCACAACGTGATCATCTCCCGCTGGCGGGTGTCGAGACCGCCGCGCGTGTAGTAGTCGCCGAAGCAGTTGTCGGCCAGCCACTTGTTGATATGGCGGGTCTCCTCCGGGCCGGATTGCGCGAATCCGCGCATATGCTCGCCGAAGATGTCGATCTGCGACTGCTCGCCGGCGGCGGCACGAGTCTCCGGCGTGGTGGTGGACTGTCCGTCCAACGGCAGGCGCACGCCGCGATCGGCAAGGACGCGATTGACGATGCCGAGGAACGGCAGCACACGGCCGAAACCGAGGTAGGCGGCGGCCTGATAGACGATCTCCTTGAGCTGGACCGGCGTCAGACCGGCCTCCAGCGCCTTGGGCGTCACCAGTGCGAAGGCTTCCCGGCCCTGGCATCCGAGCAAAGCGGCGAGGATTGCCATCCATCGGGTAGGCGCATCCAGGTCCGGATGATTCGCACCGGGTTCGTGCCGTACCTCATCGTCCACGAAGTTGCCGAAAAACTCTGCGAACTCAGGGTCAGTGGCCCCGATTGTGGTGCCTGCAAACAGCGATTCGTCATTGTGATTGTCGGACATTGCGTTCCTCCCATTCAAGGCAGCCCCATGGTTGGCTTCACTGCGTTAGGTCGTAGGCCGTTCAGCCGGGATTGGCATGGCGTTGTCCCCAACTCCCCTTGTCCGGGGAGTTGTCGTTGAGGCCGACCGAGGACGGTCCATGCCAATGCTGGCTTAGCCCAGTCATTAATCGCTTTTCAGCGTATGGATCCGTCCGATTCCGGTCAAATACCTGAATCGCAGCGCCAGACATAAGCGTCAGGCATGACTCGCATCATGCCGCAGACGCTCGGTGTTCATTAGGCGAACCCCTGCCTCACATTCCGTGAGACGGCTACGGGCGGCATGCCCGGCGCGCTGCTAAGGTACCCAACGTATGCGTCTGTTCGCTTCGCGCAAGGATTGCACGTTCGCGGGCCGACGTCGGTACCGCAATCGCCGGCAATGCCGCATCACGCACCACCATCGTGCGCCACGGCATGCCGCGCACAGACAAAGGAGCAAGTCACATGACCTATCAGCATAACGCCCCGTTCCGCGCGGATGTGGTGGGCAGCTACCTGCGCCCGGCCGAGCTCAAGGCCGCACGCGCCGACTTCGAGGCGGGCCGCATCGACGCGGCCGAGCTCAAGGCCGTCGAGGACAAGGCCATCACCGAACTGGTGGCCAAGCAGAAGGCCGCCGGTCTGCATGTGATCACGGACGGCGAGTTCCGCCGCGCCTACTGGCATCTCGATTTCATGTGGGGACTGCAGGGCGTCCGCCGTGGCACCGCTCCCATCCAGTTCAAGGGTTCGGACGGCACCGCCGTGGTCGAGGCTGCCGGCGTGGACGGCGAGATCAGCGGCGAGAATCACCCGTTCGTGGAGCATTACCGCTTCGTCAAGGCCTTGGAGGATGAGAACACCATCGCCAAGCAGACCGTGCCCTCCCCCGCCCAAACGCTGTTCGTGCTTCAGCAGGGCATCGCCGAGGAGGCCGTGAACCCGTACAAGGACAACGATGCGCTGGCCCAGGCCATCGCCGACGCCTACATCCAAGTGGCGCACGATCTGTACGAGGCCGGCTGCCGCACGCTGCAGTTCGACGACTGCACGTGGGGCGCGTTCGTGTCCGCCGACTTCAAGGACACCGTGTTCGGCGTGGACGCCAAGACCGTGCAGCGCCAGTACGCCGCCGTGAACAACGCGGTGATCGCCGCCGTGCCGGAGGATATGGTGGTCACCACGCATATCTGTCGCGGCAACTACCAGTCGCAGTGGTTCTCCGCCGGCGGATACGGCCAGGTGGCGGACGTGCTCTTCGGCGAGGAGAACGTGGCCGCCTACTATCTGGAGTTCGACGACGACCGTTCCGGCGATTTCGAGCCTCTGGCCAAGGTGTCCGGAGACAAGAAGGTGGTGCTGGGCCTCATCACCTCGAAGAAGCCGGAGCTTGAGGATCCCGAGGCCATCAAGGCGCGTATCGCCGAGGCCGCGCAGTACGTGCCTCTCGAGCGCCTGTGCCTGTCCACGCAGTGCGGCTTCGCCTCCACCGAGGAAGGCAACCACCTGACCGAATCCCAGCAATGGGCCAAAATCGCCCTGGTGCGTTCCATCGCGGAAGAGGTGTGGCAAGACTAAATTTTCTGGCTCCCCTCTCTGAGGGGAGCTGGCCGCGAAGCGGACTGAGGGGAGTCAACGGATCAACCTCCAGAGACTCCCCTCAGTCGTCTCCGACGACAGCTCCCCTCAGCGAGGGGAGCCAAAAGCCATCCCCCAGTCCAGCAAAGCCATCACCGAATCACGCTTGCGACTCACGCCTGCCAGTAATAGCTGAAGAAGTTCGCGATCTTGGCGGTGGCGTCCTTGAGCACTTCGATACGCGGCAGGTAGACGATGCGGAAGTGGTCCGGCTCTCCCCAGTTGAAGCCGCCACCGCGGGTGATGAGGATGCGCTCGTCGTGGAGCAGGTCAAGGGCGAACTGCTCGTCGTCGCGGATATTGAACTTCTTCACGTCGATCTTCGGGAAGATGTAGAACGCGGCCTTCGGCTTGACGGCGGTCAGACCCGGAATCGAATTGATGGCGTTGTAGATGTATTCGCGCTGCTCGTACAGGCGGCCGCCGGGCACGATGTAGTCGTTGACGCTCTGATGGCCGCCGAGCGCGGTCTGTACGATCGACTGCGCGGGTACGTTCGAGCAGATGCGCATGTTCGCCAGCATGTTGAGGCCTTCGATGTAGTCCTTGGCGATGCGCTTGTTGCCGGACAGCACCATCCAGCCCACGCGGTAGCCGGCGATCATGTGCGACTTGGACAGGCCGGAGAACGTCACGCAGAACAGGTCGGGCGCCAGCGAGGCGATGGACGTGTGCGTGAGACCGTCCATGACCAGGCGGTCGTAGATCTCGTCGGAGAAGATCATGAGCTGGTGCTCGCGCGCGATCTCCACGATCTCCTGCAGCACCTCCTTCGGGTAGAGCGCGCCGGTGGGGTTGTTCGGGTTGATGAGCACGATGGCCACCGTGCGGTCGGTGATCTTGGAGCGGATGTCGTCAAGATCCGGATACCATTCGGACTGCTCGTCGCACACGTAGTGAACGGCGGTACCGCCGGCCAGGTTCACGCAGGCGGTCCACAGCGGGTAGTCGGGGCTGGGGATGAGCACTTCGTCGCCGTCGTCCAGCAGCGCGGACATGCACAGGTTGATGAGCTCGCTGACGCCGTTGCCGGTGTAGATGTCGTCGATGGTGACGTTCGGCAGGTTCTTGAGCTGCGCGTATTGCATGATGGCCTTGCGTGCGGAGAACAGGCCCTTGGACGGCGAATAGCCTTCGGTGTCGGTCAGCTGGTGCGCCATGTCGTAGACGACCTCGTCCGGCGTGCGGAAACCGAACGGGGCCGGGTTGCCGATGTTCAATTTCAGGATGTGCGTGCCGTCCGCCTCCATGCGGGCCGCCTCGTCCACCACCGGTCCGCGCACGTCGTAGAGCACGTTGTCCAGCTTATGGGACTTACCGAAGGTGCGGCGGCGGCCGGCGGGGATTTCGTTTTCGACGGGATGGATTCCCTCGGGTTCATTGTGGTTCAATTTCAACGCCTCACTTCCGGATATGGTGATGATATCGTTGTCACGATTGCTGGTGACATCGTTGTCATGCGCTGGTCGGGGAGCATCCTGGTTCAATTGTGGGGTAGATTCCTCGCCGCGCAGCCAATTCGCGTCCACGTCGAGCTCATCGGCGAGGAACGACAGCACGTCCTCCCTCGGCATGGTCTTGCCGGACACGTACTGGCTGATATGGCTTTTGCCCATTTTGACGCCACGGCGTTCGGCCGCATGCACCAAGTCGATCTGTTTCAGTCCCCTGCTGTTCATCGCATTGCGCAGACGTTCCGCGAACACCGATACGCTCATCATGCCTCCAACCGAAGTTCAATTTCCTTTTTGAACAACGGTTCAAAGCATACGCCCGGTTCAAACACAGTTCAATTACGGCGTGTGATGGTGGACCATTCTCGGTTACACCGTCGAGATCAACGCGAGACTGCAGCAATCCGGGAGCCGTCTCTCGGCCGATGCCGACCGATGGCTCCCCACGGCAAAGGGAGCCAGGTAGCCGAGAAGGTCACAGCATCGGTTCGATTTCGCCGCGTTCGGGGCAGGTGGCGGGACCGCGACGGGTCACGGAAATGGCTGCGGCCACGTTGGCCACGCGCACCGCGTCCAGCAGGGACGCGCCGCGGATGAGTTCGGCGCTCATCACGCCCACATGGCAGTCGCCCGCTCCATTGGTGTCCACGGCATGCACATGGGTGGACGGCACAAGTTCGGCACGCTCCCCCGCTTCGGGGCACGCCCATGCGCCGGCCGCGCCGGAACGTACGATCACCGGAGCCTGCAGCCGTTCGCTCAGCGCGGCGCACATCAGTCCGGCGTCGCCCAGCGGCGATGGCATATCGTCGCCGTCACCGGCGATCTCGATGCCGGAGCGTCCGACATACCGATGGAAGTCGTTGCCCAATCCCAGCCTGCGGGCCAACGCCAGTGATTCCTCGTAGTTGCACGACCAGATCGGCCGGTGGTCGATGATCGCGCCGAGCAGCCTGTCCTCGGCACCGGCCGCCACGGACGACGGGTCGAACACCGTGGTGAACCGGTGCGAACGGTATCGTTCGAGGAAAGCCAGCAGTCCTCGTGACGTGGGGTGGGCGAACGTGTATCCGTTGATGTGCACGATGTCGTCGTCCGCAGGCGTGATGCCGTCGAAGCAGCGTTCGTCGCCCTGGGTTTCGGCACCACGCACCGTCACGAACGTGCGTTCGGCGCGGGCGTCGGTCATGGCGATGCAGATGCCTGAATCACGGGCCGGATCGGTCATACCGATGTGTCCGATGCCGTCGCCGGACAGGGCGGCACGGATCTGCGTGGCCCACGGGCCAGTGCCGATGATGCCGCCATGTGCGGCCGCGACCCCCATCTGCCGCACGGCGTGCAGGATGTTGAAGCTGGAACCCACGCGGGCCACGGCCTCGTCCGCGAAGGCGTCGCCGCCCGGTTCGGGCACTCGGTCGATGCGCATGGTCAGATCCACGAGCATCTGGCCCAGGCTGATCACCCGGCCGGCGGCACGAGCGGCGCCATTTTGCGAGCTGCTCTCCCCCGACAACGTTTCGTACGGCCGCGGTTCCGCGTTCCCAACGCTCATGCGTTCCTCCTGTCGGACAGCGCCAGCAACCGGTCGGCCGTGGACGAGAGGTCCAGCGCGTTGACTTCCTGGACCGTGCGGGCCATCGCTTCCGGGAAGGCGTCCGCTCCATGGACCGCGCCGAGGATGGCGCCGGTCATGGCGGCGATGGTGTCGGTGTCTCCGCCGAGGTTGGCGGCCACGACGAGCGCGTCGTAGGGACGGCCGGCATATCGGGTGGCGATGGCGAACGCGGCCGGCACGGATTCGTTGGCCTCAACGCTGGTGCCAATGATGGCGCGCAGCTGTTCTGCGAACATGTCATGGTCGTAGAGGTCGGGTGAGGCGTCACCGGTGTGGGCGCGGGCCCAGTTGATGGCCCAGCGGGTACGTGCCAGTACGGAGGCTTTGGGCGACCAATGGCCCACGCCATGTCCTTCGAACCGACGCATGGCCAGATAGGCGGTCACGTAATTGCAGGCCATGAGCATGGCCTCCACCGGTTCGGAGCCTTCGATGCCGTAGCTGACGGCGGCGGCCACGAGCATCGTAGATTCGAGGCCCTGTTCGGTGTTGTGCGTCACGATGGTGGAGCGGCGGGCGATTTCGGCCAGATGCGGGTCGGGCCGGTTGGCGATGCCGATGGGGCAGGCGCGCATGGCCCCGCCGTTGGTGGTGCCGAGGATGCCGGTCCGTTCCACGTCCACGCCGGCTTTGAACTGTTCGAGCGCGCGCTTGGTGGAGGGGCCGAGCAGGTCGAGCGAGCCTTTGGCCCGCATGTCATCCTCCCAATTGAGCAGCGCGTAGGCGTATTGGCGGATGTCGAGCTCGCCGTCGCCGTCGATGAGCTGTTCGGCCAGCAGCAACGCCTGTTCGGTGTCGTCGGTGACCGAGCCGGCGCGCATGTCCGGGGCGATGGGCTGGTTCGGACATGCGTCCACGAATGCGCCTACCGGCTTGGCGCCGTATGCGCCCCGGATCTGTGCGGGTGACATGCTTTGCGTGGGCATGCCCAGTGCGTCACCGATGGCGAGCCCGAGCAGGGCGCCCACGGCATGATCGTGCATGGAACTGTTCACCATGCCTCCTACTGTAGTTGGGCCTCAATCCATTGGGCCACGCCGTCCTCGTTGTTGGACGGGCAGATCTCATCGGCGATGGCGAGCACCTGCGGGTTGGCGTTGGCCACGGCCACACCCCGACCGGCCGCCTGCATCATGGCGATGTCGATGAGGTCGTCGCCGAAGGCCACGGTCTCCTCCGGAGCCACGCCCATGCGTTCGCACAGCAGGCGCAGCGCATGCTCCTTGTTGGCTTCGGGATTCATGAGCATCCACATGACGCCTTCGCTGATCGAAATCTCGAAGTCCCCGGGAATCAGCGGGCGCAGCGCGTCCCATTGGTCGGCCTCGGGGAAGATGGTGATCTTGTCCGCCACGCCGTCGGGCACGTCGTGAAAGTCGGTGTAACGGAAGGTCTGGGTCTTCCAGTACACGCTGATGTCGAAGTTGGTGTACCGCACGTCGTTCATCACGATGCCGAGCTTCAGGTCCGGCATGCGCTCCAGCAGCATCAGGCAGACCTCGCAGGCGCGGGACGACGGGAAGCCGATTTGGACGAGGCTGCCGTCCTCCGGCAGGTCGGCGGAGGTGAGCAGGTCGAAATCGGAGTTGGCCGCGGGATCGAAGTCGATGAGCGCGCCGTTGAGGTAGATCACGGCGTCGACCGGCAGCTGCTTCGCGAACCGCAGACCGGTGCTGACCGGGCGGGCGGTGGCGATGGCGAACCGGTAGCCGGCGTCGTGGGCGCGTTCGATGGTTTCGATGCTGTGTGCGGTGATGTCGCGGTCCTCGAACACCTCGGCGTCGTGCAGCAGGGTGCCGTCGAGATCGGCCACCAGCAGTCGAGGACGCATGGCGTCGCCGAAGCCGATGGCGCCTGCGCCGGTATTGCCGCCCGTCACAGCAGTCCCTCGCAATAGGAGCGGACCAGCTCGGCGGAGTGGTGGAGCTTGGCCTGTTCCTCGGCGTTGAGTTCGAGTTCGACGATTTCGTTGGCGCCGTTGGCGCGCAGTTCGGTGGGCACTCCCAGGAACACGTCGTGTTCGCCGTATTCGCCGTCAAGCAGCGTGGAGACGGGCACGATGCGGCGTTCGTCCCACAGGATGGTCTGCACGATGCCGGCCACGGTGGAGGCGATGCCGAAGTTCGTGCCGCCCTTGGCCGCCACGATCTCGTTGCCGCGCATGCGGGTCTTCTCCTCGATCTCGGCGGTGGAGACGGATGCGAAACGGTCTTGGTTGTCCGCGAGGAAGCGGGCGAACGGCTTGCCGCCGAGGGAGACGGTGGACCATGCGGTGAACTGGGAGTCGCCATGCTCGCCCATCACGAAGCCGCCCACGTTGCGCGGGTCGAGGCCGGTCTCCTCGCCGATGATGGTCTTGAGGCGGGAGGTGTCGAGCGCGGTGCCGGTGCCGAGCACCTGCGTACGGGGCAGTCCGGAGCGTTTCCAGGCGTACCAGGCCATCACGTCCACCGGGTTGGAGACCATGACGATCACGCCGTCGAAGCCGGATGCCATGACGTTGTCCACCACTTCGCCCACGAGTCCGACCGTGAAGCCAAGTTCGGCGAGGCGCGTGGAGTTGGCCGGCGGCTTGCGGCCCACGGTGATGACCACGATGTCCGCGTCCTTGCAGTCGGCGTAGTCGCCGGCGCGCACCTTGACGTGGCGGTCCTGGAATTCGCTGCCGTCGTCGAGGTCATGCGCCTCCCCCAACGCCTTGGCCGCGAAGTGGTCGATGAGCACCAGTTCGTTGCACAGGCCGTGCGTGACGATGCCGAACGCGGCGGTGGCGCCCACCTGGCCGGTGCCGACGATGACAACTTTGTTGCGGTTCATGGTGACCATGGGTCTGTTGTCTCCTTACTTACTCGGTTTTTCGGCGGATTACCTTGGCATATCCGCACTCGGCGTGCGAAATCGCGCGCAAACGAATGCGACCCATGACCGGTGATGGGTCATGGGTCGCAGAACTCACGATTGGTGGAATCAGGCGAGGTTGAACTTGGTCATCATATCGAGGCCGATGATCAGGGCAACCCACAGCAGGGCGATGATCACGGTCCAACGGTTCAGGTTCTTCTCGGCCACGCCGGAGGTGCCGGCGTTCTGGGTCAGGCCGCCGCCGAACATATCCGACAGACCGCCGCCCTTGCCCTTGTGCATGAGGATGAGCAGCGTCAGCAGGGCGCTGAGCAGAACGACTACGATTTGCAGCGTGATCTTAAGAGCGGTCACAGGTAACCTCCGATGTGTAACAAACTGTTGACTAGCATAGCGCAGGCGTCGGAAAAACGCCGCATACGCTCGCATTATTTCCGTAATTGGGTCGATTTCAGGGCGAGACGGGCGATTCTGGACAGTTCGTCGGCATCCAGCGCCGCTCCTCCGATGAGGAATCCGTCCACGTCCGGCTGGCAGATGAGCTCCGCGGCGTTCTTGGAGGTGACCGATCCGCCGTAGAGGATGCGCACGGATTCGCTGACCTCCGGCCCGAAGGTGGATTTGAGGTCCGCTCGGATGGCCTCGGAGGCGTCCTGCGCGGATTGCGGGGTGGCCACCATGCCGGTGCCGATGGCCCAGACCGGTTCGTAGGCGACGATGAGCTTGGCGGCTTCCTCGTCGCTCAGGTCTCGCGTGACGTCGCGGACCTGCCCCACGGCGAAGTCGAGCTCGATGCCCTGGCGGCGTTCCTCATAGCTTTCGCCCACGCACAGGATCGGCTGCATGCCCGCGGCGAGCACGGCGCGCACCTGATCGACGATGTTGGCGTCGTCCTCGGGATGGTATTTGCGGCGTTCGGAATGGCCGACGATGACGTACGAGCAGCCGAGGTGGGCGATCATGTCCGCGGAGACGTCGCCGGTGAAGGCGCCCTGGGTGGTCACGGACACGGACTGCGCGCCGTAGGTCAGGTGCAGGCGGTCGGCCTCGACGAGCACCTGCACGCTACGCAGGGAGGTGAAGGAGGGGAACAGTGCTACCTCGCACCGTTTGAAGTCGAAGTGGGCGTCCCTGAGCAGCCAAGCCAGCTTCTGCACGAAGTAGGTGGCCTCCAGATGATCGAAGTTCATCTTCCAGTTGCCGGCCACCAGCGGAATACGCTTGGACGCCATGAACGAATCCTCCCTGAACGTAGACGGCTCCCCTCATGAGGAGGGGAGCCCTGGTACAACCGTGATCGACGGTGTCTGTATGGACTACTCCAGCACCTTCAGGCCCGGGAGCTCCTTGCCCTCAAGGAACTCGAGGGAGGCGCCGCCACCGGTGGAGATGTGGGAGAAGCCGTCCTCCGGGAAGCCGAGGTTACGCACGGCGGAGGCGGAATCGCCGCCACCGACGATGGTGAACGCACCGGCAGCGGTGGCGTCCACGAGGCCCTGGGCCACGGCCTTGGTGCCGGCGGCGAACTCCGGGATCTCGAACACGCCCATCGGGCCGTTCCACACCACGGTCTTGGAGTCCACGATCTTGTCGTGGAACAGCTTCTGGGACTCCGGGCCGATGTCCAGGCCCATCTTGTCGGCCGGGATAGCGTCAGCCGGGACGACCTCCGGGGCGACCGGGGTGTCGCCGGCCGGGAAGCCGGGGTTCACGACGATGTCGGTCGGCAGCACGAGCTCGACGCCGTTCTTCTCGGCGGTCTCGATGTAGCCCTTGACCTTGTCGAGCTGATCCTCCTCGAGCAGGGAGGTGCCGACCTCGTAGCCCTTGGCCTTGAGGAAGGTGAAGACCATGCCGCCGCCGATGACGAGGCGGTTGGCCTTGTCGAGCAGGTTCTCGATCACGCCGAGCTTGTCGGAGACCTTGGAACCGCCGAGCACGACGGTGAACGGACGCTCCGGGTTCTCGGTGGCCTTGGACAGGGCCTTGACTTCCTTCTCGACCAGCAGGCCGGCGGCGGCCGGCAGATCGGCGGCCACGTCGTAGTTGGAGCCCTGGGCGCGGTGGACCACACCGAAGCCGTCGGACACGAAGGCCTCGCCGAGGGCGGCGATCTTCTTGGCGTAGGCGGCGCGCTCGGCGGCGTCCTTGGAGGTCTCCTCCGGGTTGAAGCGCACGTTCTCGAGCAGGACCACGTCACCGTCGTTCATCGCGGCGACCTTGGCCTGGGCGTCTTCGCCGTAGGTGTCCTTGGCCAGCGGGACCTCGATGCCGAGCAGCTCGCCCAGACGCTTGGCGACCGGGGCCAGGCTCAGCTCGGGAACGACCTTGCCCTTCGGGCGGCCGAGGTGGGCCATGAGGATGACCTTGGCGCCTTCCTCACGCAGGGTCTTGATGGTCGGCAGAGCGGCCTTGATACGACCGTCATCGGTGATGGTGGTGCCGTCCAGCGGAACATTGAAATCGGCGCGAACCAGAACGCGCTTGCCCTTGAGATCTCCAAGGTCCTTGAGTGTCTTCATAATTTCCTTTCCTTGACGAATGGAAACGTCAAAGTGGCCAGTTTTGCCACTTCGCATATTACAGGCATTTATAGAAAAACACCGCATTCCATCCAGTAGACGAATGCGGTGTCGTACACAGTGTGGTCACGATGGACGCGATGCGTTGTGAGCGCTCACTTGCCTTCGGCGGCGCGCGCCTTCTCGGTCTTCTCAGCAAGCTGCAGAAGACGGCGGATGCGGCCGGCGATGGCGTCCTTGGTGATCTGCGGTTCGGCGAGCTTGCCGAGCTCCTCAAGGCTCTTGTCCACGTGGTCGATGCGCAGCTGGCCTGCCTGGCGCAGGTTGTCCGGGATATTGTCCCCCAGCACCTCGAAGGCGTGCTGCACCTTCTCGCTGGCCTCGGCGGCGGCCTTGGCGGAGCGGCGCATGTTGGCGTCGTCGAAATTGGCCAGGCGGTTGGCCTTGCCGCGGGCCTCGCCGTCGGAACGCTTGCCGGTCCATTCGCGGGCGGAGCGCGAGGCACCCATGAGCTTCAACATGCGCTCGATGGCGTCCGGATCCTTGAGCGTCACGCGCTCGGAGCTGCGCAGCGTACGATGCTTGGCCTGGATGCCGAGTCGGCGGGCCACGCCGCACAGGGCCATGGCGGCCTCCTCGGTGGGGCACGCGATCTCCAGGAAGCTGGCCTTGCCGGGATCGGACAGGAAACCGCGGGCCATGAACGCGCCACGCCATGCGGCCTTGATCTGGGCGATGGAGCCGTTGACCACCTCGGCGGGCAGACCGCGCACCTGCTGCTTGCGGCGGTCCACCAGACCGGTCTGCAGCGCCAGGGCCACGACGTTGCGGGTGACGAGCACCACATAGGTCTCGACGGGGCCGTTCGGCGTCTGGCGGGTGAGATGATTGACCTCGGCTTCATGGCCGAACACGTCCCTCAGCGTGTTCCTGAGCCATTCGGCGGAATCCAGCGAGGTGAACACCGCCTGGATCACGTAGGTGTTCTGCACGGGGCGGAGGCCTCCGCCGAAACGGATCATGGCCGCGGCCTGGGCCTTGATAGCGGCTGGGGAGTCACCCTCAAAGGCTGCCAACTCGCTTTTAACGTCATCCAGAAGAGCCAAGATCCAACCTCCTACAGTCCCGTTCTTCCCAATGCTTCAGGCGTTTCGAATCGTCAACACGAAAGTGACGCGCCGGCAGCCATCGGCTTACTGTGATACCTAATCTAGTGGACAACTAAACCCGTTCGATACGTATTTCGGCCCTCTCCTTCTCGCAGTGTGGTCATCCTTACGACCTTCATCCGGCCGTCAGGAGGAGCGGGACTTGTGCTGTTCGCGGGCGGAAACGGTCACATTGAGACCGTGCGCGCGCAAGCGGCGGGCCAGTTCCTCGCTCATGGCCACCGAACGGTGCTGCCCGCCGGTGCAACCGACGGCGATGGTCAGGTAGTGCTTGTCCTCCTGGGCGTATCCCTCCAACGCGATCTCTATGGCCTTTTCGTAGGAATCGAGGAATTCCTTGGCCCCCTTGCTGGAGAGCACGTAGTCGGCCACCGGCTTGTCCCGGCCGGTGAGCTCGCGCAGGCTCGGCACCCAGAACGGGTTGGGCAGGAAGCGCACGTCCGCCACGAAGTCGGCGTCGATGGGCATGCCGTACTTGAAGCCGAAGCTGAAGATGTGCACGGCCACCGTGGTGGGACCGGAGCCGAGCATCGCCTCGTACAGGCGGGTGGAGAGCTGGTGGATGGAGAGCTTGCTGGTGTCGATCACCCAGTCGGCGCGCTCCTTGAGTCCCACGAGCAGCTGGCGCTCCTCCTTGATGCCGTCGATGAGACGGTTGCCGTGCTGCAGCGGATGCGGGCGGCGCACGGATTCGTACCGCTTGATGAGCACCTCGTTGCTGGCGTCCAGGAAGAGGATGCGGGTCTTGACGCCGAGGTCGTCGAGATGTCCCAGCACGGCGGCGAGGTCGTCGAAGTAGCTGCGGGAGCGCACGTCGATGACGGCCGCGAGCTTGTGCACACCGCCGCCCTTGCCGGAGGTGGTCATCATGTCCACGAGGGGCACGAGCAGTTTGGGCGGCAGGTTGTCCACCACGTACCAGCCCATGTCCTCCACGCAGTCGGCGGCGTGGGAGCGGCCCGCGCCGGACATGCCGGTGATGAGCAGCACCTCGAAGGAGTCGAGCGGGTTGGGCATGGTGTCGCCGCCCGTCCGCGTCTGTGCCGTCACATTGTTCCGCTGGTTTCGGCGGTCGGCGTCGCCGGCCGGCGCGATGTTGCCGGTGGGGGTCTGTTGATCCATCACAGTGCCTCCTCAAGTGCCCTGCGCATGTCGATTTCCAGATGGTCGTCTTCGGTGGTGGTGTTCTGCAGTCGCTGGTCCGCGTCGCTGGGCGGGTCGTCGTCCCAGATGCCGGTCATGAGCAGCACCTGCACCAGGGCCTGGTACAGCAGCATTTCCTCGCCGCCGATGGCGTGGCCGGCGCGGGAACGCCATGCCTGCATGAGCGAGGTGGGGCGCGGGTCGTAGACCACGTCCAGCAGCAGGCCGCCGAAGGTCGCGCTCCCGGCGCCGGCGAACAGTCGGGCGAGACCGTCGGCCGCATGGCCGGGGATGGTGTTGATCACGTAAGTGGCCTCGCCGGCGGCTTTGAGCACCTCGTCCTCGTCCGCCAGGTCGATCTCGCGATAGGGACGGTCGGATTTGATGAATTTCTCCGCCACGGCCTTCAGCGTGGGGTTCTTGCCCGGATGGCGGGCGGCCACGGTGATGCGGCCGATCTCGGGCATCATGCACAGGGCGGCCGTGGCCGAGGTGGCGGTGTTGCCGTTGCCGATGACAAGCGCTTCGCCTGCACGGCGGTCGGTGTGGTGGAGGCCGAGCTCGCGGTTGGCATGGTCGAAGGCGAGCTGGATGCCGATGACGTCCGTGTTGTACAGCCTGATCGACGGCCTGCCGTTCGGCCATGCCGGGTCGCTGCGGTCCGGCTCGCTCCAGTCGAACACGGCCGTGTTGGCCACCTTGAGTTCCTCGGCCCACAGGTTGGAGGGCGTGCCGTACGGCTGGATGGTCTTCTTCAGCGGCATGGTCAGGCTCAGGCCGGCCCATGCGGGGTCGAGCCCCTTGAGGAAGGCGTCCAGGTCTTCCTGCCCCACCTCGTGCTTGTCGTAGAACCAGTCGTGCAGTCCGAGCGAATCGTAGGCGGCGTTGTGGAGCACCGGCGAGAGCGAATGCGCGATGGGCTTGCCGAGTACCGCGCAGCGATGGTTGACCATATCCCCTCCTTGTTGACTCTCCCCATGCTAGCCGACTTCCGGGATGGATGCCGTTACATTCATGGACGATCGCCGAATATCGTCTGGATGGTGGCTGTATGCGGACAGCCACCGGCGCCGAAGTCAGGATTCCCCATGCAATGCGTGGTACAGCGTCTCGGCCTTGGCGTGGCCGATGCCCTTGACCGCCTCGAAGTCCTCCACGCTGGCTTCGCGCATGGCCTTGACGGAGCCGAAATGCGCAAGCAGCCGCTTCTGGTAGCTTTCGCCGATGCCGGGGATATCGTCCAGCGCGCTGCGCAAGGCGCCCTTGCGCCGCTGCTGGCGATGGTAGGTGATGGCGAACCGGTGGGATTCGTCACGCACGCGCTGCAGCAGGTACATGCCTTCGGACTGACGTTTGAGGATGATCGGATAGTCGTCGTCCGGCACCCAGACCTCCTCAAGCCGCTTGGCCAGACCGCAGACGGCCACGTCGTCCACACCGCAGTCACGCAACGCCCTGGCGGCGGCCATGACCTGCGGCTGACCGCCATCGACCACCACGAGGTTCGGTTTGTAGGCGAAATGGCGTCGATTGGCGTTCTGCTGGACGAGCATGCCCGGCTCATCCGGAGAGGATTGCCGGTCCGTGGATTCCATCCGAGACGGCACGTCCGCATCCGGTGATGGCGTCCGCGCCGCATCCGGATGCGCGGTGTCCCCCGCGCCTCCGGATGGAGTCTCATGTCTGCGCTCCGCGACGGCCCGCGCCGCCCGTTCCTCGGCATCCATGCTCTCGCCCGAATCGCCCGCGATGTTGCCGTGACGGAATCGCCGGGTCAGGGTCTCGTACAGGGCCGACAGGTCGTCCACCGCGCCTTTGCCGTCGTTGCCGCGGATGGCGAAACGACGGTATTCGGACTTCTTGGCGATGGCGTCCTCGAACACCACCATCGAGGCGACCTGGAACGCGCCTCCCACGGTGTTCGAGATGTCGTAGCATTCGATGCGCAGCGGTGCCTCGGACAGGCCCAAAGCCCCGGCCACGTCGTTCATGGCCTGGGTGCGGGCGCCCATGTCCGAGATACGGCTCATCTTGGCGCGGGCCAGCGCCTGGTTTGCGTTCTCGTTCGCGCGGTCCATGAGCTGTTTCTTGTCGCCACGGGAGGCCACGCGGATGGTCACCGCTCCCCCACGCAGTCCGGTCAGCCAATTCTCGAGTTCCTGGCTGCGGGACGGTTCGACGGGCACGATGATCTCGCGTGGCACGGGCGCGATGGGAGCAAGCAGATCGGCACGGCCCGTGACCTCCTGACGGGTGTTGCGTTCGCGGGTCGCCTTGGCGCGGGCCAACGCATCGGTCGCCGTGACGGTCTGCGTGGAGCCGATGGCCTCACGTCTGGTTGAGATGGAGGCCCCCTCTCCCCCCGCGCGTTCGTCAGCGCCGGTCGCGTCCGAATACACCTGCACGATGAGGTCGGCCATGAGGTCGCCGTCCGCGATGTCCTCGACACGTTCGACGCTCCAGTTGCGTTCGCCGCGGATCGATCCGGCCCGCACGTAGAAGGCGTGGACGGAGGCTTCGAGCTCGTCGCTGGCGAAGCCGAACACGTCCACGTCCACGTCCTGATCGAAGACGACGGCGTTCTGCTGGACCACGGTTTCGAGCATCTGGATCTGGTCGCGCAGGCGCGCGGCCTTTTCGAACTCGAGTTCGGCGCTGGCCTCCTTCATTTCGCGCGTGAGCTGGGCGATGTACGGGCGGCCGAGCCGGCCGGTCATCACGCCCACCAGCTGTTCGGCGAGCCTGCGGTGGTCGGCGGCTTCGATGCGGCCGATGCACGGCGCGGAGCATTTGCCGATCGAGGCGAGCAGGCATGGGCGGCCGGTGAGCTGGGCCTTGTGGAACACGTTGGTGGTGCATGTACGCACCGGGAAGGTGCGCAGCAGCCGGTCGAGGCTGTGCCTGAGTTCCCATACCTTCGCATAGGGGCCGAAGTACCGGGTGTCACGGCGTTTGCGCGAACGGGTGACCCAGACGCGGGGAATGCGTTCGCCCGTGCTCACCGCCAGATACGGATAGGTCTTGTCGTCACGGAACTGCACGTTGAACCGCGGGTCGAACTCCTTGATCCACGTGTATTCCAGGGTCAGGGATTCCAGTTCGGTGGCCACGACGGTCCATTCCAGGCTGCGTGCCGTGAGCACCATGGTCTGCGTGCGCGGATGCAGCAGATACAGCGGCTGGAAGTAGTTGGTGAGCCTGTTGCGCAGGTTCTTGGCCTTGCCCACGTAGATGACGCGGCCTTCGCCGTCGCGCCATTTGTAGACGCCCGGTTTGGCAGGGATGTCCGAGGTCTTCGGCCGGAACAGATCACGCGAATCCCCCAGTAATGGGGCTCCGTTCACGTTGACCCGCGACTTCGCTCCCCCGGCAGCGGCATCCCCGGTCCCGCCATCATCCGTCGTGGCGCCATCCATCAGCGCCATGGCGGTCTTGCGCCACTCATCCGGACTATGCCGTTCAATATCGTTCGTCATCTTTCATCCATCCGCAACGTATGCGCAGTACGAGCGTGGGGTCGGCATATACGATGTCAGACCGTAAAGACTCGGCCTGAGCGGCCCGGAGCGTGTCGGACATCGTATATGCCGACCCCACGCGGACACCGGACCGGATAAGGAAAGCGATTAAAGCATCGGCTTCAGGAATTTTCCGGTCCAGGAATCCTCGCATTCGGCGACCTGTTCCGGCGTGCCCTGGGTGACGATGGTGCCGCCGCCATCTCCGCCTTCCGGTCCCAGATCGATGAGCCAGTCAGCCTCCTTGATCACA
Source organism: Bifidobacterium miconisargentati (assembly GCF_019331675.1). Taxonomy (GTDB): domain Bacteria; phylum Actinomycetota; class Actinomycetes; order Actinomycetales; family Bifidobacteriaceae; genus Bifidobacterium; species Bifidobacterium miconisargentati. The sequence goes on from NZ_JAHBBJ010000012.1 coordinate 33,229, forward strand.
TCGAGGTTGTGCTCGATGACGATCACGGTGTTGCCCTTGTCCACCAGGGACTGCAGCACCTTGAGCAGCTTGTTCACGTCCTCGAAGTGCAGGCCGGTGGTCGGCTCGTCGAGGATGTACACGGTCTTGCCGTCCGACCTGCGCTGCAGTTCGGTGGCGAGCTTCACACGCTGCGATTCGCCGCCCGAAAGCGTGGGCGCCGGTTGACCGAGACGGATGTAGCCGAGGCCCACGTCCACCAGGGTCTTGAGGTACCGGGAGATGCCGGTGTACGCCTTGAAGAAGTCGGCGGCCTCCTCGATGGGCATGTCGAGGATGTCCGCCACGGTCTTGCCGTTGTAGGTGACCTCCAGCGTCTCGCGGTTGTACCGCTTGCCGTGGCAGACCTCGCAGTCCACGTACACGTCCGGCAGGAAGTTCATCTCGATCTTCAGCGTGCCGTCGCCGTGGCAGGCCTCGCAACGGCCGCCCTTGACGTTGAAGCTGAACCGGCCGGGGCCGTATCCGCGCACCTGCGCCTCGGGGGTCTTGGCGAACAACGTGCGGATCTTGTCCCAGACGCCGGTGTAGGTGGCGGGGTTGGAACGCGGCGTGCGCCCGATGGGGTTCTGGTCCACATGGATCACCTTGCGCACCTGGTCCACGCCTTCCACGCGCGTGTGCTTGCCGGGCACGATGCGTGCGCCGTTGAGCTTGTCCGCGAGCACCGGGTAGAGGATCGTGTTCACCAGCGAGGATTTGCCGGAGCCTGACACGCCGGTGACCACGGTGAAGACGCCGAGCGGGAAGTTCACGTCGATGTTCTTGAGGTTGTTCTCGCGTGCGCCAACTACCTTGAGCACCTTGGTCTTGTGGACCTTGCGCCGATGGACGGGCACGGCGATCTCGCGCCGGTGGGCGATGTAGTCGCCGGTGATGGAGCGCTTCGCCTCGATGAGGTGCTTGGCGGGGCCGGAGTAGATGACCTCTCCGCCGTGTTCGCCGGCGCCGGGGCCGATGTCCACCACCCAATCGGCCTGACGTATCGTGTCCTCGTCATGTTCGACCACGATGAGCGTGTTGCCGAGGTCGCGCAGGTGATGCAGGGTTTCGATGAGCCGTTCGTTGTCACGCTGGTGCAGGCCGATGGACGGCTCGTCCAGCACGTACATGACGCCGACCAGACCGGAGCCGATCTGCGTGGCGAGACGGATGCGCTGCGCCTCGCCACCGGACAACGTGGCGGCGGCGCGAGACAGCGTCAGGTAGTCGAGGCCGACGTCGTTGAGGAAGCCGAGGCGGGCCTTGATCTCCTTGAGCACCTCGCCGGCGATCATCTGCGCGGCGCCTTCGAGCTTCAGACCGTTGACCCATTCCAGTTCACGGACCACGGGCATGTCACATACGTCGAAGATGGACTTGCCGTCCACGGTGACCGCCAGGACCTCGGGCTTGAGCCTGCGACCGTGGCAGACCTGGCAGGGCACCTCACGCATGTAGGACTCGTAGTATTCGCGCATGGACTGCGAGTCGGTCTCGTCATGGCGGCGCATGAGCGTGCGCACCACGCCCTCGAACCCGGTGGAGTATTCGCGCAGACGGCCCCAGCGGTTGCGGTAGGAGACGTCCACCTTGAAGTCGTGGCCGTACAGGATGTCGTGCCGGACGTCCTCGGGCAGGTCCTTCCATGGGGTCTTCATGGAGAATCCCATCTCGCGGGCCAGGCCTTCGAGGATGTGGCCGTAGTACTGGGAGGTCATCTTGGTGCCGCTCCACGGCTCGATGACGCCTTCGGCCAAGGACTTGTCCGGGTCGGAGATGATGAGGTCGGGGTCGATCTCCAGTTTGAAGCCCAGGCCGGTGCAGGCCGGGCATGCGCCGTAGGGTGCGTTGAAGGAGAAGGTGCGCGGCTCGATCTCGTCCAGTTCGAGCGTGTGACCGTTGGGGCAGCTGCGGTGTTCGGAGAACGGCTGACGGCGGGCGGGGCTGCCTTCCTCCTCGTCCACGAAGTCGATGACGATGCTGCCGTTGGCGAGCTTGAGCGCGGTCTCCACCGAGTCGGTGAGGCGCTGGCGGATGCCGTCCTTGACTACAAGACGGTCCACCACCACCTCGATGGTGTGCTTCTTCTGCTTGGTGAGCTTGATGTCGTCGGACAGCTGTTTCATCTCGCCGTCGATGAGCGCGCGGGCGTAGCCGTCGGAACGCAGGAGTTCGAGCATGTCCACGAATTCGCCTTTACGGCCTTTGACCACGGGAGCCAGAATCTGGAATCGTGTGCGCTCCGGGTAGCCGAGCAGTGTATCCACGATCTGCTGCGGGGTCTGCGAGGCCACCGGCTCGCCGCATTCGGGGCAGTGCGGCACGCCGGTGCGGGCGAACAGGAGACGCAGGTAGTCGTAGATCTCGGTGATGGTGCCGACCGTCGAACGAGGGTTGCGGTTCGTGGTCTTCTGGTCGATGGAGACGGCCGGGCTCAGGCCTTCGATGAAATCGACGTCGGGCTTGTCCATCTGCCCGAGGAACTGACGGGCGTACGCGGACAGCGATTCGACGTACCGGCGCTGGCCTTCGGCGAACAGGGTGTCGAACGCCAGCGAGGATTTGCCCGAGCCGGACAAACCGGTGAACACCACCATGCGGTTGCGTGGGATCGCCAGATCAACGTTCTTGAGGTTGTGTTCGCGAGCGCCCTGGATGGTGATCTTGAGGTCGTTGGGGATGTGCGAGATGTCGGCCACGAGCGAGCCGTCATGCTCCACGAGCGGCGCCTTCCTGATTTCCCGCGACAGGAACGAGTCGCTGGTCATCACCTTTTCGACAATGACCTCGCCGCTTTTGCCTTTGGTTCGTCTCGCAGCGTCATTCCGCGTTGTCGCCACAGTCTTCCCACCTTCCGTCTTGTCGGCATCTCCCCTGTGCGGACCCGAGACAGAGATTGTCTCCCGAACGCACGTATGTCATGTCCTTCCATAGAATACCTGATTCCACGACAAAATTCGAACATATGTTCCATTTGTGTGTTATGCTTATTCATGTCATCGGGTGTCTTCCGGGAGAGCATGCGAATATGCCGAACGATGGCAATGCATGTATACGCATTATGCGAAGGAGCAAACCATGGTCTCGGAAACGAATCGGCAGATTGAGCTCTATGAGAGCGCGGACCACACCGTCCATCTCGATGTGAAAGTCAACCAGGACACCGTATGGCTAACGCAACAGCAGATGGCGCTGCTGTTCGGTCGCGATGTGACAACCATCCGCAGACATATCAAAGTCGCGCAAGCCGAGGAATTGCAAGGAATTTCAACTAGTGCATATTTTGCACTAGTTCAGCATGAGGGCGAGCGAACCGTGGAAAGGCAAGTCATCCATTACAACCTCGACATGATTCTTTCCATCGGATACCGCGTGAAGTCCAAGGAAGGCATATATTTCCGTCGTTGGGCCAACTCAGTGCTCAAACAACATCTGCTTGAAGGTTACACCATCAACCGGCGGCGCCTTGATGCGCTTCACACCGTAGTCAAAGTATTGCAGCGGTCCAACGAACCGGAAATCGCGGGGGCTGCCGAGATTCTGAACCGATATCTGCCAAGCCTTACATTGCTCAGCGATTACGATATGGGCACGGTCACCTCCCCGAAAGGTGACGAATCCTGCTGGCGGCTCACTTACGAAGATGCCGCATCGTTCGTCAGGTCAATGCCGTTCTATAGGCAATCCGACCTGTTCGGACGTGAGCGCAATGGCTCATTCCAAGGTATCGTAAATGGTCTATATCAGACATTTTCCGGGGAGGAACTGTATCGCTCAACGCAATCCAAAGCCGCGAATCTGCTGTATCAAATCGTCAAGGACCATCCTTTTTCGGATGGCAACAAACGCTGCGCCGCGGCTTTGTTCGTCTATTTTCTAGATCGGAACGGCGTTCTGAAAGATGACGCAAAGCTTCTGGTGGAAGGCAATGCGCTCACCGCCATGACGCTGATGATCGCTTTATCCTCGCCCTCGGAAAAAGATACGATGATTGCGCTGGTCGAGAACTTCCTCGCCCACTGATCAGCGGAACCTGGGTCGGCTTCCGATCCAACGATCTTGCGTCATTCATTTTTCATCGGTTGCGGAAGACCATGATCCATCCAGGAATCGCAACACCGCATCTATACCAAAGGAGCAATAATGATCGATGGATTCAAGAAGTTTATTTCACGGGGAAACATGATCGACATGGCGGTCGGCGTGGTGATGGGCAGTGCGGTCACGTCGGTGGTGAACGCGATTGTGAACAGTCTCATCAACCCGCTGATCGCCATGGTGTTCGGCAAACCGGATATGAGTGGGCTGCTAGCGTTCACGTTTAATGGTGCCACGGTGTCGTTGGGCGCGGTACTAGGCGCATTGCTTAATTTCCTGGTGATCGCCGTGGCTGTGTATTGCTTCATTCTAGTGCCAATAAATAAGTTCCGTGACATGTCCGAGGCGCTGCTGGTCAAGGCCAAGATCAAGCAGGAAGCCGAAGAGAAGGCCAAGGCACCGGAAATCACGCCTGAAGCGCAAACCGTGGCCCTGCTCACCGAGATCCGCGATCAGCTTGCCGAACGGTCCGGGATGCCGCTTCGGCATGATTGATATCCGTTTCGCCGATTGCGTGTAATCCGTGTAATCACATTCCGGTGACATTTGGGCTGGGAGAATCGGGAGGTATGAGACAATTCATTTCCCGTTGGCTGGTGTTGACGATCGCCGCGGCCGTCATGGTCGCCGTATTGCCCGGTATGGAGGCGGTGGGCGAGCCGCCAATTCTCGGCGTGGCCGCGTTTTCCCTGTTCATGGCGTTGATCAACGCCTCGATCAAACCGGTCGTGCATCTGCTCGCGTTGCCGATTTCCATCCTGAGCCTTGGCCTGTTCGCGTTGATTCTCAACTGGCTGTTCATGGAGCTCGCCTCGTATCTGGCGTTCTCCCTGTTCGGCGTGGGCGTGGTCATCGATGGCTTCTGGTGGTCGGTGATCGGCTCGGTCATCATGTCGATCGTCTCCGGCATCGTTGGCGGCATCATCGGCGAATAACGAATCATGAACCATTGCCGGCCCGCCGATCATGGCCGAATATGACTTGTGCGCATGTCCCGATTCATATCGAGGCATGCGCACAAGTCATATTCGGCCGGCGTGTGCAACGCCAAGCCGGCCTGGCGTTGGGGGTGTGTCGGGAAGCCCGTTACTCGAGCGCCGCACCCTTCCTCTCGGGGATGAAGAACATCGTGATGAACGCGATGATGTAGATGGACGCGATGGTGGCCAGCGCGAAGCCGAAACCGTGGCCGGTGGCGATCGCCGCGATGACGACCGGGCCGAGGCCGCCGCCGATGAAGCGGCCGGTGTTGTACAGTGCGGTCTGCGCGGTGGCGCGAAGCTCGGTCGGGAACAGTTCGGAGATGAGCGCGCCGTAGCCGACGATCATGCCGTTGGCGAACATGCCCATGAAGAAGCCGCCGATGAGCAGCGCGTTCGGGTCCTTGAGCTGGCTGTACACCACCACCATGATGGCCGCGCCGATCTGGAAGATCCAGAATGCCGGGCGGCGGCCGAGGTGATCGGCGAGGAAGCCGAACACGGAGATGCCGAGCATCATGCCGAGCACGGTCACGGCGGTCCAGATGCCGGTGGAGGTCAGGGACAGGTTGAGCTCGGTGTTGAGGTAGCTGGGCAGCCAGGTCATGATGCCGAAGTAGCCGCAGTTCTGCACGGTGCACAGGATGATGATGGCGATGGAGAAACGCACACGTTCGGGCGTGGAGAACAGCTGGCGGATCGAGCCGTGTTCCTTGGCCGTCTGGCGATGCTTGAGGTACAACGGGGGCTCGGGCACGAACACCCGGATGAGGATGGCCACGATGGCCGGCACGATGCCGATGGCGAACAGGCCACGCCAGCCGAAGGCGGTGAGGATCGGGGCGCTCAGCAGCGAGGCGAGCAGCACGCCAACCTGGAAGCCGAGTCCCACGCCGGAGGTCGCCTTGGCGCGGTTGGCCGGGCTGGACGCCTCGGCGGCGATGGCCATGCCGATGCCGAATTCCGCGCCGATGCCCACGCCGGCGAGGAAGCGGAACAGCGCCATGAGGAAGAAGTTCGGGGCGAACGCCGAGAACAGCGTGAATACGCCGAAGAAGATCACCGAATAGGTCAGCACGCGGATGCGGCCGTACTTGTCCGCCAGACGTCCGAACACCAGACCACCCAGGAAGGCGCCGGCCAGCGTGATGGTGGTCAGCGTGCTCGCCGTGGTCTTGTCGATGTTGAAGCTGGCCATGATGCCGGACATCGCAAAGCCCAGAATCATCAGATCAAGGCCGTCGAGCGCGTGCCCGACCGCCGAGGAGAATACCGCCAGACCGGCATAGTGCTTCATGCCGCTGGCCTTATCCACAGTCTCTTTCTCTGCCATGAACATGGCTGTCCCTCCGCTCTTCTCGTTACGGTTCGGCGGAAGATTGTAGTGGATAAGGTGAACAGACGGGAAACGAGGCATGTCGGACAATGACATGCCCGTCCCGATCCTCGCTAATCCGCGGACTCCTCACGCTTGCGGCGACGTTCCAGCGCGTAGTAGCCGGCGTAGCAACAGGCGACGAACGGAATCATGCAGTAGGGCGTGGAACGCTGCGTCTCGTCGAGCACCACGAGCACGAGCGCGCCGATGCACATGGCGATGGCCAGCCACGGCAGCACCGGGAATCCGGGCGCCCGGTAGCCGAGCTCGGATACGCTATGCCCCGCCTTCGCCCATTCGCGGCGGAAGCGGATATGGCACACGCATACGGAGAACCACACCACGAGCGTGGCCAGACCGGAGACGGCCACCAGCACCAGGTACACGGTGGACGCGGCGATCACCGAGGAGAGCAGCGCGAGCAGGGAGCCTGCCATGGAGAACAGCACGGCCCACACGGGCACGCCGTGGAAGTTGGTCTTGGCGAACCGGGCGGGGATGAGCCGTTCCTTGGCGAGCGACCAGACCATGCGCGAGCACACGTACAGGCCGGAGTTCGCGGCGGAGAGCACGGCCGTCAGCACCACGAAATTCATCACGTCGCCTGCGAACGGCATGCCGATCGACTGGAACACGAGCACGAACGGGCTGGTTTCCACGCCCGCCTGATGCCAGGGGATCAACGCCGCCATCACCGCGATGGATCCGATGAAGAACATGGCCAGACGGAACACCGTGGTGTGCACGGCCTTCGGGATGGCCCGGCCGGGGTCCTTCGTCTCGCCGGCGGCCACGCCCACCACTTCGGTGCCGGAGAAGGCGAACACCACGGTCAGCAGCGTGGAGAACACGGGGGCGAAACCGTTCGGGAACCAGCCGTCCGACACGAAGTTGCCGAACAGGGGCGCATGGTCGTATCCGGAGATCGGAATCGCGCCGAAAATCGCAAGCAGGCCGATGACGATGAACGCCACGATGGCGAACACCTTGATCGAGGCGAACCAGAATTCCGCCTCGCCGTACAACCGCACCGACAGGATGTTGAGCGCGAACACCACGGCGATGAACACGGCCGACCACACCCATGAGGGCGAATCCGGGAACCAGCGCTGCATGAGCAGGCCGGCGGCCGTGAATTCGCTGGCCAACGCCACCGCCCAGTTGAGCCAGTAGAGGATGGCGATGACGAATGCGCTGCCGGGACCGATGAACCGTTTCGCGTACAGATGGAAGCTGCCCGCATACGGCATGGCCACGGATAGCTCGCCAAGCGAGACCATCACGCAGTAGACCAGCAGTGAGCCGACCGCATACGCCAGGATCGCGCCCAGCGGACCCGCCTGATGGATCGTGTATCCGGAGGAGACGAACAGGCCGGTGCCGATCACGCCGCCCAGGGAGATCATGGTCAGATGGCGGGATTCCATCTTCCGTTCGAGACCGGTGCCGGTGGCCGAGCCGGTCTCGCCGTCTGCGTTCGAAGCCCCGGTGGTGGCTGTGGCCTTTCCGTCGTCCGACATGCCTGCAAACTCCTTTGGTCATGGGTGGGTTTCCGCGGATGGACCTCCCTATGATAGCCGGACGTGGGCCTAGACGGTGAATCGACGGACGGACGGCCCTGGCTGCGTCAGGACACTGCGTCAGGACCGCTGCCAGGCCTTCAGTACGCCGGCCGGCACCCGAGAGGCGTCGAAACGGTAGTGTCCGGTGACCGTCATGTGTTTCTTGAACGAAAAGTAGTCGTTTTCGCGTTGTTCCTGACCCATGTTGTGGATGACGTAGGTCAGTCCGCTTGCATCGCGTTTGTCGGAGATGACGCCGATGTGCTTGGTGTGCGCGAACACCACGATGTCGCCGGCCTGCCATTGGGCCTTGTCGTCGGTGTCCGTGGTCAGGCTTTGCGCGTATTTGGCGAGGAACACGTCGAGCACGCCAGTGCGACGGAAATCGATGTTCGGGTCGGGATTCGGCGCCACGGCGGCGTAGGATGCGGGGTCGGCCGCGATATCGGCGTCGACCATGGCCTTGAGATCGTAGCCGGCCTCGCGGAAGGCGCGCCAGATGACGTCGGTGCAGGCGCCGCGGTCGTCCGGCGGGTAGCCGCCCTGATAGTAGCCGCTGTCATATTTGGGCTTGTTCGCGGCGTCCTGCAGCGCGCCGTCGAGGATGTCCGCGTAGTCGTCAGTGCCGTTGCCGTTGAAGTCGACCGGACTGGCCTGTCTCGGGTATCGACGCTGCGCTTCCTGCTTGGACATGACCGACGTATCGTCGGGCTGCTTTCCGCCGGTAACCGAGGCGATGGACGTGGTAACGGTCCTACCAAGCGCGCCGCCCATCGAACGCCATGGCAGGCCGGTCATATGCCGTACGGCCAGCGCTCCCCCGGCGACCAGCACCACGACCAGCAGGGCGGAGATGCATGCCCCGGCCCATCGGCCGATCCGCCGATGATCGTTCCGGAGGATATCCCCATCCGACTCATTCACATGCTGCACCATGGTTCGCCTCCGCCCGTACCGGTCGATTACTGGCTCCACTCTATGTGGCATGGTCCGTCATGCATCGTCGCATACAGGTTTTCTGTATGATTCCGCCATCAGTTCAATAAACAACGTGTTGTTTTAAGCAGATAACAGACAAATCAGACACCACGTTGATCAAAGACGAAGGCTACCCTCTCCGAGGAGAACTGTCGAACGGAGTGAGACTGAAGGGAGCCGCCGTTGAAACCGGAACTCCCCTCAGTCAGCTTCGCTGACAGCTCCCCTCAGGGAGGGGAGCCTTCGCGGCACAGCCGCTCATCTCACCTACAAACAGTCCACCGGACTGTTTGCTTCACGGCTCAGCCCTCACAAGAGCATGTGTCTCACAACTCGCGCAGTTGTACAAGGCTGTTTTGAGGCTCTTTTTGCGTTTTAGGGCAACAATGAAGAACCGTTCTCTGATAACGCATTTGAGATTTCATCTCAATGAGAGTCTTTGCTGAATTTTGATTAAAATCGTGCGGCATTCCATACTGATGCGTACTGCATTATTGAGGCAGCGAGTTTGGATCCACCGCATCACTGGCAGCGACGTCCTTTGATACTAGCGTGCAGACGTCCAAATCCTTGTTTGAAGAGAAGGCGGCACAAGACAATGCCAGCCCTTCACAGGCACCCAAGGCCGGGACGACTTGGCATACCATTCCACTTGTTAGCATCACTCATTTGGGTCAATAACGCCGTTCTGATTCTCATCCACAGGGATATACGACCCTTCACCGCCACCGGAAGGCTTGTTCTCTATGCCAAAAGGAACATACTTACTAGACTTCCCCATCTCGTAGTAGATGTTACTGCATGAAGTCATTGCTCCAGTGACACCAGCTGCGCACTGATAAGACTCATATGCTTGATAGCCAACCGCATCTTCCGGCTGACCGAAATCTTCAGGCGAATCTGAATCATCTGAGTCTGAACCGTAATTGCCAAAATCAGCGTCCGCTGAGTCAGAAGCGGAATCCGAATCATCCGAGCTGGAGCCTGTGTCTCTCACCTGAATCAAGCAGGAGTACAACTGGGATGACAGGTCAGCGGTACATACGGCAGAAGATGTGTTCGTGATGTCGACGGCCTGATTGTCCCCCTTGGCGCTGTTGTCGATTCCATTTTGAGTTAATAACATATACAAATAGGCACCACTGCTTGCATAGTTGCCATTGCTAATGCCAAGGCCTTTTGCGATGCACGCAAAAGCGGGTGCATATGCAGCATTCCCATCATAAGCATCAAAGGAAAGGCTGATGAGGCTGCCTCGCGGTTTTTTGACATCAACATATTGGTTTGACGGGCAGTTCTCCGCAAAAGCAGTCTCCGCATTCGCTTTCACTCCAGCCTCACTTGAATCAGCGGACTGCGATTTAGAAGGGGTGGAGTCTTGTTTTACACCATTGATCACTGCAGCAACAATGAACACCAGGACACAAAGGGCCACGAAGGCAATGCCGATCCATTTCTTCCACTCTGGGCGGACAGTCTCAGAGACAGCCGGAGCATTCGCGGAGACCGGCAGAGGGCGTCTCTCTCTTGTTTGCTCTGGTTCGACAACGGTTTGCGAAACATCCTCTGAACCAGGCGAATCAGGCAGTTCGGCTCCACATTTCATGCAGAACCTCTGGCCTTCGGCGGTCAGCTTCGCACCACACTTCGGACAAAACATGATTCCTCCTTCTGAGTGCGACGCCGGAGCCGGAGCAGCAGGTGAAGTCGCATAATTATCTCTGGCGAACTGCTCAATCGGAGAAACCGAATGAGATTCTTTGTGCAGGTTGTTCCATCGCTCGACAGCCTCACTAACATCACATCCGGCTCGAAGCTGTTCCTCAATGAAGGCAACTGCTTTTCTCGTTCGACACACCTCGGGGAATTGATTTAGTATTTCCTGAATGCGCGAGGTGTTCTGCAGACGCTGGTCTGCCAAATCGTCGAGTTCCCGCCAGTGAGCATTCACTGCCTTAGCAGCAGTTTGATATTCCAGGAAAAGGAATAGTCCACATCCCAAACAAATAAGGCCTAATCCGCCGAAGACAAAAGCCGGCCAACTTCGAGACAGGCCGACAGAGATGCTTACGGCAACGGACAGCAGGGTGACACCAACAATCAACCAGATCAACGAGTGTGTTTTCCGGTTCCTTATTGCAGTAATCGTATTCCGGATTGACTGCGATTCGGTATCAATCTTGTCCACTCGGCTCCACAGCGAATCCAGCTGGGCCAATTGATCCCTGTTCGGAATAGTCTGATGATCCTCCATCACTACCCTCTCTTTGATCTTCGATGACCTGCTTTCAGAGTACCACTCTGGCCACGGCTTTCCGCTGAGATACTAAAAAAGATTGCCCTCACCTCAGCCGAAGCTGAAGCGAGGGCAATCATTGTGTTGAGAGGGGTTCACTCCCCTTTTGCGATGGCGCGTTCGTCCACCGCATCTTTGGAGAGCTTGCCTGCGAAAGCCTGGTTTACGAGCACATAGACGGCTTGAGCGACACCGACAACGGCGGTGAGCACGACACCCACGAATGGCCTGTGAAGCCGTTGGTGGCTGCGATGGCGACGACGCCAAGCAGCAAGGAAACAGCGAGAGGAGTCAGTCCCACGACCTCGGCGGGGATGAATTTCTTGAACGCCTGCACGAAGGCTGGTGCAATCAACGCCACAATGGGCTCAAGATGTGCCGGGTTGACCCATTGAGGGTTAGCGCAGATGTGATGCACGGTCTGTGTTCCAAGTGGCCCGTGAGCGATTTCGCAGACAACGCGGTGAAGAAAGAGCTTTCCCCTAATCCGGTTGTGGAACCGGTCAAACCCCATGCTCCAATCAACCTTCGGGTAACGGATGCCATCACGAAAAATCCACAACGGGTAGGTGTACATGGACTCTTTTTGATTGAGTCGCACTCCTTTTCCAACCAAGCGAAGAAAGCTTCTCGCACATCTGGTGGAAGTCCGCCTTCATTGGCCATTTGGTGAAGTTCTCACCAACCGATTCCAAGCGTTTCACGCAAATTCTTTGGTGCCATATGCAAAAACTACTCCTTGATCAAATGTCTTGTGATCGCGAGCTCCAACGCTCTCCAGCCTCAGCACGCCGCTTTAACAGCGGTGCCAAATCTGACATTGAGAACTTTCCTTCTGCATCCTTATGCAATGCACCGCGCTTCGCCCATAAGCGGATCGTAGCCGTTGGTACTTTGATTCCGGCCTTTGCGCACTCTCTGCTTAACTCAGAGGCGGTTCCGGTGACCTCACTACTCGCCAATAGGTCGATAAGGCGGTCTCCGACTTCGCAGCGCAACTGCATCCGCCCGCACTCTTTGCACTCGCCAACCGGTGCACCCATGTTCAGCCCACGGCCCGCCACACACTGAACATGAGCCGATGAGGGACGAATCACGTTCCTTGTGGTTCACAATGGAGTCCACTTTCGCGGCAAGCGCTTCAAGCTTGCGAAGCCACATCATCACATCCTGGCGACGCGCCAAGCCCTCGGGGCTTCCTGCGATCCACGACGCTTGGAACTGAAGGCTCTCGCCAACGCTCATCACCTTGGCTGTGGTGCGACCACCAAAAAATGGGTCTGCAAACCCGATTCCATTCAGCTCTGAGCATCCACACGCACGAGCCGCGAGCCTCACTGTTTGCGCGCACTCGTTGAGCACATCCCATGCGGCCACGTTCACAGCAACGGGCGCGAATGGGCTTCTCGGACTGTGGCCGCGGCTTGGTGTCTTCCACTCGCGGAGTGCCAAGCCGTGGAGTGGAACCGCATTGACGGCGATGGTTTGAGCTGCCTTAGAGAGATGCGACATGCACTCTTTGCACAGCAACATGCCAGCTACGCGAGTCCGGCCATCGAGCATTGAGCATGTTTGCTTCACCGCCATGAGCCGTCTTTCTGCTTCAGATGCGAATCCAGCTCGAACGCTGTCTCAAACTTCAACCCACAGGCGCATGCCCATGTTTTCCGCCCCGATCCGCCATGCTTCCCTGAAACCCGCAAATGCCGGTTCAGGCCTGAATTCGGCACCATTTTGGAAGACCCAGTTGCCTCACTCAATATAGACGCGCTCCCTTGAAAACGTTGGAATAAAGCCATTTTCAAGGGAGCGTATTGTCTTATTTACTACAGTTCGCGCAGCTGGGCGGCGATCTGCACGGCCTCCACGCTGGCCTCGGCCTTGTTGCGCGTCTCCTGCCATTCGGTGGCGGGCACGGAGTCGAGCACGATGCCGGCACCGGCCTGCACGCTCGCCTCATGGTCGCGCAGGAACGCGGTGCGGATGGCGATGGCCATGTCCAGATTGCCGGAGAAGTCGAAGTAGCCCACGGTGCCGCCGTAGATGCCACGATCGGCGGGTTCCAGCTCATCGATGATCTCGATGGCGCGCGGCTTGGGGGCGCCGGAGAGCGTGCCGGCCGGGAACGCGGAGGTGAACACGTCGAACGCGGTCATGGACGGGTTCACTCGACCGGTCACGGTGGAGCAGATATGCATGATATGGCTGAACCGCTTGATGTCCATAAGGGAGACGACCTCGACCGTGGTCGGATCGCACACGCGGCTCAGGTCGTTGCGGGCCAGGTCCACGAGCATGATGTGCTCGCTGCGTTCCTTCGGATCGGCCAGCAGCTCCTTGGCGAGCTTCTCGTCCTCCTCCGGGGTGGCGCCGCGCGGGCGGGAGCCTGCGATCGGGAAGGTCATGGCATGGCCGTTGTCCACCTTGATGAGGGTTTCCGGGCTGGAGCCGATCACGTTGAAGTCACGGCCCTGCGCGTCGGTGAGCGCCATGAAGTACATGTACGGGCTCGGGTTCAGGGTGCGCAGCACGCGGTACACGTCGAACGGGTCGGCGGGCGAATCGATGTCGAGTCGCTGGGAGATGACCACCTGGAACACGTCGCCGTCGATGATGTGGCGCTTGGCCTCCTCCACCGCATGCTCGTAATGGCTCTTCTCGGTGCGGAAGCGCAGTTCGGGCTGTTCGACCGTCTCGTCCAGCACGTTGACACGCGCCTCGCCCTGCGTGGGCGTGGCGGCGTCGCGCTGCATTTGGTCGAGTCGGGCCACGGCCTCGTTGTAGGCGGCATCCGCGCGGGTGGGCTTGTCGTCCACGTTCACCGCGTTGGCGATGAGCCATACGGAGCCGGATACATGGTCCACCACGGCGATGTCCGTGGCCAGGGCGAGCACGGTTTCCGGCTGACCGGTCTCGTTCGGCGCCTCGGCGCGCAGGGTGGGCTCCCAATGGCGGATCGCATCCCAGCCCACCGTGCCGACCAGACCGCTGGTCAGGTTCGGCAGACCCTCCACATGCGGGGCCTTCAGCGTCTTCAACGTGGCATGGGCCACTTCGATCACGTCGCCGGTGCGTGGCACGCCCGCCGGCACCTTGCCGAGCCAGTCGGCCTGGCCGTCATGGGAACGCAGCTGGGCCATCGAGTTGACGCCGATGAAGCTGTATCGGCTCCAAGTGCCGCCGAATTCCGCCGATTCGAGAATGAACGTGCCGCTGCGGCCACCGGCGAGACGCTCGTAGAAGCCTACCGGCGTGAGCGAGTCGGCGAGCAGCCTGCGCACGATCGGAATCACACGGTATCCCTTATCGGCCAACTCGTGGAACTGTTCGCGGCTGGGCCAGGTGGCACCCCACTTCAGGTGCTTGACGCTGCATTCGCTCATACGATCCTCCTTGGGAAAAGCTGTTCGGATGGGAAGCCGGCTCACTGGTCGGCGGGACGGTGGCCTTCGACCACGGGCAGCGGGCCGCCTTCGAGGAAACAGCTGCGCTTGCCGGTATGGCAGGCGGCGCCCACCTGGTCGACCTCCACCAGCAGCGCGTCGCCGTCGCAGTCGAGCGAGACGCCCTTGACGTATTGCACATGGCCGGACGTGTCGCCCTTGCGCCAGTATTCCTGGCGGGACCGGGACCAGAAGGTCACGCGGCCGGTGGTCAGGGTGCGACGCAGCGCCTCGTCGTTCATGTATCCGACCATCAGCACCTCACGGGTGTCGTACTGCTGGATCACGGCCGCGACCAGACCCTTGGAATCGCGCTTCAGTCGTTCCGCGATGCGCGGATCCAGGGTTTCGGAGTTGTCGTATGCGATGGTTTCGGTGGTTGTGTTCGTCATGTCCTCTTGCTTTTTCGTATGGTTGCTTCGTTTCAGCGCACGGTGTAGCCGTGCTTCTTGAGTTCGTCCTTGACGTCGGCGATGGTCATGATGCCGTAATGGAACACGGATGCGGCCAGCACGGCGTCCGCGCCGGCCTCGATGGCGGGCGGGAAGTCCTCGACCTTGCCGGCGCCGCCGGAGGCGATGATCGGGATCTTGACCTCCTTGCGCACGGCGCGGATCATTTCCAGATCGAAGCCCTCCTGGGTGCCGTCGGCGTCCATGGAGTTGAGCAGGATCTCGCCTGCACCCAGTTCCTCGGCGCGCTTGACCCACCAGATGGCGTCGATGCCGGTGGATTTGCGGCCGCCCATGGTGGTGACCTCGAAACCGGACTGCGTGTGCTGCTCGCCCTTCTCACGGCGGGCGTCCACGGAAAGCACGAGCACCTGGTTGCCGAAGCGGTCCGCCACGCGGCTGATAAGCGAGGGGTCGTTGATGGCTGCGGTGTTGACGCCGACCTTGTCCGCGCCGCAGCGCAGCAGGGAATCCACGTCCTCGGGCGTGCGCACGCCGCCGCCGACGGTCATGGGGATGAACACCTGCTCGGCGGTGCGCGAGACCACGTCGATCATGGTGCCGCGGTGCGAGCTGGATGCGGTCACGTCGAGGAAGGTGATCTCGTCGGCTCCCTGCCGGTAGTATTCGGCGGCCAGTTCCACGGGGTCGCCGGCATCCTTGAGGTTCTCGAAATGCACACCCTTCACCACACGACCGGCGTCAACGTCCAGGCACGGGATGACTCGTACCGCCAACGACATGCTTCACTCCCCTGTTCGGCTTTGCAGATAACGCTCCTCAGCCTACCTATCTCCCGTTACATGGCCGCGGGCGTTTCTGGAATATGAGAATCGACGTGATTGCGCGCCCCGCGAACCATCGGCAAACGGCCGCGCTCAGGCGTGGACTGTGGGAGAATATGCGATGGAACCATCCGCCAATCCAAAGGAGGCTGTCATGGCTGTGGAGAACAGCAAGGTACTGATCATCGTGAACAACTGGGGCATCGAGGAGACCGAACTGACGCGCCCGCTGCGCGATCTCAAGGCCGCCGGCGCGCAGGTGACGCTCGCCGCCACCACGTTGGATCCGTGCGAGACCGTGCAGCATGACCGCTACGAAGGCGAGACGCTGACCCCGGACGCCCGTCTGTCGGATGTGCAGGCCGCCGATTACGACCTGCTGGTGGTCCCTGGCGGCACCTGCAACGTGGATCGTATCCGCGTGAACGAGGACGCCATCGCCCTGGCCCAGGAGTTCGCCCATGAGGGCAAGCCGATCGCGGCCATCTGCCATGGCGCATGGCTGCTGGTGAACGCCGGGCTGATCGCCGGCAAGACGGCGGCCCCCTGCCGCTACATCGCGGCCGACATCGAGAACGCGGGCGGCCACTACGTGGACGAGCAGGTGCATGTGGACGACGCCAACGGCTTCTGCCTCATCACCTCCCGCAAGCCCGACGATCTGGACTACTTCGTGGGCGCGATCAAGGACGCACTGAAGTAAAGGCGCCCCGCGAGCACGTCTCGTCACGGTATGGAATCGGCCTTCGTCCGATGCTGTGTCTTCCGCAGCTTTGCTGCCGCTTCTCTCCTTCCGTCATCGGCTACGCCGATGACACCTCCCTCGTCAGAGGGAGGCTGGGCTATATGTCATAGTCCTTGGCTCCCTCTGACGAGGGAGCTCCCGGCGTAAGCCGGGTGAAGGAGAGAAGTAAGCAGCGAAAGCTGCGCAAAATCAGTAGCATCGGCCGAAGGCCGATTCCTTTCCCCGCAAGTAGCGATGCTCAGCGTTCCTTGGCGGCGAGCTGTCCGCAGGCGCCGTCGATGTCCTGGCCGCGGGTGTCGCGCAATGTGGCGGTGATGCCGGCGGCATGCAGAATGTCCAGGAACCGCGCCTCGTCCTCGGGCTTGGAGGCCGTCCACTTGGAGCCTTCGATGGGGTTGAGCGGAATCGGATTCACATGCGCCCAGTTGTCGCCGTAATGGTTGAGCCGCTTGGCCAGCAGACGCGCATGCTCGGCCTGGTCGTTGATGCCGCGCATGAGCGCGTATTCGATGCTCACGCGGCGCTTGGACGCCAGCCAGTAGTCATGGGCGGCGTCCAGCACCTGTTCGGTGTTGAAACGCTTGTTCATCGGCACAAGCTCGTCGCGCAGCTCATCGCTCGGCGCGTGCAGCGAGACGGCCAATCGCACCGGGATGCCTTCGGCGGTGAGCTTCCTGATACCGGGCACCACGCCCACGGTGGATACGGTGATGTTGCGGGCGGAGATGCCGAATCCCTCGGGCGGCATGGAGGAGATCTGGCGCACGGCGGACAGCACGGACCTGTAGTTGCCCATCGGCTCGCCCATGCCCATGAACACGATGTTGCTCAGGCGTCCGGGACCACCGGCCACTTCGCCGTCTCGCATCATTTTGGCGGCCACGCGCACCTGTTCCACGATCTCGCCCGCGGACATGTTGCGGGTCAGGCCGAGCTTGCCTGTGGCGCAGAACGGGCATCCCATGCCGCATCCCACCTGGGAGGAGATGCACAGCGTGGTGCGCGTCGGGTAACGCATGAGCACGGATTCGATGAGGGAGCCGTCGAACAGCTTCCACAGCGTCTTGATGGTGGTGCCCTGGTCAGCCACCTGGCGGGTGACCTCGGTGATGAGCTGCGGGAAGAACGCGGCCGCGGCGTCATCGCGCTTGGCGGCCGGGAAGTCGGTGAACTCGGCGGCGTTCACGTCGAAGTGGCCGTAGTAGTGGTTGGCCAGCTGCTTGACGCGGAACTTGGGCAGGCCCAGTTCGCCGGCGCGCTCGATGCGCTCCTCAGGGGTCATGTCCACGAAATGCAGCGGCGGCTTGCCTCGGCGGGCGTGGTCCTTGGACAGCACGTCGCGGAAGGCTCCCGCGGTGCCGCCCGGGGTGATGCCGGTTTCCGGGGTGTCGGTTTCCTGATTGGTCATGACGTTCGCTTCGCTCTCGAATCTTGCATTGATTGGTGACTGTCCTGCGACCGTCCGCCGCGTCACAGTCCGGTGACCCACAGCAGCGCGCAGGTGAACGGCGCGCTCATGAGGATGGAATCGACGCGGTCCATCACGCCGCCGTGGCCCTTGAGCAGGTGGCCCATGTCCTTGATGCCGATGTCCCTCTTGAGCATGGAGGCGCACAGGTCGCCGAAGGTGCCCACCGCGCCGATGAGGATGCCGGCCACGATCGGCACCCACCAGCGGGTGGCCCAGGTGGCGGCGTCGTACGTGCAGGCGAACACGGCGAATGCGCCGGCCATGGCGAACAGCATGGAGCCGATGAGGCCCTCCACCGATTTCTTCGGGGAGATGCGCGGGCTGAGCTTGTGCTTGCCGAGCCATGCGCCGGCGAACAGGCCGCCCGTGTCGGACAGGGCGGGCATGAACACCAGCATGATGGCGTGCGCGACGGGATGGCCGTTGAACGTGAGCGGGATGATGATGCAGCTTGCCAGCAGCGGGATGTACAGCACGGTGAGCACGGAGACGGCCACATGGCTCAGCCGTGAGTGGTGCTGCTCGCCGCCTTCATGGTTGAAGGACGATTCCAGACGGGCGCTGGCGTCCGTGTTGGAGAGCTTGCCGGCGACCGCCAGGGAAAGGCGGTTGCCGAAGCTGAGTTTGGCGCTGGCGGAAATCGCCACGAGGATGATCGAGACGATGATGCTCAGCGACATCGTGATGAGATGGTACGGGGAATAGTAGGTGGCAAGGAGTGTGAGGGCCGAGCAGATCCAGAGCATGAGCACCGGAATGTGCAGTCCCACGGTGGCGAAATCGACCCTCAGCTCCCACAGCGCCAGAATCATGAACACCACGACCAACAGCACGAACAGGTCGATGCTGAACAGCAGGCAGCCGAGAATGATCGCGATGAGCATCACGGCCGTGCCGATGGCCTGTGGCATGTTGCGACCGGTTTTCTTGTTGATCTGGTCGAGGGTCTCCTCGGCCTCTGCGTGTAGTTGTTCGTTGCGTTCCATAATGCTCCGTACCGGGTCCGGGAATCAGACCTCCATGATCTCCTTCTGCTTGGTCTCCAGCAGGGCGTCGATTTCGTCGGTGATGGACTTGGTGACCTTGTCGAGGTCCTTGAGCAGGCGATCGCCCTCATCCTCGCCCATGTCGCCGTCCTTGACGGACTTGTCGATGGTTTCCTTGGTCTTGCGGCGGATGTTGCGCACGGCGACCTTGCCGTCCTCGGCCTTGCCCTTGGCGAGCTTGACGTATTCCTTGCGGCGGTCCTCGGTGAGCTCCGGCATGGTCAGGCGGATGACGTTGCCGTCACGGTTCGGGCTGATGCCGAGATCGGAGTTGCGGATGGCCTTCTCCACGGCGGCGGCCTGGGAGGCGTCGAACGGGGTGACGGCCAGGGTGCGCGGCTCGGGGACGCCGATGGAGGCGACGGCCTTGATCGGGGTCGGGGCGCCGTAGTAGTCGACCATGATGCCGTTGAGCAGGGCCGGGTTGGCGCGACCGGTGCGGATGCCCGCGAAGTTCTCCTTGGTGTTTTCCACGGTCTTAGCCATCTGTTCCTTGGCCTGATCGATGAGGGACATGTTCACTCCTTTTGATTGGTGGTGTTCGTCTATGAACGCTTGGTATCTGATTGTAGGCGATTGCCGGAGGCGGCTCAGTCGGCCACGCGGGATTCGGCGGTGGAGACCAGCGTGCCGATCTCGTCGCCCAGCAGCGCGCGGGTGACGTTGCCCTGGCCTTCGAGGCCGAAGACGCGGATGCGCTTCTTGTTGTCGCGGGCCATGGACAGCGCGGAGGCGTCCATGACGGCCAGGTTGTCCACGAGGGCGCGGTTGTAGCTCAGCGTCTCGAAGCGCTTGGCGTTCGGGTCCTTGCGCGGGTCGGCCGTGTACACGCCGTCCACGCCGTTCTTGCCCATAAGCACCTCGTCGCAGTGGATTTCCAGGGAACGCTGGATGGAGACGGTGTCCGTGGAGAAATACGGCATACCGGCGCCGGCGCCGAAGATGACCACGCGGCCCTTCTCCAGATGACGGATGGCCTTGAGCGGAATGTACGGTTCGGCGACCTGTCCCATGGTGATGGCGGTCTGCACACGGGTGGCCTGTCCCTCCTGCTCCAGGAAGTCCTGCAGCGCAAGGCAGTTCATCACAGTGCCGAGCATGCCCATGTAATCGCCGCGGGAGCGGTCGATGCCGGCCTGCTGCAGTTCGGCGCCGCGGAAGAAGTTGCCGCCGCCCACCACGATGGCCACCTGGACGCCCTGCTTGACGGCGGGGACGATCTCCTCGGCGATGCGGCGGATCACCTGGGTGTCGATACCCACCTTGCCGCCGCCGAACGCCTCGCCGGAGAGCTTGAGCAGCACCCTGCGCGGCTTGTCCTGTTCAGTCATGTTGTGCCTTTCCTTACAAAAACGACAAGTGCCTGAAAATATCCAGTAGATAAGCGTATCGGCTTACGACGACACCCCGATGCAGCGACACCCGGCACCATACGAAAAGCGCCACCCAACCTGAAGTTGGATGGCGCTTCCCCCCGTCCGACATGGCATGCCGTGCCGGGCGATCACGCTGGACGCACTGGGTCAGACCGGTGCGGAAGCGAGCGAGTCCTTATAGACTCACTCCTCCTCGCCCTTGCCGACCTCGATGCGCACGAAAGCGGTGGCGGAGCCGCCGACTTCCTTGAACAGGTCGCCCACGGTCTTGGACGGATCCTTGACGAACGGCTGCTCGAGCAGCACGACTTCCTTGAAGAAGGCGTTGAGACGGCCCTCGACGATCTTCGGAACGATCTTCTCCGGCTTGCCTTCGGCCAGGGACTTCTCGGTGGCCACGCGACGCTCGGACTCGACGACCTCGGCCGGGACGTCCTCGCGGGTCAGCCACTTGGCGCCCATGGCGGAGATCTGCAGGGCGGCCTCGTGGGCCACGGCGGCGCCGGCCTTGTCGGTGGCGATCATGGCCACGATGCTCGGCGGCATCTCGGCGGACTTCTTGTGGGCGTAGATCTCGACGTGCTCGCCGGAGACCTTGGCGTACTGGCCGACCTTGACGTGCTCGCCGAACAGGGCGGCGGCTTCCTCGATGGCCACCTTGACGGTGGAATCGCCGGCCTTGGCCTCCAGCAGCTCCTCGGCGGAGTTGGCGTCGGCTTCCACGGCGTAGCCGAGGATCTCCTCGGAGAACTCCACGAACTTCGGGGTCTTGGCCACGAAGTCGGTCTCGGAGTTCAGCTCGACGGCGTAACCAGTCTCGCCGTTGGCGCCCTCGACGACCTTGGAGGCGATGGTGCCTTCCTGGGCCTTGCGGCCTTCACGCTTGCCGGCCGCGGCGATGCCCTTGGCGCGGATGATTTCCTTGGCGCGGGCGACGTCACCCTCGGCCTCGGTCAGGGCCTTCTTGACGTCGAGCATGCCGGCGCCGGTGTCTTCACGAACCTGCTTGATCAGTGCGGCGGTAATTGCTGCCATTGATTTTTCTCCTTGAGAATATTGCTTACCCAAAAACGATGGGAAGCGCTGTATTCAGGCACTTCCCATCGTAGAGCATCACTCGGCCTTCGGGGCCTCGGTTTCGCCCTCGGCGGCGGCCGGAGCGGCCTCAGCCGGAGCCTCGTTGGTCAGGAGTTCCTTCTCCCAGGCGGCCATCGGCTGCTCGGCGGTCTCGCCGGCGGCCTTGTTGGCGCCGGAACGCTCGAGCAGACCCTCGGCGACGGCGTCGGCCATCAGGCTGGTGAGCAGCTCGATGCCGCGGATGGCGTCGTCGTTGGCCGGGATCGGGTAGTCGACGATGTCCGGATCGGCGTTGGTGTCGACGATGGCGACGACCGGGATGCCCAGCTTGTGGGCTTCCTCGACGGCCAGGGCCTCCTTGGTGATGTCGACCACGAACATGGCGGACGGGGTGCGGTTCATGTTGCGGATACCGCCCAGCTGCTTGTTGAGCTTGTCCTTCTCGCGCTCAAGCAGGAGGAGTTCCTTCTTGGTCAGGCCGGAGCCGTGCACGTCGGTGAAGTCCATCTCCTCAAGCTCCTTGAGGCGGTTCACGCGCTTGGAAACGGTCTGGAAGTTGGTCAGCATACCGCCGAGCCAGCGCTCGGACACGTACGGCATGTTCACGCGGGTGGCCTGGTTGGCGACGGCTTCCTGAGCCTGCTTCTTGGTGCCGACGAAGAGCACGGTGCCGTTGTGGGCCACGGTGGTCTTGATGAAGTCGTACGCCTTGTCGATCATGTCGAGCGACTTGAACAGGTTGATGATGTGGATGCCGTTGCGCTGGGTGAGGATGAACTGCTTCATCTTCGGGTTCCAGCGGCGGGTCTGGTGGCCGAAGTGCAGGCCGGCCTTCAGCATGTCGCTCATAGTGATCTGAGCCATGGTATTACTACCTTTCTTGTCGGTTCTTGCCTGGTCATGCGCACCTGCGTGCAGCCGCTCCCCCGCCTGATGCGGGCTTGCAACCGACCGACACAGGCCGTCGCGAGCATGACGCGAATTTTTCGTGTGCCGGTTGACAATATTGGGGTGGCCCCGAACGCCAGCGACTGCGTCCGTTGCCGGGTGGCACACAAGTTTTCAGAATAACAGAAGGCCGGTACTATTGCGGCTTCCCGCAACGTACCGGCCTTCCGACTCATGCCGTGACTCACTTACCACGATTGGCAATAGCGGACCGCCTTCGGCGGGCCCGATATCACCTTCGTTCGGCTATCGCCTCACTCAGGCGTCGCCTACGGACAGTCCACCGGACTGTCCGCCTAACGGCTCCGCATATACCTCAGCGCCGCGCGACGCTCCTCCTTTTCGAGGCGATCGAGGTAGACGTGGCCGTCCAAGTGGTCGCATTCGTGCTGGAGCATGCGGCCCATGAGGCCGTGGCCCTCCAGTACCACCTCCTTGCCGTCCAGGTCGATGCCGCACACGCGGGCGTAGTCCGCGCGGCGGGTCTTGTACCACAGGCCGGGCACGGACAGGCAGCCCTCGTCGCCGTACTGCTCGCCGGAGGTCTCCTCGATGACCGGGTTGAGGATGTAGCCGATCTTGCCGTCGATGTTGTAGGAGAACGCCCTGAGGCTCACGCCGATCTGGTTGGCGGACAGGCCGGCGCGACCGGGATCGTCCACGGTCTCCAGCAGGTCGTCGACCAGGCGGCGCACGGCCGGGGTGATTTCCTTGATCTCGTCGCAGGGGGTGCGCAGCACCGGATCGGGCACGACCCTGATCTCACGGATGGCCACTGATTTACTCCTCGTTCTTCTCGTCGCGGCTCTGGCCGTTCTCACCGTTCTCGTCGGCTGCGGAGGCGTTTTCGCCACCATCCTCGCCGTCCTCGGCCTCGGCCTTGGCCTTCTTGATTTTCACCGATACGCTAGCAAGCGAATCCGACACGCTGGTGCGCATCTGTTCGGAGGCCTGCTTCATTTGCTCCGACGCCTGCTTGACCTGCACGGAGGCCTTCTTGACGGTTTCCGAGGTGCTGTCGATGATCTTGGCGGTGGCCGGCAGCGGCTTGTTGGAGGGCTTGGGGGCGTACAGTTCGTCCTCGATGACCGAGGCGTAGCGCTGCAGCACCTTGGGACGCACCACCTTCATGCTCGGGGTGAGCGTGCCGTTGGCCTGGTTGAACTCCTCGTCCAGGATCTCGAACTTGCGCACGGATTCGGCGCGGGACACGTTTGCGTTGGCCTGGTCCACGTACTGCTGGATGAAGGCGCGCACCGCGTCGTTCTCCTTGGCCTCGCCCAGGGTCATATCCGCGTCCAGACCCTGGCCCTCGAGCCAGGAGCGCAGCATCTCCGGGTCGAGCTCGATGAGCGCGGAGACGAACGGCTTGCCGTCGCCCACCACCACGGCGTGCGCCACGATGGGGCAGGTGTCGATGATGTCCTCCATCGGCGCCGGGCTGATGTTCTTGCCGCCGGCGGTGATGATGATGTCCTTCTTGCGGCCGGTGATGAACGTGAAGCCCTTGTCGTCGATGCGGCCCAGGTCGCCGGTCTTGATCCAGCCGTCGGAGGTCATGGCCTGGGCGGTCAGTTCGGGCTGCTTGTAGTAGCCGAGGAACACGTTCGGGCCGGTGAGTTCGATCTCGTCGTCCTCGCCGAGACGCACGCCCATGCCGGGGCCGGGCTTGCCGACCGAACCGACCTCGTTGTCGTCCTCCCAGTTGACGAGCATCGGGGCGGCGGTCTCGGTCATGCCATAGCCCTGGATGAAGGTGATGTCGTCCATGCCGTTGAAGAAGTGGGCCAGATCCACGTTGAGGGGCGCGCCGCCGCAGGCCAGCCACCTCAGGTTCGGGCCCAGGGCGGAGCGGATGGACTTGCCCACCGTGGCCATGTAGAACGAATGCTTCATGCGCTCGATCGGCGAGTGGCCCTTGCCGTCCTGCTCGTCCTTGCTCCACTTGACGAAGTGCTTGACGGACTGGGCGAAGATGTAGCCCTGGATGCCGGCGCCGGCCTTCTGGGAGGCGGCGTTGTAGACCTTCTCGAACACGCGCGGCACGCCCAGCAGATAGGTGGGCTTGAAGCTGCGGATATCCGCCAGCAGGTGCTTGGCGTTGGGGATGTACCCCACCACGCCGCAGCCGCCGATGGCCACGTACTGGATGTAGCGGGCGAAGCAGTGGGCCAACGGCAGGAACAGCAGCAGGCGGTTGTCCCGGTAGAGCATGCCGTTGAGGATCTCGTAGCCGTTGAGCACGATGTGCGTGTAGTTGCGGTTGGAGAGCATGGCGCCCTTGGGCTTGCCGGTGGAGCCGGAGGTGTACACCACGGTGAGCAGGTCGTCCGCCTTGATGCGGGCGATGGCCTGGTCGAGCGCCTCGTCGCTCACGCCGGTGCCGAAGTCGGCCACGCCGTCGAGACCATCGGCCTTGAAGTTGAAGACGTACTTCATGCCCGGGTGGTTCACGCGGATCTGCTCCAGCGTCTGCGCGCGCTGGGAATCGCCGGCGAAGGCGATGACGGGGTTGACCTCCTCCACGATGGCGGCGGTCTGCTTGGCCGAGTCTGTCTCGTAGACGGGCACCACCACGGCACCGATGGCCGCGCAGGCGAAGTCCGCCAGACCCCACTCATAGCAGGTGGGCGAATAGATGAGGACCATCGTGCCGGCCTTGACGCCGAGACCCATGAGGCCCTTGGCGATCTCGCGCACGCGGGCGAGCATTTCGGAGGCGGTGGCGCTGTGCCATTGGTGGGTTTCGTCATCCTGCCATTCGGCGATGGTGTCGTCCGGAGTGCGGGCGGCACGCTTGACCAGCAGCGAGAAGACGGTGTCCTCGTCGGCGGTCACATACCTGGGTGCTTCAACATGTTCACGCATGCTTTACACTATAAGACCCACCGCGCCGAGAGTCGGGCACGGCGGGCCGAATCGGACGGACTTCGGCTTTGGGCCGAGCCGTCATCGTCTATCGGACATCTATCGGACATCCGTGGGGAATGTGTCAGCCGAGATCGGCGTACTGGCACATCCATCGGCTTCCGATGAATCTGAAGCGAAGCGTCACCCTGACGTCTTCCTGGCCGATGGTCATGAACACCGCCATCTCCAGCGTCTCCTGGCTGACGATCACGCCGTCGATCAGCGTGGGAACCGTGGGCAGATAGCAGAACTTGGCCTTGTCCGACGGATGGGTGAGCATGTGCGTGTCCAGCAGGTACTGCATGGTGCGCAGCCGTTCGAGACAGGGCTGGGTCATGGCCCGGTGCAGCCGGTCCACGCTGAGCTTGCCGCGGACGGCGTCCGCCGACGTGCAGGCGATCCGGCATGCGGCCAGGGCCATGGTGTGGCATTCATCGGCGTTCATGCCGCCGATGAAGGTGGGCTGGATGTGGTATCTGACCGGTCTGTCGGACAGCTCCACGACGATGAACCCGTTGAAACCCGGCAACGGATCGTACCTGCGCCCATGGGTAAAGAAGAAATAGTGATCCATGGTGGTTATCCCCTTCTGATAGGTTGCATGGCCCCATCCCCCAATGCGCGGGCCATACCCCCTAACAACAACACGAAAGGCGCGCCAAGTCAAACGACCCAGCGCGCCTCGAATCGGCGTCATTCCTTGGAAATCAAGGGTTAGCGCTCACATACGGCAGCCCTTAGCGTGCGGAATAGGGGTTGACCACCATGCCGCAACGCTGGAAGTTCTTCACGTCCACGTATCCGGTGGAGGCCATGGCACGCTTGAGCGCGCCGATGAAGTTGGTCTTGCCGTCCGCCTGGTGGCTCGGCCCGAACAGGATCTGCTCCAGGGAGCCGACCGTGCCCACGGTGGTGCGGAAGCCGCGCGGCAGGGTCTGGTGACGGGCCTCGGCGCCCCAGTGGGTGCCCTTGCCCAGAGCCTCGGTGGCGCGGGCCAGCGGCGCGCCGAGCATCACGGCGTCGGCGCCCAGGGCCAGGGCCTTGACGAAGCTGCCGGAGTCGCCCATGCCGCCGTCGGCGATGACCTGCACGTAGCGGCCGCCGGACTCGTCCATGTAGTCTCGGCGGGCCTCGGCCACGTCCGCGATGGCGGTGGCCATGGGGGCCTGCACGCCGATGGTCTGGCGGGTGGCGGAGACCGCGCCGCCGCCGAAGCCCACGAGCACGCCGGCGGCGCCGGTGCGCATGAGATGCAGTGCCGCGGTGTAGTTGGTGGCGCCGCCCACGATGACCGGCACGTCGAGGTCGTAGATGAACTTCTTGAGGTTGAGTGGGGTGTGGCCCGCCGAGACATGCTCGGCGGAGACCACGGTGCCGCGGATCACGAACAGGTCCACGCCCGCATCCACCACGGTGGAGTAGAACTGCTGGGTGCGCTGCGGGGAGAGCGCGCCGGCCACGGTGACACCGGCGGAGCGAATCTCGTGCAGGCGCTGCGTGATGAGCTCGGGCTTGACCGGCTCGGCGTAGATCTGCTGGATGCGTGCGGTGGCCTCGTCGGCGGGCAGGCCGGCGATCTCCTCCAGCAGCGGGGTCGGATCCTCGTAGCGGGTCCACAGACCCTCCAGGTCGAGCACGCCGAGCGCGCCCATCTTGCCCATGGCGATGGCGGTGGCCGGGCTGGTCACCGAATCCATGGGGGCGCCGAGCACCGGCACGTCGAACTCGTAGGCGTCGATCTGCCAGGACGTGGAGACGTCCTCGGGATCGCGCGTGCGACGGGACGGAACGATGGCCACATCGTCAAGCGCATAGCCGAGACGGCCCTTTTTACCCAAACCGATTTCAATTTCCTGAGACATGGCTTCAAGACTATTGCCGGGGACGGACTCGGGGCAAGGCATGTCCATATTCTCGTCACGCACGGCCCGGCGTTACAAACATGAGATATGAATTGAACCATCTTCACACCATCTACAGGGAGGGAACATGGCCAAAATCAAGGTCGAAGGCACCGTTGTCGAACTCGACGGCGACGAGATGACCCGCGTGATCTGGAAGGACATCAAGGACCGTCTGATTCTGCCGTATCTCGACGTGAACCTTGACTACTACGATCTGGGCATCCAGCACCGCGACGAGACCGACGACCAGGTGACCATCGACGCCGCCCACGCCATCCAGAAGCATCACGTGGGCGTCAAGTGCGCCACCATCACCCCCGACGAGGCCCGAGTCAAGGAATTCGGCCTGAAGAAGATGTGGAAGTCCCCCAACGGCACGATCCGCAACATCCTGGGCGGCACCATCTTCCGCGAGCCCATCGTGATGAGCAACGTGCCGCGTCTGGTGCCGGGCTGGACCAAGCCGATCGTGGTGGCCCGCCACGCCTTCGGCGACCAGTACAAGGCCACGGACTTCAAGGTTCCGGGCGCCGGCCAGCTGACCGTGACCTTCACGCCGGACGATGGCTCCGAGCCGATCCAGCATGTGGTCTACAACTACGGCCCGGACGGCGGCGTGGCCCAGGTGCAGTACAACGTGAACGATTCGATCCGCGGTTTCGCGCGCGCCTGCTTCAACTACGGCCTCATGCGCCACTACCCGGTGTACCTGTCCACCAAGAACACCATCCTCAAGGCCTACGACGGCCAGTTCAAGGACATCTTCGCCGAGGTCTTCGAAACCGAGTACAAGGACCGCTTCGAGGCCGAGGGCCTCACCTACGAGCACCGCCTTATCGACGATATGGTGGCCAGCTCCCTCAAGTGGCACGGCGGCTACATCTGGGCCTGCAAGAACTACGACGGCGACGTGCAGTCCGATTCCGTGGCGCAGGGCTTCGGCTCGCTGGGCCTCATGACCTCCGTGCTCATGACCCCGGACGGCCAGACCGTGGAGGCCGAGGCGGCGCACGGCACCGTGACCCGCCACTACCGCCGCTGGCTCAAGGGCGAGAAGACCTCCACCAACCCGATCGCCTCCATCTTCGCGTGGACCGGCGGCCTGAAGCACCGCGCCGATCTGGACGGCACCCCCGAGGTGCGCCACTTCGCCGAGACGCTGGAGAAGGTCATCGTGGACACCGTGGAGGGCGGCCAGATGACCAAGGATCTGGCCATGCTGATCGGCCCGGACGAGCCGTGGCTCGACACCGAGGGATTCATGAACGCGCTGGACGAGAACCTCCAGAAGGCCCTGGCCGACTGATTCCACCCCGCGTTCCCACCCTGATCGTTTCCTCAGTCCCCATGGCTCCCCTTGTCAGGGGAGCTGGCCGCGAAGCGGACTGAGGGGTAGTCTGCGGCGGTTCCCGGCCGACTTCATTTCGCAATCCCACCCTGATCGTTCCCGGATATGTGACGATTTCCCGTCATGTGTCCGGGACTTTTCATATACCGGCGACTAGTATCGTTATTCAGTCCGTTTCCGACATCCGTTTTCAGGATCCCAAGGAGGTTCCGTACGCCTATGGTGTCCGCACGCCGTCCAGCCACCGTCCTCACCGCCTTCGCCGCCGCCTGCGCGATGGCGCTTTCGTTGGCCTCCTGCGCCTCGGACTCCGACCGGACCGACACCGACGGCGACACCACGATCACCAGCACCTCCCTTGGGGCGGTGGCCCTGTTCACCCCGTCCGACGGCATCACGCTCAGCCAGCAGACGCCGCTGAACAAGTGGGCCAAGCTCACGCCCGACATCACCGACGCGCTGATCGACGCCGGATTCAAGAAGGGGGACATCTCCCACACCACCTCCGATTCGCTCGACAAGCAGAGCCGCGCGATCCAGGACTACGTGGTCGACCATCTGTCCAGCAAGGGCGAGACGAGCGATTCGGGCATCACCATCACCCCCGAGAACACGACGCTGCTGGTCGCCCCGGTGGTGGAAGCCGACGCCTCCACACGCCAGTACGGCGATTACGTGAGCCAGGAGCTCAGCACCAGCGGCGATGAGGTGACCACCGAAGGCTCCGCCGACGCAGAAACCGACACGGGGGCCTCCGCCGGCACGAACGATTCATCCACCTCATCCGGTTCGTCCAGTTCGTCCGGTTCGGACAAGTCATCGTCGAAGGGTGACACCTCCGCCGATTCGTCCGATGGCGGTACCGATGGCACCAATACCGTCAAAGCCACGGAGGACGACGCGCAGGCCGAGGCCGTGGACCGTCTGGTCTCCTCGCTGAAGCTGGCCAAGGAGTCCGGCATGCATGTGGTGCTGCTGGGCAACAGCATCGAGGGATACCGGCCGGACGCCTTCGCGAAATTCTCGGACGCACAGGCCATCGGCCGTCTGCAGGCGGAGAAGATCGTCGCCAAGCTGCAGCTCACCAAGGCCAGCAAGGACAACCCCAAGTACATCGAGGTGCTGCTGCCGTACACCCCGGCGGACGCCAAGGGCACGGCGGGCGACTCCACGTTCGCACGCGAGGCGTTCCGTGGCATCTGGCAGGTGCTCGGCGCGTATTACCAGAAGGGCGTGGTGAAATCGCCTTCGGGTACGCTGGACGCCAAGACCACCGAGAACGACTGGCAGCTCGTGGCATATGACGCCTCCAAGGAGGGGTCCAGCGCCAAAGCGCTCTCCGCACGCCTGGCCACGGACGACGGGGCCGACTCCCCCACGCGCATCGACGCCGTCCTCGCGCTTAACGACTACGTGGCCTCCGAAGTGGTCACCGAACTGGACGATCTCGGATACACCGGTTCAGCCGCGGACATCAACCCGCAGATCACCATCTCCGGCATCGTGGGCAACATCACCGGCAAGAAGGATCTGAGCCGTCAGGCCGTGCCGGATCCGATCAAGTCCCCGGAGAACGACGACGCCAACACGTCGGACAGCTCCGGCAGCGGCAAGGACTCCACCGCCACGGACAAGGCCAAGGACGCGCAGTGGCCGCTGGTGACCGGATATGGCGCATATGTGTCGAACATCCCGTCCGTGGTCAACGGCAAGCAGTGGATGACCGGCATGGAAAACCGCAAGGCGCTCGCCTCGGACATCGCCGAGGCCTGCACGAGGCTCAACAAGGGCCAGGAACTGGAATCCATGGTTTCCGTGCGCAACACCCAGGTGGGCGGCGTCAAGAAGGTGCCGACCATCAACGAGCCGCTTCTGGCCGTCAGCGCCAGCAACCTCAAGGCCACGCTCATCGACCCCGGCTACATCACCCTCGCCGACGCCGGCCTGTGATTCCCGCTATCCCACCGGTTTCAACGCGATTCTTTTGTTTCCGGTGACGTGTTCCGGGTCCATGTAATCCGCGGCGCCGCGTTTGAGACCCCAATGCAGGCATCGGTCCCCGCAATGGTCCGACTCGCCTTCGACCGTGCCGATGACCTGCCCGCGCGCCACCTTCGAGCCGACCGCGAAGTGGGTGCCTGCCGGTTCGAAGGTGGAGATCACGCCGTTGGAGTGCCGCACGCTGACCACGTCCTTGCCGGCTACCTTGCCGGCGAAGCTCACCGTCCCGGCTTTCGGCGCGAGTATGGCCGTGCCCGTTTCGGCCGCAAGGTCGACCCCGCGATGCCCTGGCGACCAGGCGTTCAACGGACGTTCGAACTCTTGTTCGATGACCACCGTCTCGACGGGCCAGCCATAGGGAGCCTCGCATTGCGAGATCTCGGCGCCGGGATTCACCGACATCTCTCCGGCGTTCGCGTCCACGATCCCGATTCCCAATGCCAAGACCAATCCGGCGACTGATGCGCACGCGATCGCGAGATCGACGTGCCGCCGTCTGCGTTCGTCCCGCAGTCGTTCCCATTCGCGCCGTTTCGCCGCCCGAATCGCCTCGTCGCGCCGCCAATCGTACATGTTCATGTCAAAGCCCCTTCCCCATTGATGGAAGACCACTGCAATCCGGAGCGGCCCGTTCGTGCCTCCCCGTGCCGGCATCGGTACCGGCAGATTCCACCCTGGGGCATGGCCGATAGCGTCGTCCAGTCGAAACGGGGTATGTGGTTCGAGCTTGCAGAGTTATCCACATCAGCAGAGCCGGTTCCATAAACGCTGCTTGGCGGTCATTTTCGGCCGCCTACCCTGACTGCATGGCATAATGAGGACTGGCATCGGCACGAATCGCCGCAACGACGCAAGAGGGGAAGCCAGTGAAGGTCTGCGAAGTGCCGCTCAGTGTGAATCCGTTCAGCCAGGGCAACATCGAGCCGATGATCATGATCGGCGTCGGCGCGGGCGGGGTGATGGCCACGCTGGCCCTGGCGCTCAGGTTCTTCCGAAAGCCCGGCATGTGGCGTGCGCATCCCCAATCGGCGGCATGGTATGCGGCCATCGCGGCGATCCAGACGTTCATCGCGACAGCCGTCGGCATGACCATGGGTTCATGGCACCGTGGTGTGTCCCCACATACATTGGAGCGGGCTTGCGGCATATCGGATCTGCACGTGAACGGCGGCATGACCTTCGCCTGGCTCGAAGACCCCGGGTACCCGTATCTGGGAGGAGAATCCCGCTATGGCCCGATATGGTTCACGAATGGAGGGAAAGCCGTCGCCGGAGGCATCACGCTGCAGGGCGATACGGCGACCCTGTATCAGGGCGATTACGACAGCAACATCACGGTGAACGTGCATGATGCCGGCGAAACGGTGTTCCTGCATCTCTTTTTCATGGCCCTGATCATGTTCCTGATGCTGTTCGTGGCATTTACGGTCGTAATGGCCAGAAAGCCCATCGAGGATGAGCCCACCATGGCGTTCGTCACGTGGCTCTGCGTCTTCATCATCGTCCTCATGACCGGCATCAGCATCCCGGTGGTCGACGCCCGCTGGATCGTCCCCATCACACTGGCGCTGCTGCTCGAGGATATCGCGGCGTTCGCCGGACCGTTCCTGTTGGCCGGATGGCTGAGGAAGAGACGCAAATCCCAGCCGAGTCCTGATGCTCCTGCGCGTCGGACGGATGAGCACGCTTGAAAAACAGCGAAGCCCCTTGGTATCCAAGGGGCTTCGTATGGCTCCTGCGACTGGGCTTGAACCAGTGACCGTCCGATTAACAGTCGGATGCTCTGCCAACTGAGCTACGCAGGAATAATTATTGCGCCCAAGATTTCTCTCGCGCACAAGTCATGTATATTACACGTCTCCTGCGGAAATGCAAATCACGCTCGCTCAAAGCATGTCGTGCACGGAATTACGCGGGATCGGCCCTTTTTTCAATGTACCCGCGGATTCGCCATTAGTCTTTCCGCAGCGAGCGCAGCAGCGCGATCTCCTCGCGGTGCGTGGCGGGCGTCTGTTCCTTGGTTTCCAGGATCATCGGCAGCTTGGACAGCACCGGGTCGTTGACCAGCCGGGTGAAGAACGGCATGCCGAGCTGGCCGTCGCCGATGTTGGCGTGACGGTCCTTGTGCGAGTTCAGACCGAACTGCGAGTCGTTGACGTGGATGGCCTTGACGTTGGCGAGGCCGATGACGCGGTCGAGTTCGTCCATCACGCCGTCGTAGTCGCCGGTCAGGTCGTAGCCACCGTCCAGCAGGTGGCAGGTGTCGATGGTCACGCCGATGCGTGCGACCTGTTCCACGCCGTCCATGATGGTGGCGAGTTCTTCGAAGGTGCGTCCGCATTCGGTGCCTTTGCCGGCCATGGTTTCCAGCAGCACCATGATGTCGGTGCCGTCGGTGGAGTCGAACACCCGGTTGAGTCCGTCGGCGATCAGTCGCAGGCCGGTTTCGGCGCCTTGCCCCACGTGGGAGCCGGGGTGGATGTTGAGGTAGACCTCCTGACCGGCCTCTTTGATCGGGGCGAGCAGTCGGATGTCCTCGGCGAGCGCCCGGATGGCGAATTCGCGTTTGTCCGGGTCCTTGGCGGCGAAGTTGTAGACGTAGGGCGCGTGGACGACGAGCGGACCGTATCCTTCCGTCACCAGTCGTTCGCCGAATCCGGCCGCGCCCGTGGGCGTGAGCGACTTGGAGACGCTGCCGTACGGCGAGCGCGGGAAGAACGCGAAGGTGGTGCCGTCTTCGTCGTGCGAACGTTTGAGCAGCGCGTTCCATCCGCCCGAGGCGGACAGGTGCGATCCGATGAACAGTCCGGTCATGGGAGTCTCTCCTTGTGATGTTCCTGCTGCGTTCCGGCCATGATACCGTCACGTCCCGCGTGTGGCCCGACCGCTGCGATCTCTCCGCGGGGCGAGCGGATGGGTAGAGGCCCACCGCTACATGCTGACCTTGGTCA
Organism: Bifidobacterium miconisargentati; assembly: GCF_019331675.1. Lineage (GTDB taxonomy): Bacteria > Actinomycetota > Actinomycetes > Actinomycetales > Bifidobacteriaceae > Bifidobacterium > Bifidobacterium miconisargentati. The sequence continues at coordinate 66,999 of NZ_JAHBBJ010000012.1, forward strand.
GGGGCATGGCCGAGTCGATGGCGAAGTCGGGTGCGCTGGGGGCCACGCCGGCCTCCACGAGGTTGACGCCGAGCATGGCCACCATGGCGCCGTTGTCCGTGCAGAGTTTGATCTGCGGGATGCGCACTTCCACGCCGTGCTTGTCGCCGTATTCGAGGAGTTTGGCCCTCAGCTGCGAGTTGGCGGAGAAGCCGCCGCCCACGATGAGCGTGTTGGAATCGTATTGCTCGCAGCCGCGCATGGCCTTGCGGGCGAGCACGGTGGCCACGGAGTCGGCCAAGGACGCGCATACGTCGTCCACGGGGATTTCGTGTCCGGCGGCCTGTTCGCTTTCCACCCAGCGGGCCACGGCGGTCTTGACGCCGGAGAAGCTGAAGTCGTAGGGGTGCGCGGCACCGGCCTTGCCTTGAGTCAGGCCCTGGGGCACGCGGATGGCGTGCGGGTCTCCGTGCTGGGCGTGACGGTCGATGTGCGGGCCGCCCGGGTAGGGGAAGCCGAGCAGGCGGGCCACCTTGTCGAAGCATTCGCCGGCGGCGTCGTCCAGCGTGGTGCCGACCACGTCGATCTTGCGGGGCATGTCCTCCACGTGCAGCAGGGAGGTGTGGCCGCCGGAGACGATGAGGGCCAGCGTGTCCGGCGGGAAGGCGCCGAACTGCAGCTGGGTGACCGCGATGTGTCCGATCACGTGGTTGATGCCGTACAGGGGTTTGCCGGACGCCCATGCGAGGGCCTTGGCTCCGGAGACGCCCACGGCGAGGCAGCCGGCGAGACCGGGGCCGGCGGACACGGCGATGGCGTCGATGTCGGCGAGCGTCATGTTCGCGTCGGCAAGCGCCTTGGAGACGCAGGGCACGAATGCTTCGGCGTGCGCGCGCGAGGCGATTTCGGGGATGACGCCGCCGTATCGCGCGTGTTCCTCCATGGAGGAGGCCACCACGTTGGACAGCAGTTCGCGGCCGCGCACGATGGCCGCCGCGGTCTCGTCGCAGGTGGATTCGATGCCCAGTACGATCGGTTCGCTCATGATTGCCGCTCCTGTTCCTTGTCTTGCCGCGTTTCGTCTGCCGTAGTCGTGGTTTGCGATGATGCCGGGGCCTGCGTTTCCGGGGCCGTTTCCTTCGTCCGGCCTGCCTCGTCCGCCATCTGCGCCGCGCTTTGGAAGCCGACCACGCGCGGCTGGAGGTCCAACGCCATCACGTAGGCGTCGATGCCTTCGGGCTGGTAGTAGCGTTTGCGCAGGCCGATGCGTTCGAAGCCGAAGCCGCGGTAGAGGGCGATGGCCGGTTCGTTGACCACGCTGACCTCCAGCAGCATGCGTTGCGCGCCTTGTGCCGTGGCGCGTGCGATGAGTTCGCTCATCAGCGTGCGGGCGATGCCTTGTCTCTGGTAGTCGCGGCCCACACCCACGTCCATGATCTCCGCGTCCTCGCCGTCGTACCAGTAGCCGGCGAATCCACGGACGGCGTCGTTCGCATCGTCAGTGTCACCGGTACCGTCATCGTCGATGTCGAACACGTACGTGCGTCCCGGCATGGTCAGTTCCTGGCGTACGGACGCCTCGCTCCAGGCGTGGTTGCCGAAAAGTTCGACCTCCAGCGCGCGCATGGCGGCGACGGCCCGTTCGTGGTCCAGTTCGTTCAGGTCGATGATCATCAGGCCGTACGCTCCGCGCCCTCGTGGCCGAGCACGTGCTTGAGCGGGGCCGGAATCTCGGCGTCCGGACGGCGCAGGTAGAGCGGTTCGACCGGGGCGTCCGGGTCGTGTTCGGCGTTGAGTGCCGCTTCGGTGGCGAAGATGCCGAGTCCCTGCGCGCCCTGGTCGAGGACGGAGGAGTCGGTGATGTCGCCGATCGATTCGATGCCGTCCAGCACGGCCGCGTACTTTTCGGCACCGTGGCCGATCACGTCCACCACCACGTCGCCCTCGACGGTCTGACGGTATGTGCGCACGGCTTCGTTGACGCGCTCGACGATGGAGGCCGGGTAGTCGATGTCCATGGCGATGAGCGGCTTGGCGATGTCCTGTCCGTCGGTGCCGGCGCCTTCGACCGGGCTCGGGCACAGTTCGAAGTACAGCTGCTTGCGGCGCGCGTCGTTGACGGCGAGCGTGAGCACGTGGAAGGTGCTGGTATCACCGAGCGTGCCGGCCTTGCCGCGGCGGATGAGGTTCCATTGCGCCTGCGGTTCGAGCACGTTCTGGCCGAGCAGCTTCGCGCCGGTGGCGAAGGCCAGCGCCTTGGCGGCCACGATGCCGGCGCGCAGGCCGGTGAACGGTGCCGGGCCCACGCCCACCACGATCTCGTCCAGGTCGGAGGGCTTGAGGCCGGCGTCCGCCACCACACGGGCGATGTTGCCTTGCAGTTTCTCCACATGGGTGCGCGAATCGGTCTCCACGATGGGCTCATGCCCTGCCACGCCGACCGTGGAACCGAATGAGGTGTCAATCACCAGCGTATGCGTCACCATGCAATCCTCCTGCGTCACATCGGCCACCGGCCGCGAAAAAGCCTTTAAGAGTCTACAACCAGTCCTCTAGGAATCAGAGCGCGAACGACGCCCAACGCGGCCCGACCGGCACGAAGGTCACGGTGCGCTCGCCGTCGCCGGTCAGTTCACCGCCCTCATCCGTCACCGCGGCGGCGTCCAACGGGCGGGCGATGTGAATCTCCAACCGTTCCGGCGCCAACGCGGTGGCCATCTGCTCGCCCCACTCCATGAGCACCACGGTGTGCTCGCCGGGATCCTCCAGCTCCTCGTCCAAGCCCAGCGACTCCAGTTCGTCCAGGAGCCGACCGACCGCGTCCTGTCCGGGCGCGTAGGAGGAGCCGCCGAGACGGTAGGCGTCCACGTGCACCAGGTGCGCGGGGGTGCCGTCCGCGAATCGTCCGTCGAGCTCACGGGCGATGGTGAAGGTGGGCGACACGATGGGTTCGATGATGGCCAGGCCCGCGCCGAATCCCTGCGCGAACGTGGTCTTGCCCGCGCCCAGCGGCCCGGACAGGAGCAGTACGTCACCGCCATGCACCCGTTGCGCCACGCGCCGGCCCAGTTCCTGCATATCCTCGCCGGTCGGCACCGCCACCGTGATGTTCTCCACACTCATGTTCACAACCTTTCCGTTAATTAATCCCCGACCCCGCTACCGGCCCTTGCGGGCGATGTCCTCGATGCACCGTTCCAGCGCGTACATGGGGTCGCCGCCGTTCGTCTTGCTCTGCTCGTCCGCCCAGGCGAGCATGCGGATGCAGTGCGCGAGCCCCGGCGAGGTCCATCCGCCGAGCTGGCGCATCGCGTTCTTCAGCACCCACGGGTTCGTCTTGGCCTCGGCCTGCGAGATGGTGCCGGCCTTCACCGCGGACGCCTTGGCGATGGTCCTGAGCTTCATGGCGAGCGCGCCGATCAACGCTATCGGGTCGGTGCCCTGTTCCACGGCCGAGCGCATCATCACGATGGCCTCGGCGGTGCGCCCCTCCACGGCCTTGTCCGCCACGGCGAAACCGGTGACCTGCGGGTTGGCGGTCAGGTACTGGTTCACACGGTCCAGGCCGATGGGGTTGTCGTCGAAGTCGAAACACAATTGTTCGCACATGGCGGCCAGTTCGCCGGTCTTGCCGCCAAGCACGGAGACGAGCTGCTGGGCGGCCATCGGCTCCACGCGCCGGCCGCGTTTCTCGAACTGGGCGATGGTGAAGTTGAGTTGCGCGTCCGGCTTCTTCAAGTCCGGCACGTCCTCCTTGCGGGCACCCGCCTTGACGAGTTGGTCGAGCACGCGCTTGCCCTTCGCGCCGCCTTCATGCTGACAGATCACCACGCTGGAGTTCGCCGGGTCCTTGGCGGCCTCCTTGGTGTAGGCCACAACTGATTCGGCGAGTTTCTCGTCCGCGTTCTGGAGGTTGAGGATCTTGACCACGGCCACGTCGGAAAGGAGCGATGGGCTTACGGCCTCGTCGAAGGCGTACCTGTCGGCGCCGGTGGCGTCCAGTTCGATGAGTTCGGCATCCGGACGGGCCTTGAGCGCCTCGACGCACAGTTCCTTGACGCGCTCGCCGTTGAGGTACGAGTCTCCCCCGGGCACCACCGTCACCGGTGCCTTCGCTGCTGATTTGGCCATGCGTCCATCTCCCCACACAGCTTGGACAAGCGTTGGCGGCCGGCGCATTCGGCGGCCCCAACGTCTCGGCGCATCGATATGCGGGATTCCCGTGCCGTCTGCGCGCATAATAGGTGGTGACGCACTCGCCAATTCCGGCAGTTTGGAGGAATCATGAGCACATCATTCACCGTTCGCAGCCTCGCCGACGAGGGCGGCTCCGCCACGGTCAGCGACCATGGCGCGCACGTGCTGCGCTGGGCGCCGCAGGGCCAGCCGGACGTGGTCTGGCAGCCGCGCGCCATCACGTTCAGGGAGGATGCCGCGATCCGCGGCGGCGTGCCGGTCATCTTCCCCTGGTTCAACCAGGGCTATGAGGACGGCCATATGGCCGACAAGAAGCCGAAGCACGGGTTCGCCCGCGTCTCGGCATGGCAGGTGGACGCCGACTCGCTGTCCGCCGACCATATCCGCTACACGCTGGACTCTTCGGCCATCGACGCCGCGACGCTTGCCCAGTTCGTCGGCAACCCGAATCCCCGCTTCCACGCAGCTTACGAGGTGACGGCCGGCGAGACGCTGAAGATGGCCCTGACCGTCACCAACACGGGTGACGAACCGTTCTCCTATGAGGCCGCGCTGCACACGTATTTCCACGTGGGCGACGTGACGCGCTCGCAGGTGATCGGACTGGACGGCGCGCGCTATCTGGACGCCACGCAACCCGGTTTCCCGGAGTGCGGGCAGGCCGGCCCGGTCGCGTTCGACGGCTCGATGGTGGACCGCATCTATCTGGCGAACGGTCCGCTAGAGGTGCACGACGAGGCATTGGATCGTACGATCGCCATCGAGGCGGAAGGTTCAACCGCCACCGTGGTGTGGAATCCGGGTGAGACCGCCGGCAACGCGATCGGCGACCTCGCCACCGGCGAATGGCGTGAGTTCGTGTGCGTGGAGGCGGCGGCCAACCGCGAGCGCATGATCACGCTCGAGGCCGGCCAGTCGCATACGCTGGCGCAGTCCGTCGCGGTGCGCTGAGCATCGGTTCAGGTCTTTCCGAACCTGTGGTTATATGGGGGGTGTGTTTCCATCGGTGGAAGCACACCCCCATTATTCATGTCGTCAGTCGTATGCCTCGTCGAGCAGGGCGTCGATGTCGGGGAAATGCCGCGGGCTCGGCCGCCAGACCGGATGGCCCGCGGCGACCACCCACACCGGATGGTCCAGTGCATGCAGATCCTTCAGCGGATTGTCCCCGAGCACCAGCAGGTCGGCGGACTTGCCCGGCTCCAGCGCACCGGTCACGCCGTCGACGCCCAGTATGCACGCGTTCGTCTGCGTGGCGGCGTGAATCGCCTCGGCGGGCGTGAATCCGGCGAAACGCACCAGAAGCTCCAGTTCGCGCCATGTGGCGTACTGCGGCACGAACGTCATGCCCGTGTCCGTGCCCACGCCGACCACAAGCCCGGCCTCGTGCGCCTGCCGGGCGCCCGTGACCATGCCCTCCACCACGGTTCTGGAGTTCTCCAGTTGGATGTCCGTGATGCCGGTCCTGTCCTGCCCGATCAGCGTCAGCGGCAGTCCGGCGGACAGTGTCGGCACCAGTGCGGAGTGGCCGCGCAATGCGTTCGGATTGTGGCGGAACAGCGCGATCAGCTCATCGTTCAATACGCTGCCGTGTTCGATGGTGTCCACGCCGGCGGCGAGCGCGCGGCGTACGCCTTCGGGGCTTTGCGCGTGCGCGGCCACGATGATGCCGTGCGTGTGCGCCTCGTCGCAGATGGCCCGCATCTGGTCCACGCTCATCTGCGGGCTACCGGCTTCGCCGACTTTCTGCGCGTCGGTCACGCCTCCGGTGGCCGCGATCTTCAACACGTCCACGCCGCGCGCGATGTTCTCGGCGGCGGTCTTTCTGGCCTCCTCGGGCGTCGAGCTGGTCAATGCGATCAACGGCGCGCCATGACCTTCGGGGATCGCCAGCAGCGGACCGGAGGCCAGGATGCGCGGTCCCGGCGTCTCCCCCGCCTTGATGCGGTCGCGCAGGGACGCCACCTCATAGCCCACGTCGCCGAGCGTACGGATCGTGGTGACGCCGGATTCCAGTAGCGTTTCGGCATTGGCCTTGACCGTCGTATCCAGGTACGGCCTGCCGAGCGGCGAATGCACGAATCGGGAGACCATGCGCTGGCCCTGTGGCGTGGCCAGGCGCGGGTCGAGCGGCTTGCCTTGGGCGAACAGGTGCGTGTGCAGGTTGATCAGGCCCGGCATCACGGTTTTGCCGGTGCCGTCCAGGTAATGGTATTCCTCGGGGATGCTGGTCTCGATGCTGGGTGCCACCTGTTCGATGCGACCGTTCGCACCCACCAGGATGGTCATGTTGTTGCGCACGGTGCCGGCCCCGTCCCCCGTGACGACGCGCACGTGGGCCAGCGCGAACGGTTCGACGAGTGGATTGTACGGGAACTTACGTGAGAACTTCATGACCTGCTCCTTTGTCCGGCCGACTGTCACGTTCCACTGTAGCGTCCGACGCGCGGGACTCGGCGACGTGACGCCCGCGCCTCGCGCACCTCGTTTCCCCTACCACCTCATCGTCACGTACGCCGATGGTCTCCGGACCGATGGCCTCGGGCAGAGGAAGTACGATGGGCGGTATGAGCGATACCGAATCCGCGAACGTCAACGAAACCGAACCGCCCGCCCGCCTTGAGCCGGGACAGGCCGCACCGGACTTCACCCTGCCTGCCGTTGAGCCGGACGGCACGGAGGGGACGGTCACGTTGTCCGAACTGACGGCCGCCGGGCAGAAAGTGATCCTGTACTTCTATCCGGCGGCGATGACGCCCGGCTGCACCACCGAGGCCTGCGACTTCCGCGATAACATGGCCCGCCTGGGCTCGCTCGGCTACACGGTGCTCGGCGTCTCCAAGGATTCGCTGGCCAAACTGCAGCGTTTCCGCGAGCGCGACGGCCTGTCCTTCCCGCTGCTGTCCAACCCGGATCTGGCCGTGCACAAACTGTATGCGGCATACGGCGAGAAGAAGCTGTACGGCAAGACGCATGTGGGCGTGCTGCGCTCCACGTTCGCCATCGGCGCGGACGGGACCATCGAACTCGCCCGCTACAACGTGCGCGCCAAGGGGCATGTGGAATCGCTGCTGAAGAAGCTGGGCTGACGCCTCCGTTCGTCGCGGAGAACCGGAACACCCAGTCCCCTAGTCTTTGGCGGGATGAAGAAGCCGGAGGGTCTCCTGCCACCAGAGGGTCATGCGCACGCGGCGTGCGGAGCCGAACCGTTCGCCGGGCACGCCGTCCATGTCCGGATCCAAGACGGTCCTTGCATCAGCGGCCGTTCTCATGCCTATGGCCCGCGTGAGCCGGTGGCGGACGAAGCGCATCGTCATCGCGGCGAGCGCGGCAAGACCGAATTCCACCAGCAGCATCAGCAGGGCTCCCATCACGCCATCCGGCCAAGGCACCGCGGTCCACTCGCCACCGCCGAGCCGCATCGCCACCCGTTCCATGACCAGCGTGCCGAGCGAGGCGATCCACGCGAGCATGCCCGCCAGCCATGGCACGCACCATGCGCAGGCCAACGCCATGAGCCCGGTGACGGTGGCGAAGCCCACGAACGGCGAGACCAGCAGGTTCGCCGGCACGGACAACAGCGGGAGTTCCGGTTCCATCAGTATCTGGATCGGCAACGTGAACGCCTGCGCGCCCACGGTCATCGCCGTCATCTGTGCGATGGGCTCCGGCAGCAGCTTGGCGAGGATCCCGCCCAGAACGCCGGCGAACAGCACGATGCCGAGCACCGCGGCCGAGGAGAGCGCGAACCCGTAGCTTTGCGACATATCAGGGTCGAGGACGAGCACGCCGATCACCGTCCAGCTCAGGGCGCTCAATGATTGCGTTCGCCGTCCGATGCCGTATGCGGCGGCACCCAGCAATCCCATGACGAGGGCACGGGTGACCGAATCGCCGGGGAACATGAGCAGGGCGAGCAGCACGTATGCGAACGCCATCAGGGACGCACTGAGCTTCCGGCCGACGAGGAACCGTATGCACAGCCGGCGCACCATGTCGGCGAGCAGCACGAAATGCCCGCCCGAGACGGCCATGAGATGCATGATGCCGGAACGTCGGAACCGGTCCTCCAAGGTGGAGGCGTAGGTTTCGTTGACGGCCGCCGCACGATGTTCCGTCCCCGTTTCCCCGGTCGTCGCGCCGTCGGTCGAATCCGTCATCACGTTCACGTAATCCTGCCCGAGCACGCCCATGGTGAGTCCGGGGACCAGCACACGCCCTTGGTCGGACAGACGTTCGGTGACGTGGAAGAACGACCGCTGCATGTGTTCCACCGCCGCGCGATGCCAGGGCGGCCCTTTGACCCGGATGACCGGTTCCTCGCCTTCGATCAGCAGCCAGAGCGGCATGCGACCGTATTCGGCCTGCTCAAGGGTGCCGGTCAGATGGTAGACCGCTCCCCTGTTGAGTTTCGCGCAATGCCGTTCCTCGGCGTAGACGCGAACCCTCGCATTGGATTTGAGCATCGTGTCCGGGAGCCAGGCAGCATCGCCGGTCCGGGTGCCAACGTTCGCGGCCGTCGCTGTCCCGTTCCGCGCGGAAGGCACGTCCGTGGCGAGATTCCCGGCGATGATGCCGTCCAGCCGCGCGTCCGCCTGACAGTCGTATTCCCGTTGGTCGGAGGCCACCACGGGCGCGGTGACGGTGGCGCTCACCTGCGTGGTCCGGCCATGAGTCCGCGCCCATATCGAAGCCGGGTCACGCCAGGCCATGATGTCCGAAGCCGTCGCGGTGATGCCGCCGATGCACGCCACCGCAAGGCATACGGCCACCGTGCCCGACCATCGGATTCTCGAGCGGAGCGCGACGCCCAACATCGCCAGCAGCAGCACGGCGATGGTCACCGACATGGAACGCATCGTCGCGCCTGCGACGGCAGCTCCCGTATTCCCGAGCGACGGCGTCATACCCGCATTGCGAACCGCTTCGCCACTGCCATTGACGAATGCACCGACCCCACCGACCATGCCAGATGTCATGGATTCGGCCGCCGCGCTCCACCGGTCAAAGAGAAGATGGGCGGTAAGGCTGGTAGCCCACATGGTCAGGGCCACCGGCAGCAGACGCCAATCACGACTGCCCTGTTCGCGCAGCATCCAATCCATCAGCCCACCTTCACCTGGTCGCGGATCTTTTCCAATGTTTTGGATCCGATACCCTTCACATCAAGCAACTGGTCCACAGACACGAACCGTCCGATGACCTTGCGATGTTCGATGATGCGTTCGGCGGTGACCGGCCCGATGCCGTTGATGGTCTGCAATTGTTCTGAGGTGGCGGTGTTGAGATCGATGCGGCCATCATCCGGTTCGGGTGTAGTGGCTGCATCCGCGTTTTGTTCCGATTCCGCTAATTCGGAATCATTCGGATGTGCCGATACGCCGTTTGCGACATCATCGCCGCCATCATTTTCATTGTCCGACGTATCCCCCTGTGTTTTTCCTTGCCTGTCTGAGGATGGCGCGGCAGCCTCCCCGTCGTCGTTGTCGGAGGTCAGTGCGGTGCCGCCGCCGGACAACGCCGTGAGATTCATCGACTGCTGCACCAGCATCGTCAGGCTCACGCCGAGCGCGGCGATAAGCAGCAGAATCACCACCAGGGCCTGATTGACGGTGAAGACAAGACGTGGCTTGTCGCGTTTGCGCCGTGATGTTTCGCCCGCGGCGTCGGACGGGCGTACGCCGATCAGTTCGGAAAGCGGCTTCTTCGCGCCCTGGGCGCCGGAAGGTGCCGGCAACGCCCGGATGCGCGCATGCCCGGGCGGCGGAGGCGGCGCACCAACACTGGTGTCACGCCATCGTTGCGGGGACGATGACCGTTTCTTCGCCAGCACCACGTGCGAGGGAGCGGCATGACGGTCCCATTCGGGCACGATGGCGGGCCGTGTGCGCAGCACCCGTTCGGAAACAACGCGGCTGTCGGCGCGTAACGGCCCGTGGAGATCGCGCAGACGATTGCCGGCGGACCGTGCGTGGCCGGGGCCGGAATCGGAGCCACGGGCAGGCCCGACAACCGTCCCGGCCCCGGTGCTGGAAACATGCTTGGAAATACGAGAAACGCCCATGAATCCACGCTGGAGGATTCATGGGCGTTTGTCCAGCCGGAACGGGGTATGTGGTTCCAGCTTGGCGAGTGGCGGAAATCAACGGCTACGAAACCACAGTTCCGCGACTCCCCTCAGTCGGCTCCGCCGACAGCTCCCCTCAGCGAGGGGAGCCATAAACGATGGGATTTATTCGGCGGGGACGATGGAGACGATCTTCGGGGCCTTGACGATCACCTTGCGCGGCTCCTTGCCGCCGAGGCGGGAGGCCACGGCTTCGAGGGCCTGCTTCTCCAGGTCGGCCGGGTCGATGTCCACCGGCACCTCGAGCTTGGCGCGCACCTTGCCCTTGATCTGCACCACGGCGGTCACGGTGTCGTGGCCCACGTAGCGTTCGTCGGCCACCGGCCACGGGGCCGCGGACAGGGATTCGGTGTGGCCGAGCTTGGACCACATCTCCTCGCAGATGTGAGGAGCGATCGGCGCGAGCATGAGGATCAGCGGCTCGACGGCGGCACGCGGCACGGGCGTCAGGGAGGTCAGGTGGTTGTTGAGCACGATGAGCTTGGCGATGGCGGTGTTCGGGCGCATGCCCTCCATCTCTTCAGTCACCTCGGCGATCGTGTTGTTGAGGAGCTTGAGGGTCTTCTCGTCCGGGGTGTCCTCGGACACGTGCGCCTCGCCGGTGGTCTCGTCGATCACGTTGCGCCACAGACGCTGCAGGAAGCGCATGCCGCCGACCACGTTGCGCGTGTTCCACGGACGGGACTCGTCCAGCGGGCCCATACTCATCTCGTACAGGCGGAACGTGTCGGCGCCGTAGTTCTCGTACATGTAGTCCGGGGTCACGATGTTCTTAAGGGACTTGCCCATCTTGCCGAACTCGCGGTTGGCGTGCTCGCCGTTCCAGGTGAACGTCGGCTCGCCGTCGGGGCCGGCCGGGCCTTCCACCACTTCGTCGGCCGGCACGTACTGGCCGCGGTCGTCGGTGTAGGCGTAGGCCTGGATCATGCCCTGGTTGAACAGCTTGTGGAACGGCTCGGCGGAGTCCACGTAGCCCAGGTCGAAGAGGATCTTGTGCCAGAAGCGGGAGTACAGCAGGTGCAGCACGGCGTGCTCCACGCCGCCGATGTACAGGTCCACGCCGCCTTCGTCACCGGAGTACTTGTTGTGGTTCGGGCCCATCCAGTAGTCGAACTCGTCCTTCTCGACCATGTGGGCCGTGTCGGTCGGGTCGATGTAGCGCATGTAGTACCAGCAGGAGCCGGCCCAGTTCGGCATGGTGTTGGTGTCGCGGTAGTAGGTCTTCGGACCGTCGCCCAGGTCGAGCGTGACCTTGACCCAGTCCTCGTTGCGGCTCAGCGGGGCTTCCGGGTTGGATTCAGCGTCCATCGGGTCGAAGGTGCGCGGCTCGTAGTCCGGCACGTCCGGCAGGTTGATGGGCAGCGCGGAATCCGGCAGCAGGTGCGGGGTGCCGTCCTCGCCGTAGACGATCGGGAAGGGCTCGCCCCAGTAACGCTGGCGGGAGAACAGCCAGTCGCGCAGACGGTAGGACACGGTGCCCTTGCCCACGCCGGCGGATTCGAGCCACTCGTTCACCTTGGCGATGGCGTCGTCCACCCTGAGGCCGTTGAGGGAGAGCGCGTCGCCCTTGGCCTTGGTGGCCTCGACTTCGGAGTTGATCACGATGCCGTCATGGGAGACGAACGGGGCCTTGCCCTCGTAGTTGTCCAGGGAGTCGCCGGATTCGGGCAGCGGCTGGACGGTGTAGATGACCGGCAGACCGAACTTGACGGCGAAGTCGTAATCGCGCTGGTCGCCGCCCGGCACGGCCATGATGGCGCCGGTGCCGTAGTCCATAAGCACGTAATCGGCGGTGAACAGCGGGAGTTTGACGCCGGTGATCGGGTTGGTGGCGTACAGTCCGGTGAACAAGCCGGTCTTCTCGCCGGCTTCGTCCACACGGTCCTTGGCGGTCTTGGATTCGGCGGCCAGACGGTAGGCCTTCACACCCTCGGCCGGGGTGGCATAGCCGCCCTTCCAGGCCTCCGGGGTCTCGGCCGGCCATTCGGCGGGCACGTCCTCGAGCAGGTGGTGCTCCGGGGAGACCACGGCGAAGGTGGTGCCGAACAGGGTGTCGGGACGGGTGGTGTAGATCTCCATGTCCTTGACGCCGGCCGGGGTTTCGACCTCGAAATGCACGGAGGCGCCATGGGATTCGCCGATCCAGTTGCGCTGCATGAGCTTGACCTTCTCGGGCCAGTTGATGCCGTCGAGGTCCTCGATGAGGCGGTGGCCGTACTTGGTGATGCGCATGGACCACTGGCGCAGCTCGCGCTGGAAGACCGGGAAGTTGCCACGCTCGGACTTGCCTTCGGCGGTGACCTCCTCGTTGGCGAGCACCGTGCCCAGGCCCGGGCACCAGTTGACCGGGGACTTGGAGATGTAGGCCAAACGGAAGTCGTTGAGGATGTCCTGCTGCTCGGCCTCCGTGAGGTCGGCCCAGGCCTTGCCGTCGTGCTCATGGCCGGGGATGGCCTTCTCGCCGTTCTCGAACTTGGCGACGAGCTCGCTGATCGGGCGTGCGGAACCCTTGGTGCCGGACGGGTTGGTGGCGTCCTCGTCGTACCAGGATTCGTAGATGCGCGAGAAGATCCACTGGGTCCAGCGCACGTAGCCGGGGTCGATGGTGGCGAAGGTGCGGCGGTTGTCGAAGCTCAGGCCCATGCGGTGCAGCTGGCGGGACATGTTGGCGATGTTCTGCTCGGTGGTGATGCGCGGGTGCTGGCCGGTCTGCACGGCGTACTGCTCGGCGGGCAGGCCGAAGGCGTCGTAGCCCATGGCGTGCAGCACGTTCTCGCCCTTCATGCGGTGGTAGCGGCTCACCACGTCGGAGGCCAGGTAGCCCAGCGGATGGCCCACGTGCAGGCCCTTGCCGGACGGGTAGGGGAACATATCCATGGCGAAGTAGGCGGTGCGGCCCTCGGCGTTGCGGCCGTTGCCGTCCTTCAGATCACCGTTGACGTTGGCGGCCCAGAAGGTGCCGTGCTCGTCCCAGTACTTCTGCCATTTGTTCTCGATGTCCTGCGCCAGCGCGGCGTTGTAGCGGAAGTCGGGCTCTTCGGTTTGCGTGCTCTTCTCGTTGTCACTCATAAACAAGCAAGGTAGCCGCGCAACTGGACACGCCGCACGCCTCAGTCGGCCGCCGAGTCAGCATCCGAGACGATGGCTTCGGGATCGCCCACGAGGGTCGCTTCCAGCCCGGTGCGCTCCCTGAGCGTGTCCTGCGCGGCGGCCATGGAGCCGTCCTCGACCATGTCCTCGAGGGCTTCGGCGATCTTCTGCGCGAGCTGCGGGGTGCCTTTGCCCACGGCGATGCCGTAGCGCACCGTGCCGCGATCCTCGAGCACGGCCATGTATTGCGGGCCGTTCGCGGAACGCAGTCCGGAGAGCACGGCCATGTCGGAGGCGATGGCGTCGGCGGATCCCACCTGCAGTGCGGTGACGCATTGCGCGTAGCTTTCGCGCTCCTGCAGTGTGGCCTGGGGATGGCTGGAGCGGAAAATCGCCGCGGTCTCGTCGCCTTTGACGGTGCAGATGGTGCGGTCGGCGAGATCGTCTGCGATGCCGTCGCCCGCATCGCCGGTCCCCGTGCCGAACGTGGCGCGTTCGTTGGCCCTGACCAGCAGTCCCACGCCGGTCTCCAGGTATGGCCCGGCGAAGTCGGCCTGCTGTCTGGACTCATCGGTCACAGGCCAGGAGGCCACCACCATGTCCACCTGGCCGTTGTCCAGCATGGAGGCGCGGTTCTCGGGGCGGACCTGTTTGAAGACGATCTGCTTGTTCGCGTAGCCGAGCTTGGCGGCCACGTATTTGGCCACGGTCACGTCGAATCCCTCGTATGCGCCGTCATGCCATGCGCCGATGGCCGGCTCGTCGGCCGCCACGCCGATGGCGATGGTCGGCCCTTCGGGGGCGCCGGACACCGTGGTCACGCGCACCTGACCGCAGCCGGCGAGCGCCAGTGCCGGGGCGAGCGCGGCGATGACGGCGGCCGTCGCACGCTTGAGCCGACGGGCCCGCCGCACGGGCGACGCGGATGGTTCCGGCGGCGTGGATGCGCGGCGGTCGGGAACGTACTGCGGCATGGGCGCGTCCTACTTGAACATGCGGGAGCGGGTGAGGAACCAGGTGACCACCGCGGACAGCGCCACGGAGATCAGGATGATGGCCACGAATCCCCACGGCTTGTCGCTCAGGGGCATGCCGAGCATGCCTTCCTGGAAGTTCATGCCGTACATGGAGAAGATGAGCGTGGGGATCGACAGCGTGATGGAGATGATGGTGAAGATGCGCATCACGTTGTTCAGGTTGTTGGACACGATCGAGGCGAAGGCGTCGGTCATGTTCGCGAGAACGCCGCTGTAGATGTTGGCCATCTCGATGGCCTGCTTGTTCTCGGTGATGACGTCGTCGAGCAGGTCCTCGTCGTCCGGGTACTGCTTGATGCGCTGCAGGGTGGTGAGCTTCTCCATCACGATTTCGTTCGATTTCAATGAGGTGGTGAAGTACACCAAGGTCTTGCTCAGCTCCATGAGCATCACGATCTCGCGGTTCTGCATGGAGTGGCGGAGTTTGAGTTCGAGCTTGTCGCTTTCGCGGTCGATGATGCGCAGGTAGCGCAGGTACATCGTGGCGTTGCGGTAGAGGATCTGCAGGATGAAGCGGGATCGCATGTACGTGTTGAAGCCGCGGATCGTGCCTTCCATGAACGGGTGGAGCACGGGCGTGTCCTGCATGCAGACGGTGATGATGAGGTTCTCGGTCACGATGATCGACAACGGGATGGTCTCGTACCAGTCGCGGCCGCCGCGCTCCTCCACGGTGGGGATGTCGACGATGATCATCGTGTAGTCGTCCTCGACGTCCACGCGCGAACGTTCCTCGTCATCCAGGGGGGCACGCAGGTCGGCCAGGTCGATGCCGGTCTGGGAGGCCACGGTGGCGAGTTCCACGTCGGTGGGTTCGCTCAGGCAGAGCCAGGAACCGTTCTCCGGTTTTTCGATTTGCTCCACTTGGCCGTTGATCGAGCTGAAGATTCTCAGCATGACGTTGCTCACCCGCCTTTCGCGCTTTCCAGTGTTCTATCGCTGTACGGTGTCAAACCGAGATAAGTCTAGACCCACCGGGCGAATTTGCGGTTCGGCATGGCGCGGCCGCCGGGATGGCTACCAGACGATGGGCCGCCAGTCGGGCGTGTGGGGGCCGCGCAGGTCCGCCGGGCCGTTTTCCCAGTCTGCGGTGTCCGCGATGGCGGGCGCCTTGTTGTATTCCTCCAGTTCGAACAATGGCTCGTCCACGGTTCGTCCGTTGACGGTGTGGCGCACCTTGAGCCGGCACCAGCAGGCGTTGCGCATGCCGCCGAGCGCGTTCATGTCGTCCGGGTCGAGCCCCAGCAGCGTGCCGACGGTGGCGGTGATCCACGAGCCGTGGCCCACGATCATCAGCGTGGTGGGGGTGTCGCCCGAGGTCGCGTCCTCCGTGGCGATGATGTCGCGCACCGCCCGGGCCCCGCGTTCGCCCACCTGCGCGCGGCTTTCCACGCCGTACCGGGTCTCCCCTCCGGTGTGCCGTTTCCATGAGGCGTAGGCTTCGGCGTCCTGCGCCTTGATTTCGGCGCGGGTCAGGCCCTCCCATTGCCCGAAGCTGCGTTCGCGCAGCCGCGGGTCGAGCGTGACGTCGAGACCCATCAGGTCGGCGAAGGCATGGGCGGTCTGCTGGGCGCGGAACAGGTCCGAGGAGTGGATGACCATGCGCCGGGCGGCGGCGGGCGCCTCCTGCCATTGGCGTACGTCGCTGCGTTCGGCGGCCTCGGGACCCGGCTGGGCGATGGCTTCGGGATCGGCGGCCAGCCGGCTCACCTTGGCCCAGTAGTAGCGCGAGGCGAGCGCGTATCCGGTCTGGTCGGCCTGCCATTGGCCCACGATGTCGAGCGGCACGTCGATCTGCCCCTGCAGACGGTGTTCGAGGTTGTATTGCGTACGTCCGTGGCGCAGCATCATCACTTCGTCGATCATGTTCCCTGCCTTCCGGTTGCCGGGATGGTAACGCTCGTTCCATCTCACCACGAGCCATGGAGACGCGCCCTCCCCCGCAATGGCGTACCCTACAATGGCGTACGTGGAAATCAACGAGCAGACCTGGGCGTTCATCGCCGCCCACCGTACCGAGGACGTGCGCGACCTGGCCCTGCATGCCAGGCGCGGGGACGGCGTGGATGTGACGTTCGCGCTGGAGCAGATCGCCGGATGGCAGCGGGCGCGTGTGAAGCTGCCCGACTGGGCGGCGGTCGACGGGCTCGTCTTCCCGCCGCAGGTGCCGATGGAGCAGTGCTCGTCGCAGTTCACCGCGGGGTACAAGGCGCGACTGGCCGCCCGTCTCGTCGGCGGCCATGGCGAGCGGCCGGCCGCGGGCGATGGCACCGTCTCCCCCGCCCAGGCCGACGACTCCCGTTTCACCATTGCATCGTGTCGGACCTCGCTCATCGACCTGACCGGCGGGTTCGGCGTGGACTTCTCGTATATGGCCCGCGTGTTCGACCGGGCCACCTATGTGGAACGGCAGCCGAACCTCTGCGATATCGCCCGACATAACCTTCCGCTGCTCGGGCTCGCCCATGCCGATGTCGTCAACGGTGATTCCGCCGAGGTCCTGGATTCGCTGCCGACGGCCTCGATGATCTTCCTCGATCCGGCCCGGCGCGACGATCACGGCGCGCGCACCTATGCGATAGCCGACTGCACCCCGGACGTGCTCGCACTCAGGGAGCGATTGCTGGGCAAGGCCCCGGTGGTGATGGTCAAGCTCTCCCCCATGCTCGACTGGCATAAGACCGTGGCCGATTTCGCGGGCGCGGTGGCCGAGGTGCATATCGTCTCCACGGGCAACGAATGCAAGGAGCTGCTGCTGGTGCTCACGCGCGACCGGTGCGACGATCCGCTGGTGGTCTGCGTGAACGACGGTCAGGAGCTGGCGTACCGGGACGGGGACGACGGGAACGCCAGTGATGATGACGCCATGGCGACGGGCCCGTCCGTGGTATCGCAGCACTTTTCCGGCGACGATGATGGTATCGCCGCCGATCAGGGCCGCTATCTGTACGAACCGAACGCCTCGATCATGAAGGCCGGCTGCTTCGACGTGCTGGCGCGACGGTTCGGCGTCACGGCCGTCGGCCCGAACAGCCACCTGTTCGTCTCGGCGGAGCCGGTGAAAGGATTCCCGGGCCGTTCGTTCCGCATCGAGGGGACGGGCACCATGAACAAGCGCGAACTGAAGTCGCTGCTGGAGGGGCTCACGCACGCTAACATCGCCGTGCGCAACTTCCCGATACCCGTGGCCCAACTGCGCAGGAAGCTCAAGCTCAAGGACGGCGGCGACGCCTACCTGTTCGCCACCACGGACCGATCCGGCCGCCACATCGTCCTCCGCACGGTCAAGGCCTGACGAAACGAATAAGGCTCTGCCGCGTTGACACCGGTGCCATCCGTTCCTTTCTCGGCTCCCCTTGTCAGGGGAGCTGGCGGCGAAGCCGACTGAGGGGTAGTCCCTCAGGAACAGATACCCAATGCCGATGCGGCAGAGCCACGAACATTCGACGAGCCAACCGCCGAATGCCTTTCAATCAATCAGTCCTTGGCGATGGTCTTGCCGGCGTTCGGGCCGGAGGCGAGATCCTGGATCTCGGTGACCTCGAGGACCGGGATCACGGCCGGCTTCTTGGTGCCCTTCTCCTCGGCCACCTTGACCTGGGCCTCGTAGATGGCGTCGTCGGAGTGCAGGGTCACGGTGCCGCGGAAGCGGTAGCCCTTCTTCTCGGCGAGGTTGGCGAAGGCCACGACCAGCGGGGAGCCGTTCTTGAGGTTCTCGTAAGCCTGGCCGGCGGTGCGCTCATGGTAGGCGATATGCGTGTCGTCCAGCACGAACAGGGACATCTTCGGGCCGAGGTCCAGCTCGCCGTCCTTGGAGATGGTGGAGACCCAGCCGAGGTTGTTCTCGATGAATTCCTTGATTTCCGGGGTGATGACTGCCATGGTGCAGGTCCTTTCTTGCAACGTTTTGCCGACGGTACCAGCCTAGTCGAATACCGCCGGACACGGCCGGATGTTCGCTGTGAGTATGCTCACGTACGCCCGCGCGTCCTACCGGTTTTTGACCGGCCGTCACCGTACCCTTATGAGGCGAGAAATCCGAGAGATCTTGAGGTGCATTATGGGATTGACCGACCGTTTCAGCTCGTTGCGCAGCCGTTGGTCACGCTCGTTTCCGCCGAATCTCGCCCGTCTGATGCTGCTGGCTTGCGCGGCGCTGTGGGGCGGCAGCTATCTGCTGGCCAAGTTCGCCATGGAGGCGATTCCCCCGCAGTGGCTCATGGGACTGCGTATGATCGGCGCATGCCTGTGCATGCTGGCCCTGTTCCACAAGCACATCGTGCCGTATCTGACGCCGAAGATCATCGTGCCGGCGCTGGTGGTGGGCCTGACGTATTGGGGCACGATGGTCACGCAGACCATCGGCCTGCAGACCATCGAACCGGGCCGCAGCGCGTTCCTGACCGCCGCCTATTGCGTGCTGACGCCGTTCGCCACATGGATCGTCTCGAAGACGCGCCCGAAGGCCATCAACCTGGTGGCCGGCGTGATCTGTCTGGTCGGCGTGGGTTTCGTCTCCCTGAAACCCGGCGGGTCGCTGTCCCTGAGCACCGGCGACTGGCTGACCATCGCCACCGCCATCATCTTCTCCTTCAACCTGACATGCCTGGGCGTGTACACCAAGCGGTTCGACCCGATCGCCGTGACGTTCGTGCAGTTCGGCGTGGCGGGCGTCCTGTTCCTGGTCGGCGCGCTGCTCACCGAGCCGATGCCGAACGCCGGCTGGCTGGCGCCCTCGGTGGTGGCCAGCGTGCTGTACCTGTTCCTCGGCGCCACGATGAGCGCGCAGATCATGCAGAACATCGGATTGGCGCATGTGCCGGCCTCCCAGGCCTCGATCATCATGTGCACGGAAAGCCTGTTCGCGGTCTCGTTCTCCGCGCTGTTCTGGGGCGAACGCATCATGTGGAGCTCGCTGGTGGGCTTCGCGTTGATCTTCGCGGCCGTGCTCATGTCCGTGATCAAACCGACGAAGCACTCGCTGCACCGCAACTGATTGCCGGCCGTCATCGCATGGCCGGTCGCGGCTAGTATGGAACCGCACGAATCCGCCCGCATGAGGGCATCCGTATAGGCAATGTATGAAAAGGACTGTCATGAATCTGCTTGAGGCCATGGAAGAGCGCCATGCGGTGCGCGACTACACCGACGAGCCGCTGACCGCCGATCAGATCGCCGCGCTCAAAACCGCCATCGGCGAGGCGAACGCGGCGCACGGCCTGAACATCCAGCTGATTCACGACGTGCCGGATGCGTTCGGCGGATGCCCGACCCATTACGGGCGATTCAGGAACGTGCGCAATCTCATCGCCCTGATCGGCAGGGATGAGGCCGACGGCACCGCCGACCTGGACGAACGCGCGGGCCATGCCGGCGAGCTGCTGGCGCTCACGGCCGTGACGCTCGGGTTGGACACCTCCTGGGTGGTTCTGCATGAGACGGATGCGCATGACGGCAAGTGGACGCTCGGCGAAGGCGAACGCATGCCCGCGGCCATCGCCCTCGGCCATGGCACCCGTCCGGGGCGGCCTCATCGCAGCAAGCCCGCCGATGAGCTGGCCGCCGTGGAACAGGGGACGTACGCCGACTCCCCCGCCTGGTTCCGTCATGGCATCGAGGCCGCGATGCTGGCTCCGAGCGCCTTGGGCAAGCAGCCGTTCCGTTTCACGCTGCTGGCCGACGGGCATACGGTGAAGGCCGAGGCATTGGAGGGCGTGCAGGCCGAAATCGGTCTGGGCATCGCCAAGCTGCATTTCGAGCTCGCGGCAGCCGACGCCGATTTCGTGTGGGCATGAGCCCCGCTCATCCGGGCATTTTCATACCGATTGTGAAGGTTTTGAAGGTCTCGTGTAAGCATTCCGTTGCTTTCATCGAGCCTTCAGGAACTTTGGAGCGGAAACGTCTAGGTTCATCATTGTGAAGAAGTTTTTCCAAGGTCTTTCCCTCTCCTCGATCGTGGCAGGCACCCTTGCGGCCGTCACCTCGTTCCTGTTGTCAGCGAAGATCGGTCTCGCCGGTTCCGTGATCGGCGCTGCAATCAGTTACATCGTGTCCTCCGTGGCCACGAACATCTACAAGAACGTGTTGACGGCGTCCGGCGAGAAGCTGCAGGCCGTCAGCGGCGTCGGCAATGCCGACGACTCCGGCCAGTCCGATGAGCAAACGGCCGACGAACCCGCCGAGCAGGCGTCCGATAAGTCCGGCGAATCCACCGAAGATGCCGGACAGCACAACGAATCCGGCGAAGACGGCAAGGCCGGCGCCGATTCGGACGAATCCAAGGATGCCGACGACCGGACCCGTACGGTCTCCGGCATCGAGGCCGCCGCGCGCAAGCCGCGTGAGATCATCTCCAACCGCGAATCCGGACGCACCTATTCGGTGGCCGAGCTGCGTCGCGCGCGCAAGCCGCGCAATCCCAAGCGCATGGCCGTCATCGTCACGCTGGTCTCCGGCCTGCTGGCCGTCGCGATCAGCGCCGGCATCGTGATGCTGCTCACCCGCGGCCAAGGCACGGACAGCGTGGTGCGCGACTGGAGCACGCCGACCGTCACCACGCCGACCGACACGAACACCGATACCGACACGCAGACGAACCTGCCCACCCCGCCCAACGATTCCACGAACCAGCAGGGCACGGACAGCTCCAAGGATTCCACATCCACCGATTCGACCGACGGCACCGACTCCTCCGAGTCGACCAACACCGACGGCTCGACCGAGTCCAACGGCACGAACTCCGGCACGAACAGCGGATCCACCGGAACGAACGGGTCGACCGATTCCGGCACCAACAGCGGATCCACGGGTACGGACAGCGGCTCGACCGATTCGGGCACCACCGATTCCGGCACGAACTCCGGCACCACGGGATCCACCGATTCCTCGACCGGCTCCACGTCCGGCAGCACGGGTTCCGGTTCCGGCACGTCCTCGAACACCGGCAGCGACAGCGGCACCGGCATCAAGGCCATCGGCTGAGACGCCGCGGAAGCCAAACGATACGGCACTCATCAGGCCCGTCGGATCCAATGATCCGGCGGGCTTTTCCATTGGCTTTATCAAGCCAAATTGGCATGCTCTCCTATCTCGGGCTCCCCTTGTCAGGGGAGCTGTCGGCGTAGTCGACTGAGGGGTAGTTATACCAGATTCATGTCAATCGTGGCCTCAATGTCATAGCCGCGCATGATTTGACGTGGGGCAATGAGAGACTGGAGCACTATGAGCACTATCATCATGCGCACCTCCGAAGGTGACATCACCATCAACCTGTTCGACGACAAGGCCCCGAACACCGTGGCCAACTTCCTGGGCCTCGCCACCGGCGAGAAGGAATGGGCGGACCCGTACACCGGCCAGCCCTCCCACGGCAAGTTCTACAACGGCCTGACCTTCCACCGCATCATCAAGGACTTCATGATCCAGGGCGGCTGCCCGCTCGGCACCGGCACCGGCGGCCCGGGCTACGAGTTCGACGACGAGATCGATCCGAGCCTGAAGTTCGACCGCCCGTACCTGCTGGCCATGGCGAACGCCGGCCTGCGTCGCGGCCGCGACGGCCAGATCCACGGCACCAACGGCTCCCAGTTCTTCATCACCACCGTGCCGACCCCGTGGCTGGACGGCCACCACACCATCTTCGGCGAGGTGGCCGACGACGCCTCCAAGAAGGTCGTGGACAAGCTCGAGTCCGTGGCCACCGATCCGATGGACCGTCCGCTCGAGCCGGCCGTGATCCTGTCCGTGGACGTGGCCGAGTAAGGTTCTTTCACGATAATTAAGGGGCTTCTGATGGCTGACATCGGAAGCCCCTTGTTCGTTTGGGAATATCCGAGGAACAACGCACTCCAAGTAGCGCTCCCCTCAGTCGCCTTTGGCGACAGCTCCCCTCAGGGAGGGGAGCCAAAATTACCGGCAGGTACCGCGCTCCAATGCCTCGGTTACTTCATCTTCCGGAGGCGCGGTTCGGCGGATTCCTTGGCGCCGGTGATGCGGTAGACGTCGAAGACGCCGTCGATCTTGCGTACGGCGGCCAGCAGCGTGTTGAGGTGCTGCGGATCGGCCATCTCGAAGCTGAACTGGCTGGTGGCCACACGGTCGGAACCGGTGGCGATGTTGCCGGAGATGATGTTCACGCCATGATCGGAGAGTACGCGCGTCACGTCCGAGAGCAGGTTGCGGCGGTCCAGCGCCTCGACCTGGATCTTGACCATGAACAGGCCCTTGGTGCTGGTCCACTGGACGTCCACCACACGTTCGGGCTGCTTGGCCTTCAGATCGATCATGTTCTGGCAGTCGGTGCGGTGCACGGAGACGCCCTGGTTGCGCGTGATGAAGCCGATGATCGAATCGCCCGGCACCGGCATGCAGCAACGCGCCAGCTTGACCCACACGTCACCCACGCCCTTGACGGCGATGCCGGTGGAGCTGCTCGGCGACTTGCGTTCGGCGGGCTTGAGGGGCAGGACCTCCTGCTCCACCTCCTCGTCCACCTCGTCGGCGCCCGCATCCTTGACCAGATGCGAGATGACGTTCTGCGTGGAGATCTGGCCGTCGCCGATGGCGGCGAACACGGCGTCCGCGTTGGGGAAGTTGAGGTCGTCCGCCACGCCGACCAGCGCCTCGGGGGTCAGCAGCGAGTTGACCGGCAGGTTGCGCTTGCGCATGGCGCGGGTCAGTTCGTCGCGGCCCTCCTCGATGGCCTCGGTGCGGCGTTCCTTGGAGAACCACTGGCGGATCTTGTTGCGAGCCTTCGGGCTCTTGACGAAGCTCAGCCAGTCGCGCGAGGGGCCGGCGGTGTCCGACTTGGAGGTCAGGATCTCCACGGTGTCGCCGTTGTCGAGCGTGGTGTCGAGCGGCACGAGACGGCCGTTGACACGCGCGCCCATCGTGCGATGGCCCACCTCGGTGTGCACGGCATAGGCGAAGTCCACGGGCGTGGCATGGGCGGGCAGGGAGACGATCTTGCCCTTCGGGGTGAACACGTACACCTCGGCCGAGCCCAGATCCTCCTTGAGGGAGCCGAGGAACTCGTTGGAGTCCGGGGTCTCGGAGGTCCAGTCGGCGAGCTGCTGGATCCACTTGAGGTTGTCCGCCTCGCTCAGTTCCTGGTTGCCGGAATCGCGCTTACGGTCGGACTTGTCCGGGGAGCTCAGGGCACGGCCGGCCTGGCCGTTCTCCTTGTACTTCCAGTGTGCGGCGATGCCGAATTCCGCGCGGCGATGCATGTCCCACGTGCGGATCTGGATCTCCACGGGCTTGCCGCCGGGGCCCACCACCGTGGTGTGCAGCGACTGGTACATGTTGAGCTTGGGCATGGCGATGTAGTCCTTGAACCGGCCGGGGACCGGGTTCCACCGCGCATGCACGGCGCCGAGCGCCGCATAGCAGTCCTGGATGGTGTCCACGATGATGCGCACGCCGACCAGATCGTAGATGTTGGCGAAATCGTGGCCGCGCACGATCATCTTCTGGTAGATGGAGAAGTAGTCCTTCGGGCGTCCGGTCACGTACGCCTTGATGTGCTGCTCGTCGAGGTCCTCGTTGATCTCGGCCAGGATCTGCTTGAGGTACACGTCCCGCTGGCCGGCGCGACGGGCCACCAGCACCACGATCTCGTTGTAGATCTTCGGATAGAGCACCTTGAAGCTGAGCTCTTCCAGCTCGGTCTTGATGGCGTTCATGCCGAGGCGGTTGGCCAGCGGCGCGTACACGTCGAGCGTCTCGCGCGCCTTCTTCTGGGCGGAGGAGGTCTTCACGTAACGCCAGGTGCGGGCGTTGTGCACGCGGTCGGCGAGTTTGACCACCAGGGTGCGCACGTCGCGGCTCATGGCCACCACGAGCTTGCGGATGGTCTCGGCCTGCGCCGAGTCGCCCACTTCCAGCTGGCTCAGCTTGGTCACGCCGTCCACCAGGCCGGCCACGGTGTCGCCGAATTCGGCGCGGCACTGGTCGAGGGTGTAGTCGGTGTCCTCCACCGTGTCGTGCAGGAGACCCGCGGCCACCACCACCGGGCCCATGCCCAGGTCCGCGAGGATCTGGGACACGGCCAGCGGATGGATGATGTACGGCTCGCCCGACTTGCGGCGTTGCGCGGAATGCTGGATCACAGCGCGACGGTAGGCACGGTCGAGGATGGACAGGTCCTCCCCCGGATGATGCGCCTCACATACCTTCTTGATCGGCTCGAGCGGATTGATAGGATCTGCGCTGATCTCACAACCCAGCTTGCGGGCGGCATACTGCTCGCCATCAATCTCTGACATGCCAGTCACCTCCCTCATGTGAAGTTCATTGTAACCGCGAACCGGCGCATTGCGCGCGCGACTGTCCGCGGCCGGTCATCACCCGGCCGCACGCAACCTCGCGGACATCCTGCGGCTCAGGACGCGACGCCGGTCGATCCGAACCCGCGTTCGGCGCGGTCGGAGCCGGGCAACGTCTCGGCCGGCACGAACCGGGCCTCGACGTACCGCTGGATCACCATCTGGGCGATGCGGTCGCCCGCGTGGAAGACGGCGGTGTGCTCGGGGTCGAGGTTGATCAGCGGCACCTTGATCTCGCCGCGGTATCCGGCATCGACGGTGCCGGGCGCATTGAGCACGGTGACGCCCTGCTTGACGGCCAGACCGGAACGCGGGTGGACCAGCGCCACGTAGCCCGCGGGCAGGGCGATGGCCACGCCGGTGGGCACGAGCGCCCGTTCGAAGGGCTTCAAGGTCACGTCGACTGTGGTGATCAGGTCGGCGCCGGCGTCACCCGCGTGGGCGTAGTGCAGCTGGGCGGGGTGGTCGGGGTCCAGGGACTTGACCAGGACCTCGGTGGACTCGGGCTCGTTGTAGGTCTCGTCGAACGCCATCAGGCGGCGCACTCCTCGCACACCGGCTGGCCGTCCTCGTCCGTGTAGGCGAGCTGGCTGCGGTGCTTGACCAGGAAGCACTGGGAGCAGACGAACTCGTCGCCCTGCATCGGAATCACGGTGACGGAGGAGTCCTCGTTGCTCAGATCGGCGCCCGGCAGCTCGTAGTCCTCGGCGATGGCGTTCTCATCATCATCGATGTCGCTTGAGGAGTTCTGCGCGGACTTGCCCAGAGCCTGCAGCGATTCCTCGTCCTCGTCCTTGTTGCGGGGGGAATCATAATCCTGAGCCATGATGGTCCTTTCGTAGGTGTTCGCAATTGTCGCGACGCTAAGGTAGCGCCCGTACTCGCCCATAGGGTACACGATTTGAAATACATGTAAAGTTCGACACGTGGGGCATACTTGAAAGAAGTATTGGTTTTGGTACGGAAAGCGGTGTGACTATGCCTGGTGAGCAGCCCGAAAAGGCCGGTTTCGTGCGCGTCAGCGACTCCGGAGACCTCGTGTTTTCCGTGGGCGGACGACAGTTCTCCATCAGCGTGGACGACACGCTCGAACGTGCGATCCTGGAGGCCAAGCAGGTCAGGAGCGAGAAGCAGCGCGCGCCGCAGCCGCATCAGCAGGCGACGCTGCCCATCTCCCAGATCCAGTCGCTGATCCGCGCCGGTGCGGATCCCGCGCGCGTGGCCGAACGCTACCATCTGAGCGAAACGCTGGTGCGCCGATTCTCCGCGGCCGTGGAGACCGAGAAGCAGTATGCCATCGAGCAGTTCCTCACCGTGCCCGCGCCGAAGGACAGCCGTGTGCGTACGATCAGCGAACTGGTGGAGCGCACGCTGGCGTCCGCGTCGATCGGCATGGAGTCGGTGACGTGGAAATCCACGCGACGTGGTTTGGAGCCCTGGCGCATCGTGGCAATCTTCACGTCCGCGGGCCGTGAGATCCACGCCGAATGGACGTGGAACATGCACGACAATTCCGTGGTGTGCCTCAACAACGCGGCACGCAAGCTTCTGGGCGAGCAGAACCCCGGTTCCCCCGCCGCCGATTCCGGTCTGCGCCCCGTGACGGCCGAGCTGCCCGGTGATTCGGTGCGCTCGGCACGCATCGAACGGGCCGTGTCCGCATGGGCCGCGCCGATCGGTTCGGCGCCCGCCTCCCATCCGACGGACGCTCAGGCCGGCGCCACGGCAGTTCCGGGAGCCGCCGGCAACGCGACGCCTGTCGCCGGTGGCGCCGCGGGCGGTGCGGTTCCGTCCTCGCCCACCGGTTCGATGCCGCCCATCGATTTCGCCACGACCGGTTCGATGCCCGCCATCTCCCCCACCACCGTGGGGGCCGCCAACGAAGGATCTCCGGCAGCGCCCGGCGCCGTGGAAGGCATCACCGCCGCCCCGGCGACCAGCACCGACGAGACCAAGACGGCTGAGAACACGACTCCGGCCAAACCCGCCAAGCGCCGCTCCGGCCGTTCCGCCGTCCCCAGCTGGGACGAAATCCTCTTCGGCGACTGAATCCCGTCCTATTCCTCCTGCCCGATCACACCAGATCGATCAGGCAGGGAATATCCATCTCCAGCATGGTCTGCGATCCGTGCACGCTCGGCAGACGGGTGGCCTTGTCGCTCTGCGTGCGCGAATCCACGAGCGTCGCGGCACCGGCGGCCTGCACGATCACGTCGCCGATCATCGGCCTCACGCGGTCGGCCACCGGACCGAACAGACCATCCGCGAACGCCTGCTCGCGCGTGCGGACCAAGGCCATATCCCCCAGACGGTTCCGCCAACGTCCGGCGATCGCCTCGGCACTCTCACCGGGCGAAGCGTACAGCATCAGCGAGCGCGGCTCCCCGCCGACCAGTTCCACGCCTTGGGCGAGTTCGGGTTCGGCGGCGATGTCCACGCGGCCGTCCGGGTCGGTCTGGACCATGCCGTGGTCGGCGATGATCACGATGAGCGTGCCGG
Organism: Bifidobacterium miconisargentati; assembly: GCF_019331675.1. Lineage (GTDB taxonomy): Bacteria > Actinomycetota > Actinomycetes > Actinomycetales > Bifidobacteriaceae > Bifidobacterium > Bifidobacterium miconisargentati. The sequence continues at coordinate 94,253 of NZ_JAHBBJ010000012.1, forward strand.
CGGGGGCGCTGCGGTGCAGGAGGGCGAGCTGCGCGTCGATGTGTTCGAACGTGGCCACCCAGTTCTCGGAATCCCAGCCGTAGTTGTGGCCCACCTTGTCCGCGTCGCGGATGTAGAGGTAGGTCAGGCCCGGCTGGCGGGCGGCGCGGGCGGCTGCGAGCACACGGTCGCGCGGGGTCACGTTGGGCTGGTAGTCGGTGCCGCGCAACGCCGCTTCGGTCAGGGGCGAGCCGGCGAACTTGGGCAGGCCCGAACTGGTGACGCGCACGCCCTGGGCGGCGAGCTTCTCGAACACCGTCTCCTCCTGTTGCAGGGAGCGCGGGTCGATCATGGCGGGCACGGGGATGTGCGGGTTGGCGGGTTTGGGGGCGAGCGCGTCCTTGAATTGGATGAGCTGGATGAGCTTGTGGCTGGCTGGTTCGAGCTGCGTGTATCCGGCCATGCCGGTCAGGCCCGGGCAGGTGCCGGTGCCGAATGCGGCCATGGCGGCCACGGTGGTGCTGGGCGCGCAGGTGGTGATGGGGCGCTGGTTGGCGGTCTCGTTCATGAGCGAGCGCAGGTAGGGCGCATGGCCGAGGCGCATGGCGAGGTTCCAGTAGCCGAGCCCGTCCACGAGCACCACGATGGCGGAGGTCACGGAGGGCAGGCCGAGCGCGGTCTGGCAGGCTTTGGGGTCGGTATGGACCTTGGTGGGCGTCGGATGGCCGATGGCGGCGGACAGTGCGGGCAGCACGGCGGACAGGTGCAGCGCTCCCCCACGCCCATCGGCGGCACGGTCGGGGATGCCGTCCCCGTAGGTCGCGGTGGGCACCAGTCGCAGCAGTTCGTCCATATCCGGCGTCTCAACACTCATAGTCTGCTATTCAAGTCGCACCCCCCAACCTTGGGTTCCGCGCACGCGAACGACGTGACGGCGGCGGCCGTGCGTCCCATTCCATGCGGCACGCTAAACTGGGGCGCGTTCGAAAGGGAGTTTCATGGCATCACACCGCAAACCGTCCGTGCAGACCTATGACCCGCGTACGGTCAAGGAGCATATCGTCGAGACGCCGTTGAACGAGGAGATGAGCAAGTCCTTCCTCGAATACGCCTATTCGGTGATCTACGCGCGAGCCCTGCCGGATGCGCGCGACGGCCTGAAGCCGGTGCAGCGACGCATCGTCTATCAGATGGGCCAGATGAACCTGAATCCGGACCGCCCGTACATGAAGTCCGCCCGCGTGGTGGGCGAGGTGATGGGCAAGCTCCACCCGCACGGCGATTCCGCGATCTACGAGGCCATGGTGCGCCTGGCCCAGCCGTTCGCGATGCGCCTGCCGCTGGTGGACGGCCATGGCAACTTCGGTTCGTTGGACGACGGTCCGGCCGCCTCCCGTTACACCGAGGCCCGTCTGGCCCCGGCGGCGCTCGGCATGAACGCGGACATCGACGAGGATACGGTCGATTTCACGCCGAACTACGACAACAAGCTCAAGGAGCCGACCGTGCTGCCGGCCGCCATCCCGAATCTCCTGGTCAACGGCGGCTCGGGCATCGCCGTGGGCATGGCCACGAACCTTGCCACGCACAACCTCGGCGAGGTGGTCAACGCCGCGAAGTTCCTCATGGCGCACCCCGAGGCCACGCTCGAACAGCTCATGCGCTACGTGCCGGGCCCGGACTGGCCCACCGGCGGTACGATCATCGGCCGTGACGGCATCCGCGAGGCCTATGAGACGGGCCGCGGCACGCTCACCACGCGCGCGGCCACGCATGTGGAGCACATCACCGCACGCAAGCAGGCGATCGTGGTGACCGAGCTGCCGTACATGGTGGGTCCGGAGAAGGTGATCGAACGCATCTCGGACGGCGTGAAGAACCGCAAGCTGGAGGGCATTTCGGGCGCGTTCGATCTGACGGACCGTCATAACGGCACGCGACTGGTCATCGAGATCAAGACCGGTTTCGACCCGCACGCCGTGCTGGTGCAGCTGTTCAAGCACACGCCGCTGCAGGATAACTTCGCCATGAACAACGTGGCGCTGGTGGGCGGCCGACCGCACACCATGGGCTTGAAGGAGATGCTGCAGGTGTGGGTCGACCACCGCCGCGTGGTGATCCGTCGTCGCAGCGAATACCGCAAGAAGAAGGCGCAGGAGCGTCTGCACCTGGTCGAGGGCCTGCTGCTGGCCATGCTGGACATCGACGAGGTGATCCAGGTGATCCGCACCTCGGATGATGCGGACGCCGCCAAGACCCGACTGATGGCCGTGTTCGACCTGGATGAGGTCCAGTCCCAGTACATCCTGGATCTGCGTCTGCGCCGACTGACCAAGATGAACCGCATCGAGCTCGAGGCCGAACGCGACGACCTGAAAAAGAGCATCGAGGAGCTCACCCGCATCCTTGCCTCCGCCGAGGCGCTGGATCAGGTGGTCACCGACGAGATGGACCAGGCAGTGGCCAAGTGGGGTTCGCCGCGTCGCACGGTGTTGCTGGACGTGGATCCGGATGGCACGCTCACCCCGGTGGCCGCGCACGGTGCCGGCGCTTCCGGCGTCTCCCAGTCCGCGCTCGAGGCCGTCAAGGCCGCCACCACGATCTCCTCCGCCCAGGCCGATGTGGAGGCCGCCACCAAGGCCGCGAAGAAGAGCGGCGAGGAGAATGCCCTGGCCGGCGCGTTGAAGATCGAGGACGAGCCGTGCGTGGTGGTGATGAGCGCCACCGGTCTGATCGCCCGCACCACGCCGAGCGCGATGGACGTGTACCATGCCCGGTCCGCGTCCGACAAGCGCCAGTCGGACGACCAGATCATCACGATCTTCCCCACGTCCACGCAGGCCACGTACGCGCTGATCACGTCGGCGGGCCGACTGGTGTTGGCCCATGTGGTCGACCTGCCGGCGCTGCCCGCCTCCGACATCCTGTCCGCCAAGGGCGGGGTTTCCGCCGACGAACTGATCGGCATGACCGAATCGACCGACCCGATTCCGGGCGAGCATGTGGTCACGGCGATCGCCATGGAACAGCCGAACGGCTCCGATGCGGATGGCGAGCGCGATTCCGGCGATGCCTTGCCGCTGCCGTCGCTGGCCATCGGCACCCGCAACGGCGTGGTCAAGCGCTGGAACCGCGAGGCGCCCACCACGATGGACTCCTGGTCGGTCATCGACCTGAAGGACGGCGACGAGGTGGTGTTCGCGGCCGTGGCCGAGGACGACGACCGTCTGGTGTTCGTCTCCTCCGATTCCTCGCTGCTCACCTTCGACGCGAAGAACGTGCGTCCGCAGGGCCGTACCGCGGGCGGCATGGCCGGCATCAAGCTCGCCGACGGCGCCCGCGTGATGGCGTTCAACGTGGTGCCCGCCGGCAAGGTGGCATGGACCTACGAGGAGGGCGAAAACGGCATGTCCGCGGCTTCGGGCGCGGTGGTGCTCACCGTGGCCGGCGACTCCGACGCCCTGCCCGGCACCGAGAACGGCGCCGCCAAGGTGACGCCGTTGGAGATGTACCCCACCAAGGGCCGCGCCACGGGCGGCGTGCGCTCGCAGCGCTTCCTCAAGGGCCAGAACACGCTGATTCTGGCGTGGGTGGGCCTCTACCCGCTGCGTGCCTCGACCTCCTCCGGCAGTCCGGTGGAGCTGCCCAAGCCGGATATGCGCCGCGATGGTTCCGGCGTGGATCTCGCCTCTCCCATCGCCTTCATCGGCTAATAGGTCTGCCGTTTCTGCCGGGAGCCGCCGACGACAATCGACTGAAGCCGGAGTCCATCTTCAACATGGACTCCGGCTTTCATCATGCCCCGGCCTACACTTGAAGCGTTGAGGAGGTGCGTGATGAAGCTGTTGGTCGCCGTATCCAATGACCCATTGTCCCGCGCGATTCGAGGCACGCTGCTTGGCGCGGGCCATGAGGTGGAGTCGGCTGGCACGGGCGGCGCGGCGCTGGACGCCATCGAGGACGAGGCGTTCGACGCTGTCGTGCTGGACGAGGGACTGCTGGGCGAACCAATCGCGCAGGTCATCGAATCGATGCGTGACGCGCGGCCGGACATCAGGATCCTGCTGCTCACCTCGACGCCGATGAGCAAGGCGACCGGCGAAGGCAATCGATGGCGGGCGCTGCCGGACGAGTACGCGCCCATCGAGCATGCGGTGCCGGCCGTCCGCGGCACGGCGACGGATGACGGCCCGGCTTCTTCCCCGGACGATCCGGGTGCCGCAGACGCTCCGGGCACAGGCACGAATGTCTGCGAAACGAGCCAATCGTCGGCCCGGCCTTCGAACCATGACGACCGACTGCCGGATGCGGTGCTCAGGAAGCCGTTCTCCGACACCGAACTGCTTTCCTATGTGGCGGCGCTGGCCGCCGACTCCCCCGAATTGATCATCCGCGGCAATCTCACGCTGGACACCACCAACCGCAGGTCGTACTACGCCTCCACGCACAGTCCGATCACGCTTTCGCGGCTGGAGTTCAGTCTGCTGGAGGCGTTGGTGAAGGCCAATGGCGCGTTCGTGAACACCCGCGAGCTGGTCAAACTGGTGGGCGGCCCGTATTTCGAGCAGCAGGGATTGCTGCGCAACGCGCTGTACACGCTCGATCAGAAGCTCACCCGCGCCGGTCTCATCATGACCCAGCGCGGCTCCAACTGGCGCATCCGGTAGTGCCGTGAGGAATTCACCGTCACGTAACTTGTTTCCACTTCGGAAAGTGGTATTGTTTTCCGTAACGGAAAGAGGTTTGGTTGCGGCATGTGCCGCACTCCGGCCATGAACCCGGCGAAGGAGGCCATCGTGACGGATATGCGGGTTACGCAGCCGGGCACCGGCGAGGAAGCACATGGGTCGTACCGGCTCGACGTCGACGCCCTGCGAAAGCAAGGTGTCTCGGACGCGCAGGACAGGTTCGGTATGGCGGACACGGCGGATGCCTTGGATGCGCTGGATGCCCTGACCGCATTGGACTCGGACCGTTCGAAGCTCGCCGGCTCCTATGACCGGATGCGCGCCACGACCGTCATCTGGGTGGCCGTGGTATACGGTCTGCTCACCCTGACGTATTGGATGATCCCGCAGGCCTATCTCGGCCGATTCCACCTGCCTTGGAATTCCGCGTGGATCATATTCGCGTTGCTGGCGGCGTCCATGCTGTTGATGTGCGCCGCGATGACGCTCACCGCCCACGCGCAGGGCATCGCCGTGCAATGGCTGCCGCCTGCGCCCGTGGCCGCAAACCGTCGGTACCGGACCATCCTTGCCGTGCGGTTCGTCCTCAACTTCATTCCGCCCGTCCTCGCCCTGGTCGTGGGATACGTCACCGACGCATGGTGGTCCGCACTGGCCGTCACCGCAATCGGCACCGCGATCAACGGGCTGGCGGAGTACTGGGAGCTTGATGCGACGGTTCGCGCACTCAGGCAACGCACGGTTCCCGCCGGACACGAGGAGGTGCGCCATGGCATCGGATAGTCCGGAACCGGTGTTCGACGAGGTCATCCACGCTCCGGTGCGACTTCGTATCTGCGGGTTGCTGGACACCTATGGCACGGTGCGGTTCGACGTGCTGCGCGATACGCTCGGCGTCAGCGACGCCACCTGTTCCAAGCATCTCAAGACCCTCGCCGATCACGATTACGTCCGACTCGACAAGAAGGCCTGCGACGGCGGCAAGGCGTATAAGGTCACTTGGGTCAGGCTGACCCGTGAGGGCAAGGCCGCGTTCCAGTCGCATGTGGCCGCGCTGCGGCAGATCGTCGCCGGCCAGGCAGCCTGATAGCGTCCGTTTGACGCTAGTTACCGGCTCTTCCTAGCAGCAAACCGACGTGAAGAAGCCATTTTGCGTCCGCTTGGTGCTAGGACAGAGCTTGTTCTAGCACCAAACCGACGCCAATTCACCATTCGACGTCCGGAATTCGCTAGAGGCGCGTCCACTCTGGATAGTTTCGGACGCTCCGGAATCCCACAACCACACACCCCTTGCGTAAGCCATGCCCGAAATCGTGTTTTCGCGCATGACCTGGCGCGAGCTTACCCGAATCGAGGCTTGACATGAAAGCCGTACTCTACAAGGACCTGCAACAGGTCCGTCATAACTGGGCGATGCTCGCCGTCGTCATCATCGGCATCGCGATGCCCCTGCTGCTCATCGCCATCATCGCGCCGATGGGACTGGATGCGAAAACGGGCGGCACCATGCTGCGATTCGCCATCCTGTCGCTCACGATGGGGCTTGCGCCAACGTTGTCACTCGATGCGATCCGCGATGACCTGGGCAACGGCACCATCGTTGCGGTGCATACCTGCGGACGTCCGCTCCGGCAGTATCTTACGGCGCAACTGGCGTACGCGATCATCCCCATCACCGCGCTCTCGCTGGCATTGATGACGTTCGCGTATTTCGACGTCCCCGTACTGCGCACGAACATCGCGGGACCGCGGGGAGTCGTACTGGCCTTCACGCCGACGCTGGCCGCACTGGCCCTGTATTGCTGGTCGATTGTCATCAAAGGAAAGGCACTGATCATGACCACAACCACACTCGTTCCCGGCGTGCGCGCCGACGGCCCTGCCGATACTCGGACCGGAACCATAGGCACCGACACGTCCGGCACCACTATCGATTCGGCCGCATCGTCCTCGCACCAGCCGCTCGCCATCCGAGTCACCGACATGACCTTCGGATACAAACGTGACAAGCCCGTGCTCGAACACATCAATCTCGACGTACCGGCGGGCCAGTCGCTGGGTATCCTCGGCTACAACGGCGTGGGCAAGACCACCCTGTTCGGCGTCATCACCGGCTTGCTGCGACCGCAGGGAGGCTCCGCCGCCATCAACGCCGACGTGTTCCATTCCATGCGCGAGGTGTTCCAGCTCACCGATTCAGGCAACCTCTCCCCCACGATGACCATCCGCGAAAACCTGAAGTTCCGTGCGATGCTCTACGCCACGCACGACGACCCTCACCCCATCGACCTGCGGCATCTCGACCAGCTGCCGATGATCCAAGCCTTCGAACTCGGCGAGCATCTCGACAAGAAGGTCAGGGACCTCTCCAGCGGGCTCAAGAAGCGGGCGGGCATCGTGGCGGGCATGCTGTTCGATCCGCGTCTCATCCTGCTGGATGAGCCGACCAATGCGGTGGACCCGATTACCCGCCAGCTGCTCATCGAACTGATGAAGCAGCTCAAGGCGGACGGCCGCACGATCCTGACCATCACGCATGACCTCGACTACTGCTGGGAGGTGACCGACCGCGTGGTCATCCTGGACGACAGGCATCTCATCAAGGACTGCAGGATCGTGGATTTCGCCGACATCGACGATTTCAAGCAGGCCGCCACGCTTGGCCGCGGCCGCGCTCACGTCGATTTCGGACTGAGCAGGTGACTGGGCGAAACCCGGCAGATAGGAGGTTGCCATGAGAGCGATATTGTGGAAAGACTGGACGCTGTTGCGCAAAAGCCGGCTGTATATGGCGTTTGCCGTGGGAATGTGGCTGTTCGTACCGATTGTGGTCGCCGTGTTGGCCGTCGGTTCCCCGCAGGATGCCGCCACGGCCGACGGCGCATGGTCCTTTGGGGAAGCACTGGCCGGTTGGTACGGATACGTCGCCTCGATACTGGCGTTCGGCACGCTGTTTTCCAATTCCGCCACCATGGATTTCAGTGCCGTGCCGCGGTCCGATGGCACGTTGGAGAACTGGCGAGGCTCCGGCCGTCCGATGCTGCCGTACTGCGTGGCCAAGAGCCTGTTGCCGGTGATCATCGCGGAGTTCATGACCCTCACCAATGTGGGGTATCTGGTTTGGGCTGGGCTCGACGCCTCGACCAACGTGATGCAGGTGACCTATGTCGTGGCGTCCCCGGCCTTGCTGGCCTTCGCCGCCGAACAGCTGTACCTCGCCCTGCATGCCGGTTCGATGGGCTCGCTCTCGTTGGCGACGATACTGACGTCCGCGCCCATGCTGGTCTTCACGGTGCTCACGTTCACGGTTTCCCGACTGTGGTCGCTGGTGGTGCTGCTCGTCTTCGGACTGGCCGTCATGGGTGCGACCGTGGTCTCCTGCCGCCGCCGTTACCCGACCGTACTGAGGGCGATTGGCTAGGCTCTGTTAAACCATGATTGGCGTGACCCTTATTCTTGGCTCCCCTTGTCAGGACATCGCCGTGATGCAAACAGCAGAGCTGTTTGCAGGCGATGTGCGAGACGACAGTCGAGCCAGTGGACTGCGAACGAAGTTCGTCCTCAATTGCAGGATGAGCTGTCGGCGAAGCCGACTGAGGGGTAGTCCAGTGGAATTCATGTCATTTTTGGTCTAACAGAGCTATTGGTGAAGACCAATCGATCGGGTCACACATCGGCACTATTGCTGGTGATGGCCAGCTGTGGGCGGGGGCTACAGATCCTCGGAAATGCGGCGGTCTCGCCAGTAGTACTCGTTGTCGTGCTCGTTGATCTCGCGCATGACGCGGCAGGGGCTGCCGACCGCCACCGAGTTCGCGGGGATGTCCTTGGTGACCAGGCTGCATGCGCCGATGACGGAATTGTCACCGATGCTGACTCCCGGCAGCACGGTCACGTTCGCGCCGATCCACACGTTGCGTCCGATATGGATGGGTTCGGAGAACTGGGCGAGCCGTACGCGCAGGTCCGGCCGGATCGGATGGCCGGTGGTCACGAGCGTGACGTTGGGGCCGATCATGGTGTGGTCGCCGATGAAGACCTCGCCGTCGTCCACAAGCGTCAGATTGAAGTTCACGTACACGTAATCGCCCAGATGGGTCGAGCAGCCCCAGTTGGCGTGGAATGGCGGTTCGATCCACGTGTCCTTGCCCATTTCGGCGAAGTATTCGCGCAGCAGCGCGGCCCGTTCGGGGTCGGCGGCGGGCAGCTCGTTGGTCTTGCGCATGATGTCCCGCTGCTCCTGCTGCGCGGCGTCCATCAGCTCGCCGTCCCAGAGATATACGTCGCCGGAATGCAGTACGTCAAGCACCTGCTGCGGTACGGTCATCATCACTCCTTTTGTTTCGATGGATTCGGCTCTGTTCAACCAAATCGATACGGTCTTTTTCTCGCCCCCCTGCCATAGGAATTGATGGCGAAGCCGACTGAGGGGCAAACCGGTACGATTCATATCAACCTTGGTCAGCCGAACCTAAATGAACCATGTCGGTCGCAAACAACATTGACGGTTTCCGGCCCCCTTTGTTGCGGGAACCGGAAACGACATGTTCATGCCCAAGCTTGATTGAATCGCTGCCGGGTTTATACGGGTTCATCGCCCGTGCGGGTACCCGCGGACATCACAGGCACCCGCATCCACGCTCACAGCTCGGGCACGACCTCGATCTTGAGACCCTGCATGCTCAGCGCGTATTCCATGGCCTCGTTGATCTGGTCGAGCGGGAACACGTTGGTGACCAGATCCATGACGGGCAGGCCGCGGTCCTTGGACTCCTTGAGGAATTCCTGCGCCTCGAGCCAGTCGCCGGCCTGGTAGGTCCAGGAACCGGTGAGCTTGATCTCCTTCTGGCACACGTCCAGATGCGGGTTGTAGGTGGCGTCGCCGGTGTTGGTGAAGAAGCCGACCTCGCAGTAGGAACCACCGCGGCGGATGTACTTGAACAGGGCGGCGGCCGCGGCGGGCGAGCCGGTGCACTGGAAGCCCATCTCCGCGCCGAGGCCTTCGGTGACCTCACGTACGGCGTCGGCCGCGGCATCGACCGAATCGTAGTCGGAGAAGTTCACGGTGGCGGTTGCACCGAGCCTCTTGGCCATCTCCAGTCGGGCCTCCTTGGCGTCCACGGCCACGATGTTGCGGATGCCGTAGGTCTTGAGGAGCGCGACCAACAGCAGTCCGATCGGGCCGCAACCCTGGACCAGCACATGGGAGCCGTGCTTGAAGTCGTAGATCTTCTTGGCCTCCTCCACGGCGTGCACGATCACGGCCGCCGGTTCGATGAGAATGCGCAGGTCACGGTCGGGCATGTCGTTGACATTGAAGATCACCGCGCCCGGATTGCACTTCATATAGTCGGAATACCAGCCGTTGAAGAAGTGGTCCTCGCCGGGCATCAGGCCGTGGATCTCGCCGTTCTCGCACAGGTGGATCATGTCGGCGCGGCGCTTGCAGATGGCACAGTGGCCGCACGGGCGCAGACCGGTGACGATCTTGTCGCCCACCTTGAGCGGCTTGCCGGAGTAATCCGTGGTGACGTTCTTGCCGATCTTGACGACCTCGCCGGTGGCCTCATGGCCGAGCACGATGGGCGCGTAGCCGAACGGGTCGGAGCGGTATTCGGACTGGTCGGTGCCGCAGATGCCGCAGCCCTCGACCCGGACGAGCACCTCGTCGTCATTGATCTCCGGCAACGGCAGCGCGCGCACGTCAATGTGCCTCGGCTCCGTCAGAACGGCAACGCGGCCCTCAGCGGGGATGGTTGGTTCGGTGGTTTCGGACATTGTCATAACTCCTTTGTGATGAGGGAATGCCTTCATCACTTACGATAGTCTGTCCGGACGCCCGTTCCCCGCATCGACACCGCGAAAAGAAAATCCCCGGGGTTTCATGATGTTTCGCATGAGTGACTTTCCGGGGCATTCGCTAGTAGTATAGCCATCATGAGGCTCGAGAGTCAATCCGTCTCGCTCAACGAATTGCAACACTGGTTTTCCACCGAGCGCATGGACACCTATGTACGTTCTGCGAAAGCCACCGGCTGCGATGCGGTCGACCTGTACGTGTGGAACGGACGAACTTCCAAGGCGCTGCTTGAGGACATCGCGCACGTGGAGGTGCTGTTACGCAACTTCATGTCCGTTCGTCTCGCCAAAGCCTGCGGACATGACGATTGGTACAAGGATGACACACGATTCCGGTTCAACTCATCCAGGACAAGGCGCTTCGAGAACTCGGTTGACGAGATAGAACGTCAGATACGGCATGCGGGCAAGCCAGTCACACCAGGACGTGTGATCGCCGACATGTCACTTGGCTCGTGGTGCTTCCTACTTTCATCCAGATTGGAGCAAACCGTATGGAAAGCGCTGCGCGACCCGGCGAACGGCGGCATGCCGAACTACCCATCCCGTAAACGCGCCATGTTTGAAAGCCACGTCAAGATGATGCGCGACCTACGCAATCGTCTGTCCCATCAGGAACATATTGTGCTCGATAATCTTGATGCCGAGAACCAGTATCTGGATGAACAGTATGCCAATCTGGATTGGATTGCTCGAACCATCGAACCGAAGGCCGCTGACTGGATTCGCGGCCAGTCACGGGTGCCCGGGCTGCGCAAACTGCGCCCTCATCATTCGACGCTGAATTAATGAAAACACTTGCATTGGCGCATGTATCCGTACATAAGGTTTCCCGGAAGCGTCCGCCGATGCGTCTTGTAGCCGAGCAACGATGCCTGCCGTGATATATCGACTGCATATGGCTTGTATAGTCTCACCTGGCACGTTTCCCCGCAATGACAACCATCACGGTGAGCCATTTTCAGCCGGCCCGACCAAACGCCCTACTCCCGATCGGTAAGTGTGACGTTTTCTGCCGGTAGTTCCGGTGCACAATTCCAGTGTTACGAGATGACCAAATTCAGCATTGTCACTGAAAACTGGTGGGATCCTGATAGCTTGATCTTATGCACCGATGATGCATTATCCATGTATGTCAAAGCGGAACAGACATAATAGGTGTTTCCAGTCGTCTGGTAGCTTCAACCGTTGGAATGATGCTCGTCATCGTGTCCGTAGCCCAGACATGATTCAAACACGATGCCCCTGAGAACAGTGAAATCAGAGACACTCAGCGAATCTCGCAAACATCGCCAAAACGTCGTCACTGCAACGAAAGGCCGACGACAATCGCAAGGATATGTCTTGTAATCAAATCATGGTCCGAAAGCGAGCGAATCAACAATTAGTACTTCGCCCGCCACTGGTGTATTCTGGTGCGGTTCTCCCAAGTCGGTTGGCTTGAGCGGGCCATTGACGACCCAGCACATCACTCGGAGGACGATGATGAACGATACGACCGCACCATTCGAGCTCACATGTCTGATCTGCGGCAAAACAATCAGTCTTATTGAAGCGGATCTATTTGCCCAGGATCTGACCGATAGAAGCTTCTTACCCAATGGAGCCATGGAGCTATGCTCATACGGACATTACGGCACCACGTTCTTCGATCCCTGCGATGGGACACAAGTAGCCGCCCTCATCTGCGATGAATGCATGGAAGAACACAGCAATCGTCTTCTCTATATCGACAAACAACGCTATCTCAAGCCATACAACGCCGCCATGAGGGAACTTGAGGAACAGCGGAAAGTAAAGCAAGACGAACGTGAAGTAGCGCCCGCACCGCACCTTCCCACCGAGGAGCCCCAAGTGGACGAAGACGGTTATCCGATCATCAGCGAAGAGCTCCCACGAGCAACATCTTCGGAAAAGCCATTAGCAGACAACTAGCGGCAGTTCATATTCAACAATTGAAACCTCATCGAACACGGCAGAAGCATTTATGACCAATGAACTCACCGCACCTTTCCACTAGGTAATCACTGCCTAGTTCGAAAGGAACATCGCCATGTCCAGAACATGGAAGGACCGACCATACCGAGTCATGGAGGCCGAGGCCGAACATGCCGGGTATATGCGCAACAGATACTGGCCACTCCCCTGCTGTAACGCATCGGAGATAAGACTCGTACCTGATGTAACGGCATACGCCTACGCAGTCGGTTACGACGCACACATTCCCGCACATCACATGAGAGATTATCGCTGGATTGAAGATGACTGGATTCCCGACTATGGAGCCAATCATCGCGTCCGTGAAGCACTCAATGCCGCAACCATCGCCGCCAACAACGGCTATGACATGCGTGACTGGGATGATCCCATCGCCTATCAGCGACGCCGGCGCTGGATTATCGGATGAGATTGTGTCGTGTCCGCAACAGTTTGTTTTTGCGAACACGGCACAATCTCATACTCACTCACGGAAGATGACTCAATACCGTCCAAAATACTGAACTCCGATTCAAGCAGGTTCGAGCAATACGCACAGCCCAATGAGACACCGTATTCGTGCATGGTTTCAGATCTCAAGCGTGCGCAATGCCCAATGTTCGCCAAGCTCATCGACGGCATGGCGCAGCCTCCGCTTCTCAAACCAGCCCAACGATAATAAGAGGCATTCGCTGACATGTATACCGGCGAATGCCTCTTAATTTATATGGCACCAATTCCTGCTAGTCCCACAAATCATAGATGTTGTCGCCAATCCAATGCCAGACGTGCTGCGCTTCAATCCGGATACGCTTGGATATTTTCGAGGCTTCTGCTGTTTTCGTGGGTTAGGTTGCTGGTGTTGGTAGTTGGATGTTGAGTCCGCCGCATCTGAGCATGACGAGGCTGATGAGGTTGGTGACGTGGTGGAAGCCGTAGGCCATGCGGATG
>NZ_JAHBBJ010000013.1 GCF_019331675.1 Bifidobacterium miconisargentati
TCCGTGATGCCGGAGACGGGGAAGTTGGCGATGGCGCGTTGGGTGTGGATGCCCCAGTACACGTCCGCCGGCACCCCTACCGCCCGCACCCGCCTCGAGCACGACTGCATCGGCCAGATGGAGGTGCCGGCGGACGTGTACTGGGGCATCCACACCCAACGCGCCATCGCCAACTTCCCCGTCTCCGGCATCACGGACGGCCAGCATCCCGAGCTCATCCGCGCATACGCCACGGTCAAGCGGGCCTGCGCCATCGCCAACGAGGAGCTGGGTCTGCTGGACCACACCAAGGCCGAGGCCATCCGCCAAGCCTGCCTGGAGATCGAGGGCGGCAAGCTCGCCGACCAGTTCCCGGTGGACGTGATGCAAGGCGGCGCCGGCACGTCCTCGAACATGAACATGAACGAGGTCATCGCCAATCGCGCGCTGGAGATCGCCGGGCACCCGCGCGGCGCCTACGCCTACATCCATCCGAACGACGACGTCAACGAATCCCAGTCCACCAACGACACCTACCCCGCGGCCTGCAAGCTCGCGCTCATCGACGCGATCGGCCCGCTGGCCGAGGCCACCAAGAAGCTCGCCAAGGCCTTCCACGACCTCGCGGACAAGCACATCAATGACGTGACCATCGGCCGCACGCAGCTGCAGGACGCCGTGCCGATGACGTACGGCCAGGAATTCCACGCCTTCGCCACGCTGCTCAAGTCCGATCTGGCCGCGTTCGACCGCGTGGTGCCGCTGCTGGCCCAGCTGAACCTCGGCGCCACGGCCATCGGCACCGGCATCTGCGCCGACCTGAGGTTCCGCAAGTCCGCCATCGGTCACCTGGCCCGTATCACCGGCCTACCCGTCACCGCCGCACCCGATCCGGTGGCCGCGATGACGGACATGGGTGCGTACGTGGCCACCTCGGCCGCCATCAAGAGCCTCGCCGTGCACCTCAAGAAGGCCGCCGACGACCTGCGTCTGCTCAATTCCGGCCCGCGCTGCGGCTTCAACGACCTCAACGTGCCCGCACGTCAGGCCGGCTCGTCCATCATGCCGGCCAAGGTGAACCCGGTGATCCCCGAGTGCGTGAACCAATGCTGCTTCATGATCTTCGGCATGGACGTGACCGTGAACTGGGCTGTGGCCGAGGGGCAGTTGCAGCTCAACGCCTTCGACCCGGTGATGGTGCATGAGCTGCTGACCGGCATGTCCCTGCTCACCAACGCCATGACCGTGTTCCGCGTCAACTGCGTGGAGGGCATCGAGGTCAACGTGGAGCGAGGGCGCGCGTTCGCCCAGTCCTCGCCGTCGATCTCCGCAGCACTCAACCATTACATCGGCTACGAGAAGGCCGCGGACATCGCCGCCGAAGCCGTGGCGACCGGCCGCACGGTGCGCGAGGTGGCCGCCGAGCGCACCGACCTGCCCGCCGAACAGCTTGACGAGATTCTCGACCCGATTCGTCTGGCCCGCGGCCTCGGCCAGACCTGCCGCGAACATCAGGAGTAGGGAGCCCGCCCCGAATTGGCGGGTTCTGTGCATATACCCACCAGTTATTCTGTGCATATCGGCACCATAAAGGCCATTCTGGGCATATGCCTACCGCGAGGAGCACAACTTCGGGCGCCTCGCGGCAGGCATATGCCCAGAATCTTTTACACGGTCCCGCAAATGGTAGGTATATGCCCGGAACGCTCCGACCGTACCTTCAGGATTCCGATCGGAACAGTGTTGCGACCGACTGTTACGGTGGGCCGTATGACTGATTTTGGCGCACTGATATCCACATGGTTCCATACGAACGCCGGCAAGCTGATCTGGCTGCTGCTGGTGGCCGCCGTGGCGTTCATCGCCGACCGGGCGGTCAGCCGCATATTGCGCAAGGTGTTGGATAAATCGGAGATTCCCAGCGCCTCCATCTTCATCAATCTCACGCGCGTGGTGATCTGGGTGGCCGCGGCGGCCATGGTGTTGCAACCGGTGTTCGGTATCAACCCCACCACGCTGGTCACCGCCCTTGGCGTCGGCGGCGTGGCCCTCTCCCTGGGTCTGAAGGACACCATCGCCAACGTGATCGGCGGGTTCGGTCTTATGCTGGGCCGCGTGATCCAGCCGGGCGATCTGGTCACCATCCAGGGCACCACCGGCACCGTGGTGGACATCACCTGGCGTCACTCGATGATCGAGACGCGCAGCGGCGACCGCATGGTCATCCCCAATTCCATCCTCAATACCGCCTCGCTCACCAAACTGACGCCGGTGAGCGAAGGCACGGTCACTCTCGAATTCACGGCCAAGGCCTCCAGCGCCCCGGCCGAGGTAAGCCGGAGGCTGCTCGATTGCGTCACGAAGGCCACGGCGGACGTCGCCTTGGAGACACAGCCGCCGCTGGTCAAGTTCACCGGCTTCTCGCCGTACGGCATGACCGGTCAGGTGCTACTGTTCGCCAAGCCCGGTGTGCTGCTATCCAGCGTACGCGACCGCGCCGCCCGTGCCATCGCCGAGGCCGGCACCGACTATCTGGTGGAGGACGGCGGCTCGTCCGACAACGTGTGATTTCGCGCAGACGCGGGAAGCGGCTCCTGCCGTAGAGCTCCCGCAGCCCCGAAACTACATGAACAGTATCCAGCCGGTCAGGCTGATGGTGAGCAGCAGGTACACGATGACGCCGGGGTTGCCGTAGGCGGTGCGCACCTTGAGTCCGGCCGGCAGCTCCTCAGGTGCCGGGTAGAACTCCCAGCTTTTCCGCTTGATGATGAGCAGCACGATGCCGGCGATCGTCAGCCCCATCAGAACCATGCCGTACAAGGACAGATAACCAATCCCACCCATGCCGGCACCGGGTTCGGAGGCCATACGCAACAGTTCCTCCTGGCTCATCGAACCGTTCATGATGCGCGGATCGACCTGCTCGACGAGGAACGGCGCCACCACCGAGCCATTGAGGTTGATGACCATGTGCATGAGCACGGTGTACCGCAGGCGCGAGGTGCGCGTATACACATAGCCGAAGATAAGGCCCAGTCCAAAGGCGTAGAAGAACTGGAACAGGTTCATGTGGAACAGGCCGAAGGTGATGGCGGAGAACATGATCGCGGTCTTCTCGCCATAGCGGCGCAGGCGGGAGATGAGCTCCTTGCGGAACAGCCATTCCTCGACGATCGGCGCGAGTATGCACACGAACAGTAGGGTGGCCCACCATTCGTCGCCGCCCATCACTTGGTTCAGCCGGTTCGTGCCCTGCCCGCCGGTCAGGGCGAAGCTCAGGATGAAGCCCAGAAAACTGCCCAGATACATCACCGGGAAGCACATGATGAGCATCTGGAAGAACTCGCCGACGCGCATCGGGTATTGGATGGTCCTGATGGCCGGCACGCGCGTGATGATGATCATGCTCAGGGGAATCGCCACGAGGTATAGCGGCCCGGAGGAGATGAGCAGATTCACCCATACCGGCATATTGCCGCCGAACATCGGATCCAGCGAGGTGCCGAGTAGGATGTTCAGGCCGTTCCAGATCAATATCATGATGGTCAGCGATGCGCCGATCAGCGAGAATCTGCGGTGCGCGGTGAACCACCAATCGCGACCCTGACGCGCGTGCTGGGCGCGTCGCGGGTCCGAGTCCTGCGGTTGAGGTGATTGGCCGGGCTGCGGCTGGTATTGCGGCTGTTGCGCGTTGGGCGCGGGCATCGTCGGTATCGGCTCACTCATCGGTTTCCCCCATCCTTTGGCCGTCCTTGGCCTTGTGAGTCCGCCACTGCGGCGTTAGCTACCAGCATACGGCAAAGGCCGCGGAATCCCTAAGAATCCCGCGACCCTGCCATCGTTAGTCGACGTTTGTCTACAACGACCGCCGCAACAGCGGACTGCGCACCTTTCAGCAGGCGAGCGCGGCCACGGCGCGCGGCGTGACCACCACGTCGTCGCCAACGGCCAGGCCTGCGGGCAGTTCGCTGGCCGGCAGCTGCACGGTCACCTTGAGCTGTTCGCCCTTGTTCCAGCGCTGGTATTCGCCGGAGGTGATGACCGTGTCCACGCGCACCAGCGAACCCAGGAAGTGGATCACCTCGACGCGGGCGCGTTCGCCCACGTGGGAGTCGTGCTGCGAGGGCAGCGTCAGCGTGAGGTTCTCCGGACGCACCAGCACGGCCACGGCATCGCCCTTGGTGGAGCCGGGCAGCAGCGGCAGACGCTGGCCGAACACCACCGCCTCCTCGCCGTTGGATGCGCCGGGCAGACGGTTGGTGAGTCCGATGAACGTGGCCACGTACTCGGTGGCGGGGCGCTGGTAGAGATCCTGCGGGGCGGCGATCTGCTCGATCTTGCCCTTGTTCATCACGCCGATGCGGTCGGCGACGGCCAGTGCCTCCTCCTGGTCGTGGGTCACGAACACGGTGGTGGTGCCGGTGTTGAGCTGGATGCGGCGGATCTCGTCGCGCAACTGCACGCGGACCTTGGCGTCGAGGGCGGAGAGCGGCTCGTCGAGCAGGAGCACGCGCGGCTTGATGGCGAGGGCGCGGGCCAGGGCCACGCGCTGCTGCTGGCCGCCGGACATCTGCTGCGTGTACTTCTTGGCCTGATCGGCCAGTCCCACGAGCTCGAGCTGCTCCATGGCGACCTTGCGGCGCTCCTCCTTGCCCACGCCGCGCACCTCGAGGCCGAACGCCACATTTTCGAGCGCGGTCATGTGCGGGAAGAGGGAGTAGGCCTGGAACACCATGGCCATCTCACGCTTGTTGACCGGCACGCCGGTCACGTCCTGGCCGCCCACCATGATGCGGCCGCCCTGAATGTCCTCGAGGCCGGCCAGCGAGCGTAGCGCGGTGGACTTGCCGCAGCCGGAGCCGCCGAGCAGCACCACCATCTCACCGGGCTTGATGTCGAGATTGAAGTCGTCGAGGGCGCGCTTGGTGGAGCCGGGGTAGATCTTGACCACATCCTGCATCTGGATGGAGCCGCCGCCGCGCTTGGCGCTTTCGCGCAGCAGCTGCTTGGCGGCCTTGGTCACGTCCTTGCCGCGCACGCCTTCGAGCGTGGCGGTCGGGTCGTTCTTGAAAGCGTCCTCGTCCGGCTTGACGGCGGCACCGGCGGTGAGGGAGGACGCCGAAATCTTCTGATCAGCGGTCATGTCTGGTCACTTACCTTCCTTGGATTTGCGCATCGCGTCGGAGATGAGGTCGAGCGCGACGAGCAGCACCACGCCGAAGAGCAGAGCAAGCAGCGACATGGCGGTGGAGATCTGAGAGTTGGATTGGCCGAGCTGGTAGAGCGCGACCTGGAGGTTCATGCGGCCGAGCAGCGAGGCGACGGTGTATTCGCCCAGCACCACGGCGATGGAGATGAAGGATGCCGAAAGGATCGACTGCCACAGGTTCGGGATGATCACCCGGAAGAACACCTTGGGCCAGGAGGCGCCGAGCGAGCGGGAGGCCTCCACCAACGTCTTGACGTCGATGGAGTTGAGGCCCACGGCGATGGCGCGGAAGGCGAACGGCATCACGAGGATCACGTACGCGAAGCACAGCCAGATGGGGTTGGTGCTCAGCACGTCGGCGGACAGCCAGCGGTAAATCGGGCCGAGGCCCACCACCAGCACGATGGCGGGGATGGTCAGTGGCAGCGTGGCCACCCATTCGATGGCGCGTTCCAAAGCCTTGGAACGGATGTGCACGATCACCATCGTGGGCACCATGAGCAGCAGCATGATCACCACGGTCACCACGCACAGCGCCAGCGAGGTTCCGAGGCCCTGCCACAGCACGGTCAGGTCCGCGCCCAGCGACTCGCCGTTGCCGGTGAAGATCGCGACCCACGGGGCCAGCGACCAGCGCCCGGACAGCGGGTGGCGCAGCGTGAAGATGAGCATCGAGAACAGCGGGATGAACAGGAAGCCCAGCGTGACGAGCAGGATCACGAATTTGATGATGCTCTGCTTGCGCACGCGGGCGGCGCGCAACTGCGGCGGCTTGGTGCCGACGGTTTCGTCCGCGACGGCTTCCACGGTCGCGTTCGTTGCATTCGTTTCGTTCACTGCCAACGTCCGGCCCTCTTTTCCACGGCGTGGCTCAGCAGCATGACGATGGCCACGACCACGATCATCGCGAATGCCAGCACCTGGGCGAAGCCCTGCTGGTTCGGGTCCATCTCGTTGCGCATGGCGCCTTGGATCATCAGCGGCACGAGAATCGAACGCTGGGAGAACAGGGCGGCTGCGGTGGCGTACGCGGAGAACGCGGAGGCGAACAGCAGCAGGAACGCGGAGATGAAGCGGGGTGCCAGGATCGGCAGGGCCACGCGCGTCCAGTACTGCACGGTGTTGCCGCCGAGCGATTCGCAGGCCTCACGCCACTGCGGACGGATGGAATCGACCGCGGGCAGGAAGATGATGATCATCAGCGGGATCTGGAAGTAGCAGTACACGGTCACGAGGCCCGGCAGGGAGCTCAGCCAGTTGGGGTTGACGGTCAGTCCGGTCACCTGCTTGATGAACATGGTGCCGATGCCGTTGATGCCGATGGTGGCGATGAACGCGAAGGCGAGCATCACGCCGCCGAACTGGGCGAGCACGGAGGAGATGGCGGAGACCATGCGGCGCATGAGGCCGTTGGGCTTGGCGCCGATCACCAGCGCGTAGGAGGCGAGGCCGCCCACCACGGCGCCGATCACCGAGGATGCGATGGATACCACGATGGACGTGACGAATGCGGAGACGGTGTTGGCTTCGAACAGCTTGCTGAAGTTGGCGAGCGTGAAGCCGCCGTCACGGGTCTGGAACGCGCCGAGCACCACGATCACGGTGGGCGCGAGCAGGAAGCACGCGGTGTAGGCGAAGAACGGCAGGGTCACGGCGAGAGTGCCGAGTTCCTGGCGATGCCGGGCCAGCGTGGAGGAGGTAGCGGACGGACCCGCGGCCTTGGCGGCTGCAGGTCCGTTCTGTGCGATTGCGGCGGTCATGAATGATGCCTTGATTCTTGACGTTTCGGTATGGTCACCGAGCCAGCGGCTCAGTTGCCGATCGTCTTGTCCCAGTTGTTCTGGAGCCAGTCGGTGATGCGGGTGGCGTCGTCGTTGGTGTAGTTCACAGGCTTGCCCTCGATGGTGATGGCGTCCTTGAGCACGTCCTTGTCCACGGTGCCGTCCTGCTTCATGGAGTCGAGCAGAACCGGATTGGCGCCGCCCTTGAACCACAGGTTCTGGGCTTCGGCGGTGTACAGGTACTCCTCCCACAGGCGGGCGGCGGCCGGGTGCGGGGCGTCCACGTTGATGGCCTGGTTGTAGTAGCTCACCACCTGGGCCTTCGGGAAGGTCTTGTACTCCCAGTTCACGCCCTTGCTCTTGAGCTCCTTCTTGTAGGAGGCCTGGTTGTAGGTCCAGTCCATGACCACACCGGTCTGGCCGGAGTCGATGGTGCCGTTGGTCACGTCCACGGTGGTCAGGTTGCCGGAGTCCTTGAGCTTCTTGAAGAAGTCGAGGCCGGGCTGCAGATTGTTGATGTCGCCGCCGGCCAGCTGGTTGACCATGAGGTAGCCGTTGAAGGCGGCGCCGGCCTCGGCGGGCTTGCCGTTGAGGGCCACAGTGCCGGCGAACTTCGGGTCGAGCAGGTCATCGAGCTTGGTGATGTCGCCGTACTTGTCCTTGTTCCAGCCGATGGACATGATGCCGGTGTAGTCGGCGTAGTAGGCGCCGTTGGCGTCCTTGTTCTCATCCGGGATCTTGTCCCAGGCCTGCACCTTGTAGGGGGCGAAGGCGTCCGTGGAGGTGGCGGCGATGGACTGGCCGACGTCGAACACGTCCGGGGCGGCGTCGGTGCCCTTGTTGGTCTTGGCGGCGTCCAGCTCCTCCTTGGAGGAGGCGTTCGGGTTGAGCTCGGTGATCTTGATCTTCGGGTACTTCTTCTTGAAGCCGTCGATCACCTCGCCGTAGTTGGACCAGTCGTGGGGCAGGGCGATGACGTTCAGGGCGCCCTCCTCCTCGGCGGCCTTGACGAGGTCGTCCATGGTGCCGAAGTCCTTCAGGGAGGTGGCCTTGGCGGACTTCTCGTTGACCTTCACGGCCTTGCCGGTGGAGGTGGAGCCGGAAGCGGAGTCGGAGGAGGCGTTGCCGGAGCCGCAGGCGGCCATGGTGAACGCCAGCACGGCGGCGAGGGAGCCGGCCGCGATCTTACGCAGGTTCTTCATGATGTTCCTTTTCTTGGGCATACATCCGGATACGGCATATGAGGCCGAATCCCGGGAGTCGTGGGCTTGTTTCGCGTCGTGATTCGCGCGGCCCGTAATTCCAAAAACCGAACATAAGCGTTCAGAATGTACCGACACTGGCGTGCAGATGAACGCTCGGCACCGTTTGGCGACCGTTCGCTGAACAAAAGGAAACCGAAGATGAATTCGTGACGATTGCGGCGGATACGTCAAAGGGGACCGGTCTCTCGGCCGATCCCCTTCAAGGCTTCCGCGAATGCAGAAACGCGCGTCAGCGCAGCACGCCCTCGATGAGGCGGGTGATGAGCTCGGTGTAGCCGATGCCCGTGGCCTCCCAGGCCTTGGGGTACATGGAGATCGGCGTGAAGCCGGGCATGGTGTTGATCTCGTTGACCATCACCGTGCCGTCCGGGGTCACGAAGGTGTCCACGCGGCTCAGTCCGGCGCCGTCCACGGCCTTGAAGGCGCGGCGGGCCACGTCGCGCACGTCCTCCAGCACACTCACCGGCAGGTTGGCCGGCACTTCCACGTGGCTGGCGGAGGCGTCCATGTACTTGGAGTCGAAGTCGTAGAACTGGTCGTCGTCCTGGTGGTCGAGCACGATCTCGCCGGGCCAGCTGGCCTCCGGCTCGTCGCCCGGCTTGGCGCACAGCACGGCGCATTCCACCTCGCGACCGTCGATGCCCTGCTCGATGAGCACCTTCCAGTCATGCTCGCCGGCGGTGGCGATCGCGGCGGCCAGACGGTCGAGCTGGGTCTCGCGGTCGTCGGCCTGTTCCACCTTGGTCACGCCGAAGCTGGAGCCGGCGCGGGAGGGCTTGACGAACAGCGGGTAGGCCAGCTGGGCGGCCTCGATCTGCTCCAGCACGCCCGCGGCGGTGAAGTTGCGCGCGTCCACGGTGATGCCGGGCGCGGTGGGGATGCCGGCCGAGGAGAGCACCACCTTGGTGAAGTGCTTGTCCATGCAGGCGGCGGAGGCGAACACACCACAGCCCACGTACGGCACGTCCATCATTTCCAGAAGGCCCTGGATGGTGCCGTCCTCGCCATACGGGCCGTGCAGCACGGGCAGCACGGCGTCCACATGGCCCAGCGAGGTGAGTACGTGGCTCATTTCGGGGTCGTTGAGGCTCACGAAGCTCGTGCCGAAACCGGATTCGCCGGAGCCCAGATGCTCCGGTTCGCCCATGAAGAAGCCATCCTTGCCGCGGGAGGGGTCCAGCAGCACCGGGCGCGATTCCGGCGTGATCTTCACGGTCGGCAGCTCGCCGCCGTCCAAGCTCCATCCGCGCGGGTCCTCACCGTTGACGATCCACTTGCCGTCCTTGGTGATGCCGACCGGAATCGGCTCGAAGCGATCGGTGTCCATGGCGTTGAGCACGCCGGCGGTGGAGATGCAGGAGATCGAATGCTCGTCCGCACGTCCGCCGTACAGCACCACAACACGCTTTTTGGCCATAACCATCCCTATCTTTCGACTCTTGTCCGGCGTCTGTCCGCCGTTCCTAAATCCGTGACCCGAGTGTACTCGCGCCCCGGCCCTATCGTCGGGCCGCAGTCCTACTCGGCGGTGACCTCGCGGCCGAAGAGGCCGGCCAACATCTCGGAGCAAGAGATGCCCTCGTTGAGCACGCGGCTCATCTGGTAGGCCAGCGGGGTGGGCACGCCGAGCTGATCGCCGAGCGCCACGACGGCGTCCGTGGTGGGTACGCCCTCGGCCACGCCGTTGCTCACCTTGGTGGCCTCCTCGACGCTCATGCCCTTGCCCAGGTTCGAGCCGAACGTGTAGTTGCGGGAGAGCGGGGAGCCGCAGGTGGCGATGAGGTCGCCCACACCGGCCAGGCCAGCGAAGGTCTTGGGATCGGCGCCGGCGGCCGCACCCAAAGCGGTCAGTTCGGCCAGACCGCGGGTCTCGATCATGGCGGCGGTGTTCTCGCCGTAGCCGGCGCCACGGGCCATGCCCACGGCGAGCGCGGTCACGTTCTTGAGGCTGCCGCACATTTCCAGACCGATCACGTCGGTGGTCACGAAGGCCTTGAAGTAGGAGGTGGTGCAGGTTTCGGCCACCTTCTTGGCGTTCTCGATGTCCTCGCAGGCCACCACGGTGGCGGCGGGGTGACGATCGGCGATCTCCTTGGACAGGTTCGGGCCGGAGATGGCGGCGAAACGGTCGGCCGGCAGGTCGAGGGTCTCACGCACCACTTCGTCCATGCGCTTGTTGGTCTTGCGCTCGATGCCCTTCATGAGGCTCACCACGATGGCTGTCTCGGGGATGAGGCCCTTGAACTCGGTCAGGGCCACGCGCGCGAACTGGGCGGCGATGGCCACCACCACGATCTCGGCGTCCTTGACGGCCTCGGCACGGTCGCCGGTGGCGGTCATGGCGTCCGGCAGCTTCTCCACGGACGGCAGGCGCACGCCGTTGTGATGATGGTCGCGGATGCCCTCCACGATTTCGGGCTCCATGGCCCACATGGTCACGGTGTTGCCCGCGTCGGCCAGCACCTGACCGAAGGCGGTACCCCATGCTCCTGCTCCGAGAACCGTTACTTTCCTACCCATGATGTCTACTCCTACCTACTCCAAAGCTTCCTTGCGCGATTGCCACGATTACCTCGTGCCATGTTACTCCGGTTACTCCGCCGGGAACGGCCCGCCGATCTCGGGCCACGGCTTGCGGCTCATGCTGCGGTAGTCCCAATAGCCCTCGGCCGGGAATTGTTCGCCTCGAATCGCGGCCAGTACCGTGTTCATGCGCTTGAGCACGCGCCACGTCAGTTCGTTGACGGCCTCGACCGGCGGCTCGTCGCCCCACGAATCCATGTCCGTAAGCAAATCGGCGTAATCAAGCTGATGGTCGTAGCACATCACCACGTTCTTGCGCGGCCACGGCCACCAATGGTTGATGGATGCCGCGCCCCACGTGACCGCCGGGAACAGCGGCACCTGACGGCCCAGTCGGCAGGAGGATTCGAGCGCGATGAATCCCACGCCCTCCTTGATGCTCATCACCCATTTCTTCGGGTCGCGGGTCACGGTGCCTTCCGGCCATACGGTGAGCGGACGGCCGGACGTGAGGATGTCGATGGACGTCTCCTCGATCTGCTTGGCCTTGCCGGAGTGGCGCTGGACCGGCTGCATGCCCACCAGCTGGAACCACTTGCCGATCACCGGCCACTTCGCCATCTCGGCCTTGGCCATGTACCGCGGGCGGCGGCCCATGTGGAACAGGCTGGCCATCGGCACGAACACGTCGAACATGGTCACATGACTGGCCGCGGTGATGAAAGGACCGTCCTCGGGCACCTGTTCGAGACCCCACGCGCGGGTCTTACAGCTCGCGCGGAAAACCACGTCCACGCCGGTGAGCAGTCGTTTGGTGGCCTTGGGATTCTGTGCGTTGATCTCGTCGAGTTTGGCCTTGTGCCCCGCTCCGGTGGGGAAATCATGCATCGGATCAACCAGACGATGCTGTTTCGCGAGCTCGGCGACCCGTGCGTCGCTCAGGGGGCTGACCGCGGAACGCGGTGACGGTTTTCCTTTGGATGCCATGCCCACCATTGTTGCACGGCCCCACCCGAATCGGAACCGTCATTGTTCGCGCTACTCAGGCCGCCCACGCCCAGCCCTACAGACTCCCTACAGACTCCCTACAGACGAAAGCGACCCGCCGCCCGCCTCGGATGCATATATCCGGGCAGACGACGGGTCGTCTCAAAATCGCAAAGCAAAACAGCGATCAGCGCATCACAGCACGGCGATGGCGTCGATCTCCACGAGCGCGCCCTTGGGGATGTCGTTGCCGCCGAACGCCACGCGGGCCGGCTTCACGGAACCGATGAACACCTCGGCGTAGCGGGCGTCCACCTCCTTGAAGTCCTCCACGTTCTTCAGGTAGATGGTGGCGCGGCACACGTGCTCGATGCCCGTGCCGGCCGTGTCCAGAATGCACTTGATGTTCTTGAGCGCCTGGGCGGCCTGCTCGCCCGCGGTCTCGCCGGCCAGTTCGCCGGTGGCCGGGTCGATGCCCAGCTGGCCGGAGACGAACACGAATCCGTTCGCCTTGACGGCCTGGCTGTACGCGCCCAGCGCGGCCGGTGCCTCGGAAGTCGCGACCGCTTCCATCTTTTCGCTCATGATGATGCTCCTCTCATAGGTGGCGCCCGTCCGATACCGCCGGCGTCAGTGCCCGGCCATTGGCCGATTACGTTGCAGTCTAGCGATTGCATCGTCATGCGGGCCGTCCGATGCCCGCGATGCGGCCATATCGCCAGGCCTCCCCTGCCTCACCGTGAAGGCGAACCGGCGCGCCAGCCTGCGCACGCTTTTCGCACTGGCGCCCAGCACGCCGTCCGCACCGAGTTTCAGGCACCGTCTGCCTTCGTTATAGTCGCCGCTCACACCGGCGTACACGGGGATGTTGCTGCGGTTCGCGCGGTCCAGAACGGCCTGGTCCAACCGGTTGCCGCGCATCACCACGAAGCTCACTCCCCTGGGCCAGCCGACTTCCGGATGGCCCGCCGGGCTCACGCATTTGCCGACCGTCCAGCCCGGATGCAACTTGCGCATGAATTCGACCGCGTCGTCGTTGGTGGACATGAACATCGCACGGTCGGAGAAATTATTGCGTTCGATCACGCGGGAGATGGCGCGGGTCAGCTTCGGCGCATGGACGGAACCGGTCTTCATGTCCAGCAGCAGCCCCAGATGGTCGTTGACGTGTTGGGCGGCCATCACGGCCTGTTCCAAGGTGGGTACGTGGAAGTCCTCGCCGTTCTGCCGCATGGTCAGGTGCTGCAGTTCGCGGGTGCTCAGGATGCCCACCGAGACGTTGCGGCCGTCCGCGGCGAGGCGGCCGGTGGAGCGGTCATGGAAGACCACCGGGGTGCCGTCGGCATCCAACCGCACGTCGATCTCGGCATAGTCGGCACCGTTCGCGCCGGCGTTGGTGATGGCGTGCAGCGAGTTCTCGGGAGCGGAATCGTCGCCCCGATGGGCGATGGCGAGCGGACGCACCTGCCAGTCGATCGGCCCGTCCTGCTCCTTGCGACGCACACGTACCGCGGCGGACGTGGCCATGCCGGTGATCAGCGCCAACGCCAACACCAGCACGACGATCTGGGCGAACCAGCGGCGACGGGACTGAGTATGGACGGTTCCGGGCGCAGTTGCCGGCGGAATCGCGGAGACATCCAATGCCCTATTCCTCGCGGCATGAGGTACGAGTAGGAAATCGATGATATTGCGGAACCCACCGCCACGTTCAGGCCTTTGGGAATTATCCATCTTCGTCATCATGCACCTCCCTGCCGCGGCGGGCATCGCTTGCGCCGCGTAGTGCTTTCATTATGCGATGCGGCAGGGGTTCCCATGCCTAATTTCATGTCAAGTTCATGGTTATCTCAGGGAAAACTCAGGGAGGCCCTGACATGGGCTCCGTCATACGAGCAGGGTCTCTTGTCTGGCGGACAACACGGCTCCAAACCACCCGCGAGCAGTATGCAACAGCCTCGCAGCGGTCTTTTGAGTACAGAAGCGCATTCATTCTGTACCAGCGAGACCGCCAAACACCTTTTCTGCGGTCCTTTCAGTACAGAAACCCTCGTCTCCTGGACTGAAACGACCGCAAATCCCCTCCTCAGCGTCCATTTGATGATAGGAACGAGCGCCTTCTAGCTCGAAACGACCGCAAATCGCCTGCCCAGCGACGGTTTCATGCCAGAAGCATCCGTCTTCTGTACCGAAACGATTGCTTAGTCCCACCGGCCTGATACGAAAAACGGGATTCCAAGACCTTGCAAGCCTTGGAATCCCGCCAATCTGGTGGGCCCAAAGGGGATCGAACCCTCGACCTTCTGTTCCGGAGACAGACGCTCTATCCACTGAGCTACGGACCCAGACAACTTCACTACTGTACACCACGCCCGGCCGGCCCGCACCCATCGGTCCGCCATTCGCAGCGATTTCACAGGTTCGACGAGGCCCATCGCGCAGAACAGCACGAAACAGCACCAACCGCCGCGTGGAATAAGCCCGCCGGCGCGCCCCGACTGCAAACCGTTGCAACAACGATTGCAAACCCCGCAAATCCCCGCGCTTCGCCCTACAATGGGGCTATGTCGGAACCCACAGATGACTTCGAATACGAGCGCCGCTTCTTCTGCCGCGAACTGCCGGCGGAATATGACGACGGCGATGCCCCGGCGCTCATCATTCAGAGCTACTACGTGTACACCGACAATTACGCCTTGCGCGTGCGGCTGCTCTCGCACAGCATACAGATGGACATGACGCCCGATTTGGACCCGATCGCCGTGCTGGAGGACAACCGCGAGCGCTTCTCCGAGGCATACGTCACCGTCAAAGGCCCGTCCGTGGGCGGCACGCGCTATGAGGTGGAGCGCGAGATCGATACGCGCATCGCGGTCGAACTCGTCAAGCGCGGCGGCAGGGTGGTCATCAAGAACCGTTATTCCGTGTGGATCGCGGAGGACGGCTGGAGCGTGGACGTGTTCGGCGGCCCAAACGCGCCACTCGTGGTGGCCGAGGCCGAGCGCGCCACGCCCGTCACCAATCTGACGATTCCGAAGTTCTGCATCACCGAAATCACCGATCAGCCACGGTTCAACAACGACGGACTCGCCGAGCGGCCGTTCGGCGAGTGGAGGGATGACTTCGAACGGGAGCTGGCCAAGGAGGGCCCGCACTTCCAGCCATATTTTGGAAAGAACCGGATGGCGTAGCGCGGGTCAAAGCCTCGGCTCAGTACATCAGCGTGGCGAGGCGACGGCGGGCGCGCTTCAGGCGCTCATCGGTCGGCTCGGGGATGGCGAAGTACTCCAGCAAACGCTTGCGTACCTCGTCCAGGTCGGCCTTGTGTCCGGCGGCGAGGAAGTCCAGCAGACGGTCGAAGGCGTCCTGAATCTGGCCGCCGATCATATCGATGTCAGCCACGGCCAGCTGCGCCTCGACGTCGTCCGGGGCGGCGGCCGCGGCAGCGCGCACCTCACGCACGTTCGCCTGGCCGGAGCGGGCCAGCAGCAGCGCCTTGGCGCGTTCACGGGCGGCAAGCGCATCGTGCGGGTCGGATTCCAGCACGCGAGCATATTCGGCGGCCGCACCGGCGTAATCGCCCTCCTCGGCCAGACGATGGGCCTCGGCGTGCTCGGGCGGCACCTGATCGGCACCCGCACCGGCGGCACCGGCGGACTTGGCCGCATCCGAATCAGGATCGCCGGAGTACGGCGCGGTGCCGCTCACACCGGCCTGCGCGGCGGCCTGGATGATCTTCGGAATCACCTCGTCGCACAGCTGTTTGACCTCGTCGTCTCCCGGCAGACCCTGCAGCAGCGGCATCGGACGGCCGCCGATGAGAGCGAACAGCGCGGGCGCGCCCTGCACCTGCAGCGCCTGGGCGATGGACGGGTTCGAGGCGATGTCGATACGGGAGAGCTGGATCTTGCCGTCCAGCGCGTTCACCGCGTCGCCCAGCGCGCGGGCCATCGGGAAGAGACGGTCGTCCGTGGGCACCCACAGCAGCATGAGGATCGGGAACGTGGCCGAGGTCTGCACCATGGCCTGGAAGGTGTTCTCGTTGGTGTCGATCACATAGCCGCCGGCCGCGGGAGCGCCGCCCACCTGCCCCGGTTCGGCCTTGACTTGATGCTTCAGGGCCTCCAGATCCACGGCCCCCGCCAGGGACACTCCGGGATGGAACTGCTGATCAGCCATACTTGCCTCCACATTGCTTCACGAATACAAAAAACGGTGCCGGAACCGATTGTAGTTCCGGCACCGCGAGTACGCAGCGGATATGCTCAGAGCGCTTCGACCTTGACCGGTTGGCGGTCGGCGCCCACGGCGGTCACCTGTGCATCGGCCCCGCCGGCCTTGGGGATGTACAGCGCCACCACGTTCACGTACGTCACCTGCATGGTGCTGGTGTACTTGTCGCTGTTGTACAGGGCCTTCTCGTCGTCCGAGGCGGGCTGCGATTCGCGGCCGTCGCCGGCCTTGCGCACCCATACGGAGTTGATGCGGCCCACCACGAGCTCGCCACCTTCGGCCGAGCGCATGACCCACATCTGGTCGGGCACGGCCTCGAAGGTCTGCTGCTGGGTGCCGTTGTTGCGTTCCATGCCGGCCTGCACGTCCGCGGCGGTCTTGGCCAGGTTCTGGCGCAACAGATCGTCCGCGAACTTGGAGGCGTACTGGCTGTTCGAGCCGTTCTGCAGCACGTCCGCATACTGGGTCAGCGCGTCGGCGGCGGTCATGACCAGGCCGCTGTCCTTGGCGGAACCCTGCTTGGAGCCCAGCGTGGGAATCTCGAACTTGGGCAGCTGCGCGCCCTCGAACAGACGGGCCATGGCCACCAGCTTGTAGTTCTGGCGGGCGGACGCCTGGTTCATCACCAGCAGACGCTTGGACTGCTGGTCCGACGTGGTGGTGGTGATGGTGAACACCGAGCGCGGCCAACCGTCATCGGTGGGAATCACGACCTGCGCCACGTCCTTCGGAATCACGGCGAACTTGCTCAGGGAACCGGTCTTCTGTGCCACGGTGATCTGGCTGCCGCGGATCTCCAGCTGCGGGCCGCCCATCACGGCGGCGAGCTGGTCCACGCTCTTGGCCTGATCGGCCGCGTCGATCCCATCGAGAATCGCCAGTCGAATCTTCTTCTCCTGCGCTTCGGTCAGGTCAGGCGTGGCCTGGGTGGACGAATCGGCCACCGGAGTGGGCAGCTGGCCTTCGCAGGCGGCCAACGGGGTCACCATCGCGGCGACGGCGAGCGCGGCGACGGCGAGCCTGCCCCACCGTGCGAATGGTGCACGTGCGAACGTATTCGGCTTGTTCATCGGCTCTCCTCCTGTCCGTGGTCGTCCGTACCGCCGCCGTTGTTGACCTCCTGGGCCAAGCGGGAGAAGTACGCCTGCAGTTCGTCGGGCGTGATCACCGAAGTCGATTCGGCATCGGTGTTGGCGGCAGGCAGCGGCGATGCGCCGGTCTGGTCGGATGCGGCCGGTGCCGCGGACTGCTGGTCGGCGACCAGGTTGCGGGAGGCGGGATCGATGATGGTGGGCGACTGTGCGACGGATTCGTCGGTGCCGGACTGCTCGCTGACGGCCGGCGTGGCGCCGCGGCGATGCGAGGCGTGACGACGACGCTTGCGACCGGCGGCATCGCCCGAAGCCGGGTACGACGGGGCCACGGCTCCGGAAGCGGCCCGTTCGGCACGCTCGGCGAAGGACAGCCCGGCCTCCACGACCTCATGGGCCACGCCTTCGATCACGCGCTTGTTGCGGCGCTTGTGCGGCGGCATGGCGAACACGGAGGCGCACAGCACGGCGATGATGGCCAGCAGTCCGCCGGACAGGTAGAACGGCATGGCGAAGTCCGGCACCTCGGAACGCACCCAGTTGAGCTTCACGGTGGCGTCCGCGTTGCCTTCGCCCAGATCCACGATGGCCACGGTGGCACCGGTGGCCTTCTTCACGTTGAGCGTGGCGGAACCCGTGCCGCACTTGACGGAGGTCCACAGATCGGAGTCCTTGAACGCCACCTCGGCGGTGGAAGCGGAGGCGGCGGATGAATCGGACGAGCCGGACGAATCAGAATCGGACGACGAACTATCCGAGCTGCCCGAGCCGGAGCCGGCACGCTCGGTGCTCAGCGTGGTCCACGAGCTCAGCCCGGTGATCCGCTGGTATGCATCCGAACCGACCCAGCCGGTCACATCCTTGGCGGGGCCCAGCGCCACGCACGTCTGGCCGGATGAGGACCGTGATTCCACGGTCAGCGTCGTGTTCTGGTCGAGCAGGTCAAGTACGCCCGGATCGGTGATGATGTATTGCGAGCCGGTGATGCTGGCGGAAGCGGTGATTTCGGTGGACGGCTTCCAGATCGTGGCATTCAAAACCCCCAGCACGATCGAGGCCACCGCAAGAAGTCCGAAGATGGGCGTCACCACGCCGCGCATGATTGTGGCATGCCGAGTAGGACGCTTTGGCTTGGCGTCCTGGTTCGGCTCTGTTGTCTGTTCTTCAGCACTCATAACGTTCCCATTCTACAATCTTCACCTCTTGATTACTCAAAACAGGCTGAAAATCAGGGTTTGCCGGTAGGGTGGTGTGTCATGCGCAAGTCTTCCCTGACCAAGAATACGGTCTCTTTCCTGACCAAGTCCGCGGCCCTCGCCTGCTCGATGATCATGTGCGTCTCGCTGGCCGCCTGCTCGTCGTCCTCATCCTCCTCGGACTCCAAGGATTCGTCCAAGTCCTCGTCTTCTTCCTCCTCCTCCTCGTCCTCCGGTTCGGAGAAGAACCAGATCGCCGGCGTGACCGCCACCGGCAAGCTGGGCGAGAAGCCCACCATCTCCTTCAAGGCCCCGATGACCGTGTCCGACGGCTCGTACGTGGTGCTGCAGAAGGGCGACGGCGACGTCATCGAGGACGGCGACCGCGTGTGCTCCCAGGGCATCGCGCTGAACGTCAAGGACGGCACCGAGCTCATGGACACGTGGACCAAGAACACCCCCGACTGCTCGATGGTGGTGGACTCCTCCACGCTGAACTCCACGTATTACAACCAGATCAAGGGCGCCAAGCTCAACACCACCATCGGCTTCGGCGTGAACGACGAGAACTCGTCCGGCTACTCGTACATCCTCGCGATGACCTTCGTCTCCAAGTCCAAGGACTACACCAAGGCCACCGGCGAGAAGGTCAAGGACGTGCCCGCCGACCTGCCGAAGGTCACGCGCGCCAAGAACGGCAAGCCCTCCATTGACATGAACGGGTACAAGGGCAGCAGCGAACTGGTGGTGCAGCCGCTCATCAAGGGCTCCGGCGCCAAGGTGCAGGAATCCGGCTCGGTCAAGGTGCAGTACACCGGCTGGCTGCTGGACGGCACGCAGTTCGATTCGTCCTGGGACAAGGGCCAAGCCACCGAGTTCGCGCTGAGCGACGTGGTCAAGGGCTGGAGCCAGGGCCTGGCCGGCCAGACCGTCGGCTCCCAGGTACTGTTGGTGGTGCCGCCGGACCTCGGCTACGGCGACAAGGCCCAGGGCTCGATTCCTGCGAACTCCACGCTGGTCTTCGTGGTCGACATCCTCGCCACGTACTGATCCGTTCTGATAGGACTTGGCCCCCTCTGACGAGGGGGCTGTCTCATGAAACGAGACTGGGGGAGAGAAGCGGCGGCTTGCCGCGGGAAACAGCATCGGTCATAGGCCGATTCCTTCATTCCGACGACTGCGTCGCGATCTCTCCCCCAGTCAGCTTCGCTGACAGCCCCCTCGTCAGAGGGGGCCAAGTCATATCAGAACAGTCTCAACGAATCGTCCTCGGTGCCCTTCATATCGTCATAATCAAGGATGAGACACGTGAAGCCACGGTCCTTGGCGAGCACCTGGGCCTGCGGGGTGATGGTCTGCGCGGCGAAGATGCCGTGCACCGGAGCCAGCAGCGGGTCGCGATTGAGTAGCTCGCAGTAGCGTGTGAGCTGCTCAACGCCGTCGATGCCGCCATGACGTTTGATCTCCACGGCCACATGTTCGCCGTCGGCGTTGATGGCCATGATATCCACCGGGCCGATGGCCGTGGGATATTCGCGGCGCACGAGTTTGGCGCCCTTGCCGATACGTTCGATCTGCTCGGCCAGATACCGCTGGAGATGATCCTCCACGCCGTCCTTGATGAGGCCCGGATCCACGCCCAAATCATAGGACTGGTCGGAGTAGACGTGGTACAGCGTGACCTCCAGCACATCCGAGCCCTTGTCCGAGGTGACGCGCAGCACCTTTTCCACGTGTTCGGCGGATTCGGTGGAATCGGCAACCGCCTCTTCGGCCGCAAGGGACTCCTCCAAAGACGAAGTATCCGCATCGGTCCCCGCTCCCCCGCTCGTCAGGGCATCGGACGATGCATCGTCCTCGGGAGCCTCGGACGTCTCCGGCGTGATCTCGCGGATCGTGCACGGTGCCGCCATCCAGTTGAGCGGCTTGTACGAGCCCAGCTCGGAGAAGATGAGCAGGCTGGAATCGGCCTTGATGAGCAGCACGCGCTTGGCCGGGGGCAGCGAGGCGTTGAGTCGGCCGGAATACTCGGCGGAACAGTCGGCAACAATGATTCGCATAGGCCACCACTGTAACGATGCCGCATAACAAGTCTCTTTCTGACTACCCTCAGTCAGCTACGCTGACAGTTCGTCCTGCAATTAATGACGAACTTCGTTCGCGTTTTGTTGGCTCGACTGTCGTCTCGCACATCGCCTACAAACAGCTCTGCTGTTTGCTTCACGGCAATGTCCTCAGAAAGGGGAGCCAGAGAAGAACGAAAGGCTCCCTTCGGGAAAACCCAAAGGGAGCCTAACGAGCCAAGACACGGCTCAAAGGAAGCTCAAGCGAGCGACACTCACTCCTGACCGGAGTACTGCACGTCGTGGCCGCGTTCGACCGCCACGGTGAGCTTGTTCGAGTCGAAGGAGATGAATCCGTCGGTCACCTCGAACATGTGGCGAACGCCATCGGGCTCAACCACGGTGAGCGTACCCTGCTTGATCACCGTGAGCACAGGCTCATGGTCCGGCAGAATGCCCATGCCGCCTTCGGAGGCGGGAATGGTCACGCTCGACGCTTCGCCGTGCCACACCGGGTGGTCGGCGGCGACGATGTTGACCTTCATCGTGGTCTTTTCCGATTCAGCCATCACTCACCAAGTTCCTTCTGCATGTTGTGCCACTTCTCCTCGAGGTCGTCGATGCCGCCGATGCCGGAGAATGCCTGCTCCGGGACGTCGTCGTACACGCCGTCGCAGATGCGGGTGAAGGCCTCGATGGTCTCGTCGGCCGGCACGTAGGAGCCGGGGCGACCGGTGAACTTCTCGGCCACGTAGAAGTTCTGGCCGAGGAACTGCTCGATGCGGCGAGCACGGTTCACGGTGGTCTTGTCCTCCTCGGAGAGCTCGTCGATACCGATCAGGGCGATAATGTCCTGCAGCTCCTTGTTACGCTGCAGAATCGCCTTGACGCGGTTGGCGCACTCGTAGTGGGCCTGGCCCACGTAACGCGGATCGAGGATTCGCGAGGTGGAGCTCAGCGGGTCCACGGCCGGGTAGATACCCTTGGAGGCGATGTCACGGGAAAGCTCCGTGGTGGCGTCCAGGTGGGCGAAGGTCGTGGCCGGGGCCGGGTCGGTGTAATCATCGGCCGGCACGTAGATGGCCTGCAGCGAGGTGATGGAGTGGCCTCGCGTGGAGGTGATGCGCTCCTGCAGAGCACCCATCTCATCGGCCAGGTTCGGCTGGTAGCCCACGGCGGAAGGCATACGGCCCAGCAGCGTGGACACCTCGGAACCGGCCTGCGTGAAGCGGAAGATGTTGTCGATGAACAGCAGCACGTCCTGGTTCTGCACGTCACGGAAGTACTCGGCCATGGTCAGTGCGGTCAGCGGCACGCGCAGACGGGTACCCGGCTGCTCATCCATCTGGCCGAAGACTAGGGCGGTCTTCTCAAGCACGCCGGCCTCGTCCATCTCACCGATCAGATCGTTGCCCTCACGGGTACGCTCGCCGACGCCGGCGAACACGGACACACCGCCGTGGTTCTGGGCCACGCGCTGAATCATCTCCTGAATCAGCACGGTCTTGCCCACGCCTGCACCACCGAACAGACCGATCTTGCCGCCCTGCACGTACGGGGTCAGCAGGTCGATGACCTTGATGCCCGTCTCGAACATCTGGGTCTTGGACTCCAGCTGGTCGAAGGCCGGCGGGTTGCGGTGGATGGGCCAGCGCTCGGTGACGGTGATCTGCTCATCCGGCTTCTTGTTGAGGATGTTGCCGGACACGTCGAAAACGTGGCCCTTGGTCACGTCGCCGACCGGCACGGAGATCGGGGCGCCGGTGTCGTACACGGCGGCGCCGCGCACCAGGCCGTCGGTCGGCTTCAGGGCGACGCAACGGACCGTGGAGTCACCGAGGTGCTGTTCGACCTCAAGGGTGATCTCGGTCGACTTGGCTTCGCCTTCCTCCTTGGCGCCGGTGTTGACGATGGTCACGTGGAGGGCGTTGTAGATGTCGGGCATATGGCCGACCGGGAACTCAACGTCGATAACCGAACCCTGGACTCGGGTGACGCGACCGTGAACCGGCTCGCCGTTGGTCTCGGAAGCCACAGTGGTCTGATTCTCAGCCATAGTGCGTTCCTACTCTTCCTTTGTGTTCAGCGCGTCAGCGCTGCCGATGATTTCGGTAAGTTCCTGGGTGATCGAGGCCTGACGCGAAGCATTGAGCTTGCGGGTGAGGTCGTCGACCAGATTGCGTGCGTTGTCCGTTGCCGTGTGCATGGCGTTCTGGCGGCTTGCGGTCTCGGAGGCCGCGGCGGTCAGCAGGCACTCGTGGATACGGGACTGGACGTACTTCGGCAGAATCGCGTCCAGCACCTCGTCCAGGCTCGGCTCGAAGGAGTACAGCGGGGAGATGTCCTCCGCGGCCTTCTCGTTCTCCGGGTCCGGGACCTTGGCTTCGTTCTCCACGATCTCCACGGGCAGCATGCGCAGCACGCGCACCTTCTGGACCACCATGTTGATGAACTCGGTGAAGACGATGTAGAGTTCGGAAACTCCGCCCTTCTCCGCCGGCTTCATGTAGGCGTCCATCAGAGTGTTGGAGATCGTCTCGGCGATCTCGACGCCGGGCTGGTCGGTGTCGCCTTCCCATGTGGCCGCCACGTCACGGTTGCGGTACTTGTAGTACGTCGAACCACGACGGCCGTACACGAACAGCTCCGGCTGCTTGCCATCCGCCTCGAGGCGGGCCAGCAGCGATTCCGTTTCACGGATGATCGAAGAGGTGTACGGGCCGGCCATGCCACGATCCGAGGTGAGGGCGAGAACAGCCACGCGCGGGTTGCTCTCGTCCTTCACCGCGATCGGATGCGTGATATGGGTATGTGCCACCAACGCTTGCACGGCATCGAAAATCGCATCGGTGTACGGCTTCGCGTTCAGGGCCACGTCACGGGCCTTGGCGATGTGCGAAGACGCGATCATCTCCTGGGCGTTGAAGATCTTCTCCAACGACTCGGTGGAGTGGATGCGTGATTTCAATGCGAGTTGCGAGCCCATGGCTTACTTCTCTCCCGCCACGATCTTTTCCTGCTCGACCGGAGCGGCCTTGGACGTGTCGGGCTTCTTCTCCACCAGCGGCTTGCCGGCGGAGGTGACGAAGGTGGCACGGAAGGCGTCCACGGCCTTGCCGAGTGCAGCCTCGGTGTCGGCGGTGAAGTCCTCGGTCTCGCGGATGGTCTTGAGGATATCGGTGTTGTGGTCGAGGTAGTCCAGCAGACCCTGCTCGAACGGAAGCACGTCGGCCAGCTCGAGGTCATCGAGCTTGCCATGGGTGCCGGTCCACACGGACACGACCTCCTGCTCCATCGAGTACGGGTGGAACTGCGGCTGCTTCAACAGCTCGGTCAGGTGGGCACCACGGGTCAGCTGGGCCTTGGACGCCGCATCCAGATCGGAGGCGAACATGGCGAAGGATTCCAGCGAACGGTACTGCGCCAAGGAGATCTTCAGCGTACCGGAGACCTTCTTGAGAGCCTTGGTCTGTGCGGCGCCACCGACTCGGGAGACGGAGATACCGACGTCCACGGCAGGACGCTGGTTGGCGTTGAACAGGTCGGACTGCAGGAAGATCTGGCCGTCGGTGATGGAGATCACGTTGGTCGGGATGTAGGCGGACACATCGTTCGCCTTGGTCTCGACGATCGGCAGACCCGTCATCGAGCCGCCACCGAGGTCATCGGAGACCTTGGCGCAGCGTTCGAGCAGACGGGAGTGCAGGTAGAACACATCACCCGGGTAGGCCTCACGCCCCGGCGGACGACGCAGCAGCAGGGAGATCGAACGGTAGGCTTCGGCCTGCTTCGACAGATCGTCGAAGACGATGAGCACGTGCTTGCCGTTGTACATCCAGTGCTGGCCGATGGCCGAGCCGGTGTACGGCGCGATGTACTTGAAGCCGGCGGAATCGGAAGCCGGGGAGGCCACGATGGTGGTGTACTCCATGGCGCCGGCGTCCTCCAGGCTCTGCTTCACCGAGGCGATGGTGGAGCCCTTCTGGCCCACGGCCACGTAGATGCAGCGCACCTGCTTCTTCGGGTCGCCGGATTCCCAGTTGGCCTTCTGGTTGATGATGGTATCGATCGCGATGGCGGTCTTGCCGGTCTGGCGGTCGCCGATGATGAGCTGGCGCTGGCCGCGGCCGATCGGCGTCATTGCGTCGATGGCCTTGAGGCCGGTGGACAGCGGCTCGTCGACCGGGTGGCGGTGCATCACGTCCGGAGCCTGGGCTTCGAGGATGCGGCGGCCTTCGCTCTTGATCTCGCCGAGGCCGTCGATCGGGTTGCCCAGCGGGTCGACGACACGGCCGAGATAGCCGTCGCCGACGGGCACGGAGAGCACTTCGCCGGTACGGCGCACTTCCTGGCCTTCCTCGATTCCAGCGAAATCGCCGAGAATCACCACGCCGATTTCACGGGCGTCAAGGTTGAACGCCAGGCCGAGCGTGCCGTCTTCGAACGTCAGCAGCTCATTGGCCATGCAACCAGGCAATCCCGTCACGTGGGCAATGCCATCGCCTGCCGTGGCGACATATCCCACTTCCTGGGTGGGGGTGTCGCTCGGCTGGTAGGACGAGACGAAGTCGTCCAAGGCCTTGCGAATCGAGGCGGGATCGATGGTCAGTTCTGCCATGATCACTCCTTCTATTGGTTATTGTTCAGTCAAGTCTTTGCTTGTGTTCCGCTGCGCGGATGGGCCGGGAGCCGGTCCGCTCAGTTGGTGTCCGCCTTCACGGTACGGTGCAGGTTCTGCAGCTGTGCGACCACGGTGTTGTCCGTGACCTCGTCGCCGACCTGGATGCGCATACCGCCCAGGACCCTCGGGTCCACCACGGAGTTGATGTGCACCGGACGTCCGGCCTTGGCCGAGTAGACCTTGGTCAGTCGCTCGATCTGCTCCTTCTTGAGCGGGGTCGCGGTGGTCACGGTGACCATGGACTCGCCCATGTGGCGGGAGAACTTGTTGATGAGCCACTGGATGGTCTCCAGGTAGCGGCGGCGACGCAGGTTGCAGGTGGCGTGTTCGGCCAGGCGCATGGTGATCTTGTTCAGGCCCTTGCCGTCGAAGATCTCACGGAACAGCTTCACGCGGGATTCGCTGGTGGCCTGGTCGTCGTACAGCTTGGCACGCACGACCGGCAGCGTCAGCAGCGCGGAGTGCAGCTGGGACAGCTCGATGGACACCTGCAGCGTGGCGTCGGTGGCGTCGGCGTAGTACATCATGGCGTCCACACCGAAGTCCTCCACCGCGTTGGCGATGTCTCGCGCACGGCTCCAACGACGGGAGACCAGATCGGTCATGATCTCCAGGGTCATCGGATGCTCCGCGCCCTTGAACAGCTCCTTGAGCACCGCGATCTTGTCGGCCACCGGCCTGGAGGGGTCGGTCAGCGCTCGTTCCAGCGGAAGGTTGCGGTCGAGCACACCGGTGATCTTGAACAGTTCGTTGCCGATCCGCCATGCATCCTCACGGGTGTCACGCAGCTTCGGGGCGAGCGAGTCACGCGACTCGCGGTCTGCAATACGAGATGCCTCTCCTCGCATGGTCACCTCCCTTTCTGGTTACGGATGTTCCTGACGATGTTCACAGTCACTTCTTGGCGTCCAGGTCGTCGAGCAGCGAGTCGATCATCGAGGACTGCACGTCGCTGTCCTGCAGCTTGGCGCCGAGGATCTTGCCGGCCAGGGCGGTGGCAAGCGCGCCGACCTCGCCCTTGAGCGAGACCATGGCCTGCTGCTGCTGGGACTTCAGCGAACGCTGGGCGTTGGCGGTGATCTGGGCCGCATCGGCTTCGGCGCGGGCACGGGCATCGGCCACGATGTGGGATGCCTCGGCGCGGGCGTCGTCGCGGATCTTGGCGGCCTCCACGCGGGCGGTGCTCAGCTGGGCCTCGTACTTGGCCTTCGCCTCGGCGGCGTCCTTCTGAGCCTGCTCGGCCTTGGCAATGCCGCCTTCGATCTTGGCGGCACGCTCATCGAACACGGCCTGGAACTTCGGCATGAAGAACTTGTAGAAGAACACCGCGATGATCAGCAGGATGATCAGCGACCATACGATGTCATAGACCTTGGGGATGAACAGATTGATTCCGTCTTGCTCCGCGAAAGTCATTGTCGTTCTCCTTTCATTGCTTCGTTTCCGTTGTCATTCACGATTCCGTTGCACCATCACGCCGTACGGGTGCGGCGCAACGGCAACGATCAACGGAAGATGAAGCCGGCGACCAGACCGAGGAGGGCCAGAATCTCGACGAATGCCAGACCCAGGAACATCAGGGTCTGCAGACGGCCGCCGAGCTCAGGCTGACGAGCGGTGCCTTCGATGGTCTTGCCGATCAGGATGCCCAGACCGATGCCAGGGCCGATGGCGGCCAGGCCGTAGCCGATTGCGTTGAGATTACCAGCGACCTCAGCGAGGGTGATGATATCCATGGGTTTTTCCTTTCTGGTTTTTCTTCTATACGAAGGAAATATTGAAAATCTTGTGGTTTGGAGCGATGCGTTCCGCGAGCGGCCCGGTGTTCGGGCGTGTGCTCAAGCGGTTGC
Source organism: Bifidobacterium miconisargentati (assembly GCF_019331675.1). GTDB lineage: Bacteria > Actinomycetota > Actinomycetes > Actinomycetales > Bifidobacteriaceae > Bifidobacterium > Bifidobacterium miconisargentati. Next base: position 26,859 of record NZ_JAHBBJ010000013.1, read on the forward strand.
GGTCACTCGGCCTCCGGGTAGCTCATGTTGATGTATGCGGTGGTCAGCATGGCGAAGATGAAGGCTTGCAGGGCGGCGACCAGGATCTCGAACAGGGTCATGGCCAGGCCGGCGGCGAAGGTGCCCACGCCGAGGATGGACCACAGCTTGTTCGGGATTTCGATGAGGAACCACTGGGTCGCGGCGAGGCACACGGCCACGGTGATGTGGCCGGCCACCATGTTGGCGAAGAGTCGCAGGGTCAGGGAGACCGGGCGGATCACCAGCAGCTCGAGCAGCTGAATCGGGGTCAGCAGGATGTAGATGGGGGCCGGAACGCCCTTGGGGAAGAGCTCGTCCTTGAGGAAGTGGCCGAGGCCCTTCTCTCGTGCGCCGGCGATCCAGTACTGCACGAAGCACCAGCCGGCGAAGACCAGCGGCATGGTGATCGTGGCGGTGGCTGCGATGTTGAAGCCGGGGATGATGCCGCACAGGTTGAACACCAGAATGGTGAAGAACATGGTGGTAATCATCGGCAGATAACGCTGGCCACGCTCCTTGCCCATCACCTGATAGACGATCTGGTCACGCACGAACTCGATGACCCATTCGATGGCGCCCTGCCAACGACCGGGAATCAGCTTCGCGCGCGCGGCCGAGACGCCCAGGACCACCAGCATGATCGCCGTGGCGATGACGCGCACCATGATGATGCGGTCCATGGCGAACGGCGTGCCGGGGAAGATGATCTGGGGAAGAAGGAAGTCGTCGGTGGTCGGGAATTCCGGACCATCCGCGGCCAAAGCAAGCCCGCTGAAAAGGGCATCGTTCATTCTCACGCCTCCTGCTTCTTCAATGTCAGGTGTCAGTTTAGACCAGCGGAACGGCCGAATGTGACGTTGCGGTTACTTTCGCCATTCCACTCCGGGGTATGCCATGCGTGGACTGGAGTCGACGCTGGGCATTCGACTCCGAATGACTGAAAGGTGATTATTGGCCTGCGTTGGGACAAAGTCAACGGCCACCGGGCGTGTCCGGCCTGAGCCTTACTGCCGTAAGGGATTTATGGTTTTGTTATCTTTCGATTCCGTATTAGACGGTTGCGTGCGAGGTGCCGGGTTTCGTTCATTCGGCAGTCCGCATAATGGACATGTCAGTGTCCGCGTTGCGGTCAATTTCGAACCGCCGAACCAACATTTTTCCTGTCCGATTCGTGGACACCTTCGACCGCGGCGCGGCAAATTCCGGCAAAGCGCAAAGAGCAAGGCCCCGTCAAACCGACATCGGCCGAAGGGAGTGCTACTTCCCCTGAATCACCCCATACCCGTCATGCATGAACGGCGCGAAGTTGTCCTTACGCGGACCGCCGGGCAGATGACGAATCGATCGATCCGTGCCCAGCTTCTTCTCGGCCCTGAGCTGCGGCACTTCGGTCAGGTCGTATGGCGTGGTCTGGTACACCCAGTTCAGCCAGTTGCGCCACAACAGGTTGCCGTGCGCGCGCCAGCTGAACAGCGGTTCCAGGGACGGGTCGTCGTGCGGGAAGTAGTTCTGCGGGAACGGCACGTTGGTCATGCCCTTCTTCATGTCGCGCTCATATTCTTCCGCGAGCGTGTACTTGCCATACTCCCAATGGCCCAAGGCGAACACCTCGGAGAAGTCGCGCGTGGCCACCAGACCGGGGCCGGACTGCGGGCCCCAGGTCAGCACCTGAAGTTCCTGCTTCTTCAGGGCCAGATCGGCCTCGTTCACGCCGGCGAGGCGGGAATGCGGCTGGAGCGCGATTTCGTCGAAGCCATTGGTCAGGAAGCAGTATTCGTCCTGCAGGTACTGGGGGAAGACGCCGAAGATCTTCTGCGGGTAGTCCACCTTGCGCACGCCGTAACGGTAGTAGAGCGCACCCATGGCGCCCCAGCACAGATACATGGTGGAGAACACGTGGGTGGAGGCCCAGTCAAGGATGGTCTTGAACTCCTCCCAGTAGTCCACCTCCTCGAACGGCATGTGCTCCACAGGGGCGCCGGTCACCACGAAGCCGTCGTAGTAGTTGTCGCGGAAAGCGTCGAGCGTTTCGTAGAACTTGACCAGATGATCGGCGGAGACGTGCGTGGCCTCGTGGGTGGAGGTCTTCATGAAGTCCACTTCCACCTGCAACGGGCTCTTCGAAACGAGACGCAGCAACTGGGTCTCGGTCTCGATCTTCTTGGGCATGAGATTCAGGATCACCAGTTTGAGCGGGCGGACGCGCTGACGCTCCGCCTCGGGCTTCTCAAGCGCGAAGATACGCTCCGAGTCGAGGATGTCACGGGCCGGCAGGCCACTGGGGATCTTGATAGGCATGCTCCCATTATGTCCTTCCGCCGGATATGTCGCATGCAGGTTCACCCGAAGCCGGCCCGATGCGCCATAGATTCCGTTTATGGCGCGTTATTCGAGAGGTCGGCCGCATTCGCCGGGGCGAACGGATGCCCCACCCAATCCCTCGCCTAATCCCCGCCCCTCACATAATCCCCGCCTACGAGCCTCGAGCCCTTACGTCCCGACCACCTTGTCCTTTCGTATGAGATCCGGACGCCCCATACGCCTCGCCCCGTCCACGCACCCTGCACACGCCACACTTCCTCCGTACTTTCGCGCGAAAGCACGTCTCACCCAAGACTCGCGCATTTGAGCGTCCGAATATCCCCTGCGCCCCGCCACTCTCGCGCCCGCGTTCCGTAAACATAAAAACGCGACACGCCGAAGACACACCACACATTGACTTTTTCCGACGCATCAGTAAAGTAGATAGAGCTGTCGAAAAGACAAGCCGACGCGGGGTGGAGCAGCTCGGTAGCTCGCTGGGCTCATAACCCAGAGGTCCATGGTTCAAATCCATGCCCCGCTACCAACAAAAGGTTGGAATCCAATCGGATTCCAACCTTTTTCGTTTCCGGCCGCCTCAGGCTTCGCTCGTAGAGTCCACCCGCCGACGGTCACGACGAAGCCGCTCTGCTATCCACGTATTCACCACGGCATTACGGCTAATCGCCAATTCACTCGCCTCTTTGTCCAGCTCGCTCACCATCCACGCCGGCATAGTGAAGGTAACGCGCTTCTCCAATGGCGGATGGTGTTCTACGACTGCGTGATCCATGTCAAAGTAGTCGAGGACATCTTCCCCATTGTCAAACATCTCATCCAACTGTTCACCGGCAATCGCGCCTTTGCCGGACTCATTCACTTTGCTCATAGAAGTCCTCCTCGTTCTTCCGCGAACGCCGAACCGAGATAATTCGAATTCTCTTGCCCAGAGGACAAACGGCTATTGAAAAGGCCAGAAATCCACAAAGAATCTTCTGGCCTTTTGTCCCAACACATCAGAACCGCTTACAAGCTCCGTCGCTTAATCGCGGCAAGCATCATAATGCCCACCGAAAGCACCGAAACCCCAATCCCCGACAACAACAAAACCGCAGATCCCGTCTTACCAAGCTGCTTTGAAGTGGTTGTCACTTCCGGCTGTTTAAGCTCCTCTTCAGGCTCTGGCTCTTCCCGAAGTTCCAGCTCTAGCTCGGTTGCATACGTACGCTCTTGGGCGTCATCATATCGGCTGGAGACCAGCGCTGCCCGATCGTCACCATCGAACGACCATACGAAGACATACCATCCGCTTCGCTCCGCAGTTATAGTAATGGCCTTTCCTTCAGCATCTTTTTGCCCAGCACCTACTTTGTAAGTGCCGTTCTCTGCCGGTACATTCCATTGAGCGACCAACTTATGATTGGCGTCTTCTTTGTCCGGCACCTTCTCGGTAGAAGGTTCATATGCATCATGATTGGAAGAATCATCAGCATCTCCGGACCACCAAACACTTACTTGGGCATACGGTAGATCTGCGTCGAATTCATATTTCTCGTTTCCTGCAAACGAACCATGCTTTTCCGGAAATCCCGACACGGTAATTGTGTCACTTAAATCCGAACCAATTTCTACAAGTTGCTCCGTAACTTGCGAAGAGACTTCAATTGAACGACGGGTTAGATTCGTCTCTGACGGTTCAAGGAAGCTGCTCGTCCAATCACCTTCCATATATTTTTTCACATTATCATCCTGGACGGCACGCTCAAAGGCCCAAACCCAAGTACCAAAATCGCTATTCTGCTTCGCTAAATATTCTTTCTCCCCGTCAATCTCGGTCACAGCTCGCACCTGAATAGTCTGCTCCGGATGTTCAAAGGAGGCTCTACCGTACGCAACTGGCTTGTGTCCATCCGAAGCAAGTCTTTCCAAGAATTCCGCCGTAGTCTCATACTCCATTGGAGTTATGGTCTTACCTAAATCATCGGCATCAATGCCATCAAAGTAATATCCAGAAGCCAATACCTTCATTCCGGTATCCCATTGACCGGATTCGAGCTTGCTAGTCACCTCATCAGATACGGAATCTCCCGTTTCAATGATTTTATCCGTTACTCGCGTTGAAACCGATGGCTGAAAAATAGACCGGCCAACTTCGAACGTAGCCGAAACCCCATCCTGCGTAATCGAATTGGCCAAAGCCACCATATCTTGAGCACTATCAGCCTCAATCAGTTGCTCACAATCATAAGAAACCTCTGCCGTTACTTCGCCTTCCCCGTCAGATTCCCACGACAAGGATTCAGCTGTCTCTTCAGAGATACCAGAGAATGTATTATCTCCATTCCCGACAAAATGAGCAGGCCCCTTCAACGTTACTGTGTACTTCACCCCGGCAATCGGGTTGCCTAAAGAATCCATCACGGCAACCTCGACCGCACCCGAATGAGGCGATTCCGTTTCTGTTCGAATAACTTGAGCTTTCGCCGGCACCTTATCAGCCGATTCATTCCAAAGTTTTTCTGCTAAATCAATAACATTAGGATGCTGTTCTTTGAGCGCCGCCCTGTGCCCATTCCATGCATCTTCCATCTTTCCAAAGTTATCTTGAACTATAACGGAAATTGCTGCATGCGTTTCAGCATCTACATCATGATATTTTGAAAGAATCCAAGCCATACGTCGAGCTTCTACAGTGTTCTGAACAAATGTCGTTGAACCAATAGCTCGATCTGTCATCTTTCCGGCTTCGATACAGTAATAATGCCGCCCTTGATTATCCGTTCCGACCAATCCTTGATAAAACCACTTATCGTCGTACTTAAATTTGATTCGAGTTTCTTCAGTAGAAGGAGTGAGAGTGATTTCCTCATCCGCATAAGCGGAAACAGCTGCCACAATCCCGAGCATCAGGGTTAGGGCTAGGAGCATTGTTAGTGCGGCCATGCTCTTGCGCCGCCATTGTGTTGCCATCTCTCGGATCCTTTCCGTAAGGGCCGCGCGCTTCCTTACGTGCGGCTAGGTCGAGCATGGCAGTTTCGCACACACAATCCCAACATTTCCAACCGATGTGGCCCCGGCTCCCCAACAGCCGGGAAGTTGTGGATAACCGGCCAGCAAAGTTATCCACATCACACTGTTTATCGAACGTTTACACGAAAGTTATCCACAATGCACAAGAAATACCACGAAATGCACGTACCCCCTTAGAATGGGCAGTATGGCAGTACAACAAAGCGCAGAGCGCAATATAAGTAGTAACCCAGACTCCAAGGCCTCGAAGTCAAAGGCGACTTCTGCCGCCAAGAAGACCACGACCCGCCGCAAACGGGTTGACCCCGAAACCCGCCGCATGAACCAGGCCCTCAACGGGCTGGTGGGCGAAGCCCCCGCTCCCGTCATCGATGCCAGCGAGCCCGGCCAGTTCGGCCGCATCAACGTCATGGACATCACTCCCGCCGAGGAACGCGGCATCTATCCGGCCCGCGTGGAGATCGGCGAACCCTTCAAGGTGACCGCCCAGGTCTTCATCGAAGGCCGCACCAAGGTGGGCGCCACCGCCGTTGTGCGCAATCCGCGTGGCAAGGAGACCCTGCGCCTCCCGATGACCTGCACGAACCCCGGCCTGGACCGTTGGGAAGTCACGCTCAAGTGCGGCGAGCACAGCGATCTCAAGCCGTGGGACGAAGGCTACGCTGCCGTCAAGCGCCAGCTGGGCATCTGGACCGTAACCGTCGAAGGCTGGGAGGACACGTATATCTCCTGGCTGCATGACGCCACCATCAAGGTGAAGGTCAAGGACGATGTGGAGAACGCGCTGGATTCCGGTGCCGAGCTGCTCGCCCGCTGGGCCCTGACCAAGGACGCAGGCCTGTCCGCCAAGGACCGCAAGGTGATCGAGCAGGCCGCCGAGACCATGGCGAACAAGGAGCTCGCGCCTGAGGATCGTCTGGCCGCAGCCACCGACCCGGCCGTCAAGGCCCTGCACGAGACCCATCCGCTGCGCGACGGCCTCTCCCCCAGCCAGCCGCAGCGCTTCAAGGTGGAGCGCCCGAAGTCCAGCTTCGCCGCCTGGTACCAGTTCTTCCCGCGCTCCGAAGGCGCCACCGTGGACCCGGAGACCGGCAAGATTACGCAGGGCACCCTGAAGACCTCCATCGCAGGCCTGGAACGCGCCAAGGCCGAAGGCTTCGACATCGTCTACCTGCCGCCGATCTTCCCCATCGGCGTGACCAACCGCAAGGGCCGCAACAATTCGCTGATCGCCGGCCCGAACGATCCGGGCTCCCCGTTCGGCATCGGCTCCGAACTCGGCGGCCACGACACCGTGGATCCGCTGCTGGGCACCATGGATGACTTCAAGGCCCTGTGCCAGCGCGCCCATGAGCTCGGTCTGGAGATCGCGCTCGACTTCGCGCTGCAGTGCTCGCCCGACCACCCGTGGGTCAAGCAGCACCCGAACTGGTTCCGCCACAAGCCGGACGGCACCATCGCCTTCGCCGAGAACCCGCCGAAGAAGTACCAGGACATCTACCCCATCGACTTCAACGCGGACATGCCCGGCATCGAGAAGGAAGTGGAGCGCGTCCTCAACCTCTGGATCGAGGCTGGCGTGACCATCTTCCGCATCGACAACCCGCACACCAAGCCGGTCCGCTTCTGGCAGGACGTGATTGCCGCCGTGACCAAGAAGCACCCGGAGATCCTGTTCCTGGCCGAGGCGTTCACCCGCCCGGGCATGATGCGCGCGCTGAGCTACGTGGGCTTCACGCAGTCCCACTGCTACTTCCCGTGGCGCAACACCAAGGAGGAGCTGGCCGAGTACCTGCCGATCACCAACGGCGACGACGGCTACTACCAGCACAACACCTTCTGGCCCACCACGCCGGACATCCTCACCGCCTACGTGCGCGACAACGGCATCGCCGGCCACTGCGTACGCGCGGTGCTGGCCGCCATGGGCTCTCCGAGCTGGGGCATCTACAACGGCTTCGAGCTCATCGAGAATAAGCAGCGTCCGGGCTTCGAAGAGCAGATCGACAACGAGAAGTACGAGGTCAAGGTCCGCGACTGGTCCAAGGCCGAGAAGTACGGCGTGGCCAAGATGCTCACCACGCTCAACAAGATCCGCCGCGAGCACCCGGCCGCGCTGAGCTACCACAACCTCACCGTGCTGCCCACCTCCGACCCGAACATCCTGGCGTTCGCCCGCCACACGCCGGCCGAACTGACCGGCACGGGCCAGGCGGACACGCTGATCGTGGTGGTGAACCTGGACGGCCACAACGCGCACCAGTCCACCGTGCACATCGAGCTTGACGAGCTGGGCCTGCCCACCGACCGCCCGCTCAACGTGCGCGACGAGCTGACCGGCCGCGAGTTCCAGTGGGGCTGGGACAACTATGTCTCGCTCGCCCCGTGGGCCGACGTGGCGCACATCCTGTCCGTGCAGTGATCGCGCAGGACTGTGCAGCAATCGACTGATCAGTCCATAGGAAAGCGGGAGTCGGAGATGTCCGGTTCCCGCTTTTCCGTTCTCGGACCGCGACGCAGCGTGACTGCGCGCCGCCCGAGGTAGTAGTGTGTGTAACGAATAGTTTGCCGATTCCCTAAGGAGAAAACAATGGCAGAAACCTTCAACGTCGTGGTCGAGATCCCGCGCGGTTCCAAGAACAAGTACGAAGTCGACCAGGAGACCGGCCGCGTCTTCCTGGACCGCGAGCTGTTCACCGCCATGGGCTACCCGGATGACTACGGCTACATCGAGGGCACCCTGGGCGAGGATGGCGATCCGCTGGACGCCCTGGTGATGGTCAACAACTCCGTGTTCCCGGGCTGCGTCATCGAGTGCCGCGCTGTGGGTCTGTACCACATGGAGGACGAAGAGGGCGGCGACGACAAGGTGCTGTGCGTGCCGGCCGATGTCCGTTACGACGGCATCAAGGACGTCAAGGACGTCAACGAGTACCACCTCGCCGAAATCAAGCACTTCTTCGAGCAGTACAAGGCCCTGGAGCCCGGCAAGGAAGTCAAGCCCGGCGATTACTGGACCGGTGCTGATGTTGCGGAGAAGGAGATTGTCGAAGCTCGTCAGCGTCTCGCCGATTCCCAGAAGTGACGCTCTGACGTTCTGACTTCATGGCTTCCCTCACACGAGGGAAGCCATATTTGTTTGGTCCTTTCGTGTATAATGCCTTCTTGTCTTTTCAACTAGGCGTAGGCGGCGTGTGGGGACGCTGGTCGAGGCCCATCGCGCGGATGCCCGGCGATGAACCTTCTTCATATTCATGATTTCGATCATCATTCAAACCTTGTTGATTTCCGTTTCCGTGGCTATGGATGCGTTTGCCGTTTCCATCGGAAAGGGACTGACCGTCACGCGGGTCCGCGTGCAGGATGCCATCAAAACCGCGCTCTGGTTCGGCGGATTCCAGGCGTTGTTCCCGATTCTTGGCTATTTCGCAGCCTCGACGTTCAGCTCATACGTCACCGCGTTCGATCATTGGATCATCTTCGGCCTGCTCGTGTTCATCGGCGGCAACATGGTGCACGAGGCGTTCGAGGAGGACGAGGAGAACGCCAAGGAAACCGCCCAGTTCGACTGGAAGCACATGCTCCCGCTGGCCGTGGCATGCAGCATCGACGCCTTCGCCGTGGGCGTGAGCCTGGCGTTCATGAAGACCAACATCATCTTCGCCGTGACCACGATCGGCGTGATCACCGGCCTGTTCTCCGCCGCGGGCCTCTACATCGGCCGCGTATTCGGCTCCCGCTGGCAGAAGCCTGCGCAGATCGCAGGCGGCGTGGTGCTGATCCTCATCGGCCTCAAGGTGCTGCTGGAGCATCTCGGCATCCTGGCGCTGTAGTCGCTGCTGCAATCACCGCTGCAATCGATGTCGGGCAGGCACAGGCTTCCGAAGCGCAAGTCCGCAGCAAAAGCCCGCAATCGTCCGCTTTCCTGCGCACGACGTAGGATATTATGAGACGTTTTCCTACCGAGAGGCTTCAACATGAGCGAAATCACCCAGCCGAATTGGAAGAACAAGGCTTTGGGCATGTTGCTGACCCAGTTCACGGCCTATGTGCTGCTCATCGCCGCCACGGCCATCCCCACCCGCGGCATGTTCCCGGCCATTCCGCTGATCATCGCGGCACTGGTGCTGGGCGAATTCGTGCTGTTCTGGCCGTTCCGCGGCTCCACGCTGGACCGTGCGGTCACCATCGCGTTCGGCGTGGCCTCGCTGATCTTCGTGGCGGCGCCGTTCCCGTCCGGCGACGTCCCGCCCGAGCAGATCGCCAAAAGCGGCGAGGCCTACCCGTGGTATTCATGGGCGCTGGCCGCCGGCCTGCTGCTGCTGGTGCTGGTGATCTTCTCCTTCGGCCGCCAAATGGCCCGTGAGAACCGTTCACACCTCATCCGTTCGCTCTCCCATGCCGTGACCTCCGGCGTGGCCGCCATCGCGGTGGCCGGCTGGTGCTTCCTGCCGGCGCTGGGTTCCATGCTGCTCAGGGGCACCACCGCCGGTACCGTGACCGTCATCGTGCTGGTGGTTCTGGCGCTCGCCCTGGCCGTCGCGTCCACGCTGTGGGTGCGTGACGCAGACCCGGATCCGGCGATTCGCCACCCGTGGATCGGCACCGGTCTGCTGCCGGTGATGCTGATGGGCGTGACCATCGCCGCCGCGACGCTGATCCTGTCCCGTCTGGGAGCCTGAAGCCGGCTCTGCCGCGCCCCGGAATCATTCAACAATCATTCCAATACCTGACACCGTGCCCCGTTTGTGAGTTGCCTCGCAGACGGGGCACGTTCATATTCCGCATACGTAACATCCATGTGTCCCGCACACGCGCGTACAATAATGTCAACGTGACGGCAGCGGCGTGACAACGTTCGACTCACGGACCTTGCATCGATAAGAATCGCGGTCCTGCCGCGAAATCAAGTAAGAGGGGGAATTAGCGTGACGGATCTTACGTTGATGACATTCGCCAGCGATCCCGCCACCGTACTGCCGTCCCTCGCCCTGCTCTCCCATCGTGTGCGCGTGCTGCCCATGGATGCGGCAAGCCTGGTGAAGATGCCGGAGAACACCATTCTGTTCCTGGACGCCCGCGACGATCTGGCCACCGCCAAGACGCTGTGCCGCCTCATCCACGCCTCCGGCCTGTCCACGCCGATCGTGCTGGTGCTCACCGAAGGCGGCTTCACCGTGGTCAACTCCCAGTGGGGCATCGCGGACGTGGTGGTGACCACCGCCTCCCCCGCCGAGGTCGAAGGTCGTCTGCGCCTCGTTTCCGAACGCGGCAATGCGCCCGCTACCAGCTCGCCGTCCGGCGCCTCCACCGAACCCGGCACCACCGTGGAGGACGGGCAGATCCGCTCCGGCGATCTCATCGTGGACACCAATGGATACACCGCATCCCTGCATGGTCGCCCCATCGATCTGGCGTACAAGGAATTCGAACTGCTCAAGTACTTGGTCCAGCACCCCGGTCGCGTGTTCACGCGCGCCCAGCTGCTGCAGGAGGTGTGGGGCTACGACTACTATGGCGGCACCCGCACCGTGGACGTGCACATCCGTCGTCTGCGCGCCAAGCTCGGCGGCGAATACGAGCATCTCATCGGCACCGTGCGTAACGTGGGCTACCGCTTCGACCCGCCCGAGAACGACCGTGGCGAGGCCGCGGCCAAGCAGGCCGCACAGTCGGCCATCCGCGGTGACGCAGTCGATCCCGATGCCGACGGCGGCGCTCCGGCGCTCAACACCGCCGCCTGATTCTGAGCCGATTCGAGGCAAATCCCATGCGCGAGACCAAAACCGCGCGAATCGAGCGGATGCATCATGAATACGCCATCCTGTGTCAGGTGATTCCCGCTCCCGAGTGCGCACTGCATTTCTCCACGCCGCTGCAACTGCTCATCGCCACCGTGCTGAGCGCCCAGACCACGGACAAGCGCGTGAACACCGTGACCCCGGAACTGTTCGCCACGTTCCCCACCGCCGCCGCGCTGGCCGCCGCCAACCCCGCCCAAGTGGAGGACATCATCCATCCATTGGGCTTCTACCGCTCCAAAACCCAGCATCTCATCGGCCTTGCCACCGCTCTGGACGAACGGTTCGGCGGCGAGGTGCCGCATACGATGGAGGAGCTGACCAGCCTGCCGGGCGTGGGCCGTAAAACCGCGAACGTGGTGCTTGGCAACGCCTTCGGCATCCCCGGCTTCCCGGTGGATACGCATGTGATGCGCGTGACCGGCCGTCTGCGCTGGCGTTCGGACTGGCGCATCGCGAAGTCCGATCCAGTCAAGGTCGAAAAGGAAATCACCGCCTGCTTCCCGCCCGAGGAATGGACGGATCTGTCCCATCGGCTCATCCTGTTCGGCCGGGCCACCTGCCATGCCCGCACGCCGGACTGCGAGCACTGCCCGCTCGCCGATTCCTGTCCCAGCTTCGAGCCGGCGAAGGCGTAGGCCAGGGGCCGGTCACATGGCTTCACTGAAGCCTCTCAGTGAAGGCGGAGGGCCAGTACTTGGCTTGTTCCCTTTGCTAAATCCGGTTTTCGCGACGGTATGCGTCCAAGCACTGGCCTTCTGCCATCACTGAGCCGCTTAGCGACGGCAAACCGACAGTCACTGGTTAGAAAACGTCGCAAAAAGAACCGTCAGTGAAGTCAGATAGCCAACGCATGGCATACAACCTACGCCCGTACCGTCTCCCCATCGCTCGCCACCGCTAGACTGGGCTCCATGCGAAGCAGACGGGACAATGCGTGGGTTCAGTGGGGAGTCTTTCTGGGGGTGGCCGCACTGCTCAGCGCGCTCGTCTGGGCCGGCTGGTCGGTCATCAATCATCGCCCGCTGATTCCGTTCGGTAATGCGGGCACCGAAGATGCCACGACCGTAAAAATTGGCGTGACGGATATGCCGGAATCGCTGGATATCCGACCGTCCGCATCATCGGAAGCAAGCGAATCCGCCGCCGATCCGACCGCAATCGACACCGTCTCCCCCGCTGAACGACTACTCATCGGCAACGTGTACGAAACGATCGTCACCGTGGACCAGCAGAACCGGCTTCAGCCGGGACTCGCCACGAAATGGACCGTGACAAATGACGGCCTGACCTACACCCTCACCATCGCCAAAAACGTCACGTTCTCCAATGGGCACACGTTGGACGCGGCGGACGTGGTGTGGTCGCTGCAGCAGGCGGTCAATGGTCAGGCCGCAAACCAGACCACGAATCAGTCCGCCGGTAATTCCATCGGCAGCCGCGATACGAACAGTCTCGGCAGCCTCGCCTCGGTGGCCAATCCGGACGCCACGACCGTCGTCATCACCCTGAACCAACCGAATCCCACACTGCTGCGAACGTTGTCCGGCAAGCTCGGCGTCGTGTTCGATGCGGAAGTGGGCAGTGCCGACTACGCCACGAAGGCCGTGGGTTCCGGACCGTTCACCGTGCGCGACTTCCGCTCCGGCCAATCACTCACCCTCGCTCGCAACGACGAGTATCACGGCACCAAGGCGGCGAGCGCCGCCGTGACCATGACCAAGTACGACAGTGACACCGCACTGATGAAGGCTCTGCAGAGCGGCGATATCGAGCTGGCCCAGAATCTCGGCGCGGATGCGGCGGCATCGCTGCAGAGCGAGTCCGCGAAGGCAAGCACAACGAGCGGCATCACCGTGACCAAAGGCGCCACCACGAGCAAGGTGATGCTGGCGTACAATCACGGCACCGATTCGCTGCTCTCGGACGAACAGGCGCGCAAGGCGTTCCGCTACCAGATCGACGCAGCTGGTATCGCGGGCTCTCAAGCCGGCAGCAACGGAGCGTTGGGCGGACCCATCAGCCCGCTCGAATCGGGCTATGAGGATCTGACCGGGCTGTTCCCCTATGACACGGCCCAGGCGCAGTCGATGTTCGGGTATTTCGGCGACCAGTACCTGACGACGGTGAATCTGGTGGTCACCGAGCGTTGGCGAACGTTGGCGGAGACCATCAAGCAGCAGATCGAACAGGGGCCGCGGCCGAACGTGAACCTTGAGGTGCTTTCCGACGCCGATTATGCGGCGCGTATCCAGGCCGGCACGTGGGAGATGACGCTGATGAGCATGGACGGCACGGACGACGCCGGCCTGTTCGTGGACGGGAACGGACCGTTCCACTACGACCGCGCGGAGGCGCAGCAAGCGTATGCATCGGCGCGGGCGGCCACGAACGATGCGGACTATGCGGAGCGGATGAAAACGTATGCGCGGCTACTCAGCGAGGATGCGGCCGCCGACTGGCTGTACACACGGGCCTGTTTCACGGCCGCGCGAAGCGGCGTGAGCGGGTACCCGACCGCGCTGACGGATCAGCGACTGCCGCTGGCGAACGTACGCATCGACTGAAATCCTGAGGAGCGTGGCAGGCCCACCAGGATTCCGCAGTTCCCGGCACCGGACGTCAAGCCCCGATACACCGCCCACGGGGTCACCGGCAAAAGGGCCGGAAAAGGCCGCCTTGTCATGCAACACGCATAGACTTTGGCCTTATGACTGAAGGCAATTCCATCATCAACGCCAGCCTCACCCCACTGCCCGACAAGGTCGGCGTGGACGGTCTTGAGGATAAGTGGCGCGCCGTTTGGGATGAGAACGGCACCTACAAATTCCAGAACACCCGCGACCGCAAGGCCGTGTACTCCATCGACACCCCGCCGCCCACCGTCTCAGGTTCGCTGCACGTGGGCCACGTGTTCTCCTACACGCACACCGATGTGATCGCGCGTTACAAGCGCATGCGCGGCTTCGACGTGTTCTACCCGATGGGCTGGGACGACAACGGCCTGCCTACCGAGCGCCGTGTGCAGAACTACTACGGCGTGCGCGTGGACGTCTCCCTGCCGTACGACCCGGACTTCAAGCCGCCGTTCGAAGGCACCGATGGCAAGAAGATCGACGCCAAGGACCAGGTCCCGATCTCCCGCAAGAACTTCATCGAGCTGTGCGAGAAGCTGACCGCCCAGGACGAGAAGCTGTTCGAGGCGCTGTGGCGAAAGCTGGGCCTGTCCATCGACTGGTCCCAGACCTACCACACCATCGGCGAGCACCCGCAGCGCGTGGCCCAGAAGGCCTTCCTGCGCAACCTCGCCCGCGGCGAGGCCTACCAGCAGGACGCCCCGGGCCTGTGGGACGTGACCTTCCAGACCGCCGTGGCCCAGGCCGAGCTTGAGAGCCGCGAGTACCCGGGCTTCTACCACAAGGTGGCCTTCCGCTTCGAGGACAGCACCCCGATCTACATCGAGACCACCCGCCCGGAGCTGCTGGCGGCCTGCACCTCGCTGATCGCCAACCCGGACGACGACCGCTACAAGAAGTACTTCGGCCAGGAGGTCTACTCCCCGCTGTTCAAGGTCAAGGTGCCGATTCTGGCCCACCCGGCCGCCGAGATGGACAAGGGCGCCGGCATCGCCATGTGCTGCACGTTCGGTGACGTGACCGATGTGCAGTGGTGGCGCGATCTCAAGCTGCCCACCCGTCCGATCATCCAGCGCAACGGCCGCATCGTGATGGACACCCCGGACTGGATCACCGATCCGGCCGGCCGCGAGATCTTCGCGGAAACCGCCGGCAAGACCACGTTCTCCGCCCGCAAGGTGATTGTGGACAAGCTGCGCGAGTCCGGCGATCTGGACGGCGAGCCGACGCCGACCAAGCGTATGACGAACTTCTACGAGAAGGGCGACAAGCCGCTCGAGATCGTCACCTCCCGCCAGTGGTACCTGAAGAACGGCGGCACGGACGCCAAGCTGAACGCCGAGCTCATCGAGCGCGGCAAGGAGCTGAACTTCCACCCCGACTTCATGCGCGTGCGCTACGAGAACTGGGTCCACGGTCTCAATGGCGACTGGCTCATCTCCCGCCAGCGCTTCTTCGGCGTGCCGTTCCCGCTGTGGTACCCGGTCAAGGCCGATGGCGAGCCGGATTACGATCACCCGATCACTCCGAGCGAGGACATCCTGCCGATCGACCCGACCATCGACGTGCCGGCCGGCTACACCGAGGACCAGCGCGACGTGCCCGGCGGCTTCACTGCCGAGAAGGACATCATGGATACGTGGGCGACCTCCTCGCTCACCCCGCAGATCGTGACCCACTGGGCCGAGCCGGACGAGGCCTCCAAGGCCCTGTTCAACGCCACGTTCCCGATGGATCTGCGCCCGCAGGGCCAGGACATCATCCGTACCTGGCTGTTCTCCACCGTGGACCGCGCACACCTTGAGAACAAGTGCCTGCCGTGGGCCCACGCCACGCTGTCCGGCTGGATTCTCGATCCGGACCACAAGAAGATGTCGAAGTCCAAGGGCAACGTGGTGGTGCCGAACGAGCCGATCGAGAAGTTCGGCGCGGACGCCGTGCGCTACTGGGCCGCCGCCGCCCGTCTGGGCCTGGATGCCACGTACGACATCGGCCAGATGAAGATCGGCCGTCGACTGGCCATCAAGCTGCTGAACGCCACCAAGTTCGCGCTGGCCATCGGCCGCGAGGACGAGAACCATCATGTGGGTGCCGCAGCCGAGGCCGTGTGGAACCCGGCCGACGTGACCGAGCCGCTGGATCGCGCCGCCATGGCCAAGCTGGCCCATGTGATCCGTCAGGCCACCGACGCGCTGGAGGCCTACGAGCATTCCAAGGCGCTGGAGGCCATCGAGTCCTACTTCTGGCAGTTCTGCGACGACTACATCGAGCTGGTCAAGAACCGCGCCTACGGCACCCCGGATGAGAAGGGCGTGGCCCCGTCCGAGAAGGCCGTCCGTTCCGCCCGCACCGCGCTGGGCCTGGGTCTGGACGCCTTCGCCCGCCTGCTGGCCCCGTACCTGCCGTACGCCACTGAAGAGGTGTGGAGCTGGATGCACGCCGGCTCCGGTTCCGTGCATCGCGCCGCCTGGCCGACCCCGGAGCCGTACGCCGCGGCTGCCGCCGGTGTTTCGCCGGAGACGCTGGCTTGGGCAGGCAAGGCCGTGGAGCAGCTGCGCAAGATCAAGTCCGAGGCCAAGGTCTCCATGAAGACGCCGATTCTCTCCGTGGCGCTGACCGCCGCGCAGGACGGCGTGGACGCGATTCGCGCCGCGCTGACCGATATCGCGCAGGCCGGCCGTGTGGTGGGCAAGTTCGATCTCGTGGCCAAGCACGCCGAGGAGGAGTCCGCCGAGGACGCCGCCGAAGCCGCAACCGCTGAGGCTGCCGAAGTCGCCGTCGAGTCCAGCGAGCTCGGCGAACCTCCCGTCAAAAAGGCCAAGTAAGCCGCCATCCGGCGACCGAAAGAAGCGCACATATGGGGGAAGCCCCGACCAGTACGGTCGGGGCTTCCCCCATATCGTTTTCATACCATATATTCATATTTCCGTGTAATTGCAGACACCGCAATATCACGCCAACCACGGCCTGTACCGATTCCCCGGCGATGAAGGCATCTCCTTACAGATCAGACAGTAGGAATGACGAGCAAGTAGCGGGGATCGCCGGTGTTGGCTTGGGGCACGGACGAGCCGAGCTGGTTGATGGCTTGGGCGATGAGCGTGCCGGCGTCGCCGAGTTCCACGGTCTCGCCGATGAGCGTGCTCATGTCATGCGTGAGCAACGTACCGCCCTTGTCGAAGCCGAACAGGACGGGCGCAGTGTCGGTGTCGTCCGCGGCATCGCCGGACTGACCCGACTGACCCGACTTGCCGGACGTCGCCGAAGTGCCGTCACCGGTTGCCGCGGAACCGGACGTATTGGATTGCGACTGACCGGACTGGCCGGCATCACCACTGCCGGACGCACCGGAGTCGCTGGACGACTTGCCGCCGCCCAACGCGGAGGTGAGACCATTGGCGTAACTCATCACGTCGCCGGCGGACATGGACATCGTATCGTCCACGAGCGAGGCGTTGGCGTCCTGCGATTGCTGCTGTTTGGCGGCCTCGGCCTGCTTCAGTGCGGCCTGGGCCTTGCGTTTGGCGTCGGCGGCCTTGGTGCGGCCGTAGAACGACCGCGACTGCGGGTCCGCCAGTCCGGCGAGCGCACGGGATTCGCTGATGGTTTTGGCCTGACTGGTTTCGGTGTTCTTGCTCTCGCCATTCTTGGACGTCTTCGCCGCATCCGAGGCCGTAGTGGATCCGGTATTGCCGGAATCACTGTCCGCACTGCCATTCTGCGTGGCGCCCGCATTGTCCCCGCCCTCGAACTGATCGGAGAAGCGCAGCACGATCTGCTTCAGCGCCTGGGATTTGCCGGTGTGCTCGCAGGCTGCGGCCAACGTGCTCATGGCGGCGTCCACCTTGGATTGCGCGTCTTTCAGATCGTCGCTGTCGTTCGTCTCGGCGATGGCCTGCTGTGCGTAGGCGGAGGCGCCGGAGGACGTGCCGCCGGTCAGCGCGGACAGGTTGGCGGTGTAGACGTCCGTGTATTTCATCGAATACGGGATCATCGCGGCGGAAAGCTGGCTCTGCCCCTCGGAGTACTGCTTGGATCCCTTGGTGGCCTCCTCGGCGGCCTCGGAGGTCAGATCGTCGATAAGACCGGTGGTGCCCTGCTGCTGGATGCGGCGGATCACCTCGTCCAACGCATCCACGGCACCCGCGTGCATGTGTGCGGCGCTCACGTTGTTCACCGCGTTGGCCAGGTCAATCACGGCCTGCGCAAGCGGCGTATCGCCGGACAGTTCGCCGGCGGTTCCCATCAGCGCGGGCAGCTGTGTGGACGTGCCGATGGAGCCCGACAGGTGATTGGTGTACGAGCTCACGTACGCGGCCATGTAGCCTTCGAACGTCTGCTTGTGGGCGGCTTTACGCTCGGCCACCACGGACTGGTCCAGCTTGCGCTCGTTGTCCCGCAGGGCCTTGAGCTGATCCACGAGCTGCTGGTGCTCGCCTGAGCCGGCGTCGGTCAGGGAGTCGACCAGCGCGGCTGCGGTCGTGGTGAGTTGTGCGGCATCGGAACCTGAGACCGACGCGGCGTTGCCGGATTCACCGGCCGCCTCAGGCAGCGAGGCGAGCGCCACGGCACTCATCGTGAAGTCCTTGGCGTTCATATAGCAGCTGAAACTCAGACCGGAACCGGCTGTACCGGCCGCCGCGACGACAGTGTTCGAACCTTGCGTGGCGAGTGAGACGCCTTTATCCACGGAGATGTCGTCGGAGACCTGGGTGGGCACGGTGAACGCGACGACGGGAACGCTTCCGTCAGCCTCGTCAGTGGCGGGCTTGACATCGATGTATATGCCGACGAGACCGGATGCGCCGCTCACGGTTGCGGCGTCCACGTTCGGACCATCGAGCGAGTAGGTGACCGTGACCTTCCATGGGGAGGTCGGGGCGGTATCGGAGTCGGCGGGAATGCGCGCGACGGCGGCGTCGGAATCGGCGCCGGACGCGGCCGTCCCGTTTACCGAACCGGTCACATACCAGCGTACGGGCGCGCCTCCGTCATCCAGCACGGCGTATCGGTCGGCGGCGGAGGCCAGCAGAGGTCCGTAGTCCACGTCGGCCGGACGGCTGAGCCATGCACCACCGGTGGCGGCCGTCACGCACAGGGCGCAGCTGACCAAGGCGGCGGCAAGCTTCATACCATCAATCCCATCGATACGGCCGGTCAACATGCATCAGGCAGCGCACTCGCGCGCGACTCACGGACCGGGGCGGATAACCAACTCCGTATCAATCTAGTCGAGGCACGCCCCAGCGGAAATTAGGCGAACACGTCCAGAACGCCCGGATCACCGCCGGCATCGGCGATGCGCTGGTGGCGCTTCTTGGCTTCGGTCACCACGAATTCGCGGTATTTCTCCGCGATTTCCGGGTCAAGGCCGGCATCGACGGCGATGCGATGGAGGCGCTCAATCTGGTAGTCCTCACGCTTGGTGTCCTCCGGAGCGAACCCGGCGTTGGCCTTCAGCACACCCACCTGTGACGTGGTCTTGAACCGCTCGGCGAGCAGTGAAATGACCGCGGAATCGATGTTGTCGATGGATTGACGAAGCGCTTTGATCTGCGCCACCGCCTTCGCGGTCTCCGGGTGGGCCGCCGCTTGGGCGGAATCGATGGTCGTCCTCTGCCAGTCACTGCTCGTTTCGCTCATAGATTCGAGGATACTCCAGTCTCGGGAAGCCGTCGATGCTTCATCGTGCATTAAAAAGTTCCCCTCACCACTGGCAAGGGGAACCGAGGAATCGAAATCAGTTGCCGTTCACGGCGTTGCCGTTGTTGGCCTGCTGCACGATGGCGGCCAGGAAGTCGCGGTTGGTGGCGGTCTTCTTGAGGCGCGGCACCAGCGTCTGGTAGGCCTGCTCGGGCTCCATGCCGCCGAGCAGTCGACGCAGACGGTAGATGATCGGCAGTTCCTTGGGCTCGGTGATCAGCTCCTCGCGGCGGGTGCCGGAGGCGTTGATGTCGATGGCCGGGAAGAGTCGCTTGTCCGCCAGCTCGCGGCTCAGGCGCAGCTCCATGTTGCCGGTGCCCTTGAACTCCTCGAAGATCACCTCGTCCATCTTGGAGCCGGTCTCCACCAGTGCGGAGGAGATGATGGTCAGCGAGCCGCCGTTCTCGATGTTGCGGGCGGCGCCGAAGAACTTCTTCGGCGGGTACAGGGCCTGGGCGTCCACACCACCGGACAGGATGCGACCTGAAGCCGGGGCGGCGATGTTGTACGCGCGGGCCAGTCGGGTCATGGAGTCGAGCAGCACCACCACGTCCTGACCGAGCTCCACCAGACGCTTGGCGCGCTCAATGGCGAGTTCGGCGACGGTGGTGTGGTCGGAGGCCGGACGATCGAAGGTCGAGGAGATGACCTCGCCCTGCACGGTGCGCTCCATGTCCGTGACCTCTTCCGGACGCTCGTCCACCAGCACCACCATGAGGTGCACCTCGGGATTGTTGGTGGCGATGGCGTTGGCGATGTTCTGCAGCGTGATGGTCTTGCCGGCCTTCGGCGGGGAGACGATCAGGCCACGCTGGCCCTTGCCGATCGGGGCCACGATATCCATGATGCGGCCGGTGATCTTGTTCGGCGTGGTCTCCTGCTTCAGGCGCTCCTGCGGGTACAGCGGGGTGAGCTTGGAGAACTGCGGACGGTTCAGGGTCTCTTCGACGCTCTGGCCGTTGATGGAGTCGATGGACTGCAGCGGCACGAACTTCTGGCGCTGGTTGCGGCGGTCGCCCTCGCGCGGGGCGCGGATGGAACCGTGCACGGCGTCGCCCTTGCGCAGGCCATACTTCTTGACCTGTCCCATGGAGACATACACGTCGTTCGGGCCGGGCAGGTAGCCGGAGGTGCGCACGAAGGCGTAGGAATCCAACACGTCCACGATGCCGGCAACCGGCACCAGATCCTCCTGCGGCTCCTCGCGGCGGTCCGCACGGTCGTTGCGATCGTTGCGGTCGGCACGATCATTGCCACGGTCGGCGCGATCGTCGTAACGGCGATCATCGTCGCCGGCACCCATGTTGTCGCGGTCGCGGCCACGCAGGCGACGGCCACGGCGGTCGGCGCGATCATTGTGCTCGGCGCGATCGTTACGGTCGTTGCCACGGTCACGATTGCGGCTGCGGCGCACGAAATCGCGGTCCTCGCCCTGTTCGGCGTCCTCGGACTGCTCCTGCTTCTGCGTGGGCAGGGTGGCCAGGATGTCGTCGAGGTCGCGCACGTTCTCCTCGTCGCCTTCCTGACGGCGACGACGGCGCGGCTGCTCGTCCTCATCGTCGCGCACGCGGCGAATCAGCGGTTCGGCATTCTCGTCACGGCGATTGCGGCGACGGCGGCCCTCGGCATCGCCGCCAAGGTCGAGCGTGGCGAGCAGGTCGTCGCCATCGGTGTGCTGACGGGTCTTGCGACGGCCGGATTCGGCCTGATCGTCGTTCTTGTTACGACGGTAGGAACGGGTGTCGTCCGTGTGGTCCTTGGCGTCCTTGTTGTCCAGCGCACGACGGGAGCGGCGCGGTTCGGAGGAGGCGGCATCCAGGGACGGCAGGTCAAGCTGGGCCACGACGTCGGAAACGGACTTCTCGCCCCTGCCGGACTTGGCGGGCTTTTCGGCCTTGGACAGCTTTTCGGCGGTTTCGGCCGGGGTCTGCTGCGGCTGGTCCTGTGCGGTTGCGGCGGGAGCGGCAGCGGGCTGGTCGGTGGTCGGAACGGGCTGCACGGCCGGGGCCTGGTCGGCGGTGGCCGGCTTGGTCTCCGCGGCTTCCTTGGCGGCCGGAGCGGCGGTCTTGGGCGCGCGCACCGTGACGCCGGCCGGCGGTTCACCGCCGTTGCGCGCGGCCTGCAGGGTGGCGAGAAGGTCGGGCTTGCGCATGGTCGACGTTCCGCGCAGACCCATCTGCTTGGCGAGCTCCTTGAGCTCAGGCAGCTTCATATCCTCAAGATTCTGGCTGTTTGCCACTAGTGTGCCCTTTCCATACCGAACAGGCTTGCGCCTCTGACGGCGTTAAGAGTGATTTGCGGTTGTACCGCACATAGAGGTTCGCGGCGTCTCTGTTACCTAGCGAACTTCGAATACTGTACAACGGCTCGCCGACCAACGCAAAAACAGCGCACACATAGTAAAAAGCTCTGTTAATCCAAGATCGGCATTCCCCTATCTTGGCTCCCCTTGTCAGGGGAGCTGGCGGCGAAGCCGACTGAGGGGTAGTCCGGTGGAATCCATGTCGATCTTGGTTTAACAGAGTCCAGCAAAAACTCCCCTCAGCGAAGGGAGCTAGGGAGAAAAACGAAAGGGAGCCCGGCTGTGATTTCCAGCGGGGCTCCCCTCAGTCTCACTTCGTTCGACAGCTCCCCTCAGCGAGGGGAGCCGAAAGAAAAGCGGTGCTTTTCCAAGAAAAGTAAATAACGTGTGCGGCAACGGCCGTTCGAAGCCGAAGGCGTACGAAGGTACGTCGAGCGCTGAGAAAAGGCCGTTGACGCTCCGTTATTTACTTTTCTTCGTGGTAGGACTTTTCGGTGTTGACCGACCACACGTTCTTCTTGGAGGTCTTGCCGGTCTTGATGTTGCCGACGGCCTCGATGGCGGTGGCCATCGAGTGATCCATGTTGTTGTAGTGGTGCTGACCGTTGCGGCCCACGCAGTAGAGGTTGCCGAAGGAGTCGAGGTATTCGACGAGCTCGTCCATCTGGGCGTAGGTGTCGAAGTAGGCCGGGTAGGCCTTCTTGACCTTCTCGCGGTGGGTGTCGAGCACGTCGTCCGGGCTGGAGATGACCTTCATGCGCACCATCTCGTGAATGGCGAACTTGACGCAGTCCTCCTCGCTCATGTTCCAGAAGGCGTCGCCCTCGTTGCAGAAGTACTCAAGACCGATCCAGACGGTGTTGTCCACGTCCTTGACCAGGTACGGGCTCCAGTTGTTGAACACCTGGATACGGCCCACGGTGTAGCCCGGATCCTGCACGTAGATCCAGCAGTCCGGCACGATCGGCGGGTTGCCGAGGGTGGGGATGTTGGTGGTGTTCTTCAGGCGCATGCGCTTGACCAGCAGGCCCACGGTCACGAAGTCGCGGTACGGCAGGCCGTTGGCGATGGTGGTCATGTCCGCGGGGGCGACTTTGGACTCGGGGGCCTCGGCGTCCTCACCGGCAGCGTCGATGGCGTTGACCAGGTCCTTGATGGGCATGGAGGAGATGAACTGGTCGGCGGCCAGCTCGGTGCGGTTACCCTCGGAATCCTCGTAGACCACGGAGGAGATGGAACCGTTGGACTGGCGCACCTCGACCACCTTGGCGTCGGTGATCACCTTGGCGCCGTTGGCGGCGCAGCGCTTCTCCACGGTCTCCCACAGCTGGCCCGGACCGTACTTCGGGTACCAGAACTCCTCGATGAGGGAGGTCTCCACCTCGGCGTTGGAGCGCTTCTTGGGCAGCAGCTTCTGGAAGGCGTTCTTCAGCACGCCCATCACGCTCAGTCCCTTGACGCGCTGGGCGCCCCAATCGGCGGAAATCTGGGAGGGGTGACGGCCCCACAGCTTCTCCGTGTAGCCCTCGAAGAACATGGAGTAGAGCTTGCGGCCGAAGCGGTTGATGTAGAAGTTCTCGAGATTGTCCTCAGGCAGCTTGTGGAACATGGACTTCAGGTAGCTGAAGCCGGCCTGCATGGTCATCACGAAGCCCATGGCTTTGAAGGTGGCGGGCTTCAGGGAGATCGGATAGTCGAAGAAGCGGCCGCCGTAGAAGATGCGGGAGACGCGGTGACGCTTGAGCATCACCTCATCGGTGACCTCGGGATCCGGGCCGCCGGGTTCGAGATCGTGGTGACGGCCGAGCTTCTTGTCGTCATAGCTGGGGGCGCCCTGCAGCGGCAGGACCTCCTTCCACCAGTCCATGATGCGGGTGTCCTTCGAGAAGAAGCGGTGACCGCCGATGTCCATGCGGTTGCCGTTGTGCTTGACGGTGCGGGAAATGCCGCCGAATTCGCGGGTCTCCTCGAGCACGGTCACGTCGTAGTTCTCAGCGCCTCCGTCCTTGACGAACTCCCAGGCAGCGGTCAGACCGGCGGGGCCACCGCCGATAATCACCACGGATTGCTTTTCGCTCACTTGAAATCTCCTTCTAACCAAATCAGCGATAGCTTATCCCAAGCCCCGGAAGCGCACGCCGACCTTGTGCATTTCCTCAACGAATATTCATAGTCACGACAACAAAAACGACAGAACTATCTTTCCCCAGACCAATCGCGGTCTGCCTCCTCCAACAACGAGCTGAGGGAGCGGGATAGGTGATGCTGGACCGTAAGCTTGGCCGAACGGCCTTGAGTGTGTCCAGCGTCATCTATCCCGCTCCCTCAGCGGTCAACGACAACGATCGGAGATGAATCCGAGGTTAATGGATGTCGTCAGGGATGTCGATGTCGGTTTTCTGCACCTCTTCGACGTTGACGTCCTTGAACGTCACGATGCGGACGGACTTGACGAAACGGCTGGAACGGTACACGTCCCACACCCACGCATCGGTGAGCTGCACGTCGAAGTATACGTCCTGTCCGGCGGAGCGGACGTTGAAGTCCACCTTGTTCGCCAGGTAGAAACGGCGTTCGGTCTCCACCACGTAGGTGAAGAGCTTGATGACGTCTCGGTATTCCTTATACAGTGCGAGTTCGGCGTCGGTTTCGTAGTTGTCGAGATCCTCGGCGCTCATGCTTGATTACTCACTTTCCGTGTCACGCTTGCGGCCTCGGCCCAGTGTACGCCACCATGCTTCCTTCGAGGTCTTGCGTTCGTTCTGACCGTACGGCCAGTTGCTTTCTTCGTCGGCGATCCGGTTCGCGCCGGAGTCGTTCCGCTGCTCTTCCTTGGTTTCCTGCCGCTGCGGTGCCGCTGCCGCCGGCTTCGGGTCCGGATCGCTGCCGGCATCGCCGTCCTGCGCATCGGCCGGGCTCGCGATGTTCTGCTGGATGGCGATGGAGTGCTCGCGGGCGGACAGGGCCTCCTTGACGCCCGGATTGTCCTCGATGAGGTGCATGCCGAAGGCGTCGAGCGAACGGATCGGATCGTACTCGTCCACCAGCGTATCCATGACGATGAGATCCTGGTACTTGTTGTTCTCCGCGTCCCACAGGGCGTCGCGCGAGGTGCCGGACGGCACGAAACCGAGCGACTGGTAGACGGAGATGGAGCGGCTGTTCTTCTCCGGCACGCCCACCCAGATGCGATGCATGCCCAGGCCGGCCGGCTCGGGGGCGAAACCGTACGTCATCACGCGCGGCATGGCGTCACGTGAGTAGCCGCGGCCACGGTAGTCGCGGCCGAGCACGATCTGGATGCGTGCGGAGCGGGACCAGCCATCGATGTCGATGAGGAAGATCATGCCGATGACGTTGCCGGTCGAGGCGGCGTCCACCTTGCCGTCATCGTCATGGTCGGCGTCGGTCAGCACGGCCCAGGCGATGGTGCGGCGGGATTCGGGATCGCCCACGCCGGATTCGGCGGGAGCCTGACCGGCCTCCCAGGCTTGGGAGCGACGGACCCAGGTGTGCACCACGGCACGCTCGGTGGCCGCGTCCTTGCCCGTGATCTTGGAGGCGCCATAGAAGGCGTCCAGCTCATCCAAGCGGGGCAGATCCTCCACGGTGGCCGGGCGCAGGTGCACCATTTCGCCGCGAATCGGAGGAATGACGATGCGTTCGGGCAAATCACGCTTCATCCGCGCATCAGTAGCCATGCTCAACACCTCGTTGGTCCCTGCCATTGGTACTCGTCCCCTGTTTCGACTCATATTGCAGTGCCGAACCTATCTTACTCGACTGGACGAAAGCTGGAAACGGGCTGAAGTGGGATGTTCGCCACATGTTTACGCCGGTGGCGCACAAGGAGAGGCATACGAAAAAGGCTCCCCTCGAAGAGGGGAGCCGTCCGGCAAAGCGAACCAAGGAAAGCATACGGACGAATCCGGTACTCCCCTCAGTCAGCTTCGCTGACAGCTCCCCTCAAGGAGGGGAGCCATGGTGAGACTGAACGAAGAATCAGCCCTTGATCTTGGACATGACGACCTTGGTCACGGCCTTGGCGTCGGCCTGGCCGCGGGTGGCCTTCATGACGGCACCGATGATCACGCCCATCGGCTTCATGTTGCCGCTCTTGAGCTTCTCAACCACGTCGGGGTTGGCCTCGAACGCCGCGTCCACGGCCGCCTCGATGGCACCGTTGTCCTCGACGATCTTGTAGCCGTGCTTCTTGACGACCTCGTCCGGGGTGCCCTCACCGGCGAGCACGCCGGCGACGGTCTGCTTGGCGAGCTTGTCGTTGAGCTTGCCGTCGGCGATGAGCTTCTCGACCTCGGCCACGTCAGCCGGGGTGACCGGCAGCTCCTCGAGGGAGACGCCCTTGGCGTTGGCCTCGCGGGACAGCTCGCCCAGCCACCACTTGCGAGCACCGGCGGCGGAGGCACCGGCCTTGACGGTCTCCTCGATGAGGTCGAGGGCGTCGGCGTTGAGGATGTCGCGCATCTGCAGGTCGGTCAGGCCCCACTCGGCCTTGAGGCGGTTGCGGCGCTCGCGCGGCATCTCCGGCATCTGGGCCTGGATCTCGGCGATGTGCTCCTTGGTGATGTGCAGCATCACCAGATCCGGATCCGGGAAGTAGCGGTAGTCGTCCGCATCGGACTTCACGCGGCCGCCGGCGGTGGTCTGCGAGGCCTCATCCCAGTGGCGGGTCTCCTGCAGGATCTCCTTGCCTTCGTCCAGACGGGCAGCCTGACGGCGGATCTCGTACTGGATGGTCTTCTCGATGCCGCGGAAAGAGTTCACGTTCTTGGTTTCGGAACGGGTGCCGTACGGGGCGTCGGCGGACGGGCGCAGCGAGACGTTCACGTCGGCGCGCATGTTGCCCTGCTCCATGCGGGCGTGGGAGATGCCCAGCGCACGCACGATGTCGCGGATGGCGCGCATGTACGCACCGGCGATCTCCGGAGCGCGGTCGCCCGCGCCCTCGATCGGCTTGGTCACGATCTCGATCAGCGGCACGCCGGCGCGGTTGTAGTCCACGAGGGAGTGGTCGGCGCCTTCGATGCGGCCGTCGGCACCACCGACGTGGGTGTTCTTGCCGGCGTCGTCCTCGATGTGCGCGCGCTCGATCGGCACACGGAACACGGTGCCGTCCTCAAGCTCGACGTCCAGGTAGCCGTTGCCGTTGGTCGGCTTGTCGTACTGGGAGATCTGGTAGTCGCGCGGCATGTCCGGGTAGAAGTAGTTCTTGCGGGCGAACTGGCTCCACTCGGCGATCTCGCAGTGCAGGGCCAGACCCAGCTTGATCGCGTAGTCGACGGCGGTCTTGTTGACCACCGGCAGGGAACCCGGCAGACCCAGGGAGACCGGGGTCAGCTGGGTGTTTGGCTCGCCGCCGAACTCGATGTGGGCCGGGCAGAACAGCTTGGTGTTCGTGCTGAGCTCCACGTGCGTTTCCAGGCCGAAGACCACGTCATACTTCTTGGTGGCATCGGCGTACTTCATCAGTTTTTCAGCCATGATGTTTGTGTTTTCCTTCCGATGCTTCCGTCACTTGGCCAGGCCGTCAAGCCACGGGGTCTTGAGGCTGTTCCAGATCGGGCCGCCCCAGCTTTCCTCCAGCGCCGCTTCGAGGGCGGCGGCGGGCTTGTACATGACCTCGTCGCGCTGCTGCGGGGCGATGAACTGGAAGCCCACGGGCAGGCCGTCGTCGGACAGGCCGGCCGGGATGGACATGGCCGGCACGCCGGCGAGGTTGGCCGGGATGGTGGCGATGTCGTTCATGTACATGGCCAGCGGATCGTCCATCTTCTCGCCGAACTTGAAGGCGGTGGACGGGGAGGTCGGGGAGACCAGCACGTCGGCCTGCTCGAAGGCCTTCTTGAAGTCCTGGATGATGAGCGTGCGGACCTTCTGGGCCGAGCCGTACCAGGCGTCGTAGTAGCCGGCGGACAGGGCATAGGTGCCGAGGATGATACGACGCTTGACCTCGTCGCCGAAGCCGGCCTCACGGGTGTAGGCCATCATGTTGGCGGCGGTCTGCGGCACGCCGGCCGGCGGCATCACGCGCAGGCCGTAGCGCATGCCATCGTAGCGGGCCAGGTTGGAGCTCACCTCGGACGGCATGATGATGTAGTAGGCACCCAAGGAGTAGCCGATGTGCGGGCAGGAGACCTCGACGACCTCGGCACCCATTTCCTTGAGCTTGTCGACGGCCTCGTTGAAGCGGGCCTCGACGCCGGGCTGGAAGCCATCGCCGCCGAGTTCCTTGATCAGGCCGACCTTCAGGCCCTTGAGGTCACGCTTGGCACCCTCGCGGGCGGCGGCGACCATCGGGCGCGGGCCCTCCGGGATGGACGTGGAGTCGCGGCGATCGTGGCCGCCGATGACTTCCTGCAGCAGGGCGGAATCGAGCACGGTACGGGAGACCGGGCCGATCTGGTCGAGCGAGGAGGCCATGGCGATGGCGCCGAAGCGGGAGACACCGCCGTAGGTGGGCTTGACGCCCACGGTGCCGGTCAGGGCGCCGGGCTGACGGATGGAGCCGCCGGTGTCGGTGCCGAGGGCGAGCGGGGCCTCGAACGCGGCGACCGCGGAGGCGGAGCCACCGCCAGAACCGCCGGGCACGCGCTCGGTATCCCACGGGTTGTGGGTGGTCTGGTAGGCGGAGTGCTCGGTGGAGGAACCCTGGGCGAACTCGTCCAGGTTGGTCTTGCCGAGCAGCGGCATGCCGGCGGCCTTGAGCTTCTCGATGACGGTGGCGTCGTACGGCGGCACCCAGCCTTCGAGGATCTTGGAGGCGGCGGTGGTCTCGATGCCCTTGGTGACGATCATGTCCTTGATGGCGATCGGCACGCCGGCCAGCTCGGGCAGGGCGGCCTTGTCCTCGGCGGACTTCTTGTCGAAGGCGTCGGCCTGCTCCAGGGCCACGTCGCCGGAGACCTTGAGGAAGGCCTTGATGGACGACTCGGCGGCCTCGATCACCTTGAGGTGGGCCTCGACGAGCTCGCGGGAGGTGACGTCGCCCTTCTTGATGGCGGCGGCCTGCTCGGCGGCGGACAGCTTGACGAGAGATGCGGTTTCGTTGCTCATCGGGTTCACTCCTCGCTTCCCAGGATTCGCGGTGCCACGAACATACCGGCCTCGGTCTTCGGACCGCCGGCGAGCGCCTCTTCCTGCGTGAGCGGGGTCTCGGCCACGTCCGGGCGCAGGTAGGCCTCAAGCGGAACCGGGTTGGCGGTGGGCTCGACGTCGTCGGAAGCGACTTCCTGGACCTTGTTGATGGAGTCTGCGATGACGTTCAGTTCGCCCTGCAGACGGGTGATTTCCTCATCGGTGAGCGCGATTCGGGCAAGATCGCCCAAATGCACGATTTCTTCGCGTGAAAATGTTGGCATGGGCCCAACTATACGAGTGGTTTGTGACACGCGGAATACCGCCGCTCGAAGCATGGGCCGGCGGTCGTCCGATGGGCTTCCGGGCGCTTGGGGCCGAATGCCGGCGAGGCATTCCAAGCACCGGCTGACCGGGATTTACCGTTGAGGACCGGTGCGGAGCGGTAAAACGGGGAGCAGGTGCCGCCGATGCTCTTTTTATGGCATGCATGCGGGGCAGAGCAGGCGTCACATACCTTCATAACCCCAATACAAGCCTGTTAGCGGGGCAGAACAGGCAATACGCAACCGGCTTTCCCCGCTGGCAGCCAGTTAACGCGGCAATACAGCTAGTAGTGCCCTCTGGCACCCCGCTCACATCATTTCAGCGCGGTAGAACAGGTATTACGCAGCCGATTGGCCCCACATTGGAATCGTCGAAGATGCGTCTGACGGCCGACCACCCATTATCCACATACTTATCCACATCTATCCACAATTCAGCACTTTGCTGAGAAGCTGCACCCACATTGGCCGCTCCGCCTTTCCCGAGAGGCATTCGCCGGCATATGGTCATTGCCATGAAACATCACAAAGTCGTGGAAACGTTAATGCAACAGGCCGAAACAGAACGCCGCTGTGCCGTCGGCAAAGACAAAGCTCAGCGTTCCGCATTGGAGCGGCGGGCCAAGGCACAGGAGCTGAAGCGCGTATTCCCCAATATGTACGTATCACCCACCTATTGGGATTCCCTGAATCCCGCGGAACGATCGACGCATATCGCCCGTACGCTGCACCTCAAACATCCGAATTGGATATTCGCCGGAATCACCGCGGCGAGCATCCACGGTTTTGACCATCCGTGGATGATGCATGACGGCACCATCGCCATCGTCGCCCCCGGTAAGGGTGCAGATGCAAGCACCGCCCTGGTGCGGCGAATTTTCATACCGTCATGCACTCCGGCATACGTGGATGGCATTCCCGTGACCGACGGAGCCAGAACCGTAGTGGATTGCGGCCTTATGCACGAATTCCGCCTGGCCTTGCCCGTCATCGACTCCGCGCTGGCCAGCGGCGTCGCCGCAAGTGACATACTCGCCATCTGCGGCAACTCCCGGAAAGACTGCACAACGGTATTCCGGCTTTTGCATCATGCCAATCCCGCCAGCGAGAATGGCGGCGAATCGCTGGCTCGCGGCACCATCATCGAAGGCGGATACGCGACTCCGGAAATTCAGCAGACCATCATCGATCCTCAAACCGGCATGGCATATCGGGTGGATTTCATGTGGAGACTCGCCGACGGCCGCATCATCGTGGGCGAATTTGACGGCACACGAAAATATGTGGATCCGGATATGTCGGGGCGCAA
The DNA here is from genome assembly GCF_019331675.1 of Bifidobacterium miconisargentati. GTDB lineage: Bacteria > Actinomycetota > Actinomycetes > Actinomycetales > Bifidobacteriaceae > Bifidobacterium > Bifidobacterium miconisargentati. The sequence continues at coordinate 57,383 of NZ_JAHBBJ010000013.1, forward strand.
GACCATACAGGGCGTGGTTCACGATGAAAGGGCACGTGAGGATGCACTACGCCGGGCGAAGGTCGCCACGGTCGTGCGGTTTACATTCGACGACGTGTTGCGTAGACGACCGCTTTGGAACAAATTACAGACGGCCGGCATACCGAAGACGCGCAGTTTGTGGTTCTGAGGGAAGCATAACGGGGAGTATCTGCCTGATTGGTCACGCCGGGCCAAGGTGCAGCGAGGCAAGCCAGGCAGAAACCGCACGTAACGCCCCGCGGGAGGTCTGCCAGCGAGGCAAACAAGGCATCATATGCCGGCAATGCCCCACTAGGGACTCGTCAGCGGGACGAATCGGGGACCTATTCGCGTTCACGCCCCGCTCAGAATCCGGCAGCGGAGCAGAAGGGGGACCAGCCATCGGCAATCCCCCGCTGAGCTTCTATCAGCGGGACGGCACAGGGAGCAATCACCATCCTTGCCCCGCAGGATATCCGCTGGCAGGGGCAGAACAGGGGCAGCTGCCCCTTATGCCCCCATCAGATGCCTATCAACGAGGCGGCATAGGGATCAATTCACCTTTCTTGCTCGGCGGAACAGCCATCAGCAAGCAAGAAAGGACATATCTGTAGAACCGCGTTTTACCTGCCGTCAGCGCCCGCTCGGCAACACTCAGGAGAGCGAGCACAATACTGAACGGCCCTGCTAAGCCAGGATTGACGTGCATCCAATCCGACTGCGCCAGCAGATCCTCCGGCAAGGGGCGCCGAGAATAAGGACCACATGTCAATCTTGGTTCAACAGAGACTGCTGAATCCCTCAAACCCCGACGAACTCGCGGACAGGACACGTCGAGGGTATTGAGCAACGCCTGCTGAAGCATCGAAGAAACAGGCGCCGTATGCCGTCACTTCACATCGGCGCGTTGCGTGACGATGAGGCCTCCGATCCAGGCGGCGGCGACCCAGGCGAGCAGAATGAGGCCGGACTGCCACCATTCGGGAATCCAGTAGTCCTGCAGGACCGAGACCGAGGAGACGGCATCGCTGCGGATGCTGCCGCCGAGGAAGTTGTTCATCGCCATGTCGGGCGTGAGGTAGGCCAGGGTGCCGAGCCAGGAGACCTGGCTGACCGCCATGGAGACGATGGCCAGTATGGAGGAGAGGACCATGAGCAGTACGACCACCGTGCTCACGCCGCCCACTGTGGAGCGGGTCAGTGCCCCCAATCCCACCGCCATCAGGGCGATGAGCATGATGATCAGAGGGAAGCCGGCCACGGTGATGGGGATGATGCGCCACTGGTCGTCTTTGAGCGGCGTGACGTCATAGCCTCTGGCGAACAGCAACAGCATGCCGGATGCCAGCAATATGCCCACGATTCCGGAAGCGAGCGCGTACAGCGCCACGGCAAGCGATTTGCCGACGTAGAACATGCCGCGTCTGGGATTGGCGGTCAGGCTGGATTGGATGGCGGACGTGGTGTACTCGCTGGTGATGGCCATGACGCCGAAGATGCCGATCACCAGCGCCGCGGTGCTGCCCGAGGACGCCAGCACGGCCCACAGATCGGCGGCGGCGAGCGGCTTGGGATGGTCAAGCGTTTTGCCGGTGGTGATGTCGATGGTGGCCATGAACGTGATGGTCCAGGCACTCAGCGCGGCCATGCCCACCATGAGTGCGGAGGCCAGGCCGAGCAGGATCCAGGTGGAGTTCAGCGATTTGAGCTTGAGCAGCTCGGCCTTGAGCACGCCGAGAAAGGACAATCGGATACGGCGACTCCAACGGTTGGCGCGGCGTCCGGTTTCACGGGACGAGGCAGGGACACGGTCCCCGGCCATGGCCGTTTTCTCACCATCCGGATTCAAGGCATCCATCTCCGGGCCGTTCATCATCCGACCTCCTGCGCACGGTATTCGGTTTGGTTATGGGTCAGAGCCATGTATGCCTCCTCAAGCGAGGCGTGTTCCTCGACGAGTTCGTAGGTGATCAGCCCCGCCTGGGCGAACACGCGGGCGGCGGCCACCAGATCGGCACCGGTGATGCGGAACACCTCGCCCATGGGCGGGTCCGCAGGCGTGCGTTGGTCCGGCGTGACGCTGACTCCTTCAGCATTGGCGAAAATCGCCATGAGCTTGGCCGGTTCGGGTGTGACCACGCGGATGGAACGTGCGGAATGCTCGGCCACGAACCTGCCGACCGTGGTGGTTTCCAGAATGCGTCCCTGGCCGATGATCACGAGGTTGTCCGCGGTGAGCGCCACCTCGCTCATCAGGTGCGAGCTCAGAAGCACGGCACGTCCCTGCGAGGCATAGTAGCGGCACAGTTCACGCACCCATTTGACGCCTTCCGGGTCGAGTCCGTTGATCGGCTCGTCCAATACCAGGTTATGCGGGTCTCCCAGCAGGGCCGCGGCGATGGACAGCCGCTGGCTCATGCCGAGCGAGAAGCGGCCCGCTTTGGTCTTGGCCACGCTGGTCAGGCCGGTCATGTCGATAACCTCGTCCACCCGGCGTCTGGGGATGTTGTTGGTGTAGGCCAGCGCAAGCAGATGGTCACGGGCCGAACGCGACCGATGCGCCGACTTGGCGTCCAGCACCGCTCCGACGGCACGCATGGGCGCGCGCAGGCTGACGAATGGCTTGCCGTCGATCAGCGCATGGCCGTCGTCCGGAGCGATCAGACCGAGCATCGCGCGCATGGTGGTGGATTTGCCGGCACCGTTGGGTCCCAGAAAACCGGTGACCTTGCCGTCCTCGGCGGTGAACGTCACGTCACTGAGTGCTTGTTTGGATTTGAACCGTTTACTGAGCCCCTCAACCTCAATCATGGTTCAACTCTAGGCGACAAGCCGGCACCTCGCCAGTGCGACGGCCTGGCTGTCGACGTATGGCTACCCGTTTTGGCACCGTACGCATCGGGGGCAGAACGTTCCGGTCCGTGCAGATCGGAATCGCCGTGTCTATCGGCCGATAACCGCGTGCTGGGCGATCCAGGCGTGCATCGCCACAGCGGCGGCCGCACCGGCGTTGATGGAACGGACCGAACCGAATTGGGAGATGTAGACCACGTCGTCGGCCAAGTCGAGAGCCTTCTGGCTCAGACCTGGGCCTTCGGCACCGAACAGGAGCAGGCAGCGCTTGGGGAAAACGTAGGTTTCCATCGGCACCGCACCGGGAATGATGTCGAGGGCGATGACGCGGGCGGCCTCCAGCTCCTTGATGCGCGCGTCCGCGGCGGTGAGTTCGGCCAGCGCGGATTGTCTGGCGTCAGGGACCGAGACCGATGCGTGCGTATCAGACGGAACGGGATTGGACGGGAGCGGGGCGACCGATGCACTGGCAGCCGCGGCGGGGGTTCGGGCCGGAACGCCGAAATCCCCGGCATCGATGTCCGCCATGAGCCTGTCGTTTTCGGAGATCAGCGATGCGGCCGAGGGGCGTGGCGTCAGAACCGCGGATTCATGGACGTGTACGGCGGCGGCCGCGGCGCGGGCACGCTCGTAGGCGATTTCGCCGGCGATGCGGTTGCGCCAGCATTCCACCAGCTCGGCGATGGACGGGTGATGCTCCACGTGCTGGTAGAGCTCGGTCATCAACGCGCCCTTGCGGTTCCACTTGTGAGGCCCGACGATATGCACGCGCCTTGCCTGGAAGGCATTGGCGGTGCGCACCATGGAGCCGATGTTGAAGTCGTGGGTCCAGTTCTCCACTGCGACTTCGAAATCATGACGGCCACGAACGTCCAGATCGTCCTTGATGGCCTGCACGGACCAATACCGGTATCGGTCGAGCACGTTGCGCCGATCGCCTTCGTTCAGGAGTTCCGTATCGAAACGGGAATCGTAGTTGGGTGATGCGGCATCATCCGGACGGGGTTCGTCGGGATGTGTTTCGACCCACGGGCCTACGCCGATTTCACGGAATTCGGGTTCGCCGGATGCCTTGGCGGCCAGGGAAATCTGATTCGGCGCGTGCAAGCCGCATACCTCCTGTGATTGCACATCATGGTTTTCGCCAGAATCAGGCGAAAAGTATTGGAAAACCGTTGGTATTAGGCGGATTCCCGGAGAGACACGATTAACGAGGGCACTCTCTCAGGAAAACAATCCGCCTATGACAGATGAAATCTGCTCAATCGAAACCGGCAACGACGAATTACCGCAGCTCGGATTCGTCGAAGACCTGGACGAAGGGCAGGATGTGGCTCTCGCCGGTGGAGGGGTTGATGACGTCGATGTTCTTCGCGCCGCCGCCGACCAGCGAGGCGATGGCCACCACAGAGGCGCCCAGCTGTTCCACCACGCCGAAATCGAGGCTCAGCTCGTTGCCGTTGCGCAGGGTAACCAGGGAGCTGGTCTGCACATATGACTTCTCGGACAACCATGCGTCCAGCAGCACCACACGGCGGCCTTCGATGGACGGCCCCTTGATGGACGGATAGACGAAGTCCATGACGAATCCGTCCAGGTCCTCGCCGCGGGAGGCGGCTGCCTGCATCATCGCGGAGACCATCGGCACGGCGGCGGCGGTCAGGGCGCCAACCGCGTCGAAGTCGTCCACCGAGTAGCCGGCGTCCTCAAGGGCGTCGAGCAGCACATGGCCCATCACCACGGCCGCGCGGTGGTCGAAGGTCACGGCGGCCAGTTCGGAGAAGGGACGGCCCACCACGTGCTCTTTGAGCAGGGAGGCCAGCTGCTCGCGCGGGTCAAGCATGGCGAAATCGGTGGCGTTCTTCGAGGCGGCAAGGTCCGGGGTGCCGGTACGGCGGAATCCAGATTCAGTCATGTTCCCAGACTATCGCCTGAGGGGGTCAGGGATGGGCTGGAACCCGGCCGCAATCGGAACACGTCGGCTCAGTCTTTGGCGTTATCGGACGAATCGGAGTCCGAGGGCGCAACCTCGGGCGCGGCGAGCTCGTTGATGTTGCCCGATTCGGATTCGATGAGCGGCACTTCGCCGATGATCTTGGTGGGCTCGATCTTCTGCAGCTTGCGCGCCGTGGGCAGCACGCGCTTCTCCAGACTGGCGGCGAACTTGTTATAGGCGCCGACCGTCTTGGAGATCTGCGTGCCGAGCTTGGTGGCGTAATCGCCCAGCACGGCGAAACGGTCGTACAGTTCACGGGACAGATCGAACAGCTGCTTGGCGTCATCGGTCAGGGACTGCTGCTGCCAGGCATACGCCACGGACTTCAGCACAGCCCACAGCGTGACCGGCGAAGTGAGCGCCACCTTGCGGGAGAAGGCGTCGTCCATCAGCGTGGAGTCGGCTTCGAGCGCGGCCTGAAGCAATGCCTCGTTGGGGATGAACGCCACCACGAAGTCCGGGGCCGTGTCGAAGGCGTTCCAGTAGGCCTTCTCGCCGAGGGCACGCACATGCTCGCGCAGCGCCTTGGCATGCGAACGCAGCAGCTCGTCTCGCCGCGCCAATTCTTCCGGACTAGCGGTTTCCGGAATCTCGCAGGCGCGCTGGTAATCGGCGTACGGCACCTTGGCGTCAATCGGAATGGTCTTGCCGCCCGGAAGGTGGACAATCATATCCGGTCGCAGCGTGCGGCCGTCCGCACCGGTGACCACCACCTGCGTATCGAAGTCCACATGTTCCAGAAGTCCCGCGGATTCCACGATGTTCTTCAGCTGGGCCTCACCCCAAGCGCCACGCACCTTGTTGTTGCGCAGCGCGGCGGACAGGGAGCTGGTCTCCTTGTCCAAGCGAGCCTGCTGATCATTGAGCCCCTTGAGCTGGGCCCCGAGGGCGCCCATCTCCTGCTTGCGGCCCTCCTCGATCTGCGTGACCTTGTTCTGCAGCGCATCGAGGTTCTTGGCGACCGGAGCCAGCGCCTCCAGCACCTTGCTCTGTTCCTGGAGCCGCGCCTCCTGCTCGCGTCGCTTCGTTTCCGCGGCCTCCGCTTCGGCACGACGACGTTCCTCGGCAGCCTTGGCCTCAGCCTGGCGACGTTCCTCGGCCTCGGCAGCGGCGCGCTCACGCTCATGCTGGATGCGAATCTGCTCGGCCTGCTGCGCTTGTGCCAACTGCGACTTCACGAACGCCAACTGGCGTTCCGCACCTTCCATCTGAGCACGGGCGGCGGCTTTCACGGCATGCAGCTCGGCGATTTCGGATCGGGCGGACTCCAATGCGGCGCGCGCCTCCTCCAATTCCTCGGCCTTGGCACCGCGGGCCATCTCCTGGCCCTTGTTCCGCCCCAGCAGGAATCCGGCGGCGAGTCCCATCACGACTCCGACCACCAGTACCAGCACCACAATTACTACGGTTCCCATTTGTTCAGACATGGTTCCCAGTATCGCATTGTTTGAGAAGGACGGTAAAATTTTTCCCTTCACACCGGAATCACGCCGTTTTCAGGCCTCTCGCCGAGATTCCGGCGCTCAGAAGGTAGAAGAAACCCCATCCATCAGGACTTGACGAGACGGGCGATGGCGGCGGAGGCCTCGGCGAGCTTCTCATCGGCCACGGGACCACCCTCGGCGGAGGCCTGACGCACGCAATGGTTGAGGTGGTCGTCCAACAGCAGCAACGCCACGGATTTCAACGCGGAATTCGAGGCGGAAATCTGCGTGAGGATGTCGATGCAGTACTTGTCGTCCTCCACCATCTGCTCGATGGCGCGCACCTGTCCCTCGATGCGGCGCAGCCGCGCCACCACCTTCGACTTGTCGCCGCTATAGCCGTGCATAAATCCACCAGCCTTTCCGCAAAGCCCCGTCAAACCAAAATCGTCATAAATCCGATTGGGCCACCCCTCAGACCGCCCCGCAGCCAGCTCCCCCGGCAAGGGGAGCCAGGGACGAAGACCGTGCCGATCCCGGAATCTTGGTTTGACAGACCTCTTTCGCTATCCGTTATTCCTCAAGCTGAACACACCACATTATATACCCTATAGGGGTATTGGGTATACACTGTTGCCCGATACAATGAAGAGAGGAAGGAGCGGGTATGGAATTCGATATCTTCCCGGTGGCTGCGGCCCTGTTGGCTGCGGCGGCCCTGACATGGCTGGTGTTGCGGTTCTTCTTCGCCCCGCAACGTGGCGAGGCCGGCACGGTCAGCAATGGCCGGCAGCATGCGACCATCACCGTCAAAGGCGGTTACTCCCCCGCGCAGGTGACCATGCGGGCCGGCATGCCCATCACCCTCACGTTCGACCGGAAGGAAACCGGCGAGTGCACCTCGCATGTGGTGTTCGCGGATCTGGGCATGGACGTCATGCTGCCGGGCAATGCCACGACCGACGTGGAATTGCCGGCACTGCCGGCGGGCGAGTATCCGTTCGCCTGCGGCATGAACATGGTGCATGGGTTGCTGCGCGTGGAGGGGAAGGAGGACGAGCTTCGCTCGCGGTCCGGTGGCCCGGCCGAGGCCGAGCGCTTCTCTCCCCCAGTCTCGCTTCACTCGACAGTCCCCTCGTCAGAGGGAGCCAAGGATGCGGCGGCAGCGGAGCAACGCGAGGCCCAGGAACGCCGCAACGAAATCAGGTCGCTCACCAGACTGGTAATCATCGGCGCGGTACTGACCATCCCGGTGTTCGTCGTCACCATGCTGCATATGGCGAATCCCGCGCTCGTGCCGCACTGGATGGTGAACCCGTGGCTGCAGGCCATGCTCATCACCCCGGTGATGTTCTATTGCGGTCACCCCGTCCATTCAGTTGGGTTCCCGGCACTGGCCCATCGTTCCCCGGACATGAATTCGCTGGTTTCGCTGGGCACGTCGGCCGCCTACCTGTACAGTCTGGTGACCTGCATCGCCCCGTGGGTCTTCCCCGAGGGCTCTCGCGAACCGTATTTCGAATCGGTGGGCGTGGTCATCACGCTGGTTCTGGTCGGTCGTCTTCTGGAGACCAAGGCCCGCGAGGGCACCGGCAAGGCCGTGCAGTCCCTCATCAAGCTGCGTCCGACCTCCGCTCACCTGCTGAGCGTCGGCACCAACGGTTCCGCCGCCGACCTCGGGAACATCGAATGGCGAAATCCCGCCAATGCCACGGACACTCCCATCGACGCCGTCTCCACCGGCGATCTGTTGATCGTGCGCGCCGGCGAGCGCGTGCCCACTGACGGCGTCATCGTGGCCGGCGAGGTCACGGTGGACGAGTCGATGATCACCGGCGAATCGAAGCCCGTGGTCAAGTCGTCCGGCAGCCCGCTGACCGGCGCGACCGTGCTGCTGAAGGGCGATTGCGTGATGCGCGCGACCCAAGTGGGCGCGGACACGGTGCTTTCGCAGATCGCCGCGATGGTGGCCCGCGCGCAGGCCACGAAGGCCCCGGTGCAGCAGCTGGCCGACCGTATCGCCCGGTATTTCGTGCCTGCGGTGATGATCATCGCCATCTGGACGTTTGCCGTATGGGTTTCGCTCGGCCCCGATCCGAAGCTCGCGCACGCGATGGTCACGGCGGTCAGCGTGCTCATCATCGCCTGTCCGTGCGCGTTGGGCCTCGCCACGCCGCTTTCGGTGACGGTGGCGCTGGGCCTGGGCGCCACGAACGGCGTGCTGGTCACGTCCGCCAAGGCGCTGGAGCAGGCGCGCCTGATCGGTACCGTGGTGTTCGACAAGACCGGCACCATCACACGCGGCGTGGTGGACGAATCCGCGGATTGGAGCCGCCCGAGCTACGAACAGGACACGGTCAAAGACGGTTCCGTCGAGGCCGTCGCGGCGTTGCGCGCCCGAGGCATCCGCACGGTGATGTTGTCCGGCGACAAGGCGGACGTAGCCTCCCGCATCGCACGCGAGGTGGGCATCGACACGGTGATCTGCGAGGTCAAGCCGGACGGCAAGGCCTACTGGATCGAGAAACTGCAGCGCGAGCGCGACGAACACGGCGCACAGGGCGAGCGGTCCGGTGCCAGACAGTCCGCGAATCTCATTGCGATGGTGGGCGACGGCATCAACGACGCGCCCGCACTGGCGCAGGCCGATCTCGGCATCGCCATCGGCACCGGCACGGACGTAGCCATGCAGTCCGCGGACGTGACGCTGATGAGCGGCGACCTGCGGGGCGTGCTGAAGACCATTGACCTGTCGCAGGCCACGATGCGCAATATTCGCGAGAATCTGGGCTGGGCGTTCGGGTACAACGTCATCGGCATCCCGATCGCGGCAGGCGTGCTGTTCCCGTTCACCGGCTGGCTGCTGAGCCCCATGATCGCAGGTCTGGCGATGGCGTTGAGCTCGGTGTGCCTGGTGCTCAACGCGAACCGTCTGCACGGGGCCGATATCGGCGTCGGGCAGGCTTCCGGCGACAAGTCCGCCGCCACGGCAGCGGCCTCGGCATCCCACTCCCCCGCCGCTGAACCGACCGTCATCATCGACGATCGCACCTCATTGCACTTGTCCGCGCACACGGACAACAACCATCCAACCACCAAGGAGAATCCCATGGATATGAACATGCACATGCATCACGCCGCACCGGCCGAGGGCGAGACCGCCACCGATCCGGTGTGCGGCATGACCGTGGCCGTGAACGCCGACGCCATCACGCGCGAACACGACGGCAAGACCTACTACTTCTGCGGCGCGCATTGCGCCAACAACTTCGCCAAGGCCCCGCAGATCTTCCTGAACGACTGAACGGCCGGGCGTATGGACGACTGGCAAAGCGCGGCAAGACGCTATTGACGGGAAATCCCGCGAAGCCACACTTCAGCCAGCTTTCACCAATGAGGAAGCCACAGCAAGGCCACGAGTAAGGCCAGGCACGATATACGAAGACGGCCCCTGCATGCAATCGCAGGGGCCGTCTTCGCATATCCGGGGCACCGCCTATCAGGCAGGTACCGGCGTGATCGCCACTGATATCAGGCGAAGAAGATCACGAACATCCAGCAACCGATGATCGCGCCCACAATCGGGGCCACGACCGGGATCCAGGCCTCGCCCCAGCGGGAGGAGCCCTTGTGCGGAATCGGCAGGATGGCGTGCAGGAGGCGCGGCATGAGGTCGCGGGCCGGGTTCAGGCCAGGGCCGGTCGGGCCGCCCATGGAGGTCACGAGACCCCACACGATGAAGCCGACCACGATGGAGGCGGCGGCGTAATCCTGCTTGCCCCAATCCAGGGAGAGGCAGCACAGCGCGCCGAACACGAGCACGAGGGTGCCGAACATCTCGTTGAGGAAGTAGTTGATCTTGTCGTTGTGGGCGTCGGTGGTGCAGAAGGTGCCGAGAATGGCGTTGGCGTCCTCGGTCTCCTTGTAGTGCGGCCAGTAGGTCAGATAGACGATGAACTGGCCCAGGGCGGCGCCGAGCAGCTGCGCGATGATGTACGGCAGCACCTCGTTCCACGGGAACAGGCCGTTGATGGCCTGGGCGAGGGTCATGGCCGGGTTGATGTGGGCGCCGGAGACGCTACCGAACATGAGGACCGGGAACATCACGCCGAAGCCGTAGCCCATGGCGATGTTCAGCCAGCCGGCGTGGTGGCCCTTGGTGTTCTTGAGTTCGACGTTGGCCACGGAGCCGTTGCCGAAGATCATCAGGATGGCGGTGCCGAAGAACTCGGCGGCCAGCTTGGTAAAGAGGGAGTATTCCACTGCTTCTTCTTTTCTTCCTAATTACTGGGTGATGTGACTGCTTTCGACAAGCAGGAGTCAAGCAAACTAGGCAAGTGTACGCCGAGGGCTGAACGTGGACGATGGTCCACGCCGGCCGACGCGGAGCTGATTGGCGACTGGCCGGAACCGTCTGAGTCCTGTCCGGAAAAACAAAAAACCGGAATCTTTCGATTCCGGTTTATCTGTGCCCCCGCAGGGATTCGAACCCTGGACACGCTGATTAAGAGTCAGCTGCTCTAACCAACTGAGCTACAGGGGCGTTGGTTAGTTGTTGAAGTGTTCCTTGCAACGAGTGATAAATATACTCGGATTCAGAACGGATGCAAGTCTCGGCGTGTCGCCCGGAATTCCAACGTTTTTAAAAACGTGATTTTCAGGTTGGACGGCCTTCGAAAAGCACCTTTCAGACCATCAAAATCAGGCCTTCACAAAATAAACACATATTTATGGCAGGTAAATATCGAGCGACATCACACAGGGGCGTGGTCCGAACTCGGAATCCACGGATACAACCTCTACGGAGTTTCCTGAATGCACGTCCTCGAGCAATACAGAAAGACTCTATTAAACCAAGATTGACATGAATCTCTGTCGGACTACCCCTCAGTCGGCTTCGCCGACAGCTCCCCTGACAAGGGGAGCCGAGAATAAATGGCCCACGTCAATCTTGGCCTAGCAGAGCATACAGAAAGCCCCGTGTCGCACGCGAACATGCGAACACGGGGCTTTCCGATGCTTAAGCTCAGACCTTCAGTCTGAAAGATTCCAGCGTGAAGCCGGAATGGTTCACTCGGCCACGACCTTCACGAAGAAGGAAGCGGTGATCTCCGGGTGGAGGGCCACCTTGGCGGGGAAATCGCCGGTGGTCTTGATGGTCTCGACCTCGATGGCCTTCGGGTTCACCGGAGCCTTGTCGGCCAGAGCGATGGCGATGGCCTCGTTGGAGATACCACCGAACAGCTTGCCGGACTCGGACACCTTGGCGGCGATCTCGACGGTCGTGCCCTCGATGGCGGCCTTGGCGGCGACGGCATCCTCGCGGGTGGCGACGGCCTTGGCCAGACGGGCGCGCTTCATGGCGACGATCTGGGCCTCGGCACCCTTGTTCCACGCGAAGGCGAGGCCCTGCGGGATCAGGAAGTTGCGAGCGTAGCCGGCCTTGACGGTGACGACGTCACCGGAGTGGCCCAGGTTGGACACGGTCTTGGTGAGAATAACCTTGGATTCAGCCATTGTTCAAAGCCTCCCTAACTCAGCGACCCGAAGTGGCGTACGGCAGCAGAGCCATCTCGCGGGCGTTCTTGATGGCCTTGGAGATCTCGCGCTGCTCCTGCACGGTCACGCCGGTGATACGACGGGAACGGATCTTGCCGCGATCGGAGATGAACTTGCGCAGCAGCGCAACGTCCTTGTAATCGATCTCGGTGATCTTGGCAGCCTTCAGCGGGTTCGGCTTCTTCTTGAACGGCTTGACCGGCGGTTGCGGCCTCTTACGTGACATGATGTTCTCCTTAAAAATTCGATTTGCTAATGCTGATCAGCTTGCGATGCAGGCTTAGAACTCCGGGTCGGAATCGTCGCCGCCACCGAAATCGGAGGAAGCGCCGAAGGTCGAGAAGCTGCCGGAATCGGAGGAGCCGGAGCTCCACGGATCGGCCGCCGGAGCGGACGGGGCGGACGGCGCCGCGGGCTGCTGGGAGTAACCGGCGCCACCCTGGTAGCCACCGTTGTAACCTCCCTGGCCACCGGAGTAGCCGCCCTGGTTGCCGTAGCCGTTGTTCGGCTGGCCACCCTGGTAGCCACCGTTGTTGCGACCCTGGAAGCCGCCCTGACCGGACGACGTGCGGGTCACCTGGGCGGTGGCGTACCGCAGGGAGGGCCCGATCTCGTCGAGCTGCATCTCCACCACGGTCCTCTGGGTACCGTCCTGTGCCTGGTAGGAACGCTGCTGCAGGCGGCCCTGGGCGATCACGCGCATGCCCTTCTTCAGGGACTGGGCGCAGTGGTCGGCCAGATCGCGCCATGCCGAACACCTCATGAACAGCGCCTGGCCATCCTCGAACTGGTTGGTCTGGCGGTTGTAGGTTCGCGGGGTGGAAGCAATCGTGAAGCTCGCCACGGTGGCCCCGCTGCCAATGGTGCGCAGCTCGGGATCCGAGGTGAGGTTACCCACGATGGTGATGACGGTTTCGCCTGCCATAACGGTCCTTACTTATCTGTTCGCCAGCTGATCGGCTGACTGAAACGCTGTAACTCAGGCGTCCTTACGAAGGATCTTCGTACGGATCACGGATTCGTTGAGGTTGAGCACACGATCGAGCTCATCGCTGACAGCGGGCTCGGCGGTGTACTTCACGACGACGTAGTTGCCTTCGGTCTTACCGGCAATCTCATAGGCGAGCTTGCGACGGCCCCAGTAATCGGGCTCATCGAAAGAACCGCCTTCCTTGGTGACGAGCTCCAGATACTGCTCGGTCAGCTTCTTCAGACCGCGCTCATCCAGCTCAGGATCGGCGATGAACATCAGTTCGTACTTGTGCGCAGACATCACCCACCTCCTTCGGACTAATCGGCCACGGACGTTCCGTGGCAGGAGTGTGTATACGCTTGCCCGGACCCCACGCATCGTACGCGAAGCCCTTTTGGGCAACTTGCCCATACTATGAACAGGCCGAGACAGCGGACGACGCCCTCCGCGATCCGCCGGCAGCGACGCCGGAATGTTCGAAAAAGCGCGGAATCGCGCTGTTTTGTGCAATCGCACGGGGGTACGATGAGCGGTGAAGAGTCCATCAGAAGAAGGGAAGTTCTCATGTTCTGTCCGAATTGCGGCGCTCCCGTGCGCGAAGGTGCGCAGTTCTGCGCCTCGTGCGGCACGCGAGTGGCCCAGCCCGCGGCGCCGGCAGCCCCGGCACCGGCGCCGGTCCAGTCCGATGCCGTGAGCGACGCGACCGTACTGTCCACGCACGCCCCGGCAGTCCCGACAGCCGCCCAGCCCGTCCAGCCCGCTCCGACGCCCGCGGCCCAGCCGACCGGCGCGTTCCCGGCCGTGCCCGCACCTACCGTGCCGGCTCCCAACGCGCAGTCGACCACCGCGATTCCGGTCCCGCAGGTTCCGGCCCCGCAGACCACGGCCGCACCGCAGCCCCAGCCGACCGGTACGTTCCCGGCGGTCCCCGCTCCTGCTCCCGCTCCTGCTCCCGCACCGGCTCCCCAGCCCGCGGCCCAGGCGGCACCGACCACGCCGACCGGCCCGATTCCGACCCCGGCCGCCGCACCCGCACCGCAGCCCGGCGCCCCGACCTCGCAGGCCGCCGCCCAGCCCGGCGCAGCCCCCGCACCCGTGCAGGTCAAGCCCGCCTCCGCCAACCCGATGGTCAAGGAACTCACCAGCGTGGGCAACATGCAGGCCATCGGCGCCTCCGCGGGCATCGGCGTCATCGCGGCGATCGTGCTGTCCGTGTTCCCGGCCATCGCGCTCAATTCACTCGGCTCCGGCAGCATCTTCGGCAGCAACGGACTGATGTCCGGCGTGACCGACATGCTGCAGATCACCCACGGCGTCAACTTCTTCCACTACCTCATCCTGAGCCTGGCGATCGGCGTGGGCGGCGGCTCCACCATCAACCTGAACACCTCCGCGCTGTCCAACTACGCCAGCCAGTCCGGAATCGATATCTCCGGCATCACCTCCAACCTCAACGTAGCCAACCTGATCTCCTACCCGCTCGGCCTCACCGGCGTGGCGCTGGTGATCGGCGCGGCCTACGGCGCCTACATGGTGGCCCGGCTCAAGGGCATCCGCTTCAAGTTCGCGGGTCTTGTCTCCGGCGTCATCTCCGGCGTGCTGTCCGCGCTGGTCGTCACCCTGCTGTCCGCCATCGGACAGGCGCCGATCGTGGAGAGCAACGTCATCGTGGCCCATCTGTCCGGCGCCACCTGGCGTACGTTCCTGGTGACCTTCCTGCTTGGCACCGTCGGTGCGGTGGCCGGCTACGCGCTGGCGCAGTACGCCTCCGATTCCAAGACCGTGTTCCAGGCCTTCTGGCAGTGGCTCCACCGCAGCCGCGGCTTCGTGCGTTCCACCGCCGAGGTCCTGACGCTGCAGCTCGCCCTGTTCCTGGTGGCCGCCATCGTCGCGCTGTTCGTCATCACCTTCAAGGCCGGCCAAGGCATGATTCTGATGACGTTCCCCATCACCATGCTGTTCATCGGTGAGATGTTCTTCACCTTCGCCACGTTCGGCACCATGTCCATCACCGAGGGAACCAACCAGCTGCCGAGCAACGCCAGCCTGTTCAGCCCCGATCTGGGCATGCCGGTCTGGCCGATCTGGCTGCTGTTCGTGCTCTTCTTCCTGGTCACGGCCCTGACCGCCCTGCGCGCCTCCGCCCGCAACATGTACGACCCGGCCTACATGGGCTGGCAGCATACCTGGAAGATGCCGGTGGCCGTGATGGTGTTCTGGCTGCTCGTCAACGCGATCTTCGGCACGATCGGATTCGACCTGTCGGCCATCACGAACCTGCACATGATCATCGCGCCCGCCATGTGGAACTTCATCATCATGGGCATCTGGGCCGTGCTGGTGGAGGTCGCCGCCATGACCTTCGGCCCGACCATCGTGGTCTCCGTGCCCGCACTGTGGCCGGCCCTCGTGGGCGGCACCGTGCGCGCCACCCCGCAGCCGGTGGTCGATTACATCTACGCCTCCGGCGCGATGTTCGGCAAGTGGCCCACCTGGGGCGCGCCGAGCGAGGGAGTGTCCGTCCGCCCTTTTGACGGTGGTTCCAATCCGCCCGCGACGCCGGGAGGCCCGGTAGGCGGTCCGACGCCGCCCGCGCCGACCGCTCCGGGCTCGCCGAGCTCCCCTGCCGCGGCTCCGGCGCCCGCCCCCGGTGTGGCTCCGTTCGCCGCCGCACCCACCGCAGCCCCGACCGCGATTCCGGCCGTACCGACCGCGGCGCCCACCGCCGCTCCCGGTACCCCCGGTGCCGCGCCGGTCGCCGCAACCACCACGATGACGGCCCAGCAGAAGCGCATCTTCATCATCACCGGAGCCGTGGTGGGCTTCCTGGTGGTGTTCGGCATCGCGTACGGCGCCCTGTCCTCCTCCGTGTTCAGCGCAAAGAGCGTGGCGAACAGCTACATCTCCGCCATCGAATCCGGCGACTACGACAAGGCCAACGACATCGCCAAGCCAGCGGTGGACCAGTCCAAAGCCGCGCTGCTGACCAGCAAGGCCTCCGCAGGCGAGAACACCACGATCACCAACGCGCGCATCTCCGAGACCACCACCAACGCGGACGGTACTGTGACCGCCAAGCTCTCCTACACGCTGGGAGGCAAGGAGGTCACTTCCGATTCCATCAAGATGGTGTCCAACGGCAGCAAGTTCCTGATCTTCAAGAACTGGACCGTGGCCGAACCGCTGGTCAAGAGCATCAAGGTCTCCCTGCCGAGCTCGATCGACAGCGTGGTGATCAACGGCGTGACGGTCACGTCCAAAAACTCGACCACCAGCTCGGACGACTACTCCTACTACGGTTCCCTCGAGTTCCCCGTATACCCCGGCACCTATAAGGCCACCGCGCCGAAGTCGGAGTACTACAGCAGCAACACCGTCTCCGTGAGCACCAACAGCGATTCCAGCGATTCGCTGAAGCTGGAGTCCACCGACAAGCTCAAGTCCGCTCTGAACGACGCGCTGAAGTCCGCCATCGACGAATGCGCCGCGTCCACCGAGGCCGAGCCGGAGGGCTGCCCGTTCGGTTACTCCTCCTATTACGGCACGAGCCGCTACCGCAACTTCAAGTGGAAGGTCAAGGACTATGCCACGGTGGATGACGTGGAAATGGCCCGCAGCTCGTACACCACCAAGGAGGGCGAGGTGAAGATGAACTACGAATACCATTCCAGCGATGGCTGGGAGCCGGAGGACGGTTCACGATCCTTCACCGCCAATGGCACGTTCTCCATCTCCGATGGCAAGGTTTCGGTCAGCATCGCGAACTGATTCCGACTGATTCTGACTGATTCCGGCAATTCTCACGAAACAGGCACCCCGCCGTGGCACACGCTGCGACGGGGTGCTTGTACACTGGGTAAGGCGAAAAATTACACGGCACTCGAACAAAGGATGCGAACGCATGTCGGCGATTCTTGAAGGCACTCCGGATAAACGACTCGTACTGGTCACGGGCCGCGCGTACCCCGAGCTGGCTGAGAAGGTGGCCGAATGCTTGGGCACCGAGATTCTTGAGACCACGGCGTACGACTTCGCCAACGGCGAGATGTACGTGCGCTTCGCGGAGCCGGTGCGTGGCGCCGACGTATTCGCGCTGCAGTGCCACTCGGGCGACATCAACAAGTGGATCATGGAGCAGCTGCTCATGATCGACGCCCTGAAGCGCGCCTCCGCCCGCTCCATCACCGTGGTGGCGCCGTTCCTGGGCTACTCCCGTCAGGACAAGAAGCACCGCGGCCGCGAGCCCATCACCGCCCGCCTCATCTTCGACCTGTTCCGCGCCGCCGGTGCCGACCGCATCATGACGGTCGACCTGCACGCCGCCCAGGAACAGGGCTTCTTCGACGGCCCGGTCGATCACCTCACCGCCATGCCGGTGCTGCTCGACTACGTGCGTGGCGCCGTGGATCTGGGCAACACGACCGTCGTCTCCCCTGATGCCGGCCGCATCAAGGTGTCCGAGCAGTGGGCCGCCAAGCTCGGCGGACTGCCGCTGGCCTTCATCCACAAGCAGCGCGACATCACGCGCCCGAACCACGCCGAGGCCCATGGCATCATCGGCGATGTGGACGGTCGCGACTGCGTGGTGGTGGACGATATGGTCGACACCGCCGGCACCATCTGCGAGGCCGTGCGCACGCTGAACGAGTCCGGCGCCAAGTCGGTCACGCTGGTGGCCACGCATGGCCTGCTGTCCGGCCCGGCCGTGGAGCGTCTGGAGCATTGCGGCGCCAAGGAAATCGTGTTCATGGACACCGTGCCGATTCCGGAATCCAAGCGACTGGACAACATGACCGTGCTGTCCGTGGCCCCGCTGCTGGCCGCCGGCATCCGTTCCGTGTTCGAGGAAGGCTCCGTGGCCACGCTGCTGGAGGGTCTGCCGGAGGATATGCGTCCGCGCAACATCTATGCGTGATTGATACTTGATATTTCAACGAGAAGGCCGCTGCCCAACGTAATGGGCAGTGGCCTTCTCGCGTTTTCTGGCTCCCCTCTCTGAGGGGAGCCAAACTGGGCGTCAGATGAACGCGCGGGCGCCGAAGATGGCGGTACCGACGCGCACGATGGTGGAGCCTTCTTCGATGGCATAGGCCATATCCTGGGTCATACCCATCGAAAGCTCCTTGCAGTTCGCGGTGCCTTCCGCACCCGAGGCCAGGATCTGGTCGCGCGTGCGACGCAGATGCGCGAATCCGGCGCGAATCACACGCTCATCATTCACATGGGCACCGATGGTCATCAGGCCCTGCAGTTCCAAGCCGCCCATGGCGCCGATGCGCTTGGCCAGGTCGATGGCGTGGCTCGGCGCGCAGCCGGACTTGGACTCCTCGCCGGACTCGTTGACCTCCAGCAGTACACCCACCGTGACGCCGTGCATGGTGGCGCGACGGGCGATCTTCTCCGCCAATTCGATGGAATCCACCGATTCGATGGTGTTCACCACCGGCAGCACCTTGCCGATCTTGTTGGACTGGAGCTGGCCGATGAGGTGGAACGGGATATGGTCCGTCGCGGCGGCACCCGCACCGGCCTCGGCCACCGCGTCATCGCCGCCGACACCCAGCGCGATGCCGCGTTCGGCCAGCAGTCGCGTCAGTCCCGGAGCCTTGACCACGACTTCCTGCGGACGGTTCTCGCCGATCATGTGGATGCCGGCGTCGATCGCGGCCATGATCTCGCCCACATCGCGGGTCTTGGTGGCCGCCAGCAGTTTGACGGAACCCGCCTCACGCCCGGCCGCGGCCTCGGCCTGCGCGATGCCGTCCAGCACCTTGTGCACGCCGTCCGCGATCTCCTGCGCACGTGCCTGATCGATGACCTCGTTCGCGAGATCCTTATGGTCCATATATGCCGTCATAGTGTTCTCCCCGCTGAATCGAATCCCAATCTTACCCCGGATATGCAAGAGCCTTCCGTGAACGTTCACGGAAGGCTCTGTATCGCGGGTTGTTCCGGCTCCCCTCAGTCAGCTTCGCTGACAGCTCCCCTCAGAGAGGGGAGCCAGAGGAGAAGACATCGCCTCGCTCAGGCCACGCCTACGAAAAGCCCACCGGGCTTTCCGCTTAACGGCGTAGCCACACTCTCATCTGGCCGATTTCGCGGTTGGCCCAGGAGTAGTAGGGCACCAGGGTGAGGGTCGCGGGCTCGGCGGGCTCGTCGTCGGCAGGGGCGTACAGGGGGGCGTCCTCGGCGTCGGGCGTCTCGCGCACGGCGGGCAGCGAGACCGTGTCCACGCCACCCAGCAGGTCGGCTCTGAACTCGGCCTTGGCGTCGGCAGCGATCGTGCCGGAAGCCAGACGGTAGTTCCACAGGTTGCCGGGGTTGTCCGCCTGCTCGGCGCAGTAGACCAGCGGGCCGCGCATCACGGCCACCTGGCCGGCGTCGGAACGCACGTGGGAGTTGGCGCGCACGAACTTCACGCCCATGTCCAGATCGAGGGCAATCTCAAGCGTGTCGCCGGCGTTGACCGTCAGGTACACGAACCCGTCCTCGACCCCGGCGGAAGCGGGCTTGCCGTTCACGGTCAGCGCATACTTGCCCAGCGACCAGCCGGGGATGCGCAAACCGAAACGCACCGAGCTCAGCGCAGCGGAGGCGGGCAGGCCCACCGTGTATTCCACGTGGCCGTCCCACGGGAAGTTCGAACGCTGCTCGACCGTCAGACCGGAGACGAACGAGGCGTTGTTGGCGATGAACTGGTGGCTGAGCACCGTATCGCCGCCGTCGCGTTCGGTGTAGATGTACCGGTCCACGGAGGCGATCAGACGCGCGATGTTCGCCGGGCAGCAGGCGCAGCCGAACCAGTCCACGCGATGCGAGAGCACGTGGTGACGGTCCGGGTTGGCCAGCCCGTCCGGGGTGGTCTCCAAAGCGTTGACGTAGTAGTACTGGCGACCGTCCAGGCTGATGCCGGCGATCGAACCGTTGAACAGTTCCTTCTCCAGCACGTCCGCGTACTCGCCCTTGGCCTCGATGTCCAGCATCTGCTGGGCGAACATGCTCATGGCCACGGACGCGCAGGTCTCACCGTACATCGTGTCGTTCGGCAGGTCGTAGTCGTAGGTGAACGACTCGCCCACATGCGTGGAGCCGATCGCGCCGGTCACGTACATGCGCTTGGTGACGATGTTCCTCCAGAATCGCTTGGCCGTTTCGATGAGGCCCTCGTCGCCGAGCAGACGGCCCACATGCGCCACGCCGGTGCACAGGTAGCCGACGCGCACGGCATGGCCGTCCGCGGTCTGCTGGTCGCGCACGGGCTGCGCCGCCTGGAAGTAGGTGGGCTTGTAGAAGCCGAGGTCAGGGAAGATGTTGTCGCCGTTCAGAGCCTTGAGCTGCTTGACGTAGAACTCAGGATCCTGGCCGCGCACGTCGATGAGGTACAGCGCGAGCTTGAGGTAGCGCTCCTCGTGGGTCTCCTCGTACAGCTTAGCGAGGGCCAGCTCGATCTCCGGGTGGCCGTCGGCGCCGTGGATCTTGCCCTCTTCCGGACCGAAGTTCGCATCGAGGCAGTCGGCCATGCGGCGGGCCACGTCGAGGGCCTGCTCGTTGCCGGTGACCTGATGGTAGGCCACGGCGGCCTCGATGTAGTGGCCCATCACGTACATCTCATGGCTCTGCTGAATCAGGCTGAAGCGCGGACGGCTGGCCCAGACACCGGACTTGATCTGATACGGGGTATCCAGATAGCCGTCATCCTGCTGGGCGCGGGCGATGAGGTCCACGGTCTTGTCGCACAGGGCCTGGAGCTCGGGATCCGGGTGGTAGGCCAGCGCGTAGGCGGCCTCCTCCAGCCACTTGTAGACGTCGGAGTCCTGGAAGACCATGCCATGGAACTCGTCGTCGAGTTCGCCCGCGGCCACCTTGAGGTTGGCCACGGCATGGCTCTTGTTGTCGGAGAGCTGGTTGCCGGCGGGATCGTCCGGAACGACGGTGTCGATCTCGTCGTTCATCACGCCCCACTGGTAGGGAATCACCGATTCGACGATCTGGTCGCGACGCTGCTTCCAGAACGGGGAGGTAATCGTTACTTTCATGATTGTTCCTTGTATGTCTTGTAAGACAGATGGTTGCCGCTTTGGGTGGCAGGGAGGGCGGAGGCGGGGGTTGGCCGGCTTTTGACTGAGTAGCCTTGCGGGAGGAAGAGCGGGAACAGGATTAAATCCAAGTGCGCTTGCTATATGGCTCCGCCTCCGGCCCTGCGATTAAGGACTCGCCTTCGGCGAGGCTCAGTATCACCTTCGCTCGGCTATCGCCTCGCTCAGGCGGGTGCTAGGGGAAGCCCACCGGGCTTCCCCTGTCAGGGCTGAGCCAAGCTCAGCCCTTGACCGCACCCGCCATGAACCCCTTCACGTAGTACTTCTGCAGGGCGAGGAAGAGGATGGCGCAGGGGATCAGGAGGACCACGACGCCGGCTTCGGTGGCACCGTAGTCGATGACGCCCATGGTCTGCTGGCGCATGTTCACCATGGCGAGCGGCAGGGTGCTCTTCGCGGAGGAGGACAGGTACAGCGGGATCATGAAGTTGTTCCATGCCTCGAGGAAGGCGAGCAGGCCGACCGTGACCATGGAGGGCTTGACCACCGGCACCAGGATCTTGACGAGGGCCTGGAAGGAGTTGCAGCCGTCAACCATGGCGGCCTCCTCCATGTCCTTCGGGATGGCGTCGAAGGCGTTACGCATGATGAACGTCGACATCGGCAGCTGGAACAGCGTGATCACGAGGCCCACGCCGAGCAGCGTGTCGTTGAGGCCAATGTCCTTGAACCACACCATCAGCGGGATCAGCAGCGAGGCGTACGGAACCATAAGGATGGACAGGGTCACCATGAAGCCGAGGTTGCGGCCCGGGTAGTCGAAGCGGGAGAACGAGTAGCCGGCCAGGGTGCAGACCACCACGGAGAACACCACGGCGACCAGCGAGACGATGATGGAGTTGAACAGGTACTTGGGCAGACCCTCCTGGTAGCCGAACAGGGTCAGGTAGTTGGCCACGCCCCAGCCCTGGGACTGGGCCGAACCGGCCTGCGGGCTGAAGGAGCTGATCACGACCCAGATCAGCGGGCTGATGAAGATCAGGGCCAGAAGGCCTCCGAGGATTCGGGCGATGACGCGCTTCCACAATGGGGTAGTCATGATGTATTACCTCCCCTTTCTCACTTGGTGTTGTCGCGCATGCCGCGCATCTGGATGGAGTTGATGATCACCAGGGCGATGAGCACGATCAGCGAGAGCGCGGCGGCCATGCCGAGGTCCTTCTTGGAGTCGAAGGCGAAGTTGTAGATGAGCTGCACCACGGTCATGGTGGAGTTGTTCGGGCCGCCCTTGGTCAGGATGAAGAACTGATCGAAGGCGAGGATGGAGCCGGTCACGCAGTAGACCAGGCACATCACGATGGTCGGCTTCATCAACGGCAGGGTGATGGAGCGGAAGATGCGCCAGGTGCCGGCGCCGTCCATGCGGGCGGCCTCGTACAGGTCACCGGGGATGGCCTGCAGACCGATCATCATGAGCAGCATGTAGTAGCCGGAGAAGCGCCAGACGATGACGATGATCGTGGCCCACAGCGCGGACTGGCCGGTGGCGAGCACGGAGCCGCCCTCCTGCATGAGTCCCAGGGAGCTCAGGATCTTGGTGACCGGGCCCACCTGCGGAGAGTAGAGCGCGTAGAACAGCAGGGATGCGGAGGCCAGACCGGTGGCGGAGGGCAGCAGGAAGCAGGTACGAAGCACGTTGTTCCACTTGCTGGACTCCTGCACGATCAGGGCCATGCCGAGGCCCAGCACCAGCAGGAAGATCGTCACGATCACGGTGTACTCAAGCGTGAAGCCGATCGAAGGCCAGAACAGCTTGTGTTCGAACACCTTGGTGAAGTTGTCCGGGAAGTTGGTGCCGCGGTTGCCGCCCAGCAGGCTCCAGCGGGAGCATGCCATGATGACGAGCAGCACGATCGGCACGAAGAACAGGACGATGATCATCACCCAGTCGGGCAGCGCGTACAGGATGCCGCGCCGGAATGCCTGGGCCTTTGCCGTGGACTTGTGCTCGGGCACGGCCGCGGCGGACTTGGAAACACTCGACATGTTTCACTCCTTTATGGGGAAATGGATTTGATCGGACGATCGGACGTTGATCGAAAAATCGGATGTGATTCGTTGTTGAAAGGCGAATGCAATCCGTTATCAAGGCCGATTCCTGTGTGAAGGAGAAAGGAAGGAGAGTACAACAGGAAACCGGAATCGACCTTGGCAGCAGACCACAGTCAGCGGGTGAGTGGTTTGGCTTGGGAAGGCTCCCCTCAGTCCGGCCTGCCGGCCAGCTCCCCTCAGAGAGGGGAACCGGAGATGATTCGTCCGGCTTCCTTCTTTGAGGGGAACCGCCGCAAAGCGACCGAGGAGAGCGATATTCAGTTATTGGTAGCTATTGGGCTATGCGAGCGATTCAGCGGAATCACTGGGCGGACAGGACATCCGAGACGGCCTGGTTGTCGGACTTGAGGTTGCCATCGCCCCAGACGGCGTTCTGGACGAGCAGCTGCCACGGGGAACCGGCGGCGTTGAAGGCCTCGTTGAAGGCCGCGGACTTCGGGGTCTGGCCGTTGCCGTCGATGATGGTGGAGTTGATGGTCTGGATGCGCGGATCGGCGTCCTCGTAGGCGGTCTTCAGGGTCTCGATGTTGGAGGCGGTGTAGCCGTTGTCAGCGAAGACTTCCTTCTGGGTGTCGGACTGCATCAGCCAGTAGAGGAAGTTCCAGGCCTGAGCGACGTGCTTGGAATCCTTGGAGATACCCATGGCGTCGCCACCGAGGAAGGTGGAGGTCTTGCCGGAGGTGCCGGCGATCGGGGTCACACCGACCTGGAAGCCACCGGACTTCTCAGCGTCGAAGATGTCGTTGAGGGAGGTGTTCGGGTAAGGCATCACACCGATCTTGCCGTTGGCGAACGGAGCGGTCCAGGTGGCACCGGTCTCTTCCTTGGAGCCTGCACCGAGGCCGTTGGTGGTGTTGGCCAGCTCCTTGTAGGAGTCGAGCACGGCCTTCATGGAGTCGTTGTTCAGGGTGGCCTCGGTGCCGTCGTCGTTCATGACGGATTCGCCGTCAGCCCACACGGACGGGAAGAGGTCGAAGACCAGGGCGCCACCGGACTGGCCGGCCAGGTAGGAGCCTGCCACGCCGTCCTTGTTGAGCGCGGCGACCTTCTTGGCCTGCTCGGTGAAGGTCTTGATGTCGGTCGGGCCCTGCTCCGGGTCGAGGCCGGCCTCCTTGTACAGGTCCTTGTTCCAGACCCACACGGAAACGTCGGTGATGAACGGCAGGGTGTACTCGGCGCCGTCCACGGTGCCGGCCTTGATGTGGCCCTGCTGGATGTCGTCCAGGTTGTCGAGGCCCTTGATCTGGTCGGTGATCTCGGTGAAGATGCCCTCGGAGGCCCAGTACGGAATACGGACCACGTCGCCGGCGAGGATGTCGGGCAGGGAGTCGGTCTGCGAGGCGCCGCCGACCTTGCCTTCCATATCGTCATTCGGGATGATCTCGAGCTTGACCTGGTTCTTGTGGCTCTTGTTGTAGGCCTCGACGGCGGCCTTGGCCTGACGCTCCAGCGGGGAACGGGTCCACAGGGTGATTTCGGTGCCGTCGTCGGTACCCTTGGCCGGGATGCCTTCGGCGGTGGCGGTGCCACCATTGCCGGAGCCACCGCAGGCGGCCAGCGGGATCAACATTGCAGCGGCGGCGATGCCGGCGAGCGCGCGGGTGACCTTGTTGAAGGACATATTCGCTTCTTTCTCTAAAATGTTCCGCTCATCTCTGAGAGGCGGTGGCGGAGTTTCCGCCTCCGGTCCTTCGGGGCTCCGTTCCTCCCTCCTTCGGTGGAATGAAACCTTGCGAAAGCCTTTTCTCAATATAAGCGAACATCGGAGTTTTTGCAAAAACGCTTTCGCATTTTCCTTTTCTTTCGCAGGCCAAACGGGTTCGATATGTAAATCACCGAACTAAATCATGCAAAAATCGGCTTATTTTCAGCTTTTCTACGGCGTGTCGCACAAGCAACACAAAACCTCACAGAAAACAAACGCTTTCATTCAATTCTTGCAAAAACGAACATTGTTGTTATCGTTTCGTTATAAACATACCCCTGGAAACACGCCTTGCGAAAACTTTTTCGCATTTTTGCACTACAATCGATTGCAGCACAGCGATGTACTTGACCGGATGCTTCGCCGCGTGACCGTCTTTCGGCAATGCACTCCTCCAGAGGTGCCGGAATGGAGCGTGGCGAACGGCCCGCACACGCATACTGGATAGATATAGAAGCGGCACGATGAGGAATCGAGGCATGATGATGGCCCAGGCACCAGCCGGACGTTCGGCCCGACTTGAGGACGTTGCGGCATTGGCCGGCGTTTCACTGGCCACCGCATCCAAGGCGTTGCACAACAAGCCCCGCATCAGCGAGGAGACCAAGCAGCGCGTGCTGGATGCCGCCCGTCAGCTCAACTACTCCCCCAACAAACTGGCCCAGTCGCTGGTCCGCGGCACCTCCGGCCTCATCGGCCTGGTCACCTCCGACCTGCAGGGCCGATTTTCCACCCCGATCCTCATCGGCGCGGAAAACGAGCTGCGCGCGCAGTCCACGTCCGTGCTGCTGGCCAACGCCCGCGGCGATGCGGCCCTCGAACGCCAGCATGTGGAGAAGCTGCTCTCCCTGAAGGTCGATGGCCTGCTTATCGTGCAGCGCGAGACCAACCCGCGCCCCTCGCTCGGCCATGACTGGGGCGTGCCGCTGGTCTACGTCTACGGCCCCTCCACCGATCCGGACGATTGCTCCGTGACCTGCGACAACGTGGACGCCGGCCGCATGGCCGTCAATCACCTGATTTCCTGCGGTCGCCGGCACATCGCCATCATCGGCGGCGACGAGACCTACACCGCCGCGACGGACCGTACCAAGGGCGCGCTCGAGGCGCTGGCCGAGCTCGGCATCGAACCGGCCGGGCCCATCCGCTACGGCAAGTGGGACGAAGGCTGGGGCCGCGCGGCCACCCGACTGCTGCTCGATCAGGGCGTGAAGTTCGACGCCGTGGTCTGCCAGAACGACCAGCTGGCCCGCGGTTGCATCGACGTGCTCAAGCAGCAGGGCATGCGCATCCCGGACGACGTGGCCGTGATCGGCCACGACAACTGGTCCGTGCTCACCTCCAGCTCACGCCCGGCCCTGACCTCCATCGACAACGAGACCGAGACCATCGGCCGCCGCGCCGCCCGTTACCTGATGGACGCCATCGACGGCAATCCCCATCACGGCGTGGATTACACACCCTGCCGCCTCATCCAGCGCGAGTCCACGCTTCCGCTGGACTGAGCCGTCGGACTGACGGGCGTCACGCCCGCGGAGCGGCGGCGGAGCTGCGCACGACGAGTTCGCCTTGCAGCTCCACGAAGCGGGGAGGCAGTTCCTCGCCCTGCTCGCGCGCCTCAAGACGGGACAGCAGCAGTTCCACGGCCTTGCGGCCCGCGGCGGGAAAATCCTGCCGGTAGGTGGTCAGCGGCGGCGTCCACACGCATGCGAGCGGGTGGTCGTCGAAACCGATCACGCTGATATCATCCGGCACGCTCTTGCCCTCGTCCTCCAAGCCGCGGATAAGGCCCATCGCGATCTCGTCGTTGCCGGCGAAAATCGCGCTCAGCCCTTCGATGCCGGCCATGGCATGCCCGAGCTCGCGGGCGTCGCTGGGCAGCCACGAGCAGTGCCGCATATCCGGGATGGGCTTGTCGTTGGCGCGCAGGGCGGCCTCCCAACCGGCGGTACGGATGTAACCGCCGCCACCGCCCGGAATGGTCACGTGGTAGACGTTTGAATGTCCCAAGGACAGCAGATATTCGGTGATTTCGCGGCCGGACTGGTTCTCGCGCAGATCGACCTGGTCGAGATCGGGTTCACGGTCGCCGGCGATGACCACCTTGGTGACCGTATCCGGCAGCATGTGCAGGGCCTTGGCGGCGAGCTCGTCGTATTTCATCACGATCACGCCGCTGGGGTTCTGATCCATCACCATGGTGATGGACGCCCGCAGACCCTCGGCCGAATCATCGTCGAGCTTCGAGATGCTGACCGGGTAGTTGTTCGCACGGGCTTCGTCCTCGATGCCTTGGATCGTCATGGCAGAACCATAGAGCGTGGTGTCGCTGGTCATCACGGCGATGGACTTCATCGCGGCGTTCACCAGACCGCGGGCCACACGGCTCGGGTGGTAGTCCAACAGTTTGATGGCATGGGCGATGCGCTCCCGGCTTTCGTCGCTGATGCGGGGCGAATCGTTGAGGTATCGGGACACCGTTGACACCGATACGTTGGCGAGCGCGGCGACGTCCTTGATCACCGGAGCGCGCTTTTCCTTAGGCCTTGGCATATGTACCTGTCTATCTTCCATCATGGCCCAGTATATGCGGCGTCCACGATGGACGAATGGTGAAAGTGAACACCCCGGCCTCCCATAGGGAAGGAGAGGAACCTTATGGGGGCCGGGGTGTCTTTCAGGAGGAGGAAGGGATGGGATGGATGGATTTTGGCTCTGTTAAACCAAGATTGACATAGCTCTTATTCTTGGCTCCCCTTGTCAGGGGAGCTGTCGGCGAAGTCGACTGAGGGGTAGTCAGAACATTGATTTATGTCAATCTTGGTTTAATAGAGTCTTGATTTTTTGGTGGGTTGTTTACTTAACGGCTCCGGGCGGCAATTGCGGACATCGCTTTGCGATGGCTGCTTTGCTACCTCGCGGCATAGCCGCTCGGCGGAGCCTATAAACAGCGCACTGCGCTGTTTACTTAACGGCGCCGCCCGTTATACCCGAGATGATCTTGCGCTGGCCGATGACGAAGACGATCAGGAGCGGGAGGGTCATCAGGATGATGTAGGCGAAGATGAGGTGCCAGTTGTTGAGGTACAGGCCCGCGCTTGCCACGTTGTAGAGGTTGAGCGGCAGGGTGCTCATCTTGCCGGAGAGGATGAACAGCGAGTAGAAGATGTCGTTCCAGATGTAGAGCACCACCAGGATCGTGGAGGATGCGAGCGTCGGGGCGAGCAGCGGGAAGATGATCGTGAAGAAGATCCTCATCGGGCTGGCACCGTCGATGCGGGCCGCCTCCTCAAGCGAGGGCGGGATCGTGCGGATGAAGCCAGTGATGAAGAAGATCACCACGGACAGGTAGATGCCCACGTACACGCAGATCATGCCGGGTGCGGTGCCGGACAGGCCGATCATCTTGAGCAGCATCATGATGGTCACCACGGACGGCGGCAGGATGACGCCGGAGATGAACAGCGCGTAGAGCATGGCCGTGCCCTTGGAGGTGCGGCGGCCGAAGATCCACGCGGCCATCGAGCCGAACAGCAGGCAGATGAACACGGAGGGGACCGTGACGATGAGCGAGCCGAGCAGGGCGGGGAACACCTTGCCCTCCACGATGACTTCCTTGATGTTGTCGATGAGGTGCCACTGGCTTGGCAGCGCCATGCTCGGCACCACGGCCTCGGCCTGGGTCTTGCCGGCGGTGACGATGAGGATCCAGAACGGGATCGCCAGGAACACCAGCATCAGCAGGATGACAATCGCGGCGTGGATGATGTCGCCGGCCTTGGACTTCTTGCGCACGACGGTGAGGTTGTTGGTCTTGACGCCGGATTCGCTGTAGGTTGCGCTACTCATAGGATCTTCTCCTCACGCTTACGCAGGTAGATGACAAGCGGGATGGCGATGACCATCACCATCACGAAGAGCACGAGGCTCATGGTCGTGGACTGCGAGTACAGGCCCTTGCCGAAGGTACGCCAGATGAACAGGTTCAGGATTTCGGTGGAACCGCCGGGGCCGCCGTTGGTGGTGGCCTGGACGATGTCGAAGGAATTCATCGAGCCGAGCAGTGCGGTGGCCACATTGAAGGTCATGGCCGGGGCGATCAGCGGGAACTTGACCTGCCAGAAGGTCTGCCATGCGTTGGCACCGTCGATGGAGGCCGCCTCAAGCACCTCGGAGTCGATGGTCTTCAGGCCGGCGAGGTAGGTGAGCATTGCGAAGCCCATCCATTTCCAGCCATGGATGATGGTGACGATCACGATGGTCCATGTGGTGGAGCCGAGCCACTGGATGTCCACGGTGTGGCCGACGAAGAAGCCGAAGATCTGGTTCAGCACGCCGTCGGTCTTCAGAATGGCCTGCCAAATGTAGCCGGCGCCGAGGGCGGACATGATCACGGGGATGAAGAACATCGTGCGGGCGAAGCGGTTGAGCGGCGTGTCTTTCTCCAGGAGCACGGCGAGCGCCAAGCCGAAAGTGTTTTGGAAGAAGGCCACCAGGACTGCGTAGATGAGGGTGACCTTGATATCGGCCATCAGGGTGCCGCTCTCGAAGAGCTGCTGTAGGTTCTCCAAGCCGTTGAAGTCGATGGTTTTCTTGAATGCGGACCAATCGGTGAACGCATAGATGAAGTTCATTACCGTGGGCAGGAAGAAGAACACCAACAGCATTGCGCCCGCGGGAACGACGTAGCGCAACGGGTAGTTCTTGCGCTCCAGAGTCCGCGTGCCCTTGACTGGTTTGGCGGACTTCGAGACATGAGTCGTCGTCATTGTTTCGTTTCCTTATGTTTTATGGCTGGGCGGCCGGGGCCCGGGTGACGTGCGATAGGCCGCGCGCATCCCGGGCGTTGCCCGGCCGGATGCCTGTATTGGAAGCTCGGGACCATCCGGCCCCGCGAGGAAGAAGAGGAGAGATTCCCCGCCGAGGCCGGCCGGTCAGCCGATCAGAATCCCTCGACGCCCTGGGCCTTGGCGATCTGCGCGAACTGGTCCTGCGTGGTCTTGGCGACCTGCTCCGGGGTCATGGTGCCGTTGACCATGTTGGCGAGGTTCAGGTAGAGGTCCGGGTTGGCCACGGCCTGGGACTGCATGGAGCCGACGGCGTCCTTCAGGGCGTCGAAGGCGTCCAGCTGGGCCTGCGGCACGGTGTCCGGGGTCTTGACGTCCTTCATGATGGAGACGTAGTTCTGATCCTTGATGAAGGTCTCGTATTCGGAGCCGAGCCAGAAGCTCATGAACTGGCGGGTGGCGGCCTCCTTCTTGGAGTCGCCGGTCTTGAAGGCTACGATGCAGTTGCCCTGCTGCGGGATGGAGGTGGCGATGTTGCCTTCCTTGGAGATCGGGAAGAAGCCGATGGTGTCGTCCAGCTTGGACTTGTCGTTGTCAGCCAGGGCAGAGATGGCGTTGAACATCGAATTGGTCTGGATGATCATGCCGGCCTTGCCGCCGAGCAGAGCCTGGGCCTGGTCGGTGTCCTTGGCGGAACCGGCGTCCTTGTTGTACAGGCCGTCATCGAGCATCTGCTTGTATTCCTTGATGGCGCCGAGGATGTCCTTGCCCTCGAAGCTGTCCTTGTTGGAGTTGACGTTGTCCCACAGGCCGTCCTTGGCGGCTTCGGCGAGCTGAACGTTCACGGCCCACTGGGTGCCCCACTGGGAGCCGGCCATCTCGAAGAACGCGGAGTCGGCGGCACCGGAGTCCTTGATCTTGTTGGCGGCCTCGATCAGACCGTCCCAGCCCTTCGGGGTATCGGTGATGCCGGCCTTCTCGAAGACCTTCTTGTTGTACCAGACGCCTTCGGTGTCCGGGGCGGAGACGAGGGCGCCGTAGTAGGTGCCGTCGTACTGGCCACCTGCGTCGGCGATGCCGTCGGCGTAGTTGTCGAGCCACGGGGCGTTGTCGAGCTTCTGCAGCTTGTCCTGGGCCACGAAGCCGGCCAGGGTGGACGGCACGGCCTGCCAGAACATGAGATCCGGGGAATCACCGGTGGTGATCTTGGTCTGGACGTTGGACTCGTAGTTGTCCGGGATGGTCTGCAGGTCGATGGTCGCGCCGGTCTTGGACTCGAAATCCTTGATGACCTTGACCGGGATCTTGTTGGAGTTCTGGGCGGCCCAGAAGGTGAGCTTGACGCCGTCCAGCTTGGTGTCCTCGGCCGGCCAGTAGTCAGCGGAGGAGGTGTCCGTGTTGTCGTCGCTGCCTGCGGCGGCGGGGTTGCCGCATCCTGCGAACATCATGCCCAGGGCCGCAATGCCGGCGATGGCTGCGGTGGTCTTCTTCCAGTTCCTCATCATTGAGCCTTTCCTTTGATGATTCCTCGCCCCGCCCTCCAGCGGGCCGATTACCGTCGGGTTCGCGTAGTTCCGGTGCCCTCCACTGCGGCATCGCAGCTGTTGAAATCCGATGCCATCAATCATATGTGGTATCGATTCCACGTCAACCACTCACGGCGTGTCGCCTTCCATAAAGTTCAATTCAACATAACCGAACAAAAGTTACCAAATGGCTTTATTCCAACGTTTATAAGCCTTAAATCTTCCCTTGAAGCCTTCGTTCACCCACAAACGCGATTTTGTGGTATCGATTCCACGCTGTATGCTGTTTGGTATCGATTCCCCTTGAGATACGACGAGGTATTGCCATGCGTATGAACGCTGTCTCCATCACCCAACCGACTGCACGGGAGGCGGAGGACGGACGTACCGTCCGGCTTACCGTGGGACTATGCGAGGGCCGGCTCCCGCATATCGTGTCCATCACCACGGCGGCTCGGCAAACTCCTGGAACATCGATATCAGACATGCGGGAAGACCTCGCAACAGACGCGCAACCGGACGTCTCCCCCGCATCCTCCGGCATCCACGGCGATGCGGACGTCATGGCCGATCCTCAGTTCCCGCAGACACTCGACGCGGGACTGTCCATCAGCGAGTTCCCGACCATCCTGCCCACGCAGGCAGAAGGCTGGACCGGCACCCCGGCCATCCAGGTCAGCCGCGACGGACGGGCCGTCTTCCCCAAGCCCACCGTGGTCTCCTTCTCACATACCAGCGGCTCGTTCACGTTCGAGGCACAGGACGAGGCGGCCGGGCTGACGCTGGACGGCACGCTCACCATCGGCCCGGAAGGCCTCATCAGCATCGATACGGCACTGACCAATACCGCAGAAAACGCGCTCACGGTATCCCGGCTCACCCCGGTCGTTCCGCTGCCGCCGCAAATCGCCGAAATCGAAACCTGCACCGGTCACCACCTGCGCGAGCGCGCATTGCAGCGGCAGCCGCTCACCGAGGGACTGTTCGCCAAGAACTCCTGGATGGGCCGCCCCGATTTCAACTCGGCGACGCTGCTGACCGCCGGCGAGCGCGGCTTCGGTTTCGAGCACGGCCTAGTGTTCTGCGCGCATGTGGCGTTCAGCGGCAACAGCACGGTCTTCGCCGAGCGCACGCCGTACACGCATGGGGTGATCGGCGGCGGCGAACTGCCCTATGAGGGCGAGCTGACGCTGAAGACGGGCGAGACCTATCATGCGCCCAGGCTGCTGGTGTCCGTGGGGCACGGGCTCAACGAAGCGTCCGCACGGTTCCATGCCTATCTGCGTTCCTTCCATCCCGAACTCGCCAAGCCGCGTCCGGTCACGCTGAACACCTGGGAGGCCATGTATTTCGGTCAGAGCGAGGAGAAGGTGCTGTCTCTGGCGGACCGGGCCGCCTCCATAGGCGTTGAACGGTTCGTCATCGATGACGGCTGGTTCACCGGCCGCCGGGACGACACTAGGGGGCTCGGCGATTGGCAGGTGGATGCCGATGTCTGGCCGCACGGACTCACCCGCGTGACCGACCATGTGCACGAGCTGGGCATGGAGTTCGGGCTGTGGTTCGAGCCTGAGATGATCAGCCCGGATTCCCATGTGGCGCGGGAGCATCCTGAATGGATGCTGGCCCCGAACGCCGATCGTCTCCCGGTCGAAGCGCGCAGTCAGCAGGTCATCGATCTGACGAACCCCCAGGCCGCGCGATATGTCGAGGATTGCATCGATACGCTCGTCGGGCGGTACCGCATCGATTACATCAAGTGGGATCACAACCGGTTCCTCACCGAGCCTGTATCACCGGCGTCCGGTCTGCCCGCGGTGCACGGCCAGACCGAAGCATTCTACGGCATCGTGGACCGGCTGCGCGAACGGCATCCCGGCCTGGAAATCGAATCGTGCTCCTCGGGCGGCGGGCGCATCGACGCCGGTGTGCTCACCCGTTGCAGTCGCGTGTGGGCCTCGGACTGCACGGATCCCATCGAACGCGCCGACATCCAGCGCGGGACCTCACTGCTGGTGCCCCCGGAGATGATCGGCGAGCATATCTCCGAATCCCCGAACCACGCCACGAAGCGCACCACCACGCTGACCACGCGCGCGGCCACGGCGTTCTTCGGCCATCTGGGCATCGAATGGAACATCATGAAGCTTGACGACGCCGGACTGGACCGTCTGAAGCGGTGGATAGACCTGTACAAGGCGCGTCGCGCGGCCATCCCCCAGGGCGATGCGGTGCATGCGGACTGCCCCGATCCGGCAATCCGGGTCGACGGGCTGCTGGCGCCGGACCGGTCGCGCGCGGTGTTCCGGTTCGCGGCCGTGTCCACGTCCCGCGAATATCCGTATGGTCTGGTGCGGTTCCCCGGTCTGGACGAATCGGCGACGTACCGGGTACGTCCGTTGGGCGGCACCGCGCCATATGACGACGAGTTGAGCCCCGCCTGCCGCACCCGTCTCGATTGGTGGAGCGACGAGGGCATCGCGGCAGACGGCGCCCTGCTGACGCAATGGGGCATCCGCCTGCCGCAGCTCGCCCCCGAGCATTGCCTGCTGATCGAATTCGAGCGGATCTGAAAGTTTCGTTTGTCACGGACTCTTCCGGGACCCCAGGACTGATGCTCTGTTAAATCAAGATTGACATGAATTCTACCGGACTACCCCTCAGTCGGCTTCGCCGCCAGCTCCCCTGACAAGGGGAGCCAAGAATGAGGATTCATGTCAATCTTGGTTCAACGGAGCCAAGTTGATTCGGCTTCCCTGCGAGGGGAAGCCGTTTTCATATGCGCAGAGGGGCTCCAACCAAACTCAATACGATGAGTCTGATCGGAGCCCCTCTGTCATGCGTCGTACGTTGCCGCGGTGCTATGCCTCGCGGAATTCGAAGGTGCGGGAGATGTATCCGCCGCCGTTCGGTACGCTTACGGTTGCCGTACCGTCATCGGCGTTCCAGGAAACCGGCCATTGGACGAAACCGTCGCCCACCGGCAGCAGCGTCTCCGCCGCAACGTCCTTCCCACGGAACTGCGGCAGGACGAGCGTCACGTCCCCGCCTTCGCCGTCACGGGACCAGACGGTCACAAACGAACGGTCGCCGGCCTTAAGTCCCAGCGCCAGCACCGTATCGTTCCAGCCGGGCAGGCCAAGCGGCCAGAACGGCACGGCGGAGCCGATGACCGGCTGCACATGCCGCTTGTACGCCTCGACCGCCTGCACGATGAGCGCACGCTGTTCGGCGCTCATCCGGTTGATGTATCCGGATAGGAAGAACCGGCCCAGGAACGTGGTGTTGAGGTTGAAGGCGAATTCCTCCGGATTGTCGTTCGCATTCGGGTATGCCCAGTTGCCGGCCTGCTCGGGGGTCATGAGCATGGGCGCCGCGGCGGCGATGGCCGGGTAAAGTCGGAAGTCCTGCTGGTCGGACGTGGACTGCACCTGGAACCGCGAGGTCTGCGCGAAGTCCATGCGCATGCCGCCGGAGGAGCAGTTCTCGATGATGAGCTCCGGATGGCGCCGATGCAGGCCCTCGACCCATGCGCTGTAGGCACGGTTGTGGCCCAGCAGCCCGTCGCCGGCGCTATCGGCGTTGAGATCAGTGCCGGCGTCCGGCGAGACGTTGTAGTCGAACTTGAAGTAGCCCACGCCATAGTCGTTGACCAGACGGTCCACGGTGTCGTCGAGGTGCTTGCGGGCGGCGGGATCACGCAGGTCCAGCAGGTACCGTTCCTGTTCGACCACGCGGCGCCCGTAGCGGTGGAAGAATGCCGTTTCGGGAAGACTCTTGGCCATGGGGCTTTTGACGCCGATCACCTCGGGCTCCAGCCATAGGCCGGCGATCATGCCGGCGCCGCGGATGGCGTCGATGACTTCGGTGATACCGCCCGGGAAGCGCTTCTTCGAGGGCATCCATTCGCCCACGGACGGCCACCAGTCGCCGGTGTCGTCGTACCATCCGGCGTCGATGCAGAAGATCTCGATGCCGGATTCGGCGGCACCCTTGACCAGCGGCAGCAACTTGTCGGTGGTCGGGTCGCCGTTGATGGTGTTCATGTAGTCGTTGAAGATCACGCGCGGGCGTGCGTTGTCCGCCTTTTCCAGACGCATCGCACGGCGGTAGGCAGTGACGTTGGCGATGGCGCCATCGAAATCGGGGGCAATCGTAGCGGAAGCGGGAACCGTGTCGAACGATTCGCCGGGGGCCAGACGCTTCGCCCAATCGTGATCGACGTTGGTGGGGCCGGCGAGTGCCAGATAACCGTCTTCGCTATCGCGGCCGACCTCCCAGCGCCAGGCTGCGTTGTGCTCGATCTGGAACAGCCAGGTTAGCCCCAGCGCGTCCGATTCGAGCAGGGCGAGCGGCGTGTGGCGTCCGGTGGACCAGGTGCCCGTGTTCACTACGGAGTGCGCACCACGAGGGTTGTGGCCGGTCATCTGCTGGGCCAGACGGGGGAACAGATCGGAGGTGGACGTGGCATGCCAGCGGCCTTCGCCGAGCCATTCGTTCTCGCATTCGAGCAATCGCCAGGCATCGCAGTCGGCGGATTTTCCTGACGGGGCGCCGAATGCGGAGACGAGGCTGGTCACGGATTCCAGCACGATCGTATCGTCCGCGCCGAGCACCGGCGAAGCGGCATCAGTGGGATCGCCGGTGTTTGCGACCGTGACCCAGGTGCGGAACATCGGCACGCCCTGCGGCAGTTCGTAATGGACGGTGACGGTCAGTCCGAGCGCGGCTTCGGCAAGTGTGACGTCAAGCCTACGGACGCCCTCGTCCACGGACTCCTGATGGGAGACGTACCGCAGCGACCGGCCGATGTCGGTGTGGACCAGGCGATCGTTGGCCAACCAGTGGCCGGTACCGGTGGCGAGAATCTCCGTCAACGGCATCCGATGGTCGAACCGCACATCCAGATCCGTCGTGCGTAGGCCCGCAACGGCGGCCGGCCCGTCGTCCGGCGTCTCGAATGTCAGGGCCAATGCGTCATTGCCCCAAGTGAAGGTACCCATGCCACTCCTTACATCGCAATCGGGCGGCCACTGACGCCTTTGTCGCCGCGCCGCCCGCCAACAGCAGTCCCGCCACATAGTGTGGTATCGATACCACATCTTACAAGCAGAAGGTTAATGCAACAAATCAGACACACTGGATGCCGCTTATTCTCAAAGTGGAATCGATACCACATAATATGCACAGCTTCGGAAACGGTCAGGGCGAAGCTCAACCAACGATACGGCAACGCCGACGACACCAATACATGCCGCCGCCATCCGCATCGCCGCGGCATTCCCGATTCCTTGCATACAAGAAATGTCGGCCAACATTATATTGATCAAGTCGACGCCACATTACGGCTGTCCGGCGGCCACTTACCGCCTCTTGGACTTGCGGCCCTTGAGATAGATGTCGAGCACGATCCACACGCCGAGCACGAAGGCCACCACGTAGCCCAGGAAGCCCACGATGGGGATGCCGAAGATGATCGGCTTCATGCCGGCGTAATACACGATGGACGAGCCGATGAACAGGCCCACCACGATGAGGGCCATGGTCAGTCGGTTCACCATGTCGGAGAGCAGCTGGAACGGTTCCTGCGAGCCCACGAGCTCCATGTTCACGCGCAACTGGCCGCGCGTGAGCATGCGGGCGGCCACGTTGAACTCGCTGAGTGCCCCCAGCGCGCTGTGGACAGCCTCGTGTCCCTCGATGCCCAGCGATTTCAGCTCGTCCTTGACGGCCTGGCTGGTGGTCTTGGACGTGGCGATGTGCTGGGAGATGATCTCGATCATGTTCACGTCCGGGATGAATTCGTCGAGCAGGCCCTCCAGCGTCACCAGCGCACGGCCCACGGTGGTGACGGTGCTCGGCACCTCGATGCCGTGACGTTGCGCGAGCGAGGTGAGCGCGGCGATGAAGGCGGCGATGTCGAGGTCCGCCAGTTCCACCGTGCCGTATTCCTTGACGATGACGTCCAGGTCCGCCAACAGCGAGGGATAGTCGGCCGGATCCGCCTCGGCGCCGGCGAAGCGCAGCAGGCCGTCCGCCAGCTGCGGTGAATCCTGCTTGGCCACGGCGAAGATCATATCCTTCATCACCGCACGGGTCTTGGCGTCAAGCCGGCCGGTCATGCCGAGGTCGATGAGCACGATCTGGCCGCCGCGGATGATGATGTTGCCGGGGTGCGGGTCGGCGTGGAAGAAGCCGTCGTCCAGGATCTGCGTGGCGTAGTTGTCCACGAGCTTGGTGCCGATGTCCTTGAGGTCGTAGCCCGCGGCGACCAGTTCGCCGGCATGAGAGACGGAGATGCCGTCCACGTATTCCATGACCACCACATGCTCGGTGCACAGCTCCGGGTACGGCGTGGGGCAGTCCATGTATTTGAAGCGGGATGCGAACCGCTTGAATTCGGCGAGGTTGCGGGCCTCCACCAGGAAGTCGGTCTCCGATTCGAACGTGTCCCACAGCTCCTCGACCACGCCTTTGAGGTCCACGATCTGCGAGGAGCCGATGACCTTGGTCGCCGCCTTGGCGATGGAGCGCATGATGGACACGTCCTGGGCCATGGTCTCGCGCACGCCGGGGCGCTGGACCTTGACGGCCACATCCTCGCCGGTCTTCAGTGTGGCACGATGCACCTGGGCGAGCGATGCGGAGCCCAGCGGCTTGGGGTCGATCTGCGCGAATACCTCATCCGCGGGGCGGCCGTATTCGGCGGCGAGCACGTCCAGCACGGTGGCGTAGGGCATGGGGTCGGCGTCGGCGCGCAGTTTGGCGAGTTCGTCGCAGAAGCTCTGCGGCAGGATCTCGGAGCGCATCGAGAGAATCTGGCCCACTTTGACGAAGGTGGGGCCGAGCGCCTCGAACATGAGACGCATCTTGACCGGCGTCAGGCCCTTGAGCGCGTCGAACTGGTTGACGATGCGCGTGATCTGGGCGAGACGCTTCAATTTGCCGCGTCGGGTCAGGTGATAGCGCGTGGAGAAATCGTCGCGCCTGCCGCCGAACAGGCCGATGGTTTCGGTGTCGGCCGGATTCCAGGCATACTGCGACCAGCCGGCCTCCGCGTTGGCAGTGCTGGCAGTATTGACGGTGTTGTCAGCACTGCCAGTGCTGCCGGTACTTCTGGTACTGGATGAGGTCGGCTGGTCGTTGCTTTGCTGCTTGGTTTCCGGCTGAACTGCTGTCACGAGAGTATCGCTCAGGCCTCGGCGGACTTGTCGTCGGTGGCTTCGGGCGTCTCCGGCGCGACCTCGGCATCCGCGGCCTCGGCCTTCTTGGCGTCGTCCTTGTTCGCGTCGTTGACGAGGGCCTCGCCCACCTTGCGCTTGAGCTCGGTATTCAGGCTCTTGCCCTGTTCGACGGTCAGCTCGCCCTTCTTGACGAGGTCATCGACGATCTCGCTGCTTTTCTCGTAGCCGGTGGCCAGGGCACCGATGCCCGCCAGCAGAACCTTGCGCAGGCCGTCGCCCAAATCGAAATCTGCCATAATAACCCCTCCTTCGAGGTTCGTCCGCGGCCTTATGCCGCGTCCCGTACTGTCAAGCCTAGCGCAACCGCCCGGCCTTGGCGCTAGTCCCCGCGGCCGATTTCGTCTGGATTTGCGACATCACCGCGGACGGGCCGCGGCGGTTTTGCGGGCGTTGGCGGCCACGGCGTCCAGTCGCTTCAGTTCGGCGGCCTGTTCCTGGGTCTGGTCGTTCGTATTGAACGTACCGTAGCGGCGGGTCACGGCGGTGGTGATGAGGAAGTCGCTGATGGCGGGGTTCTTGGGCAGCAGCGAGCCGTGCATGTACGTGCCGATCACGTTGTTGACGCGCGCGCCTTCGGTATGGTCCTCGCCGTTGTTGCCCCGGCCTTCCTGATCCACATGGCCCAGCGGCTGCACGCCTTCGTTGAGGAAGGTCTGGCCGGAATGGTTCTCGTAGCCGATCACGTCGCCGAACGGCTCGGAATGCTCCACCAGATTGCCGATCATGCGCACGTCACGGCCCACGGTGTGGGCGCCGATGATGCCGATGCCGTCCAGACGGGTGCCGTCCACGGTCTCGAAGTACTCGCCGAACAGCTGGTACAGGCCGCAGATCATGAGCATGGGGGTGCCGTCCGCGGCCAGCGAGCGCAGCAGGTCCGCCCGCTTGAAGAAGTCGTCGATGATCTTCTTCTGGCCGGTGTCCTGTCCGCCGCCGCCGAGAATCAGGTCGACGTGGTCGGGCCATGCGTCGCCCTGGTTGTACTGGTGGATGCGCGGCTCGTAACCATACAGTTCCAGCCGGCGACGGATGGTCAGCACGTTGCCGGAGTCGCCGTAGATGTTCATGTCCTTGGGATAGAGGGACATCACATCGATTGTCTTGCCCATGTCTCGTTCTCCTTGGAATCCTTGGGTCGTCTGCCGGCTCACTTGCCCACGCCGGCGTCCGCGACGTTCGCCACCTGCGCGAGCGCGGCGCGGACCTTGAGCATGGAGGTGTACGTGCAGTAGATGTGCTTCGGCTTGCCGGGGTTGCCGTTGACGAATACGGTGAGCGCGGATTCGATGTCCGGGTCCGTGGCGGCGACGGGAACCTGGTCGTAGCCGAGGCGCAGCGCCATGTCCCATGCGCGCACGCCGGAGACCATGGCCACGCCCGAGGTGCGCAGCGAGGTGAAGTCCACGTCCCACAGCCAGCTCATGTCGCGGCCGTCGGCGTATTCGTCGTTGATGACGATCATGGTGTCCGCGCCGGCCGGGTCGAAGCTGGCCAGCGAGAGGCGGAAGCCCATCGGGTTCTTGACGAGCAGGAGTTCGACGGGCGAGCCCTTGACGTCGATGATCTCGCCGCGGCCGAACGCCGGAGTCACACGGGAGACGGCGGCGATGAGCTTGTCGGCGTCCGCATCGGCGAACGCGCGTTCGCGGGCGGCAAGCGAACCGGTGCGTATGGTGGGCGCCGGCGGCAGAGCGAGGGCTTGCGCGTCCTTCTGCACTGCGCGGACCACGGCGAGCGCGGCGGCGGCGTTGTACAGGTTGTAGACGCCTTCGAGCCTGACGGCGGTGGAGTAGTCGCGGTCGTCCATGCGGAATGTGGCCTGATGGTCGCCTACGGCGGTGAGCGTCACGTCCGCGGGGAGGAATTGCGCCACGGAGTGGTCTGAGGGGAGGCCACGGGAATCACCGTTCTCTGCGCCAGCCTCCACGGACACGGTGGTGGCCATGTCGTCGTCGGAGGGGAAGTAGTGCTTAAGGTCATCGGCCAGACCGAAGTACCGCACTTCGGTGCCGGCCGGGGCCTTGGCGGCGAGCGCGGCGATGCGCGGGTCCTCGCGGTTGAGTACCACGGTGCCACTGGTCGCCTCGGCCACATGGCTGAGCAGTTTGGCGGTGGTGTCGATCTCACCGAAGCGGTCGAGCTGGTCGCGCATCACATTGAGCAGCAGCGCATAGCGCGGCTTGACCTGACGCACGAAGTGCACGGCGTACGCCTCGTCCAATTCCAGCACGGCGATGTCCGCATCCAGCTTGCCGGCGAGGTTCACTTCCGTAAGCAAGGCGGAGACCACGCCGCGGGTGAAGTTCGAGCCGGTGGGGTTGGTAAACACCTTAA
Organism: Bifidobacterium miconisargentati; assembly: GCF_019331675.1. Lineage (GTDB taxonomy): Bacteria > Actinomycetota > Actinomycetes > Actinomycetales > Bifidobacteriaceae > Bifidobacterium > Bifidobacterium miconisargentati. The sequence goes on from NZ_JAHBBJ010000013.1 coordinate 97,932, forward strand.
GGCCCAGATCGGCGAGCATCGAGGCCACCATGCGGGTGGTGGTGGTCTTGCCGTTGGTGCCGGAGACCAGCACCACGCCGAGCGGCAGCTGGCCGAGCGTGCGGGCCAGGAAGGTGGGGTCGACCCGTTCGATAACCTTGCCCGGGAACGCCGAGCCGCCATGCTTGGTGACGCGGGCCGCCCAGCGTACGCCCTTGCCGATCAGCGGCGTGGCGAAAGCATTCCATGGTGCCTTGGGGGCAGAGGAAGTCTTGACCGTCTTGGGCTGGTTCGTGCCCGAATTATTCTCACCCATCATGGCACCTCCTACCGCACGTATTCCATACGTGAAACATGCCGTGAAACAGTTCCGGCACGTCGTGAAACATATTGTGAAACAGATTCGTCAACCCGTGAAACGTTGCGTGAAACATTACCGGCAGCCATGCGTCACACCCCCTGGTTGTAGTCCTGCGGCATGTCCTTGAACTTGGACGTGGCGCCGAGGAAGGCGAGATGGAAGGTTTCGGTGGGGCCGTTACGGTGCTTGGCCATGATGATGTCGGCCTCGCCAGGACGGTCCTCCTTGTCGTAGAAGTCCGGACGGTGCACGAGGAACACCACGTCGGCGTCCTGCTCGATGGAGCCGGATTCACGAAGGTCGGACAGCTGCGGCTTCTTGTCGTTACGCATTTCCGGACCACGGTTCAGCTGGGACAGCGCCACCACGGGCACCTCCAGCTCCTTGGCCAAGAGCTTCAGAGCACGGGAGAACTCGGAGACCTCCTGCTGACGGGATTCCACAGCCTTGCCCGAGGTCATGAGCTGCAGGTAATCGATGACCACGAGTTTCAGGTCGTTGGTCTGCTTGAGTCGGCGGCACTTCGCACGGATCTCCATCAGCGACATGTTCGGGCTATCGTCGATGAACAGCGGCGCGTTCTGCATCTTGGTCCAGAACTGGTTCAACGTGTTCCAGCGTTCGGGCGTGATGTCGTCCGCACGGCGCAGGGCCGCCATCGGGATATTGGTCTCGGCGGAGATGATGCGCTGGGCGAGCTCCACCTTGCTCATCTCCAAGCTGAACACCACCGAGGTCATGTTGTGGTGCAGGGCCGCGGCGCGCGCGAAGTCGATGCCGAGCGTGGACTTGCCCATGGCCGGTCGGCCTGCCACCACCACCATCTGGCCGGGCTGCAGGCCCTGGGTCACGTCGTCGATGTCCCGGAATCCGGTGGGCACGCCCTTGTTCACCAGACCTTGCTGGAGCTTGTCGAGCTGGTCGAGCGCGTCATGGACCACCGGGCCGATGGCCGTGTAATCCTGACGCACCTTGCCCATCGACATCTCGTAGATCTCGGACTGGGCGAGGTTCACCACGTCCTCGGCCTGCGAACCTTCGGCGGAGTAGCCGAGCTGGGCGATCTTGGTGCCGGCGGCGATCACGTTGCGCAGCACGGCGCGCTGGTGCACGATCTCGGCGTAGTACATGGCGTTGGCCGCGGTGGGCACGGACGCCACCAGGCTGTGCAGGTAATCCGCGCCGCCCACCTTGTCCAGGTTGCCGTCCGCAAGCAGCTGGTTGGCCACGAGCACCACATCCACCGGCTGGCTGGCGGAGAACAGGTCGATGATCGCGTTGTAGATGGTCTGATGCTTGGGCTGGTAGAAATCGGCGGAATCGATGGTCTGCGAAACCTCGCCGATGGCATCCTTGCTCATCAGCATGCCGCCGAGCACGGCCATTTCGGCGTCGTCGTCATGCGGGGGCACGCGGTCGAAAATCACGTCGCCGACCGCCTGGGTCGCGCCGGACGCGCTGCGAGCGCCGCTACCGCCACCCGAATAGCCCTGATATGAGGTGTCGCTTCCTTCTGCCATAGCTCCCCAATCTACACGCACGGGGACATCAAATATGGGCTCAGGCTGCACGGAACACTATATCCGTTCAGGAGAGCTGCTGAGACAAGTCCCGTCGCGCGTAAATGACTCTAGACACCGTCACCGTCCTGGCCTGCTCGTCCACCCAATAGAAAATCCCGTAATTGCCGACCATGACTCTACGGTATTCATGACGAAGCGGACGAATGGGTGTGTACGAGGGATGGGAATACGGGAACTCCGCCAAGCCCTCGATCGCCGCGTTCAATCCCATCATGAGATGTTCGGCGGCATGAGGGCTCTGCAGCTCACCCGCAATGTAGGCGACCGCGGAACTCATGTCTCCCACAGCCTTCGGCAGAATCTCGACCTTATACACGAGCCGCACCGTCGATGGCGGCGCGCATGGACGCCAGTGCCTCCTTGGGGCTGAATCGCGTGCCGGTGGTCTCGGCCTCACGCTCGCCTTCCAGAAGCATGTCGTATACATGACTGTCCAGCCGCAGGTTCTCGTACGCATCCATGCTGAGTACCACCATGTCACCGAACCCGTTCTTCGTCAGGAACACGGGCTGGCCCGTCTCATGTACCGTGCGGGACACGTCCGCGAAATTGTTCCGAAGATCCGACACCGGGCGAATCATCTGATGAGCCATACCGACCACCTCCAGCCCAAATTTAGCATAATTATGCTAAATCAGCGAAGTGTTGGCGGCTCTCAATGATCTATTGAGTCATTTGTTCAGTAGCCCGCGCATTCGGTCGAGTTCGCGTTCCAGGTACTGGATGTAGTGGATCTGCTGGGCGATGAGCACGTCGCGCGTATCCGCCGCACGCCCCGCACGCGACGGTATGGCACCCGCACGGGCGGCACTGGCGACTAGACCGCCCATGGTCCCGCCACGGCCGGAGACGGGCGCGACACCGGCAGATGAACCACCGGCCGGCACGCTCCCGCCGGCCCCGTCAGCCGCTTCGGAGACCGCCCCATCCTCCGGCCGCCCCCATGGCGAAGCAGGCTCATGCTCGGCCTGCTTCCACCGGGCGAACGCACGCTCGATACGCTTATACCCCACCAATCTCGGATCCAAGCCCGCGTCACGGAAGATCGACACGGGACGACGGCCCAGCGCATACTGGCGCA
>NZ_JAHBBJ010000014.1 GCF_019331675.1 Bifidobacterium miconisargentati
AACATCGGATCCAGCGAGGTGCCGAGTAGGATGTTCAGGCCGTTCCAGATCAATATCATGATGGTCAGCGATGCGCCGATCAGCGAGAATCTGCGGTGCCGGTGGTGGGGATGTTGGCGTTGGCCGCGATGACGGCGTCGCTGCCGCCGCGGGGATCGGATACATTCATGATGTTCTCGTCAGTCATGGTTCCATCTTCCCGTGAGCGGCGCGAAAACGCCAGCATTGCAGGCTATTGCGCCTTGTGAGAAACCTCACCGGCCGGCGCACCGGTTGCGGACAGACCTTGCGCGTTGTGGACGAAGATGCGGTTCCAGTAGGCGAGCATGTCCTCGCGGCTCATGGCCAGGTAGATGCCCATGGCCAGCACGGCCACGTCCTCCTTGAGCAGGTCCTTGAGCTCGATGGTGTCGCTGAGTTCCGGCCAGCGCTGGAGCACGGCGAGCATGCCGCCCACGGTGAACTCCACCATGAGATCGGTTTTGAGGCTGATGTGCTCGGGGTTGAGCTGAAGCATGCTGAGCATTTGCAGACGGGCGAAATCACGCAGGGATTCGGTCAGATCCAGCGTGCTGTGCGGGCCGGCGAGCAGGGCCAGACGGTCGAGGCGCTGGCGTTGAGCGGGGTCGGCGAGCAGCGCGGTGATGCGTTCGCGCCACTGCTCCTCGGGATTGCCGTTCGGATCCGGGGCCTGGGGAAGCGGGATGGCCTCCACCTGATGCAGGATGGCGGAATCGGCCAGTTCGGGCAGGCCGGAGAAGTGGTAGTAGAAAGAATTGCGGTTCACGCCGGCCTCGCGCACCACGTCCGTGACGGTGATCTTGCGGTAGTCGCGGTCGGCCAGCAGCTCCCAGAAGGCGTTTTCAAGGCGTTCCTTGGCCGGGAGCACTTCGGAATCATGGCGTGGGCGTGGCATCGCTCCTCCTTTTTCGCTGGTTGCGTTGGGCATGCCGGACATGCTGTCTAGATAATTTATTGTACAGTATACCCAATTACGGGGCGTGTGCTGGCGCGGATTACGGAGAGCGCGCTGACGCGGACGCGAAAGGCCCTACTTGGTCGGAAGACTGCGGTCGTCGTTGCCGTCGGGCGCGTCACCGTCGGTCGTCGCCGCAGGTTCGGAATCGGCCGAACCGGGCTCTTCGGCCTTCTGCGCCGCGGGTCCAGCCGTCGTCGCGCGCTTGCGTTTGGCGGTGGACGCCTTGAACAGAATCGCCAACGCCTCGGTCAGATGCCGGCGGTCCTCGGGCGTAAGTCCCACGTACGCGCCCAGCATGGAGGGGATCGCGGCGGGAAGGTTGCCCATCAGATCGCTCAGACTGGTGGCGCCGTTCGCGTGCAGCACACGGAACAGCGCGTCCACGGCGCGTTCGCGCTGCTCCGGGGTCAGCGCCGCGATCCAATGGTTGAGCTGCTCGTTGAACAGTTGCGAGCTGGAGCTCAGATCCGGCTCGGTCACGAACCGGTCGCCGTCCACCAGCCAGGTGTACGCCGAATGCTGCATGATGCCGTCGGAATCGGACGAGACCACGCGGCAAGGCTCAGGCGTCTCGAAAATCATGCCCACGATCGACGAATCCGGTACGATCTTCGTCACCTTCGGCTGCACGGCCTGATACGCCGGACTGGTCACGATCTCCGGTGGGAAGCCGGGGCCGTCCAGCGAGTAGATGTGCTCGATGCGCCGCTGCACCTTGGGTTCGGCGTTCATGGCCGAGTAGATCGCCAGATTGCCGCCCTTGGAATGGCCCACCAGAATGATCGGCCCCTGCCACAGGCGCGCCACCGTATCCAGATAGGCGCTCGCCGCGCGCTGGGCCGGCACCGGGTATTGGAAGGACATGTTGAAGTCCTCCTTCCAGCCGATCAGCGAATCATCGGTGCCGCGGAAGGAGATGACGAGCGTGCCTTTATGCGTGGGATTGCGGCGATTGCGGCCGTCCGGCAACTGGAAGGTGGCCGCCGCGAACTGCGTCTGCTCGCCCCGGTTGACATGCTCGACCACCGCGCCAAGCCGTACGTCCGCGAATCGAGGGGAGACCGCGCACGCCTCGAACAGGCGGTGGGTCAGGCTTGGATCGATGACCGAAACGACTTGTGGTTCGTGTGGTTTGTCGTCCGCGTCGGTGGTGAGCGAGCGGTGCAGTTCCTGGTTCGCGTCAGCGAGACTCACCGACTCCAGCGCCGGATGCCACAGCGCCCTGAACCAGATGAGCGGGTGACGGGGCTCGAACGCGCGGATACGGGCCGCGAAGGAGCCTCCGGCGGATTGCGGCTGCGACTCGTCCAGCATCAGCGTGGGGCAGATCGCGGCCACGTCCTCGTAGATGAGCGTGCCGAAGATCAGCGCGTCCACCTCGTTGAGCGGCAGCTCGGCGAACGTTCGCGTCTCGGTACGCGCGTATTCGGTGATGTCGCCCATCCCGCTGCCCTCCTTTGGTGTGTTTCGGCTCGTTTCGACGCCCCTGCCGGTCCTGCGCCGGTTGCATATGTAAGAAAAATTCTACGATTCCGCCGCTCGCGGCTTCCCGACGATGCTCCCACGGCGAACATCCCCGCCCGTTTTCCCGCCACAATTCGTGCCGATGTGGGGTATGGACGAGATGGCGCTCGCTGAGCTAGATCGGGCATTTGCGGCGCTATAGGTCGAAGCGGGAGAGGTCCACGCCTTCCAGGTTGAGGAGAGTGGCCTTGATGTCGAGCCGGCCGCCGTAACCGCCGAAGGAACGGCCGGAGCCGACCACGCGGTGGCAGGGGACGATGATGGTGATGGGGTTGCGCTTCACCGCGCCACCCACGGCCTGCGCCGCCATGCGGCCGCCGCCGCGTCGTTCCGCCAGTTCGGTGGCGATGTCGCCGTAGCTGACCGTCTGGCCGTACGGGATTTCGGCGATGAGGTCCCACACCTCATGCTGGAACGGCGTGCCCTGTGCGTGGAGCGGGGGAGCGGAGCCGAAATCGGGGCGCTCGCCGGTGAAGTAGGCTTTGAGCCAGGCGCTGGTCTGACGGAAGATTTCGCGGGCACCGTCGGGTGCACGTCGTTCTGTTGCGGTGATGGCAACGGTATCCTGCGCATCGTCCGTGATAGTCGCGCCATCGGGATTGCTGGCGACCGTAGCGTCGACGATCGCGGCTTCATAATCGTCGTCGTTCCGGCTTCTCGCCCACCACCAGTCCTCCAGACACAGTTCGGTCAGCGCCGTGCCGTCGGACGCCATGCGCATACGGCCGATCGGTGTGACGACCGTGGCGGAATACGAGGGCTGCGCCGGCCGTGCGGATTGGGGCATGACACCATTATGCGTCGGCATAACCGTCGAGCGACGGCAACGCGGACGATTGATTCGGCTTGCCGTAGACCTTAGAGCAAAATCCTGTGCCGCAAACGCAGGATTCACGGCGGCAATCCAGGACGGCTACAGTGGAGTCATGGGCAATCTGCTTGAATACGTGCGCACCGAGTTCCGCACCTTCGCGGACAAGCCGTTCTCCGCAGTGGACTCGCTGGTCCTGTCCGATTTCTCCTACGTCCATCCGCCCATGGCCGTCGTGCCGGCATTCGACGCGGCCAAAACCGTGGCTACCGTGCCCCTGGGCGCGATGCTGCGCGCCGAGGACTACTCTGACATGTTCTGCGCCGGCTCGGAATCGGTGAACCGCGAACGGCTTGACCTGCTCCGTGCGCTCGCCGAATCGCCGCGATGGCGCGGCCTGGCCATCGGCGAATCCGCCGAGCACACCGATCCGGCCAGCGAAACGCAATTCGCCGCCATGACTTTCGACCTGACCGACTGTGCCGGCTACGGGTCGCGCAACCCCACCCTATACGTGGCGTTCCGCGGCACCGAAGGCACACTTGTCGGCTGGAAGGAGGACTTCAATATGGCCGTCACCTTCCCCGTGCCCGCGCAACGGTTGGCCGCCGACTATCTCCGATCGATCGCCGCGCGCAGTGCCGGGCCATTCGGCGGCAATCCCGCGCAACTCATGGTGGGCGGTCACTCCAAAGGCGGCAACCTCGCCACCTACGCCACGATGATGCTGGAACAGCACGGCGAAACCGGCCGCGTCTCGCGCATCTTTTCGCATGACGGGCCGGGATTCCCGGCTGCGGTCGTGCAGTCGGACGACTACCGGGGCGTCGAGGGGCGAATCGACAAGACCGTGCCGGAATCGTCGATCATCGGCATGCTGCTGGACTCCGGCGCCCAGCGGACCGTCGTACGATCGGATGCAGTGAGCATCCTGCAACATATGTGCGGCACCTGGCAGATCGCGGATGGCGAGTTCGAGACCGTGCCCGAGCTTACGCGCGGCGCGCAGCTCATCGACCGGACCATCAGCGGATGGCTGGACCGCATTCCCGAGGAACGCAGGCGCATCGTGGTGGACGAGGTGTATGGCATCTTCGCTGCGGCCGGGTACGGCCAATTCGCGGACCTGGCGCAGCACTGGGCCGAGGCGTTGCCGAAGATCGTGGCGGCGGCCCGCGAGACCGATCCCGAGGCCCGTGCGGTCATCGCGAGCGTGCTCAAGGCGATTCCGCAGTCAGCCGCCAGGTCGCTGAAGGACGAGCGCTGAAAGTGAGCGGTCGTCCCTGCTTCGGCGGCCTCTGCCTTGGCGGGGCTCATGGTCAGGCAAATACGACGAAACGGACCGGCGGCGCTGAAGTGCGCTACCGACCCGTTTCTGTGAAAGCTTATGCGAGGCTATGTATGCCTATATGTATCGCTCGGTCGCTTGGTCGCTGAGGTAAGGATCAGGCCTCGACGAACTTGAGGAAGGCGTCGGCCTCGGCGGCGAGCTTGGCCTTGTCCTCGTCGGAGAGGGCCAGCTTGCCGGTGCCCCAGGCCTCCGGAGCCAGGGCCACGCCCACCTGCTCGGACTCGGGCAGCAGCTCGGCCTTGTTGAAGCCCAGCACCTCGTTCAGCTTGGCGCGGGTGCCGGCACCGGCGGACTGGCCGGCCACGGCGGAGATGGCGATCTTCTTGCCGGCCAGCACGGAGGCGGACTCGGCCGGGAACGGCTCCAGCGGGCGGGACAGCCAGTCGAGCAGGTTCTTCAGCACGCCCGGGTAGCTGTAGTTGTACTCCGGGGAGAAGATCCACACGCCATCGGCCTCGGCGACGGCCTTGCGGGCCTCGGCGACGGCGACCGGCGGGGTCGGGAACTCCTCGTCCTGGCTGAAGAACGGCACGTCGGAGTAATCCAGGAAGCTCACCTCGGCACGGTCGCCGATGAGGGCCTTGGCCTCGTCGGCCAGCTGGTCGTTGAAGCCGTACTTGTGCAGGCTGCCCACGATGAACAGAAGCTTGGTCATGATGTTTCCCTTCGTTTCATTGACTGCCGGATGCCGTCCGGCGACGCGGTCGACGTGCTGCGCCCGAGGCGGCATTCGTATCACCTTCAGTATTGTGCGATTGTGCCGCGGACACGCTTCACCTTGGGTGAAGAATGGCGGAATTCTGCGGTATCGAATGGGTGGTACTGTGTCGTTTGGTTGATACAGGTTCTGGCTGATACAGGGTGATGCCGGGCGGTGGACCCGTGCGCCGGCTGCGGTACTGCGGCGTTTCGGAATGCCGACCCTGTCGGAAAGGATGCGATGATGGCTTCCGTCGATGGTAGCGCGACCGGTTCGATCGTGCTTGCTGGTGCTGATGCAGGTGCCGAGATGGGTACTGATTCGGGTGTGGATTGCAGGGCATGCGCCAGAACGGATGTCAGCGGTTCCGACGGCATCGTGGCGCGGTTCACCGGGCTGATCCGTTCCGGCGAATTGCCGTCGGGCGCCGAAATGCCGTCGATCCGCGGTCTTGCCGCCGAGCTTGGCGTGGCTCCGGGGACCGTGCGGCGGGCGTACGGCGAGTTGGAATCGCAAGGGTTGATCGTCACGAGTGCTGGTCGTCCGTCCCGTGTGGCGGAACAGGAGGAGGCGCCGTGCGAGGTGCTGGCCGCCGTGCAGGTGCTCGTGGCCGCGGCGCATCGGCAGGGCGTGAGTCGGCGTGAGGTACAGGACGTGATCGGCGCGATGTGGGATATGCCGGCGCCCGAATTGTGAGATTATGGAACGCGGATTGGAATGGATTGGGGCGAGTTGGAGGCCGTCGGACGGGTGTCCGTGGTGCGGTATGTTGCTCGCGACACTCCGATGTGCGGGTTGATTTGCGATTGAAATGTGACTCGATTCAGGTGGCTTGAGGTGATTTGCGTCTGATGGCGAAAATCCAAAAACCGCGGAATTTCAACGAGACACGCCGTAAGATGCATTTTTTCGCAAAAGCGCGTATCTTATTCACCTGTTGCTTCTCGCAAGCGACATGCGGACATAGCTTAGTTGGTAAAGCGCAACCTTGCCAAGGTTGAGACCGCGGGTTCGAGTCCCGTTGTCCGCTCTCAGAAGGCCGGCCACTCGGCCGGATGACCTAGACCCGGGCGGTTGGCGCAGAGGTAGCGCACTTCCCTGACACGGAAGGGGTCACAAGTTCGAATCTTGTATCGCCCACTCACATGCGGCCGGCAGGCGACTGCCGGTTTTGTTATGTGCCCTTGGGCGATTGGCGCAGCGGCTAGCGCACTTCGTTCACACCGAAGGGGTCGTAGGTTCGATTCCTACATCGCCCACCCTTCATCTCCCGCCTGATATGGCGGGATTTTTTGTTATCGGACGAAACGGGGGAGTGCCCGCGTCGATTTCTGGGCATATCCCTACCAATTGTTCTGTGCATACACGTACCACAAACGGATTTCTGGGCATATACGTATCACGAAAACCAGGGAAACGGGGCCTTCGTGGTACGTGCATGCACAGAATCGGGAATGGCGGTCGATTCATGGTAGGTATATGCCCAGAAACGGCAGTGGTACAGACGGAATCCCTGTGATTTCTCACAATCCCCGGCGTTTGAGAGCGGCGACGATCTGCACGTAGAACTCGCGTACATCGAATCCGGGGATGTTCTCGCGATTGAGGTCGATCATGTCCGCATGCGAGATGCCGCGCGTGCCGTTCGGCTCCAGCCAGGTGAACCGTTCGCCCCAGGGGAACGACGGTTGGGCCACGAGCCCGTCGTTCGGTCCGTCGAACCACTTGACCAGCGGGTACGTGAAGTTCAGCGGGAACTTGCCGGTGGTGGCGTGCGCCAGTTTCGATCCGACGCTTTGGCAGACGATGCCGGCGAAGGGATCGGAATCCGCCGGCCCGGCAGCTGGTCCGTACGCTGGTACGGGGAATTGCGGGCGCGGCGATTGCGGCGTCCGAATCCCGGCGTCGCGTGGCACGGCATCACCGCCGGCGTTGCTTCCGCGCGTGCCGTTCAATTCCGCCCGGTCGCCGATTTCGGCATTCAGCCGCGTGCAGCCGGCCTGAGTCAGGTCATGCACCGCGGCCATGAAGTCGGGCTTGGCGTCGCCCAATCGTGCCGCCGCGGCGTTGTACGTGGCCGCGACCTTGTGCTGGACAGGCAACGGGATGTTGGTCAGCAGATAATCGGCGAACCCGCAGCCGCGATGCGGTGTGTTGATGGTGGTAAGCGAGGCCACGAACGGAGTCGCCCCGCAGCGGGCGATGGCGTAACGCATGTCAAGCCCGCCCTTGGAGTGCGCGATGACGTTCACCTTGCCGCATCCGGTCGTCTCCACGATATGCCGGATGCGCGCGGTCAGCTCGCGGGCGGAATCCGGCACGGACGCAGCCGACTGATGTTCGCCGTAATAGATCGTGGCGCCGTTGCGCTGGAGTTCCGCCGGGATACGGCCCCAGTAGTTGAGCAGTGCGGTATCGCGGAAGAACACGCCATGCACCAGCAGGACCGGGTATCGCGTGGCGCAGATGCGCTCGGACGCCCGCGCGCGGTCCAGCTGTTCCTTGGCGGTCTCGAACCGCACCTCCTCGCCGACCGTGTGGATGATGAGTCGCAGCGCGATGAGGTTTGCGATGGGTATCCAGCCGCACAGTATGCCGATCACGCGGATTTTGAGGCCGAGCTGTACCGACGTGACGTATACGGTGATGATGCCGATCCAGAAGATGATGAATTCGATGACGATTACGGCCATGAGTCCCGCACTCCAGACTGGCCACGCCGCACCCCACGAAGCCGGCCACGATACGGCGAGCATGGTGATGAGCGTCGTCACGAGCCCGAGGGTGGCTAGGAGCGTGGTCCACCAGAACAATCTCAGCATGCCGACGCCGAACCTGCATGCGGCGATACGACTGGTTACACGTCCCACTGTTCCCCCTACGTTGACAGCCCTGTCAATCCCAGTCTATTCACCGTGACGTTGCGGTGGTGCGGTACGTAGGTGAACTTTGCGGGAATACCGGTGTGCGGGTCGGCTAGGGTGATGGGTATGGCTGCGTTTACCGATGTGATCTTCGATTTCTGCGATGTGCTGGTCGATTGGAAACCCCGCGTACCGCTGGAGGGACAGGTTCCGGCCGAGGTCATCGACCGGCTGTTCGACCGCGCTGATCCGTACGGTTTCTGGCATTACGACGAGCTGTCCGATCTGGGCTGGAGTGAGAAGCGGATTCTGGCCGATTATGCCGTGCATCATGGGCTTGACGACTTCGGCAATGGCGAGGGTGACAGCGGTGATGGTACGGCGGCGGATGTCGCCGCCTTGCGGGCGTTCCGTCGCTACTTTGAACGGCAACGTTTGGCCCTGTTCGGCATGCTGCCCGGCATGCCCGAACTCCTGCGTGACTTGGACGCGGCCGGGGTGCGTTGTTGGGGTCTGACCAACTTCACCGTCAAATACGTGGATGCCGCGCGCGAGATGTTCCCCGCGTTGCGACTGCTCAAGGATGTGGTGGTCTCCAGCGCCGAACGCATTCATAAGCCGGATCCGGAGATTTTCCGCCGCGCCATTGCCCGATTCGGCGTGGAGCCCGCGCATACGGCCTTCGTGGACGACAAGCTGTGGAACGCTGAAGCCGGGACCGCGGCGGGCCTGACCGGCATCCGTTTCACCGACGCCGCGTCGTTGCGGGCGCGGCTGTTGGACTGAGCGCGGCTTTTCGTCGCCGGAGCATTGCCGCGGTGGCTGGGACATGAAAAAGCCCATACCGGGCTGCAGGCAAAGCGGTAAACCTGGCACAGGCTTAATGAAAGGCTCTGTTAAACCAAGATTGACATGGCTCTTATTCTTGGCTCCCCTTGTCAGGGGAGCTGGCGGCGAAGCCGACTGAGGGGTAGTCAGGCATGGATTCATGCCGCTCTTGGTTTAACAGAGCCTAATGAAAGGGCGATCAATCGCAGGCGACTGCCGCCTCACGGCAGCTGCAGCGGCTTGTCCTCCTCGCGCGGATGGGACTTGCGCCACCAGCGCTGTACGAAATACGCGGCGTAGCACACCACGATGAACACGAGCTCGGCCCCCAGCGCGAACCGCTGTTCCTTGTCGAAGAAGACCAGCAGGAACGAGGCGGTGCACAGGATGAACGCCGCCCACGAGGTCCACGGGTAGCCCGGCGTCTTGTACTTGAGCTCGTCCGCGGAATGTCCGGACGCGATCCAGCGCTTGCGGAACACGATCTGGCAGTACGCGATCGCAATCCACACCACCACCGCGGACAAGCCGGAAAGCGCCACCAGCACCAGGTACACGGTCGAGGCGGCGATCACCGAACTCAGCAACGCCAGCAGACCGCCGGCCATCGCGGCGCACAGGGCCAGCATCGGCACGCCATGACGGTTCGTCTTGGCGAACCAGCGCGGGATCATGCCCTCGTTGCCCATCGACCACACCATGCGCGTGGAGGCGTACAGGCCGGAATTCGAGGCGGACAGCACGGCCGTGAGCACCACGAAGTTCATGATGTCCGCCGCGTACGGGATGCCGATGGAGCTGAACACGAGCACGAACGGGCTTTCGCCCACGCCCGCCTGACGCCACGGAATCAGGGCGCTCATCACCACGATGGAGCCGATGAAGAACAGCACCAGACGCCACAGCGTGGTGTGGATGGCCTTCGGCACGGCGGTCTCGGGGTCGCGCGTCTCGCCGGCGGTCACGCCGATGAGCTCGGTGCCGGAGAACGCGAAGTTGACGGTCAGGATCGTGGCGAACACCGGCATGAAGCCGTTCGGGAAGATGCCGTCCTTGGTGAGGTTGCCGAACAGCGGGGCATGGTCGTAGCCCTTCATCGGCAGTACGCCGAAGATCGCCAGCAGACCGATGCCGATGAACGCGCAGATGGCGAACACCTTGATGGAGGCGAACCAGAACTCTGCCTCCGCGAAGAACCGCACGGACAGCGCGTTGAGCGTGAAGATCAGTATGATGCAGGCCGCGCTCCATATCCAGGTGGGCGTATGCGGGAACCACCGTTGCATGAGCAGACCGGCCGCCGTGAATTCGGAGCCAAGCGCCACCGTCCAGGTGAGCCAGTACTGGATGGCAATCACGAATCCGGTGCCGGGGCCGATGAACTTCTCGGCGTAGACGTGGAACGAGCCGGTCACCGGCATGGCCACGGACAGTTCGCCGAGCGTCAGCATCACGAGGTACACGATGACCGCGCCGATGCCGTACGCCAGGATCGTGCCGATCGGGCCCGCCTGCTGGATGGTGTAGCCGGAGCTCAGAAACAGGCCGGTGCCGATCACGCCGCCCAGCGAGATCATCTGCAGGTGGCGCGACTCCATGCCGCGCTTGAGGTTCGTGTGCAGCGCATGCTTGGTGTGGTCTTTGCCATCGGTTTCGCGGTTGGTTCCGGTAACGGTCGCGGGTTCGCCGGTGCTCGACGCGGCGGGAATCGATGACGATGCCGCTGCGGGCTGTGACGGCGACTGCGCCGCCATATCAAGGTCGGGTTGGCTCATGCTGCTCTCTCTGACATGCGTGTTCCATGGCGGCCGCTTCAAGACGGCCCGGAACAGTATACCGGCACGGGGCTACGCGGCCAGACGGCTCCGTACGGCTTCGGTGATGGTCACGCCGCCCAGAATCGCCATGATGCCGGCGGATACCAGGCTCAGGATTCGGCGCGAACGGCCGGACTTGAGTCTGCCGGCGAAGAACGCGGCCATGCATGCCAGCGTGATGAGCACGGCCATGCTTTCGACGAAGTGAATAAGGCCCAGCGAGACGCCCATCTGCAGATGATCCACGCCGGGCACCAGGAACTGCGGGATCACGGCGATGTAGAAGACGCCGATCTTCGGATTGAACAGGTCGGTGAGGAATCCGCGCACGAACGAGGAAACGATGGGGAAGCGGGATCCGGCGGCTTCGGTTGGTGCGAGTTGCGGTTGCTGCGTTTGTGATTGCTCGGCTTTGTGTTCGTCCTTCGGCTTGCGGACCAGGCTGACCGCAAGGTACAGCAGATACAGTCCACCGAGTAGTCGGATGGCGTCGTAGGCGACGGGCAGAGCGTTGATGATGGCGGCAAGGCCCACCGCGGCGGCCACCGCCCACGCCAGCACGCCGAACGAGATGCCGCACGCCGCCGCGATGCCGCGCCTGCGTGTGGTGTTGATGGTCTCGTTGACCACCATCATCATGTCAAGTCCCGGCAGCAACGCCATCGACCCCGCCACCAACGTGAACCCCAGCAATGCCTGCACATACGTCATGATGCGATGCCTCCTTCACTTCCGCGACTGCTTTTCCGCCCCATTGAACCCGCCTTTCATTGGCGACATGTTACGGATGGTGATGCAGTTAAGTCATGTTGACGTCATTTTGATTTCGTTTATATTCGGAATAGAATACAAATGACATACATATTTTGGAGGTGGGTCATGGTTACGTCAACGTACCGGGTGGATGCGGATTTGAAGAAGCAGGCGGCCGAGCTGTACGAATCGATGGGCATGAGCCTGAACACCGCTATCAACGTGTTCCTGCGACAGTCGGTCAAGGAGCAGCGCATGCCGTTCCAACCGAGCGCCGCGCCTGTAGCTCCGGCATTGCCCGAAGCGGGTACGGTTGCGGCGAATGGAGTAGTGTATCAGGGTCTGGACGATCGAGGGTATCCGATTGTTTCTATTCCCGGCAGAATGATTGCCGAGCCAAAACGTGACGCGGACGGTACGCCGGTGCTGCCGCAATCATGGAAAGACTGAATCATCATGTCTGACCGTCCTGTTCTGAAACCCGTGCCAGAGATTTTGCGCACGTTCGATGTGTACCGCATGCCAGTCAGGTTCGAGGAGGACAAGACCCGTTCGCGCAACCACTATGTCACGTGCATCGTCATCGACGTGGATGGTGATGGTGGCGTAGCGGTGAAGCTGACCAGCAATCCGAAGTGGGAAGGTGCCGGTGACGTTCAACTGCTTGATTGGGAGCAAGCTGGTTTGACGCACGTTACCACCGCTCGCTGTGCGCAGCTGGTTCGTTTCAAACGCAAGGATTTGCAAGGATATACGGGAACGCTGAGCAGGGAAGACGCCATCAGGCTGGTGGGCGCGCTGAGCAGCGTGCCTCCTGATGGATCTATCTGGCTGTGATTCGGTCCGTTGAGGGCTGGCTTTGAAAGAAGCCGGGGACGATCTGAATCTGCATCCTGTTTAGTGTCGGACAAACCTGAAGAAAGCTTGGGAACTTTCATTGGGTTTTATGAAATTGGCCGATACTCCATGGTCTGCGCGTTAGGGTTACGCGCTTGGAATCCGTGGGGGAGGATGGCATGCAGAACTCCGTATGGATGAAGACGGTGATGGAGTGGTCGTTGGTCCGTGGCGCTGGGTGCGTAGCCACCGTCTCTGCGTTACCGTCACCGCCGGATTGGTGGCGCTGAACCTCGTGGTCTGGCTCGTGGCCGCCATGGCCGGCTTCGCGTTCCCGCTGCGCCTGAACACCAGCATGGCCGAATTCAGCTTCGGCAAACTCGTCGCCACCCTGTTCCTGGCCCGTGGCGTGCTGCAGCTCGTCATCGACGCGGTGCTATGGATCGTCATGCTGTCCATCGCCGAAACGCGATTGGGGCGTCGCCTCACCATCATCACCGCGTTCGTCTGTGCCGTCATCGGCATCTTCGTCGGACTCGCCCTGTGCTCGGCGATCGGCTGGATATTCCAGGATTCCAGCTTCGTTGCGCGGATGGGATTCACGCTGAGCCCGTTGGCACTGCCGGTCGGCGCGATGATGGCGGCCAGCGCACGGTGCAGCCATCTGTGGCGTCACCGCACGGACAGCCCTAACGGCATCATGGAGTTTCTCATCGCGCGCATGGCCGAACGTCTGCGCGACGACGGTCAGGCCGATCCGGAGCATGCCGTGGAGTTCATGAGTCTGTCCGCCGCGCCGCTGGCCGGCATGAATCCCGAGCGGGACAACCGGAGCGGCGATGGCGATGCCGGCGCGGGCGTTGGCGGTGCCGCGGATGCCGGAAACGCAGCTGCGCCGGACGAGGGCGTGCAGGTGCTTCAGCACGCGCTGCAGATCGTGGCTGACTGGATGGAGCCGGCCTACGGATTCCACTCGCTGTTCAACTTCAAGCGCAAGTTCCAGCCCGCCGAGGTGCCCGTGTACGTGTGCTATCCCGATCCGGCCGCGCTGCCGACCATCGGGCTGGCGGTGGTGCGTGCCTACGTGCCGTCCGTCACGCCCGCCGAAGTGACCGGCATGCTCAAGACGTTGCGCGCGTAGCCTCGCCCGTGATAACGACTGTCCCCCAAGACGATGGGAGAGTATCGCCTTGGGGGGACAGTCATTATCACATCACTGAGTCGGTCAATCAGGCCTTGGTCGGATCCTTCTGAAGGAAGAGGAAGACGAGGGCCACGACCAGCAGAATCGCGATGGACAGCACGCCGAGCGATGCGTTGCCGGTCAGGGACGTGGTGGTGGCCACGAGGAACGTGCCGAGGATGGAAGCCGTCTTGCCGAAGATATCGTAGAAGCCGTAGTACTCGTTGGCGTGCTCCTTGGGGATGATCTTGCCGTAGTACGAGCGGGAAAGCGCCTGGATGCCGCCCTGGAACATGCCCACCAGAATCGCGAGGATCCAGAACTCGAGCGCGGACTTCAGGAAGAACGTGGCGAAGAACACGATGCCCATGTACGCCGCGACGGCCACCGTGATCATCGGCTTGCAGCCGAACCGGCCGGCCAGCCGACCGTACAGGATCGCGCACGGGAACGCCACGAACTGCGTGACCAGCAGGGCCACCACGAGCTGCGTGGAGTCGATGCCAAGCTGCGTGCCGTAGGACGTGCTCATCGAGATCACCGTGTTCACCGCGTCGATGTAGAAGAAGAACGCCACCATGAACATCCACAGCGGCTTGTTCTTCACGATCTTGCCGAATGTGGAGCCCAGCTCACGGAATGTGCCGCGGATCGCCTCGCGCGCGTGGTCGCGGGTGGCGCGGTAGTGCACCTGACGGTAGCTGGTGATGAGCGGAATGGTGAACGCCACCCACCACACGGCGGTGATGACGAACGAGGCGCGCGTGCAGGCCACCGTGGACCAGCCGAACAGCGCCGGGCCGCCGAAGATCAGTGCGATGCAGACGATGAACGGCACGGTGGAACCCACGTAGCCCCAGCCGTAGCCGTGCGAGGAGACCTTGTCCATGCGCTCGTTGGTGGTGGTGTCGATGAGCATCGAATCGTAGAACGTGAGCGAGCCGTTGAGACCGATGGTGGCCAGCACGTAGACGATGAGGAACGGCAGCCAGGTCAGCGGCAGCGCCATCGCGCAGCACATCACCACGCCCGTGCCGAAGAAGCCCAGGAAGAACTTGATCTTCATGCCCTGCACGTCGGCGATGGAGCCGAGCAACGGCATCAGCAGGGCGATGACGAGCGAGGCGATGGTCTGCGCGTACCCCCATGCGGACACGATGTTGCCGTCCGCGGGCATCAGCGACTTCGCGTAGATCGGGATGACCGCGGTGGACAGCAATACGAACGCGGAATTGCCCACGTCGTAGACGATCCACTTTTTCTCGTGTGCGGACAGTTTGCCGTTTGCGCCGTTCTGCGGCGGCGTTGCGATGCTGGCAGCGCTCATAATGCTCCTCGGATTCGTTGACTGCATTCCATCGTAAAAGCCGAGGATATGGGCGAAGTGCCGTTTAAGTTGAACGGAGCGTGAACAATATTGGGGCCGAGCCGTGAAGCGGGAAGCCCAGTGGGCTTCCCGTAAGCGAGGTAAACGACGCCCCTGTGGAGAAGACTCCCCTCAGTCACCTACGGTGACAGCTCCCCTCAAAGAGGGGAGCCGAGGTGATAATCGCTACTGCAGCAGGGCGGCGGCCTCGTCGTAGTCGGGGCATTGGGGCACGCCGTTGACGCTGTGCGCGATCGCCACGGACGTCGCGGCATTGGCCACCTTCACCGATTCCGCCAGATCACGCCCCTCGGCCAGCATGGCGCACATCGCGCCGGTGTGGCAGCCACCGGCCGAACGGGTGTGTACGGCCTTGGTGGGGAATCCCTCGATATGCGTGGTCTCGCCGCCTGGTTCGCGCACCCATGCGCCGCGAGAGCCCACACGCACCACCAGCGGGGCACGCAGCGTGGAGCCCAAACCGTCGCACAGCTGGTGCATGAAGTCGTCCAGTCCGCCGCCGATGGTCACCTTGCTGTCGTCGATCGGTGCGCCGAGGCGTTCGGCCAACGTCATGGCCTCCTGGCGGTTGCAGGACCAGATCGGGCGTGCGAGCACCAGATCCTCGAGCATGTGGTCGTTGACCAGCCGCAGTGTGTTGGTGGGGTTGATGACCAGCGTGTAGTCGCGCTTGGCCGGGTCGGTGCCGGCCTTGAGCAGGAAGCCGTCCACGCCGGTGGCCGTGTGGTCCATCAGCGTGTTGCCGCTGATGTGCACCACGTCGTTGGCCTGCGGCTCCAGCATCGCGAAGGTGTCCGCATCGCCGTGCGCCTCGGCGCCGTAGGAGGCGATGAAGGTCTTCTTGTGCGAATCGGTGGGCTCCTCGGCGCTCAGCACCACGCGGAAGCCGGAGTCCTCGTCCAGACGGTCCTGACCGATGTGCGTGATGCCGTTGTCCTGGAAGGACTGGCGGATGAAGTGCGCCCACAGGCCGTTGCCCAGGATGCCGGCATGCTCGGCCGGAACGCCCATGCGGCTGGCGGCCTCAAGCACGCGGTAGCTGCCGCCGATGGAGGGCTTGGGATGGTCGGCCACGGCGAATCCGCCTTGCGGTGGCACCTCGTCCACGTTCATCATGATGTCCACCCAGACCTGTCCCAAGGAAATCACGCTGGGCTGGTGGGTACCGATTCCACGCCGCAGATTCAACATCGCAGCCTCCTTCGTTGGAAAATCGAACGTCCTGGGCCCCTTCGTCCCTGACGTCTCTTATATGCAGATTATATGGGAGCGATGCGTGCGTGGAATGGACAAATCGCCGCGCATTATTGGATAAGCTGTATGGTTTACCGGTGTTTCAGGGGGATTTCAGGGAGGCTGTGGCTGGTGTGAATCGGCTCACAGCGGCCTCGTCGTGTTTGCGGCATGCATGTTTGCGCCGCGCTTGCGGTGTGACGCGCTCACAGCATGACGAGTGCGAAGTCCACCAGCAGCTTGACGCCGTACAGGGTGATGACGCCGCCGCACACGCGGTTGAGCACGTCGATGATCTTCGGGCTGAACTTGTGCGCGAAGGCGTTGACGATAAGCGTGACGCCGAGGAACCACAGCACGGAGGCCGTCTCGACGCCGGTGATGAACGGGGTGGTCTGGCCCGCGCTGAGGGTGGCGGCGAACGCGCCGAGCATCAGCGTGCCGTCGATGATGGCCTGCGGGTTGAACCAGGTGACGGCGCAGGCGGTGCCGATGGTGCTCAGCAGGCCGTGCATGCCGAGATGCTGAGCGGGTGCGGCGGTGGGCGCGACCGCGGCGGAGGCGTCCGCGCGGGCCGCGATTGCCGGCTGGGTGGACGCGGTGGTGCCGCTGACGGCTTCGGCACGTCCATTGCCGTCCGCTTCCTTGCCGGAACCGTGGCGCTTCGGCAACACCAGGCCCATGCCGATACGTACCACCACAAGTCCGCCCAGGCCCAGCACGATGGTCTCCAGCCAGGGGTGCGCCTGCATGAGCGCGCCGATGCCGAAGAAGCAGGAGAGCGAAAGGGCCATGTCGAAGCAGATGACGATGAGCGCGGTGATCAGGGCGTTGCGGCGCGTGCGTGTCAACGCCGAATTGATGACGAACAGGTTCTGCATGCCGATCGGCGCGATGTACGCCAGTCCCATCGTCAGTCCCTGAATGTACAGACCCATGATTCCGTTCCCTCTACCCTCTGTTTGGTTGGGTCATATTCACCCAACCAAAACCAGCCAAACCTTGTCCGGCTGGTTATTCGTTCTTGGATTACCTATGCCGGAAATCCCTTATGTTTCAATACTGTTGCTCTATGGTATGCAGTAGATTACACTTGGCAACCAGCCAAGTGATGCTTGTTGTACCCAACCAAATCTTCGGTAATGGTCGGGTGTTCATAGAGGGAGAGGAGCCGACCATGGCCCGTAGCGCACCGCTGGATATCGACTGGCGGCCGGACCGCGAGAGCGGCAAGCCGGTCACCGAGCAGATCGTCGACTACCTGTGCGGTCGCATCGCCTCCGGCGAGTGGCCCATCGGCTCCCGACTGCCCAGCCAACGCGCCATGGCAGAAAGATTCGGCGTGAACCGGTCCACCATCATCGCCGCCATCGAGGAACTGACCGATTACGGCATCGTGGAAGGGCGTCACGGCGCCGGCACGCGCATCGCCAGCAACACCTGGTCGCTGATGCTGTCCGGCGCGCCGGACTGGGCGGACTACGTCTCCTCCGGATTCTTCAAGGCGAACAACGACACCATCCAGGCCATCAATAGGTTGGAATTCGACCCCGCCAAAGTGAGGCTCGGCACCGGCGAGCTCGACCCGAGGCTGTTCCCGCGCGATATGTGGCGGCGCGTGGCCCGCGAGGCGGCCGACGAAATCGACTCGCTCGGCTACCCGCCGCCCGAAGGCCTGGACGTGCTGCGCGAAGCCATCGCCGTTCACATGAAGCAGTGGGGCATCGACTGCCGGCCTGAACAGGTGCTTATCTCCTCCGGTGCTCTTCAGGGGTTGCAGATGATCTCGATGAGCCTGCTGTCCGCCGGTTCGACCGTCTATGCCGAAGCGCCCAGCTACATCAAGTCGCTGCAGGTGTTCCAGTCGGCCGGCATGAAGCTCGCCGGCGTGCCGATGGATGCCCGCGGACTGAATGTGGACGCGCTGCGCGGCGTATTGCCGGCCCCGGACGTCGTACCGGGTGCCCCTGCACGAGGCGGTGCCGTGCTGTACACCATTCCGACGAACCACAACCCGACCGGCGTCACGATGCCCGCGGACCGCCGCCGCGCGCTGATCGATGCGTGCGTGGAGCGTCGCCTGCCCATCATCGAGGACTGCGCGTACCAGGATCTGGTGTTCGAGGGCGAGACCCCGCAGTCCCTGAAGACCTACGACAGCACCGGCATGGTCATCACTCTTGGCAGTGCCTCGAAATCGTTGGCGCCGGGCCTGCGCATCGGCTGGATCGTGGCCGACGAACGCATCGTGCACCGGCTGGCGGACGTCAAGATGCAGATGGACTACGGCGCGAGCACGCTCAGCCAATGGGTGTTCGCGAGATTCCTGACTTCCGGTCTGTACTCCGAATATCTGGACACGCTGCGTGCCGAGCTGCGCCGGCGCCGTGATGCGGCGTTGGGGACCCTGGACGGATTGTTCTCCGGCAGGGCGCATTGGAACGTGCCCCACGGCGGCTTCTACATCTGGCTCACCTTCGATGAGCCGGTAAAGATGGGCCGGCTGTTCCAACGGGCCAGCGAGCGCGGCGTGCTGCTCAATCCCGGGGACATCTATGACTTCGAAAGCGACAATGCGCTGCGTCTGAGCTACGCCTACGTCACGCCCGAGGAGTTCGCGCGGGCCGCTGCCGTGCTCGCCGAACTGGTGTGATCGGGGTTCGGCATTTCGTCCGAGGCGTTGCCTTCCGGCGGTGCGTCGGACGCGCCGCGCGCGGCATGATACACGCAAGAGTTGCGGTTGTCAGTATTGAGCTGTATATTTGTGAAGTTGTGTGTTCGGCATGTCGGGTAACACCGCCGGTTGGACACGGAAAAGACTTGACACAACAAGGTTTAAGGGAGTCCATCATGGCAGCTCGTTGCGCAGTGTGCGGTAAGGGTCCGCAGACCGGTTACACCGTTTCCCATTCGCACCGTCGTACCAAGCGTAGCTTCCGCCCGAACCTGCAGTCTGTGCGCACCACGATCGACGGCGAGAACACTCGCCTGCGCGTGTGCGTCAATTGCCTCAAGGCCGGCAAGGTTCAGCGCGTGGCCGCGTGAATCGCGTACTAACGTACTACGTCTCAAAACCCGCTTGAGCTTCGGCTCGGCGGGTTTTGTTGTTTCCGCAGGTTTTCCGCGGTGTGGTGATCCACGCACGGTGTGGTGGCGCAAACGGCGGTATTCCGCCAATGTGCGATTTCGTGAAAACACACAGTGCGGATTTGACCACACGGTGTGGTGGGTGAGGCCCCGGAAGAGGCGTGGACATCAAACTTCAATAGAATAGGCAGCTATGAGCATTACGTTGAGCACCGCACTGGGGTCGTTGATGACCAACAAGCGACGTGTGTCCGCGCTCAAATCATTGGGCGTCACCACGGTGGGCGACGCTCTGACCTACTATCCGTTCCGCGTCACCGATCCCGTAAGCCTGCGCACCATCCGCGAGGCGCAGATCGGCCAGCAGATGGCATTCGTGGCCACCGTGCGCGATGTGCGCGTGGTGCCCGGCCGTATGCTGCGCGTCATCGCCACGGTCGACGACGCCGATTTCGCCCGAACCCGCAATATGCCCGGAGGCACGGCGCAACTCACGTTCTTCGGTGGACGCAAGAACTACATCGATTGGGTGAGCATGCGGCTCAAATCAAGCCCGATGCTGGTGGTCTCCGGCACGCCCAGCGAATACATGGGCCAGCTGCAGTTCACGCACCCCGATTTCCTGACCGTGGCCCCGCCCGCGCCCGCATCCGCTGCGGCAGTCGGCGCCAAGCTCAAGTACGACGCCGATTCCCTGGAGGATGCGATACTGCGCGTCACCCGCCCGCGCCCGGTGTACCATGCCAGTTCACGCATCTCCTCGGCGCATATTCACGATACGATCCTGGGGCTGCTGTGGATGATGGGCGCGCGCACGTCGTCCACGCCCGAAGGACTGCCCGTCGCTGCCGGCGACGGCACGCTGCCGACGAGGAATGCGGGTGCCATCGCGCCGAGCATGGCGGAGACCGGAATGGCTGGGACATCCGGAGTGCCCGGCACGACCGGAACGTCCGCGTCCGCACTCGTGGCGTCATCCACCAACGACATCGCCGTCCAATCCGGCGAATCCACCGCCGAATCCGGGACCGACGCACTCGAACGCGCCATCCCGGACATCCTGCCCGAATCCATCCGCGCCGCCAAAGGCCTGATGCATCGTGCAGAGGCGTTCCTGGCCATCCACGACCCCGATTCCCGCATCCGGTTCAACCAGGCCATCGAAACGCTGCGCTATGAGGAGGCATTCGTCTCCCAGACCTCGCTGGTCAAGGCCCGGCAGCACGCGCACAAGTCGTCCGCGCATGCCTGTCCGCTGACCGGTGCTGCGGCCGGTGAGGACAACAGCATCGGTGCCGCAGCCATCGTCACCGATGCCAGCTTCAGCGGCGACCATACCGGCAGCCAGACCGGAAGCCACCCCGGCAACCTGCGCGACCGGTTCATCGCATCACTGCCTTTCACTTTGACCAGCGGCCAACGGCAGGTCATCGACGACATCGCCGCCGACCTCTCCCGCGACTGGCCCATGCAACGACTCCTGCAGGGCGAGGTGGGCTCCGGCAAAACCGTGGTGGCGCTCGCCGCCATGCTGCAGGCCGTGGGCGCCGGCTACCAGTCCGTGCTCGTGGCCCCCACGCAGGTGCTCGCCGAACAGCATTACGAGACGATCTCCCGCATGGTGGCGGGACTCGGCGAATCCGGCGGGGACATCCCCGTCACGTTGCTGACCGGTGGCATGAAACTCGCCGCCCGTCGCAAGGCGCTTGGGGTGGCGGCCAGCGGCGCGCCCGGCATCATCGTGGCCACGCATGCGGCGTTCTCCAAGACCTTCCAGGCGCCGCGTCTGGCGCTGGTGGTGATCGACGAGCAGCATCGCTTCGGCGTGGAGCAGCGCGAAAGCCTCAACGCCAAGGCGGACGACGGCACCACGCCGCACCTGCTGGTGATGACCGCCACACCCATTCCGCGCACCGCCGCCATGACCTGGTTCGGCGACCTCGACATCTCCTGGCTCACCGAGCTGCCCGGCGGCCGCAAGCCCATCCGCACCGTGGTGGTCAACGAGGCGGACGCGAACACGATGGGCCGCATGTTCGCGCACATCCGCGCGCGCATCGACGCGGGGGAGCGGGCGTACATCGTCTGCCCGCGCATCGGCATGGACGAGGAGACTGGCGCATCCGGTACGTCCGGTGCGGGTTCGTCGTCCGCCGGCTCCCGGTCCTCGCGCGCATCCCGCGCCGGCAATGACATCGGCATCGACGACCCGTACGAAACCTACGACGACAACGGCGAGACCGTGGCCCGCCCGCCGCTGCATTCGGTGGAGGAGATCGCCGTGCGACTCCAGAAACTCCCGCAATTCCAAGGCATCCCGTTCGCCACGCTCACCGGCCGGGACAAGGACGACGTGAAGACCGAGGTCATGGCCGGCTTCGACTCCGGTGCGACTCCGGTGCTGGTCTCCACCACGGTCATCGAGGTGGGCGTGGACGTCAAGCAGGCCAGCTGCATCGTGATCTTCGACGCCGACCGGTACGGCCTGTCCCAGCTGCACCAGCTGCGTGGCCGCGTGGGGCGTGGCGGCACCAATTCGTGGGCGTTCCTCATCTCGCGTGCCGAACCCGGCTCGGTGGCCGAACAGCGGTTGGAAGTGATCCATCACTCGCTGGACGGCGCCGAAATCGCCCAGGCCGACCTGGAGTTCCGCGGCGCCGGCGACGTGCTGGGCGACGCCCAATCCGGCGGCAAATCGAGCCTGAAGCTGCTGCGCGTGGTCAAGGACGCCGACCTGATCGCCGACGCCCGCGCCCGCGCCGAACAACTGCTGGCCGCGGACCCCGACCTGTCCGGCGCAGTGCAGTTGGCCGGAGCCGTGCTCGACTTCACCCGCGGCAACGAGACGTTCCTGACCTCCAGCTGAAGCCGTGACGTGCGGTTAAGCTAGTGCCCATGCGCGTAATTTCCGGACGATTCAAGGGCGTGGCGCTCGCCACCCCGAAAACAGGCACCCGTCCCACCACGGACCGTACCAAGGAGGCCATCTTCTCCCATCTCGACTCATGGGGCGTGCTGGACGACGCCCGCGTGCTGGACCTGTTCGCCGGCACGGGTGCGCTCGGCATCGAGGCGTTGAGCCGTGGCGCACGGGAGCTCGTGGCGGTGGAAAGCTCTCGCCCGGCGGCCGCGCTCATCACCAAGACGCTGGCCCAGCTGCAGCGCAACCGCTCGTGGACCCCGGAGCTCAAGGCCCGCGTGCTCGTCAAGAAGGCCGAGGCGGTGGCTGGCGGCTTCGGCGAACCGTTCGACGTGATCTTCATCGACCCGCCCTACGCCTTCGAGACCGCCGCCTGCAACCAGCTGCTGGCCGATCTGGCCGCCGGAACCGCCACCAATGACCGCACGGTGATCATGCTGGAGCGTTCGGTGCGCTCCGACACCCCCGCTGCCCCGGAAGGGTGGGAGATCACCGAAAGCCGCAACTACGGCGAGACCGCCGTGTTCTACATCGAGCCGATTGCCGACGACCAAGCCGAGTGACGGCTCCCGCGTGATGCAGCCGTACATGATGTAGGGAATTTCACATGATGTAGGGATGTGAAATCGAGGATTGGCGGAAAATGGCCGTTTTCCGTCCCTACACCATGGGGGATTCCCTACATCATGGGCAAATCCCTACATCATGGGCGCCCTGAACGTTCTTGTGCCCGTGCGGTAGGGCGAGCCGTTTATTCGCCCAGCTTGCGTGGATGGGCGGCGGAGACCTCCCAGCCCAGCGCCATCAGCGTCTTGCGGTCTGCCTTGTCCAACGCCTTGCAGTCCAGCTTGGCGATGAGGTCCGGGCGAATCTCGTTGGTGCGGGCCAACGCCTCGTCGCGGCGGAAGCGGTCCACCTTGCCGTGGTCGCCGGAGAGCAGCACGTCCGGCACCGCAAGCCCGCGCCACGTGGCCGGCTTGGTGTACTGACGGTGCTCCAGCAGCGCACCTTTGCCGGTGTACGACTCCTCCACGATCGAATCAGGATTGCCCATGAACCCCGGCATCAGGCGGGTGATGGCCTCCAGCATCACGGACACGGCCACCTCGCCGCCGTTGAGTACGTAGTCGCCGATGGAGTATTCGCGTACATCGATGCCCTGCGCGCGGTAGTAGTCGGGAATGCGCGAATCGTAGCCCTCGTACCGGCCGCAGCCGAACAGCAGGTGGCCGGCATGGCTGAGTTCGGTGGCGTCGCGCTGGGTGAACAGCGGGGCGGACGGGTTCGGGAAGATGAGCACCGGGGCGTCGTGGGTTTCGGCGGCATTTTCCGCGGTGATATCGGCAGACGTGCCGTCCGACTCATCGGACGCGATGGCGTCGCTGGATTCGGTGGCTTCGTTGGACACGGTAGCGTCAGTAGGATCGGCGATCGTCGCGGAATCGTCGGCGTCCAACGTACGCTCCGTTTCGCCGACGGTCGCGGGCCGCAATCCCAGCAGATCGTCCAGACACTCCGCCCACACCTCGGGCTTCATCACCATGCCGGCTCCGCCGCCCACCGGGGTATCGTCCACCGAATGATGCACGTCATGGGTCCAGTCGCGCAGGTTGTGCGCGGTGATCTGCAGCAGACCCTTGGCCTGCGCCTTGCCCATGAGACTCAGGCCAAGCACGTCGAAGTATTCGGGGAACACGCTCACGATATCGATCTTCATGCGCTCCAGCCTACCGTCCGCCCCGCCCGCGCCGCGGCCCGACGGCGCCCGCTCCGCAGTCCGGCGCATTACACGGCCACCACTACACTATTGCGGTGATGAATACGACGATGAACCTCCCCACACGAAAGAAGCCCGAAGTCCTGGCGCCCGCCGGCAACCTGAGGGGCCTCAAAACCGCCGTGGACTACGGCGCCGACGCGGTCTACTGCGGCGGCAAGGCCTTCGGCATGCGCTCAGCGCCCAAGAACCTGAGCCTCGAGGACTTCGAGGAGGGCTCCCGCTACGCCCACGAGCACGGCGCCCGCGTGTACGTGACCTGCAACGTGCTGCCGCGCAACAACGAGGTCGAGGCCCTGCGCGAGTACGTGGGCCAGCTCAAGGACACCGGCGTGGACGCGCTGATCGTCTCGGACATCGGCGTGATGCTCATGGCCCGTCAGGTGGCCCCGAACCTGGAGCTGCACGTCTCCACCCAGGCCGGCGTGACCAACTACCAGGCCGCCAACGCCTTCTACGAGCTCGGCGCCCGCCGTGTGGTGCTGGCCCGCGAGATGGACCTGCAGGCCGTGCGCGACATCCGCGCCAACATCCCGGACGACCTCGACATCGAATGCTTCGTCCACGGTGCCATGTGCATGGCCTTCTCCGGCCGTTGCCTGTTCTCCAACTACCTGACCGGCCGTGACGGCAACCACGGCGAATGCGCCCAGCCCTGCCGCTGGAAGTACTCGATCGTGGAGGAGAAGCGCCCCGGCCAGTACTTCCCGATTGAGCAGACCAAGGACGGCGCCTACCTGTTCAACTCGCAGGACATGAACATGCTGGAGCACTTGGACGACCTCATCGACTCCGGCGCCACGAGCCTCAAGATCGAGGGCCGCGCCAAGAGCGCGTACTACATCGCCGCCATGACCAACGCCTACAAGACCGCGGTCAACGAATACATGATCCAGCGCGGCTTCGAAACCGCCGACGGCACCGTCCTGAAGCCCTTCCGCGACCGCGTGATCCGTCCGTCCGACCCCGACTTCGGCGAGGCGAGCGCCGCGGCCGGCGAGGACCAGGTGATGCGCAACGCCGACGCCGCCTTCTCCGGTGTGGACGATGAGGGTTACGAGCAGCTTGGTGCGGCGGAGGCGAACGCCGCAAACGACGGTGTCGCCGAGCATCAACCGGTTACGGTTGCGTCCGAGCCGGACAAGTCGCAGGACGCTGCCGCCGACGTCTCCGCCGCCTCCGCAACTTCCGCGCCCGCGAAGTCCGGCCCGCTGAACGAGCCCGACAACCTGAGCTACCACGCCCGCTCCACGCGCCGCAAGTCCAACACCGCGGCTGAGGAGATCACGACCGACTGGAAGCACGCGGCCGTCCGCCCCGCCCCGCACGTCACGCTGCCCGCATGGCTGATCGACGAGCCGGACAAGGTGGCCCACCGCGACTACTCCACCGGCTTCTACTACCCGGAGCACAAGGTGACGCAGAACACCGACCGCTCCGCCTACTTCCGCTCCTGGATGGTGGTGGGCGAAGTCCTGAGCTGGAGCTCCGACGAAGGTGGCCGCGTCACGCTGATGAGCCGCAACAAGATCGAGCCCGGCCAGCAGGTCGAGTTCCTCCTGCCCGGTTCGCAGCCGTTGGCCTACACCGTGCCCGCGAGCGGCCTCAAGGACGCGGACGGCGTGCCGGTCCCCGCCATCAACAACCCGGCGCACGTGTTCTCGATGCCCTGCCCGCATCAGGTGCCGATCAACGCCGCCATCCGCTCGCGCACCAAGCGCCCCACCCTCAAAGCCGAATAGTCCTTCCTGGCTCTCTTCCGGAAAGAACACTGAATCGATAGCTCTTTCTGGCTCCCCTCGCCGAGGGGGAGCTGCCCGCACCCGCGGGCTGAGGGGAGCCCGTCTCACCCATAAGGAATCCTCCCCAGAAAGCCGCATACCATGCCCGAATACAGCGACGAAATCATCGACTCCAACGCCATCAGCTCCACCGACAAGGCGGGCCGCCCGATCCCGGTGACCATCCCGATCGCCCTGGCCCCCGGCATCACCGTGGTCTACACCACTCGTCTCGGCGGCCTGAGCACGGGCGACTGGGGCAACCTCAACCTCGGCGGCAAATCCGGCGACGACCCGGAAGCCGTGCTCTCCAACCGTCTGGCCCTCGCCGAGGCGGTCGGAGCCCCGCTCTCCCTGGTCTCGCAGGTCCACTCCGGCGTGGCCGTGGATGTGGATGACGTGTACGAGTCCAACGCCCCGTTCGGCTTCGACGCCTCCGGCACCAAGGGCGTCGACCCGAACGCCGTGACCATGCTGGAAGCGGACGGCCAGGTCACCTCCCAAGCCGGCATCGCCCTGGGCATGTTCGCCGCCGACTGCCTGCCGGTGCTCATGGCCGACCCCGTCACCGGCATCATCGGCGCCGCGCACTGCGGTCGTCGCGGCCTGGAGAAGGGCATCATCGGCGCCACCGTGGAACTCATGAAGCTCAAGGGAGCGGCCCCCGAGAACATCATCGCCACGCTCGGCCCGCGCATCTGCGGCGACTGCTACGAGGTGGGCGACGAGATCGCCGACACCTTCATCAAACGCTTCCCGTTGACCAAGACCGCCACCCGCTTCGGCGGCGCCGGCATCGACATCGCCGAAGCCGCGATGATCGACCTGGCATTCGCCGGCGTGCATCAGGTGGTCGACTCCATGCCGCGCGTTCACGCCGCCACCGAATACTTGGAGGAGGACGCCGAGCTCGCCGAACTGTGCCGCACCGACGGCGAAGGCCCCGCCTCGCTCGCCGAACGCATCGGCTCCATCAACCGCAGCATGTGCACGCTCGAAAACCCGCTGTGGTACTCCCATCGCCGCGCCGCGCTCGCCAGCAAGCCCCACGAAGGCCGCCTGCTGGCCCTCATCGTGCGTCAGTAGCGTCCGATTGTGGTACGTCCGATGGGGGCGTGGTCCGCGAGCACATTCCGTGGAGAACATGTGACGCGGGTCACGCTCGGGCAGCCCTCACCCTACGGTGGTGCCTATGACTGAGAGAGCATCCGATATTCCCGTTGACGCCACGACCGGCATCGCCGCCGGTTCCGAACCCGCAGCCGAGCAGTCCGCTCCGGCCGTACGTCCGGCGCAGCACGTGCCGGTGGTGGCCGTGGTGCTGGCCGCGGGCTTCGGCACCCGATTCGATCCGGACAACCCCAAGCAGCTGGTCTCCGTGGGCGGCAAGCCCATCGTGTGCTGGAGCATCGAGGCCTTCGAACGTTGCGAGCGCGTGAGCGACATCGTGGTGGTGGTCAACGCCAAGGTGCGCGGCACGGTCGAATCGCTGATCGACGAGCAGGGGTACGGCAAGGTCCGCATCGTGATCGACGGTGGCGCCGAGCGTGTGGACAGCACCGCCGCCGCGCTGGATACGCTCGCGGCCGCCGGCATTCCGGGCGACGCCAAGATCCTCATCCACGACGCCGTCCGCCCGTTCGTGGAGCAGTCCGCCATCGATGGCTCCATCGACGCGCTCGACCAGTTCAAGGCTGCCACCGTGGCCTTCGCGTCCACCGACACCATCCTGCTCACGCAGGATCTGGGCGATCTCAAGGTGATTCGTTCGGTGCCGGACCGCACGGATTCCTATCGCGCGCAGACCCCGCAGTCGTTCCGCTTCGCCACCATCCGTCACGCCTACGAGCTGGCCGCCGCCGACCCGGACTTCCACCCCACGGACGATACGCGCGTGGTGGTCGACTACCTGCCGGACGAACCTGTGGCCATCGTGGCCGGTTCGGAGACGAACCTCAAGGTCACCACGCTGGCGGACATCCCCACGGCCGAACGCATCGCCGAGGAGATCCTGGGCCGCGACCCCAAGGAGGAGGCCCGCGCCCGCATGCACGCGCTCCTCGCGCAGGCCGCCGGACAGCTGCGGTAATCCCTTCGATTCCGGGCGCCCCGATGCGTGATGGGCCTGCCGGAGCGCGAGTCCCCGCCGGCCGGGCTTCCTCCGCCCCAGCGTGGCGGACGCTAGACTTGAGCGTATGCGTGAACTCAATGTGGTGATCTCCGGTTTCGACCAGTACGAGGGCGTGGACGTCAATCCCGCCGTCGAAGTGCCCAAGGCCCTTGCCGAGCAGGGGCTGGGCGCCGCCGGCGGCCCGGACGACCCGTTCGACCAGGTCACGGTGAACATCCACGCCGTCAGCCTGCCGGTGAGCTTCGCCAAGGCATGGCCCACCCTGCTGGAGAGCATCGAGGCCGTGCACCCCAACATCGTCATCGCCACAGGCCTCAAGCACGCGGCCCGCAGCGTGATGCTGGAGCGCTGCGCCACCAACCTCATGGACGCGGCCAAGCCGGACGCGGACAACGTCATTCCCCGCCGCGAGCCCATCGACCCGGACGGTCCGGCCGCCTACTGGACGCGCCTGCCGCTCAGGTCGATCCTCAAGGATTTCGCCGCCGACTCGATTCCCGCCTCCCTGAGTTCGGACGCCGGCACCTTCGTGTGCAATTCGCTGTTCTACAACCTGCTCAACTGGATGTCCGCGCAGGACCGCGTGCTTGGCGGGTTCGTGAGCTTCCCGCTGATCGGGCCGGCCCACTCCAGCCAGCACGGCCTGCCGCTGGACCAGCAGATCGCCGCCGGCCGCGACGTGGTGCGCGAGGCCGTGCGCTACTACCTCAAGCCCTCCAGCTCCGACATCCTCATCGCGTGACAGGTGAGTTTTTCGCCGTTGCGCGCCCCGGAATAGAACAGGGTTCGCACGCATTGTAACGATTGCAGAACGCTTGGCGCGTGCCGCCGTGACTATGCGCTACAGTGCATGGAGTACGCGCCAAGGGGCGCATGCGTTGGGCGAAAGGAAAATACAGCCATGGTGGATCGTTTCCCGGTGGTGCTGCGTGGATATGACAAGGACAAGGTAGATGCGGCCTTCGATGCCGCCCAGGAAAGCATGAACCGGGCCCAGCAGACGCTGGCCAGCATGCGCGAGCAGATCGCGGCGGACGACGACCGCATCCTGCAGCTCCAGGCCCAGCTGCAGGAGGAGAAGAACAAGAAGCCGGAAGGCAACACGTTCGCCTCCCTCGGCGCAAACGCCCAGCAGATGCTCGCCTCCGCCGAACAGACCAGCGCCGAACTGCTCGAACGCGCCAAGCAGGACGCCTCCGCCACCCGCACCAGCGCCCAGGCGCAGGCCGAAACCCTCATCAACAACGCCAAGCTGGACGCCAAGCACATCGTGGACGACGCCAACGCCAAGGCCACTTCCATCCTGACGAACGCCAACAACCAGGCCCAGTCCGTCACCACCTCGGCCAACGAGGACGCCGCCCAGCTGCGCGCCCGCACCGCCAAGGACGTGGCCGAGCAGCGCCAGACCGTGGAGCTGGAGCTCAGCAACGCCCGCGAGGAGCACAACAAGAAGCTCGCCTCCGAACGCTCTACCCAGGAGCGTGAGATCGCCGACATGAAGGCGGAGGCCACGCGCAAGGTGGCCGAACTGCGCAAGAGCGCCAATGAGGAGATCGCCAAGCTCAAGTCCGATTCCAACGACCAGATCGAGGCGGCGCTCGCCGAGGCCAACAAGAAGCTGGCCGACGTGCGCGAGCAGGTCTCCAAGATGATGACCGAGGCCCAGCGCAAGGCCGGCGAGATCACCGACACCGCCAAGGCCAAGGCCCAGGAGATCACCGACGAGGCCGAGGTGAACCGCACCACCACCATGAGCAAGGTCAACGCCGAGGTGGAGCAGATTCGCAAGGACATCGCCGCCCAGCAGGACGAGGCCACCAAGAAGGTCAACGAGCTGCTGGCCCACCTTGAGGAGAGCCGAGCCGCCGCCAAGAAGGAGGCGGACGAGCTCATCAGCCAGGCCAAGGCCACGCGCGAGGACGCGGATGTGTACGCCGCCGCCAAGCGTCAGGAGGCGGATGACCAGGCCGCCGCCATCGTGCACAAGGCCGGTGAGGATGCGGACGCCCAGATCGAGGAGCGTCGCACCGCGGCCCAGAGCGAGCTGGACGGCCTGACCAAGCACATCAACGAGCTGCAGCAGCGCGAGTCCGCCATCACCCAGCGCGTCTCCGAATTGCGCGCCATGTTCTCCCAGGCGTTCGCCGGATTCGCGTTCGCCGATCCCGCCGCGGCCGCCGGCAAGCAGGGCGCTGCGCCGGCCGCCACCGTGCCGCTGCCGGTGGTCAACCCGGTTCCCGGCGAGGCCGAGGACGATGGTCAGTCCGCCGACTCCCCGGACAAGGGCGAGGACGGGCCTCAAGGTGATGCCGCCGCACAGGACGGCGGCGAGGAATCCACCCAGGCCATCCCCCAGAACACCCAGAACTGATTCCGGCCCATGGCTTCCCTGTAGCGGCCCATCCACAATGACAAGCCATCGATTAGACTACTAACGGCAAGAATTGCGGCATCTGTGCTCCGGCTAGATGCCGCATTTATATGCTTGCGAACGGTGAATTGAGTATGCGCCACAAGCGCACCAATCCAAAAAGGAGCAGACATGAGTGAATTGACGCCGCTGACCGGCGACGCACTGAACGCCCTGCGCGGCGAGTTCGATGCCGACGGCACCAATCGTATGGCCATGAACGCGGTGACCGCGGCCGGCATCGACAAGGTGGCCCGCAACTACGACCGCGCCCGCCTGATGCAGCGCCGCTTCTCCACCATCGTGGACAACGGCGAGGCCACCCACCAGGATCGCTCCGGCCGCTGCTGGCTGTTCAGCTCGCTGAACGTGGCCCGCTTCATCGCCAAGAAGAACATGAACCTCAAGGAGTTCGAGTTCTCTCAGAACTATGCGATGTACTTCGACAAGCTCGAGCGCGTCAACTACTTCCTCAAGGACGTGGCCGCGCTGGTGGCCGCTGGTGAGCCCGCCGACTCCCGCCTGATGCAGCACCTGCTCGCCGACGTGATGGGCGACGGCGGCCAGTGGACCATGGCCATGAACGTGTACAAGAAGTACGGCGCGGTGCCGAAGGACCTGTTCCCGGAGACCGAGTCCTCCAAGAACACCGGCGAGATGAACACCCAGCTGCGTCACATGCTGCACACCGCCGTGGCCCACCTGTACGCCGCCAAGGACGATGCCGCCAAGACCGAGGAGATCATCGCCGAGGCCACCGCCGCCGGCCATCGCATCCTGACCATCCACCTGGGCGAGCCGCCGGTCTCCTTCGACTGGGAGTGGACCGACAAGGACGGCGAGTTCCACCGCGACGGCGAGATCACGCCGGTCGAGTTCTGGAACAAGTACGTGGGCCCGGCCGGCCTCGAGAACTACGTGTGCCTCGTGGACGACCCGCGCGCCGAGCACGCCAAGGGCAAGAAGATCGGCATCGAGCACCTGGGTAACGTCGCCGGCGGCGACCCCACCGAGTACCTCAACGTGCCGAACCAGTTCATGAAGGACTGCGTGCGTAAGATCCTGGTCGAGCAGGGCATCCCGGTGTGGTTCGGCGCCGACTGCCACCCGTTCATGGACCGTGAGAACGGTGCCTGGGCCACCGACCTGTTCGAGTACGGCCGCGTCTACGACGTCGACTTCGACCTCGACAAGGAAGCCCGTGTGCGCTTCGCCGATTCCGCGATGAACCACGCCATGGCCTTCGCCGGCGTGGACGTGGCCGACGACGGCACCACCACCCGCCGCTGGCGCGTGGAGAACTCCTGGGGCACCAAGATCGCCGACAAGGGCTACTTCACCATGTCCGACGATTGGTTCACCGAGTACGTCTACGAGGTCGCCGTCCCGAAGGCCATGCTCCCCGAGGAGTACCAGAAGGCCCTCGAAGAGCCCGCCACCATGCTCCCGGCATGGGATCCGATGGGAGCTCTCGCCTGATTCCATCAGGCGAGAGCTCTTGAGCCGATGCTCCTTAACTGCTCGGTTCTCCGGCTCCCCTCTCTGAGGACATTGCCGTGAAGCAAACAGCAGAGCTGTTTGTAGGCAATGTGCGAGACGACAGTCGAGCTAGCGAGACGCGAACGAAGTTCGTTCCTAATTGCGGATGAGCTGTCAGCGAAGCTGACTGAGGGGAGCATCTCCAGCCTCATCAACGCCCACAACGGCCGTCCGTTTCACGAAACGGGCGGCCGTTTCCATATCCCCGCGTCCACAGGTACACTTACGCCTTTGTATGCCTATCGATACGTCAACACAAGAGAGGAGAGTCGGCATGGCAGCACTTCGTGGTCCGGATAGTTCCGAGGACGAACGTCGTTTGGGGGAGCAGGCCGTCTTTCCGGAGACGGTCGATGTCAACATCCGTCAGCTCGACCCGATTCCCGCGCCGCGCGCCTTCCTCAAGGAGCAGCCGCTCACGGACGAGATGAGCGATCTGGTGCTCCACTCGCGCCAGGAGATCCGCGACGTCCTCAACGGCCGCGACGACCGATTGCTCGTCATCGTGGGCCCCTGCTCGATCCACGATCCCAAGGCCGCGCACGAGTACGCCGAAAAGCTCGCCGCCGTCAAGCGCGAGCTTGAGGACCGTCTCGTCATCGTCATGCGCGTGTACTTCGAGAAGCCGCGCACCACCATCGGCTGGAAGGGCCTGATCAACGACCCCGACCTGGACGGTCGTTTCAACATCCGCAAGGGCATGTGGCTGGCCCGCAAGGTGCTCACCGACGTACTGAGCCTCGGCCTGCCCGCCGCCACCGAATGGCTCGACCCCATCACTCCGCAGTACATCTGCGACGCCATCAGCTGGGGCGCCATCGGCGCGCGCAACACCGAAAGCCAGGTCCATCGCGAGCTCGCCTCCGGCCTGTCCATGCCGGTGGGCTTCAAGAACTCCACCGACGGCTCCATCAAGGCCGCCGCCGATTCCTGCTTCACCGCGGGCTTCGAGCACCATTTCCTGTCCATCAACCTGGACGGCCGTGTGATCTCCGCCGAGACCAAGGGCAACCCGGATTGTCATCTGGTGCTGCGCGGCTCCAGCTCCGGTCCGAACTACGACGCCGAATCCGTCCGTGAGGCGCTTGAGGCCCTGCGCGCCTCCAAGGCGTCCGGCCCCAGCGAACACGGCCTGGTCATCGACGCCGCGCACGGCAACTGCGGCAAGGACGAGAACCGCGAGGCCGAGGTGATCGAGGAGATCGCCGAACGTCTGGCCGCCGGCGAACAGGGCATCACCGGCGTGATGATGGAAAGCTTCCTCAAGGGCGGCCACCAGAAGCCCGCCCCGCTCGACCAGCTGGTCTACGGTCAGTCCGTGACCGACGCCTGCGTGCCGTGGGATCGCACCAACGAGCTCCTGCACACGCTCGCCGACGCCGTCGCCGCCCGCCGCGCCGCCGCGAGGTAACGGAACTTTTTCAATGCGATTGGTGGCAACCACCCCGTTGCCACCACCATTGGGTATCCTTGGGAAGCAGAATTTTCCAAGGAGTACCCGTTATGCAACAACAGGACGATCGCATCCGTCCGCTGAACCGTCCGGAGGATCTGAAGGCCATCCGCCAAGCCATGGACGAGGGCAAGAACCCGCTGGTGGTCACCGATGTGCCGCGCTGGGAGGATCAGGTGGGCATCAGCCGCATCGTGAACCGTCGTGTCCTCGAATTCGAGGTGCTGCCCACCCCGGCCCAGGTCCTGGCCGACCAGCCGCTGACCCCCGAGGCCCAGGAAATCGTGGCTTATTCCCGCGACGAGATCCGCGCATGCCTGTACGGCCAGGACGACCGCCTGCTGGTGATCGTCGGTCCCTGCTCGGTCCACGACCCCAAGGCCGCACTCGATTACGCCCGCCGACTGTCCAAACTCAAGGACGAGCTCGGCGAGCAGCTGCTCATCGTGATGCGCGTGTACTTCGAGAAGCCGCGTACCACGGTCGGCTGGAAGGGCCTCATCAACGACCCGGACATCGACGGCTCCTGCAACATCAAGAAGGGCCTGTTGCTCGCGCGCAAGACCCTGCTTGACGTGCTCGGCACGGGTCTGGCCGCCGCCACCGAGTTCCTGGAGCCCACCAGCCCGCAGTTCATCGCCGACGCCGTGAGCTGGGGTGCCATCGGCGCGCGCAACACCGAAAGCCAGGTCCACCGCCAGCTCGCCAGCGGCCTGTCCATGCCGATCGGTTTCAAGAACGCCACCGACGGTTCGGTCAAGGCCGCATCCGACTCCTGCTTCGCCGCCGCGCAGCAGCACACGTTCTTCGGCATCGACCACATGGGCCGTGCCGCCGTGGTCAAGACGCTCGGCAACCCCGACTGTCACGTGGTGCTGCGTGGCTCCAGCTCCGGCCCGAACTACGGCAAGGAGGACATCGCCGCCGCCCTGGAGACGATCCGCAAGCGCATGCCGGCCGATTCCGCCGCCGCGCACGGCCTCATCGTCGACTGCTCGCACGGCAACTCCGGCAAGGACGAGCACCGCCAGGCCGAGGTGGTGAGGGAGATCGCCCAGCGCATCGCCGCGGGTGAGCGCGGCATCACCGGCGTGATGATGGAAAGCTTCATCGAGGGCGGCAACCAGCCGGCCGCCCCGCTCAGCCAGCTCGTCTACGGCAAGTCCATCACGGACAAGTGCATCTCCTGGCCGGACACCGAGGCGCTGCTGCGCGAGCTCGCCGAGGCCGTGGCCACCCGTCGCTGGAACTGAACCTCCAGAACCCCGGCAATAAACGGCAGCAACAGGCCGCCGCCCACAGCCCACAGCCGCCGCCAATCCGCAACCGCTCCGGGCCGCGGGGTCGGCCACCCCCACCGCCACAGCCAACTACTCCACGAAAGGAAATCAACATGGGCATGAAGACCGTCGCCATCATCGGCGCTCTGGACGAGGAAGTGGCGCTCATCGCCAAGTCCCTCACCCACGTCACCCACACCGCCAAGGGCAGCCTTGACATCGTGTCCGGCACCGTGGACTCCTTCGGCTCGCACGTCATCAAGGTGGTCGCCACCGTGGGCGGCATGGGCCTGGTCAACGCGGCCGCCACCACGCAGCTGCTTATCAGCGAGTTCGCCCCGGACGCCGTGATCTTCTCCGGCATCGCCGGCAACCTCAACACTCACCTGCACATCAATGACGTGGTCCTCGGCGGCACGTTGCGCTACCTCGACACGGACATGCGTCTGGTGGGCCAGTGGAAGCCCGGCACCGCCGAGACGCCCGTCACCGAATTCCATTCCGACGACCATCTCATCGAAGTGGCCGATCAGGCGCTCGCCGCCGCCGGCATCACGCACATCACCGGCATCATCGCCTCCGGCAACTACTTCGTGGATACCCCCGCGAAGGTCGAGGAGGTCATCCGTCTGACCGGCGCGGACGCCGTGGAGATGGAAGGCGCCGCCGTGGCCCAGGTGGCCGCCCGCAACGAGGTGCCCGCGCTCGTGATCCGCGCCCTTTCCGACAATGCCGACACCGATTACGAGGTGTTCAAGGAGTTCGACATCTCCGAATATGCCGACACCGCCGCCCGTCTGGCTGTGGACATCGTCAAGCGTCTGTAAGGCTCCGGCCGGGGGCTCGGGGCGGGCTCAGGGCAAGCCCCCGGTCCCTTCCCGCCGGTCCACCGCCCCTCACGACCACCTGTTCACTATGTGAGCGTTCCCGCCACCCCCGCCGCCGCTTGAGCCATACTCATGCGTCAGGCACAGCGATGTGTGGGGGTAACGTCGCTGGGGCCACAAGCCATACCAACCCTTCCTCCGCATGCCGGTCGCTGTGCTTCATTTCGTGAAGACAGATATCCGCGGATAGGTAATACGCGGAATCCATGCAGCATGAGGGGAAGAGGAAACATGTCTGCAAGTGCATCCGCAGCGATGACGAAACCGGTGAAGAAGGATTCGGTTCCCGAGATCATCGCCGCATCCATGGTCGGTACGGCCATCGAGTTCTACGACAACTACTGCTATTCCATCGCAGCCGCCAGCTACTTCGGTATGGTGTTCTTCACCGAAGTCGCCAAGTCCAACCAGGCGCTCGCCACGCTGATGGCGTTCGTCACGTTCGCCGTCTCCTTCCTGGCCCGTCCGTTCGGCTCCATGCTGTTCGGCCACTTCGGCGACAAGATGGGCCGCAAGAAGACCTTGGTGATCGCCCTGATGACCATGGGCATCGCCACCTTCCTGGTCGGCTGCCTGCCCGGCTATGACCAGATCGGCGCATGGTCCGTGGTGATCCTGTGTATCTGCCGCGCCTGCCAGGGCGTGGGCCTCGCCGGCGAATGGTCCGGCGCCGCGCTGGTGGCCACCGAGAACGCCCCGGCCGACAAGCGCGCCCTGTACGGTTCCTTCCCGAACCTCGGCGCCCCGATCGGCTTCTTCTGCGCCTACGGCCTGAACCTGCTGCTCGAGTCCAACCTGAGCCAGGAGCAGATGGTGGCCTTCGGCTGGCGTATCCCGTTCCTGTGCTCCGCCGTGCTGGTGGCCATCGGCCTGTACGTGCGTGCCCGCATGTCCGAGACTCCGGTGTTCCAGAAGGCCTCCGATGAGAAGCGCACCTCCAAGCACCCGCTGACCGACCTGCTGCCGTACTGGAAGGAAGTCCTTCTCGGCACCGTGGCCATGGGCATCACCTACACGCTGTTCTACATCCTCGGCACCTGGTCCCTGGCCTACGGCGTCAAGGGCCTGAAGTTCACGCAAGGCGAGTACCTGCTCATGCAGATGACCTCCGTGGTCTTCTTCGCCATCTTCATCATCATCTCCTGCGTGTACGCCGATAAGATCGGCCGCAAGAAGGTGCTCATCGCGGCGACCTTCTGCACGCTGGTGTTCAGCTTCTTCACCCCGCTGCTCCTCGTGCACTCCGCGGCGCACATCATGATCTTCCTGTGCGTGGGCTTCGTGTTCATGGGCAGCCTCTTCGGACCGTGCGGCGCCTACCTGCCCGAACTGTTCCCGGTGCACGTGCGCTACTCCGGCGCCGGCCTGAGCTACAACCTCGCCGCCATCTTCGGTGGCGCGTTCGCCCCGACCATCGCCCAGGCCCTGGTCACCTCCAAGTTCGGCGTGGCCGGTGTGGGCTGGTACATGGCCATCATGGCCGCCGTCGCCCTGCTCGCCCTGTTCCTCATCAAGGAAAGCAAGGACAAGGACTACGATCTGTGAGTCCTGACAGACAAGCCTGATCAAGCCTGACACAGACAAAACGCCGTCTTCCGTTTTCGCGGGAGTCGGCGTTTTTTGTTGTCGTCGCACGCAAAACTAGATGAACAGTAGGCGAACTTACGTAGTTTGGCCGTGGCGCTACATCCCGGGCGTTTTAGGCTAGAAGCCATGGGAATCTGGAAATTCGTCGTACTTGTGGTGCTCGCCGCGTTGGTTCTGGCGTGGGCCGTCGTCATCGCGTACAACAAGGGCCGCGTCGCCGGGCGCAAAGCCGCCGAGGAGGCCGCCGCCACGGACGAGGACGCATGGTCGCTCTTCGGCCGTGACGTGCCGGTGCGTCCCACCGAACGACGTCTCGTCGAAGTCCTGCCCGAAGCCCTGATCGTGACCGACCGCAACGGCACCGTCCACTACGCCAGCCCCGGTTCGGTGCCGTTCGGCCTGGTGTCCAGTGGTCGCCTCAACTCGTGCGAGGTCGAGGACATCCTCACCCAGGCCGCGTCCGACGGCGGTGTGCGCGAACGCGAGGTTCAGCTGCCTGTCCACCGCAACCAGTTCCCGACCCTGAACGGCAAGGGCATCGAGGCCGGCCAGTCGCTGCCGTCCAACACGCTGTACCTGCGCGTGCGCATCGGCGATATCGACGACGACCTCTACGCCATCCTCATCAACGACGTGTCCGAACAGCGCCGCTTCGAAGCCGTGCGCCGCGACTTCGTGACCAACGTCTCGCATGAGCTCAAAACCCCGGCCGGCGCGATTTCTCTGCTCGCCGAGACCATCACCGACGCCGCCGACGACCCGGACGCAGTCCGCTACTTCTCCGGCCGCATCACCAAGGAATCCGCGCGACTGACCGAGCTCGTCCGCCATCTCATCGACCTGCAGAAGGCCCAGACCTCGCAGGGCGTGATGAACCCGGAACGCATTTCGGCGCTGGACGTGGCCCGCGCCGGCATCGCCGCCAACCGCGTGCAGGCGGATGCGCGGCATGTGGACATCCGTCTGAGCGTCAACGGCAAGCCCGTGCCGCTGGACGAGGGAGAGGACGAGGATCCGGCCGAAGCTCCGAAG
The DNA here is from genome assembly GCF_019331675.1 of Bifidobacterium miconisargentati. Lineage (GTDB taxonomy): Bacteria > Actinomycetota > Actinomycetes > Actinomycetales > Bifidobacteriaceae > Bifidobacterium > Bifidobacterium miconisargentati. Next base: position 38,155 of record NZ_JAHBBJ010000014.1, read on the forward strand.
GCACCGGCCATCGTCGCCGACAAGGAGGCGATGAACACCGCCGTCAAGAACCTGGTGGAGAACGCCATCCACTATTCGCCCGAGCACACCACCGTGGCCGTGGGCGTGAGCGAACAGGCCGGCCGCGTGATCATCCGCGTGGTCGATCAGGGCATCGGCATCCCCGAACAGTCGCTGGACCGCATTTTCGAGCGGTTCTACCGGGTCGATCCCGCCCGCTCCCGCCAGACCGGCGGCTCGGGGCTGGGGCTGGCCATCACCAAGCACTGCGTGCAGGAGAACGGCGGCAAGATCGCCGTATGGTCGCGCGAGGGTGAGGGATCCACGTTTACCATCACCATGCCCGAGGCTCCGGAAGAGCATGGCGGCGACGGCACGGGCGGGCGTACGCGGCAGTGACGCACGGGCGGCCGCGTCCGTAGGCAACCGTGTCCTCGGATACGTGGGACACATGTGATACGGCAGGCCTCGCCAAGCGCCGTGTGACCTGCGCCACGCGCTGCAGGGCGGGGATGCCATGCGCGGCATCCGGCGTAGACATACCGCAGAATTACGTACTTCAGTCAAACAGCAGGCAAACAGAGAGCGAATGGTTACGATGGAATCTGGAAATTTTGTGCCGATGCGCACGGGAACCTACCCGAGAAAGGCTACTATGACGCGCATTCTTATCGTCGAAGACGAGGAATCCTATCGTGAGCCGCTGGTTTACCAGCTCACGCGCGAAGGCTACGACGTGTCCGCCGCCGCCACCGGCGAGGAGGGGCTGGAACTGTTCACCAAGGGCGGCATCGATCTGGTGCTGCTCGACCTCATGCTGCCCGGCATCGACGGCACCGCGCTGTGCCGCCGCATCCGCGAGCAGAGCCGTGTGCCGATCATCATGCTCACCGCCAAAAGCGCCGAGATCGACAAGGTCGTGGGCCTGGAGATCGGCGCGGACGATTACGTGACCAAGCCGTACTCGTTCCGTGAACTGCTGGCCCGCATCCGCGCCGTCATGCGCCGCAACCAGGCCACCATGCAGGGCTCCGGCTCCGTGGACGACGACATCCCGCTGGTCTGCGGCGACATCGCCATGCAGGTGGGCCAGCACCAGGTCACCGTGCGCGGCGAAACCGTGTTCTTCCCGCTCAAGGAATTCGAGCTGCTGGAATACCTCATGCAGAACAAGGGTCGCGTGATGACCCGTCACCAGCTCATCGACCGCATCTGGGGCTCCGACTACGTGGGGGACACCAAGACCCTCGACGTGCACGTCAAGCGCGTGCGTTCCAAGATCGAGGAGGATCCGGCACACCCCAAGTACCTGACCACCGTGCGCGGCCTCGGCTACAAGATCGATACGCCCGCCGAATAAAATCTCTATCCTTGGCTCCCCTTGTCAGGGGAGCTGTCGGCGAAGCCGACTGAGGGGTAGTCCAACCAGATTCATATCAGCTGTTGGTCTAATACCAATCAGATTCTGACACATATCATGCTCCCGACACCGGGAGCATTTTTATTCCGGTCGCGCACCCGCAAACTACGTAGCGCAAACGTAGTCGCATTCATCAGCAAGTGTTCATCTTCCGTTTACTGATTTCGTGCTCCCCGCCCTCCAACCGCCCATAGGCTTGTAGTTGTCATGAATCGAACGGGCCGTTCGGACCCGCGAACATTGATAGAGGGAATTCAAGAAATCATGCAGAAGAACATTCTCGTTCGCTCCCTTGCCGCCCTTTCCGGCATTGTGATGCTTGCTTCCGTGGCTGCTTGCGGCGACAACACCGCTTCCACCAACACCAACTCTTCTTCCACCGACTCCTCCTCCAAGTCCACCCCGATTTCCGGTGACTTCCAGGGCGCCGGCGCCACCTCCCAGCAGGCCGCCGTCGAGGCTTGGATCGCTGGCTTCCAGGGCACCAACCCGGATGCCAAGATCGCCTACAACCCCACCGGCTCCGGCGCCGGCGTGACCACCTTCCTGACCGGCGCCACCGCCTGGGCCGGCTCCGACAAGGCCCTGTCCGACGACGACATCGCCAAGTCCAAGTCCGTCTGCGCCTCCGGCCAGGCCTTCGACGTGCCGGTCTACATCTCCCCGATCGCCATCGTCTTCAACCTGAAGGGCGTTTCCGACGCCGGCAAGCACGTCAACCTCGACGCCGCCACCGCCGCCAAGATCTTCGACGGCAAGATCACCACCTGGAACGATCCGGCCATTCAGGACCAGAACAAGGATCTGAAGCTGCCGGCCACCCCGATCACCGTGGTTCACCGTTCCGATAAGTCCGGCACCACCCAGAACTTCGTCTCCTACTTCAAGGATCAGGCTCCTGACGCTTGGACCTACGACCTGTCCGAGAACTGGCCGAACGAGGTCGGCCAGGGTGCCAAGGGTACTTCCGGCGTGATCTCCACCGTCAAGCAGGCCGACGGCACCATCGGCTACGCCGACTTCTCCCAGGTCGGTGACCTCGGCACCGCCGCCATCAAGGTCGGCGACAAGTACAACGAGATCTCCGCCGAGGCCGGCTCCAAGGTCATCGAGGACTCCAAGCTCGACGACACCGCCAAGGGCGAGAACCGCGTGGTCGTCAAGATCAACCACGCCACCGAGGCCGATGGCGCCTACCCGATCGTCCTGGTCTCCTACGACATCGTCTGCCCGGCCTACAAGGACGCCAAGCAGGGCGAGTTCGCCAAGGCTTGGCTGACCTACGTCACCTCCGCCGAGGGCCAGAAGGCCGCTCAGGACGCCGCCGGCTCCGCTCCGTTGCCGTCCAGCCTGACCTCTCAGATCACCAAGTCCATCGAAGCCATCAAGACCAAGTGATCGCACGGGCCTCACATACGGCACGGGCACGGATCCTGATCCGATAACCGAATAGCAGACTGCACTGCAGTCGGAACTTTGAGCCGCAGTCGTAGCACCTCTACGGCTGCGGCTCAAAGCCGGTTAAGGCATATGTCCGAAAACGGCGCCGAACGGCCCGATCATCTGGCTGAAACCCCATCCTCAAGAAAATCCTTCGTTAAGGAGAATCCGTGAGTTCGCAAGACAAAACGGCTCTGCAACCCTCCGGCGGCAAAACCGCCGACAAGGTGTTCCGCGGCGTGGCCTACGCCTGCGGCATCCTGATCCTGGTCGTGCTCGCAGCCGTGTTCCTCTTCCTCTTCTTCCGCGCGTGGCCGCTCATCGGCGGCGACCAGAAGGCCAACAGCGAGACCATCTCCAGCTTCACCGGCGGCAAGGTCTCCAGCTTCTGGGGTTACGTGCTGCCGTTGCTGTTCGGTACGGTGCTCATCTCCATCCTGGCCCTGATCATCGCGTTCTTCGTGTCCATCGGCATCGCCCTGTTCATCTCGCACTACGCGCCGAAGAGCGTCGCCACCGGCCTGAGCTACGTCATCGACCTGCTCGCCGCAATCCCCTCCGTTATCTACGGTCTGTGGGGCGGCCTGATCCTGGTGCCCGCCATCTACCCGTTCTGGAACTGGGTGGCCAACCATTTGGGCTGGTTCCCGCTGTTCGCCGGCCCCGCCGCCAACCCGCAGCGTACGGTGGCCACCGTGGCCGTGGTGCTCGCCGTGATGGTCCTGCCGATCATCACCTCCATGTCGCGCGATATCTTCCTGCAGACCCCGACCCTCCAGCAGGAGGCCGCCTACGGTCTGGGCGCCACCAAGTGGGAGATGATCAAGCTGGCCGTGATTCCGTTCGGCCGCTCCGGCATCGTCTCCGCATCCATGCTGGCCCTCGGTCGTGCACTTGGTGAGACGATGGCCGTGTTGATGATCCTCTCCCCGAGCGTCACCGGCTACTCCATCAAGATCCTGCAGGCCTCCCAGAGCAACGCGATCGCATCCAACATTGCCGCCCAGTACCCCGAAGCCAACGATCTTGGTGTTTCCGTGCTGATCGGAACCGGTCTGATCCTGTTCCTCATCACCTTCATCGTCAACTTCGCGGCTCGCAAGATCACTGAGAAGGCAGGTGCCTGATGGCTGAAGAAACCAAGAAGAAGAACCTTGACGGCGCGCCCGTCATCGACTTCGACAAGTTCCGCCCCACCCGCTCCTCCGAGCAGTACCGCAAGGGCAAGGACATGTTCATGTCCGGCCTGATCGCGCTGGCCTTCGTGATTGCCTGCATCCCGCTGATCTCCGTGCTGTACACCACCATCGTCAACGGCTTCAAGCGTTTGAACCTCAACTTCCTGAGCTACAACATGACCGGCGTGGTCGGCGGCAACCCGACCCCCTCCGGCGGCTACGGCGGCGTGCTCCACGCCATCATCGGCACCCTGGAGATCACCGGCGGCGCCATGCTGATCTCCATCCCGATCGGCATCATGTGCGCCGTGTACCTCGTCGAGTACGCGCACGGCGGCAAGCTCGCCATGACCATCTCCCTGTTGGTCGACGTGATGAGCGGTATTCCTTCCATCGTCGCCGGTCTGTTCGCCTTCTCGATGTTCACCATCGTGTTCGGCCCCGGCACCATCAACGGTTTCGAAGGCTCCGTGGCACTCTCCCTGCTGATGCTGCCCACCGTGGTCAAGTCCTGCGAGGAGATGCTCAAGATCGTGCCGAACGATCTGCGTGAGGCCTCCCTGGCCCTCGGCGTCACCAAGCAGCGCACCATCACCAAGATCGTGCTGCGTACGGCCCTGCCGGGCATCGTCTCCGGCTGCATCCTCGCCATCGCCCGTGTGATTGGCGAGACCGCACCGCTGCTCATGACCGCAGGCTACATCGCCAGCACGAACGTCAACCTGTTCGCCGGCCAGATGACCACGCTGCCTGTGTACGTCTACCAGGAGTACTCCAAGCTCTCCGCCAACTGCCCGGCCAACGCCACCGCGGACTGCGTGACCACCATCCCGATGGAACGCGCTTGGGCCGCCGCTCTGGTGCTGATCATCGTGGTGCTGGTGCTCAACCTCATCGGCCGCTTGGTGGCGAAGGTCTTCGCCGTCAAGACCGAGCGCTAAAGACACCTCTCTCGGCTCCCCTTGCCAGGATATTGCCGTGAAGCAAACAGCGGAGCTGTTTGTAGGCGATGTGCGAGACGACAGTCGAGTCAACAGGCCTCGAACGGAGTTCGTCCTTAATTGCAGGACGAGCTGGCGGCGAAGCCGACTGAGGGGTAGTCCATAATCGTCAGAAGACATAAAAACAATAAGGAAACATCATGGGACAACGTATTGACGTCAACCACGAGAACATCTACTACGGCGACTTCCTGGCCGTGGAGGATGTGAACATCAACATCGAGGCGAACAAGGTCACCGCCTTCATCGGCCCGTCCGGCTGCGGCAAGTCCACCGTGCTGCGCACACTCGACCGCATGCACGAGCTCATCCCCGGCGCGCACGTCGAGGGCGAGGTCCTGCTCGAGGGCAAGAACCTGTACGACAAGGACGTGGACCCCGTCTCCGTCCGTCGTGACGTGGGCATGGTCTTCCAGCGCCCGAACCCGTTCCCGACCATGTCCATCCGCGAGAACGTGCTCGCCGGTGTGCGTCTGAACAACAAGCACATCAGCAAGTCCGACGCGGACGATCTGGTCGAGTGGGCCCTGCGTGGCGCCAACCTGTGGAACGAGGTCAAGGATCGTCTTGACAACCCTGGCATCGGCCTGTCCGGCGGCCAGCAGCAGCGTCTGTGCATCGCCCGCGCCGTGGCCGTCCACCCGCAGGTGGTGCTCATGGACGAGCCCTGCTCCGCCCTCGACCCGATCTCCACCCTGGCCGTTGAGGATCTGATCAACGAGCTCAAGGACGACTACACCATCGTGATCGTGACTCACAACATGCAGCAGGCCGCCCGTATCGCCGACTACACCGCCTTCTTCAACCTGAAGGCTGTGGGCCAGCCGGGCCACCTGGAGTACTTCGCGGACACCACCACGATGTTCAACAACCCCCAGAACGCCGAGGCCGAGCGCTACATCTCCGGTCGTTTCGGCTGATCGTTTGACGGAAGGGCCCCGCTTCGGTCGGGGCTTTTCCATCAAACGATCAGCGACGGAGCTGCTGAGCCGTCAAGCAAACAGTCCGGTGGACTGTTTGTAGGCGAAGACTCGGCGATAGCCGAGCAGCAACCAGTGCGTAGCTCCGTTGTCCGCGACGGAAGTCGCCGTCCCTCTATCAACAACGGAAGCCCCGCATGGCATATATATCTGCCGTGCGGGGCTTCCCGCGTTTTGGAGAGGGAACGGCCGGTCTGGCCGGTCTGGCCGGTCTGGCCGGTCTGGCGGGCGAGGTGAGGCGGTGGGCTGTGGGACTGACTATGGGCGTGTAAGCGTCCGTTTCGTGCTAGAAACGCATCACTCCTAGCGCGAAATGGACGCTTATGGGCCGATTTGCGGTCGTTTCATGCTAGTACCAGGGGAGTCCTGGCATGAAACGACCGCTGAGCGGATGCATACGTGCCGGAAAACAAAAAGCCCGCACCGAACGAATCGATGCGGGCCAATGTGCGTCAGCTACAGCGCTCGTACTACAGCAGCGCCATGCACACGAAGTCCAGGATGAACAGCGCGGAGACGATCCACAGCAGCGGGTGGACCTCCTTGGCCTTGCCCTTGCAGGTCTTCACGATGCAGTACATGATGAAGCCGCCGGCGATGCCGTAGGAGATGGAGTAGGAGAAGGCCATGAACACGGCCGCGAAGAACGCCGGGATGGCGTCGTCGATGTTGGCCCAGTCGATTTCCTTCAGCGAGGCGGCCATCAGGCAGCCCACGATCACTAGCACGCCTGCGGTGGCCGCGGACGGCACGGCGGAGATCACCGGGGCCAGGAACGCAGACAGCGCGAAGCAGATGGCCACCACCACGGAGGTCAGGCCGGTGCGGCCGCCCGCGGCGATGCCGGCGGAGGACTCCACGTAGGTCGTGGTGTTGGAGGTGCCGCAGATGGCGCCGATGGACGTGGCGATGGAGTCGGCGAACAGGGCCTTGTCCATCTTGGAGGAGAAGCCGTGGCCGTTCTCCAGGGCCTCCTCATCGGCGGCGGAGAAGATGCCGGTGCGGCGGCCAGTGCCGATGAACGTGCCCAGCGTGTCGAAGGTGTCGGACATGGAGAAGGCGAAGATCGTCACGATCACGAGCGGAAGCTTGGTCGGATCGGAGAACAGCGCCGGGAAGCCGTCGGCGGAGAAGATCGCGCCGAAGGTCTGCGGCAGCTGGAAGAAGGTCTCGGAGATGGACACGGAGGAGCCGAAGTTGGTCACGCCGAACGGGATGCCGGCCACGGTGGTGATGGCGATGGCCAGCAGCAGGCCGCCCTTGACCTTCATGACCGTGAAGACGATGGCCAGCACGAGACCGATGAGGAAGACCCACAGCACCTTGTCGTTGAACTCGGCCAGACCCGGGGTGGCGGCCACGGCACCGCCCTTGGCGGCCTCCTTGGCGTCGCCGGGGGTGAACTTGATGAGGCCCACGTTCAGCATGCCCACGTACGCCACGAACAGGCCGATGCCGCCGCCGATGGCCTGCTGCAGCACCTCGGGGATGGCCATGATGATCATCTTGCGGATCTTGGTGACGGTGATGACGATGTTGATCAGGCCGCACAGGAACACCATGCACAGGGTCTGCTGCCAGGTGAAGCCCAGGCCGAAGCACACCGTGTAGGTGAAGAATGCGTTGAGGCCCATGCCAGCCGCCTGCGCGTACGGCACGTTGGCGAACAGGCCCATGACCAGGGTGCCGATGATGGCCGCGATGATGGTGGCCAGGAACACGCCGCCCCACGGCATACCCGTCTTGGACAGGATCTGCGGGTTGACGACGATGATGTACGCCATCGCGAAGAACGTGGTCAGACCGGCCAGGATCTCGGTCGAGGCCGTCGTGTTGTTCTCCTTCAGATGGAAGAACTTCTCCATACTCTCTACTTCCTTGGGTTGTGCGGGGCTCTTTTGTCGCGGCTGAAATATGCTCGGCAGCGGCGGCCCCGGCGAGAATTGCGACTCGCCCTGACCGGCCCGGCAGACACACGTCCGGTGCCGCTCGCCCGATCAGAACCGTGGCCGATTATAAACCACGCCTATAACGCGCTTGTTTTGGCGGCGATGCCGATCCCATCGCCTTCAAGTGAGGGCCGAGGTCGGGCTGCGGCCATTCCGGCCTAGAAAGCGGTGGCTTCTGGACTGGAAAGACCGCTGGGAGGGGAATTTGCGGTCTTTTGGGCATAGGAAGGAGGCGCTTCTGTACTGAAAGGACCGCTAGAACGGTGTTTCGCGGTCTTTTCAGACTAGAAAGTGGACTCTCTTGTACTGAAAGAACCGCTAGAAGACGGATCTGTGGCGTATCGCCGGGATTCGGCCGGCTGCCATGGCATGAGCCGATGGGGGATAGGGCGGCCATTTGCGCTGATTGCTTAGCTGTCCGGGAGGTCCTTGGCGCTTGGCGGGACTAATGTGGACAGCGGGCATCGCCGGACGCCAACGGGTGTCACCGTATATATGGTCTGCCGGTGCCGAAGAATGAATGACGGGCAAAAAGGTGTAGAGGCGCGTCCAATCGCGCGATGGGGGAAGAAGATGAAGCCATCGGTCGAAGTGAGCATCACGTCGTGGAGGAAGAACGTCGTCAAACCGGGCCAGGAGCACGGCCGCGTGCTGCTCATGCCGGGCACCGGCTACAACTGCGACCGTCCGCTGCTCTACTGGGCCGCGCAGGCCCTGGCCGAGGCCGGCTGGCGTATCGATCGCATGAACGTGCGCAACGCCTCGGACGACCTGTCCACCGTGATTCCCGTGCTCAACGAGGCCATCGACGGATGGGTCAGGTCCGTGCGCGGCGACAAGGCTGCCAAGGATGCGCAGGGTGATGCCGCCCAGAGCGCGAGTACGGCCCTTGCTTCCGGTGATTCCAGCGCAACGTCCGGCAGTGGGTCTGCCGGCGATTCCGGCATGGTGACGGGAGCGCCGTCCTCCGACGGTTCCACATCGTCCGCCAAGCCCCAGCGCCTCCTGCTCATCGGCAAGTCCCTGACCACCATGACCTACCCGCATGTGGCCTCGCACTACGGCCTGCCGTTCGTACTGCTCACGCCGGTGCTACACCACGCCGACTTCGATCCGTCCGCGCGTGTGATTCCGGTGCCCGCCGTGGGCGACGACATCGTGGGCGAGCCCGAGGCCCCGTCCGTCGAGGTCGCGGCCGAGGTGATCCGTTCCGAGCATTCCGGCAGCTCGCACGCGGCCGGTTCTCGCTACCCGGGTCCGGCACCGCTGGTGTGCGCCGGCACCGCTGACCCGTTCTACGACCGCATCCGCGCCAACGCCCTGACCCCGCACGTGCACGAGTACCCGGACGCCAACCACTCCATCGAGGTACCCGGCCACTGGCGCCGCTCGCTCGACTACCTCAAGGAAGTCACCGCATCGGTGTCCCAGTACGCTGCCACGCTGTGATGGTGCCTTTCTGGGACAGGATCCCCTCAGTCGCCGTCGGTGACAGCTCCTCTCAAGGAGAGGAGCGGGAAATAAGACGCAGGCTCCCCTCCCCGAGGGGAGCTGTCAGCGAAGCTGACTGAGGGGAGTGCCATCCGAGCCGCCTAACGCCCAATCCGCCCGCGACACGCCCGAATTCCGCGTTGTCGCCGCCATATCATAATCTATCCACTCGTAAACCACAGACCGTTGGTTGAAGTGCGCGTGAGCGTATTTCCGAAGTTTGGTTCGCCAGGCCAGCGCAGGTTGAGAGATATAAGCCCGTCAAGGGCCAGCAAGTTAGCGCTTGCGAGATTATGTTGCTCTGCCTGTGCGCAGGGCTTTTTTATTGCCCTGCCAGACGTTTCCGGACAAAAGTCAACGGCCGACTAAGGAAGGAACGCCATGAAGAGGCCCGAAAAGGAAGTGGTGGTCGCCCAGCTTACGGAGCAGTTCCGTAACGCTGACGCTGTCTACCTGACCGAGTACCGCGGGCTTACCGTTCCGCAGATCTCCGATCTGCGCGAAAAGCTAGGCCGCGATACTTCCTACACTGTGGCTAAGAACACGCTGGCTCGCATCGCCGCCAAGGAAGCGGGTATCGAGGGTCTCGATGAGATTCTCGCTGGCCCGACCGCCATCACCTTCGTGAAGGGCGACTTCATTGAGGCTGCGAAGGTCATCCGTGACTTCGCCAAGGACAACAAGGCTCTCGTCATCAAGGGTGCTGCCGCTGACGGCACCGTCTACGATGCCGAGGGTGCCAAGAAGCTGGCGGACCTCAAGTCCCGCCCGCAGCTGCTCGCCGAGTTCGCCGGCGACGTCAAGGCTACGATGGCCAAGGCCGCGTACCTGTTCAACGCTCTGCCGACCAAGGCCGTGCGTACGATCGACGCCCTGCGCGAAAAGCAGGAGAAGGCTGCCTGATTTTCGCCTTCGCGGCTTGAATCAGATGCTTCGATAATTCAATAAACAAGGTTTATTTAGGCGGTGGATCTCCACTTCGTCCACTGCCAAGATTTGAAAGGAAGCCATAATGGCTAAGTACACCAACGATGAGCTGCTGGAAGCCTTCGGCGAGATGACCCTGGTCGAGCTCTCCGAGTTCGTGAAGGCCTTCGAGGAGAAGTTCGACGTCGAGGCTGCTGCCCCGGTCGCCGCTGTTGCCGCTGCCGCTCCGGCCGCTGCCGCCGCTGAGGAGGAGAAGGACGAGTTCGACGTCATCCTCTCCGCCGTTGGCGACAAGAAGATCCAGGTCATCAAGGCCGTCCGCGCCATCACCAACCTCGGCCTGGCCGAGGCCAAGGCTCTCGTCGACGGCGCTCCGAAGGCCGTCCTGGAGAAGGCCAAGAAGGAAGACGCCGAGAAGGCCAAGGCTCAGCTGGAAGAGGCTGGCGCTTCCGTCGAGCTCAAGTGATTTGCGCGGCATAAGCCGCAACTCACACAGCTTTTTGGGGAACCCCGCACCTGCATGCAGGCTGCGGGGTTTTCCGCATTCCGGAGTCGTGCGCCTCATCGCGGAAAGCGGCGGAACCGTCAGGCGTACGTCCTGTGCCAAAGCCACGGCAAATACGCCGAAAATCGTGAAGTAATGACACAATGGCACGTAGTATGGCCAGTAGTGTGTTGAGGGAGGCAGTCACGGTGAGTGAATGGACGGTGCGAATCAATGGTGCTGACCAGGCCAGCGTCAAACCAGGCGAAAGCGTGGAGATAGGCCGCAAGCCGCTGCGTCCCCTTGCCGATGACGGCAACACGCGCATCGACATCGTCGATCAGACCAAATCCATGTCCAAGCGCCACGCGCTGTTCGGCGTGCGCGAGAACGGCGCCGGCTATGTGCGCGACCTCGGCTCCACCAACGGCTCCTACGTGGTTCGGGACAACGGCGACCTGCTGCGCCTGCCCGCCAACGCCGACTTCCTGCTGCCCACCTCGCCGATGCGCATGCAGTTCGGCGATGTGCCGGCCGACTTCATCCGCATCGAGGAATCGGATGACACCGACGAGCACCCGCAAGTCCCTGACCTGTTCGGTTACGCCGTGGGGGAGGCCCCGCAGGAACCGGACGCCGCGGACATGTCCGTGGACGACATCCTCGACCTGCGCGCCGGCGAGCCCACCGCCATGTTCAGCGCGGACATGGTCAAGCGCAAGGTCCGCGAGGACGCGATGATCCTGGACAGCCTCAGCATCCCGCAGCTCGCCGCCAAGCCGGAGGAGCCCGCCAAGCCGCGCGACCTGTTCGCCGACGCGCTCTCCCAGCAGTCCGAACCGGAGCATGGCGACGACTTCGAAGTGCCTGGCGCCAGCGCATCCGACGCCGGTCAGTCCGGTCAATCCGATCGTGCCGGTGAGCCCGGCCAGTCTGGCCCGTCCGCGGGTACGCCCGTCGCCGGTGCGGTGGAGGCTTCCCGCGATGAGCAGACCCGCGTGGTGCCGCAGTCCGCGCGTCCGGTGATCCGCACGTCGGTGCCGGATGTGGTGCCGGTGGACGCCATCGCCCACGCCGTGACCCGCCCGTCCGTCGCGAACGTCGAGACGAACGCCGGCAACGCCGCGAACGCCGTGACCCAGCCGGAACAGGGCGGCCGGCAGTCCCAGTCACCGTCCGGAAGCCAGCAACCCGCCGCCGGCGACGCGCGAAACGATTCCGCCGAACCGATCGTCACGTCCGATCCCTCCGCGATGACGAACCCGGCGGATCAGCATCAGTCTTCCGGCACCGTGTCCGGCGCATCCGGCGAAGGCTCGCAGCAGCCGTCCGCCGATGCCGCTGCCTCGACGCAGCAAAACGCCGTCACCGGCATCGTCGGTAACGACGACCCGGACGCCACCGGTGTCTACTCGCCCGCCTTCGAGCCCGGTTCGGTGTTCGACCGTGTGGCCAAGGGCGAACTCAAGGCCCAGGAGGAAGTGATCGAGGTCGATGGACTGACCTCGGACGACGCCAAGCGCACGCAGGATTTCTCGATGCAGTTCGAGATCGCCCGCCACCCGGAACTGCTGGCGTTCCTGGCCATGAACCCGTATCTGTATGACGACATGTACGCATGGCTCGCCGCGCGAGGCGAGGCCGACATCGATGAGGCCCTGGCACACAACAAGGGCTATCAGGAATACCGCGAAGCGGTTGGAAAGTGAGCCCGAGGATGACTCAGAACCAGACGAACGAAAACCCGTCGATTGACGGCCAGAACGGCCAGGGCGAGGCGGCCGAGCAGAACACGGCCCAGTCGCCCGCGCAGCCGGTCCCGACCCTTCAGTCGCAGGCCCAGCAGCGTGCCATCGAGGCCGGGCTCAACCGTATCCGCCGCTGGCGCGACCAGTACCGCGGCATGCTGGCACCCTCCCCGCTGGAGGACGTGAGCCAGCTGACCGCCAAACTGGATATGACCCACGCCCATCCCTCCGGCGTGGCCCAGCTGTTCGCCTCCGGACATGTGATGCTGGACTCGCTGTTCCGCGACTCCGGCGTACTCAAGGCCGCCGAACGCCATGTGGCCCGCGTGCTGGACGACCAGTCCGCCAAGCGCCGCGTCTCCGGCGTGGCCGAACTGTCCCTGGTGGTGGGTGTGGCCACGTGGAAGGGCAACGCACTGCCCGTGCTGCTTTATCCGGTGGACGTCACCGTGCCCAAGGACGGCGTGCCCTCCATCCGCTTCTCCGGCCGCGTGGGCCTCAACAACGCATTCGTGAACGCGCTGCGTGAGCAGGGCGTGTTCCTGGACGAGGACGCCCTGTTCGACGGCTCCAACTACGACTCCGGCACCCCGGAGACCTCCGCCATGTTCTCCCGCATCGCCACCGAAGCGGACGAGCGCATTGCGGACTTCAGCATCGAACGCCAGATCCTGCTCGGCTGCCTGATGGACCCGTCCTCGCTGATGGTCAGCGAGGCCCGTCGCACCATCGACCAGCTCAAGGCCGGTCCCACCGGCAACACGCTGCTCGACGCATTGGCCGGCAGCGAAAGCGCGCAGGCCACGCTCAAGGCCGTGGATCTGCCGCAGTACAGCCCGTTCGACGCCGACCCGCACACCGAATACGAGGTGGGCGACGCCGACAACACCGTGCGATACGCCGCATCCCTGGCGGCCTCCGGCCATAGTGTGGTCGTGGACGGTGCCTTCTCCAAGGGCACCGCGGAAACCGCCGTGGCCATCGCATCCCGTTGTCTGATGAACGGCCGCTCCGTGCTGTACGTGCCGGGAGTCGCCGAACAGCGCCGCCGCTTCATGCAGGTGGCCGCCGCCAACGAGATGAAGGCCCAGCTACTGGACGTGGCGGACGAGCATGCGAACACGGCCATCGACCAGCAGCTCATCGCCGCCGTGGGCTTCCAGCCGGGCGTCGCCACGCAGCGCTTCGACCAGCTGGCCGACGAGCTCGTGGGCGTGCGCTCCCGTCTGACCCGTTATCTGGGCGACCTGCACGGCGTGAACGAGAAGTGGAAGGTCTCCGCCTACGAGACCATCCAGAACCTGGCCCGCATCTCGGTGCTGCCCACGCATCCGGCCACCCACGTGCGTTTGAAGGAACAGAGCGCCCTGACCGTGGGCGAGAACATGGAATCGTGGATCGGCAAGCTGGAGCGTGCCGGCGAGCTCGGCGAATTCTCCATCGGCCCCGAGGATACGGCCTGGTACCGTGCCTCCCTGACCACCGAGCAGGATGCCGTGACCGCCTACCAGCGCGTGGACGACCTGCTGCGCAAGTTCCTGCCCGCCACGCGCGACCAGGTGGCCCGCACCGTGCAGACCTGCGGCTTCCCCGTGCCTGTGAGCAGCTACGAGTGGGGCAAGCAGGTCACCGTGCTCAAGAACCTCAGGCGCGTGCTCGACGTGTTCCAGCCCGAGATCTTCGAGCGGGACATCGACGCCATGATCGAGGCCACCAAGCCCAAGGCCGTGCGCAAGGCCGAAGGTACGTCCATGGGCTTCTGGGAGCGTCGCCGCCACATCAAGGAGGCCAAGGGCCTGCTGCGCGTGGGCGCCCAGGTGGAGGACCTGCACGAGGCGCTCAAGGTGGTGGCCAAGCAGGGCGAGCAGTGGCATGAGTTCGTGCCCCACGGCGGCTGGCCGGTACTGCCCACCAAGCTGGATGAGATCATTTCCACCCAGGAGGCGCTGATGACCAACATGACGGCGCTCGACGCCGTCCTGGCCACCACGCCCTCCGGCGGCAACCTGGAGACCGACGACTTCACCAAGGTCGAGGCCCGCCTGAAGACCCTGCTCGACGACCGCAAGGCCCTCGACACCCTGCCTGAGCGCTGCTGCCTCGAACAGGACTTCGCCGCCGCCGGTCTGAACGAGCTGGTGGCCGACCTGACCGCCCGCCACGCCACCGTGGAGCAGATCCGCGGCGAGGTACAGCTGGCCTGGTGGACCACGGTGTTCGAGGACATCGTGCGTTCCTCCGCCATCATCTCCAACCAGGATGGCTCCGTGCTGCAAACCGCCTCCGACCGCTTCGCCCAGGTGGACGTGGAGCACGTGCGCTCCGTGGGCCCGATGGTGGCGCAGGAGTCCATGCGACGCCTGTGCGACATGCTCTTCTCCCGCACGCAGGAGGCCAACCAGCTGCACACCGCGCTCGCCGGGCGCGCCAACGTGCAGCTGAGCCGCATCCGCCGCAACCACCCGGAGATCCTGGCCGCCGCCAAGCCGATTCTGGTGGCCTCGCCGGGCACGCTGGCCGCGCTCACCGAGCCCGAAGGCCTTGCGGACGTGGCGATTCTGGATGCCTGCGCGCACATGCCGTCCATCGAACTGCTGTCCGTGCTGGCCCGCGTGCGCCAAGTGGTGATCATCGCGCACTGCGCCACCACCACATCCGAATCCGTGCGCCAGCTCATCGACATGCTGCCGCGCGTCGAGGTGGAGTCCGAACCCTCCCGCAGGCCGCCGCGTCTGGCCGCCTTCCTGGAATCCGAGGGCTATGGTTCCGTACGCTACGACGTGACCACCGAACCGGCCGCGGGCGAAGTGCATTTCCACCGCGTGGAGGCCAACGGCGTGCCCGTCATGTCCACCGGACTGGTGGAATCCAGCCAGCAGGAGATCGACGAGGTGGTGCGCATCATCACCGAACGAGCCGGCCGCTTCACCGTGGTGCCTGCCAGCTACCGTCTGGCCGTGGTGGTTCTGACCGACGCCTTCCGCACCCGTCTCGGCGCGGAGCTCAAGTCGCTGGCCTCCAAGTCCGAGGCGATGAACCGATTCCTGCGCCACGTGCGTCTGGTGAACCTGCGCGATGTGGCCGGCAGCCAGGCCACCGACGTGATCATCTCGCTGTGCTACGCCAAGACCGTGCATGGCCGCCTGCTGCAGCAGTTCGGCGTGCTCGAATCCGAAGGCGGCCGCGGCATGCTGCTCGACGCGCTGGCGCTGGCCGACCATGACCTGGACATCGTCTCCGCGTTCGGCCCCGAGGAGATGGAGGACGAGCGCCTACACCAGCCCGGCCCGAAGTTCCTCAAGACCATGCTCACCTGGGCGGGCCAACTCGACGGCCGTCCGGTGCTGCCGGTCAAGAACGCGGCCACCGAGAACATGCTCTTCGCGGACATCGCCGACCGACTGCGCGCCCGTGGCCTTGAGACCGCGCTCGAATACGGCTTCGACAAGGGCATCAAGATCCCGCTGGTCGTGGGCGTCAAGGACAAGCCGTTCGCCCTCGCCGTGCAGACCGACGATGCGAACTTCATGTCCGTGCAGTCCACGCGCCGCCGTCACCGCCTGTCCGCGCAGGATCTGATCTCCCTGGGCTGGAACGTGATGACCGTGTGGAGCGTGGCCGCGTTCGTCAACCCGGATAAGGAAGTGGACCGCATCGTGGCGCGCATCAGCGAGATCTACGGCGAGGTCAAGTAGCCATGGCTGAGTACTCGGCCACGCGCCGCACGCCGCGCAAGCACAAGCGCGTGGTGATGAAGGGCACGGAGAGCTTCGACGCCGACGGCGTCAAGCTCGAGCCCTCGGATATGCAGACCGCTCAGCAACGCCAGGCCGACGACGACCGTCGCATCCTCGGCGAGCTGCCGCCTCATTGGGCCGTATTCAACGAACGGCGTTGAACACCGCCCAATGAGGCGGCCTTCGCGACTGCTTATGAGGCAGTCGCTCACTTCGCCTAGGAAAGTCCACTGGACTTTCCTATAACGGCTCAGCTCATTGGGCGGTGTTCAACGAACGTCAGTAAGTCAGTAATTCCTTGGCCCCCTCTGGCGAGGGGGCTGTCAGCGAAGATGACTGGGGGAGAGCAGCGGAGCGGGCAAAGCCCGCGGGCTAAAACAGCATCGGTCGCAGGCCGATTCCGCTCACCTACCGCATCACCGCGATGACCGCACCGGCTTCCTGCAGCTCCATCACCTTGGCGGCGTCCTCCGGCTTCATCGCGCAGGACACCGTCTTCGCATCATCCCCATATACGGATGCAAGCGAACTCGAACCACCGCTGTCGTCACCGTCATCGCCGCCCGCACCGCGTCCCTTCACACCCATTACCAGCGCATTCTCCGCCAGCATGCAATCCGCCCCATCACACCCCACGGCGGACACCAGACTGACCTCATCGCCCGGCAGCAGCTCATCGGGACTGCTGGCCAGACGCACCGCGATCACCGTGGTTCCGGTCGGGGCCAACGGGGTGTTCCGGGCCATATGCACGGTGATCGCGTCCCCGGCCGCGATGTCGATCTGCGCGATGCCGCCTACCACGTCCGCCATCTCCTCGACCATGGACGGTCCCAGCGCGCCGGCCGGCATCGCCACAGCCCGCACGTCCTCGGCGCCAATCGTCGCTCCCCGTCGAATCGGATTGACGGCCACCACCACCGGCGAGGTCTCGATGGTGGCGAGCACGGCCTGCAAGCCGAACAGCACGGCCAGACCGGCGCACAGTGCCGCGGCCAGCCGCCGGGCATAGGACAACGCACGACGGCGCTTCAACGAGCCGCGTGCGGGTGCTTGAAATATGGAAAAGGTCACCATGAACACCATGGTGACCTTGGAATTTCACAAGCCGCAACCCGAACCGGGCTATGTGGATACAGCTTGGCAAGTTATCCACATCAGTCCCGTATCGGCCCCCTCTCGGAGGGGCCGTGAAGCGGTCCGAGGGAAGCTCCGGAAACGTCTCTCCCCAAGGGGCCGCTACCGAACGACTACTTCGAGGACTTGTCCGTGCGGTAGAAGCCGTGGCCCTTGAACTCGATCGGCACGGCGGAGTAGACCTTGCGCACCTGCTCCTGGGCGCACTTGGGGCACACGGTGATCGGGTCGTCGTTGAACGACTGCTGTTCGGTGAAATCGTAGCCGCAGTTCTTGCAGCGGTAATGATAGGTAGGCAACGGATTCCTCCAACAAAGTACAAACTGTTTCTGCTCTTCGTGCATGACGCGCAGCCATGCCAGGCAACCGTTCATATCCTAGTCATTGCCCTGACACTTCGCCCGCGGAATATCAGACCTCACGAAGAGCCCGGAATCCCGCCGAAGTAAGCACCGCATCGGCCGGCACGTCATGGGGTTCGGCAGGCAGATCGTCGTCCAGCACCTCCCATGGCCAGCACACGGCGACCAACGGGCATCCGGCGCGGCGGGCGGCGAGCGCCCGGTCGTACCAGCCGGCGCCACGGCCCAGGCGGTAGCCACGCGGATCCACGCCCATCGCCGGGGCGATCACCAGATCGCATTCGGCGAGCGCCTCGGGCGGCAGCACCTGTCCCTCCGGCTCGTCCGGGCGCAGATGACCCGGCTGGTTCACGGCCTCCAACGCATCCAGGCTGTCCAGCACGCTCCAGCCGATCTCGCGTCCGGAACCCAATCGCGGCACCAGCACCCGGCATCCCTCCGCGAGCAGCATGGCCAGCAGCGGCCGCGTCTCCATCTCGGAACCCATCGACACGTACGCGGCCACCGTCACACCCCGCGCCGCGTCGTTCCGCGCCTCGCCGTCCGCCCCGGCGACCGTCCGCAGCAGCTCGGCGGGGAACCGTCGGGCCAGATCCTCGCCCGCGGCCGACCGCTCCTCGGCCGTCGTCAGCTTGCGTCGGGCCAGCGCCCGATGCCTCAACTCATCCTTGGAAACATTGGAAGAACCGTTCATACCGCACAACCTAGCACCGCCGGCGGGGTGGAGGGCGGCGACCATATCGTGGGCCGGACCGGCGAACCCCGCGCGAATCGCTAGAATTAGGGGCCGTGTCAGTTTTCCAGTCGATCAAAGAGGCGTTCAAACCGGATCATCAGATCCGCATGCCGCGCCTGAGCCACCCCGGTTTCCCCATCGTGCTGCGTCCGCTGACCATGGACGACGAGGAACTGTGGGACGAGGTGCGCTGGCGCAACAACGACTGGCTGGCCCCCTGGGAGTCCGGGGATCCGATGCACGGCGCCGCCATCACCTTCAACCAGTGGATCCAACGCCAACGCCGCAACGAGCAGCACGGCACGGGCGCCCAGTTCGTCATCGAATACCAGATGCGGATCGTGGGCCAGATCTCGATCGGGGCCATCGCGTACGGTGCCATGCGCACCGGTGTGGTGGGCTACTGGGTCGATCAGGCGTACGCCGGCCGCGGGTTCGCGCCCATGGCCCTCGCCATGCTGGCCGACTGGGCGCTCGGCGACCCGTTCGGCCCGGCCCTGCACCGTCTGGAAATCGCGATTCTGCCGGAGAACGCGCGCTCGCTGGCCGTGGTGCGCAAGGTCGGCGCCCATCATGAGGGGCTGCGCGAACGGTACATGTACGTCAACGGCAAGTGGCGCGACCACGTCACCTTCTCGCTGCTGGCCGAGGACATCGGCTCGGGGTTCGCGGCCCGACTCGCCGCGAACGGACTGCATTAGCACGGCCGCGGCCCGTGATTACGCCATATCCCCCCGACACGCCCGAGACGGCAACACCAAGTTCGTCGGCGGGTCTCCTATTCTTGACTCTATGGGTTACGAGTCACTAAGCACTGTTGTCGTGCTGGTGATAGTGGCGATCATCATCGTCGTTTGGCTGCCCGTACGCACGGCCAACGGCATGAAACGCGCGACCGAACATCGGCAGGATCGTTACTCGCCCTCCCTCCACATCGTCGAGGCTGAGAGCGGGACGCGGTTCGGCGACGTCAAGCCGCATCAGGCGAAAGGGGCACCAGTGCCGGCATCATCACCGTCAGCGAGGCTGACACCTGAGCATATCGCCCGCGTTCGCGAGCTGCGGCGCGCGGCCATTCGCCGTCGCCAGCTGCTCGCCGGGGCTTTGGCCGCCGTGTCCGTGTTGGTCTTTGTGCTGGCGCTCGCGTTGCATTTCAGCACCCTGTTCACGCTGATTCCGCTGGCGTTGCTCGCCGTGGTGCTGGGTTTGGGGGCCCGTGCCGCGCGTCAGGCCCGCCGTTGGGAGGTCAAGGCGCAGCGGGCGGAGCGTGCCCGCGCCCGTAAGCTCAAGGCCGCCAAGGCGGCGAAGGCCCAGGCTGTGGAGGCCGCCAAGGCCGCGGCCGTTGCGGCCGGTGCCCAGTCCGCGCAGCTCGCGTCCGGTGATGCCGCCCGTGAGGAGGCCGCCACCGAGGTGATGGAGCAGCGTCAGATTCGCCGTGCCCTGCATGACGCCGAAATCGAGCAGGCCAGGGCCAAGGCGCTGCGTGCCGCGGCCCGTGCCGCCGCGCAGGCTGAGGCTGAGGCTTCGGCGGCCGCTGATGCAAACGTTGCCAGTGAGTCCGGTGCCGTCCAGTCCGATACGTCCGTGCAGTCCGGCGACGCGACCGCCGCCGGTGAGGCCTCGGCTGAGGCCAAGCAGGCCGTGGAGCCGTCGCTCACCATGCGTGACGAGCGCGACGAGGTCGCGGACGACGCCACCTCAGAACTGGCTTCCGTGCGCCCCGCCCGCGCGCTGGACGTGTTCGACATGGCCACCGCATCCCAGGATCTCATCTCCTTCTCGCTCGGCGAGGCCCGCAACGAGGGCAATGCGCCCCAGGAGCCGGAAAGCCGCGAGATCAAGTCCACCAAGCAGGTGTCCAAGGCCGAACCGGTGGGTCCGGAGACCGCCGAGCAGCTTATGGACGAGGCCAAGGTGGTCAAGGCCGCCGATGACGCGAAGGCCGCCAGCGAGGCCCAGGCCGCCAAGGACGCCGAGGACGTGCGAGCCAAGGAGGCCGAGGAGGCCGCCAAGCAGGCCGCGTTCCACGAGTCCGAGCAGCGCGCCGAAGTGGAGGCTCCGGACGCCACCAGCGAATCGCTGAGCGTTGGTCTCGACTCCATCCTCGCCCGTCGCGGCAACTGACCTTTTTGGCTCCTCTCGCTGAGAGGAGCTGGCAGTGTAGCTGACTGAGAGGAGCGACAGCTCATCCGCAGTGCTCCCCTCAGTCCCACTTTGTTCGACGGCTCCCCTCACCGAGGGGAGCTGTCGCATATCTCCGACTTTTCTCTCACAGCGTTAGCACTCAAGTTGGCAGAGTGCTAACAATCGCGCTACCATGTGTCCTAGCGCAAAGGGACAACGCAAGTGATCGTCAGCCTCTTGAGGCGTTCTGGCGCGGCATTATCGAACTGAACTACAAGCAGATACGAGGTGACCCACAGTGTCGATTAAGCTCACACCGTTGGAAGACAAGATCATCGTCAAGCAGGCCGAGGCCCAGACCCAGACCGCGTCCGGTCTGTACATCCCGGACAACGCCAAGGAGAAGCCGCAGCAGGGCGAAGTCCTGGCCGTTGGCCCGGGCCGCCGCGACGATAAGGGCGAGCGCATCCCGATGGACGTCAAGGTCGGCGACAAGGTGCTGTACTCCAAGTACGGCGGCACCGAGGTGCACTACGAGGGTGAGGATTACCTCATCATCGGCGCCCGCGACGTGCTGGCCATCCTCGGCTGAGCAACGCGCATCACGCTTTGCAGGACCCCGGTCACAGCGGCCGGGGTCTTTTCGTATGCCTTCACGGCCGGAACAGACGGGGAGTCAGCCGCGAAACAGGCTGAGAGGCAACGCGAGGAGGACGGTCACATATGCGCCCCTGTCATGTCCGCCGTGCATGGCGGGCTCAGCGCTCGGCGTATTTGAGCGGGCCGGCGCGCCGCACGTACACTGGATAGCGGATTGAAGTCGCTATGAAAGAGGCTGTCATGCTCGACGCGCCCACCGCACCCGCCATCGCCCACCCGTCCACGCTCGCCGATCTCGCCGACACCCTCGAACAATCGCTGTCCTGTTCGCGTGAGGTCATCGACCTCGTCGTCACCACGTTCGCGGCCGGCGGCCACCTGCTGCTCGAGGACGTGCCGGGCGTCGGCAAGACCACGCTCGCCCGCGCCATGGGTCGTGCCATCGACGGCGAATCGCACCGCATCCAGTTCACCCCGGACCTCCTGCCCAGCGACCTGACCGGCGTGAGCATCTACTCGCAGGACACGCGCGACTTCGAATTCCATCCGGGCCCGCTGTTCGCCAACATCGTCATCGCGGACGAGATCAACCGCGCGAACCCCAAAACCCAGTCCGCCATGCTGGAGGCCATGAACGAAAGCCAGATCAGTGTGGACGGCGTCACCCACACGCTGCCGGACCCGTACTTCGTCATCGCCACCCAGAACCCCATCGAACTCGAGGGCACCTACCCGCTGCCCGAAGCCCAGCTCGACCGCTTCATGTCCTGCGCCAGCTTCGGCTACCCATCCGCGCAGGCCGAAGCCGCCATGCTCACCTCCGCGGACTGGTCGCGACCGCTCGACCGCGTGCGCCGGGTGTGCACCGGTCCCGAAACCGTCGCCATTCGCGCCGCCGTGCGCGGGGTCACGCTCGCCGGACCCGTGGCCGATTACCTGGTCTCCATCATCCGCGCCACCCGCGCGCGCGAAGGCATCCGTTACGGCGCCTCGCCGCGCGCCAGCCTGCACCTGGCCGCCATGGCCCGCGCCCGCGCGTTCATCAACGGCCGCGACTTCGTGCTGCCGGACGACGTGCAATCGTTGGCGGTGCCCGTACTCGCCCATCGCCTGGTTTTGGACGACGCCGGTTTCGGCGCGTCCTCGCTCGACCGTGCGCGTGGCATCATCGCCGACATCGTGTCCGCCACTCCTGTGCCACGGGCGTGACCATGGCGCTCCACAGGAAGCAGCGTGGGGCGGCGGCCCCGAAGAATGCGCCGGCCGGCGGTGGGACCAGTTCGGAAGGCCGTCGACGCATACGTTCGCATGGTATGCGGCGCATGATCCGGCACGGTCTGATCCGACCCACATGGGGAGGCCTGGTGCTGCTCGTCGCGGCGGGCGGCTGTTGCTTCGGCGGACTGCTGCTGGACGAACGCACGCTGATGGACGTGACCATCGCGCTCGCGGTGGTGTTCGTATGCGCGCTGGCAGCGGTGATACTGCAGTGGTTCGGAGTGATCGCCATCGGGGACCCCAAACTCACCCGGCAGATCGAACAACGCGACAGTCACGGCAACACCGTGGCGCGCGTGGTGGGGGAGTTGCCCGAGCGACGCGGCTGGTATGTCACCGTGAGCACCGTGGTGCGGTGGAAGTCGCCGCTGGGGCTGATCGCGGCCCGCAAGGTCGTGCCCGACGACGGGCAGACGCTGGTGCTGCCGGCTGTGGATGAGCAGGGTGCTTCCGGCACGTCCGCGGTGGACAAGCGGCATGTGGGTTCCAGCCAATCCGAACATTCCGGTGGCGTGCGCGCCTATGCGCCGGGCGACCCGCTCAAACTCATCTCCTGGCGTCACACCGCCCATCGGGGCGAGCTCATGACCCGCGAATCCAGCCGGGACGTGCGGACCACCGCCCTGCTGGTGCTCAACACGGGCGACGTCACGGGCGAACGGCTCGACGCCGAAGTCGCCGCGCTGCTGCCGTGGGCCCGCGCCTCGCAGAACGCCGGCCGGGCGGAGCGGCTGATCGTCACCGACGGCGTACAGACCTTCGAAGGGCTTGATGGCGTCGAACGGTTCCTTGCCGCCGTGCAGCCGGATGCCGCATCGGCTATCCCGGTCGCCTCGACAGACACGGCAGCGTCGGCTGCACCGGAAAACGGAAAGCATCGGACAGGACGCGAGAAAGAGCCGGATCCCGGCATGCCGTCGGCGTCCATGCGCGCGGCCGCCATCGCACGGACGGCCATGAGCGGTCAGGGACCCGTGCGTGTGATGGTCTGCGACGCCGCGGACGGTCAGGAGCTCGCCGCGGCATTGCGTCGCACCCCGGTAGCCGACCGGCTGACAGTGCTTGCCCCGGCCGTCCAGAAGCCGGCCGCGGAGCCGACGTACCAGCGCATCGTCATCCAAGAGACCTCTAGCGTGGGACGCCGAATCCGGACTGGTGCCGACGGTGCCGGACGGAAAACGGACTTGGCGCCAGCGGACGGCGGCAGCGTACGGTCGCCGCGCCTGACGCAACGTCTGCTGCCCGGCGTCACGGGCGCATTGGCGCTGCTGGCGTTTTTTGGTGTGGCGCTGAAAGGTCTTTCCGGCCTCATCGCCCCCGACGGCGCGTGGATGTGGTTCGCCGGCGCGTTGCTGGGCGTGGCCGCGCTGGAGATTTCCGCGGCCAACGCCGTGAGCGATTGCCTGAGCGGCGCGCAACGAAAGCCGCGCGGCGGAAAAGCCCGGCCCGATCGGTTCCGCGGAGCGTCCGCGGCAAAACCGACAGCCGAACCGGTCTCCGCTCCGACCCCGCGCGCCACCACGCATCCGGTGCTGCGATTCGCGGCGTACACGGTGCTCACGCTCGTCGCCACGGCAATACTGGCCGTCGTGCGCTTCCGTGTCCTCGCCGCCGACGCGCTTGAACGCATCGCTGAAGAGGAGGCCTCACAGGCCGCGCAGCAGAGCGCCGCATCCGGCCTCGTCACCGGCTTCGCATCCCGATGGCGGGTCTTCACCACCATGGTCGAGGCCGGATTCGACCAGCTCAACCTCCAGCTGCCGCCGCTCAAGGTCTCCGCGTACAGCGACCTGTTCCTCATCCTGGTGGTGGCCGCGCTCGCCATCGCCATCCGGCTCATCCTCGCCTTCCGGCCGCTGATCCCCGTGATGGTCGCGCTGCCGGTGGCCGCGCTCGCCGCCGACTACGCGCTGGTGGGCCATCTCGCGCCCCTGTGGGCCATCGGACTGACCGTGGCCGCCCTGCCGTTCGCGCTCGCCGCCGCCCGTCCGCGGCGCTTGCATCCCGTACTGCGGTTGAACGGTGCGACCACTGCGGAACAGCAGACGAAACAATCGAAACGATTGCGTCCAAACCGCCTCGGCGCCGGCGCTGGATCGGTCACTCGTGGCCTTGCGGGAGGTCGTGCCAACGACGGCACCCCGGCGATCGTACTCGCCGCCACCCCGCTCCTCGCGGCCGCGCTCGCCGTCGCCATCACCCTGCCCCTGACCGGCCCGGCCGCCGCATTGGCGTACCGCGTGCCCCTGTCCATCGGGGAGGGCGGCGGCATGTTCACCTCGAACACCGTCAACCCGATGATCGACCTCAAACGCAACATCGCCGCCGGCTCGGACACCACGGTCCTGACCTACCGGGCCTACAAGCGCCTCTACCTGCGCCTGACCACGCTCGACAACTTCGACGGCGACACCTGGGGCTACGACCGCGAATTCGCCCTCGACGCGGGCCTCTACGGCTCCGGCATCCAGCTCGGCCGCAACAGCGAGGACGAACTCTCCAGTTACGACCGCATGATCATGAACCCGCTGGGCGCCTATATGTCTGCCCTCGGCTACACCGGCTACGACGTGGCCACCACCAACTCGAACACGCTCGAACAGTTCATGGTCAGCGCCAACATCCGCATCGACACCCTCAAATCGCGCTTCCTGCCCGTGCCCGGCAACGTCACGTATATGGAGAACGGCCCGGGCAGCGACTGGCTCCTCTACCAGGACGGCACGGTGTACAACCGCAGCAACGGCACGTCATCGGACCTCGAATACGGCGTGGACGGCAATGCGATCACCCCCATCACCTCATCGTCCGGTTTCAGCCAGCTGTCGCTGATCACCAGTGCACAGGACGACCTGCTGGGCGGTTCGGAAGTCAGCGACGAAAACCGGGCAGCCTGGTATCAGGCCCGCCGCGACCTGGTGGGAACCGGTCTCGCGGAGATCAGAAGCGACTCGATGGGCGATTTCCTCCTCATCAAGGCCACGCTTAACGCCGATGGCAGCGTGACGGGAGCGAACGGATGGCGGCTCGGATCCGGCAGCTTCCGGGGTGAGAACCTGACATTCGCCGATGGCACATCCGCGGCCATGCCCTCCAACGTGGTGTTCAACGAGACCGTCGTGAACCAGCTCGGTCTTGGCAGGGACGGGTACGTGCTCGGATTCGGCTTGGGCGGCAACGTGGCGATCGTGGCCCCGCTGGACGATTCGGCGTCCGAAACACAGGACAATCTGAATTCCGATGACGACGAAGCCATCTCCTCGTTCTATGGCGAGGGCATGTGGGCCGGGCGCGCCTTCGCCATCCTGCAGGACTCCGGCATGAACCTGTCCGCCTACACCACGGTCAACGGCAGTATCTCCGAAGCCGTCCCGTACGCCGAGCGCATGCGGCGGTACGTGGAGGCCAGCGACAAACGCGCTCATAAAAGCCGGTACACTTCGTTGCCCAAGAAGCTGCCCGACAACGTCCAGGCCGTCATCGATCAGGCACAGGCCGCGGGCGTGCCCATCAAGGGCTCCAGCTACGACGACCAGGTGCGCGCCATGCGCTGGTTGGTGGACTACTTCACCAACCCGAACAACAAGTTCACCTATTCGCTCGACGCCCCCGACGGCGACGGACGCGACAACCTCGACGTGCTCGACGATTTCCTCGACCCGGAAAACGGGCATGCGGGTTATTGCCAGCATTACGCCTCCGCGCTCGCCGTGCTCGGCCGCGCGCTCGGCGTGCCCACGCGCATCGTGCTCGGCTACAACGCCGGCGTGGGCGAACGGGAGAAAGACGGCTACTTCACCGTGCAGTCCAAGCAGCTGCACGCCTGGACCGAAGCCTACCTCGACGGCGTGGGCTGGGTGCCGTTCGACGTGACGCCCGCCACCACCGAGAACGGATCCGCCGCGTCCGACGCCGATTCGTCCGATACCGGCAATTCGTCCGCCACCACCGGCGATTCCGGTGACAATGCGTCCGACACGACCACGCAGGACCAGTCCGGTGACGAATCGATCGATGCGTCCGGCGACACCGCCGATCAGTCCGACAAGTCTGATTCGTCCGACGATGCCGAATCGCAGGATGCGAAGGCCGATGCCGGCGCCTCCAGCAATGGTGACGGGTGGATGACGTGGCGTATCCCGGACTTCACCGCATGGCCGATGTGGGCCCGTGTGCTGCTGGGGTTGCTTGCCGTGATGGTGCTGGCCGGCCTGTGCTGGGGTGTACCGAGGCTGTGGCGTTGGATGCGCCGACGCCGGGTGTTCGCGGCCATCGCGCGGGTCGAAACGCGCAGGTTCGCCGCGGAACCGTCCGGACAGGCGACGGATCGGGGGAAGACATCGGAATACGACGATCTGGCCGCCAAGGCCTGGCGCATGACATGGCGTGAGGTGCAACTGACCTCGCGGGCCAACGCGAAGTCCCGGTTGAGGTTCCGTCGCAAGCCCGGTTCGGAGCCGGAGCCGGATTCTGATTCCGATTCCAAACCGGATTCGGGCCTCAAGCCGGGCCTAAAGCGTGGGACCGAGTTGCGGTCAATCTTCAAACCCAGCCCGGACCAGACAGATATGGATATCGCCCGCATCCTCGCCGAGCAATGCCCCGAACGGGCCGATTTCATCATGCTTGCGGCCCGCAACGCCACGGCCGCCGCCTTCCATGGCACCGTCGACCCGATGACCGGTCTGTCACGGAAGCTCAAGGCCTTCCTGAAGTAGCGGCCTGGACCTTTGGTCGATCAACGTTTTCTGGCTCCCCTCGCTGAGGGGAGCTGTCGTCGTAAACGACTGAGGGAAGCCAGAAAAGAAAAGGCTCTGTTAAACCAAGATTGACATGGCCCTTATTCTTGGCTCCCCTTGTCAGGGGAGCTGGCGGCGAAGCCGTCTGAGGGGTAGTCAGACATGGATTTATGTCAATTTTGGTTTAACAGAGCCAAAGAAAATCACACCTCGAACCCGGCCTCCACAAGCGCGTGGTCGATGTCGCGAATCAGGTCGTCCGTATCCTCGAGACCCACGGCCAGGCGGAAGAAGCCGCGGTGGAACTCCGGCGGGTACAGGTACTGGCGTTCGTCGTCCTCGCCGAGGAACACGATGAGGCTCTCGTCATGGCCCAGCGACACGGCGGACGTGATCACGTTGAGCTTGGAAACGAACCGGTTGTGCCCGTCATGGTCGGTGTCCAGACCGAACGCGAGCACGCCGCCGAAGCCGGAATCCGGGCGGGCCAGCTGCGAGACGGCCACGTCGTGGTGCGGGTGCGACTCCAAACCGGGGTACGAGACGAACCGCACGGACGGAATCCGCTCCAGATGCTCGGCGATGGCCTGCGCGGAGGCGTTGTGCTGGCGGATGCGCAGGGGAAGCGTCACCGAGCCGCGGTTGATGAGCCAGGCGTTGAACGGCGAGATGATGCCGCCGAAGTTCACCTGCGCGGTGAAGCGGATCTCGTTCGTGCGCGCCTTGGTGGTGGCGATCACGCCGCCGAGCGCGTCGCCATGGCCGTTGATGTACTTGGTCAGCGATTCGATGACGATGTCCGCGCCCAGGTCGAGCGGACGCACGTTGTACGGCGAGTTGAAGGTGTTGTCCACGGAGACGAGGATGTCCGGATTCGTTTCATGCGCGATGCCCGCGATGGCGCGGATGTCCGAAACCTTGAGCGTGGGGTTCGCCGGCGTCTCGATATGCACGAGCTTGGTGTTGGGGCGCAGGGCCGCGCGCACGTTCTCCGGGTCGGAGGTGTCCACGATGGAGGTCTCGATGCCGTACTTCTCCGGCAGGATCTGGTTGAGCAGGCGGTAGGCCGCGATGTAGGTGGTGTCCGAGAAGATCGCGTGGTCGCCGCGGTTCAGGAACGTGGTGAACGTGGCCGCGAGGGCCGCCACGCCGGAAGCGAGCACCACCGCGTCCTCGGCGCCTTCGAGACGGGCCAGCTTCTCCTCCAGGTAGCGTTGGTTCGGGTGGCCGTTGCGGGTGTAGAGGTTCACATCCGAGCTGGACCAGTTGATGTCGGATGGGTCGTAGGGCAGCGCGTAGGCGTTGGCGAGCGTGATGGGGCGGCGGATCGCGCCGGTTTCGGCGTCGACCCCATTGCCGAGGTGGATGGAGAGCGTACCGAAGCCGAGCGGCTGGTCGTCGAAGGATTGTCCGTGGTGCACGAGATCTGAGGTCATGGCTTCAGCATGCCAGCGCCCGACGCGGCTCGCAAGCGGCTAGGAACCCCTCAAAACCGCGTCATTCCGGGCTTTGAGAGCCGTCTATAAGAAAAACGGAAAACGGTATAGGATGAGGCCATGAGTTTCAAACATCGCAGTATCATCGATTCCATCCCCGCCTATAAGCAAGGCAAGCCCGCCCCCAAGGTCGAAGGCCAGCGCTCCTTCAAGATCTCCAGCAACGAGAACGCCTTCGACCCGCTGCCCAGCGTGGTCGAGGCCATCGAGAATCACGCGCTGCCGCACCTCAACCGCTACCCGGACATGCGCGGCTGGGCCGTGGTGGAGCGTCTGGCCGGCGAGATCGGCGTCAAGCCGGAGAACATCGTGCTCGGCTGCGGCTCCACCGAGGTCATCACCATGCTCGTCCAGCTCGTGGCTGGTCCCGGCGACGAAGTGGTCTACCCGTGGCGCAGCTTCGAGGCGTACCCGATCATCGTGACCGGTGCCGGCGCCACGAGCGTGCAGGTGTCCAACCTGCCGGACGGCTCGCATGACATCGACGGCCTGATCAACGCGATCAACGAGAAGACCCGGTTGGTGATCGTCAACAACCCGAACAACCCCACCTCCACCTCCGTGTCCGACGCGGACGCCCGCCGCCTCATGGAGGCCGTGCCCTCCGACGTGCTGGTCCTGTTCGACGAGGCTTACTTCCAGTTCAACACCGATCCCGACACGTCCGTGGCCATGGACCTGTTCCGCGAGTACCCGAACGTGGTGGTGGCCCACACCTTCTCCAAGGCCTACGGTCTGGCCGGCCTGCGCATCGGATACGCCGTGGCCCCGGAGGACGTGATCGAGGGCATGCGCAAGGTGGCCCTGCCATTCGGCGTGACCGATGTGGCCCAGACCGCCGCGCTCGCCAGCCTGGATGCCTACGACGAGCTGACCGACCGCGTCAAGTCCATCGTCTCCGAGCGCAACCGCGTGGTGGCCGCGCTGAAGGACCAGGGCTGGGAGTTCCCCGAACCGTACGCCAACTTCTTCTGGCTGCCGCTGGGCGAACGCACCGACGCGGCCGCTTCGCGCTTCCTGGCCGCCGGCCTGTCCACGCGCGTGTTCTCCGGCGAGGGCATCCGCATCTCCATCGGCGAGGCGGAAGCCAACGATCTGGTGATCGACGTGTGCGCCCAGCTCAAGGCCGCCGGCTTCTGATCTTTGCCGGTGTCCAGTGCTCGGCGTCCGACGTCTGACCCGCGCCCGGCCGACACGCCGAAGTAGGCGGAGGGGTCGGTGTTCGCCGACGCCGTACGCTACTGAAACACCCTGTTGAAGGCCCTCGAACCAAGAAAACGACACGCCGATAGAACGGCTTCGTTGCAACGGTTTGAGGGCCTTTGCGCAAGGTCGATTTGCATTGGTCGCAGATTCTTGCTTTAATAGCCAAGTTGCCTGACGAGGTCAAGCCAAATGGCCTGGCCAAGACGGGAAACAGACTGGCGGATTTCCCAAGCGGTCAAAGGGAGCTGACTGTAAATCAGCCGCTTCGTGCTTCAGTGGTTCGAATCCACTATCCGCCACGCCCCGATAGCTCAGTGGTAGAGCACTTCCTTGGTAAGGAAGAGGTCGTGAGTCCAATTCTCACTCGGGGCTCTCTGGCGGGGTAGCTCAGCTGGCTAGAGCGTACGACTCATAATCGTAAGGTCAAGAGTTCGAGCCTCTTCCTCGCTACAAATTGCGCCCGCTGTTACAAGTGGGCGCGTCCATTAGACCTAAGAACACAGAGGTGAATGAGAATGGCTAAGAGCGCCGACATCCGTCCGGGCATCACGCTGGCCTGCACCGAGTGCAAGGAGCGCAACTACATTACGACGAAGAACCGTCGTAACACGCCCGATCGTCTCGAGCTCAAGAAGTTCTGCCCGCGCTGCGGCAAGCAGACCGTGCACCGCGAGACTCGTTGATCGCAAGCATCAAGCTTCAAACCCGACCGCCCGGTCGGGTTTTTTCGTATTCGCACCAGTAGGATAATCACCATGACCAGCTTTGCAGACATCACCACCATGGGCGTCGGCGGCCCCATCGCCCACTTCATCGAACCCACCACGCGCGTGGGCCTTATCGAGGCCGTCGAGGACGCCGACTCCAAGGGCCTGCCGCTCGTGGTCATCGGCGGCGGCTCGAACATGCTGGTCTCCGACGAGCCCTTCAACGGCGTGGTGGTGCGCGACGCCCGCCGTCTCATCACGGTCCCGGACGAGGCCGCCCCCGTGGAAGGCGAGGACCGTACCGTGCACGTCAACGCCGAGGCCGGCACGAACTGGGACGACTTCGTGGCCTTCACCGTCCAGATCGGACTTGAAGGCGTCGAGGGCCTCTCCGGCATCCCCGGCACGGTCGGCGCGTCCGTGGTGCAGAACATCGGCGCCTACGGCCAGGAAGTGGCCACGTCGGTCGAATCCGTGGAGGTCTGGGACCGCGAGACCAAGACCACGCGCGACCTCACCCCGGCCGACCTCAAGTTCGGCTACCGCTACTCCGCGCTCAAGGCCAGCATGTACGAGGCTCCCGGCAAGCCGGCGGACCGGTTCTTCCCGACCCCGCGGTACGTGGTTCTCTCCGTCACCTTCGCGCTGACCCACTCCGCCGAGGGCACCGTGGGATACGGTCAGCTCGCCAAGGCCCTCGGCGTCGAGGTGGGCGACCGCATGGCCACCAAGGCCATCCGCGAGGCCGTGCTCAAGGTGCGCGCCGCCAAGGGCATGCTGGAGGATCCCACCCGTTACACCCTGCCCGCCATGGACGGCACCAAACGCGAGGCCAACATCCTGGCCGATCTCAAGCGTCTGGCCACCGTCAACGAGGAGGCCGGCATCCCGCTCGGCGGGGACGGCCTGCCCGCGCCCGACCACAACCGCCACAGCTGCGGCTCATTCTTCATGAATCCGATCCTGCCCGCGGACCAGGCGGATACCCTGCCGGAGGACGCCCCGCGGTTCGCCGCCACGCTGCCGGACGGCACGCCGGGCGTCAAGACCTCCGCAGCCTGGCTCATCGACCACGCCGGCTGCCACAAGGGCTACCGTGCCGCACAGGACGCGCCCGCCAGCCTGTCCACCCAGCACACGCTGGCCCTCACCAATCGCGGGGGAGCGACGGCCGCCGACGTCGAGACGCTGGCGAAGTCCGTGCAGCAGGCCGTCAAGGCCGCGTTCGGCGTGGACCTGGTCCCCGAACCGGTGTGCGTCGGCGTGCTCACCCGCTGAACCTCCGTTTGACCCCTGTTGAACCTTGGCGGACGCCGGACATCGGTCGAATCGTCCACAATCCGACCGGTGCCGCCCATCTCGCCCGCCCAGGAAGTAATAGACAAGTCACATGGCCTCTCCTATACTCGATTCTCGATGTTTTGCGCGCACCCGGCGTGCTCAGGAAAGAAAAGGGAAGCCATGCAACTGTTCCGAACGAAATCCGTCGAACAGACCATTGCCGAAACAGGTGAAGAGGGCCGCAAGCTCAAGCGCAACCTGACTTGGTGGGATCTGTCCATTATGGGCGTGGCCGTCGCGGTCGGCGCCGGCATCTTCTCCGTGGGTGCGCAGGCCGCCGCCTTCCACGCGGGCCCGGCCGTGATCATCAGCTTCCTGATCGCCGGCGTCGTGTGCGGCGCGGCCGTGATGTGCTACGCCGAGTTCGCCTCCATGATTCCGGTGGCCGGCTCCGCCTACACCTTCACGTACACCACCGTGGGCGAAATCATGGCGTGGATCATCGGCTGGGATCTCATCCTGGAGATGCTCATGGCCGGTTCCGTGATCTCCAAGTACTGGGGCGTCTACCTCAACGACTTCATGCGACTGATGGGCTGGAACTTCAACACCAACCTCACGTTCGGCTCGTTCCACATCGACGTGGCCCCGATCATCATCGTCGCCTTCTTCACCACCCTGCTCGTGTTCGGCACCAAGATCGGCGCCCGCGTGGACGGCGCGATGACCGTGCTCAAGATCGCCATCGTGTTCTTCGTGGTGATTGTGGGCTTCTTCTACGTCAAGGCCTCCAACTTCACCCCGTTCATCCCGCCGACCGAACCGGCCTCCTCCGTGGCCAGCTCCTCCGCCGTCTCCGGTGTGATGGGCCAGCCGCTGTGGCAGTGGGCCACCGGCATGGTCCCGTCCATCTACGGCGTGCCTGGCATCCTGTCCGGCGCGGCGCTCGTGTTCTTCGCGTTCATCGGCTTCGACGTGGTGGCCACCGCCTCCGAGGAGACCAAGGACCCGCACAAGAACGTGCCGCTGGGCATCGGCGTGGGCATGGCCCTCATCATCGTGATGTACATGCTCGTGGCCATCGTGACCACCGGCATGGTCTCCTACAAGGAACTCGCCCAGCAGGACAGCCCGTCACTGGCCACTGCGTTCGAGCTGGTGGGAGCCAACTGGGCCGCCAAGATCATCAGCTTCGGCATCGTGCTGGGTCTGGCCACCGTGGTGATGGTGCTGCTGCTCGGCCTGACCCGCATCGTCTTCGCCATGAGCCGTGACGGCCTGCTGCCGCGCAGCCTGTCCAAGACCGGCAAGCACGGCACCCCGGCCGGCCTGCAGATCGCCGTCGGCGTGGTGGTGGCCCTCGTGGCCGCCCTGTTCGACATCGGCGTGCTCTCCGACATGGTGAACATCGGTACGCTGTCCGCCTTCACGCTCGTGGCCATCTCCATCCCGATCATGCGCAAGAAGCGCCCCGACCTGCCGCGCGCCTTCAAGATCCCCGGCAACCCGTGGGTTCCGATCTTCATCGGCTTGGCGAACCTGTGGCTCATGCTCAACCTCACCGTGCTCACCTGGATCCGTTTCCTGGTGTGGCTGGTCGTCGGTTTCGCCATCTACTTCGGCTACGGCTACGCCCACGCCCGCCTCGGCACCGGCGACCTGAGCGAGGAGCTGTCCGAGGAGACCAATCAGGCCATCAATGGCTGATTGACGTCTGCTTTGCTTGCTCTCTAGGGCTTCCTTCCTATCACGGAGGGAAGCCTTTTTCGTTCCTTTTCTTGGCTCCCCTTGTCAGGGGAGCTGTCGCCGGAGGCGACTGAGGGGTAGTCTCCGGCGACATGTGAACAGCGTGTGTGAAAGGATTCTCCGCCCTGACATCGTGTCAACGAGTCCGACCGCGAGACTATCCTTGAAACCAGCTTTATTTCAAGGAGGATCCCATGCCATACGTTGTCGCTCAGCCTTGCGTGGACGTCAAGGACAAGGCCTGCGTGGACGAGTGCCCGGTCGACTGCATCTACGAGGGCTCCCGTTCGCTGTACATCAACCCGAACGAATGCGTCGACTGCGGCGCATGCGAGCCCGTGTGCCCCACCGAGGCCATCTTCTACGAGGATGACCTGCCGGAGGAGTGGGCCTGGTACAAGGACGCCGCCGCTAACTTCTTCGCCGAAGTGGGCGATTTCGGCGGTGCCTCCGCCCACGGCCCGATCGGCAAGGACCCGGAGCAGGTGGCCGCGCTGCCGCCGCAGAACCAGTGAGCCAGCCTGGGTCTGCGTGACTGGTGCAAGCTTGATGTGCATCTGATGCGCGCACGACTGCCGCATTCCGACGCATAACGAACCCCCGACCCATCCCGGCCGGGGGTTCGTCGTATCTTAGGTAGGTACTTGCCACAGAAAGGGTTCCCATGGGCTTCCACGCATATTCCTCCCCGTACGACTGGTCCCGCATCGCCGGCTTCAAGGCCACGGCCAAGGCGGCGCCGGGCGGCATGGTCGACCTGTCCGTAGGCTCGCCCGTGGATCCCGTGCCCGACTCCGTACGCGAGGCGTTGTCCGCCACGTCCGATGCGGCCAACGCCCATGGCTACCCGGTCACCGTCGGCACCGCGGACCTCAAGGCCGCCATCGACACCTGGTTCCGCACCATGCGCGGCGTGGACCTGAAGTCCATCAACGCGGCCGCCGTGCCCACCGTGGGCTCCAAGGAGGCCGTGGCGCTCATGGCCTCGCTGCTGCACCTGGGCCCGGGTGATGTGGTGGTCCAGCCCAAGGTCTCCTATCCCACGTACGAGATCGGCACCCAGCTCGCCGGTGCCACCGTGGCCAAGGTGGATGACGTCACGGATGTCGAATCCTGGGTGCACATCCCCGGCGTCAAGGCCGTCTGGGTCAACTCCCCGTGCAACCCCACCGGTGAGATCATCTCGGCCGAATGGCTCGCGGACATCGTGGCCGCCGCCCGCCGCATCGGTGCGGTGGTGCTGTCCGACGAATGCTATGCGCTGATGGACTGGCGTGCCGTGCGCGATTCCGCGCCCGAGGCCGAATCGAACGAGCCGGCCGCCGGCGATGGCGCCTTCAGCCTGTCCGCCGCACCCTGCGCCCTGAACCCGCACATCTGCGAAGGCTCGGCCAGCGGCATCCTGGTGCTCTACTCGCTGTCCAAGCAGTCCAACATGGCCGGTTACCGCACCGCCCTGATCGCCGGCGACTACCGTCTGGTGACGGAGATGAGCGAGTTCCGCAAGCAGATCGGCCAGATCATCCCCGGACCGGTGCAGGCCGCCATGGCCGCGGGCCTGAACGATGCGGCCTCCGTGCATGTGCAGTGGTCGCGGTACCGCCGTCGTCTTGCCGCGCTGGTCAAGGCGCTGAATGCATATGGTTACGAGGCGTCGATGCCGGCAGGCGCGCTGTACGTGTGGGTCAAGGCCAAGTCCGGCGACTGCTGGACGGATATGGCCGAACTCGCCAAGATCGGCGTCGTTCCGAGCCCCGGCGAGTTCTACGGCGCCCCCGCCTACCTGCGGTTCTCCTCCACGGCCACCGACGAGGCCATTGACTCCGCCTGCGCCCGCCTCGCCGCGTAAGTCTTGGCTCTGTTGACATGCCCTCATTCTTGGCTCCCCTTGAAGGACGCCGCCGTGGATCGGACAGTCCTGTGGACTGTCCGTAGGCGGCGTGCGAGACGATAGTCGAGCCAGCAGATTGCGAACGAAATTCGTCATTTATTCCGGACGAGCTGGCCGCGAAGCGGACCGAGGGGTAGTCTCGCGTTCTTATGCAGCTGGAGCACAGGAATGCCGTCGTTCCACTATGCCCCGAACTGCACGGCCCTGTTGCCGAACTTGCGGCGCACCGCATCCAGCGCGGCTTCCGCATCGTGCCGTTTCGCTTCGGACGTGCGCCCGCGCACGTCATCGGCCTCCTCAAGCATGTCCTCCAGCGATGGCTGCACCGCGGTGGACGCCGTCTCGCTGAGCGACGACGTGCTCATGCCGGCCAGTCGGATCAGCTTCGGCAGCGGCGTATCCGGTCCCGCAGCGGTCGATATTCCCAGCATCGTCTTCAACTGCCGCACGCACTCGGGGTACAGCACGCCGGCCGTATCGGTCGGACGTCCCATCGTGAACGACCGGGTCTGGTAACTCAGGTCCGCGAACCGCAGCTTGACGGTGAGTGTCCGCGCCATCAGTCCCTTGCGCCGCAACGTACCGGCCACCTCGTCACAGGCCGACCTCAGCAGGCCGCACACCACGCGCATGTCCCGCGTGTCCTGTGGCAGGGTGCGTTCGGAGCCGATGGACTTCTCCTCGCGAACCGTGGTGATCTCGCGCGAGTCCAGCCCGTGCGAGGCCATCCACAGTCCGCGTGCGGCGGCGGGGGAGCCGGTGGCGCGGGTCAGTGCGGTCTCGTCCATCCGTGCCAGGTCGGCCACCGAATTCACGCCCCACGCATTGAGCCGGCGTTCCAATGACGGGCCGATGCCCGGGATGCCGCGCAACGGCATCATCTGCACGAATTCCGCGGACCGGGCGGCGGGGATGAGCAGCATGCCGTTCGGCTTGGCGTTGGTGGAGGCCATTTTGGCGATGAGCTTGTTGCAGGCGATACCCACCGAGCAGGTCACATGGAACCGCGCGGACACCTGCTCGCGGATCCACGCGCCGATGGCGCTCGGCCGCTCCCATTCCAGCAGCGCGGCGGAGACGTCCATGTATCCCTCGTCCACCGAGACCTGCTCGAACCGGTCGGTGATGGTCAGGAACACTTCATGCATGATGCGATGGGACATCGCACGGTAGTAGCGCATATCCACCGGCAGAAAGACGCCGTCCGGGCACAGCTGATGCGCGCGGGCCGCCGGCATGGCCGAATTGATGCCGTATCGTCTGGCCTCGTAGCTTGCGGCGGACACCACCGCGCGTGGGCCGGTGCCGATGATCACCGGTTTGCCCTTGAGTTCGGGATGCCGCGCCACTTCCAGCGAGGCGTAGAAGGCGTCCATGTCGATGTGCAGCACCGTGCAACCGGTTTCGTCGTGCCCCCAATCGCGTTTGGCGGCGGCCAGTCTCGGTGCGGTACTCATGCACTCCATTGTAGAAGTCGGACGTATAGGCATATGGCCGTATGGCGGACTCGGCGGTTCCATGTGTGCTGCATCTGCCCACATCGTGCCTTTGTCTCACAGTCGCATCCGCAATCCGATCAATCTCATCGCCGCCCGTTCCTGTCCCTGCGCACCGAGTAGCGTGAGTCCTATGCAGCAGTTGAAGCAAGCGATAGTCGGCCTTCTCAACCGGGTTCCGGTGGTGTGCATCGTGATTGGAGAGGCACTGGTGATCTACCTTGCCACGGCCATCGCCAAACTCGCGTTCACCCAGCTCGACCCGCTGTATTCGGTCTGGTACCGCGTGGGGTTCATGGCGGTGTTGCTGTTGGTCTGGCGCCGCCCGTGGAGCGTGGCCAAGCGGGGGCTTCTGTTCCATCGGAGCGCGCGATCCTGGGGACTGGTCGTGCTGCTCGGTTGCGCATTGGTGCTGATGAACACGATGTTCTATGTGGCCATCAGCAACATGGACATGGGCATCGCCGTGGCCATCGAGTTCCTGGGTCCGCTGTCCGTGGCGGTGATCACCGGGCGCAGCTGGCGTGAACGGCTCGGCATCGGCATCGCCGCGATCGGCGTGGTGCTGCTCGCCGGCATCTCCCTGGCGAATCCGTCCGGACACGGCACGTTCCTGGTGGGGCTGATCGCCATCCTCATCGGCGGCTCGATGTGGGGCGTGTACATCGTGACCGGCCGACGTGTGGCGGCCGGCGGCAACTCGCTGGACAATCTGTGCATCGCCGTGACCATCGGCTGGCTGGTGCAGTCGCTGTTCCTGGCCGTGCCGGCGGTCAAACATGTGATTTGGCCCAAGCCGGACGCCACGTGGGCGCTTGAGCCCGGCGGTTCGCTGAAGCTGCTGGCGCTGCTGTTCGTGATCTCCCTGATGGCCTCGTTCATTCCGTACGTGATCGAGCAGATCACATTGCGCCGTACCACGTCCGGCGCGTTCTCAGTGATGCAGTCCATCAACCCCGCGATGGCCGTGGCCGTGGGGCTCGCGTTCGGCGAGATTCCGAACGTGGGGGAGATCATCGGCGTGGCGCTGGTGATTTGTGCCGTGATCGTCACCTTCTCCGGGGATGCCGCGCCCGCCAGGGGCAAGTGACTTGGTTCTGTTGGATCGGGATTGACGTGTTTTTAAGCTCTGTTAAACCAAGATTGACATGTCCCTTATTCTTGGCTCCCCTTGTCAGGGGAGCTGTCGGCGAAGCCGACTGAGGGGTAGTCAGGCATGGATTCATGTCAATCTTGGTTTAACAGCGCCTTTTTATTCTCGGCCCTCCTTGTCAGGACATTGCCGTGAAGCAAACAGCGGAGCTGTTTGTAAGCAATGTGCGAGACGACAGTCGAGCCAACAGGCCTCGAACGGAGTTCGTCCTTAATTGCAGGACGAGTTGTCGGCGGAGTCGGCTTAGGGGCGGTCCAGCAGAATGAGCCAATGGCATTGTTCGATGCCGTGCGACAGGCGCGAACGACATCCACGGTTCACGATATCCGCAAAGTGTGGTACAGTGTTTTGCTGTTGCGCTTCAATGCTCAACACGGAGTCATGCCTGAGTGGCCGATAGGGGCACCCTGCTAAGGTGTTAGTCGCTTTTCGCGGCTCGAGGGTTCGAATCCCTCTGACTCCGCCACCAAGGGTTTCCGGGAAAACCGGAAACCCTTTTCTCGTCTTGGAACCGTTGGAACGACGCCGTTTTCGGGGCTATAGGAACCAAACGTGGTGTTTTAGACCGGTCAGAATGGTCGGGTCTTCGCGTGACGGGGGCGGTGTTCGTCGATTTTATGGGTCTCGCTGACGCCGATGATCGCATCGCATAGGGCGCGGG
>NZ_JAHBBJ010000015.1 GCF_019331675.1 Bifidobacterium miconisargentati
TGCGCCAGTATGCGCTGGGCCGTCGTCCCGTGTCGATCTTCCGTGACGCGGGCTTGGATCCGAGATTGGTGGGGTATAAGCGTATCGAGCGTGCGTTCGCCCGGTGGAAGCAGGCCGAGCATGAGCCCGCCCTGCCGTGGGAACGGTCGGCGGACGGGACCGTCGCCGGGGTTGCGGATGGTTCTGGCGGGGGCGTGCCGGCCGGTAATGCCCGTGATCGTGGCCCGGCCGGCGCCGGGGGCGTGTCTTCCGCCGGTGCCGCGTCCGTCGCCGGCCGTGGCGTCGTGGACGGTCCTTCGGCGGGCGCCGTCCGTATGGGTGCCGTGCCGTCTCGTGCGGGGCGCGTGGCGGATACGCGTGACGTGCTGATCACCCAGCAGATCCACTACATCCAATACCTGGAACGCGAACTCGACCGAATGCGCCGACTACTGAACGATGCACAGAAATGACAACCGCATGCAGGTACGTCCTTAATGCGACACGCCCGGAGGGGCAGTTTTAGGGGCATGATTTTGAAAAGGCCTAATAAATGGCGTTATTTCAACCTTGCCTTTGAATCCCTCTGACTCCGCCACCAAGGGTTTCCGGGAAAACCGGAAACCCTTTTCTCGTCTTAGAACCGTTGGAACCGTCTGAGACGGCCAGCCATCTCTCAAACCCTCACTATGTATGCGGCTGGACGAAGGGTCCGCATACATAGTGACGTTTCGCATGTCCAAATCCTCACTATGTATGCGAGGGCATGGTTGAAGCGCATACATAGTGAGGGTTTGAATCGCAGGTTTGAAATGTTTGAAATGAACGAGGCATGCACGGTGCGTGGCCGTTGGTTGTACCGGCAGAATGCCGATGTCAAGCGGGAATAGCATGGGCGCATGGAAGGCCGATACCCCGTCAACGCTGATGTCGCATCCGATACGTTCGATGCAAACGCTGCGTTCGATGCAAGCGATACGTCCGCTGCAAACGATACGTCCGCCGCGAACGATGCGGTTCAAGAGCGCGACTGGGCCGTGCTCCGCCGCATACGTGCCAAGGCGCTGATCTGGACGGTCCTGTTCGTCATCGTGCTTGCCGCCGCCGTCCTTGCATGGTCCGCGCCAAAAGGCACCGCGCTCGCAAAAGCGTATGGGTATCTGGCCATCGCCGCGCTCGCCGTGTTCATCGTCGCCGTCACATACCTGGTGGGTTGGTCGCGCGGCAGCCGTCAACTGCACGCCGCGAGCGCCGGCGACGAAATCTGGGCGCGATATACCCTCGAAGGTCCGGTCTTCGGCTCGATGGAATGGTGGTGGACCAGTCCGCCTATCAACCCCGATCTTCACCGTCGCAAGGTGCTCATCGTCGGCGTACTGATGGCCGTGGTGGCTCTGGTGTTCGCCGCAGGCGGTGTCTGCGGGGCGTTGTTGTTGCCGAATCTCTTCAGTCGGGTCATGTTCGTGGCGATGGTGATGATCGCCATTCCGCCGCTTGCCACTGCCATCGCCGCGTTCGGTTTCCTCCATAGTCCGGCGAAGGCCAATCTACGCTGGTTCCTCTACGCGCGACGGTTCTCCTTCTGGTTCACGCTGATCACTGCGGCCATCGTGCTGCTGCTTTCCGATGATGCCGCGCAAACGACGTCGATGCTCGGTCTGATGGCCGTGATGTGGACGCTTGTCGCCGGCGCAGCTTCGGGCATGAGCAATGCTGCGGAGACCTCGCTGATGCGTCGTGGCGCGTTCGCCGAGCAGCGATCCGGCATCGAACGCGACTTGCGGCGCATGGCCGCCGCAAGCCCGCAGACCGCCTTCGACCCGACGGGCATGGATCAGGTGCGCAAACGCCGCGAGCGCAAGCTTGTCGTTCGATATGCGATCGGCGTTGCGACCTTCATCCTCGTCATCGCCATCGAAGTGCTGATCAAGCTGCTGCTGGAACGGTGAGGAGTAAGGCCGGGAAAAGAACATCGGAATCATCGGACAGACAGCCGGACGCATCGATAACAAGTCCGATCGAATCCGGGCGACAAACGAGCGACGATCGAACCGCGACCATGCAAAAACCGAACCCATCGGCCCCGCGCGTTTCCGCATCATACCGCAGTACGGGGGTATTACATCACATCCAGAATGTGCGAAACAGAACCTCATCATGCATCCGCTATGAGTAGCGGAGCCGGAGGTACGCCATTGTCCGTCCGCCTCCAATCCATAACTCTAGCGGCATCGGGCCGGCGGCACGTCGAAGATGTCACGGCAAATATCGACAAATTGTCGCATATGCAGGCGGGCCCTCCCGGTCCGTTCGGTGGCTCCCGGCAGCCCGTCCGCAGCCCGTCCGCAGCCCGTCCGCCATGCCCCCGTCGTGCGCAGACGCCGAAACATGCGCGGGCCCGAGACACAACCAGGCGGTAGTCTGATAGTGAAAGAAGAGCCAATCGAAGGGGAAGTGGCATGAGTCATATCAAAGGTCGGGGCCAGCATCGCGCAAAGCCCGTAGGGACAGGTGCGTACGGTGTGACCAACGCGACGATGGCTGTCATCGTCGTGTTCATCGTGGCGCTCGCCGTGGCGTTGGGCGCCGGCATCTGGTTCGCCACCCACGGTTCCGCATCCCCGAACGCCAACGGCGGTACCGGCGCAAACGCGAGCGCAAGCACCACCATCGAGAAACCCGAGTCCACACCCAAGCCGGTCGCCGAACATCACGGCAACTCCCCGGACTGTCCGGACACGGACTGCATCGCCATGCTCGTCAACGGCGACTTGC
Source organism: Bifidobacterium miconisargentati (assembly GCF_019331675.1). Classification (GTDB taxonomy): domain Bacteria; phylum Actinomycetota; class Actinomycetes; order Actinomycetales; family Bifidobacteriaceae; genus Bifidobacterium; species Bifidobacterium miconisargentati. The sequence continues at coordinate 2,755 of NZ_JAHBBJ010000015.1, forward strand.
TGTTCCACGAGGGCCTGTGGAGCCACTTCCAAGGTGCCAATCCCAATGCCACGGACGGCACCGCCTTCAATTTCGACCCGCTGTTCGCGCCGATGAAGCAGTACATCCAAGCCTCGGACATCGCCGTATGCGAGTTCGAGACGCCGATCGCCCAGCGCGGCGGCCCCTACGCCGCATATCCGATCTTCAACATTCCGCCGGAGGTCGCAGATGCGGCCAAGAACGTGGGATACAACGCCTGCACGCACGCCACCAACCACTCCTGGGACCAGGGTTCGGACGGCATCGCGCGCCTGTGGGACACGCTTGAGGCGGACGGCATTGCCCAGACCGGCTCGTACAAGACCGAGGCCGATTCCGAAAAGCCGCTGGTCATCGATTCGCCCACTGGCGGCGGCAAGCTGGGCCTCGTGACCGGAACCGTCTCGCTCAACGGCATGACCGCCGACTACGACTGGCAGGTGGACCGCCTGCGCGAGGCCGGCGACCCGAACCACGATTCGGATATCCAGCGTGCGGTGGACAAGGCCAACAAGGCCCGCGAACAAGGTGCGGACGTGGTGGCCATCGCCATGCATTCGGTGCAGGAATACCTCGATTACGCCGATTCGTGGCAGGTCTCCGAAGCCCACGAGCTTGCGGACACCGGCGCGTTCGACGTGATCTACGGAGCCGGATGCCACTGCGCGCAACCCATCGAGAACTACAACGGCACCTGGATCATCTACGGCCTGGGCAACGCGGTGACCGAATCCGCCAACACCCCGGAAACGCTGGTCAACAACCAGGGCGTCACCGCGCGCATCCAATTCGCCGGCAAGAAGGGCGTCAAGGGATCCTGGCGCGTGAACCGCATCGACTGGGTGCCCACCGCCAACGTGCATCAGGGCAGCTACCAGTGGTGTCCGATCTCCAGCGACCACCCCATAGGCGCTTGTTGGGACGAGACGTACGACGCGCAGATACGCCAGCGCATCTGGAACGTCATCTACTCGATGGGCGCGGACCAGAACGTGGTGCGCGAGTGGAACATCACCCAGGAGCAGGCGGCCAAGTCCGCGCGGTAAGCGGCCGGTGGCAGGTGCCGACTCCCGGAGGCCGGCGGGTGGCCTGTCCGCCATTGCGTCGGTATCCCGCCGGTCGCGATTCCGGCGCATCACAGGATGATGTTCGCATTGCCGCCGAACAGTAGTTGTTCCCGCCCGCTTCTCCCGCCGCCGGCCTAATGTGGTGCCCATGACCGAGATCTACGAAACCCAGCCCGAACGCACCGACCTCCCGCTCGTGGTGATGCCCGCGATCCTCGATTCGATGGTCGAACCGCTCAAGGCGCAACTGCCCGTACTCAAGGACGTGGCCCGCGTGCGCCTGTATCTGGACTTCACCGAAGACGCCGACCTCATCGCCGAGCGCACGGCCGACGCGGACGTGATGATCAACGGAGGCCCGCACCTGTCCGACGACCTGCTGCGCAGACTGTCCGGCGGCGTGCGTGGCGGCGAAGGCGGCAAGGTCGGATGCATCGTCTTCTCCGGCACCGGCGTGGCCAGCTATATCAACCTCGCCCTCGCACGCGAACTCAGCGTGCGCATCTGCAACGCCGTCCATTACGGCGACAACGCGGTGGCCGAGCATACGTTCGCATTGCTGCTCGAACTGGTGCGCCACGTCGGCGAACTCAGCAGCGGCGTGAAGTCCGGCGTCTGGGCCAATCCGCACGGAGACGGCCTGCAGCTGGCCGGCCGCAGGCTCGGCATCATCGGCCTCGGCGGCATCGGCTCCACGGTGGCCCGCATCGCACGGGCCTTCGGCATGGAGGTCGCCGCCTGGCGCACCAGCCAGACGCCAGCCGAACGGTTCGAGGAATCCGGCGCCACGCCCGTCGACGACCTCAACGAGCTCATCGCCTCCTCGGACGTGGTCTCCGTCCACATGCCGCTTATCGACGGGGCCACGCGCGGCCTCATCACCGCGGACAACCTCGCGCACATGAAGCCGGGCACGCTGTTCATCAACACCGCCCGCGCCGAAGTCATCGCCCCCGGCGCGCTGGTCGCCCGCCTGCAGCAGGGCGACATCCCCGCGGCCCTCGACGTGTACGACCATGAGCCGCTGCCCGCCGACGACCCGCTGCGCGCCATTCCCGGCATCGTGCTCACCCCGCACGTCGGCTGGCGTACGGACGGCGCGTTCAAGGAACTCACCCGTCAGATGGTCGCGTGCATCGCCGCCTACTTCTCCGGAGACGACCTCAACGTCGTCGTCTCCGAGCGCTGACCGCTCGTCCGCACTCATCGTCACCATCAACCGTCACTACCGCACGCAACGCAACGCACAGCCATGCAGACGATCCTCAACACCGCCGACCAGCCCGCGCACGACTCGCTGGTCGAGAAGAAATCCGAATTCATCGGCGACGCCGCGCACGTCGATTCGCTCGACGAGGCGCTCGCGTTCGTCGCCTCAATCCGCGAACAGCATCCGAAGGCCCGTCACGTGGCGTACGCCGCCGTGTGCGGGGGAGCCGACGGCCGCCTGTCCGAACGCATGAGCGACGACGGCGAACCTTCCGGCACCGCCGGCAAGCCGATACTCGACGTGCTCAAGCAGTCCGGCACCACCGATTGCGTCATCGCCGTGACCCGCTACTTTGGCGGCATCCTGCTCGGCTCGGGCGGCCTGGTGCGGGCCTACTCGTCCGCCGCTTCGATGGCGATGAAAACCGCGCGCGTGGCCCGCATCATGACCGCGCGACGCTACCGGATCCGCCTCGACTACCCGCAGCTGGCCCGGTTCCAGCAGATCCTCGCGCAGCTTGACGGCCGTCAGGAAGATGAGGAGTATGCGGCCGACATCCGACTCACCGCCGTGATTCCGGCCGATGCCACCGCACGGTTCGAGGAGCGCGTGCGGGAGACGTTCAACGCCGCCATTACGCCGGAACCGGTAGATATGGTCAACATCCCCGTCCCCCTTGATTAAGCTGGAGCCCATGACCGACGAAACCACCACCGAGCCGCAGGCCGAATCCCAGGAAGCGCAGGAAGCCAAGGACTTCGAGCCGCTGACCGCCACCTACGAGCGTCTGCGCCACTCCACGGACGCCGCCGAACTGTCCGAGTTCGCGCGCCGCCCGCTGCCGGATCGCGCCAACCAGGCCGCATTCTCCCGCGCCACCGCACTGCTGGAAGCCGTGGCCGGCAACGCGCACACCCCGGTGGAGGATCGCGTGTTCCTGGCCAGCACCATGCCGTTCCCGAACGTGCTCGTCAAGCTGTCCGAAGACCCGGACGACTCCGTGCGTCAGGCCGTGGCCGGCAACGTGGACGACAAGAACTGGCTGGTGGGCCGCCTGACCAAGGACCCGGTGCCCGCCGTGCGGGATACGGCCCTGAAGAACAAACGCACCAGCTGGAAGATGCGTCTCGAAGGCGCACAGAACCCGGAAGTGGACGCCGAGACGTTGGACTTCCTCGGCTCCCTCGGCACCACGCTGGAGGAAGGCGCCCCCGCGGTGCTCTCCTCGATGGTGCGCCGTGCCGTGGCGCTGAATCCCAATACCTCTCAGGATATGCTCGCCAAACTCGCCGAGGACCCCTCGGATGAGGTTCGCCACGCCGTGGAAAGTCGGAAGCGGTCTGCCTGATCGGGAGACGGATGGAGGCGGCGTGGTACCTGTCTCACGCCAATCGTTCGCCATTCGGACACCGATATGGGGTGTCAGGCCCGGAATATGCCGAATTCCACCGCGTTGCTTTGCCTTCAATACGGTGTGGCGCGTCGCTTCGGCGTTAGACTGGGGCTATGAGTGAGCGCACCGAGAATGAAGTTCGATTGGCCCGTCCGCTGATTCGGCTGGCCAAATTGGTCGGTATTGGCACCAGTTACGTAGGCATGAGCCACGACTACCACGAAATCGACGACGATGTGTTGGTGGCCGTGCTCGCGGCATTGGGCATCGACGCCAGCAGCGAGAACGCTCAGGAAACCGCCATCCGTCGCATCCTGAACCGTCGTCACGGTCGTCTGGTGGCGCCCACCGTGCTCCACATCGCCGGCAAGGAAGACAAGATTTTCGTCAACACCGGCATTCTCGACGTGCCGTCCGCCGCCATTACCCTGGAGAACGGCGAACCGTACGAGGGAACCATCAAGGTCGGCCCGGGAGACGGTTCCCAGGCCTACGACCTCGACGGCACGTTCGTCTCCACCGCCGCGCTCATCATCCCCGCCGACCTGCCGGTCGGCTACCACACGCTGCATGTGCGCGTGGGCAACCGCATGCAGAACGCCACCCTGATCAGCGCCCCCGACCATGTGGAACTGCTCGACCCGATGAAGGGCGGCAGCCTGTGGGGCTGGATGGCCCAGTTGTACTCGATCCGCTCCTCCGGTTCCTGGGGCGTGGGCGACTACGAGGATCTCAAGACCATGCTCGTGGACGCCAAGAAGAAGACCGGCGCGGACTTCGTGCTCATCAACCCGGTGCACGCCGCCGAACCCGTCTCGCCGCTCACCCCATCCCCGTACCTGCCCGTCAGCCGACGACTGGTGAACTTCACGTACATCCGCCCCGAATCGGTGCCGGAATACGCCGCGCTCGCGGCCGATGCCAAGGCCCAGGTGGACGGCCTGCACGCCGACGCCGAGGCGCTCAACGGCGACTCCCAGCTCATCGACCGCGACGCCATGTGGCGCAGCAAGATGCACGCCCTGTGGATCATCTTCAAGGCCGGCCGCTCCGCCGAGCGCCAGGCCGCATTCGAGGAGTTCAAGAAGGCCTGCGGCTCCGATCTGGAGGCGTACGCCACCTGGTGCCTGTGCTACGACAAGTGGGGTGCCCCCGCCGCCGACGCGGACAACTGGGAGCGCAAGTTCAACCGTGAATCCCCCGAGGTCGCCGCACTCAAGGGCCAGTTCCCGGACACGCTCGACTTCTACCGCTGGCTCGAATGGATCGCCTCCGAGCAGCTTTCCGCGGCCCAGCAGGCCGCCAAGGACGCCGGCATGCAGATCGGCATCATGAACGACATGGCCGTGGGCGTGCACCCGCTCGGCGCCGATGTCTGGTGGCATCCGGAACGCTTCGCCAAGGGTGCCACGGTGGGCGCCCCGCCGGACATGTTCAACCAGCAGGGCCAGAACTGGAGCCAGCCGCCGCTGAGCCCGATCGACCTGGAGGAGACCGGCTACACCACCTACCGCAATATGGTGCATGGCATGTTCGCCCGTGCCGGCGCCGTGCGCATCGACCACATCCTGGGCCTGTTCCGCCTGTGGTGGATCCCGGAGAACCGTCCCGCCACGGACGGCGCATACGTCTACTACGATTCCGACATCATGCTCGGCATCCTGGCCCTTGAGGCCTCCCGCACGAACGGCGTGGTGGTCGGCGAGGATCTGGGCGTGGTGCCCGAGTACGTGGCCGACTCCCTGTCCAGCCACGGCATCCTCGGCTGCGCCGTGGAATGGTTCGAGCAGCGCGACGGCGTGTTCCGCGCCCCGTCCAAGTGGCGTCCGTACGCCCTCGCCTCGGTCAACACGCACGACCTGCCGCCGGCCGCCGGATATCTGGAGTACGAGCACGTCAAGATCCGCGAGCGTCTGGGCCTGCTGACCGGCCCGGCCGAGGAATTCGAGAAGTCCGCCAAGGCCGAGCAGGACGCCATGCTCACCATGCTGGTGGAGCAGGGCTACCTCGACGCCGACTTCGCCGAGCACCGTGAGGAGCACGAGGCGGACATCATCGATGCGCTCTACCGCGCGCTCAAGGGCTCGCCGTGCAAGCTGCTGGCCGCCTCCATCACCGACGCGGTGGGGGAGAAGCGCGCCCAGAACCAGCCCGGCACCAACAACGAGTACCCGAACTGGCGTGTGCCGCTGGCCAACGCCAAGGGCAACGTGGTGCCGCTCGAAGTGCTCTTCGACACCCCCGGCGCCCAGCGCTTCGCCGAAATCTTCAACAGCTGAAATAGAGCTCTGTTAGACCGAGATCGCCGCCGCCTTCTTTCTCGGCTCCCCTTGTCAGGGGGAGCTGGCGGCGGAGCCGACTGAGGGGTAGTCCCTCGGGGCATGTCAATCCGGCCTAGCAGGGCTTTTTGCTTCACCACGCCGCATTGCCCGATGTCAAGCCCGGCGATATACTAGTGGATTGTTGTGTTTCCCTAAGGGGTCCTTCAAAGCGCTTTCCCACTCGCCACCGAGGACTTTCAGGGAGCCCACGGATAAAGAGGTTCGACGCTTCTTGAACGCGCGCTCTGACCAAGCACACATCAAGCAGCCGAAAACCCGGAACACAATGAATAGAAAAGGTAATCCAGTGAAAACTTTCACTCCGAAGCCAGCTGATCTGACTCACGACTGGTACATCGTCGACGCCACCGATGTGGTGCTGGGCCGTCTCGCCACCCAGGTTTCTACCCTGCTGCGCGGCAAGAACAAGCCGACCTTCGCTCCGCATGCTGATCTCGGCGATTACGTCATCGTCATCAACGCTGACAAGATCGCTCTCACCGGCAACAAGCTGGGCAAGGAGCTCTACTCTCACTCCGGTCGTCCCGGCGGTCTGCGCCGCGACTCCTACGCCGAGCTGCTTGAGAAGAACCCCGAGCGCATCATCAAGGCTGCCGTCAAGGGCATGCTGCCGAAGAACCGTCTGGCCAAGGTGCAGCTGGATCGTCTCCGCATCTTCCGCGGTGCCGAGCACCCGCACACCCCCCAGCAGCCGAAGGTCTTCGAGATCGCCCAGATCTCGCAGCAGGCCAAGTGAAACCTGAGAGGAGATAAGAATCATGGCTGAAAACACCAACGACTCCCAGGTTGTCGAGACCGAAGAGGAGCTCACCAACTACACCACCGAGACCAACGCTGGCGCTGGCACCGGCACCTCCGCGATCGAGCCGGGCTACGGCACCGGTCGCCGCAAGGAGGCCGTCGCCCGTGTCCGTCTGGTTCCGGGCTCCGGCAAGTGGACCATCAACGGCCGCACCCTGGAGGAGTACTTCCCCTCCAAGCTGCTGCAGCGTGAGGTCAACTCCCCGATCGTTCTGCTCAAGCTCGAAGGCAAGTTCGACGCTATCGTCCTCGTTGACGGCGGCGGCACCACCGGCCAGGCCGGCGCCATCCGTCTCGGCGTGGCCCGTGCGCTGAACGCCATCGATCGTGACGCCAACCGCGCCGCCCTGAAGAAGGCCGGCTTCCTGACCCGCGACGCCCGCGTCGTGGAGCGCAAGAAGGCTGGTCTGCACAAGGCCCGTCGCGCCCCGCAGTTCTCCAAGCGTTAATTTCGCTTATTACTGCAATTCCGAGCACAGAAAGCCCCTTCGTGGATTCGTTCCACGGAGGGGCTTTCCGTATTCGTATGTGATTGTCGGCAGTGGAACCACAGGAATCGCCTGGCGGGGTAATCCAGGGAGCTGACCCATCACATGCCGTGATGACTTGGGCCCTAGCGAGGCGGCTCAGGTATGTACGAACCGTTTCGCCTCGCTGAAGGGCGCGCCCCGCGGCGTGGCGGCGACAGGCCCCCGTATTGCCGCGTTGGGGCAGCGCTACCGCGGCTCTCTGACGATAAAGTCCCTGTTCTGCCGCTCTGACGACGTGTCAGCGGGGCAAAACAGGGACTTAGCAGCTAGAGAACCTCGTTTATTCGTGCTGTATCTGCTTCATCAGGGTGATGCTGAGTGCGGGCATCGTCCAGACGTTGTCGTCGAGCGGTGCTGGCTTGTCAGTACGGGCGGCACGATCACCGTTACCATCGGCGTCGTCAGCGATGGACGACGACGGCTCGACGCTGTCGCTTACAGCCGCTGCCGCCGCACTGCCGACCATTTCCAAAGCCGCGGTCATCCGCAACAGTCGCGTATCCTCAGCGTTTTGGACCGAATCGGTATCGGCGCCGGTACCCGTGGCCACGCCGGAAGCCGAAGCGGCATTCGCTGCCGTGCGTGAAGCCCGCACGGTCCTGAATTCGGCGGTACGTACGTTATCGGCGTCGTTGGCGTCCGTGGCCGTCGTGGCACCAGCCACAGGGCCCCTGAAGGCCCCGCTGGTCCCGTCACCGGCCGCAGCGGCCTCACGGGCCTGTTCCGCCAGCCTGCGCACGGTCTCGTTGGCGTTCTGCACATGCTGCATCCACACGCTGATGTCCTCGGCCGTGTCGTCGGATTCCACATGCCCGCCATGCCCCGGCCAACGCCCGTTGACCTCCGCGGAACACCACTTCGGCATCCACTTGCTGTCCGCGGGCAGATGGAACTGTCGGTCCTCGGCCACGCCGTTGACCACGATGCACACGTCCACCTCGCTGTTGGAGAGCAGACGCATCGTGAAGCTGCGCGTGGACAGGTCGAACCAGTCGCGTTCGATTGGCGCCTGACCGTTTGGCAGGAACCACTTCACGCGGTCCGAGGGCTTGAGCAGCCCCAGCTGGGTCAGACGGGTGAAGAAGTCCTCGTGATGGTACAGATCCAGCGATTTGCGCAGCGCGACCAGCCGGGAGACCGTCTCCAGACGGCGCATCTCGCGCGTCTTGTGCGGCGAATACAGCCAGTCCCAGTTCATCCAGGTGATGTCGTTGTCCTGGCAGTAGGCGTTGTTGTTGCCGTCCTGCGTGTTGCGGAACTCGTCGCCGGCCAGCATCATCGGCGTGCCGAGCGAAAGCAGCAGCATGCCGGTCAGGTTCATGGCGGCCTGCTCGCGGGCGGCGATGATCTCCGGTTCCTTGGTCACGCCCTCCACGCCGAAATTGGCGGAATGGTTCACGGACGAACCGTCGTTGTTGTGCTCGCCGTTGGCCTCGTTGTGCTTGCTGTTGTACCGGGTCAGATCGGTGAGTGTGAAGCCGTCGTGGCAGGTGACGAAGTTGATGGACGCCGTGGCGCCGCGTCCCGGATCGGTGGCGTACAGGTCGGCCGAACCGCACAGGCGGGTGGCCATCTCCTGCATCTGCGTGCGGCCGAAATCGGAGCTGCCGTCCACATCCTGCAGCCAGAACGTACGGGCCGTGTCGCGGAAACGGTCGTTCCACTCGGCGAACGGGATGCCGAACTGGCCGGTGCGCCAGCCCAGATTGCCCAGGTCCCAAGGCTCCATGATGAGCTTCAGGTTGCCCAGCAGCAGGTCGGAGCGCAGGGCGTAGAGGAACGGGTGATGCTGGGTGAACTCGCCGTTGAGGCGGGCCAGCGTCACACCCAGATCGAAACGGAAGCCGTCGATGCCGATGCGCTTGGCCCAGTACCGCAGCGAATCGACCGCGAACGTGACCACATGCGTGTTGGTGAAGTCGAACGTGTTGCCGCAGCCGGTGGTGTCCTCCAGACGGCCCGCATTGGACTTCTGATGCCGGTAGTAGGCCAGGTCGTCCAGACCGCGCCAGCACATCGTGGGACCTTCCACGCCGCCTTCGCAGGTGTGGTTGTACACCACGTCCATGATCACCTCGAAGCCGGCCTCATGCAGGGCGCGGACCATGTCGATGACCTCCTGGCGCACGGCCGTGGCGCCCTTCTCCTGCGCGGCCTTGGTGGCGTACGTGGGCTCGGGGGAGAAGTAGCTCAGGGTGGAGTAGCCCCAGTAGTTCTTGCGGCCGTGCTCCTGCAGGAACAGCTCGTCCTGCTTGGCCTGGATGGGCAGCAGCTCGATGGAGGTGACGCCCAGATTCTGCAGGTAGGCCAGCGTGATGGGGTGCGCGAGGCCGGCGTATGTGCCGCGCAGTTCCTCGGGTAGCCAGGGCGCGTTGGCGGTGAATCCCTTGACGTGCATCTCGTAGATCACGGTCTTGCGCCACGGCACATGCGGATGATCCGGGTCGCCCTCGTGCTTGTGGATATCGCGGTCGTCGATGGCCACGGACACCGGCACATGGCCAAGCGAATCGACCGTGCTCATCTCGCCGTACGCCGAACCGATCACCTTGCGATCCTTGACCTCGCAGGCGTAGGAGAAGGCGGCCGGATCGAGCTCCATGGCCCCTTCCACGCCCTTGCCGTACGGGTCGAGCAGGAACTTGTACGGGTTGAACCGCACGCCGTGCTTGGGATCCCAAGCGCCGTCCACGCGGTAGCCGTAACGCATGCCGTCCCACGCCTTGGGCAGGTGCACGTACCACAGGCCGTAGTTGGGGCCATCCATGCGGAACAGCGTCTCGCGCAGGTAGAGATGCTCGATGATGCGCGTGCAGACCGGGAATTCGTGGATCTGCTGGATGAACGAGGTTCCCGGATCGGAGAACAGACGGATGGAGTCCTGGAAGAAGGCGCTGGGCTGGTCGATGGATTCCAGCACACACAGCCATACCTGACCGGCGGTCTCCGAGCGGACCACGACGTCCGCACCACCGTCATCGGTGAAATACAAACCTGGGCGAGTAGCGTAACGATGCAACGGTGGATTTCTCATACACCCATTGTAGACGTGGCCCCTGAGCCGGCAGTGCGGCGCATCTGGCCGGGCCTGTCGCGGTCTGTCGCGACCGCCGGTCACATCCCGTGCGTCAGCCCGCGGATCTCGTCCAGGTAGCGCTGCGAGAAACGCAAGGCTGCACCGATGATGTCCTGGTCCTCGGCGCAGTAGCTCCTGCGCAGCGTGAAGTGGTCCGTGCCGAACGGGCTGCGCCTGACGATGCGGTTCCTGAGGTCCTCGATTTCGTCGTCCTCCAGCATCGGGGCCGCCTCGCCTCCGATGATGACGTCCCCGGCGATGACAGAGCGCGCGTTCACGATGGCCTGCGCCACGTAATCAAGCCATTCGTCCATGCGTTCGCGATGATGCCGTTCGCCTTGCTCGAGCACGCTGAAGAAGCCGGGGATGCTTTCGTAGTCCTCGGGCAGCGTTTCCAGCGAGCAGTAGGCGTCCATGCAGCCATGCTGTCCGCAGTAGCATTCCCTGCCGCCCGGCACCAGCACCATGTGCTCGATGGCCCCGTTGCACTGGTTCGGCCCCTGATGCAGCTTGCCGTCGATGATCACGGCGCCGCCCGGTCGTCGGTCGAGGTATACGCACACGGCATCGCGCAGGGTGGCGTCGAACCACAGTTCGGCCATGGCCGAGGCGTCGGAGTCGTGGATCATCAGCGCGGGCAGATGCACCGATTGGGTGAGCGTGTCGAGGGTGAGACCGGTGTTGCCCTGGACCGGGCCGAACGTCACCTGCGAGCCGTCCGGCGCGATGATGCCGCGGATCGAGAAGGCGACTCCCAGGACTGGCCCGTGCTTGCGCTCCACGTCGGCCGCGAAGTTGTTGATGATGCCGCCGATGCGCTGGTAGTAGACGTTGGTGTTGCGGTAGGGGATGGGCGTGTTCAGCCGGGCCACCGCGCCGCCGTACAGGTTCACCGCGCACAGGCGCAGTTCGTGGGGGTCCATGCTCACGCCGATGGCCGTGCGATGGTCGGGGTTGAACTCGTAGCCTTGGGCCTTGCGCCCGCCGGTGGAATCCCGCAGGTCTCCTTTGCCGGCGATGCGGTCGGCCTGCAGCTCGCGCAGGTTCTGCGAGATGGTAGGCAGGCTCAGCCCGAGTTCGCGTTCGAGCTCCTGCTTGGTCACGTGTCGGTGTGCATAGAGGTAACGGATGATGGCGCTGCGATTGTGCGCCTTGACCTGATTGGGCTGCAGCGGCTTCATGGACGACCTCCATTGGTCACGGACTCGAGGATTGCGAACGCTCAGACGTTGGAATTACGGTGATTGCTGGCACTTATCTAAACACGTTTTCCAAAAAAAGGCAAGATGGGGGAACTTTTAGAAAATAGCTTTTATAAAGTTGTGCGGGAGATGGTGGGATATTGCTGTGCGGAACGTCAAAAAACGCACAAAAAGTATCAAAAATGCCGAGATTGACGCTCTTTTTAAGCTATTTCGCACAGAACATTACAAAAACAGTTCATAATCAAACATGAAACGCCGTCGTTTTTGTGCGCATGCAGCACCGTGGGGCCTTCTGTATATTGTGACTCAGGTCACACAGCGTTGTGACGACAGCACGGTTGCGATCGCCCCGGGCCGGTACCCCATGCCGGGATCCGGACGGCGCATGGCAGCCCGCTGCACAAGGGAACTTTGCCATATACCCCAAGAAAGATCGAGGAGGACCCCAAGTGGCAGAAGCAAAGAACAAGGTCGAAGACGTCAAGCCGACCCCCGAAGAGAAGCAGGCCGCGGCCCAGGCCGAGGTCGACGCCCTGGTCGCCAAGGGCCTCAAGGCTCTGGATGAGTTCGAGAACCTCGACCAGAAGCAGGTCGACCGCATCGTCGCCAAGGCGTCCATCGCCGCGCTGAACAAGCACCTGGTCCTGGCCAAGATGGCCGTCGACGAGACCGGACGTGGCCTCGTGGAAGACAAGGCCACCAAGAACATCTTCGCCTGCGAGCACGTGACCAACTACCTCGCCGGCCAGAAGACCGTCGGCATCATCCGCGAGGACGACGTCATGGGCATCGACGAAGTGGCCGAGCCGGTCGGCGTGGTCGCCGGCGTCACCCCGGTCACCAACCCGACCTCCACCGCCATCTTCAAGTCGCTCATCGCCCTGAAGACCCGCTGCCCGATCATCTTCGGCTTCCACCCGGGCGCCCAGAAGTGCTCCGTCGAGGCCGCCCGCATCGTGCGTGACGCCGCCATCGAGGCCGGTGCCCCGGCCAACTGCATCCAGTGGATCGAGCACCCGTCCATCGAGGCCACCGGCGCCCTGATGAAGCACCCGGGCATCGCCACCATCCTCGCCACCGGTGGTCCGGGCATGGTCAAGGCCGCCTACTCCTCCGGCAAGCCCGCTCTCGGCGTGGGCGCCGGCAACGCCCCGGCCTACATCGACTCCGACGTGGACATCGTGCGCGCCGCCAACGACCTGGTGCTCTCCAAGCACTTCGATTACGGCATGATCTGCGCCACCGAGCAGGCCATCATCGCCCACAAGGACGTCTACGCCCCGCTCATCAAGGAGCTCAAGGCCCGCAAGGCGTACTTCGTCAACGCCGAGGAGAAGGCCAAGCTCGAGCAGTACATGTTCGGCTGCACCGCCGGAAGCGGCCAGATGCCGAAGCTGAACTCCGTGGTGCCGGGCAAGTCCCCGCAGTTCATCGCCAAGGCCGCCGGCTTCGAGATCCCGGCCGACGCCACCATCATCGCCGCCGAGTGCAAGGAAGTCTCCGACGACGAGCCGCTGACCCACGAGAAGCTCGCCCCGGTGCAGGCCGTGCTCAAGGCCGACTCCAAGGAGCAGGCCTTCGAGATGTGCGAGAAGATGCTCAAGCTCGGCGCCGGCCACACCGCCGCCATCCACACCAACAACCAGGAGCTCGTGCGTGAGTACGGCGTCCGTATGCACGCCTGCCGCATCATTTGGAACCAGCCCTCCTCCCTCGGCGGCATCGGCGACATCTACAACGCCATCGCCCCGTCCCTGACCCTGGGCTGCGGCTCCTACGGCGGCAACTCGGTGTCCGGCAACGTGCAGGCCGTGAACCTCGTCAACATCAAGCGCATCGCTCGGAGGAACAACAACATGCAGTGGTTCAAGATCCCGGCCAAGACCTACTTCGAGCCGAACGCCGTCAAGTACCTGCGCGACATGTACGGCATCGAGAAGGCCGTCATCGTGTGCGACAAGGTCATGGAGCAGCTCGGCATCGTCGACAAGATCATCGACCAGCTGCGCGCCCGCGCCAACCGCGTGACCTTCCGCATCATCGACTACGTCGAGCCGGAGCCCTCCGTCGAGACCGTCGAGAAGGGCGCCGAGATGATGCGCGAGGAGTTCGAGCCGGACACCATCATCGCCGTCGGCGGTGGTTCCCCGATGGACGCCGCGAAGATCATGTGGCTGCTCTACGAGCACCCGGAAATCGCCTTCTCCGACGTGCGCGAGAAGTTCTTCGATATCCGCAAGCGCGCCTTCAAGATCCCGCCGCTGGGCAAGAAGGCCAAGCTCGTGTGCATCCCGACCTCCTCCGGCACCGGTTCCGAGGTTACGCCGTTCGCCGTGATCACCGACCACAAGACCGGCTACAAGTACCCGATCACCGACTACGCGCTGACCCCGTCCGTGGCCATCGTGGATCCGGTGCTGGCCCGCACCCAGCCGCGCAAGCTGGCCTCCGACGCCGGCTTCGACGCCCTGACCCACTCCTTCGAGGCCTACGTGTCCGTGTACGCCAACGACTTCACGGACGGCATGGCCCTGCACGCCGCCAAGCTCATCTGGGACAACCTGGCTGAGTCCGTCAACGGCGAGCCCGGCCTGGCCAAGACCGACGCCCAGGAGAAGATGCACAACGCCGCCACCATGGCCGGCATGGCCTTCGGCTCCGCGTTCCTCGGCATGTGCCACGGCATGGCCCACACCATCGGCGCCCTGTGCCACATCGCCCACGGCCGCACCAACTCCATCCTGCTGCCGTACGTGATCCGCTACAACGGCCAGATCCCGGAGGAGCCCACCTCCTGGCCGAAGTACAACAAGTACATCGCCCCGGAGCGCTACCAGGACATCGCCCGCAACCTCGGCATCGACACCGGCAAGACCCCGGCCGAGGCCGTCGAGAACCTGGCGAAGGCCGTGGAGGACTACCGCGACAACAAGCTCGGCATGAACAAGAGCTTCCAGGATTGCGGCGTGGACGAGGACTACTTCTGGAGCGTGCTCGACCAGATCGGCATGCGCGCCTACGAGGACCAGTGCACCCCGGCCAACCCGCGCATCCCGCTGATCAACGACATGAAGGACATCGCCGTGGCCGCCTACTACGGCGTCTCCCAGGCGGAAGGCCACAAGCTGCGCGTCGAGCGTGAAGGCGAGGCCGCCACCGAGGAAGCCTCCGAGCGCGTCTGATCGCCTGATTCCGGCCGCTAGCCGGATGCGTATATCGCATATATAAAGGAAGCCCGTCCACTCCCGGACGGGCTTCCTTTTAGCTCTGTTAAACCAAGATTGACATGTTCCCATTCTCGGCTCCCCTTGTCAGGGGAGCTGTCGACGAAGCTGACTGAGGGGTAGTCCGACGGAATTGTGCGAATCTTGGTTTAACAGAGCCTTCCTTTTTTGAGGGCTTCAGAATGTCATCAATACGGCCGCGAAAACGGCCAGGCTCGATGCCATCTCGACCAATCCCACCGCAATCGGTTTGATGTTGCGTTGCCGGGCAATCAGTGGCATGGCAATCGCCCTGGCCAGCAGCCACAGGCAGACAATCGCCGGCATCACGAACAATCGTCTGAATCCCAGCAGCCCCCACAGGCCGAATGCCGCGACCAGCAGCGTGCCATGCCAAATCCACGAGGCCCAGAGATATCCTCTATTGCCGCGTTCCCGAATCATCGTCTTCACGAACAGCACCGACCCGAACTGGGTGAGCAGAAAGACGATGGCGGCAGGCAGACCGCCGTTGGCGAGCGCCGGATACTTCGCGTCTGCCGCATGGGTGCCGAACGAGCCGACGGCCATCGCCATGGTGCAGGCGGCGAGGATCGCGACCGAATTGCCCCAGAGCGTCCGTTCTCGGCGCAGCCATGCGGCGACGAACGACAATGCGGCCAGCGTGGCGTATAACGGCGCCCACCACAGGACCGCCGGGTGGAAGATCACGAATGGAAGCCCGGCCGCGGCAAGCAATACCGTATATACGGCAACCGGCGGCGCGTAGCGGCGCGCGAATCGTGACTTGAGCCAACGCGCTACGGTGAATTGCGTGCAGTAACACAACACCCATGCGGCGAACAGCCAGACGGTGACCGCGTTCGTGCCACCTGCGATCATGCCGGCCAGCGCCGGCAGGAGCGCCATCGCCCATGCGCCGGGCTGATCGGGAATCCAGTCGCGAACGGCGGTTTTCCGGCGTGACGACGGGTGTGCTGCGGATGATGATGGCCGCCGCTGCAAGGTGGAGGGCTGTTCGCTCATGGTTCCCAAGGTATCAGGCCCGGGCCGTGTGCAACAGGGAGACTAGGCAAATCTGTGCGGCAGGGCGAAGCCATGACTTGTCACATGTGCAAGAGGGGAGGCGGAGGAGGCAGACCATGGCACTAGTAATGGATTGTGTTGCCTATACGTATATATACGTATAAGGCACGCGCATGCGTCTTCAATGAGCGGTGTCCCCCTCGGCGCTGGTGATGGCCTCGGCGATGTTGTCCCGGCTGAAATCGTGGTTTCGATATTCCGGGTCGTCCACCGGCAGATGCGTGACCAGCGTGTCGAACACCTGGCTATAGATTTTGCCGTGGCCGAGCACCGCGTCGAGCACATGGCCGCCGAAGGTGTGGTCGTCGGAAAGGAAATGCTCGTGGAACCCGGCCACGGCCGCACCGTGGAACATCACGGGGGAGAAGTAGCCCAGCATGGTGCCGGTCACGTCGTGGCGCAGGAAGATGGCCTGCCGGTCGGCAACCTCAAGCAACGTGGGGTAGGGCGCCTGCTGTTTGATGACGGCACGGGTCTTCATGAAGCTGAACGTGCCGTGCACGATCACGGAGAAGAAGCTGTTGGCGCGGCCGTTGGCCTCCACGATGCGCTTGTTGAGCTCCTCGAGGCCGATATCCGTGCGCTCGCATTGGTATTGGTAGGCTGCACGGTGCGAATTGGCGAACGGCATGGTGAAGTCGTCCGGTACCCGTTCGGCCACGCCGGACTGTCCGATCTTGTAGGCGATGCCGTCCAGGATGATGAGCTCGCCGTCCAGCCCCTCGCCGGTGCCGATGCCGGTGTCGCCGTGCCTGAGCAGCTCGCCGATGGTGGTGGTGCCCTCCAGCAGGCCCGGCACCAGCAGTGCCAACGTGCCGTGCTGGTACAACACGTTCGCGCCGTGCTCGGTGATGGGACGGATGTTCTTGGCCAACGATTGCGTCACGCCAGTCACGTTAATAGCCCCGCCCGGCCCGCACAATCCCCGTCCTCCCGCTCCGGACGTGACTTTCGCCACGAACCGATTGGCGGCGACACGCCCGAGTTCCTCAGGCCGCCGTTTAGTCCCGCCCGAATGCTTAGATAAACAAGTTGCCTGATTTGGGCTCGCAAATTGGAATTAAAAAAGCGAGCGCAGGCCGGAGTGCTTCGAAGGGAGCGGATGCCGGAGACTGCGCACTGATGTGGATGACCGCCAGAGGACTCATGTCCAATGGAGGGCATTACGCGCCGGTGCCCTAGAAGCAGGTTGGTAAACAGTACAACGAACATCGCTAGAAAGGGCGGACGGCAATGGCGGGACAGAAAATCCGCATCAGGCTTAAGTCCTATGACCACGAGGTCATCGACCAATCGGCGAAGAAGATCGTCGAAACGGTGACGAACGCGGGCGCAACTGTTGTTGGCCCCGTTCCGCTGCCGACCGAGAAGAACGTCTTTGTTGTTATTCGTTCTCCTCACAAGTACAAGGATTCTCGCGAGCACTTCGAGATGCGCACTCACAAGCGTCTCATCGACATCGTGGACCCGACCCCCAAGGCCGTGGACTCTCTGATGCACATCGATCTGCCTGCGGACGTCAACATCGAGATCAAGCTGTAAGGGAGGAGGAAGCATTATGTCTAATCGCAAGGCTCTGCTGGGCAAGAAGCTCGGCATGTCCCAGGTGTGGGATGAGAACGGCTTCTTCGTGCCCGTCACGCTCGTCGACGTGTCCACCAACGTGGTGACCGCCGTCAAGACCGAGGAGACCGACGGCTACAAGGCCGTGCAGCTCGGCTACGGCGCCATCGACCCGACCAAGGTGACCAAGCCGCTGGCTGGCCACTTCGCCAAGGCCGGTGTCACCCCGCGTCGCCACCTCGTCGAGGTGCGCACCGACAACGTCGAGGAGTTCGAGGCTGGCCAGGAACTGGCCGCCGACCTCTTCGAGGAAGGTGCCGAGGTCGATGTGACCGGCACCACCAAGGGTAAGGGCTTCGCCGGCACCATCAAGCGCTGGGGCTTCAAGTCCTACCGTCGTTCCCACGGCTCTCACAAGAACGAGCGCCGTCCTGGCTCCGTGGGCGCATGCGCCACTCCGAGCCGTATTCTCAAGGGCAAGCGCATGGCTGGCCGCATGGGTCATGTGACCTCCACCGTGCAGAACCTGACCGTCGTCTCCGCTGATGTCGAGAACGGCATCATCGCCATCAAGGGTGCCGTCCCCGGCCCCAAGGGCGGCATCGTTCTCGTCCGCTCGGCTGTGAAGGGAGCCTGATAAACCATGGCAAACGTTACTCTGAACGTCACCGACGCCAAGGGCCAGGCCACCGGTACCATCGAAGCCCCCGCTGAGCTCTTCGGTATCTCCAACGAGGATATCCAGGCTCACGTGCCGCTGGTCCACCAGGTCGTCATCGCCCAGCTCGCGGCTGCCCGCCAGGGCACCCACGCCGTCAAGAACCAGTCCAAGGTCTCCGGCGGCGGCAAGAAGCCGTGGAAGCAGAAGGGCACCGGTCGCGCTCGTCAGGGCTCGACCCGCGCTCCGCAGTGGGTCCACGGTGGCGTCATCCACGGCCCGGTGCCGCGTAGCTACGCCCAGCGCACCCCCAAGAAGATGAAGGCCGCGGCCCTGCGCTACGTCCTGTCCGATCGCGCCAACGCCGGTCGCATCGCCGTTGTGGACTTCGGCATCACCGATACCCCGTCCACCAAGGCCGCTCTCGCCGCGCTGAACCCGATCACCGCCGACAAGTTCGCCACGATTGTCTTCACTCGCGACAACATCAACGAGTGGCTCTCCGTGCGCAACCTGCCGAACGTTCACCCGATTTTCGTCGATCAGCTCAACACGTACGACGTGGTCACCGCGCAGTACGTGGTCTTCACCAAGGAAGCCTTCGAGGCTTTCGTGGCTGCCAAGACCGAGCCGAAGGAGGCCTGATTTAGATGGTCGCTATCCACAAGCCCGCTCACGACGTGATCCTGAAGCCCGTCGTCTCCGAGAAGAGCTACGCCGCTTCCGACCGTGGCCAGTACACCTTCGTGGTTGCTAAGGACGCCAACAAGGTCCAGATCAAGCAGGCAATCGAAGAGATCTTCAAGGTCAAGGTGACGAACGTCAACACCCTCAACCGCGCTGGCAAGAAGCAGCGCACCCGCACCGGTTTCGGCTACCGTGCTTCCCAGAAGCGCGCGATCGTGACCGTCGCCGAGGGCCAGACGATCGACATCTTCGGCAACTGAAGGCTAGCCGAGAAAAGTTAAAGGAAGAACTACATTATGGCTATCCGCGTTTACAAGCCGACGACCGCAGGCCGCCGCAACGCTTCTGTCTCGGATTTCTCCGAGCTGACGCGCTCCACGCCTGAGAAGTCGCTGGTTCGCAAGAACTCCAAGACCGGCGGTCGTAACTCCTACGGCCGTATCACCTCCCGTCACCGCGGTGGCGGCCACAAGCGCCAGTACCGTCTCATCGACTTCAAGCGTTGGGACAAGGACGGCGTGCCCGCCAAGGTTGCCGAGATCGAGTACGATCCGAACCGTTCCGCCCGCATCGCCCTCCTGCACTTCGCTGATGGCGAGAAGCGCTACATCATCGCGCCGAAGGGCATCAAGCAGGGTGACGTCATCGAGACCGGTGCCCAGGCCGATATCAAGCCGGGCAACAACCTGCCGCTGGCCAACATCCCGACCGGTACCGTGGTCCACGCGATCGAGCTCCGCCCGCTCGGCGGCGCCAAGATCGCCCGCTCCGCCGGTGCCGCCGTCCAGCTCGTCGCCAAGGATGGCGCCTACGCCCAGCTGCGTATGCCGTCCGGCGAAATCCGCAACGTCGATGCGCGCTGCCGCGCCACCATCGGCGAGGTCGGCAACGAGGACCACGCCAACATCCAGCTCGGCAAGGCTGGCCGCGCCCGCTGGATCGGCCACCGTCCGATCACCCGTGGTGAGTCCATGAACCCGGTCGACCACCCGCACGGCGGTCGTACCCGCGGTGGTAAGCCGCCGGTCTCTCCGTGGGGCAAGGGCGAGGTTCGTACTCGTCGTCCGAAGAAGGCTTCGAACAAGATGATTGTTCGTCGCCGTCCGTCCGGCAAGAACCGCAAGTAAGGGAGTATCGAGAAGATGACTCGTAGCATCAAGAAGGGCCCCTTCGTCGACGCCCACTTGCAGAAGAAAGTCGACGAGCAGAACGAGAAGGGCACCAAGAACGTCATCAAGACGTGGTCCCGTCGTTCGATGATCACCCCTGACTTCATCGGACACACCTTCGCCGTTCACGATGGTCGCAAGCATGTCCCGGTGTTCGTCACCGAGGCCATGGTTGGTCACAAGCTGGGTGAGTTCGCCCCCACGAAGACCTTCAAGGGTCACGTGAAGGACGACAAGAAGGCCCGCCGCTAAAGGATAAGGAAAAGAACATGGAAGCTAAAGCAATCGCTCGTCACGTCCGCGTGACGCCGCGCAAGGCTCGCCGCATGGTCGACCTCATCCGCGGCAAGAAGGCGACCGAAGCCGTCACCATTTTGAAGTTCGCCCCTCAGGCCGCGGCCCTGCCGGTCCGCAAGACCCTGGAGAGCGCCATCGCCAACGCCCGCGTGAAGGCCGACAAGGCCGGCGAGCCGTTCCGCGAGAACGACCTGTACATCAAGGAGACCTTCGTTGACGAAGGCGTGACCCTCAAGCGCTTCCGCGCTCGTGCCCAGGGCCGTGCCGCTCGCATCAACAAGCGCACCTCCCACATCACGGTCGTCGTGGCTAACAAGGAAGGAGCCCGCTAAAGATGGGTCAGAAGATCAATCCGTTTGGCTACCGTCTGGGCATCACCGAGAACCACCGCTCCAAGTGGTTCTCCGACTCCAACAAGGCCGGCGAACGCTACCGCGACTTCGTGCTTGAGGACGATCAGATCCGCAAGGAGATGAACAAGGACCTCGAGCGCGCCGGCGTGAGCAAGATCGTGATCGAGCGCACCCGTGACCGCGTCCGCGTCGACATTCACACCGCCCGTCCGGGCATCGTGATCGGTCGCCGTGGCGCCGAGGCCGAGAAGGTCCGCGCCAAGCTGGAGAAGATGACCGGCAAGCAGGTTCAGCTCAACATCTTCGAGGTCAAGAACGCCGCGCTGGACGCCCAGCTCGTCGCTCAGGGCATCGCCGAGCAGCTGACCAACCGCGTCACCTTCCGTCGTGCCATGCGCAAGGCCCAGCAGGACGCAATGCGCGCCGGTGCCAAGGGTATCCGCATCAAGCTCTCCGGCCGCCTCGGCGGTGCGGAAATGAGCCGTTCCGAGTTCTACCGTGAGGGCCGCGTTCCGCTGCAGACCCTCCGCGCCCTCATCGATTACGGTTTCTTTGAGGCCAAGACCACGTACGGCCGCATCGGCGTCAAGGTCTGGATCTACAAGGGCGACATGACCGAATCCGAGTTCGAAGAGCAGCAGGCTCAGCAGAACAACAACCGCCCGGGCCGTCGCGGCGATCGCCGTCCGCGCCGTGGCAACCGTTCTGCCGCCCCGCAGGCTGCCGAGGCCGCGAAGGCCGAGGCTCCCGCTGCCGAAGCTGCAGAGACGAAGGAGTGAGCAAGAATGCTTATCCCCAAGAGGACTAAGTACCGCAAGCAGCACCGCCCCGTGCGTTCTGGCATGTCCAAGGGCGGCAACGAGATCAACTTCGGTGATTTCGCCATCCAGTCCCTCGCCCCGGCCTACGTGACCAACCGTCAGATCGAAGCCGCCCGTATCGCCATGACCCGCTACATCAAGCGTGGTGGCCGCGTGTGGATCACGGTCTTCCCGGATCGTCCGCTGACCAAGCACGCCCTCGGCGCCCGAATGGGTTCCGGTAAGGGTGCCCCGGAGTTCTGGGTCGCCAACATCCGTCCCGGTCGTGTGATGTTCGAGATCGGTGGCGTGTCCGAGGATGTCGCTCGCGAGGCCCTGCGCCGCGCCATCGACAAGCTCCCGATGAAGTGCCGCATTATCGCACGTGAAGGTGGTGATATCTGATGGCAGTCGGTACCGCTGAGTACTCCATCAAGAATCTCAACGAGAAGACCAACGAGGAGATCGAGGGCTTCCTGAAGAAGTCCAAGGAAGAGCTGTTCAACCTGCGCTTCCAGTCCGCCACCGGTCAGCTCGATAACACTGCCCGTCTCAAGGCCGTCAAGCACGATATCGCCCGCATGTACACCGTGCTGCGCGAGCGCGAGCTTGGCATCAGCCAGGAGCCGGCCGCTACCGAATCCAAGGAGAAGTGATTATGGCTGAAGAGCGTAACTTCCGTAAGGTTCGCCGCGGCTACGTCGTGTCCGAAGCCATGGACAAGACGATCACCGTCGAGCTCGAGAAGCGCGCGACCCACCCGCTGTACGGCAAGGTTGTGCGTACCACCAAGAAGGTCAAGGCCCATGATGAACACAACGAAGCCCACGTTGGCGACCTCGTGAGTATCATGGAGACTCGTCCTCTGAGCAAGACCAAGCGCTGGCGTCTCGAGTCCATCATCGAGCGCGCCAAGTAAAAACAAGTTCGGCAAGGCTCGCCGTCCACCGGGCGCGGTTAGATAGATGTTCTGTGCGTTTATCCGACCGCGCCCGGTGTGCGGGGAGAACCAGCTCGGCTAAGGAGAATCAATGATTCAGCAGGAAACGCGGCTTCATGTCGCCGACAACACGGGTGCGAAGGAACTCCTCGCCATCCGCGTGCTCGGCGGATCGAAGCGACGCTATGCCGGCATCGGCGACGTGATCGTCGCCTCCGTCAAGGATGCGATCCCTGGCGGGTCGGTCAAGAAGGGCGATGTGGTCAAGGCCGTCGTCGTCCGTACTGTCAAGGAATCCCGTCGTGCGGACGGTTCCTACATCAAGTTCGACGAGAACGCCGCCGTCATTCTCGGCTCCGGCCGTGAACCGAAGGGCACTCGTATCTTCGGACCGGTTGGTCGTGAACTGCGTGAGCACAAGTTCATGAAGATCGTGTCCCTCGCCCCGGAGGTGATCTGACATGGTAGCCAAGATCAAGAGCGGCGACCTGGTGAAGGTCATCCGCGGCAAGGACCGCGGCAAGGAAGGCACCGTCAAGCAGGTGCTGCCGAACGACCGACTGATCGTCGAAGGCGTGCAGATCGTCAAGAAGCACGTGCGCGCCACGCAGCAGGGCCAGCAGGCTGGCATCGTCTCCGTCGAGGCTCCGATCCATCGCTCCAACGTGATGGTCATCGACCCGGAGACCAAGCAGCCGACCCGCGTGGGCGTCACCATCAAGGAAGAGGCGCGTGACGGCAAGGTGAAGACCGTGCGCGTGCGCGTCGCCAAGAAGTCCGGAAAGGAGCTGGCATGACCGATACTACCGTCGTCGAAGCGCCGGCCACCCCGCGCTTGAAGGTCAAGTACAACGAGCAGATCATCCCTGAGCTGGAGAAGGAGTTCAAGTACTCCAACCCGATGCAGGTCGCTCGTGTGCAGAAGGTCGTCGTCTCCATGGGTGTTGGTGCCGCCGCTCGCGACTCCAAGCTCATCGAAGGCGCCGTCAAGGATCTCACCGTGATCACCGGTCAGAAGCCGAAGATCACCAAGGCCAAGAAGTCCGTCGCTCAGTTCCACCTGCGTGAGGGCCAGGCCATCGGTGCGTACGTCACCCTGCGTGGCGACCGCATGTGGGAGTTCCTGGATCGTCTGCTGACCCTGGCGCTGCCCCGTATCCGCGACTTCCGCGGCATCAACGGCCACCAGTTCGATGGCCAGGGCAACTACAACTTTGGTCTCACCGAGCAGTCCATGTTCCACGAGATCGATCCCGATTCGATCGATCACGTGCGCGGTATGGACATCACTGTGGTGACCTCCACCAAGGACGACAAGGAAGCCTACGCGCTGCTCAAGCACCTCGGCTTCCCCTTCAAGGAGAACTGATATGGCAAAAACCGCTCTGAAGAACAAGGCGGCCGGCAAGCCGAAGTTCAAGGTTCGCGCCTACACGCGCTGCCAGGTTTGTGGTCGTCCCCACTCCGTCTACCGCAAGTTCGGCCTGTGCCGCATCTGCCTTCGTGAGAAGGCTCACCGCGGCGAGCTGCCCGGCGTTACGAAGTCCAGTTGGTAAACATCGACGCTGAAGGTCCGCGGCCCGATCGCTTCCACAAGTGAAGCGTGAGGGCGGCGGAAACCATAGCGAGAAAGGGCAACAAGCCCAAATGACAATGACAGATCCGATCGCAGACATGCTGACTCGTCTGCGTAACGCGAGCGCGGCTAAGCACGAAACCGTGGATATGCCGTACTCCAAGTTCAAGGCGAACATCGCCGAGATCCTGAAGCGTGAAGGCTACATCAAGGACTTCACCGCCAAGGAAGCCAAGGTCGGCCAGACTCTTGAGGTCACCCTCAAGTACGGTCCGAACGGTGAGCGTTCCATTCAGGGCATCAAGCGCATCTCCAAGCCGGGCCTGCGTCGCTACGCCAAGTCCGACTCCCTGCCGATGCCGCTCGGTGGTCTGGGTATCGCCATCATCTCGACCTCCTCGGGACTGCTGACTCAGAAGGAATGCCTCGACCGAGGCATTGGCGGCGAGATTGTCGCCTTCGTGTGGTGAGAAAGGAGAGCTGAAACATGGCATCGCATATTGGTAAGCTCCCCATCGCCATCCCTGCTGGCGTGGAAGTCACGATCGAGGGTCAGTCCTTCTCCGCCAAGGGCGCCAAGGGCTCTGACTCCTACACCCTGCCGGAAGGCATCACCGCCGCCGTCGAGGGCAACGAGATCATCGTTACCCCGGCCGACGACCTGCGTCCGACCCGTGCCAAGCACGGTCTGGCCCGCTCCATCATGGCCGGTATGGTCAAGGGCGTGCACGATGGCTACTCCAAGACCCTCCAGATCGTCGGCACCGGTTACCGCGCCGTCGCCAAGGGCCAGGGCATCGAGTTCTTCCTCGGCTACTCCCACACCATCACCGTCAACCCGCCTGCCGGCATCACTTTCGAGGTTCCGAACCCGAACACCGTGATCGTCAAGGGCACCGACAAGCAGACCGTGGGTCAGGTCGCC
Organism: Bifidobacterium miconisargentati; assembly: GCF_019331675.1. GTDB lineage: Bacteria > Actinomycetota > Actinomycetes > Actinomycetales > Bifidobacteriaceae > Bifidobacterium > Bifidobacterium miconisargentati. The sequence continues at coordinate 27,678 of NZ_JAHBBJ010000015.1, forward strand.
GCCAACATCCGCAAGCTGCGTGCTCCGGAACCCTACAAGGGCAAGGGCATCAAGTACGCTGACGAGCACATCCTGCGCAAGGCTGGAAAGGCTGGTAAGTGATATGAGCGTCAAGATTCTCGGAAAAGGCAAGAAGGTCGCCCTCAAGCGCCGTCACGCACGTATCCGCAAGCGTATCTCCGGTACCCCCGAGCGTCCGCGCCTGGTGGTCACCCGCTCCAACCGCCACATGGTTGCCCAGGTGGTCGACGACACCAAGGGCATGACCCTCGTGTCCGCCTCCACCCTGCAGGCCGACTTCGCCGGCTTTGAGGGCACCAAGGTCGAGGCTGCCAAGAAGGTCGGCGAGCTGATCGCCGAGAAGGCCAAGGCCGCCGGCATCACCGAGGTCGTCTTCGACCGCGGTGGCAACAAGTACACCGGTCGCGTCGCAGCCGTTGCTGAAGGCGCCCGCGAGGGAGGTCTTGCACTGTGAGCGACAACGAAACGAAGGAAACCCAAGTGGCTGAAGAGACTCAGAACACTGTGGCGACCGAATCCAACAACGAGGACCGCAAGGGTCGTCGTGGCCAGCGCGGCGAAGGCCGTCGCGGCGAGCGTCGCAACCGTCGTGAGGAGAACCACGGCGACGAGCTGCTCGATCGCGTGGTGACCATCAACCGCGTGTCCAAGACCCACAAGGGTGGCCGTACCTTCAGCTTCGCCGCCCTGGTTGTGGTCGGCGACGGTAACGGCACCGTTGGTGTCGGCTACGGCAAGTCCCGTGAGGTCCCGGCCGCCATCGCCAAGGGCCAGCTTGACGCCAAGAAGCACATGTTCACTGTGCCGCGCGTCAAGGGCACCATCACCCACCCGGTTCAGGGTCACGACGCCGCCGGCACCGTCCTGCTGCGTCCGGCCGCTCCCGGTACCGGTGTAATCGCCGGCGGTTCCGTGCGCGCCGTCATGGAGTGCGCGGGCATCACCGACGTCCTGTCCAAGTCGATGGGCTCCGCCACCGCTGTCAACGTGGTGCGCGCTACCGTCGACGCCCTCAAGCAGCTTGAGGAGCCCGAGGAGATCGCCGCCCGTCGTGGTCTGGCCCTCAACGAGGTCGCTCCCGACGCTCTGCTGCGTGCTCGCGCCGAAGGCATCGCCGAGGCCCGCAAGGCTCGTGAAGAGGCTGCCGCCAAGGCCGCTGCTGACGAGAAGGATGGTGAGTGATTCCCATGGCTAAAAACCTGAAGATTACCCTGCACCACGGCATCGTGAACCGTACCCCGGCTCAGCGCGCCACCGTCAAGACCCTCGGCCTGAACAAGATCGGCAAGACCGTCGTCCGTCCGGACACCCCGGCCAACCGTGGTCTGGTGAACGCCGTGCGTCACCTGGTCACCGTCGAGGAGGTTGACTGATTATGGCAGATAACGAGATCCTGCAGATGCATGACCTGAAGCCCGCCCCGGGCGCCAACCGCGATCGCATTCGCGTTGGCCGCGGTGAAGGCTCCAAGGGCAAGACCGCCGGCCGTGGCGCCAAGGGCCAGACGAAGCGTTACCACGTTCGTCCGGGCTTCGAAGGTGGCCAGCTGCCGCTGTACATGCGCCTGCCGAAGCTGCGTGGCTTCAAGAACCCGTTCAAGGTCGAGTTCCAGGTGGTCAACATCGCCAAGCTCGCTGAGGTCTTCCCTCAGGGCGGCGAGATCACCGCGGCCGACCTGGTCGCCAAGGGTGTTGTGCGCAACAACGCCCCGGTGAAGGTCCTGGGCGAAGGCGAGACCACCGTGGCGTTCACGCTCAAGGGCGTGAAGGCTTCGGCTTCCGCCAAGGCCAAGATCGAAGCCGCTGGCGGCTCCGTCTCCGAGGACTGAGCGTCCTTAGGGGCACAATAGCCTGATAGTGGCCCCCGCCCGCCAATCGGTGGACGGGGGCCACTGCGCATAAAAGGCGGTCATTCTGAGCGCAGTGGAGCACCGGCGATTCGCCCGCATCCGCAGCTGCCTCACCTCGTTCAGCATGACAGAGATACCATCCAGCAAACATCCACGAGACATATGGTGGCCTAAGTAGGCCCGTTAGACTATGCTCGTTTGATAGTTTGTGTAATTTCGCACGCCCGAGGGGGCGTCATAGGGAGGAAACCCAGGTGAGGACACTAATCCAGGCCCTGAAGACCAAAGAGCTGAGGAAGAAGATTCTCTTCGTCCTGTTCATCATCATCGTCTACCGTATCGGCTCGTTCATCCCGACCCCGGGCGTCAAGTACTCGGTCGTCCAGGACTGCGCGGGCAAGATGCAGACCGCGTCCGAGAACTTCATCGGACTGGTGAACCTCTTCTCCGGCGGCGCCATGCTCCAGCTGTCCATCTTCGCGCTGGGCGTCATGCCGTACATCACCGCCTCCATCGTGGTGCAGCTGCTGCGTGTGGTCATCCCGCGCTTCGAGGCCCTGCACAAGGAAGGCCAGTCCGGTGAGGCCAAGCTCACCCAGTACACCCGTTACCTGACCATCGGCCTGGCCGTGCTCCAGTCCACCACCATCCTCGTCACCGCCCGCTCCGGCGCCCTGTTCAACTATCAGTGCGACCAGGTCATCCCGGACGGCTCCGTGTGGAACCTCGTGGTCATGGTCCTCATCATGACCGGCGGCACCGGCCTGATCATGTGGATGGCCGAGCTCATCACCGACAAGGGCATCGGCCAGGGCATGTCCATCTTGATCTTCATGTCCATCTGCTCCGGCTTCCTGCCGCAGCTGTGGGAGATCGGCTGGGGCACCAACGGCACTGATGGCGATTGGGCCAAGTTCGGCATCGTCGTCTCCGTGCTCGTGGTCATCCTCATCTTCGTCGACTTCGTCGAGCTGTGCCAGCGCCGTGTGCCGGTGCAGTACACCCGCCGCATGATCGGCCGCAAGATGTACGGCGGCTCCTCCACCTACCTGCCGCTCAAGATCAACATGTCCGGCGTCATCCCGCCGATCTTCGCCTCCTCGATCCTGGCCATCCCGACCCTGATCGCCCAGTTCGGCAAGTCCGACCAGTCCTGGGTCAAGTGGATCAACTCCAACCTGGCGAACACCACCTCCGTGTGGTACATCGCGCTGTACGCGCTGATGATCGTGTTCTTCTGCTTCTTCTACACCTCGATCACGTTCAACCCGGACGAGACCGCGGACAACATGAAGCAGTACGGCGGCTTCATCCCCGGCATCCGCGCCGGCAGCGCCACCTCCCGCTACCTGACCTACGTCATGAACCGACTCAACACCGTCGGTGCGGTCTACCTGCTGTTCGTGGCCCTGATCCCGACCGTGCTCATCATGGCCCTCGGCCTCAACGCCAAGCTGCCGTTCGGTGGCACCACCATCCTGATCATCGCCGGCGTGGGCCTCGACACCCTGCGCCAGGCCAAGGCCCAGACCGAGCAGTTCCAGTACACCGGCTTCCTGCTCGAGAACGTGGACCACAAGGAAGGCAAGTAAACCTTTTCCGATGCGGTATCGGTCATCCGGCCGGTACCGCATCTGTGTATTGTTTTGGCCTTTCCCAAATGGAAGGCCACACGACCTCGGCTCCCCTCAGTCAGCTCCGCTGACAGCTCCCCTCAGAGAGGGGAGCCATGTGCGTTGATAGTCTTCCCTCGCTGAGGGGAGCTGGCGCAAGCGACTGAGGGGAGCTCATATAACCCCCAAATACAGCATTGTTAAGGAGTACATCATGCGTCTGCTGATCATGGGCCCCCAGGGCGTGGGCAAGGGCACCCAGGCCGCGCTGCTCGCCGAGCACTACGGCATCCCCACCATCTCCACCGGCGACATCTTCCGCTACAACATCAAGAACAAGACCGAGCTGGGTCTTGAGGCCATGAGCTACACGGACAAGGGCGAGCTGGTCCCGGACTCCCTGACCAACAAGATCGTCAAGGACCGTCTGGCCAAGGAGGACTGCGCCAACGGCTGGATCCTCGACGGCTACCCGCGCAATGCCTCCCAGGTCGAGGCCCTCGACGAGATGCTCGCCGAGCTGAGCACCAAGCTCGACCACGTGGTGGCCCTCGAAGCCGGCCGCGACGTGCTGCTGGAGCGCATGAAGAAACGCGCCGCCGAGCAGGGCCGCGCCGACGACACGCCGGAGGCCATCGCCAAGCGCCTGGAGACCTACGAGAAGGAGACCGCCCCGCTGCTGGACACCTACAAGTCCCGTGGCCTGCTGGTCGCCGTCAACGGCGTCGGCGAGATCGACGAGATCAGCAAGACGATCATCGCTGAGCTCGGCTGATTGCCGGTTGCCGGTCGGTTGGCTGACCGACCGTACAGCCCAGCTGGTTAGCATATTTTCCAACAGATGCCCCTTTGCGACACGCCGAGTGCCGCAAAGGGGCATCTGCGTATATAGTTATAGGTTGGTGTGTCTTCGTACACGTCATAGTAATCATCCAAGGATAGGACACTGAGGCGCATGGCAAAAGACGGTGTGATTGAAGTCGAAGGTCAGGTAGTGGAAGCACTGCCGAACGCGATGTTTCGCGTAGAGCTCGAAAACAAGCACATCGTGCTCGCCACGATCTCCGGCAAGATGCGTAAGAACTACATCCGCATCCTTCCGCAGGATCGTGTCGTGCTCGAGATGAGCCCCTACGACCTGAACCGCGGACGTATTACGTACCGTTATAAGTAAAGGTACACAGAAAAGGATAACCATGAAGGTCAGCCCTAGCGTGAAGAGGATCTGCGAAAACTGCCGCGTGATCCGTCGTCACGGCCGCGTCATGGTGATCTGCACCAACCCCCGCCACAAGCAGCGTCAGGGCTGAGAGCAGATTCTCCAGCGGCATTAAGTAAACAGGCACTCCCTCACAGTGCTTCCCGTCAGGGAACGACACTGAACCACGGGTACGTAGGCCCGTGCCGGGAAACCGGGCGAGTGGGTGCAAGACCTACGGAAACAAGAAGGAATCGCAATGGCACGTCTTGCCGGAGTCGACATCCCCAATGAGAAGCGCATCGAGATCGCCCTCACCTACATTTTCGGTGTGGGTCGCACTCGTGCCAAGGAAACGCTTGCCGCGACCGGTATCAACCCGGACATCCGCGTCAAGGATCTCACCGACGAGCAGCTGATTACGCTGCGTGACTACCTCGAGGCCAACTACAAGATCGAGGGTGACCTGCGTCGTGAAATCGATGCGGACATTCGTCGCAAGATTCAGATCAACTGCTACCAAGGCCAGCGTCACCGTAAGGGACTTCCCGTGCGTGGTCAGCGCACCAAGACCAACGCCCGCACCCGCAAGGGCCCGAAGCGTACGGTCGCCGGAAAGAAGAAGGCCACCAAGTAGTCGGTGGCATGATCCGGGCCACGGGATGATCCCATCCCATCGTCCGGGCGTCAACAATAAAGTTCGTTACTAGGAAACGAGGGTCAATGGCAGCTCCTAAGCAAGCCGCTCGTAAGCCCGCCCGTCGCCGCGACCGTAAGTCGATCCCGGTGGGTCAGGCTCACATCAAGTCCACTTTCAACAACACGATCATCTCGATCACCGATCCGTCCGGCGCTGTGGTGTCCTGGGCCTCCGGTGGCGATGTCGGTTTCAAGGGCTCCCGTAAGTCCACGCCGTACGCTGCTGGTATGGCTGCCGAGTCCGCCGCCCGCAAGGCCATGGAGCACGGTGTCAAGAAGGTCGACGTGTTCGTCAAGGGTCCGGGTTCCGGTCGTGAGACCGCCATCCGCTCCCTGCAGTCCGCGGGCCTCGAGGTCGGCTCCATCACCGACGTCACCCCGCAAGCCCACAACGGCGTTCGTCCTCCGAAGCGTCGTCGCGTCTGAGCACTCAGCAATACCAATCCATCCAAAACCGCTTAACCGGTGAGTGCACCACCGAGTCAAGCTGAAAGGATAACCACAGTGCTTATTGCACAGCGTCCGACTCTGACCGAGGAATCTCTGAATCCGCAGCGCTCCCGCTTCACCATCGAGCCGCTTGAGCCTGGCTTCGGCTATACGCTCGGCAACTCGCTGCGTCGCACGCTGCTGAGTTCCATCCCGGGTGCTGCCGTGACCTCCGTGCGCATCTCCGGTGCCCTGCACGAGTTCACCACTCTGCCGGGCGTCCAGGAGGATGTCACCGAGATCCTGCTGAACACCAAGGGCATCGTGCTCACCAGCGAATATGACGAGCCTGTGGTCATGTACCTGCGCAAGAGCGGCAAGGGCGAGGCTACCGCCGGGGACATCACCCCGCCGGCCGGCGTCACCATCGCCAATCCTGAGCATCACATTGCGACCCTCGCCGAGGATGGCGAACTCGAGATCGAGTTCACCGTCGAGCGCGGCCGCGGTTATGTGCCTGCCCAGATGAACAAGCAGGATAACGGTGAGATCGGCCGTATTCCGGTCGATTCCATCTACTCCCCGGTGCTCAAGGTGAGCTACAAGGTCGAGGCCACCCGTGTGGAACAGCGCACGGACTTCGACAAGCTCATTCTGGACGTGGAGACCAAGCCCGCCATTTCCCCGCGTGATGCGGTGGCTTCCGCCGGTTCGACCCTGGTGGAGCTGTTCGGCCTGTGCCGTGAGCTCAACACCCAGGCCGAGGGCGTCGAGGTCGGTCCGGCCCCGGTGGCCGAGGAGACCAACCCCGAGATGGCGGTCCCGATCGAGGACCTCAACCTGACGCAGCGTTCCTACAACTGCCTCAAGCGTGAGGGCATCCACACGATCGGCGAGCTCGTCTCCCACACCGAGCAGGACCTGCTCGACATCCGCAATTTCGGTATGAAGTCGATCGATGAGGTCAAGGAGAAGCTGCAGACCCTGGGTCTGAGCCTCAAGTCCTCGCCGATGGCCTTCGACACCAACAATCTCGAAGGTGGCACCTTCTTCTCGCCGGAAGACGAGTGATCTGCCCCTTTCACTAAAACACGTCCGGTGAGTCCCGAGCGGATGTTCGGGCATATGCCCACCTGCCCGGGCTCACGGACAATAAGGAGTTAATCCCATGCCTACACCTAAGAAGGGCCCGCGTCTGGCTTCCAGCCCCGCACACGAGCGCCTCATGCTGGCAAACATGGCGACCAGCCTGTTCCAGAACGGCCGCATCACCACCACGCTGCCGAAGGCCAAGCGCCTTCGTCCGCTGGCCGAGCGCCTGATCACCTTCGCCAAGCGCGGTGATCTGCACTCCCGCCGTCGCGTGATGCGCGTCATCCGCAACAAGTCCGTGGTGCACGTCCTGTTCACCCAGATTGCCGAACAGATGGAGCAGCGTGAGGGTGGCTACACCCGTATCGTCAAGATCGCCCCGCGCGTCGGCGATGCCGCTCCGGCCGCCATCATCGAGCTCGTCACCGAGCCGGTTGCCAAGAAGGCCGTGGTGAAGGAAGCCGAGGCTGCCACCAAGGTTGCCGACGAGGCTCCGGTTGCTGAGGCTCCGGCCGAGGAGACCGCTGCTGCCGAGGCTCCCGCCGAGAACGCCGAGTGAGCTTGAAGCACAGCATCTAGCTGTTGAAGCTGAATGAGGGTTGGAATCCGTTTGGGTTCCAACCCTCATTGCGTATCAGGCGGTGGTTGCCACTCCATCGCCACTCCACGGTGTGGTAATTCCCGCACCGTGTGGTTCGCAGGAACGGCTTTATTATGCGGTTTTGGCGTCTGAGTGCATCTGTTGTCAACCACACGGTGCGGAAATTACCACACCGTGGGAGAGCCGTGATGCATGGAGTCCTCACGGAGCCTTGCGGATCAGGGGAGCGTGCGGACGGCACGGATGGCCTCGGCGCGGGAGGCGAGCTGGTCGTCGGCCGGATAGGCGATGTGTTCCAGCGTCAGGCCCTGCGGCGCGATCGGCCCGCTTGAACCTTCACGCACCGGTTCGGCCATCTTCCCGGCGAACCAGTCCAACGACTTGCGTCCCGACCCCACCTTCACGCATGAGCCGACCAGGGAACGCACCATATTGCGGGCGAAGGCGTCCGCCACAATCGTGAACACCAGCAGGCCGGACTCCAACGACGGCGTCCGATAGGCCTCGCCCATGGCCAATTCCTCAGGAACCAGGGGAGTGGTTGGTACCCGCCGCCAATACGCGGCCTTGACCTCGCGGATCGTGGTGCCGCCGGGGTTCGGAGTGGCGAACGAACCGAAATCATGAAGGCCGATCGTCATCGCGGCGGCCGCGTTCATCACGTCCACATCCAAGGCCTCGTCCACACGCAGCACACATCCGCGCAGACGCGGGTCCACCTCGCTGGACCGGTCGGCCACACGATACACATACGTGCGCTCCAAAGCGGAGAACCGGGCATCGAACCCATCCGGTGCCACGGACACCCGATGCATCACGATGTCCGCAGGCAGCACGGCCTTGAGTCGGCGGGCCAGAGCCTCGCACACCGGCACATCCATATGGCCCTGGCAACGGGCGAGCACCTCCGGCGACACATCCAGATGCGCCACCTGATGCGAGGCATGAACGCCGGTATCCGTACGGCCTGCCACCGTGAGCCGCAACGGCTCGTCGGCGTCATCGGCCGGCACACGCAACACCTTGTGCAATGCGTCCTCGATGGTGCCCTGCACCGTACGCAGCTCGGGCTGGCGTGCCCAGCCGAAGAATCCGCCGCCGTCATAAGCCAAATCAAGGCGAAGTCGAGTCATCGTCATAGCCCACCATCCTATCGGCATCGGAAGGCATCACGGCCATGCGCATACTCAGGCCCTGCCTGCGCACTTACCCATGTCCCCGCCTGCACGCATGCCCAAGTGACCTGCCCGTAACATATCCGCACGTTTGCCGAAACGGGCCCGGCCTAGATTACAAGCAACACACCCCGTTGCGGTTGGCGTCAGCGCGCTCAAAGCGTCGCCGGTGCCGGCACGGTAGGGGTGGCAGCAAACGCATGCAACGGCCCGAAACGGTCGGACGAGTCACGGCAAAGGCAAGGAGCAGGCAGCATGATCGAATCCGCGGCACAAAAGCTGGCCCACGAACTGGTGAACCGTCGTGAGGCAATCAACCGCGAGCTCTCCCGCAACGGCGTACGCTTCGGCATCTACAAGAACGGCGAATACCACGACCGTCTCTTCCCGTACGACCCGGTGCCGCGCATCATCGAATCGGACGAGTTCGACGAACTGGAGAAGGGCCTGAAACAGCGTGTCAACGCCCTCAACGCCTATCTCAAGGACATCTACTCGGACAAGGCCATCATCCACGACGGCGTGATTCCCGAGGAATACGTCTACACCTCCGCCGGCTACTTCCCGCAGGTCAACGGCGTGACCCCTCCCGGCGGCATCTTCGCGCATATCGCCGGCGAGGATCTGGTCCAGGGCGAGGACGGCCGCTGGTGGGTGCTGGAGGACAACCTGCGCATCCCCTCCGGCGCCAGCTACCCGCTGTTCGTGCGCGACATCGAACGCCGCATCTCCCCGCGCCTCTTCCGCGACGTGCACATCCGCGACAACCGCGAATACCCGCGACTGCTCAGGAAGGCCATGGACTTCGTCTCCACCGAGGGCATCGCCGTGGTGCTCACCCCCGGCCGCTACAACTCCGCGTTCTTCGAGCACGCCTACCTGGCCGAGAAAACCGGCGCCGCGCTCGCCTTCCCCGAGGACCTCGAAGTGGTGGACAACAAGGTCTACTTCCTCGACTACGCCGGCAAGCGCCACCGCGTGGGCGTGGTCTACCGCCGCCTCTCGGACGAATACCTCGATCCGTTCGCCTTCAACCCCGATTCCGTGATCGGCGTGCCGGGCATCCTCTCCGCCTACCGTTCCGGCAACGTGGCGATCGTCAACGCGCCCGGCAACGGCGCGGCCGACGACAAGGCCATCTACTACTTCGTGCCGCAGATGATCAAGTACTACCTCGGCGAGGAACCGATCCTGCACAACGCGCCCACCTACATGCCGATGTTCGAGGCCGACCGCAAGGAGGTCCTCGACCGCATGGGCGAGCTCGTCATCAAGGACGTGGCCGAGGCCGGCGGCTACGGCGTGGTGTTCGGCTCGTCGCTGGACGCCCAGGCCCGCGAGGATCTGGCCGACCGCATCAAGGAGGATCCGCGCCGCTTCATCGCTCAGGAAGTGATCCAGTTCCGCGACATCGACGTGTTCGACCCCAAGACCGGCGAGATGTCGCCGCGCAAGTGCGATCTGCGTGCGTTCGTGGTGACCGGCAAGAACACGCACGTCTGGTATTCCGGCCTGACCCGCTACTCGTCCGTGCCCGGCCAGATGATCGTGAACTCCTCGCAGGGCGGCGGCTTCAAGGATACGTGGGTGCTCGCGCCCGAAACCGGTGTGGAGCACGAGCTCGGCGCCGAAGTGCAGGTGGCGAACCTGCTGAGCCAGTCCCGCCGCCACTCGCTGTCCCTGGTGACCGCCTCCAAGGCGGACAACCTGTACTGGCTCGGCCGTTACACCGAACGCGCCTTCACCACGCTCAACCAGTTCTTCCCGTTCTACGACCGCGTCATGGACACCGATGTGGACGCCTTCCGCCCGTTCGCCCACGCGCTCGACCTGCCGGAGGACTTCGAGGACTTCGACGAGTTCGTCAAGAACTTCCTGTACGACGGCAACAACCCCGATTCCGTGCGTTCCGCCGTGACCGCCGCGTTCAACAACGCCGTGATCCTGCGCCCGGAACTGAGCTCGCGCCTGCTGCAGTACGTGGAACTGTCCATGACCAACATCACGGACGCCGCCAAGAACGCCGCCAGCGCCGAGGACCTGTACAACCACCGCGACATCGCCGACGACATGCTCGCCTTCTGGGGCGGCATCGAGAACTCGTCCGTCGAGCCCACGCTCAAGGCGTTCGTGTTCATCGGCAAGTACCTGGAACGCATCGACCTGTACACGCGCTTCGGTCTGTCCATGGAGGAGATGGAGGCCCCGCTGCGCAAGCTCGCATCCTATTCGATGGTGCTGGACGGCATGCCGCTGCCGAGCTGCTTCGCCGACGGCCTGAGCTGGCTCGTGGGACAGCTGCCCGCTCGCGGCTACCAAGAGGTGGCCACCCTGCTCAAGCAGTATCTGGACGACTATTCCGGCCGCATCAGCGCCCTGGCCATCAAGGACATGGGCTCGCTGAGCGCGATGAACATGGACGCCAAGCGGCCCTGACCGGAGCCCCTGACAGACGGAAATGCTATGGTGGTACACGACCGTTGTTCATTAGCCGGTTCGTGCCCACCATGGCACAGGTTGTTTGATTTTCCGCAGGAGACGCCTTGAAGAAACTCGTGTTCGATTATGAGATGAAGCTCTCCTTCAGCTCGCCGGTCACCGATCATCGTTTCCAGCTGCGCTGCATTCCCGCCACTGGTCCGAGACAGCAGGTGATCGACGTCGAGGTGAAGCTCACTCCCGAAACCGAGCTGGAAACCACCATCGACTCCTTCGATTCCGTGGTCATGACCGGGTTCATCCCCGAACCGCACGACGTGTTCAACTATTCGGTCACGGGCATCGCGTTCGTGGACAACGCGCATATCAAGACCGAGATCTACAAGCCGCTCTACCGTTTCAACTCCGCGCTCACCATCCCCGGACCGTGCGTGGAGGCCATGATCGGCGTGTGCCGTGAACGTCTGGGCGGCCTGCCGTCCTCCGCCACGCCAGTCGAACGGGCCAGCGAGGTGATGGACGAGGTCTACAAGGCCTTCGTGTACACCCCCGGCTCCACCACGATCCGCACCACCGCCGAGGAGGCGTTGGCCCAGCGCAAGGGCGTGTGCCAGGATTACGCGCATGTGATGCTGTCCGTATGCCGTCACGTGGGCCTGACCGCCCGGTACATCGCCGGCCTTTTGGGCGGCGAAGGTGCCACGCACGCCTGGGTGGAGGTCTATCAGGACGGCCGATGGGTGGGACTCGACCCCACGCACAACCGTCTGGTGGACGACAACTACATCACCATCGCCCACGGTCGCGATTACCGCGACTGCATGCTCGACATCGGCATCTTCTCCGGATACAACGTCGAACAGCACCAGTGGGTCAACGCCTCCGTGCACGAACAGATGGCGTAAGCGCTTTTCGCTCCCGCTGTTGACGAGCGAAACATGCCTGCGCTATAACTGGGCCCGGTATTTGAAGGGAAGCGCATAGCAGGGGACATGAACGACAACGTGAGCGAATCGGCATCATCGGCATCATCGACACCAGAGACTCCGAACAACGGCACCGGCCAGACCGGCCGTACGGCTCCGGCCACCACCAACGACCCGACCATCGTCAGCAGCAAACACGGCCGCGGCTACGGCCGCATGCACACCATCGACAAGCGACGTGTCATCCACCCGGACAATCCCCGTCTCGCCGTGGACCACCCGGACGTCAACATCCTCGACGCCGAGGCCCTGGCCCACCGTACCGATCTGGACGGTTCCGAGGCCGAAATCGACAAGGAACGCCGCGCGGCGCAAGGTGTCCAGGCAGACAAGGCCGAACATCACGCGCACGGCCATGCGCTCGCCGGCATCCTCGGCCCGGCGTTCGTGGCCGCGGTGGCCTATGTGGACCCCGGCAACGTGGCCGCCAACATCACCTCCGGCGCCCGATACGGCTATCTGCTGGTGTGGGTGCTCGTGCTGGCCAACGCCATGAGCGTGCTCATCCAGTACCAGTCCGCCAAACTCGGCATCGTCACCGGCAAATCGCTGCCGGAACTGCTGGGCGAGCGCATGAGCGACGCCGGGCGGTTCATGTTCTTCGCGCAGGCTGAGGTCATCGCCATCGCCACCGATCTGGCCGAGCTCATCGGCGGCGCCATCGCATTGAACCTGCTGTTCGGACTGCCGCTGTTCCTGGGCGGCTGCGTGATCGGCGCGGTCTCCACCGTGCTGCTCATGTTCGAAGGCGGCAAGACGCACCGCATGTTCGAGAAAATGGTCATCGCGCTGCTGCTGGTGATCACGTTCGGCTTCATCGCCGGCCTGTTCATCGACCCGCCGAACCCCGCCGACGTGGCGGGCGGCCTGATCCCGCACTTCACCACCACGGATTCCGTGCTCATGGCGTCCTCGATGCTCGGCGCCACGGTGATGCCGCACGCCATCTACCTGCATTCCACGCTGGTCAACGACCATTACGCCGGGGGAGAGGCCAAGCCGAGCATCAAGCGTCTGCTTGACGGGTCCAAGGTCGACGTGTTCTGGGCGCTGCTGCTGGCCGGTACCGTGAACCTGAGCCTGTTGATCCTGGCGGCCAATTCGCTGTACGGCATGAAGGGCACCGACTCCATCGAAGGCGCGCAGCACGCCATCGTCGCCGTGCTCGGTCCGGTGATCGGCACGATCTTCTCCATCGGACTGCTGGCCTCCTCGCTGAGCTCCACGTCGGTGGGCACCTACGCCGGTTCCGAGATCATGCACGGACTGCTGCGCATCAAGGCGCCGATGTGGGCCTGCCGCGTGGTGACGCTTGTGCCGGGACTCATCGTGCTGTGGTTCGCGCCGAACCCCACCGAAGCGCTGGTGGTGGGCCAGGTGATCCTGTCCATCGGCATCCCGTTCGCCATCATCCCGCTGATGCGGTACACGCATGACAAGACCCTGATGGGCGAATGGGTGGACGGTGCGGTCAAGCATGCCATCTTCATCGTGGTGGCCGTGCTGATCATCGCGCTCAACGTGCTGCTCATCGTCCTGACGGCGCTCGGCAAGGCGTGAGTTTCTCTGGCTCCCCTCAGAGAGGGGAGCCGGCCTTACACCCGATGCAGACGGCGGCGCAGGACGTGCAGGGAGATGGCGTCGCGCGTGCGTCCGGCACCGTCGCCTCGCACGCCGAACGCCACCAGCAGCACCATGATCAGGCAGATGCCGGCGGACACGCGCAGCGCCCACTGGATGCCGAAGATCGAAGCGGCCACGGTGGACGCGCCCGAAGCGTGACGCCACGCCTCGAACGTCTCCATGAGAATCACCAGCACCGGCGCACCCACGGCACCCGCGATCTGACGGGCGGTATTCGTCACCGAGGAGCCGGCGGACACCTCGTCAGGCCCGTTCAGGCAGTTCAACGACCACGTCGTAATCGGCATCAGCAGGAATCCCATGCCGATCTGACGGACGAACTGGCAGATCGACACCCACCAGATCCACGTATCCATCGCCACCAGCGACATGCCCAGCGTGCCCACCGTGAGCACGATCGAACCGAACAGGGCCACCGGGCGTGCGCCGAACCGATCCATCGCACGGCCGCCGAAGAACTGGGAAACGCACTGGCCGATGGCGCCCGGCAGCATGATCAGGCCGCTCATCGTGGCCGAATAGCCGCGGTCGGTCTGGATATACAGCGGCATGATGACCAGAATCGAACTGAACGCGAAGAACGCCAGCGAGGCGGTGATGGTGCCGATGGTGAACGAACGGTTCTTGAGCACGGCCAGGTCGAGCAGCGGCGGCTGGGGGAGCGCGGGGCGTCCGGCGGCCGCAGTGGCGTTAGCGTTATCGTTTCCGTTTGCGGACGTCGTGGTTGCGTTTGCGGACGTACCCGCAGCCACGGCCTGACCATCCGGCGTCTCCGCAACCGCCGCCTTCGCCGCGCGGTACGCCCTGCCTCGCCTGATGTTGCGCGCCGCGAACCAGACGATGCCGGCCAGACCCACGAGCATCGGCCCCCACACCACGGGCGCGGCGAATCCGTAGGCCTCCGAATTGGTGAAACCGAACATCAGGCCGCCGAAGCCGAACACGGACAGCGCCACCGAGAAGAAGTCCGCGCGGGCCGAGGGGTCATGCGAGCCGAAGTTGTGCAGTCCGAACATGGCCGCCAGCAGCGACAGCACGCCGATCACGGTCATGGTCAGGAAGATGGAGCGCCAGCCGTTGGCGTCGGTCTGCCAGCCTCCCAGCGTGGGGCCGATCGCGGGGGCCACGCTCATGGCCATGCCCACCGTGCCCATTGCGAAGCCGCGGCGGGAAAGCGGGTAGATGGAGAACACGGTGATCTGCAGTACCGGCCACATCACGCCAGTGCCGGCCGCCTCCAGCACGCGGCCGACGAGCACCCACAGGAAGTTCGGGCCCAGCCATGCCAGCACCGAACCCACGGTGAACACGGCCATCGAGCAGATCACGATCTGACGGGTGGAGAAACGGCGGGTCAGGAACGCGGTCAGCGGCACCATTACGCCCATGACCAGCTGGAAGACCGAGGTGAGCCACTGGCCGGTGGTCACCGAAATGCCGAATTCGGAGACGATGATCGGCAGTGCGGAACTCAGCTGCAGCTGCGTGAAATTGCCCACGAACGTGATGAAGGTCAGGATGGCGATCGAGACGAACGCCGCATGGCTCAGCTTGCCGTCGACGTACGATTCCTCCTGGCTGAGCACCCGCTGCAGCTCGCCGCGTCGCGCGCCCAGGCCATGTCCGCCCCTACGTTCGTTGCCGCTCATCCCTGCCACGCACACTCCACTTCCGTACCGTCCAGCCATATGGTTTCCGGCGATGTCGGATGATGTGTGGTTCCTCAGGTTCTCCCGGTGGTTCCTCTTCGCGCGACCCGTCGTTGTCCTCGTGCCGGGCCGGGCGGCCCACTCAAAAGCACCCCAATACGCTATACCCAGGGGTGGTCGGTTCACGCATGTCCGCATCCCCTCGTTTCCGCATATTGGCTGGTGCGTTGGCGTCCGTCCGCCGTACGGGAAGCGCGGGAACACGGCCGGGCGTACGCAACCATGCAGCGTGAGGTACGTAGGCGTTGCGATGGTCATATGCCGGACAATGGGGTTGCTGGAATGTCCATATTTGCTGGCATCGTGTCAATCGATTTTCAGTAACAGTGCAGTGCCTGCACGGCGAAGACTGTCCGCGATGAGAACGCCCAGCACTTCGGAATATGAAATTTTCTGCAACGTTCTAGTGGGTGTGAACGTTAACAGCTAGAATGTTGCCCCGAGGTGGCATCGGTTGGTTGGAGTTTGATTGTGTGACCGGTCAGCCTCAGGGAAATACACGATTGTTGAGACCATGAAAGCGACCCTGACCATGACGGAACTCGATGTTGAACCCCTTACCGTCCGCGGATCGCACACGTCTGCGGTACAAGCATCGGGGAGACCGCGCCACACCATGAGCAGCAGAGCGCCTTTTACCAAAGAACAGATCAGCTATCTCGAAAGCCTGCCGGCGGTGGCCTCCGCCTCGGCGGTGCGCATCACCTACACCACCGTCTTCAAACGCTAGTGCCTGACCAGCTACTATCAGGGCGGCAGCCCGGTCGACCTGTTCCGCAAGGCGGGCCTGCCGCCGGAACTCATCGGATACAAGCGCATCGAGCGCTGTTTCTCTCGTTGGAGGGAGTCCGCCGCCGAGATCTTCTCCGGGGAGATTCCGGCGAACGAGGCCAAGTCCGCGCAAGGCAAGGTGCGCGGCCGTCGCATGACCGCCGGAGCCGCCAACGACAGGTCGGTGCTGGCCCCGCTGCCCGCACGCGATTGGTCCGCGGGCAGTGCCGGATCCAAGGCCGCACGATTCGCCGTCCATGCGGACGATGCCGAACCGTTCAGGTCCGCCGATGCGCCGTCCGCTGATTCGGCCGTTCCGACCGTGCCTGCTGCGTTCTCCGTATCCGACGGCGACGATCTGCGCGACCAGCTCATCCGCCAGCAGGTCCGGTACATCATCCAGCTCGAACAGGAGATCGACAAGCTCAGGAAGCGCGGCAACCACGCCGACCGCAACGACTGATTTCGACACCGGCCACCCCCGTGAGTCGTAGGGGGTCCTGTACAATATTTTCCGCAGTTCGGGGGTGTTTCGGACCTTCCGGCTGACCTCGGAATGGCATATACGACCCGCGCTCGCCGCCCGGAATGCCGACCATGTTTTCAGGCACACATACGACTTCGATCAGCGCAGGGTGGATCAGTGGTTCAGACAGCTCAACTCCGCGAACGCACCGACGAGCAATTCAGCGACCTCCGTCAGCGGCAGCTCTCCCAAGTGCTCTATTGGCGGTTCTTCGTCAACATGGCGCTCATGCTTGTGGACGCGGCCATGTTCATCATCGCCGGCGCCACCGTGCTGAACCTGCGCCGCAGCAACCTGCCGCTCTATTCCATGCGTTTCGGATTCACGATGGACCCCACGCTGTATCTGGTCATCGCTGCGGGCATCTGGGTCTGGTCCATCCGGGCCGTGGGCATCTACCACCGGCACGTCATGGGCGACGGCTACCGCGTGAACATGCTGCTCGGCAAGGGCACGGCCCTGTGCTGGATGGTGCATTGCACATTCGACTACGTCTTCGATTTCCGCCTGACGCTCACCACGCTGACCATCATGGTGCTCGCCGGCAGCTGGCTGACCCTGGCGGAGCGCATTGTATCCCGTCTGTTCCTGACCCGCAGCCGTAGCAAAGGCCAGTTCGCCTATGGCACGGTGATCGTCGGCTCACCGAAAGGCATCGGCCACACATTGCGGTTCCTGCGCATGCGGCAGCAGCTCAACTACCGTCCGGTGGCCGTCTGCCCGATTCGCTGCAACCAGACGACGGGCCTAATCGAACCGGACCTCGACCTGGCTTCGGTGGAAGCCGCGCTCGCGGACTCCTGGGGCGTCTCGCTTCCGGTCCTGCAGTACAGTGACACTGACCTGGCCCGCCGCATCATCGACATGAACGCCCAGACCGTGCTGGTGGCGGACGAGCTGCGCCGCTACTCGGACAACTACAACATCTTCTGCGCCCGCATGGAATCCTCCGGACTGGAGATCGCGATGCTCGCCTCCGCGGCGGACACCGCGAACCACGAGTTCCAGGTCCGCTCCATCCAGGGCGTCACCATCATCACCCAACGGCTCGCCCAGTACTCGCCGTCCGTGCGCCTTGCCAAGCGCATGTTCGACATCGTCGTCTCCGCGCTGGCCATCATCTGCTCCTCGATCATCACCGTGCCGGTGGCGATCGCCATCAAACTCACCGACGGCGGCCCGGTGTTCTACACCCAAACCCGCATCGGCCTCAACGGCAAACCGTTCGAGATGATCAAGTTCCGCTCGATGGTCACCAACGCGGACGCGCTCAAGGCCGCCCTCGCCGAACAGACCGGCCAGACCAATCGGTTCATCTTCAAGATGAAGGACGACCCGCGCATCACGCCGGTGGGCCGGTTCATTCGCCGCTTCTCCATCGACGAGCTGCCCCAGTTCCTCAACGTTTTCAAGGGCGACATGTCCGCCGTGGGGCCGCGGCCGCCGCTGCCCGAGGAATACGCGCGATACAACAAGCTGTACGCCACGCGCATGCTGGTCAAACCCGGCATCACCGGACCGTGGCAGGTGTCCGGCCGCTCCGACCTGTCGGCCGCGGAAAGCGAGGCGCTGGACGTGGCCTATGTGCAGAACTGGTCGATTCTGGGCGACATCGGGCTCATGTTCCGCACGGTGGGGGCCGTGCTGAGCCACAAGGGGGCCTACTGATGAGCGACTTTCGCCCGACATGGGCCTCCGGTGAGCCGCCCAAGCCGCCCGTGGCGCCCGCTTCTTCCGCAGCGACCGTGACTTCGCGTGCCGACGGGCCGAACGATTCGTTCGATGCCGGTCACCAGACCGATTCCAGCGGTTCCGCGCCCCAGCGTCGCCGTCGCATGAGCCGCGCGTCCGTGGCCCGCATGAAGCGTGCCCGCACACGCCGCCGAATCGTACTTGCCGTGCTCGGCGTGCTGGCATTGGCGATCGTCGCGCTGACCGGCTGGTTCGCCGCGTCCGCATGGACCGCCAAAGGTGAGGTGGAGGCCGCGGTAAACTCCGCGAAAAGCCTGCAAGCCCAAGTGCAGGACGGCGACATCGACCTTGACAAGATCGCGGACGGCATCGACGAAGTTTCACTGCACATCGACCGGACCTACGCGCAGACCAGCCAGCCGGTGTGGGCGCTCGCCGAGTTCACGCCCCACTACGGTTCGGACATCAGAACCGTGCGCGAGGTCGTGCGCATCCTCGAGGACGTATCCAACAACGCGATGCCCGCGCTCGCCAACGTGGCGAGAACGGTCGACCTGGACGACATCGGCATCAAGGACGGCGTGATTTCACTGGGAGGACTGGATGACGTGGCCCCGGACCTCGCGCGGGCCAACCAGTCGCTTACGGATGCCGTCGCCCAGCTCAACACCGTGGGCGAGACGCATTTCCCGCAACTCAACAGCGCCATCACGCAGGGGCGCGAACAGCTCGGCACGCTGGCCGATCTGACCGGCACGGCAGGCAACCTGGCAAGCATCCTGCCGTCGATGCTGGCCACGGGGGAGTCAGGCGGCACCCGCACGTACTTGGTGCTGGCCCAGAACAACGCCGAACTGCGCGCCACCGGCGGCATCGCCAGCTCGTGGGGCGTGCTGACCATCAGCGCGGGCAGGCTTGCGCTCGGCTCGTTCGCCACCCCGCCCTCGGACGCGGTGTTCAGCGACGCCGAGGCCCGCAGCGTACTCACGGCGGACGAGCGCAACCTGTTCTCCACCAAAATGGCCACCGACTACCAGGACATCAACTTCACGCCGGACTTCACCCGCACCGCCAAACTGGCGCATGACATCTGGAAGCGTGCTGGCAACGGCGGCGTGGACGGCGTGATCAGCGTGGACCCGGTGTTCCTGCAACGGCTGCTCGCCGTGGCGGGGCCGGTCACGCTGGACGATACGGCCAGTGCCCTGTTGAGCGGCGGTGCGGGCGACAGCGGCACGGGCAGCGGCGGCTCGGACGTGACCCTGAACGGCCAGAACGCCGCGCAGATACTGCTCAACCGCATCTACCTGGGCTCCAGCACGCAGTCCGAACAGGACATGTTCTTCGCACTGGCCGCCAGCCAGGTCTTCGACCATGTGCTGCACAACCTCGACGGCAAGGGCATGCAGATGCTCAAGACCGTGCGGCAGGCGGTCCAGGACGGCCACCTGTATCTCTGGAGCGCGCACGAGGCCGAGCAGGAGCAACTGGCCGGCGTGCAGGTCTCCGGCGCGCTGTCCTCCAAGCCCGCCCAGCCTGAAATCGGCGTCTACTTCAACGATGCCACCATGGGCAAGATGGACTGGTACCTGAAACGCGAGGTGACCAGCAAGTACGACAAGACCTACCCCAACGGGGCACGCCAGTACACGCTCACCGTGACGCTCACCAACACCGCCGACGCTTCGGCCGTGGCTGCGGCCCCCGACTTGCTGCGCGGTTATGACGACGATGGCAAGCCTCGCCATGGCGAAATAGAAACCGTGTTGTACGTATACGCGCCGGCTGGTGGCCGTCTGGTGGACTGGAGCGAGGACTTCGACCAGATCGCCACGCACGACGGCCTCACCGTGGGCGCCAAGACCGTGACCCTGGAGCCGGGGGAGCGGTTCACCACCACCATCCACGTGCTGGCGAGTGCCTCGGCGGGCAACACCGAGCCGACCATACGCCAGACCCCTTCGACCGACTGACGGCCGGGTGCCAGACACCCTCCTCGTGGTGGGGGTACCCCCTTCAATTACAGTAGAACAGATACGAATCTGCAGAAAGCGAGCATCGTTTGGCAAGCGAAACCGAACAGATCCAGAACGACGTCATCACCATTGACGTGCTGGGCGCCTTGAAAAAGCATTTCGTCACGGCGATCATCACACTGGTGGTCGTGATCGCTGCTGCTGCCGGCTACACGTTCACCCGCACGCCGATGTACACGGCGACCTCCGAGCTGCTGGCCACCTACCGCACTTCGGCCTCGACCACCGGTAGCTCCGGCAACGAATTGAACTCCGGCGCCAGCTATATCAACAGCCAGATCCAGACCTACCCGCAGCTGGTGAAGACCGAATCCGTGCTTCAGCCCGTGATCGACGATCTGGGACTGAACAGTTCGGTCAAGGAGCTGGCCGCCACGGTGACCGCCTCCAACCCGAGCGACACTATGCTTGTCGACATCTCCGTGGAGAATGCCGACCCGAAGACCGCCTCCACCATCGCCAACGCCGTGGCCGAAAGCCTCAAGAAACAGGTCACCTCCACGCTGTACAGCGACGAAGGCGACAAGATCGTCTCTCCGGTGAACCTTACCGTGGTGCAGCAGGCTTACGCTCCGGCCTCCCCGAGCTCGCCGAACGTGAAGATGAATCTGGCGATCGGCGTGGTGGCCGGCATCGTTTTGGGTGTCATGATGGCTTTGGGCAGAAGTCTGTTGGATACCAAGGTCCGTTCGGATTCGGATGTGGCCGGTCTCATTAATTCGCCGATGCTGGGTACGCTCAGCAGAGACGATGCGTATGCGGACAAGACGCCCGTTATCATCGCCAAACCGGCGTCTCGTGAAGCCGAAGAGATTCGCCGTTTGCGTACCAACCTCATGTTCGCATTGCCGGACGGTCCCCAGTCCAATGTGATTGTGGTAACCTCCGCCGGTCCATCCGAGGGTAAGACCACATTGTCCGTCAATTTGGCCACGGCTTTCGCGGAAAACGACAGCAAGGTGCTGCTTATCGACGCCGACGTGCGCAACCCTTCCGTCAGCGACAAGCTTGGCATCGAAGGCAATGTGGGGCTGACCCACCTCATCACTAACCAGGTCTCCTCGCAGGACGCCATCCAGCGTTATTGGAAGCAGAACCTTCACGTGCTGCCGGCCGGCACCCAGACCATGAACCCGAGCATCCTGCTCAACTCGCGTGCGATGAAGGCGCTCATTGACCAGGTATCCGGTGCCTACGACTACGTGATCGTGGACACCGCCCCGATGCAGGTAGCCAACGACGCTGCTGTGTTCGTCAAGGAAGGACCGGAACTGCTGTTGGTGGCTGGCCTAAACGTCACGGATAAGCGTGCGCTGAAGCAAACCATCCGAGAGCTCGATACCCTTGACATCCATGCAGCTGGTGTGGCTATGAATTACGCAGAACCCGATAAATCCCATAAGACGGGTTACTACTACTATTACGACGATAGTAAATCCGGCCATGGCAAGAAGAGCCAGCGCCAGCATAAAAAGACCGAACAAGCGAAGGACTGAGAATGGCCGCTCCGCAACATGTTTTTATTGTGGGATCTAAGGGTATTCCGGGAAATTATGGTGGATACGAGACTTTTGTGGATCGTCTCACGGAATATCATCAGACCAATGAACTCCTGAAATACCATGTGGCCTGCAAAGCGCAGGATCGACAGCGCTTCTCCTATCACAATGCTGATTGCTTCAATGTCAAAGTGCCTAATATTGGTCCTGCCCAGGCGATTTATTATGATGTCGCTGCGCTTAATGAATGTGTTTCGTATATTCGCAGAAATCACATCGAGCATCCGATTGTGTATATTCTCGCGTGCCGTATCGGTCCGTTTATGGCGCATTTCCAGCGTGTGATCCACCGGCTCGGAGGCAAATTATATATCAATCCTGACGGTCACGAGTGGATGAGAGCCAAGTGGAGTGCTCCGGTACGTCGGTATTGGAAAATCTCGGAACAGATGATGACCAAACATTGTGATTTGCTGGTCTGTGATTCGATGAATATCGAGTCCTATATTCATGAGGAATATGACAGGTATAATCCCCAAACTTTGTTCATTTCCTATGGAGCGGAAACGCGCAAAAGCGGCCTTTCAGACGATGATCCGAAGCTGTTGGATTGGTACCGCGAAAAGGGGCTTTCTGCCAAGTCCTACTACTTGGTCGTCGGTCGTTTCGTGCCTGAAAACAACTATGAGACGATGATTCGTGAATTCATGGCAAGCGATTCAGAGCATGATTTCGCGCTTATCACGAATGTAAGCGACAAATTCCTTGACGAATTGAAGGATAAAACCGGTTTCGATCGTGATCCACGCATCAAGTTCGTCGGTACCGTATACGACAAGGAACTGCTTATGAAGATTCGTGAGAATGCTTACGGGTATTTTCACGGTCATGAGGTCGGCGGTACCAACCCCTCCCTATTGGAAGCATTAGGCAGCACCGATCTGAATTTGCTTCTGGACGTGGGCTTCAATCGTGAAGTGGCCGAAGATTCGGCATTGTACTGGACGAAGATTCCCGGAAGTCTCAGTGCTTTAATCCATAAGGCAGACAGAATGAATGCGGATGAAATCCGCGCATTGGGAATGAAAGCAAAGCGTCGCATCGCAGATGCTTACAGTTGGCGTTTCATCGCCGACGAATATGAACGGCTATTCCTTGATGGTCCCGAATCAGGACGTTGAATCCGACACAATATTCCGCGTCCCGACGTAGTCGAAGGTGAACGATGAGAATACTGCATTACGCCCTGGGTTTTGCGCCATACCGCTCAGGCGGCCTGACCCGATACGTGATGGATCTGATGAAGGCCCAGGAGAAATCCGGTCATGCCGTAGCCATGCTATGGCCCGGCCGGATGACGCATGATGTGAATCCATGCATCACTCGTCACCGAGAGGTTGGCAGCATACGCTCCTATGAGCTGCGCAACCCGTTGCCTGTCGTTCTGGACAAGCCGGTGGGGGAGCCCGATGCCTTCCATTATCCGGTGGATGGCGAAGCATACCGCCGTTTTCTTAAGAGCCTTCAGCCTGATGTCGTGCACATCCACACACTGCAGGGACTGCATCGTGAGTTTCTTGATGCGGCTCGTGCTTGTGACATACCTACGGTGTTCACAACACATGATTTCTTCGGTTTGTACCCGATGAATGAGATCTATCCAATGGATCGCTGTCTCACCGATGGCGAATGCAGCCGTATCAATTCCGGTGCTCCGTCTTTGAAGAAGATTCGATTGGATCAATCGCCGGCGATGCGCTTTATTAAGAGCTCCACAATTGTTCGTAAGCTGTTCAGCGTGCTTTCCGCTGTTCGCTTGACGAAATCGGTGGAATCGTCAACGGAGTCGTTGGATACCACAACGGGGGCCACGATGGATGCCGCGTCGATCGAGGTGAAACGTTACTCTGCATTCCGTGATTACGAGGTCTCCATGCTGGAACACATGAACCTCGTGATGTACAACAGCACAGTGTCGAAGCGCGCCTACGAACGGTACTGTGCCCCACAAGCATCCGTTGTGATTCCGGTCATTCATAACGGTCTGCCGAAGACGCTCGCCGACCGTGATGATTCCAGTGATCCCGCCGATGCGCCTATTCGCATCGCTTTCCTCGGGGGCAGTCGGCCGTACAAGGGGTTGTCGGCTCTGCTCGAGGCGGTTCGCATCACCGAATCCAAGTCGATATCTACCGGTGCCTCCCGCTGCTGGCATCTCGACGTCTACGGCGTGCATGGCGCGGATACGCCGACTGTGTCATTCAAACCTGCCTTTTCCGACTTCATGACGGCTATGGCGGAAGAGGATGTCGTGATTGTGCCGAGCCAGACATATGAGTCTTTCGGATTCGTGGCGCTTGAAGCGCTATGCGCCGGCATGCCGGTTATGGCCACCGATTGCGTGGGTGCCTGGGACATGATCCCAGCAGGAAGCGGTTTTTCTCTTGGAAACGGTTCTCCGGATGAAATGGCACAGGTACTGGACTCTCTTAAGCGTGCCGACATCTGCACAGCCCAGGAGAACATCCGAAGCCAGTTCTCCGCGCCATCGTTCGACGAGCATGCCGAATATGTCATCAAGCAATACAAGACCGTCATCACTGAGATGAGGAGACCATGAGCATCCCCAAGATCATCCATTACTGCTGGTTCGGGCCGAACGACCTGCCTGCACGTGAACGGGCGTGCATTGAGTCATGGAAGCGACTCATGCCCGACTATGAAATCATGTTCTGGAACGAGGAGACCTTCGACATCTCCGGCTCCCTGTACGCCAAACAGGCTTATGAGAAAGGCAAATACGCCTTCGTGAGCGATTATGCCCGTATGCGAGCCTTATACGATTATGGCGGCGTGTATCTGGACACAGACGTCGAGGCGTTATCCAGCCTTGACAAGTTTCTCGGAAACAAGGCATTCGTGGGTTTCGAGAACAGAACGATGGTTGGCACCGGCATCATCGGCGCGGAAGCCCATTCGCCTGTGATCGAGCGGATGCTGGATTACTACGATCATCATGCGTTCGTTGATGCGAACGGCAATATGGACCCGACTACGAACGTGGTTATCCTGACGGACATTTTGACCGACCTTGGATTCGAGCGAGCCAATTCCGAGCAGGATCTTGGCGAGATCCACGTTTACGAACGAGACATTTTCTGCCCGAAGAAACTGGGTGAGGATGAATTCGCTGTTACCGATCGTAGCGTTACTATTCACCGATTCTCCGGCAGCTGGCTCACCGAGCGAGAGAAACGGCGCGGCACAAACGTTATTTGGCGCAATGTGTTCCGGCCGATGCTGAAAGGCGCGCGCGGAGTGCTGACAGGTCTTCTCGGCAAGGAACGAACGAAGGCCATCGAAAACCGTATACGAGAGAAACTGCGCTGAACGGACGGGAGCACGCATCATGCATGAAATCGAATATGAGTGGAACGATCTGCATGCGCGGATACTGGACGACCTGCTCAAGGCATACGCCCAGGCGGGTGTCGATTGTTTCATCCTGCGCAACTATCAGGGACTGCCGGAACGCAACGATTCCAAGGACGTGGACGTGATTATCCGTCCCGGTACGTATCGGAGGGCCAAGGCCATCTTCTTGGACATCCTTCGTAAGCACGATGTGTCGAACTATTATGTCGTGAAATACGAACGGGTTCATTGCTGGTTCGGCATAGACGTTGACAAGAGCTTCGCGATCCACATCGACCTCATCGAGGGGTACGTGAACAAGGGCTTTGAGCTGATTCCCTTCGACACGTTGTACGCGAATACGATTGACTATAAGGGCTACCGCGTTCTCAATGATCAATATGACATCGCCATGCTGCTGTTGTACAAGGTCATCAACGCCAAGACGCTCAAGCAGGCGTATCGCGAGCAGATTTCGGTCGGATACGCACGGTATGCAGTGCAGGTGAACCGTATTCTGGAATCGGTCATGCCGAAGTCCCTGTTGGACGAGGTCGTTGCGCATCTCGCCGCCGAGAACTACGACTGGTTCGAACGCAACGCAAGGAACATCTCCGAGCAGACCAAGAAACTCGCCATGCGGCGTCATCCGCTGAAAACCTCGGCCCGTATCGTCTCCTTCCTCGCCGAGAAGGTTCATCGTATCATCATGCGCCCGAAGCGGTATCGGAAGTTCATCGCGGTCGAGGCCCCCGACGGTACCGGCAAGACCACGTTCATCGACGGTCTGCGCGTTGAACTCGCCAAACTATTCGTGTGCGACATCGAGAAGATGCACGTATATCACTTCCGTCCCACGCTGCTGCCCAATCTTGGCGCGGTGGGGGAGAAGATGAAGGTCATGGAGCAGGACAAGGACTTCACCAATCCGCATCGCAACAAGCCTGCCAGCCCGTTGAGCTCCCTGCTGCGTATGGGCTACTACTGGATTGACTACATCGTCGGTGGATGGATCGTTATCCGCAAGGACGTGCAGTTCGACCAGTTCTCGATTTTCGACAGGTACATCTACGACTTCGTCGTCGACCCGTTGCGTTCACGTATCAATCTGCCGAAGAAATTACGCATCGCGTTCGCAAAATCCGTGCCGCAGCCGGACGTCACGTTTGTGCTCATGACCGATGCGGAGACCGTGTATTGTCGCAAGCAGGAACTGACACTTGAGGAAATTGACCGTCAGCTGGGTGAATTCTCCGCATTGGAGCGAATGCTGCCTAATGCGGTGGAACTTGATGCGGGCCAAACGCCTGACGAAATCGTCCGTCAGGCCGCTCGAATCATTGTGGATAGGTACACGCGGAAGGTGCGAGCATGAAACGCATTCTGGTGAGTGCCTATGGCTGTGAGCCCGGTAGAGGCTCCGAAGCCGGCGTCGGCTGGAACTGGGTGTTGCAGATGGCGAGGCACAATAAACTCCATGTCATCACCCGTCGCAATGACCGGGAGAAAATCGAGAGGAACCTTCCTGCCGAAGTTGCTGGCAACCTTACCTTCACGTACTACGACACCCCACGCATCCTCCAACGTATCAAGCGCAAGGAGAAGGGGCTGTACCTGTACTATCTGCTATGGCAGATCGGCATCGTCCCGATTGTTCGCAGACTGCTGCGTGAGGATGATTTCGATTACACGATGCACCTGACCTTCGGCAGCCTATGGATGCCGACGTTCCTGCCGTTCTTTCACACCCCGTTCATTTGGGGGCCTGTGGGCGGTGGCGATGGAGTCCCCCGGAGCCTGCTGCACATCCTTCCGGCAAAACAGCGTATGGTTCAAAGCCTGCGCTACGTGTTGATCGCGACGTCATTCATGAATCCCCTTGTGGCGATTCCGAGCCGAAAGGCGTCAGTCATTCTGTGTCGCACGGAGAACAACGCACGAGCCATACCGAGGAAATATCGGAACAAGACGAAGGTCATCCTCGAAACCGCGATGGATGTTGCCGCATTCCCGCGGTGCAAAGGGGACATGTCAGAAGCGGAACATGCTTCCGATGGTGCCCGCCGTGTCGAACTGTTTATCACCGGAAGGCTCGTACCGTTCAAGAACGTGCCGATGGCTGTCGAAGCGTTTGATTCGATCGCCCATGACCATCCTGAGGCGCATCTCACCATCATCGGCAAAGGACCTGAACGTTCCAGGATCGAACGGTACATCGAAGACCGCAATCTGACGAACCGAGTGCGGATGATTAAGGAGATGCCACGTGCTGAGCTCCTTGGGAAACTGGCTGATGCGGATGTGTATCTTCTGCCAAGTTTGAGGGAGGGCGGATCGTGGAGTCTGATGGAGGCGATGTCTGTGGGACTTCCCTCGGTGTGCCTCGATTGGACTGGCATGGGCATGATCACCACGGACGAGACCTCCATCCGCATTACCCCCGGCGATTATTCGACAACACGCGAGGCGTTTGCACGTGCGATGGAGAAGCTCATCGTAGACAAGATGCTCAGGCGCCGTATGGGACTTGCGGCACGCCGCCGTATCGAGGAGCAATTCTCATGGGACAGCGTGTCCGCGCATATGGAGGACGTGCTTGCCGAATTGGACGACGAACGCAAACAAACGAATGAGAATCCAAATGGGCACGGAGGAAACTGACATGACGACAACCGCCGCGATTCTTCTTAACTACAACTCCTCGGACTACTGTGTGCGCTGCATTGCGCACCTCAAAAAACAGGCCGATACGAATCTGAAGATCATCGTAGTGGACAACCAGTCCACTGAAGACGTTACCGGCCTAGAACAGGCATGCGCCGACAATGGATGCATATTTATTCAATCGGGCGCAAATGGTGGATACAACGCCGGCAACAATGTCGGTCTCCGCCGTGCCGCATCCTTGGGCTGTGACTATGCCATGATCATCAACCCCGACATGGAGATCAGAGACGAGCACTACGTCAAGGATGCCGTCGCCATTATGGATGCCGACCCTTCGATCGCCGTGCTGGGGACTGACATCATCGACATGGACGGGCTGCATCAAAACCCCATGCGTGAGCCCAACTACCGTGAGGAACTTCTTTGGCCCATCGAATTGGTGCGGAACAAGATTAAGAAGCGCCTCTACATGGGCGATTCCAGCGTATCGGGATACTGCCGCAAGGTATCTGGCTGCTGCCTGTTCGTGCGTATGGACTTCATTGATCGCGTCGGTTATTTCGATGAGCATGTTTTCCTGTACTGCGAGGAGCCAATCCTCGCCGCCACAGTGGCGCATGAGGGGCTGCATGAATACTATTGCGCGGATTTGAAGGCATATCACATGCATATCGAGTCGGAGAAGGGCGATCCGAGGAGACGCTTGGCGGAATTCCATAAAAGCCGTGTCTACTACTTGGAAACGTACAGCGGATACCGGGGGTTGGCGCTGAATCTTCTGTTGCTTTCTAAGCGCCTGCAGCATAAGTGGTACCAGTCCAAAAAGCACTGAAAGCCGTACGTCGACGGCCGATGAGCAACAGCCGCATCACCAAGGAAGAACATGAACACGGATCTCATCGAGACAATCGCCCTGAAGGAGAAACACGGGGCTGCCTATTATGATCTGCACAACAGTGCGGGCAAACGGTGGCTCATCCGCGACTCTTTCGTACGAACCGCATTCGGACTGTATCAACCGACTGCGCTTAAGGGCAAGGCAGTCAAGTTTGCATTCCCGCTGATCCATCATTCCCCAGCTATATGCCGAGCCTTGGGATTCGTTCGTGCGAACTATTCACTGGTTCCGGGAATTCGCATGCTGTTCTCTGATTTGTTTGGTGGGCCGGTCGACTGTTCCTTCTTCGGCGGTACTCCCGGTGCGCATCAAAAGGTGGTCATGCAGATTTCTCGAGGCCCCCAGGTTCTTGCGTACTGTAAGGCTACGGACAATCCTGAAGTGGCAGCGTTGTTCGAACGGGAAGCGGGGAATCTGCTTTATCTTCATGACCACGGCGTGAACCGGGTGCCGAAGGCACTGTACTGCGGTCAGATTGGCGGCCTGACATTGTTCTGCCAGACCAATGTCAGTGATGTGAAGAGGACTACCACGATCTTGACCGCGCGGCATCGGGCTTTCCTGACAGATCTTCATACCCGAACCGTACAACGGATGCGATTCGAGGATACCGATTATTATGAAAAGCTTCGTCACCTACAGGGCGTGATTCAGCGTATTTCTGACGCGGATGAACGGGATGTGGTGCGCAAGGCCGTCGATTTCGTCATAGGGCGGTATGAGGGCGAAGAGGTGGACTTCGGTTTCCACCATGGTGACTTTACCCCATGGAACATCGCCGATACGCCGGAAGGCATTGCCGTGTTCGACTTTGAATACGCGAAAAGGACGTATCCTCCCTATCTCGATGCATGCCATTTTTATATGCAGACGCAGTTCTTCGTCCACAAGCGTCGTGATATGCGGCGTATTCTCGATGATTACATGGGTGACAAGCATGTGGAAAAGCTGCTGCATGGCGATCGTTTGTGGTGCATGCTGCTGTATCTCCTCGCGGTGATCGATCTGTATCTCTCCCGCGGTCATGAGAATGAGGACGAGATGGAATTACGCACATGCCGAATCGACATGTTGAAGGAGGTGATGAGACGATATGCGGATAAGGATTGACCGTTCTATCCATTGGCCGTTGCTTGTCCTGTTGTGCGCTCGCGTCTTCGTGACGAATTCCCAGCTTTATTTCGTGCTTGTTGTTGCTGGGTGCGCGTTGTGGATTATGCGGTTCGGTCTATACCGAATGAACGTTATGAGGATTCCGGGACTGTTTGTGTTCTTGTCGTTCGTCGTCTATGCGTCGGTGATAGGGTTTGTTTTTCACCCCGCGCGCGACGTGGTTCGCGATCTGTACTACATTGTTCCAAGCCTTGTATGGATTTTCATCGGTTATGAACTGTTTCGCAGGGAACATGATAATGACCATAGGTCGTTATTGAGGACGCTGTATCTGTTCGGAGGATTCGTTTCGCTCAGCTGCCTTGTACAGTTCGCTCTTCATATCACCTTCGACTTCTCGGCTATCCGCCAGATTTTCGACGTATGCGTATACGAGATTGGCTTTATTCTGCCGATTTTGGCTTTTGAACGGTTCGTTCTTAAACGGATTGTGTTCTCCAAGGGCATTGATGCCGTATTGCTGTTGCTGATGATGTGCCAGATCGCGCTGTCATTCGGCAGAATCGCCATCCTTGAGCCGCTTCTCGTCTTCGCGGTTCTTTCGGTTCTCTCGTTGGCTTACCTTGAGGACAAGGGCAGGATTCTTAAGGCCGTGGCTGTCATAGCCGTATCGTTGTGTGTGCTGACTGCCATTCTCCTTTTCGCTCTTCCTGAGAGTATGACCGCCACATTTGTCGGAAAGATAGCGTATTCCGCAACCGAGATCAACACCAAACAGGACATCGACTCGGTAACTTCCGCCATGAACAATTGGAGAGCCTATGAGATGCAGGCTGCCACGAAGCAGTGGCTTGGCTCTGATTTTCTGAATAAGCTATTTGGCCAGGGATTGGGCAAAGGCATCGAAATTCAATTCGTGCCTTACAACTGGGTTGATATGGTGACGAACAATGAAATTCCGCTGGCGCATAACGGCCTCTATACACTGTTGCCCAAGGGTGGCCTATTCGCGGTTTTTGCGTTGCTGACATTGTTCGTCGGTGCGGTGCTGACGGGGCTGAGAGGCGTCCGCCGTGATGTCGGCGAACTGCGTGAATATGACATGATTCTGATTGCGATTATGGTTGGCGGATTTGCGAACCTTTGGGTGGTGCGAGGCCCTATATCATCTGACACTTTTATTGTGTGGAGCTTATTGACTGGTTGGATTTATGCGGCGAGGTTAGTGCATGAGTAAAAACAGCGTGGCGGTGAATTATCTGTTGAACACCGCATACCAAATTCTGATTCTGATTGTCCCGCTGATTACAACTCCGTATGTCTCGCGTGTGCTGGGGGCGGAAGGCATCGGCGTATACAGCTACACCTATTCGATTATTTCGTACTTCCTGATCATCGCCGCTATGGGAACGGCCACCTATGGGCAACGTACCATTGCCTATCATCAGGACGATCCGTACGCCAGAAGCGTCAAATTTTATGAGATCCTGATTTTTCGGTGTGTGACGACTCTCTCATGCTGCGCCGTGTACATGGCATATCTATTTTCCGACATCGCCAAGTATCGAGGCATTGCCTGGTTGCAACTCATTTATCTGGTTGCGGTCGCATTTGATATCACATGGTTCTTCCAAGGCATGGAGGACTTTCGTCGAATCGTCTTCCGCAACACTGTGGCCAAGATTTTCAATATAATTCTCTTGTTTGTCTTTGTGCGCCAGGAATCTGATGTGTGGGTGTACACACTGATTCTTGCGGGTATGACGTTGATTGCGAACCTGTCTATCTGGCCATATGTGCCGAGCGTAGTGCAGAAGGTTCATGCGAGGGACGTTAAGCCGTTCAAGGAACTCAAGGATATTCTGCTGCTGTTCGTCCCCACGATAGCGATTCAGGTCAATTCGGTACTTGACAAGACTCTGATTGGTGTGTTTGCTGTCGATGCCGCTGAGAACGGCTACTACGAGCAGACTGAGAAAGTGGTGAGGATGGCGCTCGCCGTCGTCACCTCACTGGGTATCGTCATGATTCCCAGGATGTCCAAGCTTTTCCATGACAACGACACCGTACGGATGAAGTCGTACATAGAGAAGTCCTATCAGTTTGTCTGGCTCATAGGCATCCCGATTATGTTTGGTCTGATTGCCGTCGTGGACGTGTTCGTACCGGTGTTCTATGGTCCTGGATACGACAGGATCAAGGTACTTATGCCCATCTATGCACTTTCCGTGTTACCGGTCGCGTTGAGCAACGTTACCGGATGTCAGTTCCTCATACCGATTAAGAAGCAGAATGTGTACTCTACCGCCGTGCTTATTAGTGCAGTTGTGAATGTCGGATTGAACTTCGTATTCACACCGCGATATCTGGCCGACGGTGCTGCTGTTGCGTCGGTCGCCGCCGAGGTGGTGGGATGCGTGGTGATGCTGATCTACGTGCAAGTGAGGGACATGGTCGACGTGCCTGCTGTGCTTAGGCTCTCCATAGGGAAATTCGTGGCCGGAATCGTCATGTTGATTGCCGTGCGGGCGACGGCGCTGGTCCTGAGCGAATCGGTACTGAGCCTGATGTTGCTGATTGTGGAAGGGGGAGCGGTATACGTGGCAGTCCTGCTGATGGAACGTGATCGGTTCTTTCTTGAACTGCTTAATCGCGTCCTCGGCAAGGTGCGTGGCAAACTTCGCAAAGCGTAAGCGTGTAAAGAAAAGGCAATGAAAGGCGGCAATAGCGCGTTATGCTATAACGCGCTATACCAATTCAAGCCATGTGAGATGGATTCATTATTCTTATGATCTCTTGGCTGCTACCCGTATTCCGAATGATTCATGCGCTTCGCTTTAGTCCGGCATGCTCTGGCGGTTTGCGGTGGCTATTGGAGAACGATGGCGATAACCGATTAATCTCGTCCAGTGATATGACGATGCGATGATGGTTTCCATCATGCTGATCTTTTCGTGCTGCGCGGGATGGTGATAGGGGGATACCCCCTGTAAAATAGGGGGAATGTCTGAATCTTTTTCCCCTAAGAACATTATTGTGACTGGTGGTTGTGGTTTCATCGGTTCGAATTTCGTGCACTATGTGTACAACAATCATCCGGACGTGCATGTCACGGTATTGGATGCGTTGACGTACGCGGGCAACCTGGAGAACATCAAGTCGATTCTTGGTGACCGTGTGGAGTTCGTGCACGGGAACATCTGCGATGCGGAGTTGTTGGATCGTATCGTGCCGGGTCATGACGCGATCGTGCATTACGCGGCCGAGTCGCACAACGACAACAGCATCGCGAATCCGGAGCCGTTCCTCAAGACGAACGTGGAGGGCACGTTCCGTCTCCTGGAGGCGTGCCGCAAGTACGATGTGCGGTACCATCACGTGAGCACGGACGAGGTGTATGGTGATCTGGCGTTGGATGATCCGGCGAAGTTCACGGAGGAGACCCCGTATCATCCCTCCAGCCCGTATTCGTCGACGAAGGCTTCGTCGGATTTGTTGGTGCGTGCGTGGCATCGCACGTTCGGGATCCGCGCGACGATCAGCAACTGCAGCAACAATTATGGTCCGTATCAGCATGTGGAGAAGTTCATCCCGCGTCAGATCACGAACATCCTGGATGGGTTGCGTCCGAAGCTGTACGGTGACGGCCGTAACGTGCGTGACTGGATTCATACGGACGACCATTCCACGGGCGTGTGGACGATCCTGACGAAGGGTCGTATCGGCGAGACGTATCTGATCGGCGCGAATGGTGAGCGTAATAATCTGACCGTGCTGCGTGACATCCTCACCGTCATGGGCAAGTCCCCGGATGATTTCGATTGGGTGAGGGACCGTCCGGGCCATGACCGCCGTTACGCGATCGACTCGACCAAGCTGCAGACCGAGTTGGGTTGGAGGCCGGTGCACACTGATTTCCAGAAGGGTCTGGAGCAGACGATCCGGTGGTATACGGGCAACCGCGCGTGGTGGGAGCCGGCCAAGGCCGCCACCGAGGCCAAGTACAAGCAGCAGGGCCAGTGAGGTCAATATGAAAACGGCCGCCCCACAAGTGGGCGGCCCCTATAACAGGGCTAGCCTATCATGAACGGGGGTGTGATGCAAAACGATATTCAGACTTTGAACCGATTGTTTGGGGAGGCGCGGTTCAAGGTGTATCTGGATTACGCCAAGGATTCCATGGAGGAGGGGTGCGGCGAAAGTGAGTTGTTGCCGCTTGCGCTAGAACTGTATCGGTGGAATATTCGGATGTCCACTCTAGTGATGGGATACGTTGCCTATATTGAGGTATTCGTACGAAATTCCATTGATGAGTGTCTTTGTGCATGGATAAGTGAACAGCCTCCCGCGCCGGTATCTGATTGGATTGATGTTAATCGTTCCCTGCCGTTGAATCGAATACGTCGTCTACTGAATGGCGATGGCCGCGATTATCTCGAAGAGGCTCGCAACGCTGCTTTGCGTAAGCAGCAGCTATGGAAGTCCGACCAGTCTCATCCGCGGCATAACGACAGAATCAATAGGAACGACGTATTCGCACAGCTAACGTTTGGAGCGTGGGATGGCCTGCTGAGACGGGCGGATAAGGATGCCGAGCTGGCGCAGGTGCTTTTGAGCGCATTCCCCAACGTGGAATCAGCTTGGGCATTGGAAGAACAACGAATGCGCAACGCCCGATTACCTGGGAGTGAAGCGGATGATCGCGGTAGCCGGCTTCGTCGAGAGCTTGCAGACAGGTTGAAAAGCATACGCAATGTGCGAAATCGTGCTGGGCACGAGGAAAATTTGCTGCGTGTTGAATTCCCGAAGGTCCGCAGGGACATGCTTTTTGTGCTGGGATCGTTGGGAACGGATTGCATCCAACTTGCACTACCGGATTTGGCTGAACCTTTGAAGCATGCTGACCCTCGGCGGATTGTTCAGGAATATAGCGGCGTAAAAAATCGAAAGGAATTTGAGTAGTGGATTTCGAGAAGGAATTGAAGGTCACGGAGACGAACATCCCGGGTTTGCTGGTGTTCGATCTGCCGGTGCATGGTGATAATCGTGGCTGGTTCAAGGAGAACTGGCAGCGTCGGAAGATGATGGCGTTGGGGTTGCCGGATTTCGGTCCGGTGCAGAACAACATCTCGTTCAACGCGACGAAGGGCGTGACGCGCGGCATCCATGCGGAGCCGTGGGACAAGTACATCTCGATCGCGGCGGGTGAGATCTTCGGCGCGTGGGTGGATTTGCGTCCGGGCGACTCGTTCGGCCAGGTGTTTACGACCCGTTTGGACCCGTCGAAGGCTATTTACGTGCCGCGTGGCGTGGGCAACAGCTTCCAGGCTTTGCAGGATGGGACGGTGTACACGTATCTGGTGAACGCGCACTGGAGCCTGGAGCAGAAGAAGACGTACACGTTCGTGAACCTCGCGGACCCGGAGCTTGACATCCACTGGCCGATCCCGCTGGAGCAGTCCGAACGCAGCGAGGCCGACCTGCACCACCCGATGCTCAGGGATGCGCGGCCGATGAGTCCGAAGCGCACGCTGGTGACGGGCTGCAACGGCCAGTTGGGCCACGCGATCCGCGCCTATGCGGAGGCGCATGGTCTGGAGGGGTTCGAGTATACGGATATCGACGAGTTCGACTTCTCCGACCCGGCCGCGTATGACCGGTATGACTGGAGCCTGTATGGGACGATCATCAACGCGGGCGCCTACACGGCCGTCGACAGGGCCGAAACCAGTGAGGGCCGTCCCATCGCGTGGAAGGCCAACGCGCAGGGCCCGGCCCTCCTGGCCAGGGTGGCGCGGGAGCATCACATCACGCTGGTGCATGTGAGTTCGGATTACGTGTTCGACGGCACCGTGGAGGAGCACACGGAGGCTGAGGCGTTCGCCCCGTTGGGCGTGTACGGCCAGACCAAGGCCGCGGGTGATATCGCGGTGTCGAACGCGCCGGAGCATTACATTCTCCGCAGTAGCTGGGTGATCGGCGAGGGCCATAACTTCGTCAAGACCATGATGATGCTCTCGAACCGTGTCGCCGACCCGGACGACCAGTTGGATCAGGTGACGGTGGTGGACGACCAGTATGGGCGTCTCACGTTCACCCGTGACATGGCGGAGGCGATCTTCCACCTGCTCGACAGCCACGCGCCGTATGGCACGTACAACCTGACCGGCTCCGGAGCCGTCAAGTCGTGGGCGGATATCGCGGCCGCCGTGTTCGAGCAGACGAACGGCAATGGCGACAAGGTCAGGCCCATTTCGACGGCCGAGTATTTCGCGAACGCGAAGAACCCGGTGTCCCCGCGCCCCACACATTCCGCGCTGGACCTGACCAAGATCAGCCAGGCCGGCTACACACCCGCCAACTGGGAAGAAACACTCAAAACATACGTCAGCCGGGAACTGGCTAAGTAAAGGCGTCCCATCTGGCTCTGACCATCACTCGCTGTCATCAATCCGTATGAATCGAAAGGAACCCATATGAAGGGCATCATTCTGGCTGGCGGTTCGGGTACCAGATTGTACCCATTGACCACGGTTACTTCGAAACAGTTGCTTCCCGTCTATGACAAACCGATGATCTACTACCCGCTCAGCGTGCTCATGCTGGCCGGTATCCGGGACATCCTCATCATTTCGACGCCCAAAGATCTGCCGAACTTCGAGCGCCTCCTCGGCGATGGTTCGCATTATGGCGTGAACTTCTCGTACAAGGTGCAGCCGAGCCCGGACGGCCTGGCGCAGGCGTTCCTGCTGGGCGAAGAGTTCATCGATGGCGAACCATGTGCGCTGGTTCTTGGCGACAATATCTTCTACGGCAACGGTCTGGGCACCACCTTGCGTAAAGCGGTCGCCAAGGCCGAAGGCGGTGAAGGAGCCAGTGTGTTCGGTTATTACGTGGATGACCCGGAGCGTTACGGCGTGGTCGAGTTCGATGAGAACAAGAAGGCCGTTTCCATCGAGGAGAAGCCGGCGATACCGAAGTCACATTACGCGGTGACTGGCCTGTACTTCTACGATGAGCGTGTGGTGGACTTCGCCAAGCAGGTTCGGCCCTCGGCACGTGGCGAGTTGGAAATCACCGATCTGAATCAGATGTATCTCAATGCTGGCGCGCTGAATGTGCGCACGCTTGGTCGTGGCTATGCCTGGCTGGACACGGGAACCATGGACTCCCTGTATGAGGCTGGTGAGTTTGTACGCACCGTGCAGCGTGCGCAGGGTCTGCCCATCGCGGTCGTGGAGGAAATCGCGTTCGAGAACGGCTGGATCACCCGCGACGAGCTGGTGGAGTCAGCCGAACGTTACGGTAAGTCGCCCTATGGTCAGCATCTGATGGACGTAGCGGAAGGCCGGGTCGTGCTCATTCCCAATCATTACTGAGATCACTGCTGACGATTATTGCGATACGAACCTGAGAGGCAGGCCATAATTTCACCGGCCTGCCGCTCAGGCTTTTGGTTCGCTGCTGCGGCTGTCCCCTAGGAGGCAATGACGCACGAATGGGGCATCAGCAGCGCGATGGGCTTCTTCGTTCATCCGGGGCAATGCGGCTGGTTTATGATGTTCGTCGGGATGATGTATCTAGCGGAGTACATGCAAATTCAGCGGAGAAAAACACTGTTGTATGCCATCGCGATGATGGTGTGCGCGGTTCTTTCCATGAAGGTGAAAGTGGTCATCACCCTTTTAAGAAGGGTTGTGATTTTAGGAGAAGGCATGGCATCCATAACCTTTTATATTGGAGACTTTTCGCATACTAGTGGTACAGAATACGTGACTACTCAGATTGCTGCGTATTTGGTGCAGCAGGGATATGTCGTCACAGTACTAAGCCACAATGAAGAAGGGATTACTTCTTTT
Organism: Bifidobacterium miconisargentati; assembly: GCF_019331675.1. Taxonomy (GTDB): domain Bacteria; phylum Actinomycetota; class Actinomycetes; order Actinomycetales; family Bifidobacteriaceae; genus Bifidobacterium; species Bifidobacterium miconisargentati. Next base: position 65,608 of record NZ_JAHBBJ010000015.1, read on the forward strand.
TCTTGTGATGAAGATATACAGGTTATGAGTCTGCGTATGGAACGTCATATAATGGTTTTATCGGTAGAAAAACTATGCTGTATGTAGCATTGCAATCATATTTAAGTGGCGCATGGGTATGATGTACTTATTGCCGTGGATTGTGCTACTTGCCATGTATATGCTTTCTTTGAAACAGCTATTTCCTCATACCCAGATTCATATCATGGGAACACTTTAATTTCTATGTCAATAATGGTGTTAAGAATCGCGATTGTGCACGGGTAATGTCCGGTAGGCATGCGGATATTATCGTGCCGCTTACACGGGCAGATAAAGAAGCGTAAGAGGCTCAGAATTGGGGGCTGCCAATCATTTCATATGATTGCGTTACGGGACCAGCTGAAGTGGCTATCGATGGACGTAACGGGTATTTGGTCGTCATGGATGACTCCGAGTTATTTTCGAAGCGATTGGATGCTGTTATGTCTGATGGTGCTTTGCTCACTGGGCTATCGCGAAACGCTTGGATAGACCGTGAATGTTTCGCGATGGCTCGAATAGGTGAGCGGTGGGATTGTTTGATTGATAAACTTAACTAATTTTTCGATTAGTGTATTTCGTATAACAATAATACTCCGCAGTATTAACATGTAGGTGGGAATGCGGTCAATAGTATCTGTCATGCTTTTTTAAAGCGACTATGAGTTAATTTTGCGATTGGAGTATTATTGAATAATATATCTGTTGTTGGATTGATTTTATCGGCTGCATGTGATAAATCGGCATAAAGGTGTGATGCGGTGAAACCATACTGATTCAGATATTGGCCAAAATTTGCGTCCAGTTTCTCATCGCAATTAATAGTTATTCGATACAGAAAACGTAATGAATCTTGCATGGACTCCATAGAATACATGTTCCTCCACATAAGGAAAGTGCCAGATTGCGCTACAAGCCGCTTATTGTATGGAAGCGTGATTATAGGGATTGGTAGATTTGTGGTATCCGTATTAATTCCCGAGAACAGGGATTCTAAATATTTGGTATGATTATTGATGGATGTAGTTGGGATTATATTCGGAACGGTCTTGGCTTCTATAATAAAACTGCTGAAATAATGAATTGTGTATGCGAGAGCATCGAAAACATAAATAACTGCAGAATCTCCTCTAATTGGATAATCTGTGGCAAAAGAAAGTGCGACTAGAGGATTTGTGGTGAAATCAAGCAGTCTAGTCTTTAAGCCATAGTGCTGTCCTAGTGCTAGCCAATCAATCTTGCTTGCATTATATGGCATTGTATTGTCGGATAATAGAAGTGCATTTTCTTTGAATTGTTCTATATATTCAAAATCGTTTGGAAGAAAGGAAAGATAATCGCTTATATGTTGCGTGTTAATGTTGTTGGCTTTCCTAAGTAATGAAGGTATTAATTCATATTTAATTGAGCTATGCCCTCGAAACCAGATACTATTTCTGTGCGTTTCTATTTTATTGTCGGGATAATTTATTGAGTGTTGTCTGTTGAAGTTGGCTATTTCTTTTTTGCATAGTTCGTTTAGTTTTTCACTTGCTGAATCAATTGCTGTTAAAAATTGAATGAAATTATCTACATGTGTAGTCTTTATATTATTTTCGTTGGTCCATGTAATATCTTTAATGTTCATTTTTTCCCTTACTTGATGTAACAAATTTCTGCGGGGGATGATATCCTGGGATATGAGCAAGCATGTACAGGGGGTCTATTCACTCAGAGCATCAAGAGCGGGATAGACATTTTCGGCAAAGCCGGGCAGTCCGGACTGCTGCAACATGTGCGCGTATTCTTCTGGTGTCTGTGGATAGTCCTTGTAACTGAGCAGTGCGGTGTAGCAAACCCTTGCCACTCGGCCTGGGTCAAGGTCGAACACATCAAGTAGGAATTCGTCGGGATGCTTGATTTCAATGTCCAACGGTTTGGTGGATGATTCCGGGAAATCTTTGAGGTTGAATGTTACCAGAGTCTGTGCGGGGGAATGATCCGCTGCTGCGAGGACGTGTCGATCTTTCTCGTCGCATGTCATGTTCTTTATGAGGCTCTCATAGCCGACTACTGTCGCATCCGGGAATGCCGTGGTCATGGCATGGATGCGACGGGCTGCTCGCGTATCTCCGACTCGCAGTGCCAGGTTTCGTTCGAGCTCCATGAGTACGTCTTGAGACCAGTAAGGTGTGAAGAAGCGTTCTTCGGCGAGCCGGAGGATTGCATCATTGACGATTTCGCCATAGAGGGTGCATGTATCGAAAAATACTGGGAAGCTCATGACAATCGTTCTTTCGGAGTGAATTCGATTCCTTGTCAGGAGACCAAGGGGTTGTCGATGGTGGCTTTCGGATTTTCGTCTGCGGCGATATCCACGAATGTGCGTAGATTGTCTTGGTGTCGAGATTCCGCATACTCCTGCAAATCAGCCAACAACACACGGCGATGACGGCCCACCTTCTTGAATGGGATTTTCCCTCGCTCCAAAAGCTTCACCAGAGTGGGGCGTGATATACCGAGGAAATCCGCGGCGTCCTGCGTAGTGAGCTGTGTATCATACGGGGCGACGAACACGGCTTTGCCGCGTGAAAGTTGGTCGGCCACTTTGAGCAGAACATCCGCAAGCTCTGGTGTAAGTGGGCGGGCTGGTGCCCCGGCGACTTTGAGTGTAGCCACGGGGAAATCGTCCTGGGAGGATAGTTCGTCAAACTGTTGATCTACGGTCTTTTGGGCTTCTTCTGACAATCGGCCGGATAGAGCTTCCTTGATGTCTATGAGCTGTCTGCGATCATCCGCATTTGGCAAGTATGTTGCGGAATCTTTGGAAATGCTGTGTGTTCCCATGCGATGCTCCTATGTGCTTTTTGAATACCTGCGCTGGATGTGTAGATAAATACAGTATGGCAGATAAACGAAATATTCGCAAAGTTGTGTGTGGCTTCGTGGTTAGTGCGTATCGAAAAGTGATTTTGATGCAAGTCTGCATGGAAGTGTCGTTATGATATGTCGGTTGTGGCGTTGCCTTGGGGTCTCGATTTTGAAATGACGACGGGATTGCAATGCCTGCGATTTGCCGTGCTCCATACGAACAGCGGAATGGCGGCGAAAGCGTAGCCCTCGAACTGGAGATAGAGGTAGGCGAGCAGGACGAGCCAGCAGATGGTGAGCTTGGTCCATGGGCGGGGCGTAGTACCTGGCGCTGCGGTGATGCGACTGTCGGATCGATCGTTGGCGGTCGTGCTGGGGGAGTGGCGGACGGAAACGGGAGTGGCTGTGCTGGATGGGGGCGCCGAACCGCGTGTGACGAATCGCAGCGTGACGGTCAGGAATGCGATGAACCCGATCAGTCCGAATTCGGTGATGAAGCTGGTGTAGGCGCTCATGGTCCAGGCGGTGTTCGGGGTGATGCTTGCGTACCAGTTGGTCGCCGCGCGCGGGTCAGTGCCCAGCAGCGTCAGCATGCGTGCGGCGGTGGCCGACCCTTCGTGCATGGCGTCGGCGATATTGCCGGCGCCGAAACCGGTCAGTGTGGTCCATGGGTGTTCCATGATGCCGCCCAGCGGGCCCAGCGACTGGTAGATGCGGCCGAAGAAGGAGCTGTCGCCGGTGATGCCGTGCGTCATGATGGATTGCAGGCGCGGTACCGCAACGCAGCACACGGCCCCGGCTGTGGCCATCCCGCCCAGCAGTAATGTTCCTTTCCGTCGCTGTGCAGCATCGCTCCAGCGGAACTCGACGATGATGACTATGATCAGTGCCACCAACGAATCCAGTACGATTCTGACGCCGCTGCCCATCAGCACACTGCCTGCGGCGAATACCACGATGAGGTGCTTGAGGCGTTTGGCATATACGGAATCGTGTGGCCGCATCAGCCAGAACAGCGGCAACAGCACGCCGAACAGATGCATGCCGATGTAGCTCGGTTCGGCGAACAGGAATTGCGGACGTGCGTGGGCGCCCGCCCAATGCGCGCCGGTCTCCACATACGAACGGGCCATCAGGTGACTGAAATAGCTCTGTATGTTGGTCAGGCCGATGCGAATCGCCAGCCACTGCGCCACGCCCACGGCAAATGCGAACCAGTAAGTGGCGATGATGATGCGTATCGACTCCTGCCAGCTCAGATGCTTGCGATCAAACGCGATATACAACGCGACTATTGACATCGGCACCGCAATCACCCCGGATAGCGACATAAGCACTGCGTTCGCGTGGGATCCGAACACGATCCAACCCGGAATGGAAAGGGCGAACAGTGCGATTGGCAGTGCCATGAGCGGGGCATGACTGCGGGCGGATTGCCACAGCAGCCTCGGATTTAGCACACAATAGGCCACCAAAAGCCACGGGCTGATCGGCGTCCAAAACGGCTGATAGAACCCGATGACCGTGCCATCAACTGGTAACGCGACCAACGCCAGCGCAAACAGATAATCCGAGCGGTCTCGTGGCGTGAACAAACGTGGCGGCAGGAGGGGAGCGGTCATCATGTCATACGTCTTCCGGATTAGTTGAACCATTCAGAGCTTGGTGCATTAGGGGAGGCAAAGAGGTTGGCAGGAGGGTATGGTTGGAAACAAAGGCGCTAGGGGATAAGGACGGTTTGAGCATAGCGGAATCTAAAACAATCTCAAGCAGTCTAAAGTGGATGCGGGACGATTTGGGAGTTAAGTCATGCGTTAAGAATGATGCGACACGCAAGGATTTGGCTATGATTTGCGTTTTGCGGAAGACTGTGTATGATATGTGACTTGTGCGCAAGAGCAATCTTGTGTGCGGATATTCCTGCGTAGCTCAGTTGGCAGAGCATCCGACTGTTAATCGGACGGTCACTGGTTCAAGCCCAGTCGCAGGAGCTTCATTCCAGCTGGGTGACTGGTTGGATTGATAATTGAATATTCCTGCGTAGCTCAGTTGGCAGAGCATCCGACTGTTAATCGGACGGTCACTGGTTCAAGCCCAGTCGCAGGAGCTTCACAGAAAAGCCCCGGATTGCTCCGGGGCTTTTTCGTTTGTTTCGCGCTGTACTGCTTTTCGGGCGACTGTTACCGCCGATTTCCTGAGGAGTCGGCGGTAACAGCGAGCACGTCGTCAGGCGGCCTTCTTGCGGCCGCGGCGCTTCATGGTGCCGGCGGTGGCGTTGGCGACGTCGAAGATCACGGTCTTGCTCTCGGCGTAGGCGGCACCGTTCACGGACTGGTAGGCCACCTCGCCCTCCGGGGCCGCGCCCACGGGCAGGTATGCCTTCACGGCCTCGACCAGCACCGGCTCCTTCACGCTCACGGAGGCGGCGCCGGCCTTGGCGAACTTGACGGCGTTATCGGCCTTTTCGGCGGCCGGGGTCACGGCGATCTGCCTGGTCTTCTCGTTGATGAGCACCTTGACGTAGGCGGGGGAGCCAAGCACCTCCACGGTCGCCTTGTTGAAACGGATGGCGGAATCGGTGACCGTCATCACCGTCTTGCCCACCGGCTTGACCAGCTGGACCTCTTCAAAACCCTGCAGCAGAGAAGCCATGATTTGCTCCTTATTTGTCGAAGTTATTTGCGTACGTTATTGATTGTATTGGCGGGTGGGATATGTGACAAATAAATGGTCTTTAGTTGCTTTATTTGCAGCATCTTTTATGGACTACCCTTCAGTCACCTTCGGTGACAGCTCCCCTGACAAGGGGAGCCAAGGTGAGGGTTATTGATTATAAGAAGTTTGATTTACTCACCGATTGTATGGAATATGGTGTCGATGCCGTGCTTGATTTCGGCGTACACCTGCTCGAATACCTCGCGTGATTGGCGGTGGGGGTCCACGGTTTCATTCGCGGCGGGCAGGAACGGGCGGATCATGGACATGGAATCCATCACCTCGCGCAGTTTGGCTTCAAGGGAGTCACCAGGAATCGGGCCCTGATTGCCTAGATACGCGCACGCATTGACGAAATCATCGAAGAGGAACGTCTTGCGCACGGCGGCGGGATTCTGCCCCAGCAGTTCGGAGATTTGCGCGCGTTCGAAACATAGGATGAGATCGGCGGCGCGACTGATTTCCGTACTGATCGGTGTGGAACGGTGCGCGGCGGCGTCAAGGCCGTCGGACGCAAGCATGTCGATGGCCAGAGGGTCGGCGGCGTGCGGCGGATATTGCAGCGTACCGGCGCTGGAAACGGTGATGGCGTCGGCGGTATTTTCGGGGTCGACACCGAATTGAGCCAGACGGAATCGACAATAATATTCGGCCATTACCGAGCGGCATTGATTACCGGTACATACGAAAAGCAGCTGCATATGTTCCTTTCTATCGCACAATGCTGCGAACAAACAAGGCATGAAAAAACCGGGAATCGGAAGTGATTCCCGGTTGAATTATTTACCATTTGAGACTACCCCTCAGTCACCTTCGGTGACAGCTCCCCTGACAAGGGGAGCCAAGAGGGTAGCGCATGGTTGCGCTCAGTGCTGGTTGGCGCTCTTGCGGGCGGCGAACAGGGCGATGCCGGCGGCGGCCAGCATCAGGGCGGCCACGCCGTACGGGGCCACGGAGGCACCCGTGTTGGCGGTGGTGCCGGAGCCGTTCAGCGTGCCGGTCGAACCGTTCTCGCCGTTGCCAGACTGGTCGCCGGTGCCGGTGGCCGGCACGGTGATCTGCGCGGTACGGGAGCCGGTCTGGGCGCCCACGGCGGTCACGGTGATGGTCTGGCCGGCGGTCTGGCCGTCCTTGAAGATGTAACGCAGGTTCAGGGAGCCGTCGGCGGCGGCGGTGAACGTCTTCTGGCCGATCTGCTGCACGTCGGCCACCACGGCGTCGTCCCAGGTCACGGTCACCTGCTCGTTCGGCTGGAATGCGCCGGCCGGGAAGGACACGGTGGCGGTGTTGCCGCTCACGCTCACGGATGCGCCGTAGCTATCGCCGTCCACGGCGAATGCGGTGTTGGCGGCGAAGCTCAGGCCGAGCGCCGCCGCGATGGTGGCCAGAACGGCCAGAATCTTCTTGGTCATGCTTTTCTCCTTATGTGATCCCCGATGCGGTGTACGCAACGCACAATGCCGCCTGTGGAAAGGAGCTATTGGCGAAATATCGGAATCCGCGGGCCGTGGGGCGCACCTGCCGTGCAAGTGCCGCCGAAGCATCCGGCCTGTTCCTGCGTTCGATTTTTCTGTTATGCCGCGTTGAGGGGATTCCCCGTGCAAACGCCCCCTAGTGTACATGCCCCCGTCCGACGAATTTCGGCCGTATGAGGCAACTGAAGGGGGTGTGAAGTGGCGCAAGGCCGACCGGGTCTCTACTGGGTGTTGTTGTACCTCGTGAAAACCTTAGGAATCACTGGGATTCTGGCTACCATTCGGTAAGCGCAAGAGCGGCCGTCCTGCGTCCATATAGCGACACGCCGCTACGGAAATGCCAAAACAAAAAGCCCCGCACGGTGATGCGAGGCTTCCATTGGACTACCCCTCAGTCGGCTTCGCCGACAGCTCGTTCTGCAATTAATGACGAACTCCGTTCGCGGCTTGTTGGCGCGGCTGTCGCCTCGCACATTGCCTACAAACGGCATTGCCGTTTGCTTCGCGGCAATGTCCTGACAAGGGGGAGCCGAGAATAGGGCATGTCAATACTGGCTTAACAAGTCAACAAGGCAAAAAGAAACCCGCACCATGTCGTGCGGGTTTACTGCCGATGAACCGGTGCCGGTTGCCGGCCGATCAGTAGTTGTTGTACGTGATCCAGTGGTTGTAGGCCGCGGTGATGCCGCCGTAGCGCTGGTTGCAGTAGTCGATGAACCACTTGAACTGGGTCTGGTAGTTGGTCTGCCAGTCAGCGCCTGCGGAGGCCATCTTGCTGCCGGGATAGGCCTGCGCCAGACCATACGCGCCGGAAGAGGGGTTCGTGGCGGTGGGGCTCCAGCCAGATTCGTGGCTGATGATGTAGTTCGCCGCGGTGAAGTCCTCCTCGGTGTACCCGTTGGCCAGCAAATAGTCGTGCGCCCAGGACTGAATCTCGCCGGCCGGCGTGGTGGTGCCCAGATCATTGGCGGCCACGGTGATGGAGGAGGAACCGGTGCCCACCAGAATCACCTTGTCCACCGGGGCCTTCTTGACCCAGGAAGCGAACACGTTGGAGGAGACGATCTTGCCGCCCGCGCGCGTGACGAGCGACGTGGTCTCCATGATGCCGTTCTCGCCCTCGGTCTCCACCTTCTCCTGGCCCTTGGGCAGGCTGGAGGTCTCCTTGCGCACTTCGTTGAAGGCGATGGCGGTCTCGTTGGTCTCCACATCGGCGCCGGCACGGTCGATGGTGATGACCGTGGCCTCGGTCACCTTGGTCTTGAGCGACGGGCTCACCGCATCATCCGGTTCGAGTGTGATGTTGCCGGTTTCCAGCACGTCCTTGACGGTGGTCATGTCCTGCTTCTCGCCGAGCACCGTGCGCGAGTCGCCGTTGATCTTGACGGTGACGAACGTGGTGTTCTTGTCCGCGCTGTCGATGGCGCCGCGGGCCGCCGAACGGGAGGCCGCGGAATCGGTGGCCGAGAAGGCGGTGACGTCGGAGAACGACTTCGGTGCGTCGTTCTGATAGAAGTTACGGGAGACCACACCCGCCGCCCCGATGAATCCCACTGCCGCGATCGCCGCAGCGACCTTGGCCCACTGGCGCTTGCTCAGGGATTTCAGCAGGGGGGTATGCCTGACGTGCTTCGACATTGCGCTCCTTGGTCGGATTGCTCCGGTTGGATTTCACACACTGCCTTCCATGATAGGCGGGTGAGTGGATGAACGGCAAGCGGCGATGGTGGATGCGTCCTAGATGTAGTGTCTGCGAAAAACAAAAACCGCCACATATGGTGGCGGTTGGAAAGTTGGGGCACTTGTCCGGCGCTTTCGGGAGGTTTGCGCCGGACAGTGGCGGCTCAGTCCTGCTGAGCGGCGGCGGCCTGGGCCTTGGCGGCCGCGAGGTCGAGGGCTTTGGCCTGGGCGATCAGGTCGTCCAGATCGGCGGCCTGCAGCGCGCCGGCCTGCTGGAAGATGACCTCGCCCTGCTTGGCGATCATCAGCGTGGGCACGGCCTGGATGCCGGCGGCCTGAGCCAGATCCTGGTTGGCGTCGATGTCCACCTTGACGAAAGCGATGTCCGCGTTCTCCGGCTTATCGGACGCGGCCTCGAAAATCGGGCCGAACGCGCGGCACGGACCGCACCACGTGGCCCAGAAGTCAACGAACACGATCTCGTTGTCGGTCACGGTCTTCTCGAAATCGGCTGAGGTGATGGCCTTGGTTGCCATGATGCTTCTCTCCTCTTTATATAGCGGGCACGCGCGGGGCGTGAGGTGAATGGGAACTTCCGTTGTGCTGCGTACCAGCTTTCCAGCACCACCCAACATTTTTGCCCCGAGGCGAACAGGTCGTGGCGTCCGGGGTCGCCGCGCCTTCCGCGATGCGGGGAATATTCGGGATGCCTCCACCGCACATACGACTTTCGCGCGATAATGGGAGGCATGCCAGTCATGAATGATGAAGTGCCCGACGAGGGCGACTACGACGCCGGTCGCAACCGCGGAGAATTCGACAACATCACGCCCGAGGACTTCATCCATGGAGGCGGCTCGGGCCACGGCAACCCGCCGGGATGGCTCGGTCCGGCGGACATCAACAGGGCCCGCCACCAGATGCCCATCGCCTACGTGGAGATCGTGCCGGTGCGCACGGACGATCTGGGCCGCATCGCCCAGGTCGGCTCGCTGCTGCGCGTCTCCGACGACGGTTCCATCGAACGTACGCTGATCACGGGCCGCGTGCTGTTCCACGAGACGTTGCGCGAGGCCATCGCCCGCAACGTGGCCAAGGACCTGGGCGATATCGCCCTGCCGATGCTGCCCGCCTCGCTCCAACCGTTCACCGTGGCCGAATTCTTCCCCACACCGGGACTGAGCGAGTACTACGATCCGCGCCAGCACGCCATCGCGCTGTGCTACGTGGTGCCGATCGCCGGCGACTGCAAGCCGCAGGATGAGACGCTGGATGTGGAGTGGGTGGCACCCAAGAGCGACATGATGGACACGTTCATCGCCCAGATGGTCAACGGCCACGGGCGCATCGTGCGTCAGGCGCTGGCCTGGGCCGGGGTATAGGTGCAAAAGGAGCGACAATGACAATCGAATTGGCCAATCATGTGATCCGCGACGGCGAGGGCGTGCCGGTGGTGCTGATGAACGCCTACCCGGTGGACCACCGCATGTGGGACGTGTGCGCGAAGGCGCTCGCCGACTTCGCCGATCTGGACGACGTGCCGCCGTTCCCCATCTGGGCGCCGGACATGGCCGGTTCCGGGCAATCTCCGGTGCCGAGCGAGGCTGATTCCGGCCCGCGTATGGCCAACGGCGCGTACAGCGAGGCACTGGACCGTCTGGCCGGGGCCTATGTGGACCTGGTGAAGTCCGCTGGATACGACAAGGCCATCTGGGTCGGCCTGTCCATGGGCGGTTACGTGGCGATGGACATCCAGCGCCTGCACCCCGAGGCCGTGGCCGGTCTGGCCCTGTGCGACACGATGGCCGCATCCGACGGCACGGGCGGCGAGGGACGCCTGACCATGGCCAACGCCGCCGAGGAGACCGATTCCGTGGAACCGGTCATGCACTTCGCACGCCCCGCCGAAGGGGATTCCACGGTGAAGCGTTCGCCGGAATTCATCGAGACGATGACCAAATGGATCGGCGAGCAGAGTCCGGCCGGTCTGGCCTGGCGTCAGCGCATGACCTACGGCCGCCCCGAAATGGGGGAGGTGCCGGCCACCATCGCGGTACCCACCGTGGTGGTATCCGGCGAGAACGATCCCACCAGCAATCCGAGCGTGATGAAGCCGCTCGCCGAGAAGATCGCCGGCGCCGAATTCGTGTCCATCCCTGACTGCGGCCACTTCAGCGCCGTGGAGCACCCCGACACCGTGGCCCGCGCACTGCTCTCGCTCGTCAGGCGCGTGCAGGAGCGCTGAGGGGCATCTTTGGCTCCCCTCGCTGAGGGGAGCTGGCGGCGAAGCCGACTGAGGGGAGCAACCGCGTATCTGAACCGCACCCTGATTGTTGGATTGGAGTAATTCTGGTTCGGTGATCGGAGGTGCGGTTTCTCATGTCTGGGGATCGCAGGCGTCGTTACGACGACGGGTTCAGAAGGAACGCGGTGGGGTTGATC
>NZ_JAHBBJ010000016.1 GCF_019331675.1 Bifidobacterium miconisargentati
CCGCGCCCTATGCGATGCGATCATCGGCGTCAGCGAGACCCATAAAATCGACGAACACCGCCCCCGTCACGCGAAGACCCGACCATTCTGACCGGTCTAAAACACCACGTTTGGTTCCTATAGCCCCAGACTTCTGTACGTGAATGATATCCAGCAGTTCGACGGTGGAAGATTTTTGCTGTTTTGCCGCGGTGCCATGACATCTTCGTCGGAACTGGCAAGACAAGGCGTGGGGTGCCTTGGTGACAGCGGGATACGGACGCCATGTGTATGATTACCGCAAAAACAGAAAAGCGCCGGAATCTTAAATCCCGACGCTATTCACTGCAATTATCTTCGTACCCCCAGAGAGAGTCGAACTCTCGTTGTCAGATTGAAAGTCTGGTGTCCTAACCGTTAGACGATGGGGGCGGACAACTCGTGTAACATTACTGGAAGATCTGGATTAATGCAAATCGGCGACACGCCGACGTATCGTGCGGGTCGCCGATTTGCTGGGGGCTGGGGGATGCCTGTCGGTTGCCGACTGCCGGCCGGGCTGGAATCTGGGTGTGACCGGTCAGGCTTCCGCTTTGTCCGTATTCGTATTCGTAGCCATGCCTTCGCCGACTGTCTGATAGGTGAAGTCGTGAATCACGCGACCGGCCGTCAGGCCCTTCTTCTCGAAATTGGTGAGCACGCGACCGGCGAAGCGTTCGGATTCGGTGAAGTCGGCGTGTGGCATATCCGCGGCCAGGTCGGCGTTGCCCTTGCCCACGTGCTCCAGCGGCAGACTCGCGGTCATGGTGCCGATGTTATGCCAGCCGGGCAGGTCGTCCATCACTTCGTGGACATGCAGGGCGTAGTCCTCGATGTCGGTGGCGATGCGCCATACGCCGCCCTCACCGAGCGCGCGATGGATGTCCGCGGCCAGGCCCTCCTGCACGATGCGGCGCTTGTGATGCTTCTTCTTGGGCCACGGATCCGGGAAGAAGGTCCACACCTCGGCCACGGACCCGGCCTCAGCGACCTTGAACAGCTCCGGCGCGTTGACCTGGGCCACACGCAGATTCGTCAGCTCCTGCTTGCCGGCAAGCAGCATGGTATGCGCCACGCCGGGGTCGTACACCTCCAGTGCCAGGAAGTTCGTGTCCGGGTGCGTGGCGGCTGCGGCCACCACGTTCTCGCCCTGGCCGGTGCCGATCTCCACGATAAGCGGATTGCCGTTGCCCCAGGTCCGCTCGATGAACGCGCGGTTGAGTCGTACGCCCTCGCGTACATCCAGCAGGCCGTTGCCGGCGGCGATGTCCAGAAGATAGGTGTCGGCGTAACGATCCCACGCGCGCTGCAGGCGGTCGTCCAGGCGGCCCGAGCGGCGAACGAAGGAAAGGACCTTGTGCATCGGGTGGGCGGTGCTGGCTTCCGTTTCGGCGGTGTTATTGTCTGCGGCGGTGCGGGTATCGTCGGTGATTTCGAGATCCGGGGACTCCGGGGCGACGTCGGATTCGGGGTTGGTCATGCTGTGATTGATGCCTCTCGCTGGTGGGCGCCGTGGGGTGACGGGCGGCCATAACGTATCGAAATATGCTGTAGTTCACCATACCAAGTCGTTTCCCCGAACGGATATGGTGCAGTTGCGGGGGGCTGCGGATGCGACGCTGCGACTGAATGATGCGGTCTGTATTCGCGCTGTGACTTTACCTTTGGCTCTGTTAAAACAAGATTGACATGGATGGCCCTTATTCTTGGCTCCCCTTGTCAGGGGAGCTGGCGGCAAAGCCGACTGAGGGGTAGTCAGACATGGATTCATGTCAATCCTGGTTTAACAGAGCCTTACCTTGTACCTGGGCTTTCGCTTGGGATTTTGGTGAGATCTCTATGATGCGCGTTTATTTGGATGGATATGAAATCGTTGGAATTCCGCGGGACACGCCGTAGTTTGCGTGATCGCTGGAAATCAGTAATATATACATCTGTTGCTTCACGCAAGTGAGACACACGGCCCCGTAGCTCAGTTGGTTAGAGCGCCGCCCTGTCACGGCGGAGGTCACCGGTTCAAGTCCGGCCGGGGTCGCTGGAATGGTCGAGGATTTGATTCAAATCTTCTGCTGTTCATGGCTCTGTAGCTCAGTTGGTAGAGCGAGCGACTGAAAATCGCTAGGTCAACGGATCGACGCCGTTCGGAGCCACCACGCGGAACCCCGCAAGCCAAGATTTCCAAGGCTTGCGGGGTTTTGGTTTTTGTCAGGTGATTCCGCGAATCGGGGGTTATAGGCTCCGTTCTGAGGATTGCCGATATGCCGCGGTTCTCTATTTCCGTTCGAGAGAAGAGTTTTTCATGCTTGACGGATTCTTGGTGAAACGCGACACGTACACTTGTGGCCAGTGAATGCGTCAACGAAAGGTGTGTGATATGGGTTTCGTCAAAACGCATTTGAACGAGGATGACATGTCAGAAAAGCTGAGTGGGGCCATGCCACAGAAAGACAGGGACCGGCGGTATAGGGAGATAGTGCTTGCTCCTCTCCGTGCTGCGATGAAGTACAAGCCCAAGATGGGAAGGGATAAGGCCGTCTCGCTTCCTGATTTTATAGGTCTGTACTCGGCGGATCCGTTGTACCACTGGATGGGACTTGACAACGAGTTAATGTACCTTGCCGCAAAGGCAGGTGGCGGCCAGACCTCCATCTACAGACATCTCGGTGATGGCATGGAGCGCCTGGTGCGGCAAATTTTCATAGATGAGTATCATCTCACGGAAGAAGAGGCGAACTGGGGCTATGTCATTACTGAGGATAACGGCACTCAGACGCATAGAACGCTGGATGGTCGTCTTGATTTAAGGATGATTGGATCTCCTGAAAAAGAAGAGATCTTGGCTGATTGGCTGGACTCCGTGAAAGAAGCTCAGGGTACTCAGTTTGATTTGCAAGGGGCGGTGTTCGAAGTTCGCCAAGGCTATAAGAGCCAGGACAGTAAGCGCGCCAAAGGCGATATAGTCAACGGCTCCCATGCTCTCAACGCGGCTTACCAGATGTTCGTCATGGTTATGAGTATGCAGATACCAAATGCTGTGCGCAATCGTTATGAACGGTCGAATATCTGCGTAATGACGGGCAACCTACAGGACGATAGTCCTTTGACTAGCACGTATGCGTTCTTCGAGAAAATTGTCGGTTACGACTTAGCTGGGTTCTTCGAAAGGAATTCGCAGGCGTTCCGCGATCAAACTCATGCCATTCTTACATCTATTTTGGAGACCAAGTGAGTCGAACTGCTTTACGACAGCGATCTGATTACACGTACAAGGCGAATATCAAGGCGGGACGTCATGGATGGCTTCGCCTTACCCCTGCATATGGCATTAACCTTGTTTACGAGGAACTTTCTAAACTTCCCAAGGGAAGCAGGATCATAGAACCTTTTTCAGGGAGTGGTACAACTCCGTTGGCCGCATCTGAACTGGGATTGTTCTGTAATGCGCGGGAGATTAACCCATTCCTTGTATGGCTGGGTAATGCCAAGCTGGATACCTATAGCAAGGAAGAAGGCGACGCCACCATAGAAGAAGCCAATTCGGTTATAGCCGAGGCTTCTCGGTTTGAAGGGCTGGATGACTTGTGGATTCCTCCCATGCACAATATCACTAGGTGGTGGGATAGAGCTTCATTGGAGGCCTTGGCCTCACTCCGCCACGAGATAGACAAGCGAAACGGCAAGGTGAGGACTCTTCTCGACGTCGCTTTCTGCCGCCTGCTCATAGGGCTCAGTGCGGCTGCCTTCAATCACCAAAGCATGTCTTTCAAAGACCAAGACCCCCTTTTGGGGTATTCGCGAGAGGATTTTCTTCAGAACGTCAGAAGCTATGCGACCGAAGTGAAGGATGTCGTAGCGAAGGCATTGAGTGATGTTCCTGTGGGGGAGGCCTCTGTGGAACATGGTGATTCTACGCTGCCGTTTAACGGATACAAGCCGGCCGATCTAGTAATTACGTCGCCACCGTATGTAAACCGCATGTCGTATATCCGCGAGCTTCGCCCTTATATGTATTGGATGCGCTATCTTGTTTCCGGGGAGCAGGCCGGAGAGATGGACTGGAAGGCCATAGGCGGTACATGGGGTTCGGTTGGTACTAAACTGCGCGCTCGTGTCTCCCCGCATGAATCGCCTATCGACGCCACGCTTAGCGCTGTATGCGAAAAGATACTTCAGGGGAAGAGCGGAGAGATTCTATCCCCGTATGTGTATAAATACTTCGATGATATGTGGTCGCACTTCAAGGCCATCACACCAGTAGTTAAAGATGGTGGGAAACTGTGTTACATCGTAGGCAATTCCACTTTTTCCGGCGTTGAAGTGCCTGCGCATACATGGTATGCGGAAATGATGAAAGCACTTGGATACCATGACATTAAAGTCACGGCTATACGCAAACGTAATAGCAATAAGCGGCTTTATGAATATGCGGTGACGGCAACTAAGTGAACCGCACCTCCGATTATTGAATCCGAATTATTTCGGTCCAACAATCAGAGTGCAGTTCAGAATTCCGCCCCGCCTGTCGTTAAATGGCCTGGGTGCTATTCCCCATCATCGTTTCGGCGTCGATGATGGTCAGTGTGGAGTCGGCCGCGGCTTTGGCCTGGGTGGCGGCGCTGGCGGGTCGTTTAGTGAACAGGTAGTAGAGCCGGTCGCCGTTCTCGCGGATGAGGGGGGAACGGGCCTTGAGCCGGTCGATGGCTTCCGTCTCGTTGAGGTGTTCGCGCCATTTGCATTCGCCGAGCAGCACCTTGTGGTTGATCGAGTCGATCATGACCACATCGATGTCGGTCTGTTCGCGTGCGATCGGGTCGTTGCCCCACCATTTGCCGAATGCGGTGGGCAGGAAGTCGATTCGTTGTTCCCTGCATTGGCGTAGCAGCCATTGCGTGCACATGGTCTCGAACTGCTGGCCCACATACGTGTCGAATACCTCGCCGGATGTGGCCGAGACGGCGGCTGCCTGGCCATATCCGGTGTCGACGAGCGCGGTCGCCGGACTGACAAACCGATACCAGTAGGCGAAGAACGGGTCCCTGATCTTCCATAGTCCCTTGCGCGAGCGGTTCGGGTCCTCTCCGAACGGCACCAGTCGTTCGATGATGCCGAGCTGCTCCAATGTACGCAGGTACGAGCCGACGGTGTTCGGGTCGACGCCGGCATATTCGGCAATCTCCTTCGGCTTGGTGCGTCCCGCGCCGACCGCGTCGAGAATCGAGCTGTACAGTGCGGGCTCGCGCAGTTCCTGGCGTAGCAGCATCATGGGCTCTTCGTACAGGATGCCATTCTGGCTGAAGCAGCGGGCCTGCATGTTTTGCGAGAACGTCAGGTCCGGGTCAATCTGCTCCAGATAGTAGGGTGTACCGCCCAATGCCGCGTAGTAGTGAATGCGGGTCTGCCAGTCCGCGTCTGGCGGCATCAGGGCGCATGCCTCGAACAGGTCGAACGGTTTGAGGCGGATCTGCGCGTTCCTGCGCCCGTACAGGGGGCTCTTGTAGCCGAGCACCTTGCTTTCCATGAAACCCTCGTTGGAACCGCACAGCACCATGAGCATGTTGGTGTCCTTGAACCGGTGATCGATGGCGATTTGCAATACGGACGGCAGCGAGGGTTCCGCTGCGGCCGCGTACGGCAGTTCGTCCAGGACGAGCACGAACGGGTCGGCGGGGGAGTCCTTGGCCTTGTCCGCGATGTAGTTCAACGCATCGTCCCAGCGGGTGAACCCCGCCGGGAAGTTCGGCTCGCGGAAGAACGAGAGGACCGCCTGCGAGAACTCGCGCAGGTTCGCTGCGGCGCTCTGCTCCTTGGCGGTGAACCACAATGTCCGGCGGTTCTCGCAGAAGTGCGCGATCAGCGCCGTCTTGCCCACACGCCGGCGCCCGTACACCACGACCATCTGGAACCTGCCCAACGAGGCATGGTATTCCAGCGTCTTCAATTCCTCGGTCCTGCCCACGAATCCCATGAATGCAGCCTTCCTGCGTATGGATGTTACGAAATACTGTGTTCGTATGCAAGTTGCGTATGAACAACTTGCATACGAACACAGTATCACCTTACCCTAATGTGCTAACCTATGTCTTCGGCAAGTTCCTCAAGGTTATAGGCCGGATAATGTCCTGGCCACGGAAGGTATTCGTTCGAATTATCGGCCAAAACAGAAAAACGGCTGGCGACCGTGAAAACCGCGTGATATTCCGCGCGTGGAATAATGGAACGCAAACATCCATCTGTCCAACTCTGTTCAAAGGAGAACGCCATGACGCAGCCTATGACCGATTTCACCACCGACCTGCAGCATTCCGGCATGCCGGCCAGGGACCTTGACGAGACCATCCGCTTCTACACGGAGAAGATCGGATTCACGCTCGTCGGCATCTACCACAACGGCGACAACCGGTGTGCATTCCTCCGGTACGGACACCTGACCATCGAGACATGGGAGGGCGACCCCGCGCCCATGACGACCGGCGCGATCAACCACTGGGCGTTGGACACGCCCGACATCGAGGCGGCCTACGCGAACGCCAAGGCCTTGGGGCTGGACATCAAAGAGGACGAGATCCAGTCCATTCCCTCGTTCTGGGATAAGGGAATCCGCTATTTCAACGTCACCGGCCCCAATGCCGAAACCATCGAATTCTGCGAAATCGTCAAATAACGGTATTCATTGAAAAATCGCTTCTTCTCGAAATGCCATGCGAGAAGAAGCGATTCGAAAAGTCCGTGAAACCGTAGATGGGACTACAGCTAGTCTCACGCCTTCCACCACGGGCGCAGCGGATACCACTTGCCGTCCGGATGGCCCACGCGATCGGGCTTGATGGCCAGGAACTGGTGAATCTGGATGCCGTCAAGCTCGAAGTTCAGCGCGCAGGCGGCCATGTACATGCCCCACACCTTGGCGCGCTCGAAGCCCACCTGCTTGACCGCGTCATCCCAGTGCTCGGACAGGTTGCGGTTCCAGTGGTGCAGCGTGAGCGCGTAATGCTGGCGCAGGTTCTCCTGATGCACCATGTTGAAGCCGGCGTCGTGGATGCACGACTCGATGAAACCGGGCGCGCCCAGGTCGCCGTCCGGGAAGATGTAGCGGTCCAGGAACTCGTCCGTGCCGGGCTTGCCGTTCGGCTTGTCGTGGCTGATGGTGATCTGGTGGTTGAGCAGACGGCCCATCGGCTTGAGCAGACGGAACATCTCCTCGAAGTAGCTCTGGTAGTTCTTCACGCCCACGTGCTCCATCATGCCGATGGAGCAGATGCCGTCGAAGTCATGCTCGGGCACTTCGCGGTAGTCCTGCACGCGCACCTCGGCCAGATCCTGCAAACCCTCACGCGCGATCCATTCGTTCGCGTACGCGGCCTGCTCCTTGGATAGCGTGACGCCCAGCGCCTTGATGCCGCGGCGTGCGGCAGTGATGACCATCGAACCCCAGCCGCATCCGATGTCCAGCAGGCGCTCGCCGGGCTTCAGTCCGAGCTTGTCGAGGATCAGGCGCAGCTTGTTGGCCTGCGCGTCCTCCAGGCTCATGTCCTCGTTCTCGAACACCGCGCATGTGTAGGTCATGGATGGGCCAAGGAAGTCGGCATAGAACTCGTTGGACATGTCGTAGTGGAAGCTCACGGTCTCGGAATCGGCCTTCTCCGTATGCGGCATGAGTCCCTGCTTGATGCGGGCGAACTTGCTCGGTCCCTCGGTGGCCGGCACCGGCGGCTTGCGGAAGCCGTGGCTGAGGATGCCGGCGGAGACGCGCGCCAGCGAGACCGGAGTGATCGGCTTGACGTACTTGGCCAGGGAGATGAGCTTGCGCATGGCGGGGTAGGGGTCCGCGTAGTCGATGCCGGCCACGTCGAAATCGCCGAGCACGTAGGCGCGCACGATGCCGATCTCATTCGGATGCGCCAGCAGCTGATACATGCAGTTCGGGCTGGTGATCTTGATGTTGAGATCAGCGTCCGCCGGGCCGAAATGCGAGCCGTCGAACGCATCCACACGCACCGGAGCGGTCGGTTCCACGAACAGCGACACCATTTCCGCGACCGTCATAGCCTTGCCATTTGCCATAATTCCACCTCGTTCTTGCAATCCTCTATCCGAATCGTGTAAGCACGAAACCCCAGCTTTGGTTTGGTATCCTAGTCAGCCCTTGGACGGAATTCGATGCTGCGGGATCGATTATGGGAACTCTGTTCGCCTTCGGCGGACGGTGATCACCGGCAAAACCCAACAATGATCCGTGTCGTGACGGTGCGGCTCGCGCGGCCTCGTCCGCGTTGCCGTCACGTTGCCGCTGCGGTGCGGAACGCCGAAACATTGGAATGCCGTACGACCGCCGGCCCTGTGCTGATATCGTTCGATGATTTGCCTAATTTGCCCATGCGCTCCCAGCGTGTTTCCAGGTTAACGTTCACATGCGGGGTACACTGGTGAATCGTTGGGCCGTTCAACGAATGAAAGGCCCGCAGCAGTATTGAAGGTACCGAATACATAAGGTACGGGCTCAAAAGGAGAGCACCTATGGTCTATCGCATGATTTTCAACCAGACCGCCTACTTCGGCCGCGGCGCAATCAAGGAGATTCCGACCGTCGCCAAGCAGCACGGTTTCACCAAGGCCTTCATCGTCACCGATCCGGTCCTGCTGGAGACCGGTACCGCCGAGAAGGTCACCAAGGTCCTGGACGAGGCCGGCCTGCCGTACGAGGTCTTCTCCAACGTCAAGCCGAACCCGCCGGTCGAGTGCATCAAGGATGGCGTGGCCAAGTTCGCCGAATCCGGCGCTGACTTCCTGATCGGCCTGGGCGGCGGCTCCCCGCAGGACACCTGCAAGGGTATCGGCATCATCACCGCCAACCCCGAGTTCTCCGACGTGCTCTCCCTCGAGGGCGTTGCGGACACCAAGAACCCGTCCGTGCCGATCTTCGGCGTGCCCACCACCGCTGGCACCGCCTCCGAGACCACCATCAACTACGTGATTACGGATACCGCCAACAAGCGCAAGTTCGTGGCCGTCGACCCGCACGACATCCCGATCGTCGCCTTCGTCGATCCTGACCTGACCGACTCCATGCCGCGCGGCCTGAAGGTCGCCACCGGCCTCGACGCCCTGACCCACGCCATCGAGGGCTACATCACCCCGGGCGCCTGGAGCCTGTCCGACTGCCTGTCCATGCAGACCATCCGCATGATCGCCAAGAACCTGGCCAAGTCCGCCGACGGCGACGTGCCGGCCGGCGAGCAGATGGCGTACGCCTCCTACATCACCGGCATGGCCTACTCCAATGTCGGCCTCGGCCTGGTGCACGGCATGGCCCACCCGCTGGGCGGCCGCCTCGGCGTGGCCCACGGCGTGGCCAACGGCATCCTGCTGGCCCCGGTCATGGAATACAACAAGGACTTCACCGGCGAGAAGTACCGCGACATCGCCGACGCCTTCGGTGTCGAGGACGCCTACACCGGCGACCTCGAGAAGGTGCGTGAGGAGGCCGTGCAAGCCGTCCACAAGCTCACCGTGGACCTCAAGAACCCGACCACCATCTCCGAGGTGGGCGCCACCGAGGCTGACCTCGCCCCGCTGGCCCACGACGCCTTCAACGACGTGTGCACCCCGGGCAACCCGCGCAAGGCCACCGAGGAGGACATCCTCGCCATCTACAAGAGCCTGATGTAAGCCTTCGCAAGGTCCTGAAACCCGATAATCGACAAATGGGGAAAAGTACCGCTGACCGATTTTCAGCGGTACTTTTCCCCATAACTTTTGGCTCTGTTAAACCAAGATTGACATGGATTCCCTTGGACTACCCCTCAGTCGGCTTCGCCGCCAGCTCCCCTGACAAGGGGAGCCAAGAATAAGGGGCATGTCAATCTTGGTTTAACAGAGCCTAACTTTTTCCGACTTTGGATTTTTGTGCCGCTCAGCGCACGTCAGCGGTACTTTTCCCCAAAGATTCGGCGCGGCTTCAATTGCTCCGATTGCTCCGATTACCCGGTTTACTCGGCGTGCTTCTCGTCGTACTCCTCGTCGGTGGGCGTCTCGTCATAGAGTTGCTTGCCCTGCGACTCGGCGAGCTGCATCTGCTCATTGATCCACGCGGCCTCCGCCGGGTTGATGTCTGCCGTGCTGAGCACCTTCTGCCACACTGGGTAGAACAGGTGCATCGCCGGATACATGGCAGTAAACAGGATTTCCGGCTTGTGCTTGCGCCAATGCTGCGGGTGCGCGTTGAACGTGTTGCGGAACCTGCGCATGTAATTGAGGAACGAGCTGAACGAGGTGTCCATGCGGCGGGCGCTCATCGCGGCGATCATGCGCGGCGAATACACGGTCTTCAATCCTTTGCCCATGAGATGCAGCGAGATGTCGATGTCCTCGTGCATCACGTCCGCCTTGTCGCGGCATACCTCGTCCGAGATCTGATGCCAGGCCGAGGCGCGCAGGGCCATGTTCGAACCGAACAGCAACGGCTGGCCGCCATCCGCCTTGTAGATGCGCTTGCGCAGGGAGTTGTCGCCCTTCAATCCGAAGTGGCGGGAGGGCATGTCGTAGTACATCACCGGACCGGTGGCGCCCATCGCGGCCGGGTCCTCGGTGAAGATGCCGGAGACCACCTCGACCCAGTCGGGCCGGATCATGCAGTCGGCGTCGAAACGGCCCAGCACATCGCCGGTCGCGGCGTTGAGACCGAAGTTACGGGTGGGAATCAGTCCCTGCTCATCGTTCTGATGCAGCAGCTTGGCGGGCGCTTCCGGATGGTCCTTGATGAACTGCTCCACGATGGCGCAGGTATCGTCTGTGGACTTGTTGTCCACCACCAGCACCTCATGCGGCATGACGGTCTGACGGGTCGCGTTGAGCAGACAGTCGTGGATGCGTTCGGCTTCGTTCCACGCGGGGATGATGATCGAAACGTTGAGCATGGCTTCAAGGATAGGGAAGCGGGTGTACGCCCAGAGCGAAAGACGGTATCCGTTCACGTTCCGTCCATCGTATGTTCGCCGCCTATCGCAGGTCGGCCGATCGCGGGAAACGGCGTATGCGTGGTTCGTGGTCACGGGCGTCCCCTCTGCGGCTCCGGTCCGCTCTTCGACCGCCCCGCTACAATGGGGAGCCATGAGCGAACGCGCGCGCAATATGAATGGCACCGGCCGGACCAGGGGACAGTCCGGCAACGGTGCAAACGCAGACACCAACGGAAGCATCAACGCAAGCACGAACACCGCCGGCCGAACCGATATCGGCGGCAAGAAGACCTCCGGCACCGCCTATGCCGCCACGTATACGGGCACCGAAACCCCCTCCGGAGACGAGAACCGCATCGATTTCGGCACGCTGTTCCCAGCCAAGGGCGACCCTCGCCGGCCCCCGGAATGGTTCAGCCGCGCACTGATGTACGTGGCCATCGCCATCGTGGTGTTCAGCTTCTGCTGGCGCTCCTGGGGCAGCATCTCCTACCTGGTGCTGGACGTGATCATCTCCCTGTTCCTGGCGCTCGCTATCGAACCGTTGGTGGTAGCGTTGGTCTCGCACGGCTGGAAGCGCGGCGTCGCCTCGGCCGTGGGTCTGGTGGGCCTCGCGGTGATCATCGGCGTGCTGCTCACGCTGTTCGGCAACATGTTCGTCCAGCAGATGATCGCCATGGTCAAGGGACTGCCGGCCATGTACGAGCAGCTGCGCGAGTTCCTGCAACCGTATTCCAAGTTCCAGCTGCCGGAGATCGACAGCCTCGGCACCGAGATCTTCAACAACATCCAAACCTCGTGGGTCACGGACTTCGCCGGCACCGCCATGAGCACAGTGGGTGGCCTGTTCTCCTTCCTGCTGGACCTCATGACCGTGATCATGACCACCTATTACATCTCCGCGGCCGGTCCCAAGCTGCGTCGCTCGTTCTGCCAGTGGCTGGCTCCCAACACGCAACGCCGCTTCCTGCTGGTGTGGACCGTGGCCCAGGGCCAGATCTCGTCGTTCCTGTTCTCCCGTTCGATTCTGGCCATGATCAACGCCACTTGCACCGCCATCTTCCTGGAAGTGCTCAAGGTGCCGTACTGGCTGCCGTTGGCGTTGTTCTGCGGCGTGGTCTCCCAGTTCATCCCCACGGTGGGCACGTATATCGGCGGCGCGCTGCCGGTGTTGTTCGCCTGGGGCAACCGCGGATGGGTGTACGCGGTGGCCGTGCTGGCGTTCATCATCATCTACCAGCAGATCGAGAACCTGATTCTCTCGCCGAAGATCTCCCAGCGCACCATGGACATCAACGCCGCCGTGGCCTTCCTGGCCGTGTTGGCGTTCGGTTCGCTGTTCGGCGCATTCGGCGCATTCCTGGCGTTGCCGGTGGTGGCCTCCATCCAGGCCATCTTCCGCGTGTACACCCGCCGGTACGAGCTGATCGATTCGCCGCTCATGAACGATCCGGTGTCGGACAAGAAGTCCAAGATCGTGGAGGCGTCCGAGGCGTTCGGCGAGCACGTGCTGCATCCGATCGGCGAGCACATGCCGCGCGCCGCCAAGGGCTCCAGCAGCCGCGTGCCGATGAATGAGGAGCTGCGCCTGTTGCAGGAGCAGATTTACGCCATCCCCGAACACGAGGACACCCAGCGCGATATGGACGATTCCGCCACCGTGGCCATCCCCAAGAACGTGCTGTCCGCAGGAGTCCGCAAGGGATTGCGCGGCACTGAGGAAGGCGATGCGGGCGAGGCCGGTTCGTCGGGAGCGTCCGGCGGAACGCAGACGCCCGGCTCGTCGAGAATCCGCACGTACGATGCCGCCGCGGACGCCGAGGATACCGAAGGCATTCCGCAGCCGATGCATCTGGAACACAGTGTCGAGACCAAGCCGTCCGATAAGGCACCCGACAAGTCCGGCACGTCACGCAAGTCCGGCGATTCCGCAACGTCCGAAAGAGCCGGTCGGTCCGGTACGTCCGATGAATCCGACGATGCGCACGATTCCGGTCGGCCTGCCACGGCCGACGCCGACGGTCCTATCAAATCCGGTGATGACGGTGCGTCCAAGACGCCTGACCAATCCATTTCCAGCAATCCGAGAGCGGGGTGGCGCTGATGACGCTTCTGACCGTACTTGACGTCCTCCTCATGATCGTGGGCGGCGCAGGCGTGATCTATCAGGGCGTGTGCATCGTCATGTCTCTGTTCGCCAAGCCGGTGCGCTTCCCTGAGGCGCCGATGACCACGCGATACGCGGTGCTCATCTCCGCGCGCAACGAGGAGAACGTGATCGGCAACCTCATCGATTCGATCCGTTCCCAGACCTACCCGTCCGATCTCATCGACATCTGGCTCGTGGCGGACAACTGCACCGACCACACCGCCGACGTGGTGCGCGCCCGTGACTGCCATGTGGTTGAGCGGCACAATCTCGAACAGATCGGCAAGGGATACGCGCTGAGCTACCTGCTCACGCACATGATGGACATCGGCGTGGCGGACGACTACGACGCCTACTTCGTCTTCGACGCGGACAACAAGCTGGACAAGCACTACTTCGAGGAGATGAACAAGGCGTTCTGCTCCGGCTTCCGTATCCTGACCAGCTACCGCAACTCGGTGAACCTGGCGGACAACTGGGTTTCCTCCGGCTCGGCCCTGTGGTTCATCCGCGAATCGCGATTCCTGTCCAACTCGCGCATGATCCTCGGCTCCTCCTGCCACGTGGGCGGCACCGGCTTCATGTTCTCCCGCGAGATCATGAAGCGCAACAAGGGCTGGAAGTTCCACCTGCTCACCGAGGACCTCGAGTTCACCATGGATTCCATCCTGCACGGTGACCGCGTGGGCTACTGCGGCACCGCCATCCTCTACGACGAGCAGCCGGTGACGTTCGCGCAGAGTTGGCGCCAGCGCCTGCGCTGGAGCAAGGGCTTCCTGCAGGTGTTCCGCTACTACGGCCCGGCGCTGCTCAAGCGTGCCGTCCGTGAACGTGACTTCTCCTGCATCGACTTCACGCTGATGCTCTGCCCGTTCACCGTGCTCGGCGTGATTCGCATGCTGATGGGCATCCTGTTCGCGGCGCTCGGCTTCGTGAGCTGGTCCAGCCAGATGCAGTCGCTGGCCGGCTGGTCGAACGGCATCGTGACCTCGATTCTGGGCCTGATGGCGCTGGCTGCGTTGACCATCATCGTGGAACGTGACCAGATCGGCGCCACCAACAAGGAGCTGCTGGCCTACGTGCTGAGCTTCCCGATCTACATGCTCAGCTACGTCCCCATCTCCTTCCAAGCCATCTTCGCCAAAGCCCAGTGGAAGCCCATTACGCATAAGGGCTGAAGCGTTAAGCGGGAAGTCCAGTGGACTTCCCGTAGCTTCAGCCTGAGCGAGGCGGTAGCCGAGCGAAGGTCGGATTGAGCCTCGCCGGAGGCGAGTCCGTAATTGCCGGGCCGGAGGAGAGCCGTTAAGCGGGTTGACGAACTTCGTTCGTCCTTCGCCGCTTTGCGGCTCACTTCGCCTACGGACAGCCCACTGGGCTGTCCGCTTAACGGCTCAGCAGTGGACTTCCCGTAGCGTCAGCCTGAGCGAGCCGATAGCCGAGCAGTGATCCGGCTCCCCTCTCTGAGGGGAGCTGCCGAACGGAGTGAGGCTGAGGGGAGTGCGCGGATGACTCCTTACAGACTCCCCTCAGTCAGCTTCGCTGACAGCTCCCCTCAACGAGGGGATCCAGTCCACCGTGCGCTGGATGTCCGAGTCATGATTCAATAGCTTCCCTCAGAGAGAGGAACCAGGTCAACGCAGGTACACATCCGTCCACAGTCTCCCGGCGTGGCGCTTTGCACTGGACTAGAGTGGAGTCATGAGCCTAGACAACAGCGATAGGAATGCTGCATTTTCCGCGGCGACGACGCCGCAAGCCCACTACACGCCTCAATCCCCGCAATCCCCAAGTCCAATCCAATCTCAACCGCAGACGCCCGTAACGTCGGCATCGCCCATGCCGCAATCACAGCCGGCGCCCATGCCACAGCCGCAACCACTGTCACAATCGCAGTCGTCCCGGCAGCCGCATGCCCAGCAGCCATACGCCCAGCTGCCCCAGCCGCAATACGCTCCACAACCGGTCCCGCCGAGCCCGGAGGCCGCCGTCTCCATCCGCGGCCTGTTCAAACGATTCGGCAACAAAATCGCCGTCAACGGCCTGTCCCTCGACATCCCGGTCGGCTCGTTCTACGGTCTCGTCGGCCCGAACGGCGCCGGCAAGACCACCACGCTCAACATGGTCACCGGCCTGCTGGTCCCCGACGCGGGCCTGGCCCTGATCCTGGGTCGCAACGTCTGGCAGGATGTGAATGCCGCCAAACGCTCCATAGGCGTGATGCCCCAGCCCGACCAGATCTTCGACCGCCTGACCGGCCTGCAACTGCTGGTCTACGCCGGCATGCTGCGCGGCATGAAACGCGCCGAGGCCCTGAGCCGCGCGCGCGACCTCCTCAACGCCTTCGACCTCGCGCAGGCTGCAAACACCATGGTTTCCGACTATTCGGCCGGTATGACCAAGAAGATCTGCCTGGCCTCCGCGATGATCCATAGCCCGCGCATCCTCGTGCTCGACGAGCCCTTCGAATCCGTGGATCCGGTCTCCAGCGCCAACCTCAAGGACATCCTCATCGAATACGCGAAAACCGGCGGCACGGTGATCATCTCCTCGCATGTCATGTCGCTGGTCGAGAAGATGTGCACGCATGTGGCCGTCATCAACAACGGCCAGGTCTGCGCGGCCGGTACGGTCGACCAGGTGGCCGCCGGCCAGGATCTCGAGGACCGCTTCCTGCAGTTGGTCGGCGGCCGTCACGCAGCCGCCCGCCTCTCCTGGCTCGACGGCGGAGCCCCGCACGCGCCGGCATCTGCGGGTTCGCCGGAGACTTCGCCGACACCGGTCGTACCAACGCAGGCGCAATCCCTGCCGAATCCCGTCACGCCGGTCCAGCCGGCGCAATCCCAGCCCAACCCGAACGAAACGGCCGTCCGATGACCACCGCGCTCACCCTCGTACGATTGCGCTGGTCCCTGACCTGGGCCACGCTGAGGAAGTCCGTCTGGCAGACCGTGGCCTATGTCTTCGCCATGATCACCGCCGTGGCCACCGTCATCATTACCGGCATGGCCGCATGGGGCGCGGGCGGCCTCGACGGCGCCGGAGCATCGGGCCCGCTGCCCGCCGATTACGGTCACTTCGCCGTCCTCCGTGCCCTCGTCGTTATCCTCGGTTCGCTTCTCACCGTCACGGTGGCCTTAATCCAGCTTATGCTGCTCGGCGACGGCTCGACCATGAGTCCGCGCAAGTTCGCGCTCTACGGCCTGCCGGATCGCCAACTGCAGTTCGGCCTGTTGCTCGCCGGGATGTCCGGTCTGCCCGCGATCACCGGCATGCTCTCGCTGATGGTGTGGACGCTGTCCTACCGCCACCTGGGCGGGGCGGCCGTCGTGACTTCGCTGGTCGCCTCCGTCCTCGCCGTGTTCACCATGATGAGCCTGTCCAAACTGCTCATATCTTTGGCGACCACGCTCGTGACCTCACGCCGCGGCAAGAACCTGTTCTACATCGTGGTGGTGCTCGGCTTCATTGCGCTGTCCCAGTTGCCGAACATCATGGTGAATTCGGGCATGTTGGAGCACGTAGCCCCGAACGATCGAGGCCAGATGATCGCCGCATTCGCCTCCATCCTTGCATGGACGCCGTTCGGCGCGGCCTTCCAGTTGCCGTTCGACGCTGCCGCGGCCAACGGACTCGCCCTGCTCGGCCATCTCGCCGTGCTGACCGTCACCTGGGTGGTCTGCTTCGTCGTGTGCACATGGTGTCTCAAACGCGAACGACTGACCGTCGGGGCCGGAGCCAAAACGGTCACCGCCAAGGGCATCGGCGCGTTCCGCTGGATGCCGGATTCCGTGCCCGGAGCCGTCGCCGCCCGTTTGTTCACGTACCTCAAGCGCGATCCGAGACAGGGCATGATTTTCCTGATGCCGATACTGTTCGTGGTGGTGTTCGCCTTCCAGGCGCGCGGCGAAAGCGCGATCGTTTGGGTGTCGTTGATCTGGACCGGCTGGATGCTTTCCATCGCCGAAAGCAATGGTCTGGCCTACGACGGCCGCGGCTTCACGATGGAGGTGATCTCCGGTGTGCGGGGCCTGCAGAATCGTATCGGCCGCGTGCTCGTCTACCTGGGCATCGCCGTGGTCTATCTGTTGGTGCTGGGTGTGGGCATCGCCATCTTCACTGGCGACTGGGCGCATCCCGACCGTCTGCTGCTCGGCATCCTGCTCTGGTCGATCGGCCTCGCAGCCGCCTGCTGCGGATTGGGACTGGCTGAAATCACCTCATGCGTGTTCATGTATCCGGTGCCTTCGCCGGACAAGCCGTTCTCCTCGCCGCAGGGCCGCGCCATGGCCCAGGGATTCTTCCCGTTCATCTACCTGTTCGGCACGATCCTGCTCCTGCTGCCGACCGGCATCGTGGCCATCGTGCTGACCGCCATGGACGTCATCGGCACGATGTTCTGGGTGCTGATTCCCATCGTGCTGTTCAATGGCGCGGGCATGCTGGCGCTCGGGACATGGCTGGGCGGTAAGCTGTTGGATGCGCGAATGCTCTCGGTCGTCTCCACGCTCGATTCGTTCGCCTCATTGCAGCACTGACGGTTGATTCCGGTACGCCCGTCCGGCCTTGCCCGGAACCGGCGAACCCACGAAGGAGCACGATGGTATCCACAGCGGTGTCGCGCCGCCAACGACGTGAAACGCAGCGACAACAGCAACGGCAATCCCGTGCCTCCCGCCGCCGTCCGCTCACCATAGCCGTCTCCGCACTGGTGACCATCGCCCTGTTCGCGGGCTATTGCACCGCCGACATCCTGGACGTCGCGCCCGGCCCCCTGACATTGAAGAATGTGGACGTGCCAACGTTCGCTGACCCGCTCACTGCCAAAACCGGCGGCACGGTGGCCGGCAAACTCGACCTGACCAAAGCCGTGGACGCCAAGGCAGCCTCCGCGCTGATCAATGACCTGCTCGCCACCGAAGGCGTCGGTTCGGACACCTCGGTCATCATCGAGGACGCGCAGGGCAACGTGGCCGCCGAACACGAGGCCGGCACCTCGCGCGAACCCGCCTCCACCATGAAGACACTCACCGCGCTCGCCGCCTCGACCACGCTCAACATGGCCTCCACGCTGGATACGCAGGTGTTCCTCGCCCAGACCGACGGCGTGGACACCCTGACCCTCAAAGGCAACGGCGACATGCTGTTGGGTTCCGGCGAATCCGACCCCGACCACATCAACGGCCGTGCGGGCCTCGCCACGCTCGCCCAATCAGCGGCCGCGGCCCTGGCCCAGCGCGGCATCAGCACCGTGCGCCTCGCCTATGACGATTCGCTATTCGGCGACGCTCGCGTGCCCGACGGCCTGAGCGAGGGCGCCAACACGGTCCTGAGCGATTACACCGTTTACTACACGCCCGTCTCCTCGATGGCCATCGACGGCGGCCGCCAGTACACGGACGCCATGCCCGCGCCCGCCAACCCCGACGATTCCGCCGGATATCCGGAACTCTCCCAGCACACGGCCGCCGATGTGGCTGAGGAATTCGCCTCGTTGCTGGCCGACCAGGGCATCACCGTGGAAGGGGAGCCGGCCGAAGGCAGTGCCCCCGCCTCCACGAGCCCGCTCGCTTCCGTGAGCTCCGCCACCCTGGCCGAGATCCTGGCCTTCACGCTGCGCCATTCGGACAACACACTCGCCGAGGAGTTCGGTCGGCTCACCGCCCTGGCCCGCGGCAAGGACAACAGCCCGGAAGGCGGCACCAAAGCCGTGCATGAAGCACTCGATAAGCTCGGCATCGACACGTCCGGCCTGACCATGGCCGACTGCTCAGGGCTCTCGCCCGGTTCCAAGCTCACGGTACGCACACTCGTGGCCGTCCAGCAGCGCAACCTTGCGGAAGGCGAGGGCGCCGCGGCCGCTGAGGGACTGTCCATCGCGGGACTGGTGGGCACCGCCCAGTACCGGTACGACGACGATGCCGCGGCCGGACTGCTGCGCGTCAAGACCGGCAGCCTTGGTACGGTCACCTCGATGGCCGGCAACGTCTCGCGCACGAACGGCGGCGCGCTGGCTTTCGCCGTGGTGGTCAACAACCCCGAGGACATGGAGGCCGCCCGCAACGCCATCGACGCCTTCATCACCAAACTCACGGAGTTGTAGGGGGGATATCCGTGGTGCTCCCCTCAGTCCGCTTCGCGGCCAGCTCCCCTCATGGAGGGGAGCCAAGACCCTTTTTAATCTGGCTCCCCTCGCTGAGGGGAGCTGTCAGCCGCAGGCTGACTGAGGGGAGCGCCACGCATACCTCCACGAATTCAAAGGAACTGACATGGCATACACGACACGGTTGCGCAAGGCGGTGGGGGCGGTGCGTGCGGCACTGGCTCAGGTCGGGCTGGAACGTCAGTCGTCCGAATTCGCGCGTCACGGCGAGCACGATGCCTCTCCGGATGCCCCGCTCGTATTGGTCGCCTGCTCGGGCGGCCGCGACTCCATGGCCCTCGCGGCCGTCGCCCACATCGTCTGCGCCTCGCTGGGGCTGCGCTGCGGCGCCGTCATCGTCGACCATAACCTGCAGCCGGGTTCGGCCGAAGTCGCCAAGCACACCGCCGAGCACTGCGGGCGGCTCGGCCTGACCCCGGTCGTCACCCGCAAGGTCGCCGTACGTGAATCCGGCGAGGGCCTCGAAGCGGCCGCCCGCGAAGCCCGCTATCAAGCCATTATCGAGACCGCGGGGGAGTACCGCGCGGCGGTCGTGCTCCTGGCACACACGATGGACGACCAGGCGGAGACCGTGATCATCGGTCTGCTGCGGAACACCGGCATCGACGCCACCGCCGGCATGCCGCCGCGTTTCACCCGAGGCGGCGTCGCCTTCCTGCGCCCCCTACTGAGCCTGACCCGTGCGGACACCACCGGCATCTGCCGGGACCTCGGCATCGAATACTGGGACGACCCCACCAACGGCGACGGCATCGACGGACCATTGCCCGCTGACTATCCGCTGCGCTCGCGCGTCCGGCACGACCTGCTGCCCGCCATCGCGCGGTTCGCCGGTCGCGACGTGACCCGTCACCTCGCCGAAAGCGCGGCATTGACCCAGGTTGACAAGGACTACCTTGACTCTGTCGCCGTCCGCGTGGCCGCACGAGTCGTCGGCGGCACGGACGGGGACGCGGTGCTGCGCATCGACGCCGCGCGGCTCGGCACCGAACATCCGGCGATACGCCGTCGCGTCATCGAACGGGCACTGCAACAGGCCGACATCCGGGCGGGCGCAGCACAGGTGGACGCCATCGACCGTCTCATCACCGACTGGCACGGTCAGGGGCCCGTCCATCTTCCCAGTGGTTATTCAGCGAATCGCAAGAAACACGTCATTCGCGTGTGCCAAGATGGAGCGCATGCGAATCGCTGACGTTAAGGAAGACATTGACCACGAGCTGGTCAGTAAAGCACAGATTGACAGCAAGATCCGTGAGATCGCCGCACAGGTGAGCGAGGATTACCGAGGCAAGAACCCGCTGCTGGTCGCGGTCCTCAAGGGTGCCGTGAACACGCTGGTCGAGTTCTCCCAGGCCGTGAGCATCCCGGTGCAGATCGACTTCATGAGCCTGTCCAGCTACGGCTCGGGCACGGTGTCCAGCGGCCAGGTGACGGTTCGCCAGGATTTGTCCGCCGATGTTCGCGGCCGGCACATTCTCATTGTGGAGGATATTATCGATTCAGGACGCACGCTCGCGTGGCTGGTCGACGAATTGAAGCGCCGTGGCGCGGCCTCCGTGGAGGTGTTCGCGTTGCTGAGCAAGCCCTCCCGCCGTGAGGTGGAAGTGGACGTGAAGTACGCCGGCTATGAGATTCCGGACGAGTTCGTGGTGGGCTTCGGTCTCGACTACGACGAGCGCTACCGCAACCTCGACTCGATTGCGGTGCTCAAGCCGTCCGTGTACCAAGGAGAATAACGTATGAGCTTCCCCCAGGGTCCTGGGCCGGGCAACGGGAACAACCCGAACCCGAACAACCGTAATAACGGCAATCCGTTCACCAATCCGTTCAACCGCAACAACCACGGGAACAACGGCAATCGCAACGGCAACAACGGCGACCGCCCGTTCTGGCAGTCCCCGTGGCTGTGGGGCGCGGTGCTGGTGGTCATGTGCGTGCTGATGTTCCAGATGTTCGCCGGCACGGGCACCAAGACCATCGACACCAAGGACGGTTTCGCGCTGCTCAACCAGGGCAAGGCCACCTACGCCGAGATCACGGACAACAAGCAGGTGGTCCGCCTCGAGCTCAAGGAGGACTTCACCAAGAAGAACGCGGACACCGGCAAGACCACCAACTACGGCAAGGACGTGCAGTTCTACTACACCTTCGCGCAGGGCGCGCAGGTGGCCAAGGCGGTGGAGAACGGCGACCTGTCCAAGGGCTGGACCTCCAACATCCAGCAGACGAGCATGCTGAGCTACCTGCTCACCTCGATTCTGCCGTTCATCATCTTCTTCGCGCTGTTCTGGTGGCTCATGAGCCGCATGGGAGGTGCCTCCGGCATGATGGGCATGGGCAAGAAGAACAACGGCAAATTGCTCGAAGGCCAGACGCCCACCACCAAGTTCTCCGACGTGGCCGGCGAGGACGAGGCGCTCGCCGAGGTGGAGGAGATCAAGGACTTCCTCAAGGACCCGTCCAAGTACAAGGCCCTGGGTGCCCGCATCCCGCGCGGCGTGCTGCTGTACGGCCCTCCCGGCACCGGTAAGACGCTGCTCGCGCGAGCCATCGCGGGCGAGGCCGGCGTGCCGTTCTACGCCATGGCCGGCTCCGACTTCGTGGAGATGTTCGTGGGTCTCGGTGCCTCCCGTGTGCGTGACCTGTTCGACGAGGCCAAGAAGAACGCCCCGGCCATCATCTTCATCGACGAGATCGATGCTGTGGGCCGCAAGCGCGGTTCCGGCATGGGCGGCGGCCATGACGAGCGCGAGCAGACGCTGAACCAGCTGCTCGTGGAGATGGACGGCTTCGACAACGACACCAACCTCATCATCATCGCCGCCACCAACCGTCCCGACGTGCTCGACCCCGCCCTGCTGCGCCCGGGCCGATTCGACCGTCAGGTGGGTGTGGCCGCACCGGACCTCGAAGGCCGCGAGGCAATCCTCAAGGTTCATGCCAAGGGCAAGCCGTTCGTGCCGGATGTGGACCTGCACATGGTGGCCGTCCGCACGCCGGGCTTCACCGGTGCCGACCTGGCCAACGTGCTCAACGAGGCCGCCCTGCTGTGCGCCCGCGCTGGTGCCCAGCTCATCGACAACCGCGCCATCGACGAGGCCATCGACCGTGTGCAGGCCGGTCCGCGCCGCAAGTCCAAGGGCATGGCCCTCGACGAGCTGCGCAATACCGCCTACCACGAGGGTGGCCACGCGCTGGTGGCCGCGGCCCTGCACAACACCGACCCGGTGACCAAGGTGACGATTCTGCCGCGTGGCCGCGCGCTCGGCTACACCGCCGTGATGCCCACCTCCGACCGCTACTCGCAGTCCCGCAACCAGCTGCTCGACCAGATGGCCTACGCCATGGGCGGCCGCACCGCCGAGGAGATCGTCTTCCACGACCCGACCACCGGCGCGTCCAACGACATCGAGAAGGCCACGAACATCGCCCGCACGATGGTGACGCAGTATGGCTTCTCGAAGCAGCTCGGCGCCATCAAGTGGGCGGACGACGAGGATCAGAGCGGCGATCTGGGCAGTCTGGCCCCGCACAACTACTCGAACCGCACCGCCGAGATCATCGACGATGAGGTGCTCAAGTTGGTGGAGACCGCGCACACCGAGGCGTGGAACATCATCAACGACAACCGTGAGATCCTCGACGAGCTGGTCCGCCAGCTGCTGGTCAAGGAGACGCTCAACGAGAAGGAGCTGGCCGAGATCTTCGCGCCGATCAAGAAGGCTCCGGTCCGTCCGGTGTGGCTGTCCAACGACCGCCGCCCCGATTCGGACAAGCCTCCGGTGGAGATCCCCGAGTCGCTCAAGCGTTCGGTGGGCATGAAGCCCGAGGAGAAGTAATTCGGCCCCTCTTGGCTCCCTCTTTGAGAGAGTTGTCACCGTAGGTGACCGAGGGGAGGGGAGTTCGGATGCGATTACGACTCCTTGAGCAGGAGATAATCGTGCAATAGCGAGCCCGCAGCCTGACCTGTCCGTGCAGGATGGGCTGCGGGCTTGTTCATTGGAATATGAGATGGAGAGAGCAATGACCGAGGAAACGACCGCCGTCGAGCGCGCCGCCCACTACGACGAGGAGGGCGTGCGCCAGGCCGTGCGCCTGTTCCTCAAGTCCATCGGCGAGGACCCGGAGCGTGAGGGGCTGGTGGAGACGCCGGACCGCATCGCCCGCGCCTGCAAGGAACTGTTCGCCGGCCTGCAAGCCTCGCCCGCGGACGTGCTGGAGAAGCATTTCGACGTGGACACCGACGAGCTCGTGTTGGTCAAGGACATCGAATTGTATTCGGTGTGCGAGCACCACCTGCTGCCGTTCCACGGTGTGGCCCACGTGGGCTACATTCCGGCCAAGGACGGCGTGATGGGCCTGAGCAAGCTGGCCCGTCTCGTGGAGGTGTACGCCCGCAGGCCGCAGGTGCAGGAACGCCTGACCCAGCAGATCGCCGACGCCCTCGTGGAATACGCGGGCGCCCGCGGTGTGATCGTGGTGACCGAATGCGAACACCTGTGCATGTCCATGCGTGGCATCAAGAAGTCCTCCGCCCGCACGGTGACCTCCGCGGTGCGCGGCCTGCTGCGCAACCCCGCCACCCGGGCCGAGGCCATGAGCCTGATTCTTGACAAGTAGCTACCTTTGGCTCCCCTCTCTGAGGGGAGCTGTCAGCGGAAGCTGACTGAGGGGAGCCTCCAGCCAGTATCAGTTCGATTCTGTTGAGTTGCCTCACAGTCTTGCTATGCGAGCCAACTCTTCCGCAGGGGAACTCGAGAAACAACGAAGGGGAAAACGAATTATGACCGATTTGCAGGCGTTGCATGACGCGCAGGACACGATGGTGATGGGTGTGCTCAACATCACCGAGGATTCCTTCTCGGACGGAGGCCTCTGGCTGGATCCGGACAAGGCCGCCCAGCACGGCCGCGACATGATGGCCGCCGGCGCGGACATCATCGACATCGGCGCGGAATCCACCCGCCCCGGCGCCAAGCGCGTCTCCGAGGAAGACGAGCTCAAGCGCATCACCGGCGCGGTCTCCGCGCTGATCCCGGCCGGAGCCGTGCTCTCCATCGACACCACGCGCGCCTCGGTGGCCAAGGCCGCCCTCGAAGGTGGCGCGCAGATCATCAACGACGTCTCGGGCGGCACGCTGGACGCCGACCTGCCGCACGTGGTGGCCGACCACGACTGCCTGTACATCGTGCAGCACTGGCGCGGCTGGCTCGCCGGCTCCAAGGGCGCGAATCCCGATCAGGACACGTCCGTGTACGAGCGCGGCGTGCTCAAGGACGTGCATGACGAGCTCATGCGTCAGGTGGACGGCGTGCTGGCGGCCGGCGTCAAGCCCGAACGCATCATCATCGATCCGGGCCTCGGCTTCTCCAAGCCAGGCATCGAGCACAACCTGCCGCTGCTGGCCGGCCTGGAGACCTTCCGTGACACCGGATACCCGGTGCTCATCGGACAGTCCCGCAAGCGCTTCATCTCGGCGATGCTGGCCGATGCAGGCGTCACGGACGCCGATATGGCCGAACGCGACAACGTAACCGCCGGCCTGTCCGCCCTGTGCGCCGAACACGGCGCCTGGGCCGTGCGCGTGCACGACGTGACCAAGAGCCGCGCCGCCGTCATCGCCGGCAACACCTGGCGCAAGTACAGCGAACAGTAGTGGGCCGGAATGGCCCTGGCGAAGTTTACGACAATACCGATAGGAGTGCGGAGATGGACACGATTCGACTGACCGGTGTACGCGCCAACGGCACCCACGGCGTGCTTGACTTCGAGCACGAGCGCGCCCAGCCGTTCGTGGTGGACGCCACGTTGTACCTCGACCTGTCCGCCGCCGGCCGCACCGACGCGCTGACCGACACGGTGGACTACGGCCGTGCCGCCAAGGAGATCGTGGCCGTGATTGAGGGCGGGCATGTGGATCTCATCGAACGCATGGCCCAGCTCATCGCCGACCGACTGCTCGCCATCGACCCCATCGCCAAGGTGGACGTGACCGTGCACAAGCCGCACGCGCCCATCACCGTGCCCTTCGACGACGTGGCCGTCTCCATCACCCGCGAACGAGTCAGTGCGGGAGCAGTGGAAATCGCGGCTACGGCGGGCAATCAAGCTGTTTCAGGCGACGATTCCGGTACGGACGGCACGGATGGTCGAATCAGGACCGCTGATTCCGCACAGGTACGTCACTCCAGCCCCACGCCGCGATCCACGATGCATCATGCCGTGGTGGCGCTGGGCGGCAACATCGGCGAGGTCGAATCCACACTGCGTGCCGCCGTGCGCGAGATCGACGGCCTGCCCGGCACCCAGGTGACCGGCATCTCGCCGCTGTTCCGCACCGCCGCGTGGGGCATGGCGGACGGCGCGCCGGACTTCCTCAACGCGGTCATCGAGCTGGAGACCACGATGGGCAGCCACGAACTGCTCGCGGCCCTCCAGCAGATTGAGGCAGATCACGGCCGCACCCGCGAACATCACTGGGATTCCCGCCCGCTGGACCTGGACATCATCGACTTCGACGGCATCACCAGCGCCGACGAGGACCTGGCCCTGCCACACCCGCGCGCCTGGCAGCGCGCCTTCGTGCTGGGGCCGTGGGATGCGCTGAACCCCAACGCCCGACTGGCTGGCGCGCATGGGGGACTGGTGCATGATCTGCTGGCGGCCGCGCCGGACCGTGACGCGGTCGAACTGGCCGCCGAGGACTGGATGCTGGGCGGCCGACATGGGAGCGGGGCCGGTGATTCAGCGGCAACCCCGGCAGTGGATGCATCGGCGCGAGCCGGAGAAACGGCTTCGGATATGGCGGCATCGGCGCAATCGTCGGCCTCTCCGGCCTCGATGGCCTCGGCAGACGCCAAGCAGCCGGTCGACCAGTACGCGCCGGCCGTCTCCCGCAGGGCCGTCATCTCGATGGACTCCACCTCCACGGACGCCGAACGACTGTTCCGCGAAGCCATCGTGACCATCGACGGCATCCCCGGCAACCAGGTGGAAGGCATCTCGCCGCTCTACCACGTGGCCCATTTCGACGGCCCCGACGCTATGAGCGCGGTCATGCAGATCGAAACCAAGCTGCCGGCGGCTGACCTCATCGCCGCACTTGGCGCGGTCGAGGCCTCGCAGGAGGGACTCATCGACCTTGACCTGGTCGACATGGACGGTGTGACCTCGGACGAGCCGAACTGCCGCGTACCCTGGCCATCCGCCCGCACCCACGCCTCGGTGCTGGCCCCCTGGATGGACATGGACCCGAACGCCACGTTGGGCGGCGACCCCGTCTCGTTCCTGCTGGCCATGGCGCCGGACGCGGGACAGGTGGGGATGCTGTCCGACAACTGGATTCTTTCGCAGCGCTGAGTGGCGCGAACCAAGCGGACCGAACGATAAGGAAGTATGGAAATGAAGGCACGACGAACCCCATGGTGGCAGTTTGCGCTGGCCGCCGCACTGGGCCTGCTGGCGGGCATCGGACTGGCCTCCTACGGCGAAAGCTCCGGGCTCTCGCTCATCGGCGCGCCTTGGGTGGTGGCCGGCCTCCTGGCCGTGCTCGGCCTGCTGGTGCTGATCATGGCGTTGCAGGTGCACAAATACGCCAACACCGACCCCAAGAAACGTCCGCACAGCTTCGTGAACCCCACGGTGGCGGTGTACACGCTGGTGCTGGCCAAGGCGCTGGGACTTGCGGGCGCGGCGCTCTCCGGCTGGTATGTGGGCCAGATTCTCATGAGCATCGGCCATTTCGAGGCGCCGTTCTACCATGACGCGGTCATCGAATGCGCCGTCTCGGCCGTGATCTGCATCGCGGACATGATTATCGGCATCATCGGCGAATGGCTGTGCCAGCTGCCTCCCAGCGACGGGCCGGAAAGCGCCAAACTCAAGCAGGCCAAGAACCGTCAGGACGTGGCTCAGGCTTTCAAGCAGTAAGACGTACCATTCCGGCTTTCCTGTCGAGGGAAGCCATCGAACAAAAGTGAGACTAAAAGGGGCGAGATCCGGAAGTGTTCGGATGTGTCGCCCTATAGACGACTGCGCCGCCGGCCCATCCGCAATCATGGATGGGCCGGCGGCGCAGTCGTCTTTCCCGTTATTCCGCTTACTGCTGCGGCACGCGGACCATGGCCTCCTGGGCGATGGCGGCCACCAGCTGGCCATCCTGCGAGTAGACCTTGGCGATGCCGAGGCCGCGGCCGTGGGCGGCGGTGGGCGTGTCCTGCACGTACAGATGCCACTGGTTGATGTCCACGTCGCGGTACCACCACATCGAATGGTCGATGGAGGCGTAGGAGATGCCCGGCGTGGAGATGGACAGGCCCGCGCGGCGCAGTACCGGCTCCATCATCACCTGGTCGCAGCCGAGCGCCAGCATCGCGCGATGCATGATCTGCGGCACGTCCACATGGCCGTCGGCCTTCATCCACACCATCTGCTTTCCGGAATCGTGCTCCGCGGACTTCCGGTCGGCGCGCAGCATTACGGTCGGCGTGACGTGACGGATGTCGAACGGCGACTTCTCGGCGTAGTAGTCGGCGAACGGCGACTTCTCCGCAAACGGCTGCATGAGCTGCTTGGCGGAGGTAAGCGATTCGGGGTCGGGCAGGTTCTCGGGCATCGGATCGGCGAACTCCACACCCTCCTGGCCTGTTTCCTGGAAGGAGGCGATGGCGGTGAGGATCGGGCCTTCGGACTGCGTGACGTTGACCCGGCGTGCGGAGAACGAGCGGCCGTCGCGCAGCGTCTCCACATCGAAGAGGAGGTCCTGGCGGATGTCGCCGGCGGCGATGAAGTAGCCGTGCACCGAATGCGGCAGACGCGAGGGCGCCACGGTCTTGGACGCGGCGATCACCGATTGGGCGATGACCTGGCCGCCGTAGACGCGACCGGTGGGGAAGTACAGGCTCTCGCCGTTGATGTAGGTGTGGTCGCGGTAGGAGGAGGGCTCGCCCAACTTGAGCACCTTCACCAGATGTTCCAGCGGTGTGACGGTGGCGGTGTGAGCCATGATTCCTCGATTCCGTGTTCGTGGGTCTACTTTGCGCTTCTGCATTGCAGTGTACGCAGGGAGGGTTAAGAGATGCGGGAGCGCCATGTAACGAGCCTGTGAGGAAGGTAAACGTGCGGTAAGGTCTGGAATCGTCTCATATCGTGAACGCGATTGCGGACGATGTCATGGTCGGGCCTGTGAGATCGGAGCTACGAAAAAGGACCGCCACCAATCGGTGACAGTCCTTTTATGCGTTTGCGAAGCACGTCGCTAACGCGACGTTGTCAGCGGCGCTCAGCCGCGCACGAGCTTCTTGTGCAGGCGATGCGGGCGGGCCGCGTCCTCGCCGAGGCGAGCCACGCGGTTCTCCTGGTAGGCCTGGAAGTTGCCCTCGAACCAGTACCACTTGGCCGGGTTCTCGTCATCGCCCTCCCACGCCAGGATGTGCGTGGCCACGCGATCGAGGAACCAACGGTCGTGGGAGATCACCACGGCGCAGCCCGGGAAGGCGAGCAGCGCGTTCTCGAGGCTCTCGAGGGTCTCCACGTCGAGGTCGTTGGTGGGCTCGTCGAGGAGCAGCAGGTTGCCGCCCTGCTTCAGGGTCAAGGCCAGGTTCAGACGGTTGCGCTCACCACCGGAAAGCACGCCGGTGAGCTTCTGCTGGTCGGAACCCTTGAAGCCGAAGCTGGCCACGTAGGCGCGGGTCGGCACCTCCACGCCGGCCACCTCGATGAAGTCGAGACCGCCGGAGACCGCCTCCCACAGGTTCTTGTTCGGGTCCAGGCCCTCGCGGTTCTGGTCCACGTAGCTGATCTTGACGGTGTCGCCGATCTTGAGCTCGCCGCTGGTGAGCGGCTCCAGGCCAACGATGGTCTTGAACAGGGTGGACTTACCCACGCCGTTCGGGCCGATCACGCCCACGATGCCGTTGCGCGGCAGGGTGAAGGACAGGTCGTCGATGAGCACGCGGTCGCCGAACGCCTTGTGGATGTGGTTGGCCTCCAGCACCGTGGAGCCCAGGCGCGGACCGGCCGGGATCTGGATCTCGGAGAAGTCGAGCTTCTTGTTGTTGCGTGCCTCGTTCTCCATCTGGTCGTAACGCTCCAGACGGGCCTTGTTCTTGGCCTGACGGGCCTTCGGCGAGGAGCGGACCCATTCGAGCTCGTTCTTGAGGCGCTTGGCCAGCTTGGCGTCCTTGGCGCCCTGGATCTCCAGACGCTTGGCCTTGGTCTCCAGGTAGGTGGAGTAGTTGCCCTTGTACGGGTACAGGTGGCCGCGGTCGACCTCGCAGATCCACTCGGCGACGTTGTCCATGAAGTAACGGTCGTGGGTCACGGCGATGACGGCGCCCTTGTACTGGTGCAGGAACTGCTCCAGCCACAGGATGGACTCGGCGTCCAGATGGTTGGTGGGCTCGTCGAGCAGCAGCAGATCCGGGGCCTCGAGCAGGAGCTTGCACAGGGCCACGCGGCGGCGCTCGCCACCGGAGCACACGTTCACCGGGGTGTCCGGGTCGGGGCACTGCAGGGCGTCCATGGCCTGCTCGAGCTGGGAGTCGAGATCCCAGCCGTTGGCGGCGTCGATCTCGGTCTGGAGCTTGCCCATCTCGTCCATGAGGGCGTCGAAGTCGGCGTCCGGGTTGGCCATCTCCTCGCCGATCTGGTTGAAGCGGGCCACCTTCTCGGCGATCGGGCCGAACGCCATCTTGATGTTCTCGCCCACGGTCTTGGTGTCGTCCAGCGGCGGCTCCTGCTGCAGGATGCCCACCGTGAAGCCCGGGGTCAGCGTGGCCTCGCCGTTGGAGACGGTCTCCAGGCCGGCCATGATCTTGAGCAGCGTGGACTTACCCATGCCGTTGGGGCCCACCACGCCGATCTTCGCGCCCGGCAGGAAGCTCAGGGTCACGTCGTCAAGGATCACGCGGTCGCCGAAGGACTTGCGCGCCTTGATCATCTGGAATACGAATTCTGCCATGTTGTTCTCTAGCACTCCTATTTGCCCGGAAAATCAACGATTTCCGGACCTCGCAAGCGTAAATGACACATTCAGGAATGACACGAATCGTGACGTGCCGACGAAACGGGGCGTCCATGTGCCCGTTTTTCTGTCCGCATATCGGTTGATGCCGCGCCAAACCACCGCCCACCATGGTATCGGAAGGGCTGGAATGCCGGGGCTTGAGGCGGGGCGTGCGTTGCGGCGCGGATGCGCGTTGTGGAACGAATGCCGCGGTCGGCAAGTCGCAATGCCGCCGGTCTCAGCGCTCCGAGCGATGCTTCAGGAACAGACCTTCCTGCGCGGCCAGTTGCTGTAACAGGCCGATGATTCCCGGCTGGCCCTCGACGCCGTAGATGGTCACGGAGAAGCCGCCGTCGAGACTGATGAGAAAGCGCGGTGTGCGTTCGCGATGCGGCGTGGAACACAGCACCTGCACCGAGGCCGGGCCATCGGTGAGAATGATGCGGCGTATGATCACGGCAAGCTCGGCCGGCGGATAATCGCTGATGTCGGTGTCGTAGGGGATTGCGGTGGGGATTGTCGCTTCGGAAGCCGGTTCGACGTTGTTCGGCGTGCGTTCTATGCGGCTTGGTGTGTCGCCGGCTTCGGAGAGCCGCATGGAATCGTCGTCTTCCGATGGGCCCGTCACATAGATCGCGCAGGGAAAACGGTAGATGGTCTTCAGGATGATGCGGATGATCTTCTCCGCAAACGACGGCAGATAGGTCCGTTCGAAGTACTCCTCCAGCTCCAGGAATCGCGGATCGTCCGTATCGTACGGGATGTAGTCAATGACGTAATACTGATCCCGTTCCTGCAGGGCATCGATTTCCTCGTACAACGGCGGACTCCTTGCCTTGTTGCGCAGCAGTGACGGTCTTTTCGGAAAATTGGGCGTGCCGGGTTCTTCCTCTGTTTGCAATCAGGCTAACGGGTGGAGTTCGGGGCGGCAAGTCGCACGGCGGCTTGTGCTTTGGCGGGCTTGAAGTTTTCGTTCTCCTGTGCCCTGTGGAGAAAAATTCGTGCGATAGCCCTGTTGCGTTTAGCTGGGATGCTCACGGCGAGCATGGAACAGAGCCATATCGTCTTGCGGGGCAAGATTGCTTGCCCCCATTTCAGGAATCCGGCATTATTGCGGAATGGGGACAAGGCCTCTCTTGCGTGGTTTTGGGCTTGGGATCCGAAAATGGCTTTATTCCAAGGATTTGAGGGAATGGCGATTTGCCCCTGTAGGCGGGTCAATCGTTGGACGCCCAAATGGGGGCACGGTATGTTGCCCCCATTTTCGAAAAGAGCTGGTTGTGGCAAATGGGGGCACGTTTTCCTGTACACCATCATGCGGGAAAGCGGTTTCAACGACAATGGGGGCAACTGCGGATTCCTGGAGAGTCCGCATGGACACTTCCGCATACAAAAGCATCGTACAAGGTAGGCAATTAGCAGCTACAGCATTGATACGAGTTCGCAATTCATACGCCAGTGCCAGGAGAATATTGTACGGATGGTCGGAATGATGGCATCCTACAAGAGCCTGCGGCGCGGCCTGGAGAATGCCGCCGGTAATGGCTTCATACAATATGAGGAATGAGCGAAAGAGCATCTCAGGGGTGTGGGACGGCAACGACGGCTGGCTCGGCTGCCGGCATGATGGTTGGCGAGGCGGCTGGTGTGACGGTCAGTGAGACAGGCGGAACGACGTCCAGCAAGACGGCCAAGCCTGCGACTGAAGCCACGGAGACCTTGGAATCCGGCCCGGCGACCCCACCACTGCTGGCGGCGCTGATTTTCCTAGTGGCGCTGAACCTGAGACCTGCCATCGCCGGAGTCGGGCCGGTGCTGACGCGCATCGGCGATGACCTCGGCTGGGGTGAAAGCGTGCTCGGCGTGCTCGGCGCGATGCCGCTGTGGGCGTTCGCTGCCGTCAGCCCGTTGGTCCGATTCGTGACGAAACGGTTCGGTGCCAATCGCACCATCCTCATCGCGTTGCTCGTACTTGCCGCCGGCGACCTGATTCGATCCCTTGGCGGGCCGTCGGGCGTATGGCTGGGCACGTTTGCAGTCGGCGCAGGCATCGCGGCCGGCAACGTGCTCGTGCCGGTCATCGCCAAACGCGATTACGCCGGGCATGTGGCCGTCGCCACGGGTGTGTACTCCGGCTGCATCACCGCCGGATCCGCTATCGCGGGACTCACCGCCGCACCGCTCGCAACCCGATTCGGTGGCTGGCGTCCAGCGCTCGCCGTGTGGGCCGTGCCGCCATTGATCGTTGCCGCGTTGTGGATGATTCGCGTGGTGCGTGACGGGTGGGGGAGCAGGGACGTTGGTACTGCTGTGTCCTCGGCGGCTCCAGCGCGTTCTTCGTCGATGACACAGGCGGCTGATTCATCCGATGTTGTCGTTGCGAACGAACTCAGCCAATCCGGCAACTATCAGGTCGCCTCCCCGACCTTCTCATCAATCGCTGTGGTGCCCGCTGCAGAACCCGCTGCAGAACTAGCCACGCCGCTCGCTGCAGAACTTGCCGCGAAGCCCGCACCGGACCCGTGCCCACTATGGCGACGTCCGATGACCTGGTGGGTCACGCTGTTCATGGGACTGCAATCATCCGCGTTCTACACCATGTCGAATTGGCTGCCGTCGCTTTCCGGGGCTGCCGGCTTCACCGAATCCCAAGCCGGCGTGCAGCTGTTCGTTTTCCAATCGCTTGGCATCCTTTCCGGGCTGCTGATTCCCGCGCTGATGCACGTGCGTGGCAATCAGGTGTGTGCGGCACTCGCGGCCAGCGCGCCCATGGTCATCGCCGGTTTCGGATGGATGCTGCTGCCGCGGTGGTCGATGCTCTGGAGCGTGATCGGTGGTGTCGGGCAGGGTTCGTCGCTGGTCGTCGCGTTGACGCTGATCTCTCTGCGTGGCCGCGACCCGCAGGATACGGTCGCGTTGTCCGGACTGGCGCAATCTCTCGGTTATCTGATCGCCTCCATCGGGCCGCTCGCCTTCGGCTCGCTGGCGGAACTCTCCGGCACTTGGATCGCGCCGCTCGTTCTGTTCACCGCATTCGCTGTCGGCCAGTGCGTGGTGGCGGTGCTCGCTGGCGCCGTACGTCGGAAGATGACTGATTGAGGCTATTCCGTTGCATTGGCCTCGGCG
Source organism: Bifidobacterium miconisargentati (assembly GCF_019331675.1). Classification (GTDB taxonomy): domain Bacteria; phylum Actinomycetota; class Actinomycetes; order Actinomycetales; family Bifidobacteriaceae; genus Bifidobacterium; species Bifidobacterium miconisargentati. The sequence goes on from NZ_JAHBBJ010000016.1 coordinate 33,417, forward strand.
TACGACAAGTCCGTGGATACTATGGCAATGAACATACGTAGGGCATTGATGAATAAGGACCAGGCTCTGTTGAGCTAAGAGATATCGGGGAGGACGCATGACGCCGATTGAATTGGCCACACGCAGGCGGGTCACCGGGCTGTCTTCGGGAGAGTTCGCCAAACTGTTCGTCACGCTGGAACGCAAGGTGGACGGCGAATCGGCGCACTGGGACGCCTCGGATGTGGAATCGTGGGAGATCGTCGGGCCGCCCGTGACGGCCGAGGAGCACTTGAACGAGACGTTCGCCGCGGCCAACGAATTCGTGGCCACGCTGGCCCGCCGCCTGTACCGTACCGTCATGCCGGGCGGTGGAGCGGCGCCCGAGGAGGGGACGGCCATCACCGCGTTTCCCGATGACCTGACCTTCTGGTCCGCGCAACCGGACTTCGGCGGCATCCCGCACGCGCTGTGGAACATCGCCGCGCTGCAGGCCGCCGAATGGATTCGCAAGGAGACCGGTGTGGTCTGTGAGCTGCACGCGCGAGAACCGCTGGTGTAGGACCATACGAAACGGGAGCGGCGGACGCATGGTATCGCGTCCGCCGCTCCCGTGTCATACAGGGGATACTCCGTTCCTGCCCGTTAACCGCGTTTACTGCTCGCGCTCTTCCTCGGGGTAGGTCATGCCCCACTGGGCGCGGCGGATCAGGGTCATCATATCCATCACGTCGCGCGTGTAGTCGAGATGCATGACGGAGCGGTCGCCGGCGATGGCGGCCTCCATGTCAGCCACCTCGTAGGCCAGGGCCTTGGCGGTCTCGCCGGCCTCCACGACCTCGGTGTGGCCGTCCTCCACGTAGGTGATGGTCGCACGCTCGCCGCGTGGGTAGTCGTAGATCTCCACGAAGCCCTTGTCGAACGAGAGCAGGCCGCGCTTGGGCTGCTTGGCGTGCAGCGACAGCGTGACCGTGGCCATCTGGCCGTCCGGGTTGGTCAGCAGGATGCCGGCCTGCTCGTCCACGCCGGACGGGGCGCGCTTGACCTGCGAAAGGATCTGGTCGGGGGTGGAGTTCATGAACCAGCGCACGAAGGAGAGCGCGTACACGCCGATGTCCAGCATGGCGCCGCCCGCGAGCTCGCGGTTGAAGAAACGGTTGGTCATGTCGTACTCCTTGTAGGAGCCGAAGTTCATCTGGATGAGTTTCAGATCGCCCAGCTTGCCGGAGGCGATGATCTCGTTGAGCTTACGGTACAGCGGCATGTGATAGAGCGTCATGGCCTCGCCGAGCACCACGGCGTTGGCCGCCGCGAGGGCCACCGCCTCGTTGAGCTCCTCGCTGTTGAGCGTGATGGACTTCTCGCACAGCACGTGCTTGCCCGCGGTGAGCGCCTTGCGCAGGAACTCGATATGCGTGTTGTGCGGGGTGGAAATGTAGATCACATCCACATCCGGGTCAGTGAACACGTCGTCGATGTTGTCGTAGACCTTGCCGATGCCGTACTTCTCGGCGAAGGCAACGCCCTTGGCGTGTGTGCGGTTCGCCACCGAATACAGCTTGCGGCCTTCGCCTTCCAGCGCCTGTTCGAGTTGGTTGGCGATGACGCCGCATCCGAGCGTGGCCCAGTTGAGTTCGCGCATAATCGTCTCCTTGTTGCCCTATTGGTCAGACTTTCAGCATACATTCGCCCCGTTCAAGGGCGCACATCGGGGGTATGTCGGGCGAGACGGACGGGGAGCAACCCGGCAGGGCGCGCCGGATGCGCAGGAAGGACGGGGCCGACGGGGCCGACGGGACCGGCAGGGCGCCGGCGTGACGGGGTCGAAGGACTTCGGGTGAGTTTCGCGTAACATTCGCCGATAGCATGACAGATTGTCTTCATCGGCGATGAAACCTTATGAAACGTCAGACCTCGCGAAAATCAAAGGAGGACCATCCATGGGCGGATACGACACGCAGCACGCACGGGCGGCACGCGCCGGAGAGTCGGTGGAATCCGGCAAACGTCCGATCGGCGCGAGGCTCGTGGTGGCGGTGGTCTCGCTCGCGATCCTCACGTTCCTGGGCATCCTGTCCGAAACGTCGCTGAACATCGCCTACTCCACGCTGATGGAGGAGTTCGCGATCAGTGCGTCCGTGGTGCAGTGGCTCACCACCGGTTATCTGCTGCTGCTTTCGGTGGCGATTCCGAGCTCGCCGTTCATGGTGCGTCACTTCGCCACACGGGCGCTGTTCGTCGCGGCGGTCGTGATCTTCACCGCGGGCACGCTGTTGGGTGCGTTCGCCGTGAACTTCCCGATGCTGCTGGCCGCGCGACTCGTCATGGCGCTCGGTACGGGCATTTCGCTGCCGCTCATCACCAACATCATTCTGGAGAAGGCCCCGCTGGAGCAGCGCGGTGCGATGCTCGGCATCGTAAGCTTGGTCACCTGCGCGGCGCCGGCCATCGGCCCGGTGTTCGGCGGCGTGGTGATGGAATACCTGAACTGGCACTGGATCTTCTACACGATGCTGCCGTTCCTGCTGATTTCCTTCCTGCTCGGCATGGCCACCGTGCCCGAGATTCGTCATGAGGGCGACGCCGCACAGGCCATCATCAGTGTGCCCTCGCTGCTGCTGGTCGCCGTCGGCCTGGCCGGGCTGATCGTCGCGGTGAGCTTCTTCGCCTCGTGGAACGGCGATTGGCGGTTCTGGCTGGTATTGGTCGCCAGCGTGGCGGTTCTGGCCGCGTTCGTGGCGATGCAGCTGCGCATGGAACGGCCGCTGGTGGAGGTGCGCGTCTTCGCGTATCCGGGATTCTCGCTGGGCATGCTGATTCTGGTCATGGCCTCCGGCGGCGTGCTGGGACTGAACTTCCTGCTGCCGATTCTGCTGCAGCGCGGGTTCGGCCTGAGCAGCCTCACGGCGGCGTTGACGCTGCTGCCCGGTGCAGTGGTCGGTGCGATTTCGGCGCCGATGATCGGCGGTGCCTTGAAGAACCACTTCCCGCCGAAATTCATCGTCATCGGATTCGCGGTCGTCACGGTGATGGATGCCGTGTTCATTCTGATTTCCGGCAATATCTGGGTGATCGCGGTGGCCTATGCGGTGTTCATGGCGTTCTCCGGGTTCGTGCTCGTGCCCGACCAGACGCATGCCTTGAACCAGCTGCCGGCCAGGCTGAACGCCGATGGTTCGGCGGTGATGAACACGGTACAGCAGTTGGCGGGGGCGATCGGCACGGCCGTGGCCAGCGCGCTGGTCACCGAGTTCGCCGCGGCGCAGGTCGCGGGCGGTGCGGGCCAGGCGGACGCCTATCTGCGCGCGTTCCCCGAAAGCATGTGGGTCTTCGCCGGCATGGCCGTGTTCGGCGCGGTGCTCGCCGTGATGATGTTCCGCTTCTCGACTCGTCGGCCGCCCGAGCTCACGGAGGTCGACGCGCAAGCTCGGGACTAGCGGAACTCAGTTCGTCTGTTCGGTAAAGTTGAAGAACTGGTCGCCGATGCGGACGGTGGCGGGGGCGTCGAGCTTGAGCGGCGTGCCCTTGACCACCTGGGTCTCCTGACCGTCCTTGATGATGTAGGTGCCGTTGAGTGAACCGTAATCCTCGATCCACAGCGCGCCGTCGGTGTCGATGCTGATGGCGGCATGGTTGCGCGAGGTAGTGCGGGTCGGATCCTCGATGCGTTCCGACTTGGCGCCCTGCGGCACGTCCATGGACGGCTTGCGGCCCAGCAGCGTGCTCTTGTCGATCACGATGGTCTGGCCGGTCAGGTCGTTGTGGAGCAGGTACACCTTCTGCGGCGCCTTCGACGTGAACGAGGGGGAGAGCACGGTGCTGTCCCAGTCCTCGATGTCATGCTCGGCGGCGTGCGGGGTGCCTTCCGCGGGAGTTGCGGCATCCGCGCCGGTGGTTGGTTCGGCCGTGGCGGCGGGGATGGCGCCTGTGTTGGTAGAGGCGTCAGTAGTTCCGGCTGTTTCCGCGGTAGCTGCGGGTTCGCCGGAGGTGTCGGTCACGCCGGTCGGGGCATCGGCGATGTCGCTGACCGATTCGGTAGGGGCGATTGCGGGGTCGGTCACCGATTGCAGGGCATCGGCCGCGGAGGTTTCGAGCACCGATGCGGCGCTGTCCGGCTCGACCGCAGCGTTTGTCGGCTGGTCGGTCGCTTGATCGGTCGGCTGGTCGTCGGCGTACCAACCGAATTCGGGTGCCGGGGGATAGGGAATGAAGGCCATGATGATGCTGTCCTTTCGCTACTTCACCGCATCATGCGTCACTGGCGGGAGGCCAGCGCGGCGTTGATGGCCGGGTCGCCCAGCTGTGCGAGCCAATCCAGCAGGGCCGGGTACGTGTTGGGGTTGCGGGCGATGCACACGCGCAGCTCCGGCGCGTACTGGGCGATTTGGGCGATCTGCATCTGATCGGTGGTGGTCAGCGCCAGCTGCACGGTGAAACCGTACGGGTTGGTGACCACCGGCTCCTCGAATACCGGCTGCGGTTGGACCGTCTGCTGAACCGGCTGGGCATAGGTCTCGGCGGCGGGTTGCGCGTAGCCGGCCGCAGGCTGGTCGGCAGGCTGGACGCCGGCCGGCTGATCGGCCGTCGCGCCATAGGTTTCATACGATTCTGCCGGCTGATCGGACACGGACTGCAGGTCGGCGTAACCGTCATATGCCGACTGCGATTCGGCGGACTGACCGTCGTCGGTCCAGGCGTCGGCGGCGGGCTGGGCGTCGGTCTGCTGAGCGGTTTCAAACGTTTCGACGGCGGTCGGAGCGGCGGACTCCTGACCATAAACTGCGTCGGATTCGGCCGGTGCCTCGGCTTCGGGTGCCTGCTGATCCACCACCGGGCCGCCGATCGCGTCGGCGGTGAAGCCCATCTGCTCCAGGGTCTGACGGGCGCGTTCGTCGCCGAACTCGGCCAGCCAGCGCTTCAGACCGGGGTAGCAGCGGGGGTTCACGGCTACATTGGCGCCGAACTCCGGATTCTCATAGGCGACCTTCGCCAGCAGGATGGGATCCGCATTCGGATCCTGTACGGCAGCGACCGCGGCATCGTAATCAACCATGGGTTTTCCTCCTTAACTCCGCTCGGCTATGCCGAACGCAACGTCCTGAGTGTTTGCAGTGTTGCGTCCTCGATGACGCCGATTTCCTCACCCGCGTCCAGCTTGCAGGCGCTGAACGCATGGTGTTTGGGCGAGGTCGGCGGCATATCGACCACAATCACAGTGATGTTGTCCGTGCCGCCCGCGTTGAGCGCGGCGGCCAGCAGCGCGTCCACGGCCTCCTGCGGGGAGGAGTGGGCGGCGGCGATGGCGGCGATCCGTTCATCCGGCACTTCGCCGTGCAGACCGTCCGAGCAGATGATGAACCGTCCGGTCATATCCGCCACGTAGACGTCCGGCTCGATGCCGTTCGGATCGCCAAGGCATTGGGTGATGATGTTGCGCGGGATGGTGGCTTCGGCCACGTCCGGCAGCATCTGGCCGGAGTCGATGGCCTCCTGACGCTTGGAATGGTCCCTGGTGATGCGGGTGAACGAGGAGACATCCCAGACGGGCGCTTCGGATGAGCCGGTGCCGGGCACGGGATTCATGTGGTAGGTGCGCGAATCGCCCACATTCACCACATAGGTCTGGTCGATGAACTCGCGGGGAGCCCGGCCGGAACTAGCGGCTGGCGTGTGATTGGAAGCGTCCGGCAGGTTCGACGGGTCCGGCGAGGTTGGTAAAGCCGACGAATCCATCGGCCTCGGGGAATCCGGCGAGTCGGGCGTGACCGGCAGAATCAGACCGGAAATGGTGGTGCCGGCCACGCCGCCGAGCTTGCGGCCCAGTTGGAGGATGTCGTGCTGCGCGAGCGCCAGGGCGTCGTCGATGTCGGCGCGGTTGCGTTCGGGACGTCCTGCGAGTTGGGCGAACCGTTGGATGGCCAGACCGCTGGCCTGCTCGCCGCCCATGCCGCCGCCCATGCCGTCGCAGACCACGTATACGCCGTGCGAGGCGAGGCCGCTGTCCTGATTGTTCCGGCGTTTCAGGCCCACGTCACTCGCGATGGCGGTGCGGATGGAACCTGAACTCATGACGTCGTTCCCTTCTTCGACGTGCGCCGGACGGTGCGAGACCCCTTTGGCTTCCTGACTGTGGCGCGTCTACCTGACAGTATAACCACGCTCTTGAGGGAAAGCCGGGTGCGAATCCGCCTGAATCGGGGTAGCGCCGCGAGCATCGATTTGCGTACCTTGTCCACGCTCCTCCAATAGGCGGAGGCCTGATTGGAGAGCACGGCCTTGCCGGAGAACGTGGCGTAGTCGGCCTCGCGACCCAGTTGGGCGAAGGACTGCGGGTCGGTGTTGAGCTGACGGGCGATGGACTGGGCCTGATCGCGTCTGGTGCCGGTGGCGGTGATGCCGCTTTGCTCGGCCAGCGCGTGGATGGCGTCCCATCCGGCGGCCACGCGAGTCTGCGGGCTGCCGTGCCTTCTCGCTCGGGCCAGTGCCAGCGCCTTCACCGTCAGAATCAGGCCGCAGACGATGAGCAGCAGCCAAACCGGGCTACCGTAGAGTGCCACCAGACGGGTCACACGCCAGAACTTTGGCCAGAACAGATTGGTGGAATCGGCGTCCGCGTCCGCTCCGGCCAGGGAACTCTGGCCCTTGGCCTGGGTCTTGTCGCGCAGGGGGTCGGTCAGCGGCACCGGAGGCTGACGGACCAGCGTCTGCGGGTTCGGCGGGGTCAGGTTCTGGTTCTCGTCCGGCACCTTGGTTTCCTTGGGCGTGGGATAGAAGGCCACCCAGCCGAGGTTCTGGAGCTTGATCTCCACCCAGGCGGTCACGTCGTTGCCGGTGAATTCGGTGACGGTGTGGTTGCCGGTCTCCTTCTTGGTGCGCTTGTCCGAGATGCTGCCGTCCTCATCCTTGGGCAGGAAGCCCATCACCACGCGCGAAGGCAACCCGAGCTCGCGGGCCATGAGCGCCATGGCCGAGGCGTACTGTTCGGAATCGCCCACCATGGCCGTGCCCGCGAGCAGCTTGTTCACGCGGTAGTTGCCGTGGCCGGCCTCGGACGGGTAGTCGCCCTGCAGGCCATGGGAGAACCAGCCCGATTCCTTGAGGGTATCGGCCAACGCAGTGGCGGCCGCGCCTCCCGAAGCCTGACCGCCGGCGATCGACGTGGCCAGTTTGCTCACCGAATCGGGCACTTCCTGCGCCTGCGGCTGACTGATACGGGAAGCTTTGGCCTGGCTGACCTGTTTGTCGCTGGGCTTGGTCGGGACGATGCCGGTCTCGGTATAGGTCAGTCCCTCGTGCGTGCCGGAGGGGATAATCGCCGAATCGGTGTCCGCATTGTAATAGAACGTGTCGTTGTTCGACTTGAAATCCACGCTCCTGGCCGCGCCGGCCAATGGCAGCCAGGTATCCGCAAGCCCCTTGTTCACGGTGAAGGTGGCAGTGAACGGGTAGCCCTTCTCGCTGGTGGCGATGGACGTGCCCACGCGCTCGTAGTTCGAGGAGTCCGAAGCCTCGCTGGAATCGGAGAGGTTCCATACCGAGCCGTCGAAACGGTCCATCACCGCCAGACGTACCGGAGTTCCCGCCGGCAGATCGGTGACGGTCAGGAGCACGTCCTTCTTGTGATCCTTGATATAGGAGCGCATGCCGCTCAGGGGGCTGGTGTAGTCGTACGGATTCAGCGGCGGGTTGTAGCGGTCGCGCAGCACCATGCGGTCCTGCGGTACCAGCAACGTGCCGCCGAACGCCAGACCCGCGGCGAGCACCACGATGATCAGACTGGAGATCCAGCGGCCCCATTCGAACAGGTCGAGCCTCCAGGACAGCCACACGATGAGCACGATGGCGAAGGCGGTGCCGCAGATCGGCCTCTGCCAGCCGGTCCCGGTGCCCAGCAACGCGCAGACGGCCACGGCGCACGCCAGCGGTGGCACGCTGACCAGGGACAGCCAGGCGTTGCCGTGGATGGCGAAGATGCCGGCCAGGAACGTGAGCCACAGGCCCATGGTCCATACGGCCATCAGCGAGCCGTCCGCGGTGCCGATGGGCGGCGTGATGGAAATCAGGTATTTGAACGAGCCGAACGTCGCCTCCCAGCCGCGGCTCAGGGTCTCGAGACCGGGCACGATGTGGGCTGCGGTGGTGCCGTTGAACGCGATCACCGGTCCTACGATGAACTGCGCGAACGCCAGGAACACCAGCTGCCACCACAGCCGCAGGATGGGGCGTGTGCCGGCGAGGGCTATCAGGGCGCCGATCAGCGTGGCCGGCACCGCCGCCGCGGCCCATGCGACGGGTTCGCCGTAGACGTCGATGAGATTGGACAACGCCAGCAGCATCATCGCGACCACGGCCGTCAGACTGATGAGATGACGTCCCCAGGGCTGGCCGGAGCGGCCGATGCCATGGGCCAGGTCCCCATGGGTCATCCAGATGACCGAGTGGGTGGAATCCGCCCATGACCCGGTGGTGGTGTTTGTGCCAAGGGTGCCGCCGAACGTGGCGCCGGAGACAGGGGCGGTTCCGGAGGGCAGTCCTCCCGGTGTCCGGCCGGGTGCGGTGCGTGGCGCGGTGAAGAACCCGGCCGAGGTGCGGGTCGGCTGAGCCGGCTGATTCGGCTGAGTCGGCTGAGTCGATTGGGTTGGCCGAATCGATTGTGCCGATTGGCTCGGCTGCCCTGATCGGGCCGGCGTGACGGATCCGGCCGCCCCGGTGGCCCGAGACGCGGCTTGGCTGGTGTTAATGGGAGCTTTGCGACGGTTGACGGTCATGCGAGCACCCCCATGATGAGCGGCAGGTCGTCAAGCTCGCCCACGGTGGCCAGCGTGAAGTTGGCGAATCGCCTGATACCACGGTTCGCACCGGAATCGGCCTGCAGCACCACGCAACTGGCGGAGCGGGGCAACGCCATGGTCATGCGTTTGATCTGATCCACGCTTTTGAGCGAACCGACGGTGAAGAAGTAGAACGAGGCGTCCGGGCTGTGCCGCAGCGTGCCTTCGGCCAGATTCGGATTGTCCTCGCGGTCCGGTTCGATGGCGCTGGAGGCGTCCAGGAACTCCATGGCGTTGCGCGGCTGGGCATGCAACTCGCCGGCATGGCAGAAGAGTGGGCGGTCCTGGAGCAGGCATTGCACGCCGATGGAGGCGTGGATGGACACGGCCATCTCGAATTCCTGGCTGGTGGCGTAATCGTCGGGATTGACGCTCATGGTCACCGACGTGTCCGTGCGGCGCGTGGCCTCATACTGGCGGATCATCAGGGTGCCGGTCTTCGCCGAGCTCAGCCAGTGCACGTTGCGCACGTCGTCGCCCGGCTCGTATTCACGAAGGCCGTAGAAATCGAGGTCGTCGTCCACGATCTGGCCGGAGGGCTGCCCTTCGAGATCGCGCGGCACGCCGGAGCTCAGCGTGTTCAGACGCACGGTCTTCGGATGGATGAACACGGTGAGCCGCTCCGCCAGCTCCTTTTCGTGGCGGATGAGTCCGAACGGGTCGCCTTTGCGGATGCGCAAAGGGCCGATGGGCAGGATGGCGCGGGAGACCGTGCGGAACTCCACATCCGTCTGTTTGGCCTGGCCCGGAGCGAGCATCGGGATGGTGAACCGTTCGTGGGCGTCGCCGATCGGTAGGTCGCCACGCGCGTTGGTGGTAGGCGTGCGGCCCTTGTTATCGATATCCACCAGCACGGACACCATGTCTCCCACGGTCACCCGCCGGTTGGACACGGAGATCGCGGCGTTGAAGCGCGTGTTGCCCAGGGACAGCACCACGGCGGAGAGCAGCATCACCGCCGCCACGATGGCGAAGACCAGCAGCTCGTACCAGCCCAGCAACGCGAACGCGATCAGGCATGCCAGCCCCGCCGCCAGCACCGCCCAGCCCAGGGGCGAGACGTATGAGGCGAAGAATCTCCGGACCGTCCTGACGGCGCGTCTGAATGAGCGCTCGCGTCTCCGGCGTCGCCGTGCGATTGCTGTGGATGCGGTATCCATGAAAATCCCTTCCGAGAAAACCTTCTTCTGCAGGAGTGTTTTCGTTATCGTCCGATGGTGGGGGCGGGCACGTCCTCCAGGATCTGGGCGATCAGGCTTTCGGCGGTGGCGCCGTCGAAGGTGGCCTCCGGGGTGAGCGTGATGCGGTGTGCGAGCACCGGCACAGCCAGGTCCTTGACATCGTCCGGCACCACGTAGGCGCGACCGTCCGCCGCGGCCCAGATGCGGGCGCAACGGGTCAGGGCCAGCGCGCCACGCATGGAGGCGCCCACCATGATCTTCTCGTTGTGACGGGTGGCCTCCACCAGACGCACCACGTATTCTCGGATCGCATCGTCCACGTAGATGTCGGAGGCCACCTTGCGCAGGCTCAGCACATCCTCGCCGGTGAGCACGGGGGAGATCTCGCCGGCGCGGTCGGTCACGTCCAGCTGCTTGAGGATATCCACCGAGACGTCATGGCCCGGATATCCGATGGAGGTCTTGATGAGGAAACGATCCATCTGCGCCTCGGGCAGTTTGTAGGTGCCGAGCTGCTCGATGGGGTTCTGCGTGGCGATCACGATGAACGGCTGCGGCACGGGATGGGTTTCGCCGTCCACGGTGACCTTCTGCTCCTCCATGACCTCCAGCAAAGCGGACTGGGTCTTCGGCGAGGCGCGGTTGATCTCGTCGGCAAGCACGATGGACGCGAAGATCGGGCCCTCACGGAACTCGAACTCGCTGTGCTTCTGATCGTAGAAGGTCACGCCCACCACATCCGAGGGCAGCAGATCGGGGGTGAACTGGATGCGCTTGAAGCTGGTGGAGATGGAATTGGCCAAACCTCGGGCCAGCTGGGTCTTGCCGGTGCCCGGATTGTCCTCGAGCAGGATATGGCCACCCACCAGCAGTGCGGTGACGCACTGGCGGATCGGCTGCACCTTGCCGACCACCACCTTCGAGATGTTCTCCACCAGCGCGTGGAAGGAGTCCTGGAACTCCCTTACCTCGTCGGTGGGTTCCGGCAGCAGCCCGGAATCGATGGCGCCGGGGGCCTGGGAGGCCGCGCGCTGCCGGGTCTTCTTCGGGAAACCCTCGTCGCCCTTCCGCTTCGGCGTGATGGGCGCGGCCTGCGGGCCGGACGGCTTGGACGCGCTTCCGGTGCCCGGACGCTGAGGAAGGCTGGGCTGCACCACGGGAGATGCGGCGGCGTTGGCCTTGGTATCGGGCGACGCGGCTTTGGCCTGCGTGCCGCCGGAGGGCTGCTTGCCGCGGGCGTGATCGGACCGGCCATGCGGCGTGGTGGAGAGGCGCGTGGCGTCGGACAGGCGGGTGGAGTCCGAGAATTCGGTGGAGTCCGAAAGCCTGGTGGCGTCGGACAGTTGCGTTGCGTCGTCGATGTGTTCGCTCATGGGGATTGTTCTCCTACTGTTGCTGGTCATGCTGCCGGGTTATGCCGTCGGCTGCGTTCGGCGGCTTTGGGTGTGTCGGTTATGTCTGTCTGCCATCGGATTGATGTCCGTGCGCTGGATTGGCGAGGGATTCGCGGAATATTCGGAACGTATGGGTCGTAAGGTCCTCACCGCCCCGGTGTTCTGGCCAGTCCCAATATCCATGGCGATCTGATCAGTGCATGGGTGCTGGAACGGGATTTGAAGGAGGACGTGGAGGCTTCGCCGTCGGTGTCGGGCTCGACGCCGGGGCGGGTTCCCCGGACCGTGCCGCCGGAGACGGTGTTGTTGAGACCGCTCAGGCCTTCGGTGCTGGTGACCTTGACGCTCCACCGGTAGTCGTCGTCATCGTCGATGTCGAGGTCGGTCACGTCCAGCGGGCGTCCCGGAGTCCAGTCGAACGCCTGGCCGTTGATGACGATCTGGTAGCGGGCGTCCTTGCCGTAGGTGTCCACGGAACCGCCGGACACCTCGACCACGTCCTTGCTGTCGCCCCACTTGAGACTGCTGGGGGCGGTGATCTTCGCCTTGACCTCATAGACGTACGGTGAGCCCGACGGGCCTCCGGAGACCGGATCGCTGGTCTCGCCGTTGAACACCTGCTCGACCGAGGCCGTGCCGCAGGTGGCCCACGGATCCATGCTGAACGTGGCGGAGGTCTCGTTCTTGCCGGCCGTGGTGGATCCCAGACCGTCCGCGGTCACGTTGAAGGACTGGACGAGGCCCTGCTTGCTCCAGCGCACGGTGCAGGTGCTGCCCGAACCGGAGGTGCGGACGTTCGTGGGCTGCTGCACCTCGTAGACGGGGGTGAAGGACGCCTTGCCGGTCTCCGGATCGGACGGCGTGCGCTTGGGCTTGACCGTGGCGGTCACGGTGATCTTGGACTGGTTCAGATCGCTCTCGTGAACGGTGAACGTGGTGGAATCCTCGGAGCAGGACAGGCTGCCTTCCGTGTCGCCGCCGAACACGATGGCCTGGCAGCCGGCGTTGTGGTTGTCTCCGAGGGTGATCCTGGCCGTGACCTCCTCGTCCTTGTTGGACAGGTCGATGGTCGGCGCGTCCGGGTCGCCCCAGACGTCCGCCGCCTCGGAGGGCGCGGATTCGGCGCCCCAGTTGATGGCGTTGTGCGCCTTGACCGTGGCGGTCACGGTGGTGCCGTCCTTGATGTCGCCGTTGGGGAACGTGAACGTTATCTTGTTGGCCGTGCCGTTGGTTTCCTTGGTCTGGGGTGCGCCCGCGCCGCTGATGGTCACCGAATAGTTGTCCACGGCGCCGAAATCACCCTTGGGGGTGTCCCAGCTGACGGTCGCGGTCTTGTTGCCGCCGGTGACGGTCACATTGGTCGGCGCGGTGGGCACGCGGTCCGGTGTGGCCTCCACCGAGGCGGACGGCTTGGACCAGCCCACTTCGTTCCGGGCGCTCACGGTGAACGAATAGGGCTTGTTGTTGGTCAGTCCCGTGATCTGGCAGGAGGTGACGGCACCGCAGGATTTGCTGCCTTCCGCGCCTCCGGTCCAATCGACCCGGTATTCGGTGATGGGGCTGCCGTTGGCCGCGCCCGGCGTCCATGTCAGGGTCACCGATCCGTTCTGCGGTTCGCCGCCCACAGGGGAGAGGAGCGGCGGCTCGGGCCGGTCGATCACGGAGACGGTGATGGTGCCTGTCACCTGCCGCTCCTTGACCTTGCTGCCGTCCTCGACGGTCACCAGCACGGTGCTCGTGGAGGCGCCGATGTCCGAGGCGGCGGTGATGGAGATGCGGCCCGAGGGGTCGCATGCGTCGACGGTGAGCTTGGTGGAGTCGTCCGCCTTGCAGGCCACCACGGTCAGCGGGGAATCCGGGAACGGGTTGTAGGCGTCCGCCAGCACATCCACGGAATCGCCGGAACCGGCCTTGAGCTGCAGGGTCTTGGCGCTGATGCGGGCCAGCGAACGGCTGGACGCCACCACGCGCACGGTCACGCCGGCGTTCACCGTGCCCTTCTCGTAGTTGATCTGTACGGGGACGGTTGCGGTGGTGCCCGGCTGTGCCTCCTTGGTGGCGGAGATCTGCAGGCTGCCGTTGCCGGACAGCTTCGCCGTGATCTGGTCCGAGGAGGAGGTGCCGCCGGCGTACGTGTACCGTGCGGCTTCGGATTCGAATCCGGCCGGGGCATGGGTGAGCGCCTTCAGGTCGATGGTCTTCGGATCGGCTCCGGCCTCCACATCGATGGTGGAGGAGGTGAACGTGGGCGGCGGCACGTCCTTGCCCACGATGGTGATCTGCAGCGTGATCACCGCCGAATTGATGATGCGGTTCTTGTCCGTGCCGGGCTTGCCGTCCGTGGCGGTGAAGGTGATGGACGCCGGACCGGAATAGTTGTCCACGGCCGTGAACTTCAGCGTGTGGTCGTTCGCGTACAGATCCGAGTTGGACGCCTTGGTGGCGCTCACGGAGCCGAACGACTCGATATGCGGCTCCTTGCCGGCGCCCACGCGCACGTAGTCGTTGATGTTGATGGTGATGGTCTCGCGCGAGTTGACCTTCAGCTCAGGGGCCTTCGGGCGCAATGTTGGCGGGAACACGCCGTATGCGGGCACCTGGATGAATGCGGTGGAGGTGATGTGGTGCGTGGTGTTGGTCACCGTGTACGGCACCGCGCGGGCCTGCGAGGTCAGGTCCACGGTGATGACGGTCGAACGCTTGCCGCCCTTGACGCGCGCATGGTCGGCCGCCGAGGGGTGCACGCCCACCTCGAGCTCGTCGACGGTGCCCGAGGGGTTGGCGATCCACTGGGAGATGTCCACGTCCACGGACTTCTTGTCGATCGTCGCCGCGGAAGGCACCCGGTAGTCGTAGGCGGTGGGCGGCTCGATGGCTGCGTTCGGATCCACGTTCACGGTGAGCGTGGCCGTGTCCGAAAGCCCGGCCTTGTCCTTGACCGTGTAGGCGATGTACGCGGTGGTGGCGTTCGCCGGTGTGGTGAAGGCGATCATGTTGTCCTGCACGTTCACGCCGCTGATGCCTTGAGCCTTGACGGTCTTGTCCACGGTCAGATCGGTGTTGTCGCCGGAGATGTCGTTCTGGGCCACGGGCACGGTGGCGGCCGTGTTCGGACGCAGCGTGATCTCGTCGTCGCGCGCGTACACGCCGGAGCTGGAGGAGCTTTGGAACACGCCCACGCGGATCTGTGCCTGGGCGCGCTGGCCGGTCCAATCCTCCACGGCGTAGGAGAAGGTGTCGGTGCCGGAGGAATCGGGGTACGCCTCGTAGATCAGGTAATCCGAGCCGACTTCGGAGATGCGGCCCAGGCTGGGGGCCTTGTTGCCCAGGCCGAGGAGCTGGTCGTCGTCCCCATCCACGTCGATGCCGGTCAGCGTGATGGGGATGCGCACCTTCTGCCCTGCGGCCACCTGGGCTTCCGTGTCATGCGGGGTGGGGGCTGCCTTGCCTTCGGCGTTGCGTGCGTGCACGGAGATGGTGATGGTGGCGGAGGCCACGTTGCCGAGGTTGTCCTCCACCGTGTAGGTGATCGGGAACGTGCCCGTTTCCTCGGATGCCTGATAGCGCACCGTGTCCCCGGACACGAAGGCCAGTCCCTTGAACGTGTTCTTGTCGTACTGCAGGTTGTTCTTGAGCTTGACCGTGGTGCCGTCCGGATAGGTCACATGGTCAAGCGCATCCACCGAGACGATGCCTCCCGCACGTACCTGCGCGTTGACGTTGGCGGCTTTCGGCACCGAATTCGAGGAGGTCAACGCCGGCGGCTGCAATACGATGGTGCCCTTGGCCGTGCCCGAGGCGTTGGCAACCGTATAGCTGATGGCCACCGGACTGGTGGGCACCTGACGTGCGGTGATGTACACGCGCTTGTGGCTCACGAGCCCCACTTTGATGCCGGAGCCCGCGGGGGCGCTCACCGTGGCCACCGACAGCACGCCGCCCATCGGATCCACGTCGTTGGCGAGCGGCTCCACGATCGCGGTGTTGTCCGCGCCGAGCAGTGCCACGTCGTTGGCGGCCACCGGCTTGGCGGCCTCGCCCTCGACCGGCTGCACCTCCACCCGTGCCAGACCGGTGGCGGGCACCGACCCCTGCGTGATGGTGTACGGCACGTAGTAGGTGCCTGGCTTGGCGGCTTTGAATGAGATGGTCATATCCGCCGTATTGGCGGCTGTGGAGGCTCCGTCCGGCGTATCCACCTGGCTCAGCTGCGCGGGTTCGCTGGATGTGCCGTGCACGTAGGAGGCCAGCGTGATGGTGGTGTCCGTATTGGGCGTGGTGGTTTTGGCGATCGGGTCGATGACCGCCGAAAGCGTGTTCGCCGGTTTGATGGAGAAGTACACCAGGCCGGTGCCGCTGGCCCGTCCGTCCGAAACGGTGAGTTCCACGCCCACGCGGCCGGAGGCCAGGGCGCCGGTGTTGAAGGTGAGCTGGCCGTCCGCGCGGGTGGAGACCTGCACCTGATCGGTGTTCTGCGGCACCGCGGAGATCAGGGTAAGCGGATCACCGTCCGGGTCGGTGAAGCTGCCCAGCGCGTTGGCGGTGTAGCTGGCGCCCTGCTCCACGTCGATTTCCGGCGGGGTATCGAACTGGAGCGGCGCCCTGTTCTCCGAACCGGTCAGGTTCACGGTCACGGTGGCGGAGGAACTCTGGCCGCGGCCGTCGGTGATGTCGTAGGAGAAGGTCGCGGTGCCGGAGGACGCGGAGGAGGCGTCCAGCTGCAGGAACCGGCCGTCGTAGATGGGGGAGACGGTGATGTTCTCGCCGCTGGGCGCGCCCACCTTGGTGATGCGCAGCACGGAGCAGTCGGTCTGTTCGTCGTTGCGGAGCACGTCGAGGATCTGTTCGGAGCCGGCTCGGGCGCCGATGGTGTCGTCCACGGCCTTGATCTGACCGGATTGGGCTGAGCAGGTCTTCGAGAAATCGCGGTGGTTGTTGGCCGAATCGGTGTTCTGCTCCTCCTTGGAGGTCTGTTCGGTCTGGATGCGGTTCCACTGGATCTTGATGACCTTGGTGGAGTCCTCGGGATTCCACACGTTGCCGTTGATGACGTCATTGAGCACGGCAAGGCGATGATTGGTGCGGAACACCAGCTGCGAGGTGGTGTTCACCGCGTCGAGGGTCTGCAACTTGCCGTCCGTGTCCGTGGGGGAGCAGACGCGCACGTAGTTGCTGACCTTCTGGCTCCAGGCGGCCATGACGCAGCCGTTCAACGAGACCGGCTGCGCGGCCTCGCCCTTGCCCCCGTTGGCCAGGAACACGGGTTTGGCGCCGGATTTCAACCTGACCAGAGCCAGACCATGCGGTGAGGAGGCCGCCACCCAGTCGGTTTGGCGGTCATCGGTGGGTGGTGCCTGAAGCGTGAGCTTGCCGGTGGTGTCCACGGTGGCCTTGCCGCCCTTGAACAGAATGTCGGTGCCGGAGGCGATCACCGGCGTCTCGTCGACGACGGTGAAACTGTCCGCCGTTTGCTGCCGGCCGCCGGTCAGGGATCCGATTTCCTGCGGGCTGCCGCCCGCATCCTTGATGCGCAGGACCATGCCGTCCGATGGACGGTAGCCGTAGACCTCGCCCGTATGGGTCACGACGATGCGCCCGCCCGAGCCGAGCTCCATCTGCGGATCCGAGGCCGTGGGGGAGACCGTATCGAGATGCAAGGACTGGCCGGTCCACACATTGCCGGTCTTCTCATTGAGGAAGGCCACCGTATCTCCGCCCATCATGGTCGTGGTGTTGGCGCGGGTGTCGGTCTTCGCGTCGGTGCTGACGGTGGAGGCCTTGATGGACGATGCCCTGTTCGGCTCGGCCAGGATGGTGTCGCTGTTATGCTGCGCCACGTCGAATCGGGGTGCGGAGGAGGCGATGCCGGCATCCGCCTCACGGTTCTTCACATTGAAACGCGCGGCTTTCCGATTGTTCAGGGACGTGACCCACACGGTGCCGTCGTCAAGCTGGATATGCCGTCTGGTCACCGTGCTGACGATGACCGCGCCCGCCACCAGGCCGATGAGCAACAGCAGCGTGAGCACGGGCATGGTCCATGTATGGCTGCCGGACGGCAGCAGACGACGGAATGCGGCGCCGATGCGACGCCTGCGATCATATGATCGGGCTGATCTGGCCATCTGGTCTTCCCCCTGACCTTCCTGCTCTCTGTGGTGCCAGTCTAGTGGTGCCGGCGTGTGGTTTCAATGCGTATCGATGACGGGACTACTGCGGTTTGGCCGCGCAGGCGATTGCGGGATTCGCGGACATCTGACGGCTCTCGCGCACGATCGACACCTGGATGCAGGTCTGCGCACCATCCTGCGCGTCCACGGTCACCTGGGTGTCCTTCGTGGTGGTGGTCGCGGCGCTCTGATCGGCCGTACTGCCCTGCATGATCGCCCACGCATAGGTATCGCCGTCCTGTGGGTCGGGATTGGTCCAGGTGAAGGTCACGGAGGAACCGTCCTGCGCGTACGATCCGGTGACGTTCTCCGGCGAGGGCACTTGCGCGTTCGCCGTATCGGTGATCACGTCGTCGTCCTGTCCGTTGCGATCGCCGTCGTTATCCGACGTGCCGGGCGTCGCCAGCTGCCGGGCATCCGAACCGGCGGCGCTGTCCATGCGAGGCAACACCACGAACGCGAACACCAGCCCCACGGCCGTCAACGCCGCCACGATGGAAGCCGCGATGGCCACGGGCTTGCCCCAATGACGTGGCGCGGCCGCCATCTGGCCGGTCTGATCCGTGACCCTGCGGCGACGTTCGATATCCTTCGGATACGGCGGCATGCCCTCCACCGTGACCGGCGTGGCATGACCGTAATACGCGAACTGCACGCGCTGCATGGCCCGCGCGAACTCCAGCGCCGAGTAGTAGCGTTGATCGGGATCCTTGTTCAACCCGCGGCGCAGCACGTTCTCCACCTCGGCCGGCACGTCCGCGCGGTTGATGCGCGGCAGTGGCTGGTTGATGATCAGGCTGATGAGCTCCGACTGCGAACGCGGACGATATTCATGCTGATATGGCGAGCACCCCACCAACAGCGCGTACAACGTGGCCGCCAACGAGTAGATGTCGGCCGCCTCCGAGCCGTTGGTCAGATGCTGCAGCACCTCCGGCGGCGCCCACGGCGGCGAGAACCCCGTCTCGGTACGGTCGTAGACATCGGTGGAAATGCCGAAATCGGCCAATACCGGCAGCCCCTGCGACGTGATGAGGATGTTGCTGGGCTTGATGTCGTGATGGATGATGTTGCTGCGATGCGCGGTGAACAGCGCGCTCGCCAGCTTGATGCCGAGATCCAGCACCTGTTCGCAGGTCAGCGACTGGGCCTTCATCATGCTGTTGTAGGTGCCGCCCGGAGCGTATTCCACCACGATGAACCCATGACCGTCCGAGGTGACGCCCGCGTCATACACCGGCAGAATATAAGGATGCGATGAAAGCTTGGCCATGAAATTGGCCTCGCGGTTGAACAGGGCCGCCGCCTGCGGGTCAAGGGTCTTGGCGCTGACCTTGACCGCCACCGGGCGGGCGGGCATGCGCTGGTGATACAGGTATACGGTCGCCGTGGCGCCACTGCCCAGTGTCTGGACGAAATCATAGCCGGGCAGCTTCGGTGGCCGGCTCGGTGCATTGGCCATAGTCTTCCCTCTCTCGGGCGCGGATGCGTCTCCACGGCATCCGCTCACTTACCATACAGCCGACGATACCGCCGAATATTGCGGGCGGTAAAATTTTTCCCTCCCCAAAAACCGGGGTTAGGCTTGAGCCATGACTGACGGATTGCATGCTTCGGACCTGCTGGACGGCCTTGACCGCGACGGCGCGGCAAGGCTGGTGATCGGTGCGCCCTGTTCGGGCAAGACCGAGTTCGCGCTCGCCGTGTTGGAGGACGGCCTGCGCCGTTACGGCACCGCCGGCGCGGTGATGGCCGTATCCGGTCGTGTCGCCGCCGACGCCTTGGGCAACCGCGTGGTCCGTGATTTGGGGGCTTCCGGGCAGGCCAGGCCGGTCACCACATTGGGCGCGGTGGCCTTCCGCGCCATATCGGCCGCGCGCAGGGGCGAGGGGCTCGTGGCCCCGAGGCTGCTCAACGGCGCCGAGCAGGATGCCTTGTTGCGGCAGGTCATGGCCGTGCATGTGGGGCATGCCGTATCCGGAGACGATTGCGCCACCTGCGCGCTGCTGCGCGGGTACTTCGCCCAGAACGACTGGGCCGGGCTGGTCCATGAAGCCGCGGCGGAGGTGTCCGTGCAAGGGGGTTCCGCCGGTTCGGGGGACTCGGGCGCGGGCTCCACCAGCGCGAACACCTTCGCGCAAGGCATTTCGGATGCTTTCATCGGCCAGTTGCGAGACATGCTCGCCCGTTTGGACGAACTCGGCATCGGGGCGGCGGAGGAACCTCGCCTGCTGGGCGCCGCCGCGGCCGATGCGAGACTGAGCGTCCAATGGAGTCTGGCATTCGCGTTGCGGCGTGAATATATCGCCGCGCAAGGTGAGGCATATCCGGGCCAATACCGTTTGGACGCCTCCTATCTTCTGGTGGCCGGCGCCCGCGCGGTGCATGACATGGTTGCCGCGCATGCCGGGGAGGGGAAGACCCCATCCGGCGATGAGCCGGAATCCGGTGCCTCCGCAGCGGTTCGCGGGCAGGCCGATTCATGGTTGCGGTCGCTTGACGTTCCCGAACTGCTGGTGGTCGACGACGTCCAGGACACCACGTTGGCGGGAATCCGATTCCTCGAGGAGCTCGGCAGGGCCGGTGTGAAGCTGGTGCTGGTGGGAAACCCGGATGAGGCCGTGCAGACCTTCCGCGGCTCATACCCCGAATACCTTATGCGGCGCATCGTGAACGGGCCATTGCATGCCGTCGAGATGGCATTGACCCGTGCCTCGGGCACAGGACTTCTCCCGTCCGTCCGGGACATATCGGAGTGGACCTCCGCCATCGCCGAGAAGGATGGTCTTCCGGAATCCGGTGGGGAAGCTGCCGATCCCGGCGCATCGGATATCCCCGAGGCCTGGCGTTCCGGTGCCAGGGCGGCCGTGGCCGCATCCCGCGTCTCGCTGTCGATTCCCTCGCCGGAAGAGGAGCCGCTGCCACTGGCCAAAAGGCCAGAGAAGCTGACATGCGCTTTGCGGACAGGCCTCGCCGATTCCTCTGGTGATACCAAAAGCGCTGCGGACGGCGGCGGAGCCGATGCCGTTCCGACCGATTCCACGCTGTCCGCCGAACTGTACCGTTCACCCCGCGAGGAGCTGGACGACGTGGTCTGGCGCATCAAACGCGCGCATCTGGACCGTCAGGTGCGCTGGAACGACATGGCGGTCATCGCGCATGACAACGCCACCGTCCGTCTCTACGGGGAACGGCTGCGCCGCGATGGCGTGCCGGTGCGGTACTCGTCGGTCACCCGCCCGCTGAAGGACGAATCCTTCGTGCAGGGATTGTTCGCTCTGACCGAGCTGGCACTGCTTCGTCATGAGGGCATCGCCGATTGCCGGATGAGCCTTGGCGAGATCGCCTCATATGTGCGTGCGCGGGTCACGGCGGTGGTGAACAGTCCGCTGCTGACCGTCGGGGCCAAACCCGGCACCGGCGGCCCGGCCCGTCTGGCACCCATCGAATCGGCGCTGGAGGCATTGGAATCATTGTCGGCGCTCGCCGGAGAGGACACCATGCTGTCCGGGCTGGCGGCAGCCTGGCAGACACTGCGTGAAACATACCGTGAAACGCATTGTGATGGTGGCGCAAGCCGTGAAACGTCTCGTGAAACACAGGCGGGCAGCGTGACGGTGGATGACAGCGTCATCCACGGCCCATCGGACGGTGATCTGGCCTTCGGTGCCGATGCGCTGTTCGTGATGCTCGCATTTGACGCGCCGCAGGCACCGTCGGATGCCGTCATCGAGGCCGTCGGCGAGGTGCTGGGCAAGGACCCCCAAGCCCGGGCGTTCGACCGCCTGTGGACGCTGGTGGATGTCGTCAATCACGGATTGCTGCGATTGCCGCCCGATCAGCGCCGCCGTCCGTCCTATGTGCTGTCCCTCGCATGGAACGCCGCAGGGGTCGCTCCGGTATGGCAGCGCGCGGCATTGGAGAACACCGATGACGGGCGCGCCGCCAATGACCGGCTCGATGCGGCCATGCGCCTGTTCCAGTTCGCCGAGGACTCCACCGCCGACAGGGACATCGCCGGATTCATGGCGCAGGTGCGCGGCATGGAGGTGCAGGCCGATTCGCTGGCGCACATCGGGCCGGTGGAGGACGCCCTGACGCTCACCACTCCGGCGGGCGCTGCGGGCCGCCATTGGCGGTATGTCTGGCTGCCGGTGATCCAACAGGACGTCTGGCCCAACCTCGCCGGACGCAACACCCTGTTCGGCGGTGAGGACCTCGCCGACCTGGTACTGCATGACGGCGCCCGCCAACCTGCCGAACCGGGGCATGACCCGCGGCTGGCCGCCGTCCTCTCCAGCGAGAAGAAAAGTCTCCTCGTGGCGCTGACCCGCGCCTCGCGCAACGTCACCGTCAGTGCGGTATGGAATGACGACGCCACCCCTTCGGACTTCCTCTTCGGGTACCTGCCGGAGCATTACCCGCGCAACAGGGCGCAGGCACGGTTCACGGCCGTGGGCGGCGAGACCTCCGAGACCCGGCATGAGTTCGCGGGACTGGATGCGGACGCGCGTGGACTGGTGACCGCCGCCCGCGTGATGCTGACCACGGCCGAACCGGAGTCGCCGGAGGCTCGGGATGCCATGAAAACGCTGGCCCTGCTCGCCGAACACGGCATCGCCTCCGCTGACCCGGATGACTGGGCCTTCATGCCGCCGCATGATGACGTGACGTCGCCTGGGGGTGAGGGAAACGAGACCGGCGTGGGCGGCGTTTCCATGGATAATGCCGCTGCTACGGCCAATGATGTCGCCAAGAACGATGGCGTCACGGCCGACGATGCGGTTGCGGATGATGGCGACGGACATTGCCCCATGGCCACGCTGTCCCCGTCCGCCGTGGACAACCTGTGGGCCTGCCCGGTCTGCTGGATGCTGGAAAACCGTTTCGCTGGCCCCCGTCCGGGGTCGGTGGCCACCGGTTTCGGCACGCTCATCCACGCGGTCGCCCAACAAGGTAGCGAGGAAGGGCTGGACCGGCTGGACGAGCATTCCGAATTCATGGAGACCCTGGGGCTGGACGGCTCATCCACGCCAAGTCAGCGCATCGCCGCGGTCGCCGCACGACTGGACGCCATCTATCAGGAGAAACGCTCGGATCCCGAGTCCATCGCCGATACGCGCGATCGGTACGCCGCCATGCGCAAGGACGACTCCGCCGCGGACATGCTGGCCAACATCGCCGACTATTTCGTGGCCGGCAACGGCAGCCCCTCCTCCTATTTGGGCAGGAACGCCGAAGCCGTACGACTCGGCCGACTCGATCACGTCGACTGCGAACGGGAATTCGCCGCCCGCTTCGACCTGAACGACATCCTCGCCGCATACAACGCCATGGAGGACATTCGGCCCATCGACCGAGCCACCTTGTTCGCATGCATGGGCGCGCTGGTGGGAGGCTGGCCGCAAGGCATGAGCGAGGACCTGACCGTGCGCCTGTCCGGCCGCATCGACCGCATGGAAACCCGTATACAGGAGGACGGCAGCACGAGCATCCGCCTCATCGACTACAAAACCGGCAAGGTGCCCACCACCAAGCAGATCTTCAACGATTTGCAGTTGGTGTGCTACCAGCTCGGACTGACCTTCCCCGAAGGACGGGCGCGCGGTGCCAAGGCGCTCGCCGCCATGCCGTACATCGCGCAAAGCGAACTGTTCCACGTCGCCCAGAACACCGCCCCGGCGCAAAGCTACGCGCCGGAAGGCGTCTTCCAACCGCCGCTGTTCCGAAACGGCGCATTGAACGAGGAGCCGTTCACGCCGCGCTTCCACTACAAATCCCCGGACACGTTCTATGACGTGCCGTGGCCCGATGCCTCCACGCCGCCGGAAGGCGTGAGCGGCGAAGACTGGGAACGGTTCACCAACCTCGCCGGCACGCAGGCGATGTGGGCGCTGACCATGATCGCCCGCGTGTTCTACGCTGCCGCCGCCAGCCGGTCCGAGGCGATCACGGCCCATCCCCAGCCCACGCATGTGGCGTTCTGCCGCATGAAGCACATCTGCCCGGCCTGCGCGGGGCAGATCGACACCGTATTCGAAACGAGGCAAGCATGAGTACGTTCACCCCCACCAAGGAACAGGCCGCCATCATCGACGCCCCGGTGGATGCCGACGTGCTGGTGGTGGCCGGCGCCGGCTCCGGCAAGACCTTCACCATGACCCAACGCATCATCGCCCTCATCCACCGCGGCGTGGCCCCCGAACGTATCCTCGGCCTGACCTTCACCCGCAAGGCCGCGGGCGAACTGTTGGAACGTGTCTCCGCGGCGGTGGCCGGCGAGATGCACGATGGAGAATCGGGCTCCAGTGCCGTGCCCGGCGACCGCGCGTTCCTCAAACCCGCCGTCTTCACCTATGACGCCTTCTTCCAGACCATCGTGCGCCAGTACGGTCTGCTGGTCGGTTTCAACCAGAACACCCAACCCCTCAGCGAGGCAGGAGCCCTGCAGCTGGCCACCGAAGTGATCGATGAGCACATGGATCTGGCCCTCGGCGAGGATTTCGGTGCGTTCAACACCCTCGCCGGCCAGGTCCTGGCCCTGTCCGGTGCCATCGGCAGCGCCATGATCGGCTCCGGCTGCACCAGCTTCGAGGACGCCGTCGAACGGGTACGCCAATGGGACACCGCCTTCATCGACCGGCTGGAACAGGCCATCGGCGATGAGACCATACCTGACGCCGAGCCGCGCATCGTCACCGTCAAACGCACCAAAAAGGATACGGATGCCAGTTGGCAGGCCAAACTGGACGAGCGCAACGGGCAACTGCACGCCCGCTGCGTCTACCATTGCGGCGAACTGCTGACCGTGACCCGCAAACGCGAGATCCTGCTGAAACTGGTGGAGGCGTACGCCCAGGCCAAACGGGCCCGCAATATGGCGGAATTCTCCGACTTCACGTTGGCCGCATACCAGCTCATCGAACGATTCCTCTCCATCGGGGAACGCATGCGCCGCCGGTACAGCCACGTGCTGCTGGACGAATACCAGGACACCTCCACCACGCAGGCCGCTCTGCTCGCCGCGCTTTTCCACGTCGATACGACGAACAATGCGACCGCTGGCGCGTCCGGCATGCGGCCGGCTGGTGCGGCCGCCGGCGACGCCGAAAGCTCGGCCGTCAACGCCGTGGGCGACCCGTTCCAATCCATCTACGCATGGCGAGGAGCCAGCCCCGGCGCCTTCCGCATGTTCCAACGGGACTTCCATATGCCGGCCGGCTCCAAGCCGTTCCCGCTGACCGTGACCCGGCGCAACAGCCGCATCGTGCTCGAAGCCGCCAACGACCTGACCTTGCCGTTGCGCTCGCGGCCCGAACGCCCGTCCAGCTCGCTCATGAGGGAAGTGGACGTCTCGCCGCTGGATGCCATGCCCGACGCTCCGGAGGGCACGTTGGGCATACTCGGGTTCGAGACCGCCGGTCAGGAGATCGACGCGGTGGTGCGCTTCTGCAAGACAGCCATCAGCCGGTTCCGCAAGCCCTCGGACGATCCGTGGAACCCCGGATGGGTGTACCCCAAGGGCCAGTCCCAGGACGAGAAGGCCCCGGTCGCCGTGCTGTTCCGCTCCAAATCGCGTATGCCCGAATACCAGGAGGCATTGGAACGGGCCGGCCTGACCACGTTCGTGGTGGGATACTCCGCCCTGCTCGAACGCCCGGAGATCCGCGATCTGCTGGCCCTGCTCCACGTGGCGGCCGACCATACCGACACGGCCTCCCTCATGCGGCTGCTCGCCACGCCGAGGTTCGCCATGTCCGCGGCCGACCTGACCGCCCTGGCACGGGCCGCGGAGGAACGGAACACCGAACGCCGGTTCCAGGCCCTGGTGCAGGCGGGGCTTGCCAAGCCGGATACCCCCAACGCCGAATGGGCGGCGGTCGTGCGCGAATACCGCGATCAGGTGGCCAACGCCGTGTTCCTGCCCGATCTGCTGCTGCGCTCGGACGTGGAGCACCTTACCGAAGCATTGAGCGAACCGGGACGGCATGCGGTTGCCCGCGCCGCCAAGGCGCTGCGCCGCACCCAGCACATGGTCGGCCATCCGCTTGCGGACGTGATCCGCGCCGCCGTCGAGGCATTGGATCTCGACATCGACACCGTGGTGGCGGGAGCATTGCGCAATCCGCAACATGCCGCCAACCCCACGCTGGCGCATATGCCCATGAACGCCATCGTGGATCTGGTGGACACCTATACGCAGGAGATCGCCATGGGCCAGACCGCCACCCTGCAGGGATTCATGACGTGGGTGGACCATCTGGCCTCGGTGGAGGACGAGGCCGCCAGCCTGCCGGACGGGCCCGTGGACGTGGAACTCATGACCGTGCACCAGTCCAAGGGCCTGGAATGGAACGCCGTGGCCGTGGTCGGGCTCACCGCGGGCGGATTCCCCAGCAACCAGGGCGACCACCTCAAAGTCACGCCGGATGAGGAACGCACCGGAGGCACCGAACAGGGACGATGGGCGGCCCCCGAATACCACGAGACCGCCGACTCATGGCTCACCAACCCGGTGGCCGTTCCCGTCCCCATGCGCGCCGACGCCGGCATCCTGCCGCGTTTCCCGCATGACGCCGACCCGGACGCGGACCCCATCGCATCGCTGCAGGCTCTCGACGATGTGGAACTCATCGATGACGAGGCCTTCGGCTCCATGCGCAAGGTCGGTGACGGCGTGGACGAGGTGGATCCGTCCGGCTGGTATCTCACCCAGACCGAGGAATACGGCCGCCGTCTCCATGCCGATGAACGTCGCCTGATGTACGTGGCGCTCACCCGTGCCAAGGAGGATGCGCTGCTGACCTACTGCCGTCACGCCGGGGAGCCCGGCCGTGACCCCGCCATGGTGTCCAAGGGCTCAAGGGCCTCGTCCCCCTCCAATTTCTGGCTCGAAGTGCATGACGCGCTCCACTCCCATACCGGCGTGGTCGCCGCCGAAGTGAGCATCGAAGCATATGCGGGGGAGAAGGGTGGCTCGCCCCTGGTCTCGACGGACGGCGAACCGGTAGCGCCGCCCGAAGGCTTCTTCGTGGGCGAATACGCCGCCGAATACGGCGCAGCGGTGGTTGGTGCAGCGTGGAACACCCCCATCGAACAATCCGAACGGGTTGAAGACCTGACTTGGCCGGCCTCACTGAGCCCGAAGACGGTCCGCCGCCTGACCAACGGCACCGAACAGGTCCGCAAGCTCATCAAACGCGCGGCAAAGGATGCAGAGGACACGAAACTGCGGGAATCCAACCGTCCAGCAGATATCTCCGTCCATGGCGCAGCGGCTTCCGCGACCCAGGCGGCCGGTGCCATTCCTGAAGACACCGAAAACGCCGAGGTCGTCGCTGCGGAGAATGCCTCCGCGCATGACCCCGGACCCCTGCTGCAACGCGCCCAACTGCTGGTGAACGATGCCGATCTGATGGCCGGCTCGTTGGAGGGCGACGATCTGGACCGGGACGTCAAGGCCAAGGCGCAGCGCATCCTGACCGCCGGCCGTCAGAACGTGACCAGCCTCCAGGCCCGCGTGGGCGGCATGGGGGAGCGCGAGGAACGCGCCTACTGGCGCGGCATCATACGCCCGATTCCGCGGGTCTCCTCGCCGGCTGCCGAACTCGGCACGCGATTCCACGCCTGGGCCGAGCAGTTCGTCAACGCCGGAAGGCTGGACCAGGCCGCGCTCTCTCGCGATGCCAAGGAAACCGTCGGCGATGGTGAGGGCACGGTCACACGGGAAGAGCTGATCCGTGCGTTGGCGGCTTGGACGGGCGGGAACGGCGACCGGCCCGGCGAAAGCGGCGGAACCGTCGGGAGGGTCTTTGGCGGGAGCATCCCGCGACCCGACGATTCGCCCGACGCCTCGCAACCCGACGATTCAACCGCACCTGATCAATCCGGCGATCCGGCCGGACTATCCGCGCAGGAAGGCAAGCTCCGGCTCTGGCAGCAACGTCTGGCTGAATCGAGATGGGCCGAACGCACGCCGGTCTGGGCGGAACGGGCCATCGTGGTGGACGTGCCCGGCATCGGCCTGGTCAACGGCAAACTGGACGCGGTCTTCGCGGGCGGCCTTGACCCGGCGGACGGCACCAAACGGTATACGGTCGTCGACTGGAAAACCGGCCACAGACCCGTCAAACCGGAGGACGAGATGCGCAAACTCGCCCAGCTCGACATGTACCGGCTCCTGCTGGCCGCAGTCGAAGGCGTGGAATTGGACAGCATCGACGCCACTCTCTACTATGTCAGTGAACCCGATGAGGGCCGGCGCGAGCTGCATGCCCGCGCGAAAAGTGAAAAGGAGATCCTTACCGAGTTGAGCTCCGGCATCCCCGAACAATCCGACAACGACTGAACCAGCAAAGGTTCATGACCCCGTCCGCACCTCGCCCGTCGGCTTGGAACAGGCACGGCGAACACGCCGCCCGTTCCGAACGGACACGCAAGACCGTTCGCCCATGATGGGCGGACCAGACAAGGCAGGACAGACAGGGTCCGCGGTTGAAACGCACCGCGTGACGTTGCTCGGGGACCGCTACCCTCGGATGGCATGTGTGGGCGGGCGCACATGCCGGAACACACCCCAGTAAGGAGTAGAACAACCATGTCCACGACTCGTACGGCAACGCAGTCGCACCAGTCCGACCAGCCGAGCCCGACCGCCGAACCGCAGGCGAACGGAGCGCAGAACACGCAATTGGCGCAGGCCGTGCAATCGACGCAAGCCGGCAAGCCGCAGCCGGTCGTCAAGTCGCCCCAGGCTGCCGAACCGTCCCCGGCCGCCCACCACTCGCCATACCAGCGCCTGTTCACCCTGCCCGGCACCAAGGCGTTCTGCCTGTCCGGCGCCGTGGCACGCCTGCCGATATCCATGATGAGCCTCGGCATCGTGCTGGCACTCAACCACATCTACGACAACTGGACCGTCGCCGGCACCATGAGCGCCGTCTATGTGCTCGCCATGTCCTGCGTCACCCCGTTCTACGCCCGCGCCTTCGACCGGTTCGGCCAGGCCCGGGTGGGGCGCACCGCGCTCGCCGTGCAATTGGTCGCCATGCTGTCCTTCGCGTTCGCGGCGCTGGTGCGCGTGCCGATTCCCGTGCTGTTCGGCCTGGCCATCATCATGGGCCTGACCCAGTTCTCCTTCGGCGCGCTCGTGCGTACCCGCTGGGCATATGCCCTGCGCGGCGTGGAGGACGGCGAGCAACTGCTCAACACGGCCTACGCCATGGAAGCCGCCATCGATGAGATCGTATTCATCCTCGGCCCCATCCTGGCCGCATGGCTGGCCACTTCGGTGCATCCCGTCTCGCAGCTGTTCGTGCCCACGCTGGCTTGCGGCATCGGCGGCACCGTGTTCCTCTCGCTCAAATCCACCCAGCCGCCGGTGATGATCGAACAGATCGAGGTGCGTGCGGCCTCCGGCGGATCCCAGGCCGGTACGGCCCAAGCGACGGCGGATTCCGGCAATACGTCCGGCGAGGCTGACCAGCTCACCCTGCGCCAACTCAAGCGCAGCGGCGCCAAGCCCAAGAGCGTGCTGCTGTACGGCGGCGTGCTGCCGCTGCTCGTGGTGTTCATCGTGTTCAACATGAGCTTCACCTCGTTCGACGTGTCGATTACCGCCACGATGAAGGGCATGGGCTTGGAACCGTTCCTGGGCCTGCAGCTGGCCATGTTCGCGGTCGGTTCATGCGTGGGCGCACTGATCTTCGGATCTCGGCAGCTCAAGGGCTCGCACTGGGGGCACATGGTGATGTTCCTGGCGCTGCTCACGGTGGGATACCTCTTCTTCCGCGTCACCATGGACAACCTCATCCTGCTGGGACTCATCGAGATCCTGACCGGCCTGACCGTTTCGCCGCTGTTCGCCACCGGCAACCTCATCGTCAAGGACCTGGTGCCGCCCGAATCGCTGACCGAAGGCCTGAGCTGGGTCACCACGGCCGGCACGGTGGGCACGTCCATCGGCTCGTCCGTGGCGGGCATCGTGCTCGACGCCGCCAACCCGCATGTGGGCATGCTGCTGCCCTTCGCCTTCACACTCGCCGCGGTGCCCCTGGCCCTCCTCGGCTGGCGCCTCTCCAAACGCCGGTAGCACGCAGCTCGTCCGATTGGAACTTCGGTTAGTCTGGCTCCCCTCTTTGAGGATATTGCCGTGAAGCAAGCAGCGGAGCTGTTTGTAGGCGATGTGCGAGACGACAGTCGAGCCAGCACAACGCGAACGAAGTTCGTCCTTAATTGCAGGACGAGCTGTCGGCGAAGCCGACTGAGGGGAGCCCGATGTACACAGCGCGGACAAACCGTTGGCGGCAACGTACGCGGGTGATAGGCTGAGTGCCGATCAGTGCCGCGGCAGAAACGCGGCGGGAATGCCGAGAGGCGGTCGAACAGCCAAACAGGCGGACAGCCGAATGCAACCGGCAACCAATAATCAGGCAGCAACAGCACCTGCCGGGCAACCCGGCGGGAACGGACAGCAAGGGGAGAACAACGTGATCAAGGTATCTGTGGTCGGCGCCAAGGGCCGTATGGGCTCGCACGTGGTCGAAGCCGTCAACAACGCGCAGGACACGCAGCTGGCGCTCGCGCTGGACGCGGGCGACGACCTGACCGCCATCACCCCGGACAACACGGACGTGGTGGTGGAGTTCACCGTGCCAAGCGTGAGCCTGAACAACGTGCTCACCCTGATCGGCCAGGGCGTGGACATCGTGGTGGGCACCACCGGCTGGACCGAGGAGAAGCTCGCCCAGGTCAAGGCCGCCATCGCCCAGGGCCCGCGGCCCGAGACCCAGAAGGTGTTCATCGCCCCGAACTTCGCCATCTCCGCCGTGCTGGCCGACTTCTTCGCCGTCAAGGCCGCCAAGTACTTCGAATCCGCCGAGGTCATCGAGCTGCACCACCCCACCAAGGTGGACGCCCCCTCCGGCACCGCCATCCACACCGCCCACGGCATCGCCGAAGCGCGCAAGGCCGCCGGCATGGCCCCCGTGCCGGACGCCACCGAAACCGACGGCGGCTCCCGCGGCCAGGTGATCGACGGCATCCACGTGCACGCCGTGCGCCTGCGCGGCCTCAACGCCCACGAGGAGGTGCTCTTCGGCAACGCCGGCGAGCAGCTGACCATCCGCGCCGACAGCTTCGACCGCACCAGCTTCATGCCCGGCGTGCTGCTGGCCGTGCGCAAGCTCGCCGGCGACGCCCCCGCGGGCCTGACGGTCGGCCTCGCCAACTTCCTCGACCTGTGAGGCCCTAAAAATACATACAGAACAAGGTTCCGTTCGGCCGAAGCGACATGGGTCCCGCGGAACTACCCCTCAGTCAGCTTTGCTGACAGCTCCCCTGACAAGGGGAGCCGGGAAAAGGCCATGTCACCCACGCCAATCACGGCATAACGGAATCCATAACCACGCAACCAAAACGCAATCATCCATCAACAGGACGCTGCGCACAGTCTCGCGCAGCGTCCACAACGGGAAGTACGGTGAACACTATGAGCGAGCATGACATGCATCTTCTTGACCCTGCGCCTTTCGGCCGAATCCTGCCGGCTATGGTCACCCCCATGAAGTCCGACGGCAGCGTTGATTTCGAGGCCGCACAGCAGCTCGCCAAGCATCTCGTGGCCGATGGCGCGGACGGTCTGGTGGTCAATGGCACCACCGGTGAGTCGCCCGTGACCCACATGGACGAGAAGGTCGACCTAGTTCGCGCCGTCAAGGAGGTTGTGGACGTTCCGGTGATCTCAGGCGCCGGCTCCAACGACACCGCCCACACCGTGCGCATGGTCGAGCAGACCCAGGAGGCGGGCGCCGACGCGGTGCTCGTCGTCATGCCCTACTATTCCCGTCCCTCCCAGGACGGCGTCGTCGGCCACTACAAGGCCGTCGACGGATCCGCCGAGAAGCCGATCATCGTCTACGATGTCCCCGGCCGCACCGGCCTCAAGGTCAAGGTCGAAACGTACGACCGTCTGGCCGAACTCGAACACGTCAAGGCAGTCAAGGACGCCACCGGCGATCTTGCTGCCGCAGTGGAGAAGCAGCAGCGCACCGGCCTCGCCTGGTATTCCGGCGATGACGGCCTGTTCCTGCCGTTCCTCTCCATCGGCGCCGTCGGCATCATCTCCGTGATCGCCCACGTCGCCTCCAACCCCATGCAGCAGCTCGTGCAGGCGTTCGACCGCGGCGACATCACCACCGCGCGCCGCCTGGCCAACCAGCTCGCCCCGCTCGTCCACGCGCTCAACGGCGACGGCTACCAGGCCGTCATGGCCAAGGCCGCGCTCAAGGTCAAGGGATACATCCCGAACACCACCATGCGCCTGCCGAACGTCGGCCCCGACGCCAACCAGCTTGAAAAGGCCACCGCGGGCATGCGAGCAGCCGGCTTGCTGTAATACGGGCTGAAACCCGTCGCCCCTGCAAGACGAACAGAGGCACAACAAGAAAAACAAACAGGATATGGCAGAACAGAAGAAAACCAGCAAAAACAGCAATTCGCGTCGCCGTGGTTCCGCGCGCCGCAACAGCAATGGTGCGTCCACCCGCACCACCCGCACCTCGTCCCGTGGCAACGCCTCCCGAGGCGCCGCGTCCCGCAAGCCGGCGAACCAGCCGGCGACCGCGCCCCAGCAGGACGCCGTCCTGATCGCCCCGCCGAAGTACCGCAAGGGCTCCATGCGCATCACGCCGCTCGGCGGCCTGGGCGAGATCGGCCGCAACATGAACGTGATCGAATACAACGGTCACCTCCTGCTCATCGACTGCGGCGTGCTCTTCCCCGAGGAGGAGCAGCCCGGCGTGGATCTCATCCTGCCGGACTTCAGCTACATCAAGAACCGTCTGGACAAGGTCGACGCCCTCATCCTGACCCATGGCCATGAGGACCACATCGGTGGCGTGCCCTACCTGCTCAAGCTGCGCCCGGACATCCCGCTGATCGGCTCCAAGCTGACCCTCGCCTTCGTGGACGCCAAGTGCAAGGAGCACCACATCAACCCCACCAAGGTCGAGGTGCAGGGCCGCGACCGCCTCAAGGTGGGCCCGTTCGACCTCGAGTTCGTCACCGTGACCCACTCGATCCCGGACGCCCTGGCCGTGTACGTCAAGACCCCGGCCGGCTCCCTCATCGACACCGGCGACATCAAGCTCGACCAGCTGCCGCTCGACCACAAGATCACCGATCTGGTGGAGTTCG
Organism: Bifidobacterium miconisargentati; assembly: GCF_019331675.1. Taxonomy (GTDB): domain Bacteria; phylum Actinomycetota; class Actinomycetes; order Actinomycetales; family Bifidobacteriaceae; genus Bifidobacterium; species Bifidobacterium miconisargentati. The sequence continues at coordinate 66,167 of NZ_JAHBBJ010000016.1, forward strand.
GCAAGATCGGCGAAAAGGGTGTGGATCTGCTCATGATGGATTCCACCAACGCCGAGGTGCCGGGCTTCGTCAAGCCGGAGACCTCCATCGGTCCGGCGCTGGACCAGGCGTTCGCGCAGGCCAGCCGCAAGATCATCGTGGCCAGCTTCTCCTCGCACGTGCACCGCGTGCAGCAGGTGGTGGACACCGCCCACAAGTACGGCCGCAAGGTGGTGTTCGTGGGCCGCTCCATGGTGCGCAACATGTCCATCGCCGCCGATCTGGGCTACCTGCACATCCCCGAAGGAACCGTCGTGGACCTCAAGCAGGCCAATGACATCCAGGACGACAAGCTCGTCTACATGTGCACCGGCTCCCAGGGCGAACCGATGGCCGCCCTCGGCCGCATCGCCGACGGCAACCACCGCGACATCCACATCAACGAGTTCGATACCGTGATTTTGGCCAGCTCCCTGATTCCGGGCAACGAGCACGGCGTGTACAAGGTCATCAACAAGCTCGTGCAGCTCGGCGCCAAGGTGGTCAACCGCGACAACGCCGCGGTCCACGTCTCCGGCCACTGCAACGAGGGTGAGCTGCTGTACATGTACAACATCGTCAAGCCCAAGTGCGCCATGCCTATCCACGGCGAGAACCGCCACCTGGTGGCCAACGGCCTCATCGCCGTCAAGACCGGCGTTGACCCGCAGAACGTGGTCCTGGCCGAGGACGGTGACGTGGTGGATCTCTACCACGGCAAGGCCGCCGTCGTGGGCTCCGTGCCCTGCGGCTACGTGTACGTGGACGGCGACTCGGTGGGCGAGCTCACCGACGAGGAGCTGGAGAAGCGCCGCATCCTGGGCACCGAAGGCTTCGTCTCCGCGTTCATCGTGGTGGACACCGAGACCCATGAGGTGGTCACCGGCCCGAAGATCTACCTGAACGCCGTGGCCGAGGACGAAAGCGAGTTCGACAAGGTCCGCCATCAGATCGTCGAGCAGCTGAACGACGCGATGATGCAGGGCACCAAGGACACCTACAAGCTGCAGCAGATCATGCGTCGCACGATCGGCGGCTGGGTGGCCCGCCAGCTCCACCGCAAGCCGATGATCGTGCCGGTCGTGGCCGATCTCGCGCAGGACGTGGACGCCGCCAGCGTGGTGGAGAAGCAGTGATTCCGCAAACGCGGCACACGCACTACACTGGAAGCGATAACTACAGCAACCACCGATAAAACTGACCTATGAAGGCCCGGCGAATCCCGGAAACCGCGGAACGAAAACCCGCGGCCACCGGAAGTCACCGGGCCATCACCATGAAAACGCACTTATATCGCTGCTGCTAAACGAGAATCGACGTGGCCCTTACTCGGCTCTTCCTGTCAGGTTGTCAGGGAGCCGTCGGGTGAAGCCGACTGGGGAATGGTCCCGCGGGACTGTGCGCCGATTCCGTCTGCAGGGGCACAGGACGACCACCACAAGGAGTAAAGGAGTACCAGCATGCCCGGTTCCAATCTCACCCGCGTCGAGGCCGAAGAGCGCAAGGCCGTAGTCGAGGCACCGATTCATTACCACGTCAACCTCGATCTGACGGTCGGCCCGAAGAACTTCGGCTCCAAAGCGCTGATCTGCTTCAACGCCAAGCCCGGTTCCTCGACCTTCCTCGACCTGATCGCCGACGAAGTGACCTCCATCGAGCTCAACGGCCGCGCCATCGACCCGGCCACCGCGTTCGTGGACAACCGCATCGAGCTGACGGACCTCAAGGAGAAGAACGAGGTCACCGTCACCGCCAAGTGCCGCTACTCCAACACCGGCGAAGGCCTGCACCGCAGCGTTGACCCCTCCGACGGCAACATCTACCTGTACTCCCAGTTCGAGGTGCCGGACGCCCGCCGCGTCTACGCCGTCTTCGACCAGCCCGATCTCAAGGCCACCTTCGACTTCAAGGTGCTTGCCCCGGAAAGCTGGATCGTGACCTCCAACATGCCGGCTGCCTCCGTCGAGGCCGACCCGCGCGAGACCCTGGACGGCACCCTTGGCGAGAAGCCGAACGAGAGCACTCGCCTGTGGTCCTTCGAGACCACGCCGGTGATGAGCTCCTACCTGACCGCCATCTGCGCCGGTCCGTACGCCGAGTGGCACACCGAGTACCACAACGAGGACGGCCGCACCATCCCGATGGCCCAGTACTGCCGCCAGTCCCTGGCCGAGGCGTTCGCCAAGGACGTGGACTACCTGTTCGACATCACCAAGAAGGGCTTCGCGTTCTACGCCAAGACCTGGGGCGTGCCGTACCCGTACGCCAAGTACGACCAGATCTACGTGCCGGAGTACAACGCCGGCGCCATGGAGAACATCGGCATGGTCACCATCCGCGACTCCTACGTGTTCGAGTCCAAGGTGACCGACGCCCTGGCCGAGCGCCGCGTGGTGACCGTGCTGCACGAGCTCGCCCACATGTGGTTCGGCGACTACGTGACCATGAAGTGGTGGAACGACCTGTGGCTCAACGAGTCCTTCGCCGAGTTCACCTCCACGCTCGCCACCGCCGAGGCCACCGAATGGCATGACGCCTGGGCCACCTTCTGCTCCGGCGAGAAGAGCTGGGCCCTGCGTCAGGACCAGCTGCCCACCACGCACCCGATCGTCGCCCCGATCAACGACCTCAACGACACGTACGTCAACTTCGACGGCATCACCTACGCCAAGGGCGCCTCCGTCCTCAAGCAGCTGGCGTTCTACGTGGGCCGCGAGCAGTTCTTCGAGGGCATCCACAACTACCTCATCAAGCACTCCTACTCCAACGCCACGCTCGCCGACCTGCTCGACGAACTGGCCCAGACCTCCGGCCGCGACCTCAAGGCCTGGAGCGCCAAGTGGCTGGAGCAGTCCGGCATCAACACCATCGCCTCCGCCATCGAGGAGAACGGCGACGGCACCATCGCCGAGCTCAAGCTCACCCAGACCGCGCCCGCCGAGTACCCGGTCCTGCGCCCGCACCGCCTGGCCATCGGCTTCTACAACGAGGACGAGGCCACCGGCAAGGTCGTGCGCACCGACCGTCTGGAGCTGGACGTGGACGGCGAGACCACCATCGTCGCCGAGGCCGCGGGCAAGCAGCGCCCGGCGTTCGTGCTCGTCAACGACGAGGACCTGACCTACACCAAGATCCGCTTCGACGCCGAGTCCCTCGCGTTCGCCGAAGCCAACCTGCACCGCTTCGACGATGCGCTGGCCCGCGCCGTCACCTGGCTCGCCTTCTGGGACATGACCCGCGACGGCGAGTTCCCGGCCGAGCGCTTCGTGGACATGACCCTGCGCCTGCTGGCCACCGAGACCGAGTCCACCACCTTCCGTTACGCGCTGGCCTGCATGAGCACCACCGCCCACCACTACGTGGCCCCCGCCGCCCGCGAGCAGGTGCTGCGCCACGTGGCCGCCGAGCTGTGGAAGCTCGCCAACGCCGCCGAAGCCGGTTCCGACACCCAGTTCCAGCTCATCACCGCCTACCTGGGCTACGGCGAGGAGGGCGATTCCGCCTTCGCCGCCAACGCGCACGGCCTGCTGGACGGCACCGTGAGCCTGCCGGGTCTTGAGATCGACAACAACTTCACCTGGACCATCGTCAACGCGCTGGCCTCCGTGAACGAGTTCGGCGAGGCCGACATCGACGCCCAGCTGGCCAAGCGCGACACCACCGAGAACCGCGAGTTCGCGCTCGGCGCCCGTGCCGTGCGCGGCCTGGCCGAGGCCAAGGAATGGGCCTGGAACGAGGCGCTCAACAACGCCGAGCTGACCAACGCCCAGTTGGAGGCCGTGGCCCGTGGCTTCTCCGCCACCCCGCGCCCGGACCTGGCCGAGCCGTTCGCCGCCAAGTACTTCGAGACCGTGGACTGGATCTGGGCCAACAAGACCTACCACATGGCCGAGGCCCTGCTCAACGGCCTCTACCCGGGCTACGCCGACCCGGCCACGCTGACCGAGCTGGGCGACGCCTGGCTCGCCTCCCACGCCGACGCCGACAACGCCCTGAAGCGCCTGATCGTCGAAAACGTGGCCTCCTCCCACCGCACCCTCAAGGTCCGCGAATACAACGCGGCCCTCTGATTGGCGCTGCAGGTGCCTCACCTCGGCTCCCCTTGTAGGACATTGCCGTGAAGCAAACAGCGGAGCTGTTTGTAGGCAATGTGCGAGACGACAGTCGAGCCAGCAAAACGCGAACGTAGTTCGTCCGTAATTGCTGCAGAGCTGTCAACCGCAGGTTGACTGAGGGGTAGTACCGAGGAGTTCGCCCCAGGCCCCGTCCACATAGCAAAAGAAAACCCGCAATCCGCACCTAACGGCGTATCCTCGCTCAAGGTCAAGGCCGGCGCGCGTCCACAGTCAACGACGTGCCGGCCGCACAACGTGAGCATTCGAGAGGACGTCAAGGGATGATTGCGGGTTTTTCCATAGTCTCGTTGCTGCTGATCCTGCTGGCCGGCATCGGTGCGGGATTCGTGGGGTATGCGGTGGGCGCGTCCTCGCTGGTCTCCTACCCGGCGCTGCTCGCGTTCGGCATCCCGCCCGTGCTGGCGAACGCCTCCAACACCGTGGGTGTGGTGGGCACCGGCATCGGCGGTGTGATGGGTGCGCGGCGTGAGCTCAAGGGGCAGTCCCTGCGCGTGATCACGTACGTCACGATCGGCGCGATCGGCGGCATCGCCGGCGCGTATCTGCTGCTGGAACTCGACCCGTCCGTCTTCGAATTCGCGGCCCCCGCGCTGATTCTGTTCAGCTCGCTGATCATCGCCGTCAATCCGCGCGGCCGTATGCAGGCCAAGCAGGCCGCCGCCGACGCCGCCGAACAGCTGCGCGATACGTCCGCGGAGTCTGGTGCGAAGGCCGGCGAGGCTGCTGGTACCGGGGCGTCCGGCAAGTCTGGTGCGGCTGTCGCATCTGCCGACAAAGTCAATACGATTGCCGCCAAGTCCGCCGCGACCGCCCCTGCCCATCCGCATCCGGTCGTCCAGCCGTCCGACCAGCCGGTCCAGCCGATGAACCAGGACTCATGGTGGGTCTGGCTTGGCGTGGTGGCCGTCGCCATCTACTCCGGCTACTTCGGCGCCGGTGCCGGCACCTGCGCGCTGGCCGTGCTGGACGCCGCCAAAATCGGCCCGTTCCACAAGATCAACGCGCTGAAGACCCTCATCGGCACCGGCGCGAACATCAGCGCCTCGGTCGTCTTCATCATCAAGGGTGCGGTTGACTGGCCGGCTGCGATCATGCTGTGCATCGGCTGCTTCATCGGCGGATACATCGCCCCGCCCATCACGCGCCGCATCCCCGCCAACATTATGCGCGCCGCCGCCGTCATCGCCGGCATCGTCCTCACCGTGGACCTCGCCCTCAAGACCTACTGATTCATCGGTTCATCCGTGGAAGTCATCGTCAACGCTAAGGTTGACGTTTCTTCGCAATAGTGCCCTCAGTGTGTTATAAAGAAAAAGCCATCTGCCTGTGTTAAGGCAGGGGCTCCAAGCGCCGGGGGGTTTCCCCCGGCATTTTTTCCGCCGAAGGGGACGGATATGGGGGATATCAGCATTTTCGTGGATGAAAGTGGCACGCGGAACGGTAATTCCGAGTATTATCTGCTGACTTTAGTGTTTCACGATCAAAACGAGGATATTTACCGATGCATTCATTTGTATGAACATGCGTTGCTGGAACGAGGACTGCCGGACATACCTTTTCATGCCGGCCCGCTGTTCAATGGGCATGATGATTACGCTTCATATGCCATGAATACACGCAAGCAGTTGTTCACGGCATTTTACACCTTCGTATGGCATCTGCCGATTACATATGTCACGTTTGCGTATCGCAAGAAAGATCTTCGCGGAAGCAAGGATTTGGAAAAGAGGATGAAGCAGGATATCGTCGATTTTCTGTTTCGCAATCTTGATTGGTTTCAGCGTTATGAACAGGTAAAAATCTATTATGACGGAGGCCAATCAGTAGTGACGTATGCGATACATGCGGCGGCTGCATATGCGCTATCGAAGAATGCGGTGCAGTATCGTAATAGTTCGCCAAAGGAACACAGGCTTGCTCAGGTGGCTGATTGCATTTGTGCGTTGGAACTTACGTCGCATAAATACGATGATCATGAGGAGACCGCGACGGATGAAAAGATGTTTGGCGGCATTGGTGCGTTCAAGCGTAATTACTTGAAGAAAATCAGGCGGATGAGACTTGAACGATAGACAATGCCGGGTTGTGGGTTGGCATTTGCGTAACGTTGCCTCCGTATAGCGAAAAAGCTTGCGCGGTTGGTGCTGGGAGGGGATAGCTTCCCGATAGGGGGTATGCGGTTAGGCGAGGCGTGCGCTGATGATGTGCAGTCCCCGTCTGCCGTGACGTCGGTCGTCTGACCGGTTATATCGCACATGTCCACGATATGACGCGCAAAACACTTATGACAACGCTTGCATAAAAACTGGTGTACAATCGGAGTCGTCGCAAGGCAAACGTTTGCAATGATGCAGAAATGCAAGTGTTTTCAGCGCTTTCTGCAAATATGCTTGCATTTGCAGTTTTGCAAACGTTGGCGGAAATTTGTCTTGTGATACGGGCCAGCGTGGTCACTGCGCCGCACGCCGAACCGTCAATGACGACGCACGGGACAACCGAAGATGGCTGAACAAAGGCAACCATCCCAAAGGGAGGAGCGATGAGCGAACCAATGACGACCTCGTTCGCAAAGGGGGTGTCCAAGTCCAAAACGGGGAAGTGACGCCCGTGGTCTCCGTCTCGGCGGGGATGCCTCGACAGGTCGCTCTGATCCGAAAACCCCAATTCGTCTACCAACAATCAATCACAAAATCCAACCTGTAGAGAAAAGAACTCCAAAAGGAGAAAGAATGAAAAAGGAGGCTTCTGCTGTTTTCGTGGGTTAGGTTGCTGGTGTTGGTAGTTGGATGTTGAGTCCGCCGCATCTGAGCATGACGAGGCTGATGAGGTTGGTGACGTGGTGGAAGCCGTAGGCCATGCGGATG
>NZ_JAHBBJ010000017.1 GCF_019331675.1 Bifidobacterium miconisargentati
GCCGCTTCGTCGCCATGCTGATCCTGTCTTCCATAAGACAAGCCAAACAGGACCGATACCGTTCGCGCTCATTCCCGATGAGGCACCACCACACCCTACGCGCTCAAAAAACGTGAGGCACGTCGCTGCCGCCGCAAAGTGACGGAAAAGTGATATAATTCACAATAACTAAAGATTTGGCGGTGCCCCCGGGTGACAAGGTCTCCCCGGGGGCACCTGCCGTTTACGGGGTGTACGGGGCAACACGCGAGGATGCGCCGTTGTCCGGCGGAACCGTAATATAGATATTCGTGTGTGCCAACGGCATGCCTTATGTGATAGGCGTGCGCGTTGGGATATCCCTCAAGTCTGTGAACGCACGCAGCAATACGGCGCGGGAGACTGGAGGGCCATCGGGCCGGTGGACTGGGCTAACTTTTCCGATTCGTCGGGCATTCTGCGAACAGACATGCCTTGGCAGGTTCAGGGGAGTGGGGCTGCAGTGCGGCGGCCGCACGAATGCAAGAGAAACCACTGAATCGGAGAATTCAAGTTGCCTACTATTGAACAGCTCGTCCGTAAGGGACGTCAGGCAAAGCCGAAGAAGTCCAAGACTTTGGCTCTGAAGGGAAGCCCGCTGCGCCGCGGCGTGTGCACCCGTGTCTACACCACCACCCCGAAGAAGCCGAACTCGGCTCTGCGTAAGGTCGCTCGTGTCCGTCTGTCCTCCGGCGTCGAAGTCACCGCCTACATCCCGGGCGAGGGCCACAACCTGCAGGAGCACTCCATCGTGCTCGTGCGCGGCGGCCGTGTGAAGGATCTGCCGGGTGTGCGTTACCACATCGTGCGTGGTGCGCTGGATACCCAGGGCGTCAAGGACCGTAAGCAGGGTCGTTCCCTGTATGGAGCAAAGAAGGCGAAGTAAGAGATATGTCACGTAAGGGACCTTCCAAGAAGCACGTCGTGCTGCCCGATCCGATCTACGGTTCCACCGTGGTGGCGCAGCTCATCAACAAGATTCTGCTTGACGGCAAGAAGTCGATCGCCGAGGACATCGTGTACTCTGCTCTCGACATCGTCAAGGAGAAGTCCGACCAGGAGCCGGTGGCCGTGCTCAAGCGCGCCCTGGACAACATCCGTCCGTCCCTCGAGGTGCGTTCCCGCCGCGTCGGTGGCGCCACCTACCAGGTGCCGGTCGAGGTCAAGCCGAACCGCGCCAACACTCTGTCTCTGCGCTGGCTGACCGACTTCTCCCGCGCCCGTCGTGAGAAGACCATGGCCGAGCGTCTGGCCAACGAGATCCTGGACGCCTCCAACGGCCTCGGCGCTTCTGTCAAGCGTCGCGAGGATACTCATAAGATGGCAGAGGCTAACAAGGCCTTCGCTCACTACCGCTGGTAATCCAGGAAGAAATAAGGAAAAACGATGGCTGAAGAGATTTCGGACCTCCACGACGTCCGCAATATCGGCATCATGGCTCACATCGATGCCGGTAAGACCACCACTACCGAGCGAATTCTGTTCTACACCGGCAAGAGCTACAAGATCGGTGAGGTCCACGATGGCGCCGCCACCATGGACTTCATGGCTCAGGAGCAGGAGCGCGGTATCACCATCCAGTCCGCCGCCACCACCTGCTTCTGGAACCGCCAGACGCACGACACCAAGGACAAGTTCCAGATCAACATCATCGATACCCCTGGCCACGTGGACTTCACGGCCGAGGTGGAGCGCTCCCTGCGCGTGCTCGATGGTGCCGTTGCCGTGTTCGACGGCAAGGAAGGTGTGGAGCCGCAGTCTGAGACCGTGTGGCGTCAGGCCGACAAGTACGGCGTGCCGCGTATCTGCTTCGTCAACAAGATGGATAAGCTCGGCGCGAACTTCTACTACTCCGTCGACACCATCAAGGAGAAGCTGGGCGCCAACCCGATCGTCATGCAGCTGCCGATCGGCGCTGAGAACGACTTCGCCGGCGTGGTCGACCTGGTCGAGATGAAGGCCTATGTCTGGAACGGCACCGAGGGCCTCGGCGCCAAGTACGACACCACCGACATCCCGGCCGATCTGCAGGACAAGGCCGAGGAGTACCACGAGAAGCTCGTGGAAGCCGCCGCCGAAGCCAACGACGACCTGATGAACAAGTTCTTCGAGGACGGCGACCTGTCCAAGGAAGACATCCGCGCCGGCGTGCGTCAGCTGACCATCGCCAAGGAAGCCTTCCCGGTCTTCTGCGGTTCCGCTTTCAAGGACAAGGGTGTGCAGCCGATGCTGGACGCCGTCGTCGATTACCTGCCGTCCCCGGAGGACGTGCCGGCCATCAAGGGCTACAAGCCCGGCGACGAGTCCGTCGAGATCGACCGTCATCCGACCAAGTCCGATCCGTTCTCGGCTCTGGTCTTCAAGATCTCCACCCACCCGTTCTACGGCAAGCTCGTGTTCGTGCGCGTCTACTCCGGCTCCGTCAAGCCGGGCGACAACGTGCTCGACTCCACCCGCGAGAAGAAGGAACGTATCGGCAAGATCTTCCAGATGCACGCCGATAAGGAGAACCCGATGGATGTGGCCGATGCCGGCAACATCTACACCTTCGTGGGCCTGAAGAACGTCACCACCGGTGACACCCTGTGCTCCATCGAGGATCCGATCACCCTCGACTCCATGACCTTCCCGGATCCGGTGATTCAGGTGGCCGTCGAGCCGAAGACCAAGGCCGACCAGGAGAAGATGGGCATCGCCCTCGCCAAGCTGGCCGAAGAGGATCCGACCTTCCAGGTCACCACGGACGAGGAGTCCGGCCAGACCCTGATCGCCGGCATGGGCGAGCTCCAGCTCGACATCATCGTCGACCGTATGCGTCGCGAGTTCAAGGTGGAGTGCAACCAGGGCAAGCCGCAGGTCGCCTACCGCGAGACCATCCGCAAGGCCGTCATGGACCAGGGCTACACCCACAAGAAGCAGACCGGTGGTTCCGGCCAGTTCGCAAAGGTCCTGATGAACTTCGAGCCGCTCGACACCACCGAGGGCAAGACCTTCGAGTTCGAGAACGCCGTCACCGGCGGTCACATCTCCCAGGAGTTCATCCCGTCCATCGAGGCTGGCGTCAAGGAAGCCATGGAATCCGGTATTCTCGCCGGCTTCCCGGTTGTGGGCGTCAAGGCCACCGTCACCGATGGTCAGATGCACCCGGTCGATTCCTCCGAGATGGCCTTCAAGCTCGCGGGCTCCATGTGCTTCAAGGAAGCCGCCCCGAAGGCCAAGCCGGTCATCCTCGAGCCGATCATGAAGGTCGAGGTCCGTACTCCGGAGGAGTACATGGGCGAGGTCATCGGCGATCTGAACCAGCGTCGTGGCAACATCCAGTCCATGACCGACGCCATCGGCGTCAAGGTCATCGACGCCAAGGTCCCGCTGTCCGAGATGTTCGGCTACATCGGCGACCTGCGTTCCAAGACCCAGGGCCGCGCCATGTTCACCATGGAGATGGACTCCTACGACGAGGTGCCGAAGAGCGTCTCCGAGGAGATCATCAAGGCCCAGCGCGGCGAGTGACACGCGCTGCCCGTTGAAGTGGCCAGTGTCTCCAGTCAGCGGTAAAATCGTGTACCGCTGACTGGGTTCTGGCTCTTCAATGTGGCACATAACCCAGAAACCCAGTAGAATAAGCGAGTCCCCATGCGACCAGCATGGATACACTCACGAGACGTCCAGGAGGACAAAGAGTAATGGCAAAGGAAAAGTACGAGCGTACTAAGCCGCACGTTAACATCGGTACCATCGGCCACGTCGATCACGGTAAGACTACCCTGACTGCCGCCATCTCCAAGGTGCTGCACGAGGAGTTCCCGGATGTCAACCCGGAGTACGACTTCAACCAGATCGATTCCGCTCCGGAAGAGGCGGCCCGCGGTATCACCATCAACATCGCCCACATCGAGTACCAGACCGCGAAGCGTCACTACGCTCACGTGGACTGCCCGGGCCACGCCGACTTCGTGAAGAACATGATTACCGGTGCTGCCCAGATGGATGGCGCCATCCTCGTTGTGGCCGCCACCGACGGCCCGATGGCCCAGACCCGCGAGCACGTGCTGCTCGCCCGTCAGGTGGGCGTCCCGAAGATCCTGGTCGCCCTGAACAAGTGCGATATGGTCGAGGACGAGGAGCTCATCGAGCTCGTTGAGGAAGAGGTCCGTGACCTCCTCGACGAGAACGGCTTCGATCGTGACTGCCCGATCATCCGCGTGTCCGCTTACGGCGCCTTGCACGATGACGCTCCGGACCACGAGAAGTGGGTTGAGCAGATCAAGAAGCTCATGGATGCCGTCGACGAGTACATCCCGACCCCGGTGCACGACCTGGACAAGCCGTTCCTGATGCCGATTGAGGACGTCTTCACCATCTCCGGCCGTGGTACCGTGGTGACCGGCCGTGTGGAGCGTGGCCAGCTGGCCGTCAACTCCCCGGTCGAGATCGTCGGTATTCGTCCGACCCAGTCCACCACCGTGACCTCCATCGAGACCTTCCACAAGACGATGGACGCCTGCGAGGCTGGCGACAACACCGGTCTGCTGCTCCGCGGCATCAACCGTACCGACGTCGAGCGTGGCCAGGTTCTGGCCAAGCCGGGCTCCGTCACCCCGCACACCAAGTTCGAGGGTGAGGTCTACGTGCTGACCAAGGATGAGGGTGGCCGTCACTCGCCGTTCTTCTCCAACTACCGTCCGCAGTTCTACTTCCGCACTACCGACGTCACCGGCGTCATCGAGCTGCCGGAAGGCGTCGAGATGGTTCAGCCGGGCGACCACGCTACCTTCACCGTTGAGCTGATTCAGCCCATCGCTATGGAGGAGGGCCTGACCTTCGCTGTGCGTGAGGGTGGCCACACCGTGGGCTCCGGTCGAGTCACCAAGATCCTCGCCTGATTTCCATCAGACAAGATCTAGTGCGCTTGAACTAGCGTCTTAGGAAATCCCCTTCGGGTTCGTCCCGGAGGGGATTTCTTGTATGCGAACGATTGCCGAAAGGCAAGAGACCTGAGTGGTAAACCATATACGGTATGGCTTGCGCTGGGAGCACACGTTCGTAATCCATAAGTGCAGGGCATGGCCCGACATTGCTGAGGGTTATTGGATTTCGTTATCGAGCGGTTGTTCAATAGAGGAAAGCCGCAACGACAAGGAGCGATGATTATGAGTGAGACCATGAAGGCCGCTATGTTCGTGGAACCCGGCAAGATGGCCGTGGAGGAAATCCCGAAGGCGCGCCTCGAACAGGACGATGACGCGGTGGTGCGCGTGGTGCGCGCCTGCGTCTGTGGATCCGACCTGTGGTATTTCCGCGGACTCTCCGGACATCCCAAGCACAGCCAGATCGGTCATGAGTCCATCGGCGTGGTCGAGGAAGTCGGCCCCGAGGTCACGTCCGTCAAGCCCGGCGACTTCGTGGTGCTGCCCTTCCCGTACAGCTGCGGCAAGTGCCCGGTGTGCAAGGCCGGCTTCGAATCCGTGTGCCCGCACGGCGGTTACTTCGGCGCCAGCCAGGCCGAATACGTGCGCGTGCCCGAGGCCGACGGCACCGTGGTCAAGGTGCCCGGCTCTCCCGAGGATTACGACGACGCCACGCTCGCATCCCTGCTGACCATCGCCGACGTGATGTCCACCGGTTATCACGCCGCAGCATCCGCCGAAGTCAAGCCCGGCGACACCGCCGTGGTGATGGGCGACGGTGCCGTGGGCCTGTGCGGCGTGCTCTCCGCGCATATGCTCGGTGCCAAGCGCATCATCGCCATGAGCCGTCATGAGGACCGTGCCGCGCTGGCCCGCGAATTCGGCGCCACGGACATCGTGGCCGAACGCGATCAGGCTGCCATCGACAAGGTGCTGGAAATGACCGGCGGCTACGGCGCGGACGCCGTACTCGAATGCGTGGGTTCCAAGCAGTCCTTCGATACCGCCATCGGCCTCATCCGCCGCGGCGGCGTGATCGGCCGTGTCGGCCTGCCGCATGATGTCGAGATCAGCGCCGAAGGCACGTTCTACGGCAACATCGGCATCAAGGGCGGTCCGGCCCCGGTGCGTCACTACGATCTTCACGCCGGTCTGCTCGATGCGGTGCTCAAGAAGGAGATCAACCCCGGCCGCGTGTTCACCGCCGAATTCGACCTCGACCACATCCAGGAAGCCTACGAGGCCATGGACCAGCGCAAGGCCATCAAGTCCCTGATCCGCTTCTGAACGTTGCGATACTCGGGCTCCCTCTCTGAGGGGCGCTGTCCCCGAACCCGACCGGATTCTTGCACCGCCCAGCAGGCTCCCCTCCCTGAGGGGAGCTGTCAGCGAAGCTGATTGAGGGAAGCATTCATGCAGCCCGCTTCTCATCTGTGCGGGCACTCATTGCTCAATACTCATTGAAACTGCACCATACTTCTGATACACTTTAAACTGTATTAGAAGTATGGTGCAGTTTGCGTTGGTGGTCGATGATGACCATACGGCGCGACTGCTCATCCAATGAGGAATGGGGTGATTGCGATGGCAATCATGGCGTCCTATGTAATCGTGGCGATGCTGATCTGGCTGCTGATGCTGGTGCTCACCATCACGGTATTGGTGCTGGTGATCAGGGCGTTGCTGCGCATGAATCACGAGCCCTCACTCTCGACGCGGACAGGATCAGCCGGCAGCAATCCGCCGATATCCGCTGACGGACCGCTCTTCGCAGCCCGGCATCGTGTGCTGATGGCGTTGCTCGCTGGTGCCGTGGTGCTCGTTGCGGGACTCGTCATCAACGATGCGTTGCCGCAAAGCATGTACCTCATCGCGGCGCTTACGCCGGGACTCGCCGCATCGGCGGTCATGGCGGTCATCGCACTGCCGTTTCCGGACGCTCCCGTGCGACGCACCACCGCCGGCGTGCGTGTGGCATCGCTCGAATCACGCGAACCGTGGACCTACGCCCGGCGATACGTGCTCATGCAACCGCTGCTCGCCGCAGCGCTGCTCATCGCGTACCTCGGCTTCACTATGGCCACGGCCAGTCCCGACGATTCCGGCCTGATGCGCAACATCTCGCTGACCAACCGGAACGGCGAACTGGTGAGTTCTTCCGGACCGTATCCGGGCGCGTACTATGCGGTGCCGTTGATCGTCGTCACGCTGGTGCTGGTCGCCCTGACCTGTCTGGCGCTGTGGCGCATCGCGCACGCTCCCAGTTCGCCTGACCCGCGATATGCCGAGGAAGACAAGGCCTGGCGCGTGCTGCTGACCCGGTTCGCGGTGTTCCTGTCCTCCGGCGCGATGCTCGCCTATGCGGTCGGCGTGCTGGTGGTGGCCGGTGCCGCCACAGTGCGCGTCGGCACCAATTACGGCTCGCTGCCCCCGGCGTATGCGGACGACGTGTATCCCACGCTGGGCAATGCGCAGATCATCATGGGCGGCGTGGTGGCCGTGGTCGCCTGCATCTATCTGGTCCTGGCATGCATCTCGGCCGTACGCTTGTGGACGAGCCCGAACCGTGGAGTGCGGCGATGAGCGGCGGAGGGGGCGAACTGCGTCTGGTGATCCGCGAATCGTCGCCTACTCCCGTCTACGAACAGATTCGCGCGCAGATCGAAGGCATGGTGCGCGTCGGCGCCCTGCACGACGGCGACAAACTGCCTTCGGTGCGTCAGCTCGCCGGGGACCTACGCATCGCCCCCGGCACGGTGGCCAAGGCCTATGCCGAGCTCGCCGAAAGCGGGGTCATCGAAACCGCGCCGGGCCGTGCCGCACGCATCCGACACGTGCCCACGATTCCCGAGCCGTTGCTCCAGGCCGCCCGTGCCTATGCGCAACGGGCGCACGGCCTCGGCGCGACATTCGATGACGCGCTGAACGCCCTTCGTGCTCAATGGTGAGCGACGCGGATAACTGCGGATAGGGATCGGCCGCATCGCACGCCGGTCACAATCGTGCCGCTGGCATATCAGGCGGTTTGATTTCCGTCCGTGGACTTCCGTGCTCTTTACAATGAGATGCGTTGCATCAATGAGAGGAAACGGGTGGGGCGATGCAGAAACAGGACATGTCGCAGACCGATCGCAGGCGGCGGCCGAACGCCATCGAAGTGCGCGGCGCCCGCGTGCATAATCTCAAGAACATCGATGTGAACGTGCCGTTGGGAGAACTGGTGGGCATCGCCGGCGTGTCCGGTTCCGGCAAAAGCTCGCTGGCATTGGGCGTGCTGTACGCGGAGGGCTCCCGACGGTATCTGGAGGCGCTCTCCACGTACACGCGCCGGCGTCTGACCCAGGCCTCCCGCGCACAAGTGGACGAGGTGTTGCATGTGCCGGCCGCGCTCGCCCTGCACCAGCGCCCCGCCGTGCCCGGCATCCGCTCCACGTTCGGCACGATGACTGAACTGCTCAACAGCCTGCGTCTGCTGTTCTCCCGCTGCGCCTCGCATGTATGTCCCCATTGTGGCGCACGGCAGCGGCCCACGATGAACGTGGCTGCCGAACTGCCCACCGTGTGTGCGCATTGCGGCAAGGAATTTCATGCTCCCGGCGCGGAATCGCTGGCCTTCAACTCCGGCGGCGCATGCCCCACCTGCTCCGGTACCGGCGTCGTGCGCGAAGTGAACCGTGCGGCCCTGGTTCCAGACGAATCGAAAAGCATCGACGACGGTGCCGTACTGCCATGGGGCTCGCTCATGTGGGACCTCATGAAGCAGGTGTGCGGCGCGATGGGCGTGCGTACCAACGTGCCATTCCGCGAGCTCACGCCTGAGGAGCGTGACATCGTATTCAACGGCCCGGCCGTCAAGAAGCACATCCTCTACCGGCCGAAGAAGGGCGACGATTTCGCCGAACTCGACTTCACCTACTACAACGCCGTCTATACCGTCGAAAACGCGCTCGCCAAGGCCAAGGACGAGCAGGGATTGAAGCGTGTGGCTCGATTCCTCGAGGAGAAGCCTTGCCCGGACTGCGGTGGTACCAGACTGAGCAAGGCCGCCCGCGCGCCCGAGATCGAGGGGCTGAATCTGGCCGAAGCCACCGCCATGACCCTGGACGATGCGGTGGCATGGGTGCGTGGCGTGCCCGGCTCGCTCCCGTCCGAAATGCAATCGATGGCCACGAACATCTGCGAATCGTTCCTCGACGTGGCCCGACGGCTGCTGGAACTCGGCCTCGGATACCTTTCACTCGACCGTGCCGGGGCGACCCTGTCCACAGGCGAACGCCAACGTGTGCAATTGGCCCGGGCCGTGCGCAACCGCACCACCGGCGTGCTGTACGTGCTGGACGAGCCGTCCATCGGCCTGCATCCCTCGAACGTGGACGGTCTGCTCGGTGTGATGCGTGACCTCGTGGCGGACGGCAATTCCGTGGTGGTGGTCGACCATGATGTGCGCGTGCTCAAAGCCGCCGACCATCTCATCGAAATGGGGCCGGTCGCCGGTGCCGAAGGTGGTCATGTGATCGCGCAGGGCGCGGTGTCGGACGTGGAGCGCACCGCCGGCAGCCGTATCGCGCCGTTCCTCACGGAGGATGGGCAGCGGCGCGTGCGGGCGCGTGTCGGTGCGGCATCGGCAGGTGGTGCTGGTGCTGACCGTGACGTTGTCGCAACCGACAACGTTGCCACAACCGACGCCGCCGCGACCTGCGGCACCGGTCAGGTCAGCGGTGCCGTCGCAGCCTGCGATGCTATTCAGGTCGGTGATGGTGCCGTGGTCACGTCACCGGACAATCCGGATATGTTCGCGCTCGGCCGCATCCATCTGGAAACCGGCCCATTGCACACCGTCAAGCCGCTCAGCGTGGACATCCCGCGCGGCCGGCTGGTGGCGGTCACCGGCGTATCCGGATCCGGCAAGACCACGCTGGTGCTGGAAACGCTGATCCCCGCGCTCAAGGCCGCGGCGGCCGGCGGCCCGCTGCCCGCGCACGTCCGCAAACTCGAAGCCGACGGCATCGTCCGTGCCAATCTCATCGACGCCACGCCGATCGGTGCCAACGTTCGCTCCACCGTGGCCACCTATGCCGACATCCACGATGAGCTGCGCCGCGCGTTCGCCCGTACCGACGAGGCCAAGGCGGGCGGATACAAGGCCGGCGACTTCTCCTACAACACTGGACGTCTGCGCTGCCCTACCTGCGACGGCACCGGGTCCATCTCGCTGGACGTGCAGTTTCTGCCGGACGTGACCATCGCATGCCCTGATTGCCGTGGCTCCCGATACGCGCCCGCGGCGAGCCTGATTCACCGACCGGTCGCCGTCCGGAAAGCCGGTAAGGCCAGTGAAGTCGGTAAAGCTGGCAAAGGCGGTACGGCCGATGGCACGGACGCCGCCGCTGACAAGACCAATCGAGTTGCCGGGAAGGGCATACAGGATACGGTCGCGACCGGTGAACCGCCGCGCTCGCTGACCCTGCCGCAGCTCATGGCGATGAGTGTGGACGAGGCTCTGGCCGTAACCGCCGACATGCGGAAGGTCCACGCCAGACTGACCACGCTGCACGATCTGGGACTTGGCTATCTGACGCTCGGCGAACCGACGCCCGCCCTCTCCGGCGGCGAGGCGCAGCGGCTCAAACTCGCCAGTGAGATGGGCAAGGTCCAGTCGGACGCCGTGTTCGTGTTCGATGAGCCGACCATCGGCCTGCACCCGCTCGACGTGCGTGTGCTGCTCGGCGTCTTCGACCGGCTCGTGGCATCCGGCGCCACCGTGGTGGTCATCGAACATGATCTGGACGTCATCGCCAACGCCGACTGGATCATCGACCTCGGCCCAGGCGGCGGCGAGGCGGGTGGACGAATCGTGGGCGAAGGCACACCCGAACAGATCGCCGCCAACCCGGCGAGCGTCACCGGCAAATACCTGCATATCCTTTGACTCGCATAATGATGTGGGTGCGACCGCCGTGGGCCTTTCCTTCGGCTCCCCTTGTCAGGGGAGCTGGCGGCGAAGCCGACTGAGGGGTAGTTCCAGGAAACTGCCGATTGGAAGTGACAGCCCTGCCCTCGCAAGGCGGGCAATGCGGAAGCACGGACGCGGCAGGGGAGTAGGATAACCGGCGTGGCTCAGGTTCTAGGCATCAAACGCGCGACAGCGGACGCAAAATACCGGCAAATGACCGAACAACCGGTCCGTCCGCTGATTCTGAGGCTTTGCCTGCCGGCCGTCATCTCCAATCTGGTGACCACCGCGTACAACCTCACGGACACGTTCTTCATCGGGCAGCTCGGTACCTCGCAGTCCGGCGCCATCGGCATCGCCTTCTCCATCATGACGATTCTGCAGGCGATCGGCTTCTTCTGCGGCAATGGCGCGGGCAACTCGATGAGCCGCGAACTCGGCAAACGCAACAACGAACGCGCATCCCGCCTGCTCGCGCTCGGCTTCGCGGGGGCCGTGCTTTTCGGACTGCTGGTCACCATCGTCTGCCTGAGCACGCTGCGTTCGCTGGTGGTGGCGCTCGGTTCGACGGCCACCATCGCGCCGTACGCCGTGCAATACCTGACGCCGATTCTCGTGGCCGCGCCCTGCGTGTGCGGCTCGTTCGCGTTGAACGGGCTCCTCAGATACCAGGGTCAATCCGCATTCGGCATGATCGGCCTGGTGTCGGGCGCGCTGCTCAACTTCCTGCTCGCGCCGCTGTTCATTTTCGTGCTGCATCTGGGTATCTTCGGCGCGGGTCTGGCTACCGGCATCTGCCAAACCGTCAGCTTCATCATCCTGACCACCATGAGTGCCAAATTCGGTGTCCTCAAGCTTTCGCTGCGCAACTGCAAACCAGACGCGCTGCTGCTACGTGAGATCGCGGGCGGTGGCCTGCCGTCGCTGGTGCGTCAGGGCGCGGGCTCCATCGCCACCACCTGCGTGAACATCGCCGCCAATCCGTTCGGCGACGCGGCGATTGCCGGCATGGCCATCGTGATGCGCATCATGCTTGGCGTCAACTCGGTGATCGTGGGTCTCGGCCAAGGCTTCCAGCCGGTGTGCGGATACAATTACGGCGCCGGCAAGTTCGCCCGCGTGCGCGAAGGCTTCTGGTTCTGCGTGAAACTCGCCACGGGCGTGCTGCTGGTGCTCGGCATCGCGATCTGGCTGGCTGCACCGCAATTGGTAGAGATCTTCCGTTCCGATCCGGAAGTGGTGGCGGTGGGCGTGGCCGCGCTGCACTTCCAATGCCTGTCCGTGGCGCTTAACGGCATGAACATGATGGGCAACATGATCAGCCAGACGCTCGGCAAGACCGGTATCGCCTCGTTCCTGGCGGTATGCCGCACCGGACTGTATCTGGCTCCAGTCGTGCTGGTGCTGCCGCACGTCATCGGCATCACCGGCGTGGAGGTGGCGCAAACCGTGTCCGACGTGCTCACGTTCGCCACGACAGTGCCGTTCATGCGGCGCATCCTGCGTCAGCTTCGGTAGCTGCGGTAGCTACGGCGACTCGGGGTGGCGATAGGTTCGGATTAACATCAGGTTCGGGATATTGCTCAATGGGCCCCTCGGTCGGCTGCCGTCGATAGCTTCTCCGGCAAGGAGCGACAAGGGAAGCCAGGATGTGAAAGGGGAATGAGTGGGACAGTTCGGTGTGATGGTCGGCCAGTTGGTCGGCTTTTTCATCATGCTCATGGTGGGTTACGGATGCGTTCGACTGCGCTTCTATGGCAAGGTGGCGCTGGACGGCATGTGCTCGCTGCTGCTCAACGTGCTCATCCCCGTGCTGGTCTTCTCGAACGCCGTGGACGGCACGGACCGCTCGCATCTGGCAGCCAACTGGGGCGTGATGCTGCTCACCGCCGTGATGTATGGCCTGCTCATCCTGACGTTCTGGGCGCTCGCGCATCTGCTGCGTCTGCGCGGCTCCAGAAGCCACATATTCCAGGCGTCGCTTATCTTCGGCAACGCCGGATTCATCGGCATCCCGCTCATCATGGCGCTGTTCCCGAAAGAGGGCGCGATCTACGTGGCGCTCATGTCCATCGTCGATCAGGCGCTGCTGTGGACGTACGGCGTGTGGCTGTGCGAACCGGTCCGCGAAGACGGGCACGACGATGCCGGGGAAACGCCCGACACCGGGAACGCGGCGGGTTCGACGAGCGCGAAAGGCGTGCGTCCCACGCTCGGCGCCCGAGTGCTCGGCATGCTGCGCCGCTTCGTCAACCCCGCCTTCATCGGCGTGATGATCGCGCTGGCCTTGATCCTGCTGGGCGTGCGCGTTCCGGACATCATCCTGAAACCCTTGCACACCATCGGCAATATGGCCACGCCGATGTCGCTCATCTATCTCGGTGGCCTGTTCGCACTGACCCGCTGGTGGAAGGTGCTGCGTCGTTACGAACTGTACGTGGGTCTCGTGGCCAAGATGATCGCGTTCCCGCTGGCGTTCTACGCGCTGCTTACGTCCGTCGTGGGCTGGCTGCCGGCCGCGGTGCCGATTACGCACGACATGGTGCTGATGATTACCGTGATCGCGGGTCTGCCCACGATGACCACCATTGCGATGTTCACCGGCCGCAAGGACAACATGCCCGAATACGCGGTGGGATTCGTGCTCGTGAGCACGCTGTTCTCCCTGTGCTCGCTGGCCGTGGTCTCCGCGATCGTGTTCTGAGGGACGACGTCCGCCGGGCTCGTATGCATGTACCCGTAACCGGGTAAGGTCGGCGGGTATGGAGAGCAACGCTGATGCGCCACGTAGGCGCGTGGACCCCGAACGCAAGCAACGCATCATCGAATCGTGCCTGACGGTGATTGCCGAACGCGGCGTGGCCGGCACCTCGCACCGCGTGGTGGCCGCCGAGGCGCACGTGCCGCTTGGCTCCATGACGTACTACTTCGACGGCATGCACGACCTGCTGCATCAGGCGTTCGACCAATTCGCCGATTGCTCCATCGCGGCGTTCGCGGCACGAATGGGTGCGGCCCGCACGTCCGAGGAGGCATGTGAGGCCATAGCCGCAAGTGTTGAACATGATGTACTCGCCACGGAGCGGGACACGGTCATCACCCTTGAGTTCTACACGCTCGCCGCCCGTGATGCATCGTTCCGCGACATCAGCGACCGGTGGATGGGCGCCGTGCAACGGGAATTGGGCCGGTTCTTCGACGCGCGCACCGTGGCGTTGCTAGATGCGATGATTGAGGGACTGACCCTGCACCGGGCACTCGGCGGCGAGCCCAAGGACGCGAACGACCTGCGCGCAGGCATCCGTCGCGTGGCGTTCGGCGAGGCCCGATAATCGGTGGCTTTGTTAAACCAAGATTGACATGAATTCTATTGGACTGCCCCTCAGTCGACCTCGCTGCCAGCTCCCCTGACGGGGAGGAGCCAGGAATGGGGCATGCCAATCATGGTTTAACGAGCCTGAACGTTACTGGGCAGCGTAGTTGTCGTCGGCATCTCCGGAATCGCCGAAAGCACTGTCGCCCATGTATTCGCGGGCGCTGACGCGGTTCACGTTGCGTGACTGGTCCACCGCGCGCTGGATGACGCGGCGCACGTCGAACCCATGGATGATGTTCTTGAGCACCAGTTGTCCGCCGGAGGACTGGTCGCGCGTCTCCAGCGTGATGGTGGACAGGCCGAACAAACGCTGCAGCAGCGTGCGCGTGACGGTCAGATCGACCACACGGAACAGTTTCGTCACGTCATAGGTCTCGCGCAGAATGCCGGATTTGACCGCGATCTCATCGTTGGTCAAGGTGTAGGTGGTGAACGTGAAAGGGGTGCGGCACCAGTTGCGCTTGCGCTGCGCCCACAGGATATCGCCGTCGGCCATGCTGTTGGACATTGCGGTTCCTTTCGTCAAAGGCCTTACGACTCCCATCGTAGGCGATGATGGTCCCTCGTTCGACGCGAAATCAAACGATTGCTGACTGACAAGTCCGTGGCATGGATGTATGCTAGGCGGCATTACGAGATACGAGGCGGTATTTCCATGGAAACGTGAACCAGGAGGTTCCTGAAATGACACAAGGTGATGCGGTCACGATACGTGACGTGGCGAAATTGGCCGGAGTGGCGGTCTCGACGGCATCGCGTGCGCTGGGGAACGGTTCGGCTTCGGCGAGGACCAGACAGAAGGTGCAGCAGGCAGCCGAAGAGCTGCATTTCGTGCCGAACCAGGCGGCGAAACAACTGACTTCGGGCAAATCGAACATCATCGCGATCATGGTGCCCGAGGAACCTGACTTCGTGTTCCGTGATGCCTTCGTTTCAGGGATGGTGGCACAGCTGGCCACCTCGTTCACCGCGGTGAACCTGTTGCCGTTCCTGGCGCTGACCAAACCGCATGATGCGAAGGGGTTCTTGAAGGTGCTCAAGGGCTCGGGCGCCGCCGGCATCGTCGTCGTCAGCTTCCACTATTCGAAACCGTTCGCGGATGCCCTGAAGCAATGCGGCAAGCTGATCGTGTCCATAGGCACTCCGAGCCCGTCCATGCACTACCCATATGTGGACGTCGATAACTATCAGGGCGGGTACGATGCCGTCATGCTGCTGCACAAACGCGGCTGCCAACACATCGCGGTGATCGCCGGCCCCACCGACATGCAGGCTTCGGTGCTGCGCACCGAAGGCGTGAAGGACGCTCTTTCGTCGTTGGGAATGGAACCGGTTGCATTCATTCCGGGCGAATATGGTGCCCAGCGTGGCGAGGAGGTCATGCTTCAGATACTTTCCGAACACCCTGAAGTGGACGGAGTTTTTGCAATATCCGACGAGACCGCGGCCGGTGCCCTCCGTGCGCTGCTGAATTCAGGCAAACGAGTGCCGGAGGATGTGGCGCTGATCGGATTCGATGATTTCCATGTTGCGCGTGCGGTCTCGCCAAGACTGACGACCTTCGCTCAACCCTTGGCAGCTATGGCGGAAACGGCTACCGAGATGATGTCCGAGCGGTTGGAGACAGGGGAGTGGAAACGCAAGGCCGTGCTGTTCCCGGCCCCCATGGTCAGACGCGAAAGCGCCTGATAATAACGCCCGCATATGTTGATTTGAACATATGCGGGCTTTTCTGTGACGTTTTGTGAATGTGAACGTGCACATCGTGCGCGACACGCCCGTTACCATTTTGTGATTTGCGAACCCGTTTTCAGAATGCTAACTTATAAGTCAGTTTTGGAAACGGTTCCAAAACGGGTGGTGTGATGAAGCGCCACGAAGGAGCAGACACAGAGATGTTATCTGCAGAAAAGGAGAAGTTATGTCAATGAAGCCCGTTAAGAGCGTCATTGCGGCGGCCCTGGCCGTTTCGACGATGGTGAGCCTCGCGGCATGTGGCGGATCCAACTCCAGCGATGGGGGAGCGAAGACCGCTGACGGCAAGACCGTCATCAAGATCCAGACCTTCAACAACTTTGGCTACGGCAAGGCCACCGCCGAGCGTCCGGGCGCCGATCTGTGGAGCCAGTACGAGAAGGAGCACCCGAACGTCAAGATCGAGGAGACCGTGGCCTCCGGCTCCGATGACGCCCGCTCCGCCTTCAACACTGCAATCTCCTCCGGCTCCGACGCCTATGACATCTACGCCGTGGATATCGCTTGGATGCCGTCCATCCTCGCCATGCCTGACTCCTTCATGGACCTGACCGATTACCTCAAGGGCAACGACTGGCTCGACTGGAAGGTCGAGGGTGCCAAGACCGCCGACGGCAAGACCATCGGCGCCGGCAACGACATCGGCCCGACCGCCCTGTGCTACCGCTCCGACCTGTTCGCCAAGGCCGGCCTGCCGACCGACCGTGATGAGGTCGCCAAGATGCTCGGCGGTAACGACGCCACCTGGGACAAGTACTTCGAGGTCGGCAAGCAGTACACCGAGAAGACCGGTCTGCCGTGGTACGACGCCATGGGCGGCATCTGGGCCACCATGAAGACCCAGCTTAAGGAAGCCTACGTCAAGGAAGATGGCACGGTCGTGGCCACCGGCGACAAGATCAAGAGCTTGTACGACCAGCTGACCGCCACCTCCGAGATGTCCGCCCACGTTTCCCAGTGGTCCGACGACTGGAACGCCATGTTCAAGTCCGACACCGGTTTCGCCACCATCATGTGCCCGGCCTGGCTGGTCAACAACATCAAGGGCAACTCCGGCTCCGACTTCAAGGGCTGGGACATCGCCGATGTGACCCCTGGCGGTGGCTCCAACCAGGGTGGTTCCTGGCTTGTGGTGCCGAAGACCTCCAAGGTCCAGGAGGAAGCCGCCAAGCTGGTTGCATGGCTGACCGCTCCTGAGCAGCAGATCGCCACCTTCAAGGCCGCCTCCAACTACCCGAGCTCCCCGAAGGCCATGAAGGACCCGGCCGTTGCCGACAAGACCGATGAGTTCCTGAACAACGCCCCGACCGGCAAGATCTTCGCCGATCGCGCCGAGGCCGTCAAGATCGTGCCCTACACCGGCGCCCAGTACTACGACATCGACTCCAAGTTCGGTGATGCACTCGGCCGTGTGGACGTGACCAAGGAGCAGACGCCTGCCCAGGCTTGGAAGCAGTACGTCGAGGACGTCAAGGCTCTGTCCTGACATCCATAAGTGATTGACAAAAGGTGCCGGTCGGCAGGTTTCCGGTCCGGCACCTTTTCATGTGGGGATTTTGCCAAAGGAGACATTATGGCCGCGAACAACGCAAAGCCAAAGGAATCATGGCGGACGAAGCTCGGTAACTTCGAATGGAAAGCTTCGCCGTACATCTACATCGCACCGTTCTTCATCCTGTTCCTGATCGTTGGTCTGTTCCCGCTGATCTACACCGTGGTGATCGCCACCCGTTCGTACAACACCCTGACCGGCGACGCCGGCCTCGCAGTGTGCGGCGCCACCTGCAACAGCACCACACCGTCCTGGTACGGCAACTTCTTGTGGGTGCTGCACCAGCCCGCCTTCTACGTCGCCCTGCGTAACTCGTTCAGCATCTTCCTGCTGAGCTCTGTGCCGCAGATCATCATCGCCCTGTGGCTCGCCTGGATCCTCGACGCCAACCTCAAGGCCAAGACCTTCTGGCGCATGGGCGTGCTCCTGCCGTACGTGGTCGCACCTTCCGCCGCAGGTATCATCTTCTCCCAGATCTTCTCCGACAAGATGGGCGCCATCAACGTGATTCTCCAGGAGATTGGTCTGCAGCCCATTATGTGGCACGGCAGCGCGATCTGGTCGCATCTCGCCATCGCCACCATCGTCAACTGGCGTTGGATCGGCTACAACACGCTGATTCTGCTCGCCGCCATGCAGGCCATCCCGCGTGATGTGCTCGAAGCGGCCGTCGTGGACGGTGCCGGCAAGTGGCGCACCTTCCGTTCCATCACCCTGCCGATGCTCAAGCCCACCCTGATCTTCGTCATCATCACCTCCACCATCGGCGGTCTGCAGATCTTCGATGAGCCGCAGCTGTTCCACAACGGTGCCAGCTCCGGCGGTGGCCCGAACAACCAGTACCTGACCGTGAGCCTCTACCTGTACAAGCTCGGCTTCGTGAACGTGACCCCCGGTCAGCCGAACCTGGGCCGTGCGGCCGCCGTGGCCTGGCTGCTGTTCCTCATCATCGTGGTGATCGCGCTGCTCAACTTCTACCTGACCCAGCGCATGGCCACCGGTGGCAAGAAGGGCGACAAGAAGGCCCAGAGGCTGTCCGCAGAGCGTAACGAGGCCGAACGCCAGCGCGCCATCCGTTCCGGCGCCAACGCCCGTGCCGCCGCAGGAATCGAGTAAGAGGGAATCATCATGGGTAAGGAATCAAACAAGAACGAACTCGGCACCCCGGTCCTCGAACAGGTCTATGGCAAGGGTGTGTCCAAGGCGGCTTCCCGCCAGCGCAAGGCCCGTCTGGGCATGACCTCCGAGGGCCGCAAGCCCGGCTGGGGCAGCTACCTGGGTCTGATCGTGACCCTGCTGGTCTTCGTGTTCCCGCTGTACTACGCGATTTCCATCGCATCCCAGGACACCCCGAGTAACCAGTACGGCGTCCAGGCGCTGATTCCGGGCTCCTCGCTGTTCCGCAACCTCGGCCGCGCCTTCGCCGAACTGAAGTTCTGGCAGGCCCTCGGCGGCACGTTCACCGTGTCCACCGTGGTCTCCATCTCCACCGTGTTCTTCAGCACCCTGGCCGGCTACTCCTTCGCCAAGCTGCGCTTCCGCGGCCGTAACGTGCTGCTGACCTGCGTGGTGGCCACCATGACCATCCCGCAGCAGCTGAGCGTGGTCCCGCTGTACATCATGGCCAACAAGGCCGGCCTGTACGGCAACCTGCTCGCCGTCATCATCCCCGGCCTGGTCAGTGCATTCGGCGTGTTCTGGATGACGCAGTACTTGCAGGACGCATTGCCCTACGAGCTCATCGAGGCGGCCCGTGTGGACGGCTGCTCCATGTTCCGCACGTTCCTCTCCGTCGGCCTGCCCGCGGCCAAGCCCGCTGCATCCATGCTGTTCCTCTTCACCTTCATCGGCCAGTGGACCAACTACTTCTGGCCCATGCTGGTGCTCGGCTCCAACAAGAACAGCATGCTCACCGTCGCGGCCTCCGCACTGAAGGGCGCCCACTTCACGGATTACACCATCGTGATGTCCGGCGTGCTCCTGACGACGTTCCCGCTGATCCTGCTGTTCTTCTTCGCTGGCAAGCAGCTGGTCTCCGGCATCATGGCCGGCGCCGTCAAGGGCTGATTGCAGACTTCTCTGTCCCCTTCTTCGGCGGTTTCCGGTTTTCCGCAAAAACGGAAGACCGGAAACCGTCCCCTCTTTCTTCCTTTTATTCCTTATATATAACCCTGTTTATATAGGCGAGTGATTTCGCCTTCAATCCAACCTCAAAGTCGAGGAGCTTCCCATGACTTTCACTTTCCCCAAAGACTTCACCTGGGGCACCGCAACCGCTTCCTACCAGGTCGAGGGCGCCATCCATGAGGATGGCCGTACTCCTTCCATCTGGGATACGTTCTGCGCCAGGCCGGGCACCATCGCCGACGGCACGTCGGGCGAGCGTGCCTGCGACCAGTACCACCGCTACATGGAGGACATCGAGATCATGAAGCGAATGGGTGTGGGTGCCTACCGCTTCTCCGTGTCCTGGTCCCGCATCATCCCCGAGCCGGACGGCAAGGTGAACATGGCCGGCGTCGATTACTACCTGCGCCTGCTGGACGCCCTGCGTGAGGCCGGCATCAAGCCCGCCTGCACCGTGTACCACTGGGATCTGCCCCAGTACCTCGAGGATTTGGGCGGCTGGCCGAACCGCGACACCGCCAAGCGTTACGCCGAGTACGCGCAGGTGCTCGCCGAACGGTTCGGCGACCGCATCGACACGTGGATCACGCTCAACGAGCCGTGGTGCGCCGCGTACCTGGGGTACGGCAACGGCGTGCACGCGCCGGGCATCAAGGACTACGCGAAGTCCCTCCAGGCCGTGCATCACCTCAACCTCGCGCACGGCCTGGGCACCCAGGCGATCCGTTCCGTGCTTGGCGACCAGGCCCGCATCTCCGTGACGCTGAACCCGTCGGTCAACATCGCCGAGACGGACGCGCCGGAGGACATCGCGGCCAAGCGGCGCGCCGACCTGATGAACAACGAGGTCTTCTACGGGCCGATGCTCGAGGGCCGCTACGATCCGGACATCTTCGAGGCCACCGCGGACATCACCGACTGGTCGTTCGTCAGGGACGGCGACCTGGAGACGATCCACCAGCCGCTGCAGGTGCTGGGCCTGAACTACTACTCCACCTCGCATGTGCGCGCGGCCGCCCCGGGCAACGTCAACGAGGGCGTGCCGGCCCCCGCGCAGGACATCGTGGAGTTCCTGCCGCCGACCGGCGAACTGACCGCGATGGGCTGGAACCAGGAACCGCATGGCCTGACCACATTGCTGACAGAGCTCGGCACCCGCTTCCCCGACCTGCCGCTCATGGTCACCGAGAACGGTTCCGCTTGGGACGACGTGGTGTCCGAGGACGCCGCGGCCCCCGGCGGCAAGATCGTGCACGACCCGCAGCGCGTCAACTACATGAACCAGCACATCCGCGCGGTCGCCGACGCGATCGAGGCCGGCGCGAACGTCACCGGCTACTACGCATGGTCCCTGCTGGACAACTTCGAATGGGCCTTGGGCCTGAGCAAGCGGTTCGGCATCATCCGTGTCGACTACGACACCGAGGAACGCATCTGGAAGGACTCCGCCCTGCGCTACGGCGAGATCGTCAAGGCCAACGCCATCTGACGATTCCCCGACCTCCGGAACCATACGACGTGTGCCCGCCGGATAACGACCGGCGGGCACACAGCCCGTCAGCCGTCACCCACCAGCAGCCATACCCTCCAAAGGATCATGAATCAATGAGTCATGAGGAAGACATCTCGTCCCGGATCGCCCTTCCCATGCCGACCATGATCCGTTTCCTCACGGGTTTCTTCCTCTGTGGCCTGCTGTGGATGACGGCTTTCAATTCCGCCAGCATGGTGCTGCTCCCGCAACGCCTCAAGGACGACGGGTTCGCCGACCCGAACGGCATGATCGCGCAGCTCAACGCGGCGGGCGCGATCGTGGCGTTATGCGCGAACATCGTGTTCGGTTCGCTTTCCGACCGGTCGCGCTCGCGGTTCGGACGCCGCACGCCGTTCATGATCGGCGGCGCCATCGCATCGGGAACCTGCCTGTTCCTGGTGGCGGTCGCGCAGCAGACGGTCACCATCATCGCGGCCTGGTGCGGTTTGCAGCTGTTCCTCAACGCATTGCTGTCGCCGACCCTCGCCACATTGTCGGATCGGATTCCCGGCAGCCTGCGCGTGCGCATGTCCGTGGCATACGGGCTCGGCACCACCACCGGCAATGCGCTCGGCACCATGCTCGGCGCGATGTTCCACGAACAGAAGACCGTCGGCTTCGCCGTCGCGGCCTGTCTGCTGGCGTTGGACGGCCTCATCGTCACGACCATATGGCCCAAGGAACCGTCCGCCGCGAACCTGCCGAAGGCCGGCGACGGCGTGGCCGCGATTCTGAAAAGCTTCAAACCGCCCACCCGCGGGGCGTCGGACTTCTACAAGGCGCTGGTCGGCCGGTTCTGCCTGATGCTCGCCTACAACATGGTGTTCGCCTACCAGCTCTATATCCTCGAAAGCTATCTCGGGCAGAACGCCAAACAGGCCGCGGCCACCATCGCGGTGCTGTCGTCGTGCACCATGATTGCAAGCCTCACCGGCATGATCGTCAGCGGCGTCATTGCGGAGCGATGGGGGAGAAGGAAGCCGTTGCTCATCATCGCCGCGATACTGCTGGCTTGCGGATTCCTTACTCCCCGGCTGGTGCCTTCGGTGCCGGGATTCTATATATACGGCGTGCTGGCCGGACTCGGATACGGCACCTACAACGCCAGCAATCAGGCGCTCAGCATCGATGTCCTGCCGAACAAGGACGAGGCCGGCAAGGGGCTGGGCATCCTGAACCTCGCCAATACATCCGGCATGATTCTGGTCGCGGTCATCACCTCTTCGATGTACGCGGTATGCGGAACCTACCGGCCGGTGTTCATCGGCGCGGCATTGATGGCGCTGATCAGTGTTCCGTGCATCGCGACCATCAAGTCCGCCCGGTAGGTTCCCGTGACAACGAACAATGGGTGGAATCCCGGGAAGCCGAGGTTCCACCCATTGAAAACATGTCTGCGCAGTTACTGCCTGTTTTGGCCTTGATACCGGCAGTAACTGCGCGGGATACGAGAGGTTGCTTACTTCACGACCTTGAAACCGCCGGTCCACGGGGTCTGCTCGGTCACGCCGAGGACGATCTGCAGGGCGCCGTAGCCCTCGAGGTACTGGGCGCGCTTGAGCGGGCCGGCGTCCACGGTCTTCAGGCCGGCGGCCTCGATGAAGGCGGCCACGGACTTCTTGGCGTCCTCGTCATCGGAGGCGAGCTGCACCACGGTCGGGGCGCCGTCGTTCTCACCGGTGGCGAGCGTGGCGGCGAAGGTGGTGTTGAAGCCCTTGACCACCTTGGACTCCGGCAGCTTGGCGGCCACATATTCGGCGGCGGACTTGAAACCTTCCGGCAGGGCCAGATCGAAGGTGGTGAAGTCGATCGGGTTGGCCACGTCCACCACGGTCTTGCCGGCCAGCTGATCGGCATACGTGGCGAGCACCTCGTCGTAGGCCGGGAACGGCAGGGCCAGCACCACGATGTCGCCGGTGGCGGTGGCCTCGCCGAACTTCGCGCCGGTGACGCCGTTCGCGGCCGCGGCGGCCTTGTCCGGGTTGCGGTCGATGACCTGCACGTTCGCGCCGGCCTTGACGGCGATGCCCGCCACGGCGGAACCGATGTTGCCCGCGCCGAAGATGGTGATGTTGCTCATGGTAAGTCCTTTCGATGGTCGCCGTTGCCGGCACGTTTTCCGCTGATTTGTTGCCTGCGACTGCTTGGTTGCCTCGGTCGGTATCCGTTGCGTTCGCGTTGTTGCCAGTATGCACCTCAACAAGAGATATTTCAAACTGAGATATATCGAGAGGATTTATATCAAACTGAAAAACGTTGGAATTTCGGCGCTTGTGACGTTGCGCCCACCTTCGGCTTCCGGCGTGTCGTTCTGAGATATCTCGGCTTGAGATATCATGAACATATGATGAACACCGTAGAACTCATGACCTTGGGCTTCCTCTCGGAGGAGCCGTTGTGCGGCTATCGGCTGCGCAAGAAGATGGACCAGCTGCAGGGCTATATGCAGGCGGTCTCCGACGGCACCCTGCATTCCGTCACCAACAAATTCGTCAAGGCCGGCTACATCGGCGAGACCTTCAACGTGGTGAACGGCCGCCGGCTGCGCGAATTCCATCTCGAACCGGCCGGGCGCGACGTACTCATTGAGGAGCTGAAGAACACAAGCGGCTACAACCTCACCAACATCACCAAATGGGCGGTCGTCATGTCGTTCCTCTCCGTCATCCCCGACGAAGCCGACCGCCGCGCCGTGCTGTGCAGGCGTCTCGAATCGCTGGGCTCCGACGTGCGCCGGCTGTACAGCGACGGCGAGGGGCCCATCGACAACGACAAGGTGGCCGACAAGTACCGTCGCGCAGTGCTCATGATCCACGACGCCGAAATCGACGCCGAACGCCAGTGGCTCATGGAGGAGCTCGGCGAGTGAGCGATGCGGAAGACACGGCCGGCGTCGCCGATTCGCCGGTCCGTGTGCCGACTGCGGCCGATATCGAAGCGCTGTACGACCGTATGGAACGCGAAATCGGCCCCACGAACTGGTGGCCGGCGGACAGCACGTTCGAGATCATGGTGGGTGCGGTGCTCACGCAGAACACCGCCTGGGGAAACGTCGACCGTTCGCTCGGCGCGCTCAAGGCGGCCGGGGCTCTGGAGCCGCATGCGATCGCGGCATTGGAATCGCATGCGTTGCAGGATCTGATCCGCCCGTCCGGCTTCTATCGGAACAAGGCGAAGGCGCTGCAATCGTTGAGCCGATGGTACATCGACCGGTGCGGCGCGCGTCCGGAAGGCGCGGCGGACATCGCCGACGACGAGCTGCGCGCAGAGCTGCTGGGATTGTTCGGCATCGGCGGGGAGACGGCGGACGACCTGGTGTTGTATGTGTTCGGCCGCCGCGCCTTCGTGTCCGACACCTATGCGCGGCGGCTCTTCGTCTTTCTGGGATTCGCCGTGCCATCCGGATACCCTGCATTCCACAGGACCTTTGCGCCGGCCGTATTGGCGACTGGTCTGGATGTCGCGCAACTGCAGGAATTCCACGGTCTCATCGACGAATACGGCAAGGCGTATCGCACTGAAGAGGCCAAAGCGGAATCATTCCTGCACGGCTTCAAGATGTGAACGGACCTTCACCACCACATACCAGACAAGCAGCGCCACCACGATGGCTGCCACCGCATACTGGAACTTATCGAGGAACCCTAGGATTGAGCACCAACCTGCCCCCAGCACATAACCGGCCATGACCAGAATCGTGTTCCATACCGCGGAACCCAGCGTGGTGAGTAGTGTGAACTTCATGAGATTCGTGCGGGCGATGCCGGCGGGAATCGAAATCAGCGAACGCGCGATCGGGATCACGCGGCCGATGAGCACTGAAGCCAAGCCGTATTTCGCGAACCAATCGTTGGCCTTGTCGATGTCGGAAGCGTCGGTGAGCGGCATCAGATCGAACAGTTTGCGCATGCGTGTGGCACCAATCGCATAGGCGATGGCATACAGCACCAGTGCTCCGATCACGGAGCCGATGGTCGCGCCGGCGATGGCTTCAATAAGGGTCATGCGGCCTTGCGCTGCGGTGAAGCCGGCCAATGGCAGGATGACCTCGCTGGGAATCGGCGG
This sequence comes from Bifidobacterium miconisargentati, assembly GCF_019331675.1. Classification (GTDB taxonomy): domain Bacteria; phylum Actinomycetota; class Actinomycetes; order Actinomycetales; family Bifidobacteriaceae; genus Bifidobacterium; species Bifidobacterium miconisargentati. The sequence continues at coordinate 25,288 of NZ_JAHBBJ010000017.1, forward strand.
GAACAGGTTTTCGAGGAACACGGCGATGCCGGTGCCAAGCCAGCCCATGAGGGACATAAGGCCGACGAGCCAGTCCGTGATCGCGCCGATGAATCCGCCCGTGGAAACCGGGCACTGCGTAATGGTTGCAATGTTCATGGCACTCACGCTATGGTATGCGTGCTTATGCGAGTCTAAGACACTGATATTGGCTGGTTGCAGCGGTAATCATGCATTTTGCGTATAGCAAATCATCGTTGTTTTCTATTGGACGGATAAGGTCAACGGCGATTCAATGGAGCTGAACATTGTGATGGAAGGAATCGCTATGAGTAAGAAGATTCTGGTTACATACTTTTCCGCCACCGGTACTACCGAGGCGGTGGCGGAACGTCTGGCGAAGGCGATCGGCGCGGATCTGACCGAGATTGAACCGGCCGAACCGTACACCGCGGCCGACGTGAACTGGCGCGACACCGCGAGCCGTTCGTCCGTTGAGCATGCCCACCGCGACATGCGTCCGGCGTTGGCCAAGCCGATTGACGTGAAACCGTATGACGTGGTGTTTGTCGGCTACCCGCTGTGGTGGGAGACCGCGCCGCGCGTAGTGCGCACGTTCCTGGAAAGCGAGGATTGGGCGGGCAAGACCATCGTGACGTTCGCCACGTCCGGTTCCAGCACCCGTGGCGCCGACGGCGTGCAACTGCACGATTCCGCGCCGACCGCACATTGGGTCGCCGGCCGTCGTCTGGCCGCCAACGCCAAGGAATCCGAACTCGCCAAGTGGGTCGGCGGACTCGATCTGTAACGAAGAAAGGACATTCAGTCATGGAAAATCCGAGCGCATTCCCGATGGGCAAACCGAACGATGCCTTCGCCCAGTATTTCGAAGGCCAAAGCTACCTGGCTCCGCTCGCCGGTGATGATCAGGTGAACGTGGCCAACGTGACCTTCGAGCCCGGCTGCACGAATCACTGGCACATCCACCACGGCATCTGCCAGATTCTGCTGGCCGTGGGCGGGCGTGGCTACTACCAGATCGAAGGCCAGGAGCCGGTGGAGCTGAAGCCGGGCGAGGTGGCCTACATCCCGCCGGACACCAAGCACTGGCATGGCGCCGCGCCGACCGAGGCATTCGCCCATGTGGCCGTCATGCCCAAGAAGGAAGGCGCCTCCACCGAATGGCTGGAGCCGGTCGACGAGGAAGCCTACAGGAAGCTGGCGTGACGGCTCAATCGCCCCTTGTTTATCCGTCGATGACGGGTAAATCTGTTTGAAGCCTCACTAAGTATGCGGCCGAACCAAGATTCCGCATACATAGTGAGGCTTCGAGCCCTAAAACCCTCACTAAGTATGCGGGTGCTTCGTTGAGCCGCATACTTAGTGAGGGTTTCCGCGTATCTGGCCTCCGAAAGCGGCTCCTAACTGCCCGCTACCGCATTTCCGGCGGCTTGTACTGGTCGTCGGCGGTGAAACAGGTGCGGTAGACCATCGCCATGATGAGGCTGTCGGCCACCAGGGTCAGCGCGGCGATGGCGGCGAACACCACGAACTGGTACTTGGCAGCCTCAAGCGGGTCGCCGCCGGCGATGACCTGACCGGCCATCATGCCGGGAATCGTCACGATGCCGCAGGATGCCAGCGTGGCCGTTGTGGGCAGCAGACCCAGCCGGATCGAGGAGACGATCGAAGGTCGGGCGGCCTCCCAGGCGGTGGAGCCCAGGGCCAGGAGCGTGTCGATTTCGTCACGGCGCTCGTTCATGCTCTCGTAGAACCGGCTCAGGCCCACGGCCAACGCGGACACGGTATTGCCGAGCAGCATGCCGGTCAGCGGCACCACGAGCTGCGGCGCATACCATGGGTGCGGGCGCACCACGAGCTCCGTGACCAGCGAGATCATGAGCAGCATCGTGATGGTCAGACTCAGCAGCACCGGACCGGCGAGACCTTTCGGTATGCCCTTGGCGCGCGAGAGCGTGATCTGCACGGCGGCCACCAGCATCACTGCGATCACCGCGAACACGAGGAACACGTTGTTCGTGCGGATCACATAGCCGATGATGAAGCCCATCGCGCACAATTGCAGCAACGCGCGGCATGCGGACCACAGCAATGTCTTGCCGATGTTGATGCGCATGAGCTCGCTGATGCCGGCCGCGACGGCCACCATGGCCAGAGCGACCAACAGGCCCCAGATGTCAATATCGTATGCGTTACCTGTCATGCCTGGTGTCTTCCTTCATATTCACGATTCGCTCCCTCAGTCCGCTTTGCGGACGGTCCCCCTCAGGGAAGGGCGCCGGCAGCGGGGTCATGCCTGCGCCCCGGTCTTCGTGGTCTTCTCGGTCAGTGTTCCGTTGGCCAGGGTCACGATTCGGGAGGCGCGGCCATCCGGCGGGCGGTGACGGATACGGATGATCGCCATGCCGCCGGCTGCTGCGGTGGCCATGATATCCGCCACCTTCTCGGCGTTCTCGTCATCCAGGCCGGCGTCCACCTCGTCCGCCAGCAGCACCTTCGGTTCGGTCAGGAGCGTGCGCGCCAGTGAGACGCGCGCCGCCTGGCCTCCGGACAGGTCATGCGGCGGACGGGCGAGGTCGATATCCTCGCAACCCATCGCATCCAACGTCATGCGGATCTTCTGATCGGTGAGCAGTCTGCGCGCCTGCTGGTCGTTGTTGCGGAACAGCGCCACGAACCTACGGCCCAGACCGACCTTGCCGATGCGATGTGGCGAGGAGGGCGCGCCGGTGGTATTGACGGGCGCGGCATGGGGAGTGGAGACATCGGCCGTAACGTCTGCCTTGACGGCGTCACTTGCGTTGCCAATGCTGTCGGCCCCCGCGCGAATCACCAGCGTGAACGGCAGACGAATCGCATCGGCCACCGTCTCGCCCGGCAGAATCGGTTTCTGCGGCAGATACGCCACCTCATGCCGCCACTGCTGCGGCGTGAACTCATCGGAATCATGCCCGTCCAGCGTAAACGAGCCGGTCGCATGCGGGTTCAGTCGTGCGAACGCCGTCAGCAGACTGCTCTTGCCGGAGCCGGACGGCCCGACCAGATCCACGATCTCACCGGGGGCAATCGCAAATTCAAGATTCTTGAAAATCGTGCGGCGCTCGCCTTGCGTCGGCACGATGCATGTCACCCCGTTCGCGGTGAATACGTTCTCCGTACTGCTCATATTGGGCACGTTACTTCGCCGGCGGCATTGCGCCAACGTCCGCGCGTTTCTTAGCGGACTCTTAGATGCTTGGCGGTCTGATATAACCGTAGGAAAAGGCTTATCGCCGAGCCGAATACGCGCACCGGGCCGGTTCACCTCGTGAAAGTTCTCTGCAGGGGCAGGTCTTTACGAAGGTTTCCATGGACGGGATCGCGGTTGTTCGGGCTGGGCAATGCGAATGCGAAGGTATGCGGATGACGACGGCGAACGATTACGCGACCGATCCGGGACGACTGCTGCTGCCGGCCGTGCTGTTCATCGAGGACGATCCGAATCTGGGATCGATGACCGCGGAAATGCTGGGACTGGATTATCGCGTGGACTGGGTGCAAACGATTGCGGATGCACGGGGCAGGCTTGCCGCGGACACGTACGACGTGATGATCGTGGACCGCCGTCTGCCGGATGGTGACGGATTGGACCTGATTCGTGGCCTGCGCGCGGCCGGGGTCGCCACGCCCGCGCTGGTGCTGACCGCGCTCGCCGAAGTGGACGACATCGTGGACGGACTGGATGCCGGGGCCAACGACTATCTCACCAAACCGTTCCATGTGGTGGAGCTTGAGGCCCGGCTGCGCGCGCTGCTGCGCGGGTTCCACGCGCAGGCGGCGAGCATCATGATCGGCGACTGGCTGCTGAAACCCGGCTCCAACATCATCGAGGATCCGGATGGGCGGACGGTGCCGCTGACCGACGTGGAATCGAAGTTGCTCGCCACCCTTGCCGCGGCGCCGGACCATGTGTTCAGCCGCGAGGAACTGCTGAAGAATGCGTTCTCGACCGGCAGCGACATCGGTGCCGTGGACGTGTACGTGTCATACGTACGCGGCAAAACCACGCGCGGCATCATCGCCACCGTGCGCGGCAAGGGCTATCGGATCGGGCGGCCGCAGGATTAGACGGCGGTTTCGTTGGCGCTCCCCATCAGGGGAGGCGACGGTCCAGCCGTCTGCGGAATGGTTCGGCGGGGCCTGATTGGATGAGGAACGGCATGAGGAAGGATGAACAATGTCGAATGACTCGCGGTCGGACAAGCATGCAGGCACACATACGGACAAGCATGCGGACACACGTCGGCCCGGCAGCGTTGCCGGCCTGATCAGCCTGCGCATGACCATCGCGATGACCATCATCACCGTGGTGGGCGGGCTCATATTCGTGGCGGGCGTGCTGCTCGGCTCGTGCCACGAGTTCACCGAGCGCGGGCTTGACCCGAATGCCATGTCCGTCACCGAACAGTTCGGCTCGGGCACGATGGTCATCGACACCAGAAAGGCCGTGGGATTCACCGTGCTGTTCGTGTTCGGCGTCATCGCGGCCGTGGCGTTGATCGGGCGATACTACTCGCACAAGGAGGTCGCGCCGTTGGAGCACGCCTTCGAACTGCAGAAGGACTTCGTGGCGGACGCCAGCCACGAGCTCAAAACACCGTTGGCGGTCATCTCCACGCGCATCGACCTCATCGAATTCCGGCGGGCCCATGGCCAGCCGATCGACGGTGCCATAGACGACCTGCGCGGCGATGTGGACCGTATGAACGCCATCATCACCGATCTGCTGGTGGCCGCGCGCGGTGCCGTGGACGCCAGGCCGGTGGCGCTCGCCGAGGTGATGAGCCAGTCCATCGATTCGGTGAGGCCGCTGGCGGACAAGCGCGGCGTGGGCCTAAACACCCATATCGACGGGGATCCGGCGCGGTTCGTGGTGCGCGGCAATGCCGTGGGACTGTCGCGCTGCCTGGTGGCGGTGCTCGACAATGCCATCGCGCATTCCCCGGCGGATTCCTCGGTCACGATCTCGCTCGGCTACCATCATCACGGCGACGTGGCCATTCGCGTCGCCGATTGCGGCAGCGGCATCGGCTCGAATCCGGAGCGACTGTTCCGCAGGTTCGCGCGCGATGACGACGGCACCGAACATCAGGGCTACGGGCTGGGACTGGCGTTGGCCCGCGACGTGGCCAGCCGATACGACGGCACGCTGAGTGTGGAATCCACGTCGGATTCCGGCACCACGATGCTGATCACCCTGCCGTTGGCCGCATAGCACCGGTCAGACCGTCGCAAGTTCGCGGATGCGTTCGATGAACGCGGCGACGGCGGGGGAGGGGTCGCGCGGATACAGCAGGCCGTAGGACAGGCCCACCGGTTCGGGCCAATCCACCGGCACGTTCACCAGTTGCGGATGCACGTCCGCCCACATGGGCTTGGAGATGAGCAGGTCGCCGGCCTGCGCGCATGCGTTGAACGTGTCCAATCCGTAGTGGTCGATGTCGACGAGCTCGATGCCGGCATGCCGGGAGAGCAGGTCGCGGGCGGTCTCGTCGCCGCCGTGATGTTGGGCGATGATGTGGACGCGCGTGCCTGTCAGGTCGTCCAGTGTGATGATCGGCAGGCGGGCGAGCGGGTGCTCGCGCGGCACGGCAAGGCACAGCGGCTCGTAGTCAAGCACTAGGGTGCCGCAATACCGGCTCCAATAATCGGCGTCGAACGCGGTGGACACCATGTCGATATCCTGACCCAGATGGGCGATAATGCTGTTGATGGTCGTGGTGTTGTCCGCAAGGGAGACCAGTTCCAGACGGATCTCCGGGTGCTTGCCGGCGTCCTTCTGCCACAGGTCGAGGATGCGGCGGCCGGAGCGCAGCACGGAGACGCCGAGACGCACCGGTTCGACATTGGCGGCGGAGCGACGCCGCGTGCGACTGATGAGCTCCCTGCATTGGTGCATGATGCCGCGCGCGTCGGCGACGAAATCGCGGCCCTGAGGGGTGAGCTCCACGCCGCTGCGGGAACGGACGAACAGGGTGAGGTCGTATTCCGTCTCGAACGTGTTGATCTGCTTGGCCAGGGCCGGGGTGGAGATGTGCAGTTCGTGCCCGGCCTTGGCGAAACTGCCGGTGTCCGCCGCCGCGATGATGGCGTCCAATCGCTTGTCGTACATGATGAAACCGGCCTGCCTTTCTTGGAATGCTCCCCTTGGTCGGCTATACCGACAGCTCCATCGGCGAGAAGCCTTCGGTATGCTGACTTTCTGGCTCCCCTCGCTGAGGACATGCCGTGAAGCAAACAGCAGAGCTGTTTGTAGGCAATGTGCGAGACGACGGTCGAGCCGGCACAACGCGAACGGAGTTCGTCATTAATTGCAGGACGAGCTGCCGGTCGGAGACCGACTGAGGGAAGCGGTTATAAACTATTAGTTTACAACCCATAAACCACAATCATTCACAAACGCATATCTTTCAACATTTCACAAGCGTACAGTATCTCACGCAGTAACCAAAAGTATATGTATGAAGGATACCTGTGAGTTCCGTATCGAAGCATTCCGCAAACCTCACCACGGCTGCGGCGGCCATCGCCTCGTTCCTGGCCGGCATGGACGTGCTCATCGTCAACGTGGCGCTGCCCACCATCGCATCCGACCTCGGCGGCGACATGGCCGTACAGCAGTGGGTGGTGGACGGTTACACGCTCCTGTTCGCGGCCCTGCTGCTCTTCGCCGGCAGTCTCGCGGACCAGTTTGGCGCCAAACGTATCTTCCTCATCGGCGCGACGCTGTTCGGTGCCGCCTCGCTGTTCTGCTCGTTCGCATGGTCGATGATGGCCCTGGTCGCCGGCCGCTGTGTGCTCGGCATCGCCTCGGCCCTGCTGCTGCCGGCGTCGATGTCGCTGATCAACGAGGCCAGCCCGAATCCGCGATATCGCGCGTGGGCATTGGCGCTCTGGGGTGCAGGCGGCGCTTCGGCCTCGGCCGTCGGGCCGCTGCTCGGTGGATTGCTGACGCCGATCCACTGGAGCCTGGTGTTCGCCATCAACGTGCCGTTCTGCCTGGCCATTCTGGCGGTCGCCCCGCGCATCGTGCCCTCGCCTCAACGCCCCACCCGATTCGATTGGATCGGCCAGATCCTGGCGTTGATCGGATTGGGGACGTTGGTCGCGGGCATCATCGAAGTCGGCTCCGCCGGTATCGCAGCTCCCGTGACGCTGCTGCCGCTCCTGGCCGGCGTGGCGGCGCTCGTGGCGTTCGCGTATTCGCAGACCAAGGTCGCCGCCCCGATGATGCCGCTCGGCCTCTTCCGCGTGCGCGGCATGCAGGTGGCGTTGCAGATCGGATTCATCATGATCTTCAACTGGTACGGCATGGTGTTCATCTGCACGATGTTCCTGCAGAACGAGTTGCACATGAACCCGTTCATGGCCGGACTGGTGTTCGTGCCGTCCGCGTTCGTGACCATTGTCGGCAACCTGACGGGCGGGCGCATTGTCACCGCACGCGGCTCGAAGTTCTCGATCACCCTGGGACTGGCCATCATGATCGCCGGGTTCATGTTCGAGTTTCTGACCCCTCAGCCGATTCCGGTGTGGGTGATCGCCACGGGGCTGAGCGTGGTCGGATTCGGAGCGGCCATCACCACGCCGGCGGCCGCGGGGGTGGTCCTGAAAAGTGTGAACGCCTCGCAGGCCGGCATCGCCTCCGCCATGTTCAACACCTTCCGCCAGGTCGGCGGTGCCATCGGCGTGGCGGTATTCGGCGTCATCGCCACATTCCTGCCCTCGCTGGACCTTGCCCTGCGCTGCGTGTTCCTAGCCTCCGCGCTGCTGCTCGCGTACGTGCTGGCATTCGAACTCCTGCGGTGGAAGGATGCCCCCATGACTGCCGCGGCCGCCGAATCGGTGGCATAATCGGGAATTGCTGGGTCATCAACGTCGAGGATGAATGGAGATGGTGGCGAATGGCACAGGAGCAGGATGGCGCGGCGGCGTCGAACGTGAAAAACGTGAAGAATGCGAACGATATCAAGGTGATCGCCAACGTCGGCACGGGCACGATGGGCCATGCCATTACGTTGCAGTTCGCGCTCGCTGGCTACCAAACGCGCCTGGTCGGCCGCAGCGAGGCCTCGCTTGACCGCGGCATGGCCCGCATTCGGGCTGACGCCGAGACGTTCGCCGGTGCTGGGCTGCTGTATGAAGGCGAATCCGTGGACGATGTGCTCGCTCGCATCACGCCGGTCGTCGGCTATGAGGAAGGCGTGACGGATGCCGATTTCGTCATCGAATCGGTGGCGGAAAACCTGGAGGTCAAGCAGGATGTGTGGCGAGAGATCGAGCGGTTCGCGCCCGAGGACGCGATTTTCGCCACCAACACGTCGGGGCTCAGCCCGACCGCCATTCAGTCGGTACTGCAGCATCCCGCGCGATTCGTGGTCGCCCACTTCTGGAACCCGGCGCAACTGATGCCGTTGGTGGAAGTGGTGCCCGGCGCCCACACCGACCCGCATGTGGTGGACGTGACCTTCGACCTCATGAATCTCATCGGCAAGAAGCCGGCGAAAATCAAGAAGGAATCGCTGGGCTTCGTGGGCAACCGACTGCAGATGGCCGTGCTGCGCGAGGAATTCCACATCATCCAGGAGGGCATCGCCGACGCCGCCACCGTGGATGACGTGATGAAGTACAGCCTCGGCCGCCGCTGGAACCTGGTCGGCCCGGTGGCCAGCATCGACCTTGGCGGCCTCGATGTGTTCTACAACATCAGCACCTACCTGTTCGACGACATGGACAACGGCACCGGCCCCTCGCCGCTGCTCGCCGAAAAGGTCAAGGAGGGCAACCTCGGCGCCAAAACCGGGCGTGGCTTCTTCTCCTGGCAGGGCGAGGACGGCAAGCGCGTCATCGAGCAACGCGACAAGGCCCTGCTGCGCGCACTCAAGGAGGATGCCGCCGCAGCCGGATAGTAACCTGCCGAAAGCCGGGCTCCGTTACTCCCACACGTCGAGCTTGCGGTCCTTGAAGTAGTATTCCCGGTCCTTCTCGCCGATCGGGCGCACGGCCTTGCAGGGCACGCCATAGGCCACGGTGTCCGCCGGAATGTCGTGGCTGACCACCGAACCCGCGCCGATGACGCAGTTGTCGCCGATGGTCACGCCCGGCAGGATCGTCACGTTCGCGCCGACCCACACGTTGCGGCCGATGGTCACCGGAATCGCGTACACGTAGTGATGCTCGCGCAGCACCGGCAGCACCGGGTGGCCGGCGGTGGCGATGACCACGTTCGGGCCGAACATGCACCAGTCGCCGATGGTGATGTCCGCGTCGTCCACGCAGGTGAAGTTCACGTTGCAGTAGACGCCCTTGCCCATGTGCACATGGTGGAAGCCCCAGTTGGCGCGCGCCGGTGTCTCCATATGGCATCCGTCGCCGATCTCGGCGAACATCTCCTTGAGGAGTCGTTGTTTGCCTTCCGCGTCGGTGGGGTGCGTCCGGTTGAACTCCCACAGCTTCTCCTGGTATTCGAGTTGGCCGCCCATGATGCTCGGATCGTCATAGTGATACGGCACCTGCTCTTCGCGCCGCTTCGCGTTGTCCATTGATGGCCTCCTATAGTCGCGTGATTCCAACGATGTTTGCGTTATCATTATAGGTTGCCGCAGTGCGATGGGCCAGCGGGGCGTATAGCGGAGTCGCGATCCTCACTAAGTATGCGGCTCAACGGAACGCGCGCATACATAGTGAGGATTGGGCCCCTTGAATCCTCACTATGTATGCGGTTCCTTGGTTCGGCCGCATACTTAGTGAGTATTGCGGCGGCGTGAGGTGTGCTGCCGTGACGTGATGCGTGAGAAGGCCAATCTGCGGAGACGGCCGGCGGCACCGGCGGCCTCTCGCATAACCGGTGCCGTGTGCGTTGTGTTCGTTGCCTACGTCGCCTGTCCATCGGCATCCGTCGCCCGCTCGAAGAACGGATTCATGGTGACCATAGGGACCCCGGCCTCGAGCAACTTGCGGATCAGTGGCGTCTGCTGCACGGTCTCGTCGTAATTGGTCCGGATGATCGTCGACACGCCGGCTTTGCGCAAGCCTGCTTCTCGCTCCTGCTCGGCGTTCACCACCTGTTGGATGTTCCGGCGATTGGTCATCGTGGGATCCACATATTTGGCGGTACCGTCAAACTCCAATACGATGATGCGCCCCGCGGGCGTGTGCCAAACGAAATCCACCCGATATTCCTTCCACGGGGCATCGGGATTGGTGAATGCATGCTGCAGATCGGGAACCACGAACCCGGCTTCGATGATGACGGCGCGACACAAGGATTCACCGCCGTTCTCGCTGAGCGGATTCATGTAGTGCGCAAGTCTTAACGCGCGACTGCAATCCGTTCGCGATTGATCGCAAACCTCGATGATTTGCTCGGTGGTAACGAGCTTTCTGCGTGCCGCGGAATCGAACATGGGCAAGGCATGCATGAATGAGAACTGCAATCCGCAGTCGACCAGGGTCTGTGCGGGGGAGGTTGTCGGTACGATATTGGTGATCTCCGGCTTTCTTCCGCCAATCGTTATGTTGGCTATTCGCGGTGATTCAGGCGGTAACGCAAGGAACAATGTGCCGATTCCACTGCCTGTGCGGTAATGCAGCATGGTCGTGACTGTCGTCGTTGAAGCGTGGATGCGCTGTATGCCTTGGTATGTGCGTGCGGACGTTCCCGTCTGTTGTGTGACGAATACGACGTTGTCGCGATGAAGGCTCCAGCTGTAGTCCAATTGCAGGATCGCCGCCGCGCTAAGGCCCGCAAACACCCGATTGGGGAATTGTCGGGAAAGCGTTCGAATGATATGGCGTGATTGCTCCGCCGGATTCAGCGACTTCCAGTAATCGGTGCGTGCGTATGCGTTGCGGAAGGTTCGTGTCACATAACCATTGCGAATTCGTACGAGGACGGCTTGGCGCAAGGTGTTGGTCGGCGGGTGGAAACAACGTAGGTTCTGCTCGGCGTCGTTGATGAGTCGGTCAAGGGCATGGTGCGTTCTCATGATGCCATGGTCAAATGCGAGGCGTTGGCTTGGCAAGTCGAAACGGGGTATGTGGTTCCAGCTTCGGTCGGCCGGTCTGGCGCTGTGGATAACCCGATTGCGACTGTGCGACGGTGTGAAGCCGTGTTCGTTTGCTGGGGCATTGCGGGTCTGATGGAGCTGCGTGGGTGCTGAATGGTGTTGACTGTCCGTGACTTGACTTTGCGTCCTCACTATGTATGCGGCTGAACCAAGTACCCGCATACATAGTGAGGATTCGGGGGTTTCAACCCTCACTATGTATGCGGGCGCTTCATTGGGGCGCATACATAGTGAGGGTTAAGTGCGCGCGAGGCATACGGTTGGACGGTTGGGCGGATGGGCGACTGGGCGACTGGGTAACGCCATCGGGACCAGCGACTCGCGGCCGTGGCCCGCCAAGGCTGTCGCACGATGGGCATGCGCGCCTGACATGTGCGCGCCAGACCAATAGCGTCGGTATGCGTTCTGAGACCTCAGCCGTCTTCTGCCGGGAACGGCGTCGACGTATCAGGCCGAAAGGAACGCCTGATACTGCTTGGCGGTTTCGGCCAACGCCTCGTCGGAAAGCTCCATTGCGCCGAAGACCACGAAGGGCTCGCGCCAGGCGGCGTGCACGTAACGGGCCATCATGCGGTAGGGCGACAGCACTTCGCGCATCGTGGCGCCGTTGTCTTCCGGCTGGTATTCGCCTTCCGGGCCGCCCGCGGTGGTGGCCACCGTGATTTCCTTGCTTTCGAGCGCCTTGCCGTCCGGCCCGTATGCCCAGCCGAACGCCAGCACCTGATCCTCCCATTCCTTGAGCAGGGCGGGGGAGGAGTACCAGTAGAGCGGGAACTGCAATACGATGCGGTCGTGTGATTCGATGAGCCGCTGTTCTGCGGCGACGTCGATCCTGCCGTCCGGGTACTGCGCGTATTCGTCGCGCACGGTGACCTCGTCTGCGGGCAGTTCCTGTGCCGCGGCCATCAACGCCGCGTTGGCGCGGGACTTGCTCATGTCCGGGTGAAATACCAGTACCAAAGTCTTCATGGGGGAACCTTTCTGCCTTGTGGGTCGCGAATGCCGATAATGCGGCGACATTGCCGCTCCTATCGTACTGCCATCGATATGCCGTTTCGCGCAGCCGTGCGCAACCGCGGCTGTTGGCGTGCGGTCCGGCATGTGGTCAACAATATGGACACCCTTGTGTCGCGGATTAGCGTAGGCCCCATGGTCGTATGGGATTCCGCGCAATACCTGCGCTTCAAGAACGAACGCACGCAACCTTCGCGTGATTTGGCGATGCAGCTGCCTCCCGATGACGGCAGTGTCAAGCGTGTGCTGGACATCGGCTGCGGACCGGGCAACAGCACCGCGGTCCTGCGCGAACGCTACCCGCATGCGGAGATCCTCGGCATCGATAATTCTCCGGAGATGATCGATGCCGCGCGTAAGGCCCATCCCGATATCGATTTCGCGCTGTGCGACGTATCGCAGCCGGACGAGCTCGCCGCGCTGCCGGATGACTTCGATGTGGTGTTCTCCAACGCATGCATCCAATGGGTGCCCGACCATGAGCGACTGATCCCGGAACTGCTTGCGCGCCTGAAGCGTGGCAGCATGCTGGCCGTGCAGACGCCGATGAACTATGAGGAACCGATCCACCGCATCATCGCTGAAGTCGTGCACTCGCCGGACTATGCGGATCGACTGCCGCAGCAGCGGGAATTCTATAATCTGACGCCGCCTGATTATTGGGAATTGCTGCATGAACACGCGGCAAGTTTCCGTATGTGGAAGACCTCGTACATGCATACGTTGCCTTCGCATGAAGCGATTATGGATTGGTATCGCGGCACGGGGTTACGCCCATATCTGCAGGCGCTGCCGGATGATGAGTCGCGCGCGAACTTCGAGGCCAAGGTATTCGCCCAAGTGCGTGAAGCCTACCCGACCCAGTCGGACGGCAGCATCATCTTCCCGTTCCCGCGATTCTTCTTCACCGCAGTGAAGTGATGCGGGTTGGGTTTCGACAGCGGTTGCGGGTCGTGGGAAGGCTCGCGCAAGGAAAGGAAAGCTTGTGATTGCCTCGCATCACAATCGGGTGGTGATCGTCGGAACCGGCAGCGTGGGTTCGGCGGTGGCCAGCGCCATCGTGGAGCAGGGATTGTGCAATGAGCTGGTGCTCATCAACCATAATCCGGATAAAGCAAAAGGCTTGGCTATGGATTTGGCCGACGGCTCCGAATTCCTCGGCCGGTTCATCACCATCCGGCCGGGTGGCTGGGATGATTGCGCCAGCGCCGATGTGGTGGTCATCACGGCCGGGCCGAAACCGAAGCCGGGCGAGACTCGTATGCAGGAGCTCGATGCGGCCATCGACATTGTGGATCCGATACTGAAGAACATCAGGGATTCGGGTTTCGATGGCATTTTGATCATGGTGTCGAATCCGGTTGACGTGTTGAGCTGGTTCGCGTGGCGACGTACCGGTTTGCCGCGCGCGCAGGTGTTCGGTTCGGGCGCCGCACTCGATACTTCCCGTATGAAAGCGATTATCGGCACAACCACGCATCTCGATCCGCGATTGGTGTCGGGGTATGTGATTGGCGAACATGGCGATTCACAATTTGTGCCGTGGTCCACGGTTTCGTTCATCGGCAAATCGTTCGCGCAGTATTTGGAGGACAATCGCGACCGATATCCGGGGGTCACGCTTGCCGGCATCGAAGAGCAGACCCGCAGGCGAGGCCTCGACATCAAAGGATTGCGCGGCGGAACCAGCTACGGTATCGCCGCAACCGTCGCCGGGCTGATTCGAACGATCTTGTGGAACGAACGCAGCGTCGTATCCGTATCCACATTGATAAGCGGCGAATACGAATATGGGGAACGGGGTGTATTCCTTTCGCTCCCGGTTGCGCTCGATGGCAGTGGCGTGGGCGACTTCGTCGACCTTCATCTCAACAGTGAGGAATTGGCGAAATTCCACGCTTCCGCTGCCGTGGTGCGGGAGCATTGCGCGCTGATTGCTGACCGATTGGGGGCTTGAAGGCAAAAACGGCTCCTTCGTGGTGGAAGGAGCCGTGGATGATTGAAGAAGGTTCTGTTAAACCAAGATTGACATGAATCCATGTCTGACTACCCCTCAATCGGCTTCGCCGCCAGCTCGTCCTGCAATTGAGGACGAACTTCGTTCGCAGTCTGTTGGCTCGACTGTCGTCTCGCACATCGCCTACAAACAGCTCCGCTGTTTGCTTCACGGCAATGTCCTGACAAGGGGAGCCAAGAATAAGGGCCATGTCAATCTTGGTTTAACAGAGCCTTGAAGAAACCTTGGGTTACTTGGTCAGGTAATCCTTGTAGTTCTTGACGGCCTCGGCCAGCGCCTCATCGGAGATGCCGAAGGAGCCGAAGGTCACGAACGGCTTGATCCAGGTGGCGTTGATGTGGTTGGCAGTGCCCTGGAACGGCACGAGCACCTGCTCGATCTTGAACTTGTTGTCGCCCTCCGGCTGGTACTTGGACTCCGGGGAGCCGGTGGAGACGGCGACGCCGAACTCCTTGCCCTCGAAGGCGTGGCCTTCGGAGCCGTACGCCCAGCCATGCTCCAGCACGTCGTCCTCCCAGGTCTTGAGCAGGGCGGGGGAGGAGAACCAGTACAGCGGGAACTGGAACACCACGCGATCGGCGGCCTCGACGGCGGCCTGCTCGGCCTTGACGTCGATCTTGCCGTCCGGGTACAGCGCGTACTCGTCGCGCACGGTCACGTTCTCCAGGCCCTCGGCGGCCTCGGCCAGTGCGGCGTTGACGTGGGACTGGCCCTTCAGGGACGGGTGGAATACGAGCACCAGGGTCTTCATGTTGCCTCTCCTTTGCGAGTGGGTGTTCACATGGCTCGCTGAGTAATATCGCAAGCCGGTATATCTCAAAATGAACTATATGCGTAACGGTGGAGCAACCGGCATATGGCGTGTCATATTCATCTCACAGCTGACGAATCTGACGAATCACGGTCGCCATATTGCTTGCGGTATATACCGGGAGAGAGCGCGAAGTGCTCGCGGAATCGTTTGCCGAAATAGCTGGCGTTGGCGAAGCCGCAGATGCGGGCGACATGGGCGATGCTGTCGTCGTTGGAGACAAGCTTTGCGGCCGCCTGCCTCAGCCGGTACGACAGCAGATAGTCCACGGGGCTGCTGCCGGTATGGGTTTTGAAGAGACGGTAGCATTCCGTCCTGCTGACCGAAGCGCTCGCCGCGATGTCATTCAGGTCGATCGGCTCACCGTAATGCTGCTGGATGAACACGAGCATGACCCGCATACGTTGTTCGCGGCGCTGCTCGACGCTCGGCGCTTCCGGGACGTCCCTCGTGGACAGTGTACGGAGCAATTCCTTCCATAGTGTGGCCATATGCGTCATGTAGTCCAATGCCCGCATGGGGTCATGCCGACCGACCGCAGTGAGCGTCCGAATCTCCCCGAGCATGGCGGCATCCCGTTCGGCGGTGAGTTTCAGCCCCGCGAACGGCTTGTTGGCCACCGGCAGCACATGGTCGAGATAGATAGTTCCGGCCGGTTGCCCCGAGAAGAACAGGGGAGAGACGGTCAGACAGCTCATCGCGGCCCCCGGCGTGGGATTATCCGCCGAGTGCAGCATTTTGGAGTTGACGAAGACGCCGTCGCCCTGTCGCAGCCGGATCGTATTCGAGGCGCCGTGCAGGTGATAATCGCACGAGCCCTTCAGCATGAAGGCGAATTCGAAATCCGTGTGCCAGTGGACGTTGATTTCGTGACCGATCAGCGTATCGAAGTAGTCCATGCAGAAATGAATCGGTATGGATGGGTCGTCGTAGTGGATGTCTTCCGAATAATCGTCATTGACGGGGACCGCTTTATTCAGCGCGTCGCCCGCATGTCTTGCGATGGGCGGCATGGCATATGGCGAGGATGCTGATGTGAGTTCGGCTGGCATGGTTGACTCCTTGCCTATCGCAACGATTGTGGAAATATAGTTGCATGTTCTGATTCAATAATAGCGAAAACAGGCCATTGCTCTGGCGCTGGTGAATTGGTTCTGGAATTAATCTCATAGTACGCATGGCTCAGTAAAGCCATGTTCGCACAACCGGACCCCGTACCTGTACAACGGCTGCATCCCGACAAAGGACTACGGGCGAGACGACCGAAGGAGACGATCATGTTGCAGGGAGACTGCACTTTCGAAATCAAGGACAACATGCTGATCATGGAAGCGGAGCCAGGCAGGGACTACTTCGTCAATCCCGTCAGCGGAGAGATCAAGGCGGACGCCGCGTTCGCGTATACGACGATCGAGGGCGATTTCACCTGCCGCGCCAAAGTGCAGTTGGAGCACAAAAGTCAGTTCGATGGCGCCGGTCTGTTCGCCTTCCAGGACGACACCCACTGGGTGAAGGCCTGCTTCGAACAAGGTGACTACGGATTCAAGTCGGTGGTCACGGTGATGACAAACGATCATTCCGATGACGGGTATGGCGTGACCATCCCTGGCGATTCTATTTGGCTCCAGCTGGCCCGCACCGGCGACGTGTTCTCCATCCACTACTCGTATGACGGCGACTTCTACTACATGTCCCGCCTGGCACGCATGCCGTTCGCCAGGACGCTCCAAGTGGGATTCGAGGCGCAGTCGCCTACCGGCGAGGGCGGCAAGCGATACTTCACCGATTTCACCATCGTGCGTGAGGGACTGAAGGATCCGCGCGCAGGGCAGTGAAACCGATAGATGCTCAGCGCGCGGCATTGCGGGCGGCGATGCGCTCGCAGAAGCCGGTCTTGTCGGCCTCGGTGATCGGACGCAGCACTCGGGCCGGGTTACCGACCGCGACCACGCCGGCCGGGATGTCCTTGGTGACCACCGAACCGGCGCCGATCACCGAACCGCGTCCGATGGTCACGCCGCCGAGCACCGTCACGTGGCCGCCGAGCCAGACGCCGTCCTCGATGACGATCGGCTTGGCCTGGCACGCGCCGTTCTTGCGCTCCTCGAAGTCGAGCGCATGATTGGTGGCGAACAGGCCCACCATCGGGGCGATCCAGACGTAGTCGCCCAAGGTGATGGGCGCGTTGTCGAGCATCACGCAGTCGAAGTTGATGTAGGCGTGCGAGCCGATGGTGATGTTGCGGCCCATTTCGCACCGGAAGTTCGGCTCGATGAACACGTCCTCGCCAACCGCGGCGAACAGCTGCTCCATGATGGCGCGGCGTTCGGCCTCCTGGTCGTAATCAAGCCGGTTGTAGGCGCGGAACAGCTTCTTGGCTTCCACGCGCTTGCGTTCGATTTCGGGGTGCGAGTCCTCATAGACTTCGCCGGCCACCATGCGCTGCCATTCGGCAAGTCCCTCCGGGGTGAGGTCCGCGGTGACGTCGTACGTGTTTACGGTCATAATCGCTCCTTTGCTTGGAATCGGTCCACCGTTGAAGTGACGGCATGGCATTGCCTTGCCCCCGCTTGGTTCACGGCCTACTGTCATCGTAGTTTCTCGAAGTGCGCGCAACGCTTGGGGTGGCAGGTGATTGCAGTGCGATGGTTCCCGTTGCTATGACGATTGTTCCATTGCGGTTATGTATCGTGCGCGAATCCGTGGGCAATGGTCGTGACGCGATACCGCGGTTTTACCGATTTGTTATAGAAAAAGGTCGCTGTGTGATGTGCTGAAAACTCAGTGCATCGCACAGCGACCTATGCAAGAACTATTGCTGTAATCCTCACAGGCGGCACAGGGCAGCTGCGGCAAGGGTGGTGATAGTTGCGATAGTAATGGCGGCCATAAGAACTTCCTTCCTCTCTTTTCCAATAGCCGGAACTGGATAGTAGTGGCAGGGGTCGAAAAGGAAAGTGGGAAATGTTCACTTTTTGGACGGCGATGTGTTGGCGGTCTTATGAGCGGCGGGCACTTAGATTTGCTTCATTGCGATTCGTCAGTAGATAGATAGCGATGGCGATGGGCATGGTGAGCATCAATATCGGATAGAACCATGCCAAATCGATATTGGCGTACAGTGCTCCGCCGATGATCGGCCCCAACGCCATACCCAGATCGAGACCTATGTAGTACGTGGCGTTGCCGCGGCCTCCATGCCCGGTGCCGGCCAAGCGCACGGCGGAGGATTGACTGACCGAACTCATGATGCCGTACGATGCGGCCATGAACATCGAGGCGATCAGTAATACGCCGTTGTTGTTGAGTGAGGCCAGCGCGCCAAGCGCAACAATCATGCATGCGGCGCAGAACCATAGGAACCAGCGGAATGAGCGACGGTCGAACATGTTGCGCATTGCTACGCGCAGAAGCAGCAGTGCCACAGCATAGAGCGGGAAGAACAGGCTGACATTGACGCTCAGATGGCGAGCTTGCGTATACGTGACGATATAGGACTGCGTGGCGCAGTAGGGGATGGCGAACAACATGAATACCGCCGCCACGGGAATCACGCTTATGGAAATCACCTGCTCTATGCGATCGCGGAGGGTCGAATGCTGCGGTTGCTGTGTTGACATAAGTATGGGCGTGGATTCTTTGGTGGGCGTTCGTGGCGTCGATGGTGAACCGCCCCGGCGAACCAGCATAACCATGATGAGCGCCGCGGTCATCGCCGCCGTGGTCACTGCGAAAGCGGCGCGATAGCCCAAGGAAGCACATATGCGAATGCCGATGGCTGGTCCGAGCGCCATAGCCAGAGCATTGGCCAAGCCGTAATAGCCCATGGCCTTACCGATGTGTGCCAATGGTATGAGCGAAGACATCCAAGCCGCGAGACATACGGACAGGCCGGAAAACCCGATGCCATTGATGATTCGGGCTACGAACAGCGTTGCTGCATGAGGGGATACCATGTAGCCAGCATTGGCGGCAATCATCAATAGGACGGCGATGATGGAGAACCGTTTCATCGGTATGCAGTCGCTGAGGCGGCCCGCCCAAGGCCGGCAAAACAGGGAAACGATGTTCATGGTGCCGGCGATGGTGCCGGCGAACTCTCCGCTCGCTCCCAAGGTGTGCGAATAACCGACGATGAGCGTGGTGCCCATCATCGTGGCGGGCATGTAGAAGAACGCGGCCGCCATAATCAGGATAATGCTGCCATTCATGAATCTGTCATTATCTTGAGGTTCGCTGGCAGGGGTAAAGCCTAGGGTTTTCGCTGATGATGACGGCATGTGTGTTGTTCTCCTTATGCTGCTGCAATCATTGGAACTACCCATTGCAGCACTTCCAAGCAATGCATTGTAGAGAATCGCATGTGGATTTGGGGTGAGTCTGTGGCCTCTATTCCGGCGAGAGTGCACTCTTTTGGTGGTAACGCGACGTACGCTGGCTGGAGAGGAAAGAAGGTGCCGAGCATGTATGACCGACGGCTGGTCGCCATCATCGCGGCAGGGGAATGCGGTAGTTTCAATCAAGCGGCGCATCGGTTGCATCTTTCGGCAACCGCATTGATCAAACAGGTCACCGGCTTTGAGCATGAGTATGGGCTTACGTTGTTCGAACGCGGCAGCAATGGCGTAAGACCTACTGTTTCTGGTCGGGTCCTGATTGAAGACGCAAGAAATCTCATTCGGCAAAGCGAGCAAACCTTGCGCCGCGTGCGTGAACTGGAACAGTCCGATGAGTCGACCGTCAGGCTTGCCGTTTCGATGCTGCGTCCGGCGACGCCGGTGCTGGAACTTTGGCCGCGTGCCTCGGCATGGCTGGAACAGCAGCGACGGCAACAGTTGCGTTTGGAATTGGTATCGATGTCGGATTCGCCGGAGGGGTTTATGGATGCACTGAATCATCTTGGCGAGGAGGTGGATGTGGCGGCCAGTGGTTTTTCGCCGGTGAACCAACAGCATCCATGCCAGGTGCTGAAACTCGGGGAGTATCCGCTGCAAATGGGAGTGCCAGTATCGAATTTGCTGCACGCCAAACCTGTTACGGCATTGGGTCTGAGCGATCTGGAGGGTCAGCGCATCCATATCCCTCAGGCGGGCGACAATGATGCGATGGATGAGGCGCGCGACTTGCTGGGCAAGATTGCTGGGGTCACGCTGATCGACATGCCGCAGTACACGTTTGAGGAATTCAATACGTGTGCCGCCAATGGTGATCTCATCGTCGCGCGAACTTTCGGCTCCGATCTCCATCCAATGATTCGCACCATGCCAGTGGAATGGAATGTGACCATCGACTACGGACTGTTCTACCCGAACAATCCTTCTGAAGCGGTGCGGCGATTCGTGGAAGCTATTGCCGCTGTACGCTAACAGTGGGCGCGGGGCACTTTAGGGGAGGAGCCGATGCAGGGCTGCGGCCAAGCCGTTGTTATCGACGTGTGGCGCAATCATGTCGGCGACTGATTTGGCGGGTGCCGTGCCGTTGCCCATTGCCACGCCGATGCCTGCGGCCTGAATCATCTCAAGATCGTTTTCGCTATCTCCGATGGCAATGGTGTCGGCTAGCGGTACTCCGAGACGCTGGGCAATGGCGGTAAGTGCGGTTCCCTTATTGACTCCGGGAATAAGAATTTCACCGTTGTCGTCGCTGGAAGCGTGGATGGATCCGTGAATGATGGTTGCGTATCCGGCAAGTGCGTGCTGTACATCCTCTATGGTGAGGCTGCCGTCTTCGGGAATATAGAAGGTGCCTTTGCGGACGACCATCGGAGGCTTATCGGGATTGGTGATAGTATGCCAGGATCCGCGCATTCGTGGATATCGCAGCATTTTCTTCCATACGCCAATCCGGTTCAAAAAGGGTATGGTGGCATGCATGCCGTCAGGGCAGTGCCATGCGTACGGCATGGTATGTGCGTTGAAGAATGCGGTTGCTGCGTGGATGGATTCTTCCGGCATATGCTCATCGATAATGGTTTCACCGTCAAGCTCAGCGCAAGCACCGCCGTCGGACACGATGCCGTCGAAACCGAGTTCAAGCACCGGAGGATCGATATCCGACGCCGCACGGCCTGAACAAATGAACAGTTTGTGTCCGGCCTGCTGTGCGCGCTGGCACTCCTTGCGCGCGGATTCAGGAATATGATGACTGCTATCAAGCAGTGTTCCGTCAATGTCGATGAACACTAGCGTGGGCTTTCTCATGCGCGTACTCTCCTATGGAATGTCGACATCAGCGTCTGAACTGTAGACGGCGTCCTCTAAGAATAATTCATTCGAATGAATCATGCAATTGTGGGTGATGGATGTGTCTGTAATTCGAATGAATATGAGTCATGCGATAATATGGCTCATGTGCGCTGCGGCGATGTGGCGCGGCTGGATGATGCGATTTCGGAGGGCATGTCATATGAAGTACCGTGAACTGGCGAAGATTCTCAAGGTGGAGATTGATAAGGGCAAATACCGTGACACGGGGAAGCTGCCCACCGAGCCCGAGCTCATGGAGCAGTTCGGCGCGACCCGGTACTGCGTGCGTAACGCCATAGCCCTGCTGGCCGAGCTAGGCGACGTGTACCCGGTGCAGGGCAGCGGCATGTTCGTCCGGGAGAACAGGCGCGAAGGCTGCCTCAACATCAACGGCACGAGAGGCATGACTTCGGAGTTTCCCGGCCATTCCGTGTCATCCAAGCTGATTAAGCTGGAGCAGCGCGAGGCGGGCGCGGATTCTGCGCGCCTCAAGTGCGCCGTCGACGCCAAAGTTTATAGCGTCTCGCGCCTGCGTTTGCTGGACGACGAGCCGTTCGCCATCGAGTACGCCCTGTATCTCAAGGAGTTCGTGCCGTATCTCAGCGAGGAGATTGCCAGCGGCTCCATTTATGCGTATATTCGCGAGGACCTGGGGCTGAGCACGGGCTTTGCGGACAAGCTGATATACGCGCGAGAGCTGGACCATGGCCGGGCCGACCTCCTCGGCCTGTCGGCTGGGGATCCCGCCCTGGTGGTCGAAGACGACGCCTATCTGGCCAGCGGCCGCATGTTCAACGCCGGCACGGTCTACTACCACTACAAGAAGGCCACGTTTTTTAATTTCGCCGACCTGAAGTAGTTCCTTATATGCGTGAGGCTGCGCCGCCGGTTGGGCGGCGCGTCGTCGTGCGGTATTCCCTCGGGGAGGCGACACGCCGTATCCAAAAATCATTCGAATGAATTTGACGCAGACGGATGAAATTCGTATATTGTAGTCAAGTCATTCGAATTACGCCTATTCATTCGAATGACTTGATACTGAACAAGAGGAATCGGGCCGGCAACAAGGACGCCGGCCCGGGGACGTCAACCAGTCCAAAGGAGGACGAGAATGAAGGAGTTCGGCAACAAACTGCTTAACGGCTTCATGAAATTCGCGACGACCAAGGCGGTCACCGCTCTGAAGGACGGCTTCGTGCTCACGATGCCGGCCACTCTGGTGGGATCGCTGTTCCTGCTGCTTGCGAACCTGCCGTTCGAGGGCTACACGGACTTCATGAACAACCTGCTCACCGATAAGTGGAACATCGGCCTGAACCAGGTGTCCGCCGGCACATTCAACATCCTGGCCATCTTCATCGCGGTCGGCATCGGCTACGCCTACGCGCGCAACGAGAAGGAGGACGGCATCTCCTCCGGCCTGCTGGCCCTGGTCGCCTTCTTCATCCTCTCGCCGTCCTCGGTGAGCATCGACCACAGCACCGTCGACGCTTTGAAGGAAGGCACCACCGCGTCCGTGTCCGGCGCGATCTCCACCTCGTGGACCGGCGGCAACGGCGTGATCACCGCCATCATCGTCGGTCTGCTGTCCGGCCTGGTGTTCGTCAAGTGTATGAAGCACAACCTCAAGATTAAGCTGCCCGACTCCGTGCCCGAAGGCGTGTCCAATGCGTTCTCCGCCATGATTCCCGGCTTCTTCGTGGTGCTCGGCTCCGCCGTCATCTACCACCTATGCCAGGTGTTCGGCGGCGTGAGCTTCACCGAACTCATCTTCAAGATCCTGCAGACCCCGATGCAGAACCTCACCGACAATTGGGCCGGCGCGATTATCATCACCCTGCTCATCTCGGTGCTTTTCTGGTGCGGCATCCACGGCCCGAACGTCGTAATGGGCATCATGGCCCCGCTGCTGACCGCCAATTCCGTGGCAAATCAGGCCCTTATGGATGCCGGCAAGGCCGTGAACACCGCCGACGGCGGCCATATCCTCACCCCGCAGATCGTCGACTGCTTCGTCAAGTTCGGCGGCACCGGCATCACCCTTGGTCTGCTTATCGCCGGCCTGATTGTGGCCAAGTCGAGCCAGATGAAGGAAATGTCGAAGCTGTCCATCGTGCCCGGCCTGTTCAACATCAACGAGCCGGTCATCTTCGGTCTGCCGATTGTATTCAACCCGTTCTTCCTGATTCCGTTCATCGTCGTCCCGCTGATCGCCATGATCATCACCTACGGCGCGATGTACATCGGCTTCATGCCTCCATTCGGCGCCGTCCAGGTGCCGTGGACCACCCCAGTGATCATCTCCGGCTTCCTGCTGGGCGGTTGGAAGGGTGCGCTCATCCAGCTCATCATCCTCGTGATTTCCGTGGTCGTCTACCTGCCTTTCGTCAAGAAGCAGGATCAGGCATGGGTCGCCGAGCAGGCCGCCAACGACGCCGATCTCCAGACCGCCGCCGAGGCCGCCAAGGCCTGAGCTGCGGGCGGAACGGCTCCGCTCTTCCGATTGACGACAATCGGATCATGGGAGACCGGTATGAGCGACCACCCTTGCCGGGCTCCCGCCTTATCAAAACTCAACGCATATAGAGAACCAATCGTCCCACAATCGGTGTGGGCCCATTGAAAGGAATAACACCATGAAGATCGTACTGTGCTGCAATGCCGGAATGTCCACCAGCATGCTGGTCAAGAAGATGCGTACCGCCGCCGAGACCAAGGGCATCGAGGCCGAAATCGACGCCTACCCGATCTCCGAGGTCGAGGAGAAGGCCGCGAACGCCGACGCCGTGCTGCTCGGCCCGCAGGTGCGCTACGAGCTCGACCACGTCAAGAAGCTGCTGCCCGGCAAGCCGGTCGAGGCCATCAACCCGCAGGACTACGGCATGGTGCGCGGCGACAAGGTGCTCGAACACGCCATCGCCATCGCCTCCAAGTAACCCGACACCAACAGACAACCAAACGAACGAACCAAGGGTGGTAACAATGGCAGAAGACAACAAGGACTTCGACTGGGAGACCCTTTGCTTCCAGATGATCACGGCCGCGGGAAGCGCCAAATCCGACTACATTGAAGCGCTGCAGGCGGCCAAGGCAGGAAAGTACGACAAGGCCGACGAGCTCATCAAGAGCGGTGACCAGAGCTTCGCGGCCGGCCACGACCTGCACACCAACCTCGTGCAGCGCGAGGCCGCGGGCGAGAAGATCGAGGTCAGCCTGCTCATGACCCACGTCGAGGACCAGATGATGGCTGCGGAGACCGTCAAACTGCTGGTCAACGAACTCATCGCGCTGTACAAGAAGATCAACTGACCCATAGGGCTTATCAGAAAAAGGAACACAACATGGGTTTCCCAAGCAACTTTCTGTGGGGCGGCGCAGTGGCCGCCCACCAGCTCGAAGGTGCATGGAACGAAGACGGC
The DNA here is from genome assembly GCF_019331675.1 of Bifidobacterium miconisargentati. Taxonomy (GTDB): domain Bacteria; phylum Actinomycetota; class Actinomycetes; order Actinomycetales; family Bifidobacteriaceae; genus Bifidobacterium; species Bifidobacterium miconisargentati. The sequence continues at coordinate 49,902 of NZ_JAHBBJ010000017.1, forward strand.
AAGGGCGTGTCCATCGCCGACGTGATGACCGCGGGCGCGCACGGCGTACCCCGGCAGATCACCAGCAGCGTTGAGACCGGCAAGATCTACCCGAACCACTGGGGTAACGACTACTACCACCGCTTCCGCGGCGACGACTCGCTGTTCCAGGAGATGGGCTTCAAATGCTTCCGCACTTCCATCGCATGGTCGCGCATCTTCCCGAACGGAGAGGAGGACGAGCCCAACGAGGCCGGACTGAAGTTCTACGACGACCTGTTCGACGACCTCAAGGCCAAGGGCATGGAACCGGTTGTGACGCTCTCCCACTTCGAGATGCCACTCAACCTGAGTCTCAAATACGGCGGGTTCACCGACCGCAGGCTCATCGACTTGTTCGTCAAGTTCGCGCTCACCGTCATGGAACGCTACAAGAACAAAGTGAAGTACTGGCTGACTTTCAACGAGGTCAACAACCAGATGAACCTCGACAACCCGATCTTCGCCTACACCGATTCCGGCATCCGTTTCTCCGACACGGACACGATCCACGAGCGCAAGCGCAAGGTCTGGCAGGCCGTGCACAACGAGTTCGTCGCCAGCGCCCTGGTCGTCAAGCGCGGCCACGAGATCAACCCCGACTTCCAGATAGGATGCATGCTGGCCATCGTGCCAATCTACCCGGCCACCTGCAACCCCGACGACGTGATGCGTGCCGAAGTCGCCATGCGCGACCGGCTTGTGTTCGGCGACGTGTACGTCAACGGCGAATACCCGAACTACGCGAGGAACATGTGGGCCCGCGAGGACGTGGCCCCGCACATGGAGCCAGGAGACGAGGAGACCATAGCCGAGGGCACGGTCGACTTCATCTCCATCAGCTACTACATGTCGATGGCCCTGTCCGCCGACGACTCCACCCCAGGTGACTTCGACTCCGGCATCGCCGGCGTGGTACGCAACACGTACATCCCCGCCACCAAATGGGGCTGGCAGATCGACCCCGTCGGCCTGCGCTACGCATTGAGCGTCCTGTACGAACGTTACCGCAAGCCGATCTTCATCGTGGAGAACGGCTACGGCGCATACGACACCGTCAACCCCGACGGCACCATCGACGACGACGACCGCATCGACTACCTGCGCGCCCACATCGAACAGGTCGAGAAGGCCATCGACCTCGACGGCGTGGAGGTCATGGGCTACACCGTGTGGGGCTGCATTGACGTGGTCAGCTTCGGCACCGGCGAATTCAAGAAACGCTACGGGCTGATCTACGTCGACGCCGACGACGAAGGCCACGGCAGCTTCGAACGACGCCGCAAGAAATCCTTCGGCTGGTACCAAAAGGTCATCGCCACCAACGGCGAACAACTACAAAACGCATAAACGTATAAGGAGCATCATCATGTCTCAGGAATTCACGTTCACCGTATCCGACCCCGAGGGCATGCACGCCCGCCCCGCAGGCCTGCTGGTCGCCAAGGCGCAGCAGTATGATTCGACCATCATCGTCAGCCATGACGGCAAATCCGTGGACGCCAAACGCATCTTCGGCGTCATGGGACTCGGCGTCAAGCAGGGCGACGAGGTTACCGTTAAGGTGCAGGGCAACGACGAAGTCAAGGCCGCCGCCGAGTTCGAACAGTTCCTCAAGGAGAACCTGTGATGAAGACGATACAAGGAGTCGGGGTTTCCGCGGGCATCGCCATCGGTGCGGTTCGCGTGCTCGACACCGCCGACCACGCTGTCGAACGCCGCGTGGTCGACGATCCGCAGGCCGAGGTGGAACGCTTCCGCACGGCCCGTGCCACGGCCGTCTCACAACTCAAGCAACTACGCGACAAAACCGCGGCCGAATTCGGCGAGGGCAAGGCCGAACTGTTCGACACCCACCAGCTCATGCTCCAGGATCTGGACTACGTGGAAAGTATCGAGGGCCTGATCACTCAGAGCAAGGTAAACGCCGAGTTCGCGGTCAACAGCACTGCCGAACAGTTCGCCGCCATGTTCGCCGCGATGGACAACTCGTACATGCAGGCGCGTGCCGCCGATGTCAAGGATGTATCCCGCCGCGTGATCAACGTGCTCGAAGGCAAGCGCGGCGGAGCTGCGGCGGATGAGGAAGGTGGCGAGAGCCGGATCATCCTCGCCGAGGACCTGGCCCCCAGCGAGACCGTGCAGCTCGACCGCGCCAAGGTGCTCGGCTTTGTGACCGCCAAGGGTTCCGCGAACTCGCACACCGCGATTCTGGCCCGCACGATGGGCCTGCCCGCCATCATCGGCATCGGTGACGCCTTCGACCTGGATGATGATGGCCACACCGCGGTGATTGACGGCACCAGCGGACTGGTGTTCGTCGACCCGGACGAGAAGACTCTCGCCGAATACCAGAGCAGGAAAGCCAAGTACGACGAGCATCTGCGTTTGCTGCAGGAGCTCAAGGGCAAGCCCACCGAGACCAAGTCCGGCCAGAAGGTGCGTCTGTACGCCAATATCGGTCGCCCCTCGGATGTGGCCGCCGTATTGGCCAACGACGCCGAGGGTATCGGTCTGTTCCGCAGCGAGTTCCTGTACCTGGAGAGCGAGGACTACCCGACCGAGGAATTCCAGTTCGAGGCGTACAAGGAAGTCGCGCAGAAAATGGGCGACCGCCTCGTCGTCATCCGCACGCTCGACATCGGCGCTGATAAGCAAGTCAGCTACTTCAATCTGGAGCGTGAAGCCAACCCTGCGCTCGGCTACCGTGCCATCCGTATCTGCCTGACCCGGCCGGAGATCTTCAAGGTGCAGCTGCGTGCCCTGCTGCGCGCCTCGGTGTATGGCAACATCGCCATCATGCTGCCCATGATTACCTCGGTGCAGGAGGTGCGTGATGCCAAGAAGATTCTCGAAGAGGTCAAGGATGAGCTGCGCGGCGAACGCATCGACTTCAATGAGCACATCCAGGTCGGCATCATGATCGAGACGCCCGCGTCGGTGATCATGGCCGACGAACTGGCCGCCGAGGTCGACTTCTTCTCCATCGGCACCAACGACCTGACCCAGTACACGCTGGCCTGTGACCGGCAGAACCCGAACCTCGGGCGCTTCGCCGACACGCATTCGCCGGCCGTGCTGCGCATGATCAGGATGGCCACCGAAGCCGCCCATCGTCATGGCATCTGGTGCGGCATCTGCGGCGAGCTCGGCGCTGATCTGAGCCTGACCGACATGTTCCTCGAGATCGGACTTGATGAACTATCCGTCTCGCCCACCAGCGTGCTGCCTTTGCGCGACGCCATCCGCAACTACTGAGCGATACTAAAAGACACTAATGGCCCGCACCACCGCAACATATGTTGTGGTGGTGCGGGCCATTGTCGTACCTGTGGCTGCCGCGATGCCGCCGCGCCGTGTTCCAAGAATCGGACATAGCGCGCCGGAGGCAGACGGCATGTCAATGTCGATGATTATGGTCGGCAACTATGTGTTCTATGCGTTGCATGATGACGATGGCGCGATTCGCGCTGAAGCCCGCGATCTAACGGGTAAGCGGGCCCATCGTTGGGTCTGGGCATATCGGAGAGAGCCGGTATGCCGATTCGGTCATATGCAAACCAATGTCGTGCGATGACGAATAGGCGGGTATGGATACGCCTGAATATCGCATGCGAACAGAAAGATACGAACACATATATGTCTCAATATGCTGCTCAGGCATCAACCGCGCTTGAATCCGGCTGGAAGCGGCGTGCCGCGCTGCTGCTCACCGGTCAGGCCTTCTCGCTGCTCGGCTCCAGCGTGGTGCAATTCGCCATCTGGTGGTGGATCGTGATGCAGACACGCACCGGCTCGGCCATGCTGCTGGCCACCTTGTTCGGCGTATTGCCGCAGTCGCTGGTCTCGATTTTCGGCGGGCCGATGGCGGACCGATACAACCGCAAGGCGCTGATTATCCTGCCGGATCTGATTATCGCCGGTGTCACCGTGCTGCTGTCCGTCAGCTTCGCGCTGAACTGGGCGAGCCTGTCGCTGATTTTCATCGTGCTGCTGATTCGTTCGGCGGGCGGCGGCATCCAGCAACCGGCCGTGCAATCGTTTATTCCGGACGTGGTGCCGGAAGGCAAACTGTTGCGCATCAATGCGGTGTACGGCGTGATCGATTCCGCGAACCGCATCGCGGCGCCGGCGCTCGCCGCGGTGCTTGTCAATCTGGTGCCGCTGTGGGCGATCCTGCTGGTGGACGTGACCACCGCGGTCATCGGCGTGAGCTTCGTCGCGATGATTCGGGTGCCGCGCGCGACTGAGCGCAACGGTGCGGTGGAATATGCGGCGGAATCGCAGGGGAGCGCGACTGCGGGGACCGACGGTCCGGCCGGCGTCGCCGAAGTCGCAGCCGCCAATCCCGTCGCGATACTGCGGCGTACCTTCGCCGACCTCAAGGTCGGTCTGGTCTATGCGATGCGCCACGCGCATATCAAGGGCGTGATCCTGGGCGATGCGCTGACCTGCTTCGTGGCGGTCGCGCCGATGAACCTGACGCTGCTGCTGATGACCCGTGAATTCGACGGCATCGACCTGAACCTTGGATTCATCAACCTCACCACGGCATCCGACAAACTCGCCGCCAACGAGCTGGGCATGAGCGTCGGCATGCTGCTCGGCGGTGCGGTGATGTCCGCCATCGGACCGAAGCTGCTGCGCAAAAGCGTCGCGCAGATGTATGCGGTCGCATTCGGCATCGCCATGGTCGGCGTCACCGTCATCGGCCTAGGCGTCGTGCGCGATCTGATGCTCTATCTCGTCATCGATGTGCTCAACGGCGTCGCCTCGGCCGTGTGCGTCGGTCCGATGCGCACCGTGATGCAGTCCGAATCCGACGAGTCCATGGTCGGTCGCGTATTCGGCCTCGACACCATGCTGTCCACGCTCGGCATGCCGTTGGGCATGCTCATCTTCGCGCCGCTCGCTGACGTGATTCCGATTGCATGGGTATTCGTGGCAGGTGGTTTGCTGACGTTGCCGGTGGCTTGGTATGTGCTGATGCTGTCGCGCAAGGATGTGCCGGTGCGTGCTTGATGGGTGTCGGTTGGCAGCGGAATCGCGGAATCGGATGTGAACGGACTTTGCCGTGATTCCGCCGCCGCCGACCGGCCGGCTCACATCACAGCGCGCAGCTCATCCAGAAACGCGGCGGCAGTCGGAGTGAGCGGCTGACTTTTCTTCCAGACAATGGCTTGACGGCATTCCCGGTGACGCCGGTCACCACGGCAGCGGCCGGCCGTCGCGGAAGAATCCGCCGGTCGGGCCGTCGTCGGGCAGGGTGGCGGCCCAAGTCACGCTTTTCGCGCTGACCTCGACCGGGCGGCCGAACATGCCGGAGCCGAAGGTGTCGGTGATGTCCGGGCAGACCGCATTGACGAGGATGCGGTCCGCGGCGAGTTCCTTCGCGGTCTTGATGGTCAGGCCGTTGAGCGCGAGCTTGGAAATGCCGTAGCCGGATGCGGGGATGCCCATCGAACCGTGCAGGAAGCCGTATTGCGGATCGCCGTAGGAGCCGGCGCCGCTGGACACATTGACGATGCGGCCGTGCTCCGACTTGCGCAGCAGCGGGATGAACTTCTGGGTGACGTTCCAGGTGCCGATGACGTTGGTGTCGAGCACCATGCGCATCTCGGCGAGATCCTGCTTCTCGACCGATTCGCCCGCGCGCATGGACGCCGCGTTGTTGATGAGCACGTCGAGCCGGCCGAACCGGCGTTCGACTTCCGCGGCGGCGGCCGTGACGCTGGCCTCGTCGGTGGTGTCCATCACCACGTAGCTGGCGGAGATGCCCTGGTCGATGAGTGCCTGGGCGAGCTGCGAGAGCTCGGGGCGGCGCGCGGCGAGGATGACGTGGTATCCGGCCTCGCCGAGCTGACGGGCGGTTTCGTAGCCGAGGCCGCCCTTGCGGCCCGAACCGGTGATGAGTGCGATCTGCATGATGATGCTTCCTTGTTGCGCTATGGCTTGTTTGCGTCCTGTGTGCTTACGTGCCGTGCCGTTCAGAACTCGCGGCCGAGCTCACGGGCCTTGTCGAGGTAAGGAGTGCTGGCGACCTGACCGGGGGCGAACACACCGGAGGCGATCACCGAGCCCTTGATCTTCCAACCAAGGCTCTCGCCGAAGCACATCTGGTAATAGCCGAGCACGTTCTTGGTGAGCACCTCCTCGGGGCTGGCGCCGGCGACCAGCAGCGCGGATTCCTTGCCGGCCAGATCATCGTGTGCGTCGAACGGCAGACGGTCCATCATCGCCTTGATCTGCGCCGAGAACTGCATCCAATAGGTCGGCGTGGCGATGACGATGCCGTCCGCCGCCTTCATCTGCTCCATCACCTGCGTCATGTCATCGGCCGGCTGGTCGTAAGCGGTGAACGGGGCGATGTTCATGTCCGCGAGCGTGAGCTTGGTCGCGGTGTTGCCGGCGGCTTCGACCCCTTCGATGAAGGCGTCGGCGAGCATGTCGGCGTTGCCGCCCTTGGTGGGGCTGCCCTGGATGACGAGGATGTGCTTGGTCATGGTGATTCCTGTTCCTTTCGATGTCGCCGCGGTCGTACCGCGGTATTGCTGATAAGGACAGTATGCATCAGTACATATACTTTTCGTCCTTAGAATAAAAAACTGATTTTTGTGATATGGCAACGATGTTAGGATGGAAAACCATGAGCAAGCATGTTGAAAACACCGGAGCCGACGGCATCACCGCCCCCACCTGCGCGATGGGTTATGCGTTCAAGGCCATCGAAGGCAAGTGGAAGCTGCCGGTCATGTATGTGCTCAGCGAACGCGGCGCCGCGCGATACAACGAGATCAAGCGCGAGCTCGGCATCACCAACATGATGCTCACCAACACCCTGCGCGACCTCGAGGAATACGGCCTCGTCAACCGCACCCAATACAACGAGGTCCCGCCGCGCGTCGAATATTCGCTGACCGACAACGGCTACGCCATCATCCCCGCCTTGAAGGAATTCGAAAAATGGGGCCAGCTGCTGCTTGATACGAAAGAAGGCGGCGCTCAGGACTGAACGTCGCCTTCTTGTATGGCCCTTTACGCGGATTACGCCATCCGGTAGTACCTTCGGGGCTTGCGGCTATTCAGCCCGCCAGATCATGCCGATGTGGGGGATGCCGTCCTCCAGGAATTCGTCGGAGACCGGCGTGAAACCGAGCTGCTCGTACAGCCTGCGCGCGTAGGTCTGCGCCTCGATGTGCACCACGTCGGCATGCATGCGCTCGCGTGCCACCGCAAGGCCCGCCTGCACGATGCGGGTACCGAGACCCTGCCTGCGGCGGGTGGCCAGCACGCGGCCCACGGAGGCCTCGGGGAACGTGACGCCGGGGTCAATCACGCGGCAGTAGGCGGCGATGCCGTCCTCGTCATGCAGGAACACATGCCAGCAGCGTCGGTCCGCCTCATCCACCTCCTGGTAGGCGCACTGCTGCTCCACCACGAACACCGCCACGCGCACGCGGTAGATCTCATACAATTCCGCCGCGCTCAGTTCCTCGAACCGTTTCACCGTCAACTGCATGCGGCCAGTGTACAAGCCGCAGGTGAATTCCATGCCCGCGATGCATGGCTGGATATCAGTGCGGCCTATTGGATGGGACGAGGTATCCGCGCTGTAATACAACCAACGGGTTCCCGCAATGGACGCATAGGTGAAGGAGCATTATGGAATACACCAAGCTAGGCAACAGCGACGTGACCGTGTCCCGCATCTGCCACATGTGGGACTGCCACACCGACATGGCCGAAATCATGGAAGGCATGAACGAGGCCGTCAAGGCAGGCAAGGCGCGCGCCATCGGCATCTCCAACTGCTACGCTTACCAACTCGCCAAGATAAACGCGCTCGCCGCCGGCCGTCTCGGCCAGCTTGAGGTTCGTGCGCGAACCGTCGTTGAGATGCCGGGTGGTGTGATTGTTGCCGTGCGGATGCCGCGTCATTAGTGGTTGGTGAGGGCTTCCTGCGTGGGCTGGTAGCGCGCGCCTTCGATGTGAATGGCATCAAGATGCTGGTTGATTTCGGCCAGCTCGTCCGGCGTGAACGTGACGGCTGCGCCACCGAGGTTCTGATGTAGACGGTCCGCATGCTTGGTGCCGGGAATCGGCACAATCCATGGTTTCTGCGCGAGCAGCCAGCCGAGCGCGATCTGAGCTGGTGCGACTCCGCGGGCGTCCGCCAGCGACTGCACGTATTCGCTCATGCGGATGTTGTGCGCCATGTGTTCGGGGAAGAAGCGGGGGATACGGCTGCGATAGTCGTCATCCGCGAAACGGGTCGTTGCGGTGAATCGGCCGGCGAGCATCGCCTTGCCGAGCGGGCTGAACGGCACCAGACCGATACCCAGCTCCTCAAGCACCGGCATCAGCTCCTCTTCCGGCTTGCGCCACCACATCGAATACTCGTTTTGCACGGCCGTGACCGGTGTGACGGCATGGGCGTGGCGCACGGTGGCGGGCGCGGCTTCAGACAGGCCCCAATGCAGAATCTTGCCCTCGGCCATGAGCTCGCCCATCACGCCGGCCACGTCCTCGATGGGCACTTTGGTATCTACGCGGTGCTGATAGTAGAGGTCGATGTGATCGGTGCGCAGACGCTTGAGCGAGCCTTCGACGGCCTTGCGAATCGTCTCGGGGCGTGAATCGGTTTGCTGCACGCGGCCTGAGGCATCCAGCTGAGTCTCGCCTTCATTCTCGCCGAACCCGCCGTGCAATGCGAAACCGAACTTGGTGGCGATCACCACATCATCGCGGAACGGTTCCAACGCTTCACCCACCAGTTCCTCGTTGGTGAACGGGCCATATACCTCGGCCGTATCGAAGAATCGTTCGCCCATCTCATAGGCCGCGCGAATCACGCGAATCGATTCATCATGCGGCAGGAACGGAGGCCAGCTCATCGTGAATCCCATGCATCCCAAGCCGATCGCGGACACCTCCAATGCCGCGGTCCCGGTTCCCAGCGTTCGCTTCGGCAGATTCATTGGCGTGATTGCAACGGTATCGTCATTGGTGTCAGGCATGATCGTTCCTTTCATAAAACTTGTTTCGGCCCCATTGAATCGCTGGAAGTACTGCGTTGCCAATACCTGTTATTGATATGCCGCAATGCCTTAGGGCTATAAACGCGAGAGATGTGAATAGGCAATGTGTTCTGCAACTATGCGGCGCATATCACACTTTGTGCTGGAAAACCAGTCTGTTGCGCTTGAAATTGATTTCGTATGCTGAAGCCTGTGAATGAGCGTAATAATGTTATGGCAACAACCGCGGATATCGAATCATCGCAGCTGCCCCAGGCCGATCGCGGCGCGGAGCATATGCAGGGCCATTGGGTGCTTGCCCAGCTCGGTAAACGGGTACTCAGGCCGGGCGGTGAGAAGCTGACCAAACGCATGCTGGCGCATGTGACCATTACTGGCAAGCGTGTGGTGGAGTTCGCTCCGGGGCTGGGTCGCACGACCCGGCTGATTCTGAATGCCGGCCCATCAGGATACACCGGGGTTGACCGGGACGGGCAGGTGACGAAGATCATCGGCCCGCTGGCTGCATCGGTGGGCGGGACATGCATCAATGCCGACGCCTCACAAACTGGTTTGCCGGACGAATCGGCGGACGTGGTGATCGGCGAGGCGATGCTGACCATGCAGTCCGAGCGCGGCAAGCATGCAATCATCAGCGAAGCCCATCGCATCCTCAAACCTGGCGGACTATACGCGATTCATGAAATGGGACTTGCGCCAGACGATATTAACGAATCCGTCAAGGATTCGATTCGCAAGGATTTGGCCCGAGCCATCAAGGTCAACGCGCGTCCGCTGACCGCCACCGAATGGCGGTCCGTACTCGAATCGGAAGGATTCGAGGTGCTGTGGAGCGGTGTGGAACCGATGGCGTTGCTGAAAATGCGCCGCAATCTGGCGGACGAAGGCATCGGCGGCGTGCTGCGCATCATGCGCAATGTACTGACGCATCCGGATTTGCGTGCGCGCGTACTGGAAATGCGCCGTGTGTTCAACACCTATGGCGATGCGCTCACCGGCATCGCATTCGTGGCGCGGCGCAAGGCATGATGTCTGCAATGCCGCGACTGCAAGACTAAGCTGATGCTGAAACGTTAATTGAAGAAGCATGTGGCGGTCGGCATTGAAGCCGATGCCGCACATGCCATTACATATAAGGAGTCTTGACATGGCTGACGAAACCGCAACCGCGGCAGAGAATACCGATTCGATGGTCATGGAATTCATCGATGACCTGAATCCGCTGGTTGAAATCCAGCCGGAGGCCACCGTCTCCCGCACGGTGATGCAGGTGGAGGGGGCGAACGTGGTGCTGTTCTCCTTCGACAAAGGTCAGGAGCTCAGCGAACACACCGCGGCCATGCCGGTGCTGGTGCAATGCCTCGAGGGCCATCTCAAGGTGACCGGTGGAGGCAAGACCGTGGATCTCGTGCCCGGCGGCATCCTGCACTTCCCGACTCGCCTGCCGCACGCGGTCTATGCCGAGGAAGCATCCAAGATGATGCTGATTATGATGCGCCACTGAGCGCGGAATGCGGGCGCGTGGTGATGTGAGCTGCGCGCCCACATCGATTGAGAGGAACGAGCGGTTCGCGCCGCCTCGTATCACACATGCCCGATTTCGCGGGCGGGATTGCCGGCGACGATGGCTCCGGCCGGCACGTCGTGGGTCACGATGGCGCCCGCTCCCACGATGGCGCCGTCGCCGATGGTCACGTTCTGCAGCACGATGGCGCCCGCGCCGATCCACACATGCTTGCCGATGGTGATCGGAAGACTTGTGGTGGTGGCGCGGTCCATCGGGTTCTTGCTGTGGTTGATGGTGATGAGCTGCACATTCGGGCCGATGAAGGTGCCGTCGCCGATGGTGATGCCGCCGCGGTCCATCAACGTGCAGCCCCAGTTGATGAACACGCCCCGGCCGATTTCGATATTGTGCCCGAAATCCGTATAGAACGGCGGATTGAAGCGGAAGGACGGGTCGACCGGATGGCCGACGATCCGCTCGAACAGGGTGTGCGCCTCGCGGGGCTCGTGATAGCCGGTGTTGAGCTCGATGCAGAGCCGCTTGGTCTCGTTGATGATGGTCGCGATGGCGCAATAGCCGGGGTCGCACGGATTGACCGGCTCTCCGGAACGGTCGCGTTCGAGGATGTCGGCTGCTGTGACTGTCATGATGGCTCCTTCGTTGAATCTGCCATCATTGAACCGCGGCGGACGGGTGGCGTCTAATACCTATGGTTTATGCACGTTCATGCTGTTGGGGCATGAACGGGACTCCCCTCAGTCAGCCTATGGCTGACAGCTCCCCTCAGAGAGGGGAGCCGGACACTCTGGCACATCACGTGATTGAGACCGATTGATAGCGCACTTAGAGAGGGGAGCCGGACGCTCCGGCGCATCACATCGTCTGCAGGAACCTGGCGAACGCGGCCGCCGCCGGGGAGGCCGTGCCCTGTTTCTTCCATGCCAGCACCGAACTGCTTTCCAGCGATGGCGAGAGCCGTACCCCGCGCACGCCCGGATAGGTGGTGCCGTGATCGAGGCACAGGTACAGTCCGAGGCCGCTTGCCGCCATCGCCGCGCCGTTCGCGGGCAGGTTGCAGGTGCCGGCGATGTTGAGATGCGGGGCGTAGGGGCCGAACCAGTTCAGCACCACGCGGCGCACCGGCTCGCGCGAGGGCAGGAGCAGCGACTCGTTGGCCAGATCGGCGGGGGAGAGGGAGTCGTGGGTCTGCAAGGCGTGGCCGTCCGGCACCATCGCGCACCAGTGTTCGGTGATGTTGGTGCGCAGGAATTCGTATCGACTGGTGTCCACCGGGTCGGCGAGCAGGCCGAAATCCATCAATCCCTGTTCGAGCTGGTCTTGGATCACGTCCGCCGTGGTGCTGATGACGTTGAACCGCACGCCGGGATGCAGGGTGCGGAACGCGGCCATGCGGTCGGCGAGGAACGCCATGGCGCGCACCTCGCCGCATCCGGCCGTGATGTCGCCGCCCAATTCGTAACCGGATTGCTTGAGCTCGTATTCCGCCTTGTCCGTAAGGGAGACGATGGTCTGCGCACGGTCACGCAGCAGACGGCCGGCCTCGGTCAGCGTGATCGCGTGGCTGCCGCGTTCGAACAACGTGACGCCGAGTTCCTCCTCCAGTTGCTTCAGCTGGCGGGACAACGTGGGCTGGGAGATGCGCAATAGCTGCGCGGCCCACGTGATGTTGCCTTCCTCGGCCACCGCCAGAAAATACCTGAGCACGCGCAATTCCATGGTTTCGCTCCCCGTTCCGGTCGGCCTGAGAACGGCCGTCGACGCATCCATTGTAAAGGCTAGACTTCACGGAAAAGGGTTACGCCGGCACGCGGCATCGTCGGCGAGGTTCCCGTTGGCGTGCGGCAAGGGAGGATGCATGACGAGGATTCTGGTCGTGGAGGATGAGCGGGCGCTCAACGACATCACCTGCGATACGCTGCGCGACGCCGGCTACGAGGCGACCGGCTGCCTCGACGCCAACCGCGCGTTCGATGCGATGCGCGGCACCTTGTACGACCTCGTGGTCTCCGACATCAGCTCGGTATCGACGGCTACGAACTGGCCGCACGTATCCGCGCGATCGACCCGAACATCCCCATCATCTTCATGACCGCACGCGATGACATCATGTCGAAACGCCGTGGTTTCCTCGCCGCCATGCTCGTGCTGATGGTCATCCTTGCCGTCCCCGGCTTCGCCTGCTGGATCGCCGCGTACCCCGTATGCCGCGCAATCGCCGCGTCGACCGGCCGCCGCAATGCCCAGACCATCGAGCATCTGTACGACCTCAACGACGACGTGTGCCGCAAGGCAAGCGGATTGCTCTCCTGATCGTTGTCCGAGCAACCGAGGTATGTTGCGCTATTGCGAAGGCGGACATGCATGCCGTATGACGCATGATGTTGAAGAGGGGATATCGCATACAGGATGACAGGGAAACAGCAATCACCAGTAACGGACAAACAACGCACGGCGATCTTCGCGGTGCTGCTGGCAGCGTGCATCGCCGGCGCGTTCGCACAGACGTCGCTGACCACCGCGCTGCCGGCCATCATGACCAGCCTCGACATCTCCGCGGTGCTCGGCAACTGGCTCACCAGCGGCTTCTCGCTCGCGATGGGCGTGATCATCCCCGCTACCGCGTTCATGATGAAGCGATTCCCCACCAAGCCGCTGTTCCTGACCGGCCTGACACTGTTCGCCGGCGGCTTGCTGCTCGCGGCGATGTCGCACAGCTTCCCGGTGCTCATGGCCGCCCGCATCATTCAGGCACTCGGCTCGGGCATCTCCCTGTCCCTGACGCAGGTCATCATCCTCGCCCTGTACGCCGAATCCGGCGTCGGCACGGCGATGGGCTTCTACGGGCTTGCCGTCTCCGCGGCTCCGGTCGTGGCCCCCACGATTTCCGGCATCATGGTCGACCACTGGGGCTGGCAGTCCATCTTCTGGGTGGCCGGCGGCATTTCGACACTGGTGCTGATCATCGCGTTCCCGGTCATGCGCAACGTGTTGAAGACCTCGACGGACGCACATCTCGACGTGCCCTCGCTGGTGCTTTCCGCGTTCGGCTTCCTGGGACTCCAGTTCGGCTCCAGCAACATAGGCGTCAGGCCGTTCCTGGGCTGGCAGGTGCTCGGTTCGTTCGCGTTGGGCGTGCTCTGTCTGGCGCTGTTCGCGGTGCGTCAGCTGCGCATCGACCATCCGCTGCTGCAGCTGCGCATCTTCGCCACGCGCGACTTCACCGTGGCCGTGCTGCTGAGCATGGTCCTGTATGCGGTGCTCATCGCCGGCTCCACCATCCTGCCGATGTATATGCAGCAGATGGACGGCGCGTCCGTGACCGTTTCGGCGCTCGCCATGCTGCCCGGTTCGCTGCTGATGGCGATGTCCTCGCCGATCACCGGGCGCATGTTCGACCGGTTCGGCATCCGCCCGCTCGCCATCGGCGGCATGGCGTTGCTGGCCGTGACGATGGTGCCGTTCGGCTTCCTGACCGATGCCACGCCGATCTGGTGGATCGCCGTCGTGTTCGCCGCGCGGTCGGTGGCTGTGTCGATGGTGATGATGCCGGCCGCCACCTGGGGCCTGGCTTCCGTGGAGCGCCGGTACGTCAGTGACGCCAGTGCGCTGCTCACGTCCTTGCGCACGATTGCCGGAGCGCTCGGCTCGGCGGTGTTCGTGGCAGTGATGGTCTCCTGCGGCAATGATCCGATGGGTGTCTCCATCGCGTTCTGGGCCATGGTCGGCGTGGCCGTGGCGGGCCTCGTCATGGCCGTGGTGTGCTGCCGCAAGCGGTGAAGGACCGTCTTGTTGCGTGGTTTCCTGTGGCTCCCCTCAGTCAGCTTCGCTGACAGCTCCCCTCAGCGAGGGGAGCCGAGGCTATGCGTTTGCTGACGGATTCCCCGAAGAAGGAAGTTACGATACGGAATCATGGCTCCCCTCTCCGAGGGGAGCTGTCGCTGGAAGCGACTGAGGGGAGCTCGTCGAAGCGGAGTTCCCATCTCGTAGCGAATTGATGAGCTGGGCGATGATATCCGGCAATACCGAATGGCTCAACCATTCGATGTTCTCCGGGGTGAACACCGCCGGAGCCTTGGCCAGAACGCCGAGCATGCCGCTGGATGCGAATTCCAGCAGGATGTGCTGACCCGGATTGAGCGTGGCCGGATCACGGCCGAGCGTCGTCAGCCAGATTTCGATGACATGGGTTTTGAGCTGATCGGCCAATCCCGTGGAGCCATGCGGGCCGGCGATAAGGGACAGGCGTCGGATGCTGGCGATGCGCTGCGGCATGGTGATGCTGGCGATGGCGTAATCGCGGATCGCCTCGATGCCTTCGTCCTGCCTGATGATGTGCGCGATGAATGAGGTGATGTCCGGGTCGTCGTAAATCGAGGCGATCGCATCGTCCGCCAGCTCCGGAATGTTGCCGTAATGGTAGTAGAACGCGCTGCGGTTCAGACCGCTCACGCGCGTGATGTCGCTGATGGTGATCTGCGCATACGGCTTCTGCTCCAGCAGTGTCCAGAAAGCGTCCTGCATGCGTTCGGTCGCGCTCTGCTCGCCTGTCTTCGGTCGTGCCATATGCGCCTTCCTGCTTCCTGCCTTCGATCAATAACTCAACATCGTATCGTGTTTTCCGTATGATGCCGCGGTTCTGCAGTCGAAACCCAACACAATGTTGAATTGCGTGGATTTTATTACCCAACAGAGTGATGTATTTCTTGAGTCGCGATATAACGACGACAATCGCAAGAGAGGACCTGAAATACCATGGCTTTCCTGGAATTCCACGACGTGGTGCGCCAATACGGCAGCGGCGAATCCGCGGTGCTGGCGCTTGACCATGCCAGCTTCGACATCGAGCAGGGCGAACTCGCCGTGATCCTCGGAGCATCCGGCGCCGGCAAATCCACCACCCTCAACATCCTCGGCGGCATGGATCGCGCCACCTCCGGTTCCGTGGTCATCGACGGCAAGGACATCACCAAGGCCAACGAGGCACAGCTCACCGACTACCGCCGTTTCGACGTGGGCTTCGTCTTCCAGTTCTACAACCTCGTGCCCAACCTGACCGCGCTCGAAAACGTGGAACTCGCCTCGCAGATCTGCCCGAACGCGCTCGATGCCCGCGAGACGCTCGACAAAGTCGGCCTGGGCAATCGTCTTGCCAACTTCCCCGCGCAGCTTTCCGGCGGCGAACAGCAGCGCGTCTCCATCGCCCGCGCGCTTGCCAAGAACCCCAAGCTGATGCTGTGCGACGAACCGACCGGTGCGCTCGACTACAACACCGGCAAGGAGGTGCTCCAGCTTCTGCAGGACTCCTGCCGCCAACGCGGCATCACCGTGGCGCTCGTGACGCATAACTCCGCACTCGCCCCGATGGGCGACCGTCTGATCCGCTTCCGCTCCGGCAAGGTCACCGAAATCACCCGGAACCCGAACCCCACGCCCATCGCGGACATCGAATGGTAGGGGAGAGGCGGGAACGATCATGAAGAAAACGGCACTCTGGAAGGACGCATGGCGCGCCATGGCCGGCAACGGCAAGCGTTTCACGGCCATGCTCGTCATCGTGGCGGTCGGCGTGATGATGCTCGGCGGCCTCAACACCATAGCCAAGGACGTCCGCGCCGGTCTGGATGAATTCTTCGACTCGACCTCCATGCATGACGTCGCCGTCATCTCCACCCTCGGGCTCGACGATGACGACATCGCCGCGCTCGGTAAGGTTGACGGCATCGCCAAGGTTGCCGGCGAGCACACGGCCAACGTGACCACCGCCATCGACGGCAGACAAGCCTCCGCCACCGTCACCACCCTGAACGATCAGGGCATCGAACGGCCGTATCTCGAGGACGGCCGCCTGCCCGAAACGGGCCACGAAATCGCCGTGACGCGGCAGTACCTGGACGACAGCGGCAAAACGCTGGGCGACACGCTGACGTTCGCGCCGGACGCTTCGCTCACGTCCGAGGCCGTGACTTCGGCATCCGACGAGACGGAAGCGGCCGGCGATTCGTCCGACTCCTCGAAGGCCACGACCGGCACGTTCGCGGACGGCGAATACACCATTGTCGGCGCTGTCATCGACCCGAACGACATCGTGAACCCGTCCGGCCCGCTCGCGCTCGTCTCCGGCGCGAAGACCGTCTACCCGATGTTCGTATCCGACGACGCGCTGGCCGACGCCGATGCGCCGTACACGTCCGCCGTCATCACCGTTGCCGGCGCGAACGCGATGAACACGTACGACGACGATTATCTCGACACGGTCGCCCGGGCCGTAGGCAACATCGAAACCATCCGGACGGCCCGCGAACAGTCGCGAACCGACGCCGTGCATCAGGCGGCGCTGGACAAGGCCATGGAACAGGTCGAAGCGCGGAAGGCCAAGATCGCGGCCCTGCCGGACGGCCTGCCCGCCAAGGCCACCGCCGAACAGCAGATCGCCGCCGCGGAAGCCAAGATCAAGAGCACGGTGGACGCCATGCCCGAGGCCAAGTGGATCATCCGCGACCGCAGCGCCGTGACCAGTTACGAGGACGTGAAGACCCAGACCGAAATGATCGCGCGCCTGGGCACGATGTTCCCGGTGCTGTTCCTCGTCATCGCGCTCCTGGTGAGCCTGACCGCCGTCACGCGCATGGTGGAGGAGGATCGCGGGCTCATCGGCACCTACAAGGCGCTCGGCTACACGCGCCATGAAACCATGCTCAAATACCTGGTCTACTCGGGCGCCGCCTGCCTGTTCGGCGGTCTGCTCGGCGATGTGCTGGGCCTGGTCGGGCTGCCGTTCATGTTCACGCGGAAGCTCATCACCGAGATATACGTGTTGCCGAACTATCCGCTGCTGGTCGATTGGCGGCTTGCCGTGGGCGGCGTGCTGCTGTTCGTAATCATCATCACCGGGGCCGCCATGGTGGCCTGCACCGGTTCGCTGAGGCTGGAACCCGCCGAGCTCATGCGTCCCAAGGCGCCCAAGGCCGGCAAGACCATCGTCCTGCAACGCATCGGATTCGTCTGGAACCACCTGAGCTTCCTCGGCAAGGTGACCGCGCGCAACCTGTTCCGCTACAAGTCCCGCGCGCTCATGGTCATCATCGGCGTGCTCGGCTGCACGGCCCTGATGACCGCCGGATTCGGCATGGGCAGCTCCGCCCTGACCCTGATGCCCCGCCAGCACAGCGAGATCGCGCCCTACGACGTGATGGCCGTGACCTCCGCCGCCAACCATGACAAGGCGCAGGACGATCTTGACGGGAACGCCGACGTGGAATCCACGCTCCCGCTGCAGCTCGGCAGCGTCACCCTCGCCCCCGCACGCGGTGATAACGATGGCAATGCCTCCGATTCGGCGGACGACGCGAAACTCACCGCGCAGCTCATGGTCGTCCCCGACGGCGAGCCGATGGACGGCTACATCAACCTGCAGACCCTGGACGGAACACCGATCGAGCTGTCTGACGCGGACGACGGCGTCATCGTGACCGCCAACGCCGCACGCAAGCTCGCGCTCGCCTCCGGCTCCACGGTGAACCTCACCGATGCGATGACCAACACCGCGGACGCCACGGTCCACGAAGTCGCCCAATACTACACCGGCAACCTCGTGGTCATGACGCAATCGGCTTACGAGAAGACGTTCGACACCGACTTCACGCTGAACGCCGACCTCATCAACGTGAAAGGCGACTTGGACGCGCAGATCGTCTTCGCGGACGGCCTCGCCGGGCAGAGTGAATACCTCTCGGTGACGAGCTCGGCCAAACAGGAGCGCGACTTCTCCAAGAGCTTCCTCATGTTCTTCGTGATGATCGGCTTCATCGTGGTCATGGCCGCGATCCTGGCCGTCGTGGTGCTCTACACGCTGGCCAGCACCAACATTTCCGAGCGCGAACGCGAGCTGGCCACCATCAAGGTGCTCGGCTTCCGCAGGCGCGAGGTGTACGGATATGTGAACAAGGAGATGTTGCTGCTGAGCGCGTTCGGCATTATTATCGGCATGCCGTGCGGCCGCGCGCTGCTGGGCTTCCTGGTGAGCAAGCTGGACCTGCCCGGCATGAACATCGTGCCGAACGTGCTGTGGTTCTGCTACGTGGCCGCCGCCGCTCTGGCGCTCGTCTTCACGTTGCTGGTGAGTCTGGCCACCAACCGCGCGCTCGACCGCATCGACATGGTCGGCGCCCTGAAGAGCCCGGAGTGACGGCCTCATCGGCGGCATAATGCCTGCTGGCACGGTATCGGTGCATGGATATGGCGCGCATGGCCGTGTGGCATGCTAGTGGACCGTCTGCTGATTGCCGTATCGACTGTATGTTCGCGTCCCAACGAGGCAACCGCGAACTTACAGTCTTTTGGACGGTCCGAACAGACTGTAAGTTCGCGGCACCTCCGTCGGAGCGCGAACATACAGTCCAATTCGGGAGGAAGCTGGATGTCGACGCATCAGAGACACCTCGGCACAGGCGTGACCGAGCCGAAATGGCTGAGCTCCTGGGAATATGAATGAGAGCGAGCGTGTGGCTGTTACAATTCACGACCGGTGACATCGGTCGCGCGTTCGTACCTCGGATTCATACTGGTCATGGGCACCCTTGCATCGAGAAGTTTGCGCACCAATGGGGTCCGTAACGTCACTTCCTCGTAGTTCGTGCGGATGATCGTCGTCACGCCGGCTCTCCGCAACGCATCCTCGCGATCGCGTTCCGCGCGCACCACGGTATGCACGTTGCTGTGTCTGGTCATTGAGGGATCCGTGTATTTGGCTGTGCCGTCAAACTCCAGCACAATAATGCGCCCGTCTTCCGTATGCCACACGAAATCCACGCGATAGCGCGTCCAAGAGGCGTCGACATCGGTGAATACATGCTGGAGCTGAGGTACGGCGAATCCTTCTTCGATGACCACGGCCCTGCACAACGATTCGCCGCCGTTCTCGCTGAGCGGGTCCGCATAATGAAGAAGCCTCATGATGCTCCCGCATTCCGTGCGCATGCCGTCGCAGATGTCCATCACCTGCTGTGGTGTGGTTAGGTGATTGCGCAATGCCGAATCGAACATCGGCAAAGATTGGGCGAAGGTGTATCGGAGGCCGCAATCGACCAGAGTCCGGGCCGGCGAGGTTATGCGTATTATGTCGGTGATGTCGCTGCAGGCGATGCCGAACAGCGTCGCTTGCGATGATGGCGTTTGCCGCGGATTCATGGTCAAAGGGCCGGGAATCGCTTTGGCTCTGATGCCGTCTCCGCGGCGGAAATGAATTACCGAGGATACGGGTGGGTCGGTCATGCCGATTCGCCGGATTCCCTGATATGTGCGTTTGGGGCTGCCGGTGGATGATGCAATGAATATTGAGCCGTCATCGTGCAGATGCCAGCTGTATTCCAATTGCAGTATTGCTGCGGCGCTGAGTCCGGCGAAGACATGGGTCGGGAATTGCCGCGACAAGGTGCGGATAATGTGGCGTGAACGTTCTGCTGGGTTCAACGTGGCCCAATACGAGGCACGGCAGTAGACATTTCGGTGCGGGCGGACCAAGTATCCGTTGCGGAGCCGTACGTACGTGGCTTGTTGCAGGGCGTTGGATGTGGGGTAGAAGCAGCGATGGTTCCGCTCGGCGTCGTCGCAGAGGGCCTCAAGTTCGATGTGGTGTCTCATGCGGCCATGGTCCTTCGAACCGTGTGGGTCGCGCAAGTCTGAACGGGGTATGTGGTTCCAGCTTCGCGTTCCGCTTGCGGATGTGAGTCCCGAATACGGCGGTTTTGTCGTCACGGTTATGGTATGGGGCTTCGTAGCGACTGTATGTTCGCGTCCCAACGAGGCAGCCGCGAACATACAGTCTTTTGAGCGGCCTGAACGGACTGTAAGTTCGCGGCACCTCCGTCGGAGCGCGAACATACAGTCCGGCGGGGGCTGAACAACCG
>NZ_JAHBBJ010000018.1 GCF_019331675.1 Bifidobacterium miconisargentati
GTTCATCAGGCGCTTGCTGGTTGCTTGTTTATCTTGGTCGAAAACATCCTACCCAGGAAGCGCTCTTCTCTTACTCCCTCAACGGCTCAACGACGAACCCACACCCACGAAAACAACACAAGCGCCATTTTTTATATAGAGTCTTGGCTCCCCTTGCCAGGACGTTGCCGTGAAGCAAGCAGCGGAGCTGCTTGTAGGCAACGTGCGAGACGACAGTCGAGCGAATAGACTTCGAACGAAGTTCGTCCGTAATTGCAGGACGAGCTGGCCGCTGAAAGCGGTCTGAGGGGTAGTAGGGGAGCGGCGGAAGCCGCGAAACAGACAGCATCGGCCATCAGGCCGATTCCATTTGACTACTTCACATTCCTTGCGTAAATATGCGCCATGCCCTTGAAGATCAGGTCCGGGTCGTACACGTCGATGAGATCCGTGTCGTTGGCGAACACGCGCCCCAGCCCGCCGGTGGCGATCACCCTGAAGTCCTCGCCGCCGAGCTCCTTGCGGAACTGCGTGATCGTGCGCTCCACGCCGCCCAGGAACGTGTAATACAGACCGGCCTGCATGCATGTCTTCGTGTTCGTGCCCAGAATCGTGTCCGGCCGGGTGATCTCCACCTCGGGCAGCTGGGCCGTGTCGCCCCACAGGGCCGCGGCGCCCGCACGGATGCCGGTGGTGATGATGCCCGCGTCGATCACGCCGTCGCCGCTCACATGCGTGAACGTGGTGGCCGTGCCGAAATCGGCCACCAGCGCCGGACCGTCGTACGAATAGTACGCGCCGGCGCAATCGGCCAGGATGTCCGCGCCGAGCGACTTCGGGTCGTCGACGCGCACGTTCATGCCGGTCTTGATACCGGGCCCCACCACCATCGGATCGATGTCCAGGAACTTGACGATCGACGAACGGAACGAATGCATGACCTTCGGCACCACCGAACAGATGATCACGTCATCCACGTCCGCCGGCCGGAAGCCGCTCATCCTGAGGAATTCGGTCAGGAACAGCCCGTATTCGTCCGAAGTATGGTTCGCCTTGGTGGTGATGCGGTAGGTGCCGGCGATACGGCCCCCGTCCAGAAAACCAAGCACGATGTTCGTATTGCCGATGTCAACGGCGACCAGCATGATAACCCTCCAGCTTCGAGATGGATTTCACGGGCCATCCTACCGCCCCGATCCGTATTCGTGAATTACAGTCCCGCGTCTATGATGGGGCTCCGGTGGTCGACCCGTACGGGCGGCCAACCGCATTTACCGACAATCGAAGAGGAAGAATCATGTCTCAAGACAATGGTGCGCACGTCGAAAACGGCGCAACCACGGACGCAAGCCTGGCATCGCGCGCGAAGCAGCCGAAGAAGAACGGCCCGAAGTGGTGGCTGATCTCGCTGATCGCCGTGATCGTGGCGGTCGCCGTCGTCATCGGCGTCACCCTGGCCTACGCGAAGAAGGACGACGCCGGCACGTCATCGGCGGACGGTTCCGCAACGGCCAGCACCGTCACCATCGGCCTCAAACTGGCCCCCACCAACCTCGACATCCGCAACACCGCGGGCTCCGCGCTCGATCAGGTCCTGATCGGCAACGTGTACGAAGGCATCGTGGCCCGCGACTCCAAGAACCAGGTGGCCCCGGCCATCGCCTCCAGCTGGGAGGAATCCAAGGACGGCCTGACCTACACCTTCCACCTCAACAAGAACATGGTCTTCTCCAACGGCGACACGCTCGACGCCGAGGACGTGGCCTGGTCCATCAACGAACTCATCGCCAAGCAGTACCACGACGCCGACGCGCTCGAATCCGTCAGCAAGGTCGAGGCCAAGGACGCCTCCACCGTGGTCATCACCCTGAAGACCCCGAACTCGAACCTCCTGTGGACCCTCACCGGCCGCGCCGGTCTGGTGTTCGACAAGGACGCCAAGTACGACCTCAAGACCGAGGCCGTGGGCTCCGGTCCGTACACCGTGGCCAAGTTCGTCGAGAACGACTCCATCACCCTCAAGGCCAACGCGAAGTACTGGGGCAAGAACAAGGCCAAGACCCCGACCATCGTGGTCAAGTACCTGGCCGACGACAACGCGGCGGTCAACGCGCTGAAGTCCGGCGACGTGCAGGTGCTCGCCCCGATCACCGAGAACCTGGCCGAGCCGTTCACCTCCGATCCGTCCAAGTACGTGGTCAAGGCCGGCGACGGCACCGACAAGTACGTGCTCGGCTTCAACAACGCCTCCGGCTCCAAGCTCGCGGACAAGCGCATCCGCCAGGCCATCCGCTACGCCATCAACCATGACGAGCTCATCGCCTCCCGCGGCGGCGCGGACAAGGCCCTCGGCGGCCCGATCCCGTCCCTCGACCCCGGTTACGAGGACCTGACCGGCCTGTACCCGTACGACCAGGCCAAGGCCAAGTCGCTCATGGCCGAGGCCGGCTACTCCGAGGACAAGCCGCTCCAGCTCACCCTGACCTACGCCAACATCTACGGCACCGAACTCGGCGACCAGCTGCGCTCGCAGTTGAAGCCCATCGGCATCGACCTCAAGGTCAATGTGGTGGAGTTCTCCACCTGGCTGCAGGACGTGTACACCAACCACGACTTCGACCTCTCGCTCGTGGACCACAACGAGAGCCACGACTTCTACACCTGGACCGACCCGACCTACTACTTCGGGTACGACAACAAGGACGTGCAGAAGCTGTATGCCGAGGGTATCGCCGCCACCACGGACGAGGAACGCGACGCCAAGTTCGCCCAGGCCGCCAAGCTCATCTCCGAGGACGCGCCGGCCGACTGGCTGTTCAACTACCGCATCACCACCGCCACGGCCAAGGGCGTGAAGGGCTTCCCGTTCAACCTCAACCAGACCGTCCTGCCGCTGTATAACGTGACGTATACGAAGTAGGCCATCGTTCTCGGCTCCCCTTGTCAGGGGAGCTGTCACCGCAGGTGACTGAGGGGTAGTTCATGACGACGTGTTGCAAAACATCGGAAACTGAATCAACACAACCAGCGTAGGACTACCCCTCAGTCGGCTTCGCCGCCAGCTCCCCTGACAAGGGGAGCCGAGGTCATCGGCGACTGGCAAGCCCAATAGAAAGGAAGCACGGCAATGCGATTCGTCGTCCGCCGACTGCTGCTGTTCGTGGCGGCGCTGTTCGGCCTGTCCGTCGTGGTGTTCGCGGCGCTGCGCATCCTGCCCGGCGACGTGGCATCCATCATGGCCGGCGTGAACGCCCCGCCTGAGAAGGCGGCCCAACTGCGCGAGCAACTGGGACTCAACCGTCCGCTCGTCATCCAATACCTCGACTGGATGGGCGCGCTCCTGCACGGCGACTTCGGCACGTCGATCCTGACCGGCCGCTCCGTGACCTCGCTGGTCGCCTCCCGCGCTTCCATCACCTTCCCCCTGATTATCCTGGGCCTGCTCATCGCCCTCGCCATCGGCCTGCCGCTCGGATGCGCGGCCGTGCTGGCCCGCTCGGCCCGCGTGCGCGCGGCGTTCCACGTACTCGCCATCATCGGCGGCGCCGTGCCCGCGCTCTGGAGCGGACTGCTGCTCATCCTCCTGTTCGGCAAGGGAACGGGCCTCGTCGGCATCCTGCCCTCACAGGGATTCCCGATGGACGGCTGGACCACTCCTGGCCGGGCGCTGCTCGCATTGATCCTGCCGGCCCTCTCGGTCGGCATCATCGTGGGCGCATCCCTCATGCGGTACACCCGTTCGGCATTGGGCGACCTGGCGGACTCCGGCTACATCGACATGGCGCGTTCCTGCGGCATGACACGCACCCAGGCCGTGCTGCGCGTCGGATTGCGGCTCGCCACCCCGCAGCTCGTCTCGGTGATCGGCCTGACCTTCGCCTCGATGATCACCGGGGTCATGGTCATCGAGAACCTATTCGCCCTGCCCGGCATCGGCAACGGGCTCGTGACCGACGTGGGCAACCGCGACCTCATCGCCGTGCAAAGCGAGCTGTTCCTGCTCGCTGCGTTCTTCCTGGGCGTGGGCCTTGTGGTGGACGTGCTGCACCGCATCCTCGACCCGCGGCTCAAATCCGCGGATACCGTATCGGAGGTGGCCGCATGAGCAACACCATGCGGAAAGTCTGCTCGCCCGGTGCCGGCGAAACCGCTGCGCACACCGTTGCGCACAAGCCCTTGCGTCGTTTCTCCATCGTTCTGCGGTCCATCTGGCGGCGCGGCGAAGGCAAATTCACGCTTATCGTGCTGGCGTTGTGGCTCGCCGTGGCGCTGGTCTCCCTCGTCTGGACCCCGCAGTCCCTGTGGACTACGGACGGATACCATGTGTGGGCCAAGCCCTCCGCCTCGCACTGGCTCGGCACCGACGGCACCGGCGCCGACGTGTTCAGCTGGCTCATGGCCGGCTCGCGCACCAACCTGCTCATCGTGGTGCTCACCGTGGCGTTGTCCGCCGTATGGGGACTGGCCCTGGTCGCCGCGATGGTGGCCCGCACCCCCGCGCTCGCCGGCACGTCCGTGGTGGTGGTCGACGCGCTCATCTCCATCCCCACCGTGCTCATCGCTCTGATTCTGGCCGTGCCGCTGGGCGCATCCATCGCCGTGATCGTGGTGGCCTGCGGCTTCGGCTACGGGCTCAACCTGGCCCGCGTGGCGCGTCCGGCCGCCCTGCTCGCTGCCCGTTCGGCGTACGTGGAATCGGCGAGGGCCAATGGCGCGAGCGGCCGGCGCGTGCTCGTCAGCCACATCATCCCCAACATCCTGCCCGTGCTGGCCGTGCAGCTTTCGCTGTCCGCGGGAACGGCGGTATTGGCCGAATCGGGCCTGACCTACCTCGGCATCGGCGTGCCCTCCGGCGTGCCGAGCTGGGGCCATTCGCTGGCCACGTCGGTCAAGCTCATCAACGTGTTCCCCCTGACCGTGCTGTGGCCGGGCCTCATCGTCACCGTGGTGGTCGTGGCCCTCAACGTGTTCGGCGACGTGCTGCGCGACGCCGTCGATCCGGTGGCCAATCCCGCGCTGCGTCAGGCCGTCGCGCAGTCCGCCGGTGCAGCGGACAATGCGACCACCAATCCGTCCGCCGCGCCGGTTGCACGGAATACGGGCGTCTCGGAAATTGCTGAAGATGATGGGGAAGGAGCCGAACGATGAGCATCCAAGTACGTGACCTGACCATCACCATCGGCGGCAAGCCCATCGTCTCCGACGCGGATCTCGACATCGCGGACGGCGAGCGGGTGGGCCTCATCGGCTCGTCCGGTTCCGGCAAATCCATGATCTCCAAGGCGATGCTGGGGCTGCTGCCGCGGAACGCCACGGCATCCGGCTCCATCGTCATGGGAAGTACCGACGTGATCGGCCTGCACGAACGCGCGCTCGCCGACCTCCGCGGCCGGTATGTGGGCACGGTGTTCCAGAATCCGGCCGCCTCGCTGAACCCGGTGATGACCGTGGGCCAGCAGATCGCGCTGCCCCTGAAGCTCCATTACGACCTCACCAAGGCCGAACGGGCCGAGCGCGTGGCCGTGATGCTCGCCAAGGTCGGCCTTGACGGGGAGGTGACGGGCAAATACCCGCATGAACTGTCCGGCGGGCAGCAGCAGCGCGTCGGCATCGCCACCGCCCTGATCACCTCGCCCCGGTTCATCATCGCCGATGAGCCGACCACCGCGCTCGATTCCGTCACGCAACGCCAGATCGTGGACCTGCTGACCTCGCTGGTGGACGGCGCCGGCGCCTCGATGCTGTTCATCACGCACGACTTCTCCGTGCTCGCCCGCGCCACCACGCGCTGCTACGTGCTGGACGCCGGACGCATCGTGGAGTCCGGCCCGACCGCGGAATTGCTGGCCTCGCCCGCGACCGCACAGGCCCGCGAACTCGTCTCCGCGGCCCGTCTGCTCACCCTCCGTGCCGGCGGGAAGGAGGAATCCCATGACTGACCGTGTTTTGGCCGCTTCCGTCGAGACTGCTGGCGGCCGTAGGTTGACCGGGGGAGAGGCTGCCATGACGGAACGCCGTGATACCGGGAAGACCGAACCGTTGCTCGTCGCGCGTGACATCAACGCCTCGTTCGCCGACCGTGTCATGCATCGCGGCCTGTTCGGCTTCGGTCGGTCCCATGCCTCCCGACGTCAGGTGCTGTTCGGCGTCTCCGCCGAAGTGCATGCGGGGGAGTGTCTGGCCGTGATCGGCGCCTCCGGCTCCGGCAAGACCACGCTCACCCGCATCATGCTGGGCCTGGCCGCCGCCGATTCCGGCAGCATCGAGTACCGCGGTGAGGAGGTCGGCCGCGGTTCGGTCGGCAGCCGTGCGCTGCGCGCCGAATCGTCCATCGTGTTCCAGGACCCGTTCGGCTCGCTCGACCCGCGCTGGACCGTGGAACGTTCGGTGTCCGAACCGTTGTGGCTGCGTCGGCGCGCCCTCGGGTTCGCCGTGGACGAGGTGGAGGGCAAGGCCGCGCAGGCGCTCGCCCGCGTGGGACTCGACCCGCGCGTGTTCCTCGGCCGGTACCCGTGCGATCTGTCCGGCGGCCAGGCGCAGCGCGTGGCCATCGCCCGCGCCATCGTGGCCAACCCGCGGCTCATCCTGGCCGACGAGCCGATGAGCGCCATCGATGTGGCCGCCCGCGTGCAGATCCTCGAGACCTTCCAGTCGATCCTTTCCGGCGAGGGCTCGGGCGCCGTCGATACCGCCACGGGCCAGCCGATCCGGCCCGCCATCATCATGGTCTCCCATGACCTCGGCGTGGTCCAGCACATCGCCGACCGCATCCTGGTGCTCCGCGAGGGACACGTGGTCGAATCCGGTCCCACCGACGCGGTGCTCGACAACCCCCAATCCGACTACACCCGCCAGCTCATCGCCGCCGCATCGCTGTAGCGCTTTGCCTCGCGGCGTGGCTGATGATGTTGACGGTGGACGCTTTCGGTTATATGGTTAGTTACATGAGTAACTAACCAATGAGGTTGGCGTGAGACCGATCAAACCAGGATTGCCGTAAATCTCAGGTTGGACTACCCCTCAGTCGGCTTTGCCGACAGCTCCCCTGACAAGGGGAGCCGAGGAGGGGCATTTTGGTTGGTGAAACCGCTGCTTCTCCGCCCATCCACATCCAAGACGGCTTCGTCCCAAGGAGGTGAGCCAAGCCTTGCACTTCGATGATTCCAGCGGCGAGCCGCTGTTCAGGCAAGTGGCCGACCAGCTCAACGAAGCGATCGTGTCGGGCCTGTACCGGGAAGGTGAGCAAGTGCCCAGCACCACCGAAATATCGACCACATACCGCATCAATCCCGCCACCGTGCTCAAAGGCATGAACCTGCTCGTGGAGCGCGGACTGCTCGAAAAGCGCCGCGGACTGGGCATGTTCGTGGCCCCCGGAGCCGCGGCCCGCGCACGGGGCGCCAAACGAGATGAGTTCCTGGACAACCGTCTTCCGCAGTTCATCGCCGAAGCGCGACGACTCGGCTTCGGTCCCAAGGAACTGACCGAGCTGATCGAGAAGGAGTACGCATCATGAATGCGAACCTGACCATCACCGACCTCAGCAAACGGTACGGTTCGACCGTGGCGCTGGACGGCGTGAACCTCACGCTCCGGCCCGCCATCCACGGCCTGTTCGGACGCAACGGCGCCGGCAAATCCACGCTGCTCGGCGTCATCGCCAACCGACTGCTCCCGGACGGCGGCGCAGTCGAACTGGACGGTGCGAACGTTCGCGAGAACGAATCCGCGCAATCGCGCATCTACCTGGTCAACGAGACGCTGCCGTTCCTGCTCGGCGCGCGCATCAGCACCATCTTCAAACGGGAGGAGCGCTACTACGGCGGCTTCGACTGGCCGTTCAGCGCACGCATGCTCGCCGCGTTCGGTATCGAACCGGGCAGGGCATACGGCCATCTCTCACTCGGCCAACGTATGATCGTGCGACTGGTCGCCGCCCTGTGCGTGCCGACGGACGTGCTGCTCCTGGACGAGCCGGTGCTCGGCCTCGACGCCGTGAACCGCGACCTGTTCTACCGGTTCCTGCTCGAATCCTACGGCGAACGTCCCCGCATCATCGTGATCTCCACCCACATCATCGACGAGATCGCGCACATCGTGGAACGCGCGGCCATCATCGACCACGGCCGTATCATCGATGCATTCGACGCCGAATCCGTGGGTTCCCGCGCCACAGTGCTTACGGGGGAGTCGGCGTGCGTCGGGTCGTTCGTGGAGGACTGTGGATTGCAGGTCATCTCCCGCGAAACGATGGGACGACTGGCCACCGTCATCGTGCGCGGGCCCGTGGAGGCGGCCGACCTGCCCTCCGGCATCGCCGCCAGCGCACTCGGATTGCAGGACTACGTCATCCGCGTCACGTCCGGGGCGGTCGGCCCGGACATGCCGGATATCTCCGATCATCAAGAGGCCGGCGATGAGACCGGTGCCGTATCGAGCAGCAAAGGGGAGTAACGATGGACGGCAAGGTTGTGACGACGAATGACAACGTACGCGAATCCGCGCACGGTACGGCAAATGCCGCCGCAGGCGTATCGGAAGCATCGGTCCGTGGCGGACGCGGCATGATGCGCGGCGACGACTTCCTCGGCATGAGCCGCCAGTGCCGGTTGACGCTGGTCCGCAACCTCGCGGTATACGGCGTGGTGCTTCTGCTGGGCCTGCTGCTGTTCGTGGCGCTCTGCTACCAGCGGTTGCAGGCGCTGCGATACGAAACGGGCGGGCTATCGGCCAGCATCGACGCCGAGCGGTACTGGTTCCCGATCCTCCTGCTCGCAGCGGCGGCCTGGCAGTGGCTGTTCTTCGACACGGCCATCTGCCATGGCGTCTCGAGGCGTACGTTCGTCAAGGCGTCCGCGATCGGCGGAATCGTGATGGCGATTGCAGTGTCCGTGTCGATGGTCGCGGCACGTTACGTGCTCATCTCCAGCGGAAAGGAAGGGACCTGTTTCGTTGGCATCAGGGGCTGTTTCCTCGGCGAACCGTTCGATCTGCCGAGATCCGAGCAGTTCCTGTACGCCTGGCAGCGGGTGTCGTATACGGGCGGTGCTTCGGGGTCGGGGTTCTCGCCGATGCTGGTGGGTGGCGTGCTCTTCATGTTCCTCAAGTTCCTTTCGCTGATGCTTGCCTACGTGGCGGTGGGCACAGTGCTCGGAGCCGTGTTGGCCTGGGCGGCGAGCAAGGGCACGTGGGGCGTCGTTGCCGCGCTGTTTGTGGCCTGCCTCGCCTCCCAGCTGCTCGGTAGCAGTTCAGTACTGTGGACCGATGAATGGCTCGGGCGGTTCGCTGCCGCCGGCGCGCTGGGCAACTGGCTTGTTCAGGCCGCCAGCGGCCGTGTCATCAGCCATCCGTCCGCCGGCGTGGAAATCGGAACGTATGTGGTGTGGATCCCGGTTGCCGAATCGCTGGTGCTGTTCGCGCTGTGCATGTGGATCACGTATCTGATGACCGCCCGCCGCGAAATCCATCCCGCCCGACAGCGCGCGTAGTATTGGCTCCCCTCGCTGAGGGGAGCTGTCGAACGGAGTGAGACTGAGGGCAGTTGCGGTCACAATGGCTCCCCTCGGCCAGCTTTGCTGACAGCTTTCCTCAGAGAGAGGGAGACGAATACAAAAAGCTCTGTTAAACCAAGATTGACATGAATTTCCTTGGACTACCCCTCAGTCGGCTTCGCCGCCAGCTCCCCTGACAAGGGGAGCCAAGAATAAGGGGCATATCAATCTTGATTTAACAGAGCCGTACAAAATGGTTGTGGGCGCATCTTCCGTCATGTGACCCTATGCGACACGCGGATGTCCAGAGACGTGCTATGGTATGAGGCATGCAGATTTTCTCATGTTGTTGTCGCTAACCGACGCCCCCGGGCGCACGGTCAGTGACGCATAACTTGAGAACGAGCATTCGAATCGCGGCAGGTTCGCCGCGCATCTTCCATGAATCCGAATACCGCGGAGTTGGCGCGGTCGCAGTGGTTTGGCACAACGCATACAACACTTCATCGGATTGTTCGTAACACATGGAAACACGGCATACCCCTTACGCGAGAAGGGACGGATGCTCCGATCAATACAGGTCAACGACCGCCCGTCCGGGAACGTCGGTTCACGAAAGCAGCATAACCGCATCATCGTCAACCCAACCAAACCGGACAAAGGACCACACATGACCGTTCACAACAGCCTCGCGGAACTCATCGGCAACACCCCGCTCGTCAAGCTCAACCACATCCCCCAGGCAGCCGGTGTCAAGGCCACCATCGCCGTCAAGGTCGAATACTTCAACCCCGGCGGCTCCTCCAAGGACCGCATCGCCGAGCGCATCATCGACGCCGCCGAGCGTTCCGGACAGCTCAAGCCCGGCGGTGTGATCGTCGAGCCCACCTCCGGCAACACCGGCGTGGGTCTCGCACTCGTGGCCCAGCAGCGCGGCTACCGCACGATCTTCACCCTGCCGGACAAGGTCTCCGAATCCAAGCGCGCCGTGCTGCGCGCATACGGCGCCGAAGTCATCGTGACCCCCACCGACGCCGGCCCGGACGACCCGCGCTCCTACTACCAAGTGGCCGAACGACTCGCCAACGAGATTCCCGGCGGCTTCCGCCCGAACCAGTACGACAACCCGAACGGCCCGGAAAGCCACTACTACACCACCGGCCCGGAGATCTGGGAGGCCACGGACCACAAGGTCACGCATTTCGTGGCCGGCATCGGCACCGGCGGCACCATCTCCGGCACCGGCAAGTACCTCAAGGAAGTCTCGGACGGCGCGGTCAAGGTGATCGGCTCCGACCCTGAAGGCTCCATCTACTCCGCCGACTCTCTGGCCGACGTCCACCAGTACGACATCGAGGGCGTGGGGGAGGACTTCTACCCCAAGGCTTTCGACCGGAACATCACCGACGACATCGTCAAGGTCGGTGACGCCGAGGCCTTCGAGATGACCCGCCGACTGGCCGGCGAGGAGGCCCTGCTAGTGGGCGGCTCCTCCGGCATGGCCGTGGCCAGCGCCATCAAGTACGCGCTCGCCAACGATCTGGACGAGGACCAGCTTGTAGTGGTGCTCGCCCCGGATTCCGGCCGCAGCTACCTGGAGAAGATCTTCAACGACGACTGGATGCGCGCCAACGGCTACGGCGATATCGTGGACCGCACCACCAAGCCCTCGCTGGCCGAACAGTACCTGTGAATCGCCGCCGTCTCACGACAGGCTTCACGGCAATCCGTCAACCATCATCAACCAAAACCATTCATAGACTCATCGATATAAGAAGGAAAACCAACATGTCCGCCGAATACAACGCCAAGTTCGCCGATACCGCCCTCGCCACCCGCGCCATCCACGCCGGCCAGGAGCCCGACCCCACCACCGGTGCCGTGGTGACCCCGATTTTCGCCACCTCCACCTTCAAGCAGGACGGCGTGCTGGGACTCAGGGGCGGTCACGACTACTCCCGCTCCATCAACCCCACCCGCACCAGCTTCGACGAACAGCTCGCCGCGGTGGAGGGCGCCAAGTACGCGCTGAGCTTCTCCTCGGGTCTGGCCGCCATCGACGTGCTGTTGCGCTCCACCATCCTGCCCGGCGACAACATCCTCCTCGGCAACGACGTGTACGGCGGCACCTACCGTCTGCTCGCCAAAGTGTTCGTGCCGTGGGGCATCGGCCTGGACGTGGTGGACATCACCGATACGGCCGCCGTGGAGCAGGCGCTGGCCGCCAAGCAGTACAAGTACGTGTGGGTGGAGACGCCGTCCAACCCGCTGCTCAACATCACGGACATCGCCGCCACCGCCGAGGTGGCGCACAAGTACGGCACCAAGGTGGTGGTGGACAACACCTTCGCCTCGCCGGCCCTGCAGCACCCGCTGGATGACGGCGCGGACGCGGTGGTCTACTCCACCACCAAGTACATCGGCGGCCACTCCGACGTGGTGGGCGGCGCCGTGGTTTTGAACGACGAGGAGACCCGCGAGAAGGTGGCCTTCCTGCAGAACGCCGCCGGCGCCGTGCCCTCCCCGTTCGATTCCTGGCTGGACATTCGCGGCCTGAAGACCCTGGACCTGCGCGTCAAGCGCCACAGCGCCAACGCACTCAAGGTGGCCCAGTGGCTGGAATCCCAGCCGTCCGACGTGATCGAGCGCGTCTGGTACCCGGGCCTTGAATCCCATCCGGGCCATGAGATCGCCGCCCGTCAGATGCACGGCGGCTTCGGCGGCATCGTGTCCGTGCAGCTCGCGGCCGGTGCCGAGGCGGCCAAGCGATTCGTGGACCACACCGAGATCTTCACGCTGGCCGAGTCTCTGGGCGGCGTGGAAAGCCTCATCGAGGTGCCGGCCGCCATGACCCACGCTTCGGTGTCCGGCACCACCCTGCAGGTGCCCGCCAACTTGGTGCGCATCTCCGTGGGCATCGAGAACGCGGACGACCTCATCGCCGACCTCAAGCAGGCGCTGGAGCGTTTGTAAGGAGCCGTTGGCGTCAGGACAAGGCCCTAGTAGCACTCATGCGCCCGCATTGAACGAAGCTACGGCCTGCATGAAGCGTTGACCGTACAGGTCGAGCTTGTGCTGGCCCACGCCGTTGACGGCCAGGAACTGCGCGTTGGTGACCGGCTTGATGCGGGCCATGTCCCTTAGGGTCTTGTCCGAGAAAACGATGTACGGCGGCTTGCCGATCTCCTGGGCGATGGTGCGGCGCAGCTCGCGCAGTTTCTGGAACAGCGCCTCCTCGTCATCGTCCGGGATGTACGAGCCGAGCGCGGCACCGGCCGCGGTGTCGCCGGACATGGTGGAAGCACCATTACGGCCTCGACTGGAACCCACTCCGCCCACGGACGCGGATTTGCGCTCCACCCGCTTGATCTCATAGTGGAAATCAGGTGCGGCGGTTTCCGCGGCGCGTTTGCCGAACATCACGATGGGCAGTCGTCCCTCGGCGATGAACAGGTAGCCGTCCGTGGCCATCTGACTCAGCACGTCGCGGATACGGGCCTCGTTCACATCCTTGAGCATGCCGAATGTGGGCATCTGCTCCGGATTCAGCCATGCCAGATCCTGCGCCTTGGAACCGCGCAGGATCTTGACGATCTTGCCCGAGCCCACGCGCTGGTTCACGTCATGCACGCATCGGCTGATGGCCTGGGCCACACGGGTCACGTCGATGGTCTCGAACGTGCTTTCGCAGTTCGAACAGGCACCGCAACGGTAGGTGCCGGACTTGTCTGGAGAACCGGCATCGCCAACGTTCGCACCATCGGAGGTGCCGGGGCCGATCTCCTGCCCGAAATACCGCGTCATATACCGGTGCAGGCAGTCCGTGGTGCGGCAGTAGCCCACCATGCCGTCGAGCAGACGGCGCTTGGACTGGCGCACGATATCCTGTTCCTCCGGTGTCAGCCGCTCGTTCTCGTAGTCGCTGTCCAGCAGCCGGCGGCGAGTGACGATGTCCGATTCGTTCCACAGCAGCGTGCAGCGGCTCGGCTCGCCGTCACGGCCCGCACGGCCGGCCTCCTGATAGTAGGCCTCGATGGATTCGGGCATGTTGTGGTGGATCACGAACCGCACGTTGGATTTGTCGATGCCCATGCCGAAGGCGTTGGTGGCCACCACCACGGGTACTTGATCCGTGATGAAGTCGCGTTGGGCCCGTTCGCGCACGTCCGGTGCCATGCCGCCGTGATAGGCCACGGCGGGGTGACCCATCTGGTTCAGGGTTGCGGCAAGCGCCTCGGTCTCCTTGCGCGTGGCGCAGTAGACGATGCCGGATTCGTCCGGGTGATCGGCCACGTAACGGGCCACCCATGCGGCTTTGTATTTGGTCTGCAGCTTGACCACGTCGAAGTACAGGTTCGGCCGGTCGAAGCCGGTCACGGTCACGGCCGGATCGCGCAGGCCCAGAATCGAGACGATGTCCCGGCGCACGCGCTCGGTGGCGGTGGCGGTGAAGGCGCCGACTGGCGGCCGGACGGGCAGCGAGGCGATGAACTCGCCGATGCCAAGGTAGGACGAGCGGAAATCCTGGCCCCACTGGGAGACGCAGTGGGCTTCGTCCACGGCGATGAGTGAGATCGGCGTGCGGGCGGCGAAGTCGCGGAATCGGCCGGTTTCCAAGCGTTCCGGGGCCACATACAGGAGTTTGACCTGACCCGCGGCGGCCTGCGCGAGCACCATCGACTGTTCGTCCGGGGTCTGCGTGGTGTTGACGAACGCGGCGTTGAGGCCCAGGTCGTTCAGTGCGTCCACTTGGTCACGCATCAGGGAGATCAGCGGCGAAATCACGATCGTCACGCCGCCCATGAGCGCGGCGGGCACCTGATAGCACACGGATTTGCCGGCGCCGGTGGGCATCACGCCGAGCACGTCGCGGCCGGCGAGCAGCGATTCGACGATTCCCTGCTGGCCTGGACGGAACGAATCGTAGCCGAAATACTGGTTGAGTGCCCCCAAAGCGTCCTGTGCTGCCATAGTTGACCAGTGTAGCGTCTGGCTCGTGCAGTCGGGTTGCGGCGCCTTCGCACGTGACTTTGCTCACAGCGGTTGCGCTCCGGGCTCATATTTTCGTGCGTAACGACCGACTGGTAGCGTGCCCGTATTACTATCGCGACTAGGGAAAAGATATATTATACGTCTTTTTTCGAGGAACGCTGTTCAGAGAATAAGGTGGATATGACCGACGTAACGACTTCATTCCCGCGGCCGGATGACGAGCAGACCGCTGTGCTGCGCCCCGTGGGCTTCGACGGCATGCCCAAGGCTGCCGCCAATGACGCGGTCAAGGCAGGTGGGCACATGGCCCACGCGAAGTGTCACGGCAAGGCCTGGATCGTGGTGCTGGCTTCCGTGTTCGCGGTGATTCTGGCCGCGTTCATCGCATACTTCTTCGTCGGCCGCTGGTACTTCCAGGACAAGGCCGCGCCCGGCGTGTACTTGGGTGACGTCTCCGTGATGGGCCAGACCCGCGACGAGCTGGCGGACACCGTCAAGCAGCAGCTGAAGACCACCACAGTGACCTTCACCGCCGATGGCAAGAGCGCCGAGGCCTCGCTGGCGGACATGGGCGTGACCGCCGACGCAGACAAGACCGTGGATGCGCTGATGAACGCCAAGACCGGCGACTTCGCCAAGCTCAACATCCTCAACCAGGTGCACGTCCCGCTCTCCGCCACCACGGACGACACCAAGGCCGAAGAGTATGTGACCGACAACCTGGTCGACGAGGCCGATCGCGTGAAGGTCACGACCGTTTCCTACGACAAGAACGCCAAGCAGTTCGTGTTCGATGAGGGCCACGATGGCAAGGCTCCGCAGATGCAGGCCGTCACGGCCGCCGTCAAGCAGGCCGTCGCCACGCCCGGCACCAACACCACGGTGGCGGTCAAGCTGGAGAACGGAACGAACCCGGTTGATTCCGCCAGCGCCCAGCAGGTCGCGGCCGACGCCAACGCGCGCCTGGGCCTGAACCTGACCGTGGACAACGGCGTGAACAAGAGCATCACGATTCCGGTGGAGCAGATTGCCAAGTTCCTCAAGCCCACCACCGACTTGAAGACCGGCACGATGAGCCTGATCGTCGACCATGACGCCATCAACTCCTACGTGTCCAGCGCGGCCGTGACCAAGGAGCTGACCGTCGAGAAGGTGGACCGTGAGGTCTACATCACCCCGAAGTCCGAGGGCGGCGTGCGCATCGGCGCCGACAAGACGCTGGGCGTGGACGGCATCAAGGTGACCGGAGTGGGCGACGCGCCCGCCAAGCTCGCCACCGCCATCGAGCAGAACCAGTCCACCGACTCGACCGTGGCCGTCACCGACAGCCCGTACGAGGTCAAGGAAGTGGAGGTGCCGCACAACTTCGACGTGGCCAATGGCGACAAGTGGGTCCACGTGGACCTGACGAACCAGACCGCCACCGCCTACCAGGGCACCACGCCGGTCAAGACCTTCCTCATCGCCTCCGGGAAGCCCACCGCCGACGGCTCCATGCTGTCCGATACCGGCACGTTCTACGTGTACCTGAAGTACGAGTCCCAGACCATGTCCGGCGAAGGCTACAACCAGCCGAACACGCCGTGGGTTTCGTACTACAACGGGGGCGAGGCCCTGCACGGCGTCCCGGCCTACATGTGGGGCGAACACCCGATCTACGTGCAGCAGGGCATCCCCGGTTCCCACGGTTGCATCAACATGCAGGTGGCCGACGCCAAGTGGATGTACGACTTCGCCACCATCGGTACCAAGGTCGTGGTGGATGGCGTGACGCCGACCTCCGGTCAGGCGATTCGCGCCGCCGGAGCGGACGCCACCGGCTGGCGGGGCAACTGATCGTTGCCATCGAAGCCGGTACCAGCGCATCCTAACCAATTCCTATAGCGAAGCGACTGCCGCAAGCTGACGAACGCGACTACGATTGCAGACGTATGCACAATACCTGCAATCGCATCGGCCATCGATGCGGAAAGGGGAACGGAATGACGGACGAGACGAACGCGCAGCCGGCCGAGAAGCCGGTGGTGGAGAGCTTCCAGCTGGATCACACCAAGGTCAAGGCGCCGTACGTACGCTACATCGACACCGAAAAGGGCCCGCACGGCGACGTGATCTCCAATTACGACCTGCGCCTGACCCAGCCGAATAAGCAAGCCATCCCCACCGGAGGTCTGCACACCATCGAGCACACCATCGCCGTGCTCCTGCGCGAACGCATCCCGGGATACATCGACTGCTCGCCGTTCGGCTGCCGCACCGGCTTCCACCTGCTGACCTGGGGCGAGCACCCCACCGAGGAGGTGGCCAAGGCCCTGAAGGAGTCGCTGGAGTTCATCGCCTACAAAGCCACGTGGGACGACGTGCCCGCGACCACCGAGAAGAGCTGCGGCAACTACCGCGACCACAGCCTGTTCACCGCCAAGGAATGGTGCAAGCAGATCCTGGCCGAGGGCATCAGCTCCGATCCGTTCGAGCGCAAGGTCGTCTGAGCCCGTCTGGGTCCGTTAGCTGGCCGAACCCCGTCCGCCATGTAACGCGGGCGGGGTTTCTTGTGCCTATCGCATGGTAGGTTTGCCGTCAGTTGTCCACCGGCGTCCGCGCCGGCGACGTTCGCGAACCGTCAGAGGTGAACAGTGACCCATTCGAACATCACGGGCAAGGCATCGCCCCGCCGCTTCCGCCACGCCACCATGCGCGATTTCCCGCAGATGCAGAAAATCTACGCCCATGCGCGTGTGCTGATGGCCGCGAGTGGCAATCCGACCCAGTGGGGCAACGAATTCCCCCGCGAATCGGTGATTCTGGACGACATCGCCAACCAGCGCACCATGCTGCTCGTGGACGAATGCAACGGGCGCGAACGTATCCTGGCCCAGTTCGCCCTGTGTCCGGGGCAGGATCCCACGTACGCCACCATCGACGGCGCCTGGCTCGACGACGATTCCTACGTGACCATCCACCGCATCGCCTCCTCCGGACTGGCGCGGCACGCGGCCCGAGACTGCATCAAGTGGGCCCTGAAGCACTACGGCAACGTGCGCGCCGACACCCACCCCAACAACAAGGCCATGCAGCATGTGCTGGAAAGCTCCGGTTTCGCCCGCTGCGGCCTCATCCAGCTGCATGACCGTCCGACCGACACCACCAGAATCGCCTACCAGCGCCACGAGTGGTGAGTTGAGCGCGGAATAACGCGCAATACGAAAAAGCTCCTCACGAAGAGGAGCTTTTGTTGTCATTTCGGCAGGGATCGCCGGAATCAGGCCTTAGCTTCGGCAGCGGCCTTAGCCTCGGCCTTCGCGTTCGCCGGATCAAGCTTGGAACGCTTGCGGCTGTACGCGAAGTACACGATCAGACCCAAGCCGAACCACACGGCGAACCTCACCCAGGTCTCCCAGTTCAGGCCGGCGATGAGCACGAAGCAGAACACGATGGAGACGATCGGCGTGAACGGCACGAGCGGGGCCTTGAAGCCACGGTGAGCATCCGGCTGCGTCTTGCGCATCCACAGAATGCCGGCGGACACGATGATGAACGCGGTCAGCGTACCGATGTTCACCAGCTCGAACAGCACGTTGATGTTGATGAAGCCACCGGCGATGGCGGTCAGGATGCCGAAGAACCAGGTGCCCTTGAACGGCGTGCGGTACTTCTCATGCACATGGCCGAAGAACTCCGGGAACAGGCCGTCTCGGCTCATGGCGTAGCAGATGCGGGACTGGCCGTACAGCTGCACCAGCATCACCGTGGTCATGCCGATGAGGGCACCGAGGTTCACGATCACGGCCAGCCAGTTGAGGCCGGTCGCCAGAATCACGCCGGCCACCGGGGCGTCGATGAAGTTCGCGAACTCCTTGTACGGCACCACACCGGTCATGATGAACGTCATCACGATGTACAGCACGGTGGAGATCGCCAGGGACAGCAGGATGCCGCGCGGCAGCGTCTTGTTCGGGTTCACGGTCTCCTCGGCGGAGGAGGACACGGCGTCGAAGCCGATGAAGCTGAAGAACACGATGGAGGCGGCCGGCACGATGCCATACGGCTGCGTGGAGCCGGGCTGGAATGTGTAGATGCCGTACGGGGAGAACGGGTGCCAGTTGGCCGGGTTCACGAACCATACGGTACACACGATGAACAGCACGATGATGACGAGCTTGATCATCACCATGATGTCGTTGGTGCGCTTGGTCTGGTTGATGCCGATGGACAGCACCCACGTGATGAGCAGCACGATCACGAAGCCAGGCAGGTTGAAGTAGGTGGTGACGCCCGGCGTGGTGCCGTATGCGGCGGTGAGTTCCACGGGCAGATGCAGGCCGAAGCCCTCAAGCAGTTTGTTGAAGTATCCCGACCAGCCGGCGGACACGGTGGCCGCCTGCAGGGCGTATTCCAGAATGAGGTCCCAGCCGATGATGAAGGCGATGAGCTCGCCGAAGGCTAGGTAGGCGTACGAGTAGGCGGAACCGGAAACCGGGGCCATGGAAGCGAATTCGGCGTAGCACAGGCCTGCGAAACCGCAGCAGATGGCGGCCAGCAGGAATGAGACGGACAGCGCCGGGCCCGCGGTGAGCGCGCCCTTGCCGGTAAGCACGAAGATACCGGTGCCGATGATCGCGCCGATGCCGAGCATCGTCAGATCGAACGTGTGCATGGTGCGCTTGAGTGGTGTGGATTCGGATACGAGCTGATCCACGTTTTTCTTACGGAAGAGATCCATAGTTCTTCTCTCGTGAACTTGGGTTATGGGGCTAAACCGGACGGATTTCCGGGATCCCGGCACGCCTCAACGCCGGGAATCAAAAACGGATGCGCATAATCATGCGGTGAACCGTATAGTTGTGACAGTCTACGCCGAACGCACGGACAACGCCGTTTCGATTCCGCGATACAGGTCGTTTGTGTGTAACGTTTGGGTTACTTTTATGTCGATATTCGCTGGGTTTTGGCTGGATTCGAGGTCGCCTGCGATCGGGCGCCGAAGGCGTCTCCACGGACACGTCACATTGTCGCGCAACAATAGGTGCCTATGAGCATGAACGCAGCACCTGAAATCGCATTTTCGTCCGAGCAGGGCAAGGCCAATTACGCGGCCGCCCTCCGGCAATACCCCGCACAGGCCATCGTGGACCTCAAAGCCATGCGGAACAACATGGCGCACCTGGTCTCCATGGTGGGAGGCGCGGGCTCGGGCACCGCGGTGATGGGTGTGGTCAAGGCGGACGCCTACGGCCACGGGCTGCTGCCCTCCGCCCTGGCCGCGCTCGCCGGCGGTGCCACCTGGCTCGGCACCGCCCAGTCGCATGAGGCGCTGCTGTTGCGCAAACTCGGCATCGGCCCCGACCGCTGCCACATCCTGACCTGGGTCTACAACGGCACCCAGGTTCCGTTCGACGAGCTGATCGCCGCGGATATCGACGTGTCCGTGGGTTCCCTGCCGGGTATCGACGCCGTGGCCGCCGCCGCCCGCAGGCTCGGCAGGACCGCGCGCGTGCACGTCAAGGTCGATTCCGGCTTCGGCCGCAACGGCTTCACCCCGGCCGGCTTCGACGCGGCGCTGGCCAAGCTGGTGCCGCTCGCCAAGGAGGGCGTGCTGCACATTGTGGGCCAGTGGAGCCATCTGGCCGTGGCCGATTCGCCCGACGTGCCCGAATTCGTGGCTTCCACCGACCGTCAGATCGAGACGTTCAAGGACTTCACGCGCCGCATGGAGGCCGCCGGCATCCCGCCGGAGATCCGCCACCTGGCCAACACCGCAGCCACGCTGGACCGTCCGGAAATCCACTTCGAACTCACCCGCCCCGGCATCGGCCTGTACGGCTACGAGCCGGACCCGGCCATGGGCACCCCACGCGACTGGCATCTGACCCCGGCCATGCGCCTGCAGGCCCAGCTCGGCACGGTCAAGGATGTGGAGGCCGGCCACGGCATCTCCTATGGCCGCACGTACCTGACGCCGGACAACACGTCCACCGCCATCGTGCCGCTCGGATACGCCGACGGCATCCACCGCTCTGCCTCCGGCTTCGACATGGAGGGCGCCAAGCATGTGGAGAAGGAGGGCGGCCCGGTGCGCATCATGACCAACGCCGGCCCGCGCCTGCTGCGTGTGTGCGGTCGCGTGTGCATGGACCAGTTCATCGTGGACCTGCACGGTTCCGCCGCGGAACTCGGCGTGCATGAGGGCGATACGGTCGAACTGTTCGGACCGGGCCGTGGCGAGGACTACGCCGAGCCGACCGCCGACGACTGGGCCCGCGCCGCCGACACCATCAGCTATGAGATCTTCACCTGCCTGCGCAATCGCATCCCGCGTCTCTATGAGCACGCCGCCGAGGTGCTGCCCGCCGCCGATCTCGCCAAGCTCGACCCCGCCACGCTGCTGTAAGCCGCTTTTTCATAGGCTCTGTTAAACCAAGATTTGACATGCCCCTATTCTTGACTCCCCTTGTCAGGGGAGCTGGCGGCGAAGCCGACTGAGGGGTAGTCCGGTGGAATTCATGTCAATCTTGGTTTAGCAGAGCCTTTTCCATAAGTTTCATAAGGCTCCGGTGAAAGCCGGGGCTTTTGCCTATGCTGAAACCATGGAAACGACGCGGGATGGGGAAACGGTACTGACCGGCGAGGGCTATAACGCCTTCGACGAGGAACGCTGGGCCCCGGAACCCCCGAAATCCAAATCCCGCACCGCCTTCGAACGCGACCGTGCCCGGCTCATCCATTCCTCGGCCCTGCGCAGGCTCGGCGCGAAAAGCCAGATCCTCGTGGCCGGCACCGACGACTTCGCCCGCACCCGTCTGACTCACACGCTGGAGGTCGCCCAAATCGGCCGGCAGATCGGCGCGATGCTCGGCTGCGACCCTGATGTGGTCGACTGCGCCTGTCTGGCCCACGATCTCGGTCATCCGCCGTTCGGTCACAACGGGGAACGCGCGCTCGCGAACATCGCACGCAATATCGGCGGATTCGAGGGCAACGCGCAGACCATGCGCATCCTGACCCGTCTGGAGCCCAAGGTGTTCCACCCGGACGGCCGTTCCGCCGGCGTGAACCTGACCCGCGCGGCCCTTGACGCCGCCGTCAAATACCCTTGGACGCTTGCTGAGGCGGACCAGCACCCCAAAGGCGAGCGGTCCAAGAAATTCTGCGTCTACCCGGACGACGAACCGGTCTTCCGCTGGCTCAAAACCAACGCCCCCGCGGCCACCAAGCCGATGGAATGCCAGATCATGGACCTCTCGGACGATATCGCCTACTCGGTGCATGACGTGGAGGATTCCATCGCCACCGGCGCGTTCGATCCGATAGTGCTCACCGACTCACGCATGCTGGACCGCATCGTGGAGGCCACGCGCGCCTGGTACGGGACCCGATGGGATCCGGACAGACTGATTGATGCCTATCGCAGACTGCGCCGTGAGCAGCTGTTCCCCTCGCATTTCAACGGGTCGCGCAGGGCGCTCGCGGAGCTCAAAAACATCACTTCCGACCTTATCGGCCGGTTCTGCTGGGCCGTCGAGACGGCCACCCGCGATACGTACGGCACGGGGCCGCTGACCCGGTATTCCGCGAACATCGTGATTCCGGAGGAGACCTCGTACGAGATCGTGGCGCTGAAAGGGATTGCCGTGTACTTCGTGATGGCGCCGAAGGAACGCGAGCCGTTCCACCAGGAGGAGCTCAAGATCGTGGAGGATCTGGTCGACGTGCTCATGGCCGGCTCACCCAAGCCGTCCGACGCGCTGGAGGATCAGTTCCTGGACGACTGGTACGAATCCACCAACGACGACGAGCGCCTGCGTGTGGCCGTCGACCAGGTCGCCACCCTGACCGACAACTCCGCCCTCGCTCTCCACTCCATCCTGTGCTGAGCCGGAGCAGGGGCGGTAAAATTTTACCGTGTCCCGAACCAGGCGGTACTCTAGAGAACTATGGTCGGGATGATTAAGAAGGAAGACGTTGAGAAGGTGCGCGCCGCCGCGGACCTGTATGACATCGTATCCGCGACCGTAACGCTCAAGCCTTCCGGCACCGGCACGTTCGTGGGCCTGTGCCCCTTCCACGATGAGAAAACCGGCAGCTTCAACGTGCGCCCGTCGCTCGGCGTCTGGCACTGCTTCGGCTGCGGCCTGGGCGGCGACGTGTTCAAATTCGTGGAACAGGCCGAGAACATCGACTTCCGTGAGGCCGTGGAACTGCTCGCGGACAAATACCACATCGAACTGCACTACGAGAACTCTGGCAAGACGCCCGGCCAGCCGGACGGCACCGGCTCCAAGCGCACCCGTCTGCTGGAGGCCTGCGAGGAGGCCCAACGCTTCTTCGTCTCGCAGATCCTCACCAAGGAGGCCCTTCCCGCACGCAAACTGTTGGGCGGTCGCAACTTCTCCCAGGCCGACTGCGAGCGGTTCGGCTGCGGCTACGCGCCCCAGGGCTGGGACAACCTCGTGCGGCACCTGGCCTCCAAGGGCTTTACACAGAAGGAGATCCTGGATGCCGGCCTCGCCCGTCAGGGCCAGCGCGGCATCTACGACTACTTCCGCGGGCGCGTGACCTGGCCCATCCGCGATTCGACCGGCCGCACGCTCGGCTTCGGCGCTCGCAAGCTGTACGAGGACGATCAGATCGCCGCCAAGTACATCAACACGCCGGATACGCAGCTCTATCGCAAGACCCAGGTGCTCTACGGCATCGATTTGGCGAAATCCGCCATCGTCAAGAAACGTCAGGTGGTCATCGTCGAGGGATACACGGACGTGATGGCCATGCATCTGGCCGGCATCGACACGGCCATCGCCACCTGCGGCACGGCGTTCGGCGCCGAACATGCCAAGATCGTGCGTCGACTCATCGCCGACGATTCGCTGGGTGCGGTCCAGCTG
Source organism: Bifidobacterium miconisargentati (assembly GCF_019331675.1). Classification (GTDB taxonomy): domain Bacteria; phylum Actinomycetota; class Actinomycetes; order Actinomycetales; family Bifidobacteriaceae; genus Bifidobacterium; species Bifidobacterium miconisargentati. Next base: position 23,345 of record NZ_JAHBBJ010000018.1, read on the forward strand.
GTCGGACCCCTGAAGGTCAAGGACCAGCCACTGAGCTCGCGCATCGTGTTCACGTTCGACGGCGATGCGGCCGGTCAGAAGGCCGCCCTGCACGCCTTCGGACTCGATTCCGCGTTCCTCTCGCAGACCTTCGTGGCCGTGGCGGACGACAACCTCGACCCGTGCGACCTGCGGATCGAACGGGGCAACGAGGCCGTGCGCTCGCTCATCGCCGGGGCCAAGCCGCTCTACGACTTCGTGATCGACGCGGCCATCAACCGTTTCGACCTGACCTACACGCCCGGCCAGGTGGGGGCCATGAAGGCCGTGGCACCGCTGGTGGCCCAGATTCGCGACCGTTCCCTCTGGGACGCCTACGCGCGCAAGGCCGCCGGACGTATCGGCGTGGATCTCGAGGTGATGCGCCGCGAGGTCATGTCCGCCCGCCGTCAATTGCATGTGCGGGACGAGGACGCCTATGCCTCGCGTCGCCGGTTCGCCCGCGAGGACGAGCCGCGCATAGAGCCGGGTACCAATCCGTACGCCAACCCGGCCGTGCGCAAGGCGCTGGAGCGCCGGGACGCCGCAGAACAGGCCTATTTCAAGATTGATGACGCCGTGTTCATCGCCGAACAGCAGTTCATGGCCACGCTCATTCAGGTGCCGCGTGCCATCGACCGCACCATGTTTGGACAGCTCACACTGGACCATTTCATGAGCCCGGTATTCCGCACGCTGTTCCAGGCCATCGCGGCGGCCGGGGGACTGCCGTCCGACGACACCCCGCAGGGTCTGTGGATGCACAATCTGACCAAGGCCGGCGGACCAATGCTCAATCAGGTGATCAACGAACTGGCCGTGATGCCGCTGCCGTTGCCCGGCGACGACAAGGGGACCGGCGCCCAGCCGCCGCAGCCGAACGCGCAGGGCATGCCGGGAGGTGCGGCCGCCGTACAGCTGCGTCCCGCCACCAAGGAGGAGCAGCGATACGCCGCCGAACTGCTCACCAGGCTGCTGGACATGGGCTTCATGCGCCAGATCGGTCTGGCCAAGCGTCGCATGGCCCAGCTGCCGGACGGCGAGGAGAAAATCGCGCTGCTCGGACAGATCGCTCGCATGGAGACTGCCCGCAAGGATCTCCAAGCCCAGGTCTACGGCAACACCATCGGATAGGAGGTACTGTTTCTTGGCTCCCGTGGAAAGAAGCCATTGGCGCAGGCCAAGTGGGGGGAGGCCATATAACGCCAATTGACCTTGTCGATGTGGGGAAAGCGACAGCAACCTCCTGACAGCGGGGCATCCGAGTGCTAAGCTCGTGCCCAACGCAAGAGTGGAGTGGAACGCAAAACATGACTCTGTTGGATTAGCCGTGGAATGACTTTTCTCGGCTCCCCTTGTCAGGGGAGCTGGCGGCGAAGCCGACTGAGGGGTAGTCCTGCAGGGTCGCAAACAATGGGGTGCCCGAACCGGCAAGCAGCCGGCCCGGGCGGGTGAGAAGGGGAATCCATGGCGGATCCGCAGCAGGGCAACCAGAACCAAAACCAGGCGAATCAGGGACAATACCAGCCGGCCGGCCAAGGCGGGCCGAACCAACCCATGCCGAATCCAGCTTGGCAATGTCCGGCGTCGCAGCAGCCTCAGCAGTACCCGCACCAACAGCCCCCGCAATCTCCGCAACCACAGCCGCCGATGGCGGGCGCGCCCTACCCGCCGCAGCAACCGGCGCAGCCATGGCCCGCACAGCAGGCGTCGTCGATTCAGCGGCAGCAGCCATCGGCTTGGGCTCCACAACAGTCCCAGCCTCAGCAACCATTCGCGCAGCCGGCACCCGGCCGGCAATACCAATACCCGTCGCAATATCCACAGCAGACGCCGGCTGGGCAACAGCAATGGCGTTCCATGCCCGGCCAGCCCACGATGCCCCAGCAGACGACACCTCCCGTGGATCCGTCCGCTTCTTTCTCCACCGGTAACGTCGCCGGACGGAACCGAGCCTCGCATAAGGCCCATGCCAACACAAACCGCAAATCGAACAGACGCGGCAACGCCGCCGCATATCCCGGCGCTCCCACGCTCAGCCTCACCAAACGCAAGCCTTGGCTCATCCCCGTCGCCATCCTCGCGTCCATCGTCCTCGTCTTCTCCACGGTGTTCGCCGCCGGCTACTTCCTGCTCAAGGCGGACGGCGCCATGGACGGCATCATGGCGGACTCCACCCTGCCCACCAAGGAGCAGGCCTATGCCGGCATGCCCGCGGACCAGTACGATCTACGTGATCCCATCGCCGTGGACACGTACTACAAATTCCGCATCATCCTGAAGAACCCGGCCAAAGTGGTGGCCGATGATGGCATGGGCTTCGAACTTAAGGGTGCGGAACTGTCCGCGGAGGAAAGCGCCCGTGTTTTCCAGGACTCCTCGCTGTCGGTGCCCATCCCCACATACGCCTTCGCCGGCACTCCCATCGGCGACAAGGAAGGCACCGGCACCATCGACATCGACGGCAGCATGGACATCCCCGAGGACATGCAGCACGGCGACAGCATCGGCAAGGACCGCGGATTCCTGCCCTCGGACGGCTACTACTACGTGCAATACCTCGGCGAGGACGGCAAGAAGCTCGCCAAACCCATCGTCCAGTTCTTTCGCGTCAAGGAGCACACGGACATCGAGCGACTGCCGGCCGTGCGCAACATCCAGCCGACCGTCAACAAGAACGGCGGCGTGGACATCTCCTGGAACAAGGTGGACGGCGCGAAATCGTACAACGTCTACACCTACATCGTCTACCCGCAGGTCGGTCAGCCTGGGGACTCCTTCTATTCGGATGAGCACGGCTCCATCAAGAAGCTCGGCGCTTCCAAGACCACGAAACTGCTCTCCATGGACTATGACAAACCGGAGAAGCGCGATTCGGACGTCACCGGACCGGCGGTCGTGAGCCAGAACGAAGCATTCCGGTCATTGATGGTGGAAAGCCAGGACAGCATCGAGCGGTGCCAACAGGATTCGGACGAATACTGCGCCGACCTACTGCAACGCGCCGGCGGCTCGTGGAACGCGGATTCGGCCGGCAAACTCTATTTCGTGGTCACCGCCGTGGACGCTGATGGCCATGAAGGCCGCTGGCATGCCGTAGACGCCAATGACCTGGTGCCGTCCATCCCCGTCGGGGTGGCCAGCCAGGCGCAGACGAACCAGTGGTCCTACAACCTCAGGGGCGTCTTCGGCGAGGACAACACCGTCGAGCAGGATATGGAGGCCTACGTATACACGTTCGTGCAGATGGCGAACGGCGCCACCGTGCCGGTACCGAGCGAATTCAGCGACCTGCGCCGGAAGGACGGCAGCAGCGGCAGTTGGGAATTCACGTACAGCGCGCCCGGAACGCTGCTCAGCGATACCGGCAGCGTGTGGTACGAAGGCGATCTGAACGCCGTGTTCCCGCAGGTCACCCAGACCGCCCTCCAATCGTTGCCGAAGGCCGGCGGCCTGCTTGACCGCCAGCGGGCCGTGGGCGGCGACGTGGACTGGACCGGATACGATGACAAGAAGATCGACTCGGACACCAAGGAATCGCCGTACTTCACGTTCGCCTCGAACGATTACGGCAAGTATCTGGCCAACAACATCCTCAACGGCCATCAGGTCATCGACATCAGCAAGTACGCCACCGACGAGTACCAGTCCAGCACCGAGGACGTGATGGATGAGGTGATCTACCAGAACCCGTACCTGCGTGTGAGCACGGACGCCGTGCAGTACACCGTGCGCAAGAAGGGCGACAAGCTGGTGATGTGGGTCAAGTACGCGGACGACTACCAAGCCCGTCAACAGCAGCTTGACCAGTTCGTCAAGTCGGCCGTCGGGCAGTTCCAGGGCAGCGACCGGGACAAGGCCATCGCCATCGACCAGTTCCTTGCCGCGCATATCACCTACGACTACGATGCCTATGCTGCCGTCGGTTTCGGCCGGGGCAGCTCGTTCGACAACGCCGGCTCCGGCAAGGAGTATCCCGATGCGTGGAGTTCGTTCGGCGTGATCAACGGCAAGGGAGTATGCATGGCCTATGCCTATGCGTATCAGGCGCTCGCCAAGGCCTCCGGACTGGACACCCGCGTGGTGACGGGCAATGTGAGTGGGTCCAGCGCCGGCCATGCGTGGAACTTCGTGAACATCGACGGCCAATGGCTGGTCATGGACTCCACGTGGGACGATGACGGAACTACCGCGTCCGACCGGTACCAGCTCAAGCCCCAGTCCGAAGTGACGGATCACTTCACCGGCTGGGACCGTTGGACCCTCGCCTCGCAGGTCTCCCGCTACAAGTGAGTGGTCGCCCGTGTATTGTGTTCCGGACTTTCCGATAATAGTCGTTTGTCATTAAATATTTAACGACAAACGATAAAAATGCTATAATGGAACCACCTTGGCCCTCATCCTGAAAGGATGCCGGGCAATATCGAATGGAGGTCCATCATGGCAACGACAACCAGCCGCTCCGTTTCCAAGCAAGCCGAACTGCTGGGTCGTGCGGGCACCGCGGCCCTTGTCATCGCGCGCATCGGCACGGTGCTCCTGTGGATCGCCGCGGCGACCACCGCCGTTGTGTTGGTGGCCTTCATCGTGGCGTCCGGGGCGCTGACTTCCGGCTACAACCGGCTGGATCTCAACGTCGGCGGCGTGTTCAGCATCAGCCTCACCGGCCAGGTGCTGGACTATTCGATCTTCCTGCAGCAGTACGACGATGCCCCGATCAACGCGGTGGCCGTCATCGCCACCGGGCTCGCCCGTATGGCCGTTTATGTCCTGCTGGCCTTGGCGTTCGGCCAGATTGCGGCGCTATGCGACGAACTCAAGACCTGGGTGGAACACGCCGATCCGGCCAATCCCTCGCCGTTCCGCGCCGTGATTTCCGAGCGGCTCTCCCGCATGGGCTGGTATCTCATCGCCGCGCCCGCAGTCGCATTCGTCAACTACATCGTCTGCGCGGTCGCCGGTGCTTCCGGCAGCGCCAGCCTGTGGATGAGCGGTCTGCTGGTGATGATCGGCATCATGCTGTTGCTGCTCTCCCGTATCTTCGACTACGGCATGTCGCTGGAGCGGGAAGTGGACGGCCTGCTGTGAGCGAGATGAGCAGAGCGCGCGGCGTCGACGGGTCGGACGAGCCGGAAGGCGAGGGTGGCGGCCGCATCGTCCTGCGACTCGACCGCATCATGGTCGAGCGTGGACGGTCCCTGAACTGGCTGGCCGACCGGGTGGGCATCACCAATGTCAACCTGTCGAAGATCAAGAACAACCGCGTCTCCGCCATTCGCTTCTCCACCCTCGCCGCCATCTGCGAGGCCCTCGACTGCCAGCCCGGCGACATCCTCGAATACGTCAGGGATTGAGCCGGGCTTTCCCTCGGTTCCCTTGCCGATGCCGCCGTCCAAGCCAGCCGGGGACGGCTCTGCGTGATGTCGTGCCGATGTCGGTATCGGCGTTGCCGCAAATTGGTTGGGTCAAGAAACACCGGATTGGCCCCATCCAAATTGGACTGGTTTGGTTGTGCCACATGTGCGTGTCTGATAATGGGCGGGACGATAACCGCAATACATCGCACATAAGGGGACAAATAATGACGCAGAATCGTGCGGAACTCAACCGTAACCTGGCCCAGATGCTCAAGGGTGGCGTGATCATGGACGTGACCACGCCCGAGCAGGCGAAGATCGCCCAGGACGCCGGCGCATGCGCCGTGATGGCCCTGGAGCGCATCCCCGCCGACATCCGCGCGGCCGGCGGCGTCTCCCGCATGTCCGACCCGGCTATGATCAAGGGCATTCAGGAGGCCGTCTCCATCCCGGTCATGGCCAAGGTGCGCATCGGCCACATCGCCGAGGCCCGCATCCTGCAGGCCATCGACATCGACTACATCGACGAATCCGAGGTGCTGTCCCCGGCCGACGACGTCTACCACATCGACAAGAACCAGTTCGACGTGCCGTTCGTATGCGGTGCGAAGAACCTGGGCGAGGCCCTGCGCCGCATCGCCGAGGGTGCGGCCATGATCCGCACCAAGGGCGAGCCCGGCACTGGCGACGTGATCCAGGCCGTGCGTCACATGCGCACGATGAACAAGCAGATCCACGAGCTCGTCTCCCTGCGCGACGACGAGGTCTACGAGGCTGCCAAGCAGCTCGCCGTGCCGTACGACCTGGCCAAGTACGTGCACGACAACGGCCGTCTTCCGGTCGTCAACTTTGCCGCCGGCGGTGTGGCCACCCCGGCCGACGCCGCCCTGATGATGGAGCTCGGCGCCGAAGGCGTGTTCGTGGGCTCCGGCATCTTCAAGTCCGGCGACCCGGCCAAGCGCGCCGCCGCCATCGTCAAGGCCACCGCCAACTGGCAGGACGCGGACCTACTCGCCAAGCTTTCCGAGAACCTGGGCGAGGCCATGGTCGGCATCAACGAGGACGAGATCAAGACCATCATGGCCGCCCGCGGTGAGTGACACTCCATTCGGCTCTCCTCTCTAGGACATTGCCGTGAAGCAAACAGCAGAGCTGTTTGTAGGCAATGTGCGAGACGACAGTCGAGCCAGCAGAACGCGAACGAAGTTCGTCCCTAATTGCAGGACGAGCTGTCAGCTTCGCTGACTGAGGGGAGGCCTCGCAAAAGAGGTAACAATGGTTGTAGCTGTTGAATACATATCCAAGGAAGAATCCGACGACGCCGAAACCGCGAAGCACGGCGTGACCGGCATCCTGGCCGTCCAGGGCGCGTTCGCCGAACACGCGGCCGTGCTGGACAAACTGGGCGCGCCGTGGAAGCTGCTGCGCGCCGCCGAGGACTTCGATGATTCCATCGACCGCGTGATCCTGCCCGGCGGCGAGTCCACCACGCAGGGCAAGCTGCTGCACTCCACCGGCCTGTTCGAGAAGATCGACGCGCACATCAAGGCCGGCAAGCCCGTGTTCGGCACCTGCGCCGGCATGATCCTGCTCGCCAGGAAGCTCGACAACGACCCAAACGTGTACTTCGGCGCGATCGACGCCGTGGTGCGCCGCAACGCCTACGGCCGCCAGCTCGGCAGCTTCGCCGCCACCGCCGACTTCGGCAAGCCCGAGGACGGTAAGGCGTACATCGCCGGTTTCCCGCTGGTCTTCATCCGTGGCCCGTACGTGGTCTCCGTGGGGCCGGATGCCACCGTGGAGACCGAGGTGGACGGCCATCCGGTGGCCCTGCGGCAGGGCAACATCCTCGCCACCGCGTTCCACCCCGAACTCACGGACGACACCCGCATCCACGAGCTGTTCCTCTCGCTGTAGGGGACCCATGATGTAGGCAAAATCTCATGGTGCAGGGATCCTCACATGATGTAGGGATGCAAAACGGCGGAATTCCGCCATTCCCCTAAAACGGCTCCCTACATCATGGGAATTTCCCTACACCATGAGACATCCGACGTGCCACGGAGCGGCACAAGCCCGCTGTCGCCGGCCGCGTGGCGTCGGCGGCAACGACATGCACGCGGTCCAGCCGCATATCATGGTCCACAGGGTACGGCGGCGACCTATGGCATAACGAAAGGCGGCGGACATGCGACTGGAACTCAATCGGCACAGCAGCATGCCGATGTACCGGCAACTGGCCGCCGAACTGCGCGAACAGATCATCTCCGGCACGCTCGCCGAAGGCTATCGCCTGCCGCCCGAACGCGAGCTCGCCGCGCGTCTCGAAGTCAACCGCACCACCATATTGCAGGCCTATCAGCAGTTGAAGGACGAAGGCCTGATCGCATCCAAGGTCGGCAAAGGCACTTTCGTACTGCCGCGCGGCGAGACGCAGATTCCATCGGATTCACGCCCATTGCTGCAGGCATCGGAAACGGTAGCATCGCAATCGGCGTCTCAATCATCATCATCACCGTCACGTCCGGATGCATCACGACAATCCTCGTCGTCCCCCGTGCGACTGGCACGGCACGAGATTCCGGAAACCACCGAACCGACCGTGGCTCGCCCGCCGTGGTCGGTGCTCTTCTCCGACTATTCCAACCGATTCACCTATCACGACATCGCCTCCGCCGAACGTGCGCAACGCGGCGACACGGTGATTGACTTCGCCACCGGATCGCCCAACCCGGCCGACATCCCGGACGACCTCCTGCGCGCGGTGAGCATCGAGGCGTTCGCCTCGCACGAATTCGACGGCCAACCCGAATCGCCTATAGAAGGCTTCACGGAGCTGCGCGCCCTGCTTGCCGAACACATGCGCGACCGTGGCGTCCAATGCGACGTGCGCAACGTGATGGTGCTCTCCGGTTCCGAACAGGGCATCGACCTGTGCGTGCGCGCGTTCGTCAACCCCGGCGACTGCGTGCTGGTCGAACAATCCACGTTCTTCCCCGCGCTGCAGGCCTTCCGCTCCGCCGACGCGCGCATCATCGGCGTGCCCGTGGACGAGCACGGCATGCGCACCGACCTGCTGGACGGCTACTGCGCACGATTCCACCCCAAGCTCATCTACACCATCCCGACCTTCCAGAACCCCACCGGCACCACGTTGCCGCCGGAACGCCGACGTGCACTTATTGACGTGGCCCGCCGCTACCAGTGCCTCATCATCGAAGACGACGCCTACGGCGAACTGTGGTATGGGGGAACGGCAGTTGCAGGCGATTCCCGAGCCGCCGATGACGTTGCCGGAAACGGAATCGTCGCGCGTGACGCTATCGGTCAGCTTGCTGCTACGGAAAAGGAGCGTCGTCCAATACCGCTCAAAGGCATGGAGAACGCCGGATACGTGATGTACCTGTCCACGTTCTCGAAAACCGTGACTTCGGGCCTGCGGACCGGATGGATCGTGGCCGATCCGCATGTGATCTCGCGGCTGGCAGGACTCAGGCGCATGGTGGACCAGCATACGAGCACGTCCTCGCAACGCATCTGCCTGGAACTGCTGAAGGAAGGACGTATCGCCGAACACGTCCGCACGCTGACCGCCGCATACGGAAAACGGCGGAACGCCGCGGTCGAGGCATTGGAACGATTCGCTTCGGCCGGTACGCACTGGACCGTGCCGGAAGGCGGATATTACCTGTGGGTTGCATTGCCTGAAGGTGTGCGCTCGCTGGACGTGCTGGACGCCTGCCGAGCACAGGGCGTTACGTTCATGCCGGGCAGCGTCTTCGATGTTGATGAAATGGACGATTCCCATATCCGTCTCAACTTCGTGCGCCCGGCCGCTGTGGACATCGAGCGCGGCATCCGCATCATCGGCGAGACGGTGACGAGGTTCTGAACGCAAAAGACTCTGTCACACCAAGATCTTGGCTCCCCTTGTCAGGGGAGCTGGCGGCATGGCCGACTGAGGGGTAGTTCTTTCGGATTCATGTCAATCTTGGTTTAACGGGTTCACTGAAAAGCCCTCTGCTCATGCATTGCGGATGATGCGTGAGCAGAGGGCTTAAGCAGGTGAATCCGAAACGGCGTGAAACCGGCTCAGACAATCTGAGCGAGGAGCGTCGGCAGTTCGGCCATCGTGTCGATGACGGCGTCGGCACCGGCGTTCACGAACGCCTCGCGGGCGGCGGCGCGGGCCTGAGCCTTGCCGGCCTCGGACAGCGCTTCGAACTCGTCTTGGCTCAGCGCCATCTGCGAGCTGCCCTCGGTCACGCCGATGGTGAATACGCCGGCGTTCTTGCCTTCGCGGATGTCGGAAAGGGTGTCGCCCACCTTGGCGGCGCGGCGCACATCGGTCACACCCAGCTTCTCGAGATTGCGGAAGACCATGTACGGGTAGGGGCGACCGAAGCCGTTCGTGCCGTCCGGGCTAATCCAGAAGTCGGGGGAGTAGCCGTTCTCGGCGGCCTTCGGCACCACGATCTCCATCATCTTATCCGTGTAGCCGGTGGTGGAGCCGATTTTGATGCCCGCATCGCGCAGAGCGGCCACGGCCTCGACCACACCCGGCTTCGGATCGGCGAAGCCGTCGAGGATGGAGAGCAGTTTGGGCTCGAAGTGGCTGTAGACCGCATCCACGTCAGCGTCGGTGGGGGCGGCGCCGTGGGCGTCCTCCCAGGCGCGGGCGATGCGGTTCATGTGCAACATGGTGTTGATGTGGTCGTGCTTGAGCATGCCCATCGGCTTGCGGGTCTCGTCCATGGTGGGCGTGACGCCGAATTCCTTGAACGCCTCCTGGAAGGCGCGCACCGGCGCGAAGCAGCCGTAATCCACGGTGGTGCCGGCCCAATCGAAAATAACAGCTTCAAAACGGTTGGTCATTGTATTTCCTTTTTGGTCATCGAATGAATGTCATGCGGAAGGCTTGGCGGTGCGGTGTGCGTCGCCCGACTGTAATAAGCAGCGCAGGCGTGTGCTAAGCTCTGCGAGCACACGCCGGAGCGAGGCCAAACGGCCTTGAGTGTGTCGGGAGACGCACACCGCACCGCCAAGCCGTCAGGATTCAGGCAACGAGCTTGACTCCGGCGGGGGCGGCGGCCTTGATTGGGGCGCCCGCCTCGTCCATCGCGGCGATGGCCTCCGGCACGGAATCGGAACCGGTGGCGGCCTTCAGCAGGCCGCGCTCGCCCATGTACAGGGCCAGCAGCTCGGTCACCTTCTCGATGTCGTCGGTGTAGATCTCGCCGATGTTGCCCAGGCGGAACGTGTCCTCGTTGGTGAGCTTGCCCGGGTAGATGGCGTAGCCGCGCTCCTTGATGAACTCGTACATGTCGTGGAAGTCGAACGCGGTGCCCTCCGGGTAGAGGAACGTGGTGATGATCGGGCCCTGGTGATTCTTGAGGAACACGCGGAAGCCGAGCGCCTTCATGCGGGCGATGAGCAGGTGGTTGTTCAGGGCGTAACGGGCGGAACGGGCCGGGATGCCGCCCTCGGCGAACATCTCGTCCAGCGCCTTGGAGAAGGCGAGCACCACGTGGGTGGGGGAGGTGTAGCGCCACTTGCCGTTGGCCTTCTCGAGGGTGTTCCACTGGTCCCACAGGTCCAGGGAGAGGGAACGGGCCTTGCCCTTGGAGGCCTCGAGCTTGGCCTTGTTGCAGATGATGAAGCTGAAGCCGGGCACGCCCTGGATGCACTTGTTGGCGGAGGAGACCAGGAAGTCGATGCCCCAGTCGGCCACCGGGATGTCCACGCCGCCGAAGGAGCTCATGGCGTCCACCATGAAGGTGCAGCCGTGCGCCTTGGCCACGGCCGCCACGGCCTGGATGTCGTTGAGCAGGCCGGAAGTGGTCTCGGAGTGAATCATCGAGACGTGGGTGATGGACGGGTCGGCCGTGAGGTATTCCTCAACCTTGGCGGCGTCCGGGATGCGATCGTACGGCTCGGCGTACTGCGTGTAGGCGATGCCGGCGTGGTCGCAGATCTTGGCCTGACGGTCGCCGTAGGCGCCGTTGGTGCACAGCAGCACCTTCTCGTCCTTACCGATCACAGAGGTCAGCACGCTTTCCACGCCGAAGGTGCCGGAGCCCTGCATGAGCACGGCGGTGTAGTCGTCGGCGTTCACGTGGGCCAGCTCAAGCAGCTGACGGCGGATCTTCTGGGTGATCTGCTGGTAGTCCTCGTCCCAGGTGCAGTGGTCGAAGAGCATCTCTTCCTTGACCGTGCGGGTGGTGGTCAGCGGACCGGGGGTCAGCAGCTTGTATTCGTTTGCCATGGTGGGGATTTCCTTTCTTGGGGTTGCTGCGGCTGAGTCTAATCAGTTGCGTAGTGTCTGTAATCTTCTACGTAGTTTGTTGAAGAAAGACGGAGTGTCGTATGTAGTTCTGTATGTGATGGGGATTGACGTGTTCGGTTGGGGTGTGTGATGCCTGACACGCATCACAACCATCAGCTCGTCATAGAGGCCTTAAGGGTCATCAAGAACTGATGGAACGGGGAAGTGCGAAGTGGGCATGTGTGTTGTAAGACCGTAGGCTTGGCCGAACGGCCTTGAGCGTGTCGCACAACACACATACCCACTTCACACTGACCAAGCGCAATGGGAGAAAACTATTCGCCCTGTGCGGCAATTATGGACTCGCCTACGGCGAGGCTCATCGTTACCTTCGTTCGGCTGTCGCCTCACTCAGGCCTCGCCGATGAACAGTCCACTGGACTGTTCAGTTTTCGGCTCGGCGCTTGCACTCGGACGAGAAATCCTGATGTTCCTGCAGCAGGTCAACGGTCAGGGGCTTGGGAAAGGTCTTGGAACGCTTGGAGGCGTTGGCCGGGGCCTTCTCGCCCTGGTAGAGCGGCGTCGGATAGGTCTTGAGCAGCTCGGCACGGCCCTTGTCGATGATTACGCCGGCCATCTTCTGCGCCTTGGGGTTGGTCTTGGCGCCCTTGTCCAGCACGGCCACCGATTCGGTCAACGAGTAGTTGCCCTCCTCCGGATCCACGTAGTCGATCGGCAGGCCCTTCTTCTTGTCCGCCACGGCCTGGTGACGCAGGCCGAAGCCGATCGCCACCTCGCCCGAGCGCACGGCCTTCAAAGGCCCCGAGCCGGACTGTTCGAGGTGCGGGCCGGCGTTGCGGTAGATGGAGGTCAGGATCTGCTTGCCTTCATCACCGGTGCCGTAGGCGTCCGCGATGGCCTGGATCATGAGCCATCCAGTGGAGGAGCCCTCCATGTCCGGCACGGAGATCAGGCCCTTGTACTGCGGATCGGCCAGGTCCTTGAAGCTCTTCGGCTCGGGCACGCCGGCCTCCTTGAGCGCAGTGGTGTTCACGATGATCGCACCTTCCTGCGCGGTGGTGGGGGAGCGGTATGCGGGAGCCTTGGAGTTCTCGGAGGTGCCGAGCAGCTTGGAATGCACGTCGGTCAGGTCGGCGAACATGTGGTTGCGATCCTGCGCGGAATCCACGTAGTAGGAGCTCATGGTGAGCATGTCCGCCTCGAGCGCCTTGCCTTCGGCCAGCATCTTGCCGCCGAGCTCGGAGGTACCGAAGCTCTGGATGATGTACTGGTTCTTGAAGCCGTTCTCGTCGAGCGCGTGCTGGAAGGCCACCACGGCCTCGTCGTCGGCGTTCGTGTAGATCACCACCTGACCGTTGGTGCTGGCCGTGGCCGTGGCACCGAAGCCGAAGCCGACGAGCAGTACGGTGAGCACTGCGGAAAGTCCTGCGGTGAAGGCGTTGCGGGCCTTGCGGTTGCCGGTGGTGGGCAGCGGGAAGTCGGGCGTGCCGTTGTGCGCGGCCTGCGCGGCGGCGGTCAGTCGGGAGTCGGCGGTCACGGTGGAACGGGCGGCTGCCACCTGCGGGGTCCGTACGGTCACACGCGAGGCGGCGCGGGCGCGGGCTCGTTCGGCGGAACGGTCGCGTGTGGCGAAGGCGATCACGCCCTTGACCACGAGGTTCGTCACGAGGATCAGCAGCGAGAGCACGAACACGTCGTCGAACTTGGCGATGTGCTGCAGTGCGGAGATCTTGGTGGTGATGACCTGCGTGCGCGCGCCGGTCAGGAACACGACCGCGGAGATGGTCACCATCGCGTTGACGAAGTAGTAGCCGAAGACCTGCAAGATCGTGGGCCATGCATTCGGCGTCACCACGCGCACGATGGTCTTGATCCAGTTGTCGCCCATGAGCTTGGCCGTGGTCTCCCAGCCGGCGTTCATCTTGGACAGCGAGTCCTTGATCATCTGGTACGGGGTGGCGAAGTAGTGGATGATGTTCGCGATGATGAGGATCCAGAACGTGTTCTGCAGCGAGGAGCCGGAGAAGGCGAACAGGAAGGCGATGCCGAGCACCATGCCAGGCACGGTGTTGATGATCGCGGAGATCGCGTCCACCGAGCGCTTGGCCCAGTTCGGCAGCTTGGAGCGGGAGGTCACGAGTCCTGCCGCGTAGGCGAACAGGCAGCCCACGATGGCGGTCATCACGGCCACGTACAGCGAGTTGGTGAACACCTGCGTCAGTTCGGAATCGGTGAACATGTTCGCGATGTGCGAGAACGTGGGCGCCACGTTGAACGGCCATTCGGTGACGAACGGGATCAGCAGGATCACCGCAAACACCGACAGCGTGCACACCAGCACCACCACGGACGCGATGCCGCACAGCCAGTCACGGCGCGGTCCCTTGGGCAGGTCCACCTGGCTGATCTGCTTGTAGCGGATGGCGAAGCGCTCCAGCACGGTCATCAGGATGATGGAGATGATCGAGGGGATGAGCATGAACACGGCGATCACGGCGCCGCGGTTGAAGTTCGGGATGGAGCCGAGCATCTGGTTGAACAGGGTCATGGCTAGCACGTCGTACTCGCCACCCACCGAGGTCGGGATGCCGTAGTCGGTGAACGCCAGGAAGAACGACTGAATGAACGCCACGGCCATCGTGCCGATGAGCGGGCGCAGCACCGTGTTCAGGAACGTGGTCAGCGGCTTATCTCCCATGATGTGGGAGACGATGATGAACTTCTTGTCCACGAACTGGAAGCTGTTGTTGATGAGCAGGAAGCAGGTGGGCAGCGTGTAGATCACGTAGCCCATCAGCAGGCCGTTGAAGCCGTAGATGTCGAACAGCTGGTGGCCGAAGAGCCGGGTGATCAGGCCCTGCTTGCCGAAGGAGTAGATGATGGCGAAGCCGTACGTGATGGTCGGCAGCAGCATCGGCAGCTGGGCGAGCAGTCCCACGGCCTTCTTGAAACCGGCCGGCACGTTGGTGCAGTTGATGGTGTACGCCAACAGGAACGCGAGCAGCACAGCCACCAGGGCGGACGTGGCCGAGACGGCCAGCGAGTTGGTGATCGAGCGCAGGAATTCGGGCCGCGAGAGCACGGCGGCGTAGTTGGAGAGCGTGGCCGAGCCGGATGCGGTGGTGAACGAGCGTATGATGACCAGCAGCATCGGCGCCACCAGGAACACGGCGAAGCAGAAGGCCACGATCGCCAGCAGCGTCCACAGCTCGGTCTGCTTCGGCTTGGAGGGCCGGCGCTCGTAGTTGACGATCTCCGGACGGATGTTGGGCAGTTGCTTGCCCGCCTGAATCGATTCGACCGACATCTCAGGCCTCCTGACCGGCGGTGACGGGCTCGGACTGGGCGGTGGAGGCGTTGTCGGCGTCCTTGGCCTTCGCCGCGTCCTCCGCGGCCTCGTTGAACAGCGAGTAGATGTTGTTGCGCTTGACCTCGAGCTGGTGCAGGATGAACTTCTTCACGAAGTCGGAGGCCGGGTGCTCGATGATGTTCTCCGGCGTATCGTACTGGGCGATCTTGCCGTGGTTGATGATGAGCACGCGGTCGCTCATCGTGCAGGCTTCCTCCGGGTCGTGCGTGACCATGATGGTGGTCAGCTTGTACTGGTCCACAATCTGCTTGATCTTGGCCTTGATGGACTCCTTGATCACGCCGTCGAGGGCGGAGAGCGGCTCGTCGAGCAGCAGCAGCTTCGGCTTCATGACGAGCGTGCGGGCCAGCGCCACACGCTGCTTCTGGCCGCCGGACAGCTCATCGATGCGCTTGTTGAGGTGCTCCTCGAGACCCAGCAGTCGAATCATCTCCTTGATTTCGGCCTCGGAGGAGATGCCGGGGTTGTTGCGCAGGCCGTACGTGATGTTCTCGTACGCGGTGAGGTTCGGGAACGGCGCGTAGTCCTGGAACACGATGTTGAAGCCGCGCTTCTCCATCGGCACCTGGGTCAGGTCCTCGCCGTTGTACAGAATCTGGCCGCTGGTGGCGTCCGTGATGCCCAGGATGATGTTGAGCAGCGTGGTCTTGCCGCCGCCGGAGGGACCGAGGATGGACATGATCTGGCCGTCGCCGAGCGTGAGGCTGATGCCGTTCAGGACATGGGTGTCACCGAACGACTTGGTGATGTTCTTGAGTTCGAGCATATTTCGTCAACTTGCCTTCTGTTCGGGCCGTGGTACGCCGTCTGGCGTGTGCGGGCCCGTTGTGATGGTGCCGGGCCGATTGCCGGCATCGGGATCGGTGTTCAGTTGTGGTGTGTTGAGTTATGGGAATTTCAGTTATCGCGGCCGAACCTCACGCCGTATATCTCCATCGTCGTGCAGCGGCGGGCGACGGGAGTCTTACATCGAGGAAAGTTCAGGGAAGCGATGGTGAACAGCGAGTGAAACTACACGAATTACATGTAGCCGGCGTAGTTTTTATGCCTCGATGCGACAGAGCCAATGTAGAACGTGTTTTCGGCTCCCCTCTCTGAGGGGAGCTGTCGCGTAGCGACTGAAGGGAGTCAAGTAAGCCAGCCGAAGGTTGGTCCCGGCCGACATCGAAACCAATCATGCATATATTCATAATTTGTCGGCCGTTCACTCTTTCGTAACCTACGCTTCGACCAAAAAGTCGGAAGCTGAGCCCAGAAAGAAGTAAGTGTCACGGCCGATTTTCGCGAAAACGGTCGGAAAACAGCACGCCGAGACTACGTAATCGACGGCGTGTTCCGATACTATTGACCACGGCAAAAACGCTTGAAAACCCGGAGGAATCGATGCGGCGCATGCTGATCAAGCTGCTGAAAAGTGAAACGATTCTCATTGTCGCTTCGGTGCTCGCCCTGATCTCCTGCTTCATCGTCCCGCCGGACGCCGATTACAAGGGCTACATCCACGCGAGCACCATCAGCCAGCTCATCTGCCTGATGATCGTGGTGTGCGGCTTCCAGCGCATCGGCGTCTTCCGCATCATCGGCTCCCGACTGCTGGAGAAGACCAGCACCATGCGTGGCCTCGTGATCACGCTCGTGGCGCTCACGTTCTTCTCCGCAATGCTTATCACCAATGACGTGGCGCTCGTCACGTTCGTGCCGTTCGCGGTGGCCGTGCTCATCATGGCGGGGCAGGGCGAGAAGACAATTCTGGTGGTCACGCTTATGACCATCGGCGCGAACGTCGGCAGCATGCTCACCCCGATCGGCAACGCGCACAACCTGTACCTCAAGGCCCTCACCGGCATGCCGGCGTCGGAAATGATCGGCATCATGGCACCATACTCATGCACCGCCGCCATACTGCTCGTGGTGGTGATATCCGTGGTGTTCGGCCGTCAGGAGGTCGGAGACCTCGGCAATCTCGAAACCGGTGTGCTGGCCCCCGAACGCAACAAGCACCAGCCCGACGAAATCCGCATCACCGGCTACGGCGCGGGCTACGGCGGCTGGCGTACCGTGGTCTACACGCTGCTGTTCGGCGTGTGTCTGCTGGCCGTGTCCGACGTGATTCCGCTGTGGGCCATGTGCGTGATCGTGGTGGTGACCTTCCTGTTCACCGACCGCCGCGTGTTCCGGTACGTGGATTGGGGTCTGCCGCTCACGTTCTGCATGTTCTTCATCTTCATCGGCAACATGAAGCGCGTGCCTGAATTCTACGAACTGGCGCGCTCGCTGGTGGGCGGGCACCCGCTCGAGGTGGCGGTGGCCTCCAGCCAGGTGATCAGCAACGTGCCCACCACCATCCTGCTCTCCGGCTTCTGCGACCAGTGGCGCGAGCTCATCATCGGCACCAATCTGGGCGGCATGGGCACCCTCATCGCCTCGATGGCCTCGCTCATCTCCTACAAGAACGTGGTGCGCCAGTACCCGGACCGCAAGGGCCGCTACCTGGCCGTCTACTCCGCCGTCAACGTCCTCTTCCTCATCGCCCTGCTAGGCCTGAGCTGGATCATCGAGTAGCAATATCTCGGCTCCCCTTGAAGGACATTGCCGTAAAGCAAACAGCGGAGCTGTTTGTAGGCAATGTGCGAGACGACAGTCGAGCCAGCAGAACGCGAACGCAGTTCGTCCTTAATTGTAGGACGAGCTGGCTCGCGTAGCGAGACTGAGGGGTAGTAGAAAGCGGCCGTGCGGCCGCGGAAACACAGCATCGGCCGCAGGCCGATTCCTATCGAGAGATGACCAGCGTGACGCTGTAGGGGCGGATCTTCATCGCCAGCAGGGACGAAGGCGAAGGTAGCGCGTAGGTCTTGGCGGTGCGTTCGATGACCTCGGTGGCCTCGCCGCGATAGCCGATGACGGTTTTCGCGTCCGGGGCGGCGGTCAGCGTCCGAACCTCCAGATGCACCGGACCGTGGCGTTTGGCGGTCAGTCCGGCGAGCCCATGCGCGATTTCCAGCGTCACATCCACCGAGCCGGCTCCGGTATTGACGATCTTGATGTACCGGTACGGGCTGTCGTCACCGGCTGCGTCTCCGCCATCCGAACCGGTGACGCTGACATACAGGTGCTGTGCCGCATCGCCGCGTTCCACCGTAATGTCGTACGTCTCCGGTCCCAGATGCGCGGCGAACAGCCGCTCTACCTCGTAGTTCACCGTGGGGTTCACATGCGCGGGATTGAATTCGATGAGGTTCTGCGCCCAGCCCTTGGCGGGGATGTGCGCCAGCAGCGGCGCATAGGAGGTCATACGCACCACGTCCGAATTGCGTTCGCATCCGGTCAGGAACGCGGCCTCGCCCAAGGCGGAACGCCACGTGTTCGCGCCCTCCTCGGTCTGCGTCTGGCCGGCGAAGTAGCCGTTGGCCGAATACTCGCCGAAATACACGCCGGCCCCGCAACGTGGGTAACGGTCAAAGCGCGAGGCCTGCGATTCGAACCATTCGGGGGAGTGGTAGGAGTGCTCGTCCACCAGAATCGCGTCGCCCGTGGCCGAGCCGACCGCGCCCAGCTTGGGGTCACGCGCGTTGCCGGCGATGGCGCGGGCATGGTCCCACGTACGCTTCATGGCCGGCCGGAACGGGAACAGTCCGGCGCTCATCACGCATAGTATGTCCGGGTAGCGTTCGTGGATGGCCGCCGAGATGCGGTCGAACTTGGCGACGTAGTCGGCGCCGAAATTCTCGTTGCCCACGCCGATCATGTCCAGTCCGAACGGTTCGGGATGGCCCATGTCGCGTCGGACCGCGGCCCACGGGCTCGTGTCCGGGTCGCCGTTGGCGAATTCGATGAGGTCCAAATAATCCTGAACCACGTTCTGCTGGAACGCCGCCGAATCGATGTCCATATGCCGCGGATCACGCCCCGGCGACTGGCATGCGATGCCGGCGAACAGCGTGGGCAGAGGCTTCGCGCCCAAATCCTCACACAGGCAGAAGTATTCGTAAAACCCAATTTGGTAGCTCTGGCAGTAGCTCGACCCGTCCGACATCTTGAACGACCACATCGAATACTGGGCCCGGCGTGCCTGCAGCGCGCCCACCGTATCCTTCCAACGGTATTCGTTGCCCGGCGTCACACCTTCCACGATGCAGCCGCCCGGGAAACGCATGAACGACGGATGCAGATCCCTGATGGCCTCCACCAGATCGCGTCGCAGCTTGCCATACCGCCACTTCGGGTCGCCAGCGCCCCAGTAATCCGCGTCCATGACCTGCACGAGGTCTAGGTCGAACGCGACCGGGGCCGTTGCGGATTCGATGTCGATGCGCAGTTTGCCATAGTCGGTCGTCTTGCCATGAATCCGCGCGTCGACCCGCACCCAGCCGTCGTCAAGTGCGGTGACGGTCGCGCCATCGGCGGCAACGGCACCGTCGGTATCATCGAGCGTAATCCGAACGGTATCGGTGAGCGGTCGGCCGGACCGGTCGACCACCGCGACGGACAGCACGGCCTTCCCGGACACCGGCCGGACGCACAGACTCACGTCATACGTATGCCCGTCCGTGATGGAGAACGCGGGTTCCTCGCCGTTCGTGCCGCCGCCGTTGTATCCGAGGTTTTCGATGAACGCGGCGGTCGCGGTCGGCTCGGTGACGTCATTGACTGTGCGAACGTTGTCGCGAGACGTCACATCGCCGCCGGCCGCCTCGCCGACGATGATGCGCGCGTACCGGCTGTGCGAGTGGATCGGGGGAGCGGGGCAGGACATGGACGTGTCCACGATCTGGCCGTGCGCGCCCCTGATTTCGGTGCCGCAGCTCATGGCCGAACAGCCGGAGAACCGCCAGAACCGCAGGGGATCGGCCTGCGTGCGCCATCGGTCCGCGCCGGCGAGCCGCCAGGTGTGGTGGTCGAGGTAGACGCCGTCGAAACTGTAGTTGTTCACCATATTGGCGTTCAGTCCGCCGTCCGCGCTGTGATTGATGTCCTCGAAGAACACGCCGTAGAGTCTGCCGCTTGTGTGATGGGTGGGCGCACCCACGCTGATCCGCACCATGGCACCAATTCTAGTAGCGGACCGGCATGACGGTCGAGCCACTTGGAGACCTGCATGCCCCACACGCCGCGGCATCCGCGGCTTCCCTCCTGGCCGGGGTGCCAAAAGCAAACACCTGTATAAAGGTAAACGGCAAAGTTCGCCCACAGTTCATATTGCAGTCAATCCAATCCGGCGCATCCGCCGCCCTCAGCCGGTACGCTCGTAAAACAGAAACGACAAGACGAAGCATGTCAAGGAGCTGACCCGTGCAATCCTCGGTGGGAATACGTGAGCGCATCGACCACGTGTATCCGTCGCTCCGTCCGGCGGAGCGGTCCGTGGCCCAGTACATCCGGGACCACATCGAGGAAGCGGCCGACCTGACCGTGGGCCAGATGGCGGAGATCACACACGTGAGCCAGCCCACGGTGATTCGTTTCGCCCGCAAGCTCGGCTTCGGCGGCTACCGCGAACTGCGCTACGTGCTGCGTCACCCGGATGCCGAGCACAAGGTGGCGTTCAACCCGCTGGCCGGGTTCGACCTGAACCCGTGGGACAGTGCGGACGACATCCCCGCCAAGGCCGTGGACAGCGCGAAATCGCTTATGGATGAGCTGTACAGCGCGTTGGACGGCAAGGCCTACCGCAAGGCGATCGCGCTGATCGCCGAAGCGCGTTTCATTGACATTTTCGGCGTGGAGAACTCCCTGACGCCGGCCATGGATCTGTTCACCAAGCTTGAGTATCTGGGACTGACGTGCCGTCTCAATACCGATGCCTACCTGCAGCAGATCGGTGCCGGCCACCTCACTCATGGCGATGTTGCCATCGCGTTCTCCCACTCCGGCAGCTCGGCCGATACGGTCAAGGCGCTGCGGTTGGCGAAGTCGCGTGGGGTCAAAACCATCGCGATCACCAACGCCGTGGGTGCTCCCTTGGCCGGCTGGGCTGATGTAGTGCTGCTGACCGGGCGCGACTCGCATACCATCTACGGCAATGCGATCTTCTCGCGCGTGGCCGATACCGCGCTCGTGGACATGCTGTACATGGGCGTGATTCTCTCCGATTACGGCCGGTTCTCCACCGCCTTGGACGAGTCCGGCCGCATGATCCGCGACCGCGTCTTCGAAGGTTGAGGCTGAGATCGCGCGCTGAACGGCCGGCCGCCGAGCCGGGGGAGAAGGCCGGCTTACTGCCCGGCCTCCGCGGCCGAATACGTGGTGGCCCGTGATTTGCCGCTCCTGACGACCTTGCCGTCATGTACCAGCCGCCGCAGAATCAGGTTGGCCTTGTCCTTGCTGAGCTGCATCTGGTTCTGGATGGACTGTCGGCTCATCGGCACGCCGCTGCCGGATATCAGGTTCAACGTGGCCTGTTCCAGCGCTTCGTTCGACTGGTCCATCAGCTTCACGTCCAAAGCCGACTGCGATTCGCCGGTATCCGTGGCCTCCGCGGCCATACCGAGCAGTTCCGTGTCGAATCCGCGGCCCAGCACCAGGATCTGCATCGGCGCGCATCCGATGACCCGCGCGCCCGTCAGGGCTTCGGAAGCCTGATCGGTCATGCGCTGGATGGTGGGGAAGCGGAGCACGTTGGTATGGGTGTCGCTTGTGTCGTCCTCGGTCGGCGCGTCCTGCCGCTCGCCGGCGGTTCTGTTCGTACGCTGCCCGTCCGGCGATGGCCCGGAGCTCGCAGGAACCAGCGACGGCAGCACCAGCGCCACCGACGTCGGCCCGACGCGCAGCTGCGGGCTGACCGGCTGGTCCGCATAGGCGTCCATGATACGTTGCACGCCGGTGCCGCAATCCTCACACAGGCCAAGGTTCGCCAGCTGCTCGGCTAGCGCGGGATAGCGCGGCTGGCTGACCCCGTTGAGCAGGTCGTTGATTTCCAGTCCCGCCGCAAGACCGCCGAGCGAGATGATCTCCAGCCGCGAGTCGAACACGTTGACGATCGTGGGCCCCGAATATCCGTAATCGCGGTGTTCCAGCGCGTTCACCAACGCCTCGCGCACCGCGACGGCGGGGAATCGCCCGTCCCCGTTCGCCCGGTTGAGCATCGCGCCCGCCTCGTCGAGCTGTTTGAGCAGCGAACCGGTGAACGTGCGGCGCTTGCGAATGGTGGTTTTGGCGTCGCCGTCGAACACGATGACCTTGGTCACGAACGGGCACTGGTCCGAAAGCAGCATGGACTGCAGCGAATCCGTCGGCTCCGACGTGGCCTGATCTGGCACGTCCTGATCCGGCACGTCCTGATTCGTCGGCTGCTGATTCGGAATATGCGACTTCGTCCCCATGCTCTCGATGGTACGTACCCTTGTGTTGCGGACACGCGCAACACCGCGCAAATGCGCGTATCCGTTTCGTCCGGACGTTTCTACACCCCTATGGGTAGACTAAGGCAGGTTTGGCCCCGTAGCTCAGCTGGATAGAGCATGTGACTTCTAATCATTTGGTCGCCGGTTCGAGTCCGGCCGGGGTCACTAGTGAAACCCTTGGAATCATGCCGATTTCGAGGGTTTTTCTATTTGCGTTTTCTGCTTGTTTTCATCTCAAATTAACCAAAATCGACAGGGCTTAGGGTGCACGGAGGGTGCAAAGGCTTATTCAGCACCCTAAGCCCCGCGACACGCCGGAGGTGAACACATGCCGCAGAAAAGACGGAGTTTCGGAAAAGTCGTGAAGATGCGTTCGGGGCGCTATCAGGCTTCCTACATGATGAACGGCGAGCGATTCAACGCGCCCGATACGTTCGGCAGCAAGGCGGACGCCGACGCATGGCTTAGCGATGTGCGAACGTCAATTAATCGCAATGAGTGGGTAGACCCGCGTTTAGCCGGTCAGACGTTCAGGGTGTACGCGCTGACGTGGCTCAAGGGGCATAAAGATAACCTAGCGCCCGGAACCGCACGCATGTATGCGGAACTACTCGATCAATTGTTGTTGCCCTTGCTGGGAGCGCTGCCGATGAATGATATAACGCCACTCGTGGTTAAGCAGTGGTGGGCCAAGATCGCGGAGATGTTCGAGGCTCGGGCCAAGGCCGGGAAAATGCCGAATAAGCGCAGCACGGGCAAAACGCGCGCGTCTCAGGCTTATAGGCTGTTGCATACGATCATGGCCGAGGGTGTGCGCGACGAAGTGATACGGCATAACCCTTGCGTCATCAAGGGGGCGGCCCGCGTCAAGGCGACGGAGCGCAAGCCCGCCACCCTTGAGGAACTAGACACGATAGCGGCGAACATGCCGGAGCGTTACCGGGCGCTTATCCATGTGGCAGCGTGGTCAGGCTTGCGCTTTGGCGAGCTTGCGGGCTTGCGGCGTGCCGACGCGGTGCTTGTTGTCGATGGTTCCGGGGTGATCTGCTACCGGCTGAACGTCGATAAACAGGCATACCGGTTGGGCGGCAAGCTGTACGAGGAGGCATTGCCCAAGACCGACGCAGGCCGTCGCGTGGTGTATTTGCCGGCTCATCTCACGGACTTGCTTACGGCACACATGGAGAAGTTCACCGGGGCCGACAATGCGGCGTATGTGTTCGGCACGCGCAACGGTACCCCCATGACTAGCAGCACCGTAGGCAAGATGTTTCGGCGTGCACGTGTAATCGCCGGGCGTCCCGATATGCGTTTTCACGATCTAAGGCATACTGGCGCGACGTTGGCGGCCAAGGCCGGGGCCACTACCAAGGAACTTATGCGGCGCATGGGGCATAGCAGCATGCGGGCGGCGTTGATCTACCAGCATGCGGCCGAAGAGGACGACTTGAGGCTTGTGGCACGTATGGACGCAATGGCGGCAGGTCTCGGCGTTGGTTCCGCGCCGGCCGTAGCCGTGCGAGTGAAGGGCGGTGAGTCTCTGTGAGCATGAAATCTCAGCCGATACCCGAGGTGTGGCGTGAAGCCGTGAACGGCTTTCTGGAGTATGAGAAGGCGCAGGGCATGGCGGACAGCACGTTAAACACACGGCGCATCCAGCTATGTCGTTTCGCGCGTATTACGGGCACGCCGCCCGAACAGGTCACGGCGGCGCAGATAGTGGAGGTGCTGGCGGCGGCCAAGGCGCAAGAGACGCGCCGCAATCTGCGTAGTGCCTTGGTCACGTTCTTCTCATGGTGTTATCGGGAGGGGATACGCGGCGACGATCTGGCGGCAGCCATACCGAAAATGAAGATGCCGCGCCCGCACCCGAGGCCATGCCCCGAGGAGTACATAACCGAGGCGCTGGGCAAGGCCACGGAACCCGAACGGCTCATGCTGGCGCTGGCGGCCGAATATGGGCTAAGGCGCGGCGAGATAGCCCGCGTGCATAGCAACGATGTTATCCCGAGTGAGAACGGCTGGGCGCTCATGGTCAACGGCAAAGGCGACAAGCAACGCATATTGCCTATCCGTGACGATCTGGCACAGCGTCTCAGAGCGGCGGACGGCTACGTGTTCCCCGGCCGGAATGGCGGCCATGTGGCCGACGGTTACGTGGGCAAACACATTTCTCGGCTGCTGCCCGAAGGGTGGAGCGCGCACAAATTACGCCATCGCTTTGCCACAGTGGCCTATGCGCAGTCTCACGACATGCTGGGCGTGGCCCGCGCGCTCGGGCACGCGAGCACCAAGACCACGGAGCATTACGTGGCATTGCCTGAGTATGCCTTGTGTTCGCTGGTGAATGCGGCGGCCATGCAAGGCGACAAGGTGCGCATGGAACCGCCCAGCCGCCAAGACAGCCCCGCGCCGCCGCGACGGAGCAACGGCGATATCCGTTACCCGTATGAGGGCAAGAACGGCCGTGAGACGGCGCAGACCACGCCCGAGGCCGTGCGCATGGCGCTTATGCTCACGCTCTACCTTGCCGAGCACCGAGCGGGCGGGGCGCGTGAGTTCGATATCTCGGCGGAGTGGTTCGCGGAGCTGCACAGGGTGCGGGCCATCGGATACGCGCGGCGTTCAAGCGTGGTGCGGGCGGCGGCCCGCAGACTCAGCAAGGCCGGCATGGTCGATCTTGTACCCAACCACTTAGGGCAGATACGCGGCACGATCAATTTCGACGTGGCCACGCTCTGCGGCCTTGCCGGCATGCTGGCGGCCGAATACACAAGCAAGATGACCCGATAGGCACGCGCCGCACGACGGGCCGGTTCTACGACATAGCGCATAGAGATCGGCCCGCCATATACCGAAGGCGGCCGCGCTCTACAACAATTAAAAATGATTATCAATATCTAATATGGGGCGAATGCCACGGGAGGTGGGGCGGCGAGGAGTACGGCCGGCCGTCATCATGTCCGGCAACGGCAGTTTTTGATAATGATTATCAAAATTTTTTTTTCTGAGTCCGGGGAAATAAAAAACTAGACGCGGGGTCTTTTCAGGGGAGGGCGTTTTAAAAAAACGGGCGGCCCGCCGCGCCGATTCCTCTCACTACGTTCTAACTAACTCTTACTCTCTCTAACTATCTCTTACTAGGGTGTATATCTGACATACACCATTAGGGATATTGAACATACACCATTGTGTATAACAGACATACACCATAGGGATTTTTATTATCCCGTTTGGTGTATGTCTGTTATCCCGTGAGACGTTGCCCCGACGTGGATTATCCACACTCCCAGTCGGGGTTATCCACCGCGATTAGGCACTGAGGCACAGCAACCGGTTCAAGGCCTTTTCGAGGCGTGAATCCGTCCCGGCATTGCTTGGCTATCTCTATGCCTAGTTCGTAGTGAACTCGGGCCGTTTCTTGCAGCAGCGCGACAACATGGCGGCGTTCCTTGTAGCGCTCGGCTATCAATAGTTTGTATTCCGCCGTTCTGCCACGCCCGGCGTCTTGCGTTTGCTCTATCAGTCCGGCCGCGGCAAGATGCCGTAACGACTTGCCGATGTAGCGCACAGCGTTGGCCGGGGCCGTGTCGGGGTACATGTTGCGTGCCCACTTGTCACGGCTCCCGAAGAAGCGATAGACAGTCCACATGTCGCCGGACGTTTTCACATGATCGGCCATGTAATGCAGCACGAGCCAGTCTTTGAGCGTTACCACCTTGGGTGGATAGAACGGCATGAGGCTATCTATCATGCGCCCGAGGCTAGGGAGGTTCGCCATAACAGCACCTCCCGCCACTATCGCACTTGCACATGCCGTGAGTTCCGCTCGCTTGTCTCAAGGGCACAGGCTGACTCATATTCGCGGCTGGGGCATTCGCGTTTCTGTTGTTCGGGCAAGAAGCCCAAGCAGCGGTCTATGTGGTTTTCGCCATACTTGCGCGCTAGCTTCGCGGGATTAGCGGTCAGCAGCACGAGCACCGTGTTATAGGTGTGGGGCTTTACCAATATCCACCGTTCGCGCTCCAAGCGTTCGAGTCCCGCCCGCAATTGCACGATCACGGGAGCATTGCGCCCGCTGGTCAAATCAAAATGCCACGGCAACCCCACGAGGTGCGCCAACCTTGCATAGTCGAATTGCTGATAACCTTTTGTGCCCTTGACTTGCCGGGCGATATACAAATACAGCTCTTTTACTGCGTAATTCCTTAGCTGCCCGGTCTTGTGATCTATCGCACTGCGCTTAGTCATCGCTCGCCCGCCTTTCCCATGGAGAGAATCGCGGCGGCGCTGCTGTGTGGCAGATCAGCGGCAGAAGACGCGGCGCGTCGGCACGGGCGAGGTATCGGGGCGGCGCTGGGATGCTGCATCGTGGTTGTGTGCGCTTCGATAAAGCGCTTGAGATCAGCCACGGCGTACATATTCCGGGGCCGCCCGGCTTTACCCGTACCGGGCACCTTGACCACAGGCAATGCGCCGGTAGCCGTCCACCTATCCACGGTCACGGCTTCCACGCCGAGCATTGCGGCGGCGTTGGTTCGATTCACAAGCAAGGCGGGCACGCCGGGGACTTGCTTAGACATGGTTTTTACTCCCTCAAGTATGCGGGGGAGCGTCAGAACGTCATAGAGTCATGCCCTTAAGGCCGATGCGCGGGCACGTCCGACACTATCCCCCAAGATTCACGCCATTGAGGGGCAATACTGAGGGGCGCGCGGCGCGAGTATGGCCGCGATAACCAGAAGAGACACAATGGGGGCAATGTCAGGAGGTAGCCCGGTATCGGGGAATTGCAGCGCGGCGAGCTGTTGCAGCACCGCAGCGAGCAGCATAAGGGCAGCCAAGACGTACGCGGCGGGGGCCACATGCGCCCGGCTATCGGACAGTATGCGCAGACAGTCGGCGCGGAGTTCAAGCAACCCAGCGGCGGTGTATTCCATGGCGTACTGGGCAAGCGCCGCCAAGGCGTGCATACGCGCCCACTGGCGGACAGTTTCGGCCGGGGCGGGCGTTTGCCTTACTTCCAGCTTCCACAGGTTGAACAGTTCGGCGGTTTCCTCTGCCGTTAGCTGTAAATCGTCGTCAAGCACAAGTTCAGCGGCGGCGGTAACGGAGATGGAACCGTTAGCCATGCCGACGAACAGCGCGCAACGGCGGGCCATGTCGTCAAGTCCTGTCACCGAGGCAGTGAACAAGGCACCTGCGCGGCCGGGGGTGATCTTTCCTGTGGCAGTGTCGGCGGGGGCAACCTCGACGGATTGCAGCACCTTGGACAGTTGCGCCACGAGATCACGACAATGTGAACCGTGGGCCGTCCCGCCGTTTCCCAGCACGACGGCGTGAGCGATACGGCGTGTATCGCTCGGCGTGATCTCGTGCATGGTTTCCATGCCGACTAGACTACCCCGGTTTTTCTGCTGTAGTCCTCAGTTTGAGACTATGCGTAATGGATATTTTGAAGCGTAGAGGTGCACGGAGGGTGCAGGCGGTTGCAGCTCTAGTCGAAACCCGTTGTAAAATAAGGCATTACAGATGAAAACGGCAGTGACTTCTAATCTCAGGGTCGCCGGTTCGAGCCCGGCCGGGGTCACGGCAATAATCATGAAAACGGCGGAATTTCAAGTCTTTGAGGTTCCGCCGTTTGCATAACGGAACACTCACGGCGCATGGGCCGGGCAAGGAGCCGAAGATGGTGGACGAATCGATGCGGGCGGCGCTGCGCGCGTTGCCGAAGGCCGAGCTGCACCTGCATATCGAGGGCACGCTGGAGCCCGAACTGGCACTGGAACTGGCGGAGCGCAACGGCGTCATGCTGCCGTGGACCAGCCTCGACGAACTCAAGCGCCAGTACGCCTTCGAGAACCTGCAGTCGTTCCTGGACCTGTACTACCAGCTCATGGCCGTGCTGAAGACCGCCGACGACTTCCGCGACCTCATGCTCGCCTACTTGAAGCGCGCCGCCGCGGACGGCGTGCGTCACGCGGAGATCTTCTTCGACCCGCAGGTCCACCTGGGCAACGGCCTGGACCTCGACACCGTGATGGACGGCCTGCTCGAAGGCCTGCGACTCGGCCGTGAACGGTACGGCATCGGCGGCGGGCTCATCCTGTGCATCGTGCGCGACCTGCCGGTCGAATCCGCGCGGCACGTGCTGGAACTCGCGGCCCCGCGCGCCGCGGACCTTATCGGCATCGGCCTGGACTCCGCCGAGGTCGGCTACCCGCCGTCCCTGTTCGCCGACGTGTTCGTCCGCGCCCGCGAACTTGGCCTGCACTGCGTGGCCCCCGCCGGCGAGGAAGGCCCGGCCGCATACGTGACCGAGGCGCTGGACCTGCTGCACGCCGAACGCATCGACCACGGCGTGCACGCCGCCGACGACCCGGCCGTGACGCGGCGCCTCGCCGAGGAGCACATCCCCCTGACCTGCTGCCCGCTGTCCAACCGCCGTCTGCAGGTGGTCCACGACCTGCGCGACCTGCCGCTGCGCAAGCTCATCGAGGCCGGCGTCACGGTCACCGTCAACTCGGACGACCCCGCCTACTTCGGCGGCTACATCGGCGCGAACTACGAGGCGCTCGCGGAAATCGGCTTCACGTACGACGAGCTCAAGGCGCTCGCCGCCGACTCCATCCGCGCATCCTTCCTGCCCGAAGCCGACAAGCGGGCGCTGCTGGGCTGAGCGGCCGGACGGCTGTCAGGCCAGGGAACGTGCAGGCTGGCTGGGCAGCTCCCGCCGCTCGCCGCCCGCCCCGCGTTCTCCCCGCGTCCGGCCCATCAACCGTCCGCCGGACACCCGCCCGGCTTTGGCCCGCGCCCGTGCTACGATGTGCCTCGTTGTAGGGCGATGATCCGTTATCAGCGAGGAGCCTTCGGAAGAACGGCGGCTTTCGCGAGCGATCGCGGGGAAGTGGCCCAGTAGAACCGACGGGATCGGCCCGAGACAGCCGAACGCAAGCGGTCGCGCCTGACCGGGGCAACACCCGGACGGGAGGCGGCAAGCGAGGTGGTACCGCGGTGGCGGGCGAACAATCGTCCGGCATCGTCCTCGTAGCAGGAGCGACGACACGACGGTCGCCCCGGACGGAACCCGAAGGTTTCCGGCTACGAGGGCAATCGGCGAGGTTGCCGGCGGACCGCGCACACACGAACGGTCGAGCCGGCCAATCGCACCGAAACGTCACCAATCGCCCCTGATGGACCACACAGAACCATTGAGGAGATCTACGGTGAGCGAAAACGTATATCCCAAGGCGAACGAGGGCGGCGAAACCGCGCACGTGGCGCCGAACCCCAGCTTCCCCCACATGGAGGAGACCGTCCTGGACTACTGGGACAAGGACGACACCTTCCAGAAGTCCGTGGAGCGCAACCCCTCCGGCGACCACAGCCAGAACGAGTTCGTGTTCTTCGACGGCCCGCCCTTCGCCAACGGCCTGCCGCACTACGGCCACCTGCTGACCGGTTACGCCAAGGACGTGATCCCGCGCTACCAGACCATGAAGGGCCGCAAGGTCAACCGCGTCTTCGGCTGGGACACCCACGGCCTGCCCGCCGAGCTTGAGGCGCAGAAGGAGCTCGGCATCGACTCGGTCGACCAGATCGAGAAGATGGGCATCGACAAGTTCAACGACGCCTGCCGCGCCTCCGTGCTCAAGTACACGCATGAATGGCAGGACTACGTGCACCGTCAGGCCCGTTGGGTGGACTTCGAGCACGGCTACAAGACCCTGAACATCCCGTACATGGAGTCCGTGATGTGGGCCTTCAAGCAGCTCTACGACAAGGGTCTGGCCTACCAGGGCTACCGCGTGCTGCCGTACTGCCCGAAGGACCGTACGCCGCTGTCCGCGCACGAGCTGCGCATGGACGCCGACGTGTACCAGGATCGCCAGGACACCACCGTCTCCGTGGCCGTCAAGCTGCGCGACGAGGACGCCTACGCCGTCTTCTGGACCACCACGCCGTGGACCGTGCCCACCAACTTCGCCATCGTGGTCGGCGCGGACATCGACTACGTCGAGGTCCAGCCCACCGAGGGCAAGTTCGCCGGCAAGAAGTTCTACCTCGGCAAGGACCTGCTGCCGCACTACACCAAGGAACTCGGCGAGAACTACGAGGTCGTGCGCGAGCTCAAGGGCTCCGAGCTGGCCGGCCGCCGCTACTGGCCCGTCTTCCCGTACTTCGCGGGCGAGAAGGCCGAGACCGAGGGCAACGTGCCCGGTCCGAACGGCTACACCATCTTCACCGCCGACTACGTCGACACCGTCGAAGGTACCGGTCTGGTCCACCAGGCCCCCTACGGCGAGGACGATATGAACACGCTCAACGCCAAGGGCATCAAGAGCACCGACGTGCTCGACGCCGGCTGCCGCTTCACCTCGCAGTGCCCGGAGTATGAGGGCATGTTCGTGTTCGACGCCAACCTGCCGATCCTGCGTAACCTGCGCGCCGGCGACGGCCCGCTCGCCCAGATCGACGAGGACAAGCGCGCCATCCTCTTCCAGGAGAAGAGCTACGTCCACTCCTACCCGCACTGCTGGCGCTGCGCCACCCCGCTGATCTACAAGCCGGTCTCCTCCTGGTTCGTCTCCGTGACCAAGATCAAGCCGCGCCTGCTGGAGCTCAACCAGCAGATCAACTGGATTCCGGAGAACGTGAAGGACGGCCAGTTCGGCAAGTGGCTCGCCAACGCCCGTGACTGGTCCATCTCCCGCAACCGCTTCTGGGGCTCCCCGATCCCGGTGTGGGTGTCCGACGACCCGAAGTACCCGCGCGTGGACGTGTACGGCTCGCTCGAGGAGCTGAAGAACGACTTCGGCGACTACCCGCGCGACAAGGACGGCAACGTCAACATGCACCGTCCGTGGATCGACAACTTGACCCGTCCGAACCCGGACGACCCGACCGGCAAGTCCACGATGCGCCGCATCCCCGACGTGCTCGACTGCTGGTTCGAGTCCGGCTCCATGTCCTTCGCGCAGTTCCACTACCCGTTCGAGAACAAGGAGAAGTTCGAGCAGCACTTCCCGGCCGACTACATCGTGGAGTACATCGGCCAGACCCGCGGCTGGTTCTACCTGCTGCACGTCATGGCCACCGCCCTGTTCGACCGCCCGGCGTTCAAGAACGTGATCTGCCACGGCATCGTGCTCGGCTCCGACGGCCAGAAAATGTCGAAGCACCTCAGGAACTACCCGGACGTGAACGGCGTGTTCGACAAGTACGGTTCCGACGCCATGCGCTGGTTCCTCATGTCCTCGCCGATCCTGCGCGGCGGCAACCTCATCGTCACCGCCGAGGGCATCCGCGACACGGTCCGCCAGGTCATGCTGCCGGTGTGGAGCTCCTACTACTTCTTCACGCTGTACGCCAACGCGGCGAACGGCGGGGCCGGTTTCGACGCGCGCCACCTGCGTGCGGACGAGGTGGCCGGCCTGCCCGAGATGGACCGCTACCTGCTGGCCCGCACCCGCCGCCTGGTGGAGAAGGTGGAGCAGTCGCTCAACGACTTCGCCATCTCCGATGCCTGCGACGCCGCGTCCGACTTCATCGATGTGCTCACCAACTGGTACATCCGCAACACCCGCGACCGCTTCTGGAACGAGGATGCCAACGCCTTCAACACCCTGTACACCGTGCTCGAGGTGTTCATGCGCGTGCTGGCGCCGCTCGCCCCGATGGAGGCCGAGTCCGTGTGGCGCGGCCTGACCGGCGGCGAGTCCGTGCATCTGGCCGACTGGCCGTTCGTGGTTTCCGAAGAGACTGGCGAGGCCACCGAGCTGGGCCGCGTGCTCGTGGACGATCCGAAGCTGGTCGAGGCCATGGAGAAGGTCCGCGAGGTCGTCTCCGGCACCCTGTCCCTGCGTAAGGCCGAGCAGATCCGCGTGCGTCAGCCGCTCGCCAAGCTCACCGTGGTGGTCGAGGACGTGGACGACGTGCGCGCCTATGCTGACGTCTTGAAGTCCGAGCTCAACGTCAAGGACATCGAGTTCTGCACCATGGAGGACGCCGGTTCCCAGGGTCTGAAGATCGTGCACCAGCTCAAGGTGAACGCGCGCGCCGCGGGTCCGCGTCTGGGCAAGCAGGTGCAGTTCGCCATCAAGGCCTCCAAGACCGGTGCCTGGCACGTGGACGCCTCCGGCGCCCCGGTGGTCGAGACCCCGAACGGCGAGGTCGCGCTGGTGGAGGGCGAGTACGAGCTCATCAACCGCGTGGAGGAGGAGAACGCCGCCGAGGCCGCGGCCTCCGTCTCCGCCGCCCTGCCGACCGGTGGTTTCGTGATCCTCGATACCGCCCTGACCGACGATCTGGTGGCCGAGGGCTACGCCCGCGACGCCATCCGCGCCGTGCAGGACGCCCGTAAGGACGCCGGTCTCGACATCGCCGACCGCATCGCCCTGACGCTGACCGTGCCGGCCGCCGATGCGCCGAAGGCCGAGCAGTTCCGTGACCTCATCGCTCACGAAACCCTCGCCACGTCGCTCGACATCAAGGCCGACGATGCTGCCAAGGAGCTGTCCGTCGAGGTCGCCAAGGCCTGACTGACTGACTAGCCATTGACTAGAGCTACATGCAACAAGGTGGGCTGAACCGCAAGGGTTCGGCCCACCTTGTTTTTGTTTTGACCAACCTAGGCTCCCCTTGTCAGGGGAGCTGTCACGCGCAGCGTGACTGAGGGGTAGCGGCCGCGGCCAAAGCCGCAATAAAAAATGGGCGCAGCCCATCTGTAACTGCAGGGCGAGCTGTCGGAGCTGACAGGATACGATCAAACTTCGTCATATCCGGTCCTTGGCTCCCCTTGTCAGGGGAGCTGTCGGCGAAGCCGACTGAGGGGTAGTCCGTAGAATTAATGCCAATCTCGGTTTAACGGAGCCAAACTAATTCCCAACCCCACCTGACACATCCCACCAAATAGTCAATTCCCCTAACAAAATCCCACTTGCACAAGCCCCCTGCATATTCATTGCAAACACGCATTCTCCTTTGACAAACCCTCCTCAAGGGGGGTATAAGAGCCTAATAGAAGAACGAAGTGCGCCCGCGTTTGTGAGCGCTCACGGACGAGCGCTGTGGTGCTAGCGCGTGGCAAAAAGGGCAGGAGGAAGCCGAAACATGCCGATGGTCATATCGGATGCTTCCATAAGCGCACCAACCACCCTCACCACACCCCTCCTTCAAGACATCACGGCAATCACGCATCGAATCCGCCGGTTCGCAACGATGGCGAATACCGGTCCGACCCACATCCCGCGAATCACCGTACCTGACGTTTCGCGCGCCCGAAACCGCCGCATCCCCAGATATCGGTTCCACTTCGCACCCCCAACGAAACCACCCGAACGCCGATATAACGACGCACCCGACAGCACATCCAAGACAGACATGAACAGCACGACGACCAAGGCCGCAGCCATGGAAGGACGCAACCAATGAAGCGCAACAACAAGCCCAACAAGCGCTGGATCAAACTCGTAGGCGTACTGACCGCCGCCGCCCTGGGCCTCACCTACGCCGGTTCCGCCCTCGCCGACGACTTCACCCTCCCCGGCACCACCTTCAGCGATTCCAGCAGCAGTACTTGGGCCGACCAGGCCGACGGCGAGGTCGACGCCCTGCCTGACGGAGCTCTCGGCGATTCCAACTCCGACGGTGTGTCCAGTGATTCATCCGACTCTTCTAATGCGGCTGACAGTACAGGCTCTTCCGATTCGGTTGCTACTCCAAGTGCTAACGTCACGCCCATCGACAACTGCCAGGACGTGCAGGACTGGGACGCCCTTGTCAGTTGTGTGACCAAAGGCCAGTCAGGCCTCGTCACCATCACCAAGACCGTCACCGCGCCTACGAACGGTGCCCCGACCACCATCGCCGGCGATATCACGCTCACCGCGGCCGCTGGCGTAGACCCGGCCCTGACTTCTACCACCGGCGACGCAATCTTCGTCGTAAATGGTGGCCACACCCTCACCATCGGCCAGGACGTCAACGACGCCAGCTTCTCCTACAAAAACGCCCAGCGTTGGCTCGCCCTCGTGAACAAGGATGATGCGGGCAAGACCGGTGCGCTTGTCATCAACAACGGCACGTTCGACAGCATCAAGACCCCGTTGACATACGAAAAAGATGATACAGGTAATAATCATGTGCGTAGCGACAACGGTGGATCGGTTGCGGTCAACAATGGTGGCACGCTCACTATTAAAGGTGGTTCGTTCAGTAATAACAGCGCTGCCAATGGCGGTGTGTTCTATCAGTTCTCTGGTTCCACCACGATTAACAACGCCACGTTCTTCAACAACACCGCAAATGAAAAAGACGGACAAAAGGGCGGCGTGTATTACCAGAACGGTGGCTCCCTGACCATCAACAGCGGCGAGTTCAAGAGCAACAAGGGCTACCGCGGCGGCGTGGTATACAGCGACGCCGGCACCATCACCGTGCACGGCGGCACCTTCGACGGCAACTCCTCGAACATGGCCGCTGGCGTGTTCATGCAGAACAGCACGGCCGACACCATGACCGTGGACGGCGGCACGTTCACCAACAATAAGGCCGGTACCAAGGGTGGCGCCATCCACAACAACGGCACCTTGACTGTTTCTGCAGGCGAGTTCTCCGGTAATTCCGCTACGGGGAATGGTGCTGACCAGGGTGGCGGTGCTATTTCTCAAGACAAGGGATCAGCCGTTATTACCGGCGGTACCTTTTCGAAGAACTGGACGACCAACATCGACGGCCTGGGCGGCGGCGCCATCTTGCAATACGGCGGTACGTTGACGGTGAAAGGTGGCGCCTTCGACGGCAACGTCTCCGCTAACATCGGTGGCGCCATTGGGTCAGCTGCTTCGCTTACAGTAGAGGGCGGCACATTCAGTGGCAACGTCGCATTGCGATACGGCGGTGGCGCGATTTTCGGCAGGAATACGGTCGAATTGTACGGAGGTACATTCAAGGGGAACAAGCAGTCTAATGGTTCATTGCGTGCTGATGGTACCGTGGACTATGCGATCTGCACCACGGAGGGAGATCCAAGCCATAACTGTCGCAAGAATAGCAATAGCGGTGGTGGTGCCGTTCGAATCGATGGTGACAATGCCAGCCTGACTGTTCAGGGCGGGGTTACCTTTACCGGCAATTACACTCGTGAATGGACTTTCATGTCCGGCGGCGGAGCGGTTTACGTTAAGGGCAAGCTCTGGGTCAGGAATGATGCCAGAGGCGTCAAGCCGCTGTTTGACGGCAACTGGGCCGGCGTGCTTGACCAACAGTACGAATATGTCGATGGCGTGAAGAAGGTGCCCGTCGGCGGTGCCGGTGGTGCTGTGTTTCTGCAGAACGGCGGGTCCATCGCGTATTTCATGGGCGGTGAGTTCAGGAACAATAGTTCCGGTTACCTTGGCGGCGCTATCTACACCGAGGAAGGCTCCATGTCCTATATCGCCAAGGCCGCGGCCACCGCGAATCATGCGGGACATTTTGGAGGCGGTTTCTGGCTGTGTCCTTCTGGAACCGGACTCACGTCCAAGGGCGGCAACATCGCCTTGTACGACAACAAGGTGGATGCCTCGCTGGACCCGAATGCCGATAATTCGAAGCCCTCGGTGCATACTGCCGGTGATGACTTCGCCATCATGAATCCGTGGGCTAAGAGCCCGGATAATCATAATACTGTCGAGCAGAACTCGTTCCAGTTGATGGATACGTGGTTCACCGACCGCACGGAATCCGCGGTCAAGTGGGAGTGGAACGGTCAGCCGATCAAGGAGGCCAGCGGCTTCGGAGACAGCTGGCAAAAGGGTATTCCTGGGGACAATCGTGCCGTCACGGCCGAAACGAAAAGCGGCGAGCTGACCGCGCCCGATGGAAGCCCTGCCAAGTTCGATGAGCATATCTACAACTTGCAGTTGCAGTATCAGGGCTTGTCTGGGTATTACGGAACCGGTGTCGCGCTAAAGGCTGTCGTACAGGGCACGCAGGAAGAGCAGCAGTCTCGTAAGGATGGCGCATGGAGCGCTGCGGCAGTTACCTTTACCAATAATGATGCTCGTCTTTCCGGCGGTGCATTTGGTACTAACGGTAATGTATTGTGAGGCTTCTGCTGTTTTCGTGGGTTAGGTTGCTGGTGTTGGTAGTTGGATGTTGAGTCCGCCGCATCTGAGCATGACGAGGCTGATGAGGTTGGTGACGTGGTGGAAGCCGTAGGCCATGCGGATGG
>NZ_JAHBBJ010000019.1 GCF_019331675.1 Bifidobacterium miconisargentati
TAATTCAAGATTTGCGGCGGTCATGGCCCAGGTGAGACGCCCGGTCCCATTCCGAACCCGGAAGCTAAGGCCTGGCACGGCGATGGTACTGCACCCGACAGGGTGTGGGAGAGTAGCACACCGCCGCTATATATTTCCTGAGAAGGGGAGGAACCACATGGTTCCTCCCCTTCTCGCATATCCGGACAAAAGAACCGTATGGGCCCTCCCATTGCCCCGCACGGACTGACCGTTCCGGCGATATCCGGTGTCTTCGGGGTGGAAAGCATCGTTCCCGTGCCCAAGAGACCATTGGAACGGGATTGGCTCTGTCAAACCAGGATCGACATGAATCCATGTCTGACCACCCCTCAGTCGGCTTCGCGGCCAGCCCGTCCTGCAATTACGGACGAACTCCGTTCGCGTTCCGCCGGCTCGACTGTCGTCTCGCACATCGCCTGCGAACGGCACCGCCGTTTGCTCCACGGCGATGTCCCGGCAAGGGGAGTCCAAGAATAAGGGCCATGTCGAGCTTGGTTTAACAGAGCCATGGGATTTCCGGTCCATTGAGTACAGGAATATGTCCCTTCCGGACCCAAAGGACCGCTGATAAGCCGATTCGCGGTCCTTCCCGTACAGAAGGCACACGGTTGCGTACCCGAAGGACCGTGCAACCCGTATGAACGCTACCGACCCCGCCCCTCACGATAGACAAGAGGAGTAAGACCCAGCGTGGCGCGGAAGACGCGCGTGAAATAGTTCGCTGAATTGAACCCGCAACGTGCGGCGACTGCGGAAACCGACAGGTCGGTGGTCTTCAACAGTTCCGTGGCCGCCCGCAAACGAACGTCCGTGACGTAGTCGATGGGCGATTGATGCAGATAGTCACGGAAGATCGCGGAGCATGTACTCCGGCTTACGGCACCGGCGACGGCAATCGTGTCCAGCGCCAACGGACGGGCGTAACTCGCCTGTATGGAATCGACCATGGCAGTCAACGCGGTGAGACGGCTGCTGGTACGGCGATGCGTTGCGGATACGCGACGATTGTCCGATTTGACTGTCGTGATTCCATTCGCAATATCGCCCGACCCATCGTTGGACGTGCGGGTCTCCATCATGCCGTTCAACGCCCGCGCGATGGAGTAGAACCCGCTCAGCACGGCCAGCGGTGCATCGTATTCGTCCCGCGCGGTCGCCATCGCGTCCAATGACTCCAGAACCGTATGGGCGTAACCATAACCGTCACTGCCATCGAGCAGTAGATACGGCGGCCTGTCCGTCCTGCAGGCGGGCAGAATGAACCGCTCCAGCACGTCCTTCGTGGCGCCGACGCGCATCTGGTTCACCAGCACGCACAGGAACTCGCAATCCGTGCCGTCCTCCGAATACCCGTAATGCAGTCGCCTGGCATTGACGAAGATGCCTTGCCCCTCCTCGATGCGCATCCGCTCGCCGTCCACGAAATACGTCAGATGCCCACGCCGGGCGATAAGAAACTCCCAATCGTCATGCCAATGGCATTCCGCGCGCATGTGCGGGTACGAGGAGAGCCGTCCTTCGCGGATATACGAGAAGAACGTGGGATAGTCGTACCGGACTCGCTCCGAACCGTCAACCCGCAGCCGTGCCGGATCCGGCCCGGCGATTTCCTGCTGGATGTCGCTATTGCGTGCTGCCATGACTCATCGATTCCTTGAATACTTTGGCAAAGGAGTGTGTATGCCGCGTATGGCACTGCTGCCAACATAGCAAATAATGCTAAAAACCATGCTGATTCTGCTATTTTTCCGTGCCTCTCAATCCGATATTGCTGTGTAATGGATGACGGTTGCAAGCCATGCGCAATAAGATCAACAAGGCAAACAAGGGCGGAAGGAGCCAATGATGGCCAGTGAATCGACTTTCCGCGATTTCGCCCGTCAACTGCGTCCGCTGGCCCTGCCCATCGCATTCCAGCAATTCGTGCTGGTCCTGTCCAACGCCTTCGACGTGTTCATGCTGGCCGCGGTCGACCAGAACGCCCTGTCCGCGGTGTCCCTCGCCACGCAATTCCAATTCATCTTCGACCTGTTCCTCATGGCCTTCGCCATCGGTGCCAGCACTCTCATCGCCCAGTATTGGGGTAAGGGAGATGCCGGTGCCGTGCAGCAGGTCATCACGTTCGTCATGCGGCATACGATTGCGCTGTCGGCCGTGTTCGCCGTCCTGGCTGCCGCAGTCCCGCATCTGCTGATGCGCATCACTACGAACGATGCGGTACTCATCGGCCTTGGCTCCCACTACCTTGTCGTCACGTCGCTCGCGTTCGTGCTGATCGGCGTCAGCCAGATCAACCTTTGTTTGTTCAAGAACACCGGCCGCGCGCGGACCGGCACCATCATCAGCGCCGCCGGCGTCGCGCTGCACATCGTGACCAGCGCCATGCTCCTGTTCGGTTGGCTCGGCATGCCGCGGCTCGGCGTGACCGGCGTCGCGATCTCCACGGTCGTTTCCCGTACGGTCGAATGCGTCTGGTCCTGTTGGAAGGTTTGGCAGGATTCGAGGCGCCATAACGCTCCCGGCGTGCAATGGCACGCGATGATCCCCGTGTCCGCACAATGCAAGGCCAAGGTCGAGACCACCGGAATCAATCGCACCGTCAATGCCAAAGCCGATCCCGCAAACGGCTCCGGCAACACCATCCCCGGCAATACCGACCGCCGCACCACCCGGACGTCCACGTCCATCCTCGAACGCGACTACTGGCGGTACACCCTGCCCGTGCTCGGCAACGAAATCATCTGGGGCGGCGGATTCGCCACCTACACCATCATCATGGGCCACCTCGGCACGGACGCCGTGGCCGCGAACTCAGTGGCGAACATCATCAAGGACCTGCTGGTCTGCCTGTGCGCCGGACTCGGCTCCGGCGGCGGCATCCTCCTCGGCGGCATCATGGGCCGCGGCGACCTCGCCCAGGCGCGCCATGTCGGCCGCTGGCTGTGCCGCAGCGCGTTGGCGCTCGGCGCGGCAATCGGCGCGGTGATCCTCATGATTCGCCCGCTGGTCCTACGCTGGTCGCTTCTGGATGCGCAGGCCAACGAGTACCTGTCCGGCATGCTGCTCGTCTGCGCCTACTACGTGGTCGGCAAGGCCCTCAATTCCATCACCGTGGGCGGCATCTTCCCGGCTGGCGGCGATTCTCGGTTCGGCATGGTGTGCGATGCGGTGACGATATGGGCCATCGTGATTCCGATGGGCATGCTCGCCGCGTTCGTCTGGCAGCTGCCGGTCATGGCCGTGTACGTCATCCTCAACATCGACGAACTTCTCAAGATCCCCGCCGTCATCGTCCACTATCGCACCCACCGATGGCTGCGGAATGTGACGCGAGAATCCGACTGACACGCCCCTCACCCAAACGACCAGAAAGACCAGAAAGGCCCGAAAGAAAGGAACCATCATGCAGGAAACCATGCGCCAGCGCATCGCGGAAGGCAAGCTCTTCACCGACTACTGCGAAGGCCTGCCCGAGGACCGGCTCGCGGCCAAGCGCCGGATGAAGCGATTCAACGAGATCGACCCGGCCGATACGCAGGGCCGTACC
The DNA here is from genome assembly GCF_019331675.1 of Bifidobacterium miconisargentati. Classification (GTDB taxonomy): domain Bacteria; phylum Actinomycetota; class Actinomycetes; order Actinomycetales; family Bifidobacteriaceae; genus Bifidobacterium; species Bifidobacterium miconisargentati. Next base: position 3,569 of record NZ_JAHBBJ010000019.1, read on the forward strand.
GCACTCATCGCCGAAATCCTCGGCGCTCCGGCGAACGCCTGGATCGAACCGCCGTTCTACTTCTGCTACGGCACGAACATCACCATCGGCGACGGCACGTACATCAACGTCAACTGCTCGTTCATCGACGACGGCCGCATCACCATCGGCGAGCGGGTCATGTTCGGCCCGTCCGTGAACATCGCCACCGTCAGCCACCCCATCAACCCGGCCATGCGCGAATTCATGTTCGCCGATCCGGTCACCATCGGCGACGACTGCTGGATCGGCGCGAACGTGACGATCTGCCCCGGCGTGACCATCGGTGAAGGCACGACGATTGGTGCGGGCTCGGTCGTCACGCATGACATCCCCGCGCACACCGTCGCGGTCGGCGTGCCCTGCCGCGTGCTGCGCGAGATCAGCGAAACGGACATGGCCGAATACCGCCCCGGCATGACCTTCGCCGATGACGAGCTGGTGCGCGAGACCAAGGCCGCATAAGCCTCGGCCGCGGTCTCCTTGATTCCGCAGGTAGTCGTTCCCATGAGCAAAGGAACGTCTGGGACAGCAGTCCGCGACCGTTTCGTGATAGGAGATCGCTGCTTCTAGCACGAAACAATCTCCAGCACGGCGATTCACGACTGTTTGGGGCTAGAAGACATCTGTTTCTAGCCTCAAACAATCGCCGTGCGGTCTTTTGAGCTGAGAAGGGACGTGGTTCTGTACTCAAAAGACCGCTAGGAGAGTGATTTGCGGTCTTTTGGATACAGAAGGCATGTGGTTCTCTATCCAAAAGACCGCTTATCGTTCCAATACGTCCTTCCGACCGATTGTGCGCGGGAAACGACAGGTTGTGTAATGCGGCCCACCGCGGCCTCGCGAACCTGATTGAATCAGACTAGCGGCGGATCGCATGCTGCAAGGCGGCGCGGCGATCACGCTGGAGAGATACGCAACCAGTACGCGAGTACGCGGCCCGGACGCATGCAACCAACCGGTGCGCGCCCGGTGCCCGGCAGACAGTGCAAGGAAGGACGAGACAGCGATGGAACTCGAAGAACTTTCGGTGGCCGAGAAGGCGGCGATGCTTTCCGGCGGCTCCGAATGGGATTCACGCGGCAACGAACGCGCCGGCATCCCCAGCTTCGTGATGAGCGACGGCCCCCATGGCGTGCGCCGCCAGCTCGGCGAGGGCGACCATCTGGGCCTGGGCGAATCCAAGCCCGCCACCTGCTTCCCGACCGCCGGCACCGTGGCCAACTCGTGGGATCCGGCGCTTGCCGAGGAGATGGGCGAGGCGCTCGGCAAGGAGGCGCACGATCTCGACGTGAACGTGCTGCTCGGACCGGGCCTCAACATCAAGCGCAACCCGCTGTGCGGCCGCAACTTCGAGTACTATTCCGAGGATCCGATCGTGGCGGGCCGCATGGCCGCCGGCCTCATCCGCGGCATCCAGTCCAACGGCGTGTCCGCATGCCCCAAGCACTTCGCCGTCAACAGCCAGGAGCTGCGCCGTCAGGCCTCCAATTCGGTGATTGACGAGCGCACGATGCGCGAGATCTACCTGACCGGCTTCGAGATCGCCGTGCGCGAGGCCGCGCCCCTGACCATCATGACCTCCTACAACGAGGTCAACGGCGTCTACGCGCACGAGAACAAGCACCTGCTGCAGGACATCCTGCGCGACGAATGGGGCTTCGACGGCATGGTCGTCTCCGATTGGGGCGGATCCAACTCCGCCGTGGCCGCGGTCAAGGCCGGCGGCTCCCTCGAAATGCCGAGCCCCGGATACACGTCCGTGCGCGAGCTCGAAGGCGCGGTCAAGGCTGGCACGCTCTCCGAGGCGGACCTGAGCGCCCGCGCCGCCGAGATCGCCAAGATCGCCCGCCTGACCCGCACTGAAGGCGTGGGCCGCAACGACCTGCTCAAGGACGACATCGCCGCCGCGCACCATGCCGTGGCCCGCAAGGTGGCCGAAGGGTCGGCCGTGCTGCTCAAGAACGGTGCCGCCGCAGCCGCTGCCGCATCCGACACGGCCGCCGCGCCCATCCTCCCGCTCAAACCCGGCACCCGCGTGGCCGTGGTCGGCGACATGGCCAGAACGCCGCGATTCCAAGGCTCCGGCTCCTCCAAGGTGAACGCCACCCGCGAGGAGAACATCCTGGACGAGCTGCGACACTCCGCCCCGGCCGCCGAAACCGGCATCACCGTGACCGGCTACGCTCAGGGCTACGACCGTCAGGGCGCCGCCAGCCAGTCCCTCATCGACGAGGCCGTCGCGCTCGCCTCCGCGGACGGGACCGACGCCGTCATCGCCGTGGTCGGCCTTGACGAGCGCAGCGAATCCGAGGGCCTCGACCGCTCCACCATGGCCATCCCGCAGGTCCAGAACGACCTCGTGGACTCCCTGGCCGCCACCGGCAAGCCCGTCATCGTGGTGCTCGTGGCCGGCTCCCCGGTCGAACTGCCGTGGTTCGATGCCGTGGCCGCCGTGCTGTACGTCGGCTTGTCTGGCCAGGCCGGCGCTTCCGCCACCGTGCGCGCGCTGACCGGTCAGGTCAACCCGTCCGGCCACCTGGCCGAAACCTGGCCTCTGCGCTACGACGACTGCCCGTCCTCCGGCTGGTACCCGGCCATCGGACGCGACGCCATCTACCGCGAGGGCCCATTCGTCGGCTACCGGTACTACGAGACCGCCGGCGTACCCGTCCGCTTCCCGTTCGGCTACGGCCTGTCCTACTCGACGTTCACGTACACCGGACTCACCGCCGACGAAACCGGCGTGCAGTTCACCGTCACCAACGATTCCGACGTGCCCGGCGCCACCGTCGCCCAGCTGTACGTCTCCGGACCCTCCCGGACGGAACTCGGCACAGGCGAGCCGACCGGCGGCGTGCTGCGCCCCGCCCGCGAACTCAAGGGCTTCGTCAAGGTCGAACTGGACGCGCATGAGTCGAAGGCCGTGCGCATCGACTTCGACCGGTACACCTTCCGTCACTTCGACACCGAAACCGACCGCTGGGCCATCGAATCGGGCATCTGGACGCTCGCCGTGGGCACGGATGCCGAACATCTGCCGCTCGTCACACCGTTCGCCGTGGCCGGCGACGTGGACGCCGCTCCCGCCGACCCCGCGCTGGGCCACTACCTCGGCGGCGACGTCAAGCACGTGACCGATACCGAAATGGCCGTGCTGTTCGGTCGCGAGGTCATCGCCCCCGGCAAGCCCACCGTGTTCGGTGTGAACGACCCGATCTCCAGCTGGGTCGATTCACGTGGATTCGTGGCCCGGACCGTGGCCAAAACGCTCATCAGCCGCGAGGCCAAGACCCGCCAGAAGACCGGTGCTCCCGACCTCAACACGCTGTTCATCCTCAACATGCCGCCACGCGCCATGAGCAAGATGACGCAGGGCATGGTCGACTCGGCCATGGTGGACGCCATCGTCAAGATCGCCAACGGCCACACCTTCCGCGGACTCGGCGGACTCATCGCCGGATTCTTCCGCAACCAATCCGCCAACAAGCGCACCGCAAAGGAGCTCAACCATGACTGACACCGCGAACAAGGCCGCCGCCCCGGCCGAAGGCAAGAAACTCGGCCCCATCCGCCAGTGGATCAAGGACCACCCCACCATCTGGGAGTTCATCCTGTTCAACGTGCTCTCGAACATCTCCACCATCTCCCGCTTCGTGGTCACGTGGATCGGCACCGCGGTGTTCGTGGCCGGACTGGGTCTGACCACGCCGTTCCACTTCCTCATCTTCAACTACCCGGAGTCCGGCAACGGCCTGGGCGGCTTCCTCACCTTCCTCTTTGCCGAGGTGATCGCCCAGGTGGTGAACTTCTTCGTGCAGATGAAGTGGGTGTTCAAGTCCGATTCCAGCTTCAGGGACGCCGCCTGGAAGTACGCGATCCTGGCCGTGGTGATCGTGGTGGTGAACCTCGTGCTGCCGGGCTACGTGACCGCGCTGTGCCAGGGCTGGGGCATGAACGCCGGCGTGGCCGGCACCATCGCCTCCGTGGTCAACACGCTGCTGGCCGTGGTGGTGAGCTACCCGCTGCTCAAGTTCTGGATCATGCCCAAGAACAAGTAGTAGGAGGCCGCATAACCCATATCTCAAGGCTCTGTTAAACCAAGATTGACATGAATTCCATTGGACTACCCCTCAGTCGGCTTCGCCGACAGCTCCCCTGACAAGGGGAGCCAAGAATAAGGGCTATGTCAATCTTGGTTTAACAGAGCCTATCTCAATTCTTCTGATTTCTTCTTTCTCTTCCCCAAGGTCCGGCCGGACGTCTCCCCGTGAGCGTCCGGCCGGGCTTTTTGCTCCCGACCATGGCTCCCCTTGTCAGGGGAGCTGTCGGCGAAGCCGACTGAGGGGTAGTCTTGCGGAATTTCGATTATTGCCGGTGCGGTAAGGCCCCTCGATGAGGGGCCCGTCGGTGAACCGGCAAATGTGAACAATGCCACATGCGGATGGGCGGGTCGTTCCACGGGACTTCGCGGCTGTCTTGCGGAAACGGCGGAAAATCAACAAAAACACTACATCTAGTATTTGCGTACGCAACACGCCACTACCCATAGTGGCTTGATTGCGAATCGTGCGGCTGTAATATGGCGTTCGCTTCATTGTTCTACGTCAAGGGGAGCCACCATGACCGTCACCGTGTTCACCAAGCCGCATTGCCCGCAGTGTGAGGCCACCAAGCGCCAGTTCACCAAGCTCGGTGTGCCGTTCGAGACCGTGGATCTCTCCGAGAACCCCTCCACGCTCGAGCAGCTCACGGCCGCCGGTTTCCGCCAGGCCCCGGTCGTCATCACGCCGGACAACTCCTGGAGCGGCTACCGTCCGGACCTCATCCGCGAAGTCGCCAAGCAGGCCGTCGTGGCCGCGACCGCTCCGGTCGCCGCGTGAGCCCGGACGTAACGGCCGCGCCCGCACCTTCGTCTGGTGGGGTGGTATCGGCCGCCGGTCGTGACGGTGTGGCCGTGGCCGCCACGTCAGGAAATTCGCCGGACAACGCGACTGCCGCAACGCCCAGCGCCCCCGAATACGCGGCGCAGGGCGAGCCGATCGGCGCGCTGGTCTACTTCTCCTCGGCATCCGAGAACACCGCGCGATTCGTGGCCGGCTGCAAGCTGGGGGAGTACGGCATCAACGTCTACCGTGTGCCGCTCAGACCTGCGGACCCGCCGCTCAACGTGCGCGAACCATACGTCATCATGGTGCCCACGTACGGCGGCGGCGTGATCAAGAAGGCCGTGCCGATCCAAGTCAAGCGCTTCCTGAACGACCCCGCGAACCGGGCGTGGATACGCGGCGTCATCGCCTCCGGCAACACCAACTTCGGCGAGGCGTATTGCGCAGCCGGAGACATCATCTCCGCCAAATGCCACGTGCCGTTCCTCTACAAATACGAGCTCATGGGCACCCCGGAGGACACCGCCGCCGTACGCGACGGCCTCGTCCGCTTCTTCACGTCCTGATTGGTTCTGGCTCCCCTCTCTGATGGGAGCTGTCGGCAAAGCCGACTGAGGGGAGTCCCGGCCAGCCTGCTTCGTGGCGCCCCTCAGTCTCGCTGCGCGAGCCAGCTCCCCTCGGGGAGGGGAGCCAGAAAAACAAACGTGTCCCTGCACGGCAACTCGCTTACGACCCATCCACCAACTCCAAACCCCCGAATCACTATGACCGATTTCACCAACACCGGCCTGTCGCTGGACAACACCGCCGCAACCGCCGCCGAACGCACCAACGACCCGTCCCGCGACTACCACGCGCTCAACGCGATGCTCAACCTGTACGATGCGGACGGCAAGATCCAGTTCGACAAGGACAAGGCCGCCGAGCGCGCGTACGTCACCGAACACGTGGCCCCCAACACCGTGACCTTCGACTCCACCGTCGAGCGCCTGAACTACCTCATCGAGCACCAGTACTACAACCCCGCGGTGTTCGACCAGTACTCCGCCGACTTCCTGGATAGCTTCTACGAGCACGCCGAATCCACCGGCTTCGAATTCGGCACGTTCCTCGGCGCCTTCAAGTTCTTCACCTCCTACGCGCTCAAGACCTTCGACGGCAAGCGCTACCTCGAGGACTTCCCGCAGCGTTGCGCCGCCGTGGCCCTCGAACTGGCCGCCGGCGACGAGCGGCAGGCGATCGCGTACGTGGACGAGATGCTCGCCGGCCGATTCCAGCCGGCCACGCCCACGTTCCTCAACCTCGGCAAGGCCCAGCGCGGCGAGCCGGTGAGCTGCTTCCTGGTGCGCATCGAAGACAACATGGAATCCATCTCCCGCGGCATCAACGCGGCCCTGCAACTGTCCAAGCGCGGTGGCGGCGTGGCCCTGCTGCTGAGCAACCTGCGCGAGCTCGGCGCGCCCATCAAGCACATCGAGAACCAGTCCAGCGGCGTGATCCCGGTCATGAAACTGCTGGAAGACTCCTTCTCCTACGCCAACCAGCTCGGCGCGCGCCAGGGCGCGGGCGCGGTCTACCTCAACGCCCATCACCCGGACATCCTGCGCTTCCTGGACACCAAGCGCGAGAACGCGGACGAGAAGATCCGCATCAAGTCCCTGGCCCTCGGCGTGGTGATCCCGGACATCACCTTCGAACTGGCCAAGCGCAAGGAGCAGATGGCCCTGTTCAGCCCGTACGACGTGGAGCGCGTCTACGGCAAGCCCTTCGCGGACATCTCCGTCACCGAACACTACGAGGAGATGCTGGCGGACGATCGCATCAAGAAGACTTACATCGACGCCCGCAAGTTCTTCACCACCATCGCCGAACTGCAGTTCGAATCCGGCTACCCGTACATCGTGTTCGAGGACACGGTCAACCGCGCGAACCCCATCGAGGGCCGCGTGACCATGTCCAACCTGTGCTCCGAGATCCTGCAGGTGCAGGAGCCGAGCACCTATCACGAGGATCTGAGCTACGACCATGTGGGCCGCGACGTGTCCTGCAACCTCGGCTCGCTGAACATCGCCAAGGCGATGGGCGGCGGCCTGGCCGGCGCCGTCGAGACCGCGATCCGCGCGCTCACCTCCGTGGCCGAGCACACGAGCATCAACGCCGTGCCCTCGATCCGCCGCGCCAACGAGGAGGGTCACGCCATCGGCCTTGGCCAGATGAACCTGCACGGCTTCCTGGCCCGCGAAGGCATCATGTACGGCTCCGAGGAGGGCCTCGACTTCACGGACATGTACTTTATGACCGTGGCCTACCATGCCTACCGCGCCTCGCACGCGCTCGCCGTGGAGCACGGCCAGGCGTTCAAGAGCTTCCCGACCTCCGCGTACGCCAAGCCGGCCGGCCAGGGCAACTACTTCGACAAGTACACCGACGGCCGCCGTTCGCTCGAGCCGCGCACCGCTTGCGTCCGCGAGCTGTTCGCTCGCTTCGGCGTCGCGATCCCCACGGTCGACGACTGGAAGGAACTGCAGGCCGCGATCATCCGCGACGGCATCTACAACCAGAACCTGCAGGCCGTGCCGCCCACCGGCTCCATCTCGTACATCAACCACTCCACGAGCTCGATCCACCCGATCGCCTCGATGATCGAGATCCGCAAGGAAGGCAAGATCGGCCGCGTCTACTACCCGGCCGCCTACATGACCAACGACAATCTGGAGTACTACAAGGACGCCTACGAGATCGGCTGGAAGGCCATCGTGGACACCTATGCCGAAGCCACCCAGCACGTCGACCAGGGCCTCTCCCTGACGCTGTTCTTCCCGGACACCGCCACCACGCGAGACCTCAACAAGGCCCAGATCTACGCTTGGCGCAAGGGCATCAAGACCCTCTACTACATCCGCATCCGCCAGCAGGCCCTGGAAGGCACTGAAGTGGCCGGCTGCGTCTCCTGCATGCTCTGACAGAATCGCGAATGATGGAGCGTATACCGTCTTTCTGCGGCACTCGACGTACCTATTGCGCTGACGCGCAATCGTCGCAGCGAAGTTGCTCCCCTCGCCTAGGGACAGCCCACTGGGCTGTCCCTTATACGGCTCAGCACCTTCGGCCTTAGACGGCGGTCTCCGCACACATCATTCGCGATTCTGCCCGCTGGTGATCTGATGTCCTTGGTGCCTTCTCTCGGTGCGCCTAGAGGCCACACGCATCAGACAATCAGAGTCCGTTCTCGTTGACCACTCTCTGGCTCCCCTCTCTGAGGGGAGCTGTCGCCCGCAGGGTGACTGAGGGGAGTCTCATCGCAGCGGAACTCCCCTCAGTCAGCTGTCGCTGACAACTCAGCCGCAATTGCGGACGGACTTCGTTCGCATTTTGTTGGCAATGCCCTCACAGAGAGGGAAGCCAGAGAAACCGCATGTCTTCAACCCACCGCACCAACCGTAAAAGGAACAAAGAACCATGGCACCGATTTCCATTCCGCGCAAGCCGCTCAAGCTCATCGACCGCGTCTCGGCCATCAACTGGAACCGTCTGGAGGACGAGAAGGACCTCGAGGTCTGGGACCGCCTCACCGGCAACTTCTGGCTGCCCGAGAAGGTCCCCGTCTCCAACGACATCCCCTCCTGGCAGCAGATGAGCGAGGAGGAGCACACACTCACCATGCGCGTGTTCACCGGCCTGACCCTGCTCGACACCATCCAGGGCACGGTCGGCGCCGTCTCCCTCATCCCGGACGCGCTCACCCCGCACGAGGAGGCCGTGTACACCAACATCGCGTTCATGGAGTCCGTGCACGCCAAGTCCTACTCGTCCATCTTCTCCACCCTGTGCTCCACCGAGCAGATCGACGCCGCCTTCGACTGGAGCGAGCAGAACGAGTTCCTGCAGAAGAAGGCCGAGATCGTGCTCGACTACTACGAGGGCGACAACCCGTACAAGCGCAAGGTGGCCTCCACCCTGCTCGAATCGTTCCTGTTCTACTCCGGCTTCTACCTGCCGATGTACTTCTCCGCGCACGCCAAGCTCACCAACACGGCCGACGTGATTCGCCTCATCATCCGCGACGAGGCCGTGCACGGCTACTACATCGGCTACAAGTACCAGAAGGGCATCGCCCAGCTCACCGACACCGAGCGTGCCGACCTGCAGGACTACACCTACGACCTGCTCAACGAGCTGTACGACAACGAGGTGGGATACACCGAATCCCTGTACTCCGGCGTGGGCCTGGTCGAGGACGTTGAGAAGTTCCTGCACTACAACGCCAACAAGGCCCTCATGAACCTCGGCTATCCGGCCCTGTTCCCGGCCGAGATCTGTGACGTGAACCCCGCGATCCTGGCAGCCCTGAGCCCCAACGCCGACGAGAACCACGACTTCTTCTCCGGTTCCGGCTCCTCCTACGTGATGGGCAAGGCCGAGGAGACCGACGACGACGATTGGGACTTCTGACGCCTACCGCGGAAACGGTAATCGCCCGGCATTGTGCCGAAATACCATCCAACGGACTGTATGTTCGCGTCTCAACGAGGCCGGCGCGAACATACAGTCCGTTGAGGGCCGCGAAACGACTGTAAGTTCGCGTGACCATCGTTCGGACGCGAACATACAGTCTGTTCGGCTGGTCCTGGAGCTGCGTTTTCGGTTCGTCCGGTTCGTCCGGTCCGTTCGGTCCGTCCGGTCCGTCCGGTTCGCCGTCCGGTGCCAGCCCGTACTGGTCCGGCAACCGCCTGATGAGTCACTGGGGTATTCGTGCGGTTACGGTCGTTCGACCGTGCCTTAGCGTGACCGGAGCCCCGCCTACCGCGGAATCAGCACCGTGAGCACGAACCAGTGGTCCTCGGTGCGGATCGTCACCTCGCCGCCGTACTGCGCGGCGATATGACGGATCGACTTCACGCCGAACCCGTGCCGCGCGGCATCCCGCTTGGTGGTGCGCAACGCGCCCGTCGAGTCCTTCCTGAGCGTGGAGTCGTAGTAGTTCTCCACGCGGATCACCGTGAACCGCCCCTGCCCGTACAGGGCCAGCCGGATGAGCCGCTGCTGCTTGTCCGGCAGCTTGCTGGTCGCCTCGATGGCGTTGTCCAGCGCGTTGCCGAACAGCGAGGCGATGTCCATCGACGACATGTCCGCCAGCAGCTTGCCGTCCGCCACCGCCGTGAGCGTGATGTCCCGGTCCGCGCACGTGCGCATCTTGGTGGTCAGGATCACGTCCAGCACTGGATTGCCGGAATGCTGCTGCGCGCTCGCCGCCGCGACCGACGCCTCCAGCTGCTCGAATCCGGCAGCCGCATGCTCCGGATCCACCTCGGCCCGCAACGCCGCGATCTGATGCTTGAGGTCATGCGCGAGCCGTCCGATGGCCTCGATGTTCTCCTTGGACGCCAGATACTCCTGATGCTGGCTGTTGAGCTGCGCGTTGATGGAGGCCAGTTCGGCGCTCGCCGCCATGCGCCGCGCCTGCTCCTGCTGGGCGTAGAGGATCGCGAACCCGCAGAAATCCACCAAGGTGCGGATGTAGAACACCTCCTGGCCCACGGTGCCGGAGAACGGCGTGTTGGTGGAGATGAAGCTCAGGTTGCTCATGGCGAACGTCACGATGGTGATGGCCACCGTGCCCACCGAAAGTTGCAGGGTCGTGTCGGTCGGCGCATCGTGCGCGAAGTTGTTGCGTTCGATCGCCCAGGCCGCCGCGAACCCGATCGCGTACGTGGCGATCAGCACCAGCGTGGCGTACGGTTCCCTGGGCGGCATGCCGACTCCGTACTGCAGGAACGTGACCAGCTGCCAGTGCAGTGAGGCCACCAACTCCGCCAATACGAACGCGCGTGCGGTGATGTACAGGCCCTCGCGATTGCCGGTGCCGGCCCCCAACCGTACGATCGCCCACATGCCGCCGAACGCCAGCAGCATGCCGATCACCCAGAACCACAGCGGCATCGCGCCATCGAAGTACTGGATGCCGATCATGCCCGCCAGACCCAGCACGCCCACCGCGATCGTCCGCGACAGGGGCACGCGCCGGTAGATGACCAGCAGATACGTCACGCACGCCATCCATTCGCAGATGGCCGTGTAGAAGCGGGGGATGTCCGGCAGCGCGTTGGTGATGGTCGTCCCGCCCATCACGCGGCTCCTGTCCCGGTCGCAGCGGTCTGGCCGTCTGCCGGCCGTTCGTCAGCGCCGGTCTCACCGGTTCCGGTACCGACACCACCGGTACCGACACCACCGGCACCGGCTCCGATGCCGGCCCGTGCGGTCGGCCCGGCCGCGCCCATGTAGTTCGTCAGCGCGGTCAGAAACGCCTTCTTGCGGGGCCGGCTCACCCGCAGCAGCTCGCCGTTCGACATCACGCAGTCCTGCCCATCCACGCCCACCACATGCCTGAGGTTCACCAGATAGCAGGAGTTGGAACGGAAGAAGTCCTGCTCGGCCAGCCGCTCCTCGAAATCCTTCAGCGTGCCGGACACCGAGAGCTTGCCATCCAACGTATGCACGATGATGGTGTGCCGGATCGACTCGATATACACCACATCCGCCAGCTCCAGCCGGATCTGCCGCCCGCCGGCCTCGATGAGCAGCGACCCGTCCGAACGGCGGCGCACCATATCGATGGACCGCTTGAGCTCCTGACGGAACGCGAAGTACGGCACCGGCTTGAGCAGGTATGAGAGCGCCTGCACCTGATATCCGTTGATGGCGTACTGCGGGGCCGCCGTGATGAACACGATCACCACCGAATCGTCGCGCTCGCGGATCCGGCGCGCCGCGGACATGCCGTCCAGGTGCGCCATCTCGATGTCCAGGAAAAGGATGTCGTACGTGGGCGTGTACTGCTCCACGATGGCCTCGCCGTCGTCGAACACGGCGACCGTGAACTCCACGCCCGTCTCGCTGCGATATTGATTGAGGTAGTCCAGTATCCGCTGGCATGCCACCGGGTCATCCTCGACCACGCCGACCCTGACGCTGCGCATCGCCGCACCTCCTGCCATGTCCTTTACCTGCAAATCCTAACCCAGTCGCCCCGATAACCGGGGGAGCCGGTGCGCAGACTGCCATTTTCGGCAGCTGTTCTGCCGTGGGGCGCCCGTGGAATCGCCGAAGAGTCCCGTATGATGCGGCGGCCGTCCATCGACCCCGCCCGAATGCCGCCCGCGCTCTGGCGAACGTTCGCATCGTGGCGTTACGCTGGATATATGGAACATGATCCGTTGGTCAGCATCATCATCCCGGTGTACAAAGTCGAACGCTATCTTGACGAATGCGTGGCGAGCGTGACCGCGCAGACGTACCCCAACCTCGAGATCCTGCTGGTGGACGACGGCTCCCCGGACCGCTGTCCGGCCATGTGCGACGCCTGGGCCGCCAAGGACGGTCGCATCAAGGTCATCCACAAACCCAACGGAGGCCTGTCCGACGCGCGCAACGCCGGCATCGCCAAGGCCACCGGCGCGTACATCTATTTCGCCGACTCGGACGACACCGTGGCTCCCACGCTGGTCCAGGACTGCCTCGACGCCATGCGCGACTACGACGCGGACCTGGTGATGTTCCAGTTCGACACCATCTCCGAGAATGACAAGCCGCTGCTGTCCAGCTACCGCCACAACGACTACTCCGAAGTGCAGGTCCTGACCCCGGTCGAGGCCATCAAAAAGCAGGTCAAGGCCGAGATCGACGGCTATTTCTGGGCGTTCCTGGCCCCGGCCTCCACCTACCAGAACACCGGGTTCGCCTTTCCCGTGGGCCGCAAGATCGAGGACCTCTCCCGCATCTGCAACGTGATCGGTGAGGCCACGCGCGTGGTGCGTCTGCCCAAGGCCCTCTACCACTACCGCATGCGCGAAGGCTCCATCACCGCCAGCTGGGACCCGCAGCTCACCCGCGACTGGACCCGCGCCGCCGATGACCGCGAGGAGTACATCGTCCACCGATTCCCCGAGCTCAAGGGCTTCATGACCCTTCAGCAGCTCAACTTCTTCGCCAACCTCGACTACGAGACCATCCGTCAGTCGCTCATCGCCGGGCTCAAGATCGACCCCGAGGACGCGGACGCCCTGCGCCGTCGCATCGAGGGGCTCGCCAAGTCCGCCGACGAAGGCGACGAGCCCATTCCGGAGACCCTGCGCGAACTGCTGGGCCTGCTGAAGATGGGCGTCGCCCACCTCGCCGATGGCGCGGCCGGGGCCGCCGCGGCCAAACCCGCTGTCCTGCCTGACGACGATACCGATCCGACGCTGCTCGAACGATTCCGCGACATGCGCGAGGACTGGCGCCAGCTGCGCATCCAGCGCATCGAGGCCGCCGAGGAACGCCGTGACGAGCGCAAGGCCGAGCGTGAGGCCCACCGCAACGGCGTCACCTTCGAACAGGAGTGATTCATTTCGGCTCCCCTCTGTGAGGACATTGCCGTGAAGCAAACGGCGGAGCTGTTTGCAGGCAATGTGCGAGACGACAGTCGAGCCAACAAAATGCGAACGAAGTTCGTCCGCAATTACGGCTGAGCTGTCGGCGCAGCCGACTGAGGGGAGCCCAGACCGGTTGGTGTTTGTCGGCATCCGAGAGCCGACGAACACCCCGTTAGACACCCCACCGGGGATCGCCTGACACGCGACACGCGATGCGAAAGTTTTCGCGCGTCTGTCCTTGAGTTTGTACGAGGGCCGTGTATAGTGAGTGGTGGCTCAACGAAGAGAACCTTCACTGAACCAGGAAAAGTGAACGCTGAGGCTTGCAGTTCCCGGAAGCAATGTAGTAGATGGCTACGGTAGGTCGAAGCATAGTAATAACCACAAATCCCTTTACAACGGATCGTGAGGCACGTACCTGCCTCTGAAAGGATTAGTAATTATGGCAGAAGTCGTTTTCGACCACGTCACTCGTATCTACCCGGGCAACGATAAGCCCTCCGTGGATGATCTGAATCTTGATATCAAGGATGGCGAGTTCCTCGTCCTCGTCGGCCCTTCCGGCTGTGGTAAGTCCACCACCCTGCGCATGCTCGCCGGCCTGGAAGAGGTCAACAAGGGCCGCATCCTCATCGGTGGCAAGGACGTCACCACGATGCAGCCGAAGGACCGCGACATCGCAATGGTGTTCCAGAACTACGCTCTGTACCCGCACATGACCGTCGCGGACAACATGGGCTTCGCTCTGAAGATCGCCGGCACCCCGAAGGATGAGATCCGCAAGCGCGTCGAGAAGGCCGCTGAGATCCTCGACCTGACCGAGTACCTCGACCGCAAGCCGAAGGCTCTGTCCGGTGGTCAGCGTCAGCGTGTGGCCATGGGCCGTGCAATCGTCCGTGAGCCGAAGGTCTTCCTCATGGATGAGCCGCTGTCCAACCTCGACGCCAAGCTCCGTGTCCAGACCCGTACCCAGATCGCCGCTCTGCAGCGTCAGCTGGGTGTCACCACCCTGTACGTGACCCACGATCAGACCGAGGCTCTGACGATGGGCGATCGCATCGCCGTCATCAAGCTCGGCATCCTGCAGCAGGTCGGCGCCCCGACCGAGCTGTACGATCGCCCGGCCAACGTCTTCGTCGCCGGCTTCATCGGCTCCCCGTCGATGAACCTGAACACCCACCCGGTGGTCAACGGCAAGGCGAAGATCGGTGAGGACACCGTGGACCTGCCGGCTGAGGCCGTCAACAAGCTCACCCCGGAGGACAACAACCAGATCGTGGTCGGCTTCCGTCCTGAGGACGCTGGCCTGGCTCCGGCCGACGACCCGAACGCCTTCTCCCTGAAGGTCGTGAACGTCGAGGATCTGGGCTCCGATGGCTACATCTACGGCAACATCATCACCGATGGCTCCGCTGCCGAGGCCTCTCAGGTCATGTCCGACCAGAACAAGCTCACCACGATTCGTGTGAACCCGCGTGCGCTTCCGAAGGTCGGCGCCACCGTCAAGATCAAGATCGATCCGGCCAAGATGCACCTGTTCGCTCCGTCGACCGAGCTGCGTCTGAACTAGTCGATCGCCGGTCACGGCGTAGATACACTTGGCGAGGTCTAACCGCTTCGTCAACCATTAAACGAGGTTGTTCTCTTCCTCTCTTATGACCTCGTTGGAAAAGCCCCGCATAGCTGCGGGGCTTTTCTTGTATTGGCTGTGAATGTTGCAACCGTTCGCACCGCCGTTTGGCCCGGACATCCCCGATGCGCCGTAAAATCGAACACATGGAGTTGAACGAATTACCCCAGTTGGATCCGCGCGCGCTGAAGGCCACGTCTGTCAAAGCCGAAGACGAAAAGGTCGATTCCGGCGAGCCGCAAGCATTGAAGATCACCGCCGCCAGCTCGAACCCGAAGATGTTCACGCTGCCGTGGCACAAGCCCCTGGCCACCTGGCCCGAGGACCTGCTCGCCAACCTGCCGCGAGGCATCTCCCGCCACGTGGTGCGCTTCGTGCACGTGGGCGACGAGGTCTACGCCATGAAGGAGATCACCCGTCAGGTTGCCGAGCGCGAGTACGAGCTGCTGCGTCGCCTGCAGAAGCTCGACCTGCCCACCGTCCAGCCGATCGCCGTGGTCACCGGCCGTCGCAACCGCGAAGGCGAGCCGCTGGAGGCGATTCTGGTCACCAAACACCTCAAGTTCTCGCTGCCGTACCGTGCGCTGTTCGCCCGCAACCTGCGTCCGGACACCGCCGAACGACTCATCGACGCCCTTGCCGTGCTCATGGTCCGCCTGCACCTGGCCGGCTTCTACTGGGGCGATGTGTCCCTTTCGAACGTGTTGTTCCTGCGCGACGCTGACGCCTTCTCCGCCTTCCTGGTGGACGCCGAGACCGGTGATCTGCACGTGAACCTGACCGAAGGCCAGCGCGAATACGATATCGACCTGGCCCGCACCAACATCATCGGCGAACTCATGGATCTGGCCTCCGGTCGTCTCCTGCCGAGCGACATGGACGAGATCGAGGTCGGCAACCGCCTGGTGGACCGCTACCACTCGCTGTGGAGCGCCCTGACCGACACGGACAAGTTCGGCCCGGACGAGATGTGGAAGATCGAGCAGCGCGTCAACAAGCTCAACGAGCTCGGTTTCGACGTGGACGAGCTGGAGATGAAGACCGCCGAGGACGGCAAGCGCGTGCTGGTCCGCCCGCGCGTGGTGGACGCCGGCTACGCCTCCCGCAAGCTGCTGCGCCTGACCGGCCTGGACGTGCAGGAGAACCAGGCCCGCCGTCTGCTCAACGATCTCGACGCCTACCGCGCTTCCATGTGGCGTGACGACGAGGAGCTGGAAATCGTGGCCACGGACTGGATGCGCGAGGTCTACGAGCCCACCGTGCGCATGATTCCGCGCGAATACCGCTCGCAGATCGAGCCCGCCCAGTTCTTCCACGAGGTGCTCACCCACCGCTGGTTCCTGGCGGAGAAGGCCGGTCACGACGTGCCGATGGGCGAGGCCGTGAAGAGCTACATCGAGAACGTGCTCCCGCAGTACAAGCTCGACAAGAAGGATGTGGACGCCCTCAACGCCGAAGCCGACTCCGGCGTGGTGGACGACGAATACACCTACGGCGATGACGGCTACAACCCCGACGACGATCCGGATGCGGCGGTGTGGAGCCATTAAATGAAGGTACCTCGGCTCCCCTTGTCAGGGGAGCTGTCAACCGTGTCGGTTGACTGAGGGGTAGTAGAAGCAGCCAAAGGCCGCAAAATGCGGCCGTAGGCCGTCTGTACCCCCTGAAAGGGTGGTTGCCAACGTGCGGCCACCCTTTTTTGCCTTTATGCCGCAAACGTTTGCACTTGCAGTTTACTTTCATGAAAGTGATGCAAGAAAATCATTGACAAAAATGGCTTATTAGTTAAGTTCCTGAAGGGAATCACCATTTGGCAATCGTTTGCAAAAAGACTATGGCCTGACGTATTCTGAAATCTAGACGACTGAGTGGTATCAATCGATGACGTAGTGCCATGGTAGGAGAGAAGATGTTCGTTCAGAGCAGGCAATACCCCCGTTATCCGTTGTTGCGAACGTTGGCATCAATGCTTGTGGTGATTGCGATGCTGTTGGCCGCCGCAATCGTGGGCGTGCCGGTCGCGCAGGCTGCGAACACCTATGAAATCGGCAGCGAACAGGCCCCGGTCCTGAAGGACGACACGTCCATCACCATCAACGGCCGGCCGTACACCACCGGCATGAAGGTCAGCTACGGTGACGACGTCAAGATGAAGCTGTACTGGACCGTGCTGAACGGCAAGGACGGCATCAAGGAAGGCGACCAGTTCATCTACGACCTGCCGAAGGGCATCACGTTCAAGTCCGGCGAAACCTACACCATCTACGGCGAAGACGGCGGCGAGCGAGGCACCTTCACCGTCAACGGCAGCCGTATCGTGGCCACCTTCAACCGCTCCGACAACGGCTCCAACATCAAGGCATACGTCACCGTCAACGGCACGATCAACGAGGAATCGACCGGCGACAACAACGGCGGCAAAGCTAGCTTCGAATTCCCCGGCATCGGTCAACTCGAGGTCGACGTCAACGAAAAGCACAGCCTGTGGGCGCAGAAGAACGGTGCCATCTCCACCGACGACCCCAGCGTGTTCGACTTCGTCGTCGAAGTGCACTCGACCGGCTCCAACAAGAACGTCAAGCTCGAAGACTCGATGGGTGAACTGCTCACGTTGCAGGAGAAATCGCTCAAGCTGTACACGGACGCCAACTGCACACAGGAATACAAAGGCAAGTGGGAGTATGCAGACAACGCCGATCTTAAGGGATTCACAGCCAACATCGACCAGATGACCGATGGCCAGGTGCTCTATGCGCGCTACAGCGTGAAAATCGATCGCAAGGCCGTCGCTGACGCAGTCAAAAACAAGGAGTGGGATCTTGTTAACAACAAGGTCAAGTACTACAGCGACGATTCCACGAAAAGGAAGACCACTGAGCAGAGCATTTGGCTGAACAGCGGATGGTCCGTGAACAAGAACGGTCAAGCCGTCACTTCCAAGGACGCCAACGGTAAGGAGTCCACGGTGATCAACTGGACGATCACCGTGAACGCTGATCCGGAATCCGACGTAATGCCCAATGCGACGACGATCAAGGATGCGCTTGGCGCCAACCTCAAGGCTCCGACCGGCACCGTGAAGGTTGGATACACTGACGTGAACTGGCAGTACCACGAGACCACTCTCAACTGGAGCGATTTGGAAAACGGTACGGCAAAACTGCCGGACAACAACGGCAAGCCACATCGCCAGTACGTGATCACGTATTCCACCGAAGTCACGAAGCTGCCCGAGACTGGTAGCGGCGACAAGCTGACGTATAAGAACGACGTGACGGTCACGCCTGGTGATAACAGCGGCAAACTGCCCGGCAGTGGCACGGTGACAATTGGCAAGGACGCCGTGGACCTGAGCAAGAAGTACGCCGGCGACGCGACTGCGACAAAGACTCTTAAGTGGCTCACCACGTTCACCGCCAAGGAAGAGCTACCGGCCGGCAAGGTGCTGACTGATACTGTCGACGACGACGGCAAGGACCACACGAACGACAAGAACTATGTCAAGCCCAACTGGCAGGTGCTCGATCCGGATGCGAACAATATCAAGATCTATACCGATAGCAAGCTGACCAAGGAGTATGACGGTAGCGTCACCAAGACAGTCGCCGCGGATCGCAAGTCGTTCACGATCACTTTCAATGACAAGATCAACAAGGGCGACAAACTGTACATCTCGTACACGTCCTCCGTGCTTGATGGTGCGCCCACCGGCACCACGTTCTACAACACGGCCAGGTTCGTGAACAAGGAGGCTACCGACAGCCACGAGCCGGTGGTTGATAACATGGACAAGTCTGCGGGCGCGTCATACAACGATGACGGCAATGGCACGCCATTGAGCCGCAACATCATGCGTTGGCAGCTCAAGGTGCATGACATTCCGGACAACGCGCAGTCCGTGACTATTACCGATACGCTGTCCGACGGAAGCAACGGCCTCGGCGATCACAAGTACATTCCCGGCTCGATGGTAGCCAAGGACTCCAAGGGTAAAACTTACACCGGTGTGACCGTCACTGATAACGGCGACCATACACTCACGTTTGTCATCGCCAAGGATAGCCCGGCGTTCGCCAAGGCGCAGAGTGGTTCGCTGCTCATCCAGTACGACACCACGTATACGAATTTCAACGATGCGCTGAGTAAGGATCATTCGTACACGAACAGCGCTGTCATCCATATTGATGGTGAGGCTCAGCTGCACGATGACAGTAAGATCTGGGGAGGTCCCAGCAACCTGGTCGCCAAGAAGGGCGTGTACGACAAGAACACCGCGCCGTACATCAACTACACGGTGACCGTAAACCCCGGTGCTGCCACGCTCAACAAGGGCAATTCGCTTACGCTCACCGATACGCTCGGCGAGGCGCTCGCCCTGCGCATGGACAGCGTGACCATCACCGACAAGAACACCAAGGCCGAAGTGACCGGCGCGACGTATGCGTACGATCCGGACTCGCGGACGATCACGTTCACCGTGCCCGATTCGCGCGCGCTCACGATCACGTACAAGGCAGCCGTGCAGCTCAAGCCGGGGCAGAGCTTCAACAATCTGGGCAACAACACGATCGTGCTGAAGGGCTACGAGAACAACAAAGGTACGTCCAGCACCACGCAGACCGGCACGGTCCAGGAGGCGCAGGGCGGCGTCAGCTCTGATCTGTACTCGCTGCAGATCTACAAGTACGCCGACGGCGATGTCACCAAGCCGCTGAACGGCGCTCGATTCAAGGTCGAGCGGCTCAACGTGCCCATGACGCAGGACCAGAAGTGGACTTCGAAAGGTGTTGCCGAGACGGTGAGCGAGAGCCTGTCGTCCGGCACCACCGGTTACACTCCGGTCGTTGGTCTGCGCGCGGACCAGATCTACCGGGTCACCGAGACGCAGTCCCCTGAGGGATACGCCGGCGATACGACACTGTATGTCGTGTTTCCGGGTGGTGAACCCAGTGGACATGATGCGTCGTTCTATCGCGGCAAGACCGTAGGCGGCATTCCGCTGACCGTCGCCACGGCGGGCGCGACCAATACGACCCTGCAGTCCTACCTGTGGTCGGTGAACAACGTCAGTGACGTCACCGCCAAGATCGCGTTCAACAAGACCGACGAAAGCGGCATCGCCGTTCCCGGCGCGACGCTGGAACTCACCAAGTCCGGTGCCGCCGCTCCGATCAAGACATGGCCGACGACCAGCGACAAGGTGCAGATCGACGGCCTGACCCCGGGCACGTACACGCTCACCGAAACGCAGGCTCCGGCGGGCTACCAGACCGCCGCGCCGATCGTCATCGAAGTCACCAACAAGGGCGCGGTGCTGGTCAACGGCGTCGACGTGCGCGACAAGGACGGGGTCGGTCAGGTGACGATGGTCGATCATTCGGACGTCACGTCGATCCGCGCCCGCAAGAAGTGGAATGACGGCAACAACCAGGATGGCAAGCGTCAGCCGGCTCGATTCCAGCTGCAGAAGTCTGTGGGCGGTGGTGCGTGGACCAATGTTGGCCAGGCAAAGGTGATCAACGAGAGCACGCCGGAATCGCAGGCTGTGGTTGAATGGACCGATCTGCCGGTGCTCGAGGGCGGTAAGGAAGTCAAGTACCAGGTCATCGAAGTCAACGCGAACGAAGGCGACTACACGTCCGAAGACACCACCGCAACCGAATCGGACGGCGTGTCGACCACGACGTTCACCAACACGTACAAGCCGAAAACCGTCTCGGTGCCCGTCACCAAGAAGTGGAACGATGCGAACGACCAGGACGGGCTGCGCCCGCAGAACATCGAGGTGCAGCTGTACGCCAACGGCGTCGCGGTGCCCGGCAAGACGCTGAAGATCAAGGCCGACGACAACTGGAAGGGCACGTTCACCGACCTGCCGAAGTACGAGAACGGTGCGCTCATCACGTACACCGTGCAGGAGGTCAGCCCGACCGCCGGCTACACGGTGTCGACCAGCGGCAGTGCCAAGGATGGCATCACCATCACCAACACGCACTATCCGACCGACACGAAGATCCGCGTTTCCAAGCGCGACCTCGGCGGTGCGGAAATCGCCGGCGCGAAGATGGAGATCGACGGTACGGAAGACGAGAGCGGCAAGAAGGTCACTGAAACGTGGATCAGTGAGGCCGGCAAGTCGTATGAAGTCGAGCTCAAGCCCGGCTCCTACACGCTCACCGAGCTGAAGGCACCGAACGGCTACTACGTGGCCGACCCGATCAGCTTCAAAGTCGTGCGCAACAGCGACAACTCGCTGTCCGTCACGATCGACGGCAAGACCGCGGACGGCAACCTGATCGTCATGACCGATATCTACAAGCCGGTCGACGTCAAGGTATCCAAGGTGAGCCTGACCGACGGCGTGGGCGAGATCGCCGGCGCGACGCTCACCGTCACCGGCACCACGCTGGCGGGCGAGACGATCAACCCGATTCAATGGGTGTCCACCGGCAAGCCGTATGACATCACGCTCGTGCCCGGCACGTACAACCTGCACGAGGCAGAAGCCCCGTCCGGCTACCAGCCGGCGCGCGACATCGCGTTCACCGTGAACCTCGACGGCACGGTGACGGTCGACGGCAAGACCGACAAGAACAACACCGTCACCATGACCGACGAGCTCAACACCACCAACGTGACCGTCTCCAAGGTCGCCGTGGGCGGCGTGGCCGAACTCGCCGGTGCCGAGTTCGAACTGACCGGCGTCACGTTCGAAGGTGACGAGGGTCCGTTCAACAACAAGGGCTTCGATGTGCCGGCCGGCGTGATGGTTTCGACGGACGGCAAGATGCTCACGTGGACGTCTTCCGCGAACGGCCCGAAGACCTTCCAGCTGCCCAACGGCACGTACACGCTCACCGAGACCAAGGCCCCGAAAGGCTACGACGTGGCGTCCAAACCGATCACGTTCACTGTGGAGAACGGCAAGGTCGTGGTCGACGAGGTGGTCAGCAGCGGCAACCTGGTGCGCGTGGAGGATGCGGTCAAGTCGTACACGGCCGTGTCCGTCACCAAGCGCTGGGAGGACAACAACGACTCCGACAAATTGCGCGAGAACGTGAAGGTGACGGCCGTGCTGTACGCGAACGGCAAGGAGATGGAAGGCGAGGCCTACCATGTCGAGCTGAACAAGGACAACGGCTGGTCGCACGACTGGACTGGACTGGACTGGACGCCAAGGACAGCGAAGGCAACGAGATCACGTACACCGTGGGCGAGAAGACAGAAGGTGCCGACAAGGACAAGTACCACGCCTCGATCGTCAAGACGTCGAACGCCAACGGATACGCCGTCGTGATCTACAACATCCACCAGCCCGACTCGCGCAGCATCGACCTGACCAAGACGTGGGACGACGCCGACAATCAGGACGGCAAGCGGCCCGAGGCGATCCAGGTGACCGTGACCGGCACCAGCGAGCGTCCGAAGGACGGCGGTGCGGCCGGCAAGACGGAGAAGTACTCCGAAACCATGATCGTCACCACGCTCAAGGTCCCGGATAACGCCGACAAGAACACGTGGAAGTGGACGCTTGAGAACCTGCCGAAGAAGAACGTGTACGGCTACGAGTACACGTACTCCGTCAAGGAGACGCCGGTGGCCGGATACAACGACTTCGACGATTCCGGCGTGTGCACGGTGGATAAACCGACCGGTACGCAGTGCAACGTCACCTTCACGAAGACGCAGGCCGACGCCGACCACCCGAACGAGCAGTTCTCCATCACCAACACGCACAAGCCCGAAACCACGGCCGTGACCGTGAGCAAGGTGTGGGACGACGCCCAGGACTTCAACGGTCAACGCCCCAAGCAGGTGACCGTCTGGCTGCTCACCAGCCTGTGGGACCAGTCCAACGGCTGGCCCGAGCCGCAGGGTGATCAGTGCGCCGGTGACTTGGTCGGCGTGAGTTGCGCCGTGCTGACCGCTAAGAACAAGGCAACGACGGAAACCTCAGACGAGAGCAAGTCCGATACGGCCGACGGTGCCGATGCGGACACCGCCGGGTCCGAATCCACGCCGTCCAAGACCGAGCAGACTGGTTCCGAATCGACCGAGCAGTCCCAATCCGGCAAGACCGAGCAGTCCGGCACTGATCAGTCGGAGACCGCTCCGTCCGAGACCAGCCAGTCCGGCCAGTCCGCGTCCATGCAGTCCGAATCGTCCGATCAGCCCGCTGACGGCGACGCAACCGCAACGGACCAGACCGACACGGAGACGCCCGCCGGCGAATCGAACGAAACGGATAGCAAGTCCGATGCGACCAAGGCCGCAACGGCCGATACGTGGACGTACACGTTCAAGAACCTGCCGAAGTACCGCAACGGCAAGCTGCTGCGCTACTCCGTCACCGAGGAGGCCGTGGACGACTACACCGCGACGTTCGAGGACACCACGAAGTATCCGACGACGTCGGCCCCGTCCGAAGGCGGCGATACGGACACGTCGGCGACCCAAACGACGGCCGGCGAACCGGATGCGTACTCCTTCACGCTGAGCAACCGCAACGTGCCGGACAAGACCGACCTCAACGTGTACAAGGTGTGGAATGACAACAGCGACAAGGACAAGACCCGCCCCGGCTCCATCTGGGTGCGGCTCTACGAGAAGAACATCAGTAACACTGATTTCGTATTCGCTGATACCACGACCGGGCCAAAGATCACTAACGCCGACAACAGCAACCTGACCGCCGTTGGTGATCCGGTCGAATTGACCGCAGAGAACAAGTGGTCGTACACGTTCACCGGGATCAGCAAGCACAAGCAGTACGAGGTGCGCGAGGTCAACAAAGATGGCACTCCGGTCTCCGCCCTCGACGGCTACTACTCGCCAATCATCACCGGCAACCCAACCAAGGGCTACACCATCACCAACACCAGCCTGCCGATCCTACCGGAAGCCGGCGGTGAAGGCACGACCCGCATCCTGCTGCTCGGCATGACGCTCATCGCACTGTCCGGCGCGTTCTTCGGCCGCAAGGCGCTCGCCGCCGCAGGCAAGCGCAACAAGAAGGGAGATCTCCGATGACTCGGAATACCGCGATGCGCGGCCTGACCGCCTCCCGGTCCGCTGAGAAGCCGGCCCACCTGACCAGGCGGGCCAAGGCGACGATGGCCCGATCCTTCCGCAAGGGAGTGTCGAAGCTGTTCGCCATGATGCTGGGCGCGGCCATGACGCTCGGCGGCGCGGCCGCGACGACCGCCGCCGTCGCCGACGAGATGAACGCCAACGCCACGCAGCAGCAGGCTGCGGACAAGACCAGCACGACCATCGACCCGACCAAGGCCCAGTCCGACGTGACGATGATCGCATTCCAGCAGTCGTGGAACACCATCGCCAAGGAATGCAAGGCCACGTACGGGCCGGAAGGCGTCGGCTACGTGCAGATCTCCCCGCCCGAGGAGTCCGTGCAGGGCACCCAGTGGTGGACGGTCTACCAGCCGATCAGCTATTCGCTCAACTCGCGTTTCGGCACCGAATCCGAGCTGGAGAGCATGATCAAGACCTGCAACAGCGTGGGTGTGCAGATCATCGCCGACGTGGTGCTCAACCACACCTCCGGCCACGACGTCTCGTGGGTGGACGACCAGTACGGCGTGGCCGGCACCGCCTACAACGGCACGTACGGCCGCTATCCGGGCATCGGCATCTACCAGTACGAGGAAAGCGGCAACAACCACCAGTACGGCCTTGCCACGGGCGACTTCCACTCCTGCCGCACCAACATCGCCGACTACACCAACGCCGACGAAGTGCAGGACTGCCGTCTGTCGACCATGTGGGACATCAACACCGGCTCCAGCCGTGTGCAGACCATCCAGGCCGAATATCTCGCCAAGCTGTGGAACCTCGGCGTGCGCGGCTTCCGCATCGATTCCGCGAAGCACATCGACACGCTCGATTTGAAGGCCATCAAGGCGAAGCTTGCCCAGAAGATCGGCGTGAAGGCCGCTGACATCCCGTTCCAGCAGGAGGTCATCTACCACCAGGGCGAATCCCCGCTGCTCGCGCCGAAGAACTACACGACCAACGGCGACGTCACCGAATTCTCCTATTCGTACCAGCTGCGGCAGTACTTCAACGGCGACGTCTCCAACCTGAAGAACATCAGCAACGGACTGCTGCCGAGCAACAAGGCCACCGTGTTCGTGACCAACTGGGATACCGCACGCGGTTCCGAAACGCTCACCGTCGACTCCGGCTCACGCTACGAGCTTGCGAACGCTTTCATGCTCGCCTACGACTACGGCAAGCCGAAGCTCATCTCCGACTACTACTTCACCGACGCCAACTCCGACGCCGGCCCGAACGGCACCACGGACACGCATGTGACCGACGTCGACTTCGACGAGGCGTGCAAGACGAGCGGCACCCGCGAACAGGGCCAGTGGCTGTGCGAACAGCGCTGGGCGTCCGTGCGCGGCATGATCGGCTTCCACAACGCGGTGGCCGGCACTACGGTCGGTCGCTGGCAGGACAACGGCGCGAACAACATCGGCTTCGCCCGTCAGGACGCCAACGGCAACGACCAGGGCTTCATCGCCATCAACAACACGTTGCAGGAACATGAGGAAACGTATGAGACGAACCTGCCCGATGGCGAGTACTGCGACGTGTACACGTCCGGCAAGACCTGCAACAAGGTGACCGTGAAGGGCGGCAAGCTGAGCGTGACGATCGCCAAGCGCTCCGCCGTCGCGATCTACGCGGCCGCTGACAAGCCGGCTGATTGGGTTGGCTACGAGACCGCGGACACCGGTTACGACGATCAGGTCAACACCGACCGCATCGGCGACGATTCGGCCACGATCTACTACAAGCCCAGCTCCGACTGGGGCGACGACGTGTACATCCAGTACGCGATCGGCGACACGCTACTCAACGGCACGCCCGTGAAGATGGAGAAGGTCTCCGGCAGCGACGCGGCCTGCGAGGCGGCGGACGGCTGGTACAAGACCACCATCAAGGACGCCACGGCGAAGCGTCTCAAGTACCGGTTCACCAACGACCCGGCCGGTGCCGACAGCGCGCTGTGGGACTACCGCGACGGCTATTCGAACGCCGGCGGCTCCAAGCCGTACGAGAACGCGGTCGGCACGGCCATCACCGCGGTCGAGAACCACGACGAGACGATCGGCGTGCCGTTCGTGTGCGTCGCCTCGACCAAGACCACGTTCACCGTGCACTTCAAGGCCGCCAGCGACGCTCAGAAGCAGGCGACCGGCGTGGTCGTCTGGGGTACGGACGTGAACGGCAACCCGCTGGGCAAGACGTACCATGCGTTCGACAAGACCTCCGATTCGTGGGGCAAGCGCATGAGCACGACGCTGGGCGGCGACTTTACCACGGTGAACTACCGTATCGTCTCCGCTGAGGGCGGCTCGGTGGACGCTGATGCGGTCTCCGGCACGGAGAGTTCGTACACGGCTTCCGTGATCGACAAGAAGGAAGGCAGCGTGGTCGCCAAGGTGCGCGGCTCCATCGAAGCATGGGCCGACGGTTCCGACGGCAAGTCGTACGACTCGTCCGAAGAATCGCGCAACCCGGCCTCCGTGCCCACGCCGAACGACGTGAAGAACCCGAAGCAGCTCAACGTGATCGTGCACTACATGCGAGCCGACGGCAACTACCAGGAGTACGACCTCGACACGGACGCCTGGAAGGGCTGGGATCTGTGGACATGGTCGGGTGAGCAGTCCGGCTCCCCGGTCTCGTTCACCGAGCATGACGATTACGGCATGATCGCGCGCTACACGCTTGACCAGCCGACCAAGGGCAACCGCACGCCCGAGTTCGTCCTGCGCCAGGGCGGTGATTCGTGGATGAGCAAGGATCCGGACGGCAACGACCGACTGATCCCCGAGTCCGCGATTCAGGTCGCGGCCGGCCAGACGGAGACCGGTACGGCCGAGATCTGGCTGGTGAGCGGCGATCCGACGATCTACACGTACCGTCCGTCGGTGCTCGGCGTGACGTTCGAGACCGGTTTCGATTGGAACGTCAGCCCGCAGGCCGTGGTCTACGGCGGCACGGTCCGCCCGATCGCCGACAACCAGGTGCCGAAGCGCGAGGGGTACATCCTCACCGGTTGGACCACCGACGCGGACGGCAAGGAGCCGTTCACGATCGGCGAGGGCGGCACTCCGGTGACCGAACGTCTCAAGCTGTGGGCCCAGTACGAGAAGGCGAACGTGGTCAAGTTCGATACGGGCATCGACTGGAACGTCTCGTCGCAGACCGTGAGGACCGGTGGAACCGTGGCTCCGATCGCCGCCAACCAGGTGCCGCGCCGCGACGGCTACGACCTGCTCGGCTGGAGCACTGAGAAGGGAGCGACGGAACCGAAATTCACGATCGGTGACGGCGGCACCCCGGTGAACGGTGACATCACGCTGTACGCGGTGTGGAAGATCAAGCAGTACACGGTGACGTTCGTGACCGGCGAGGGTGGTTCGGATATCGCGCAGCAGACCGTCAATCACGGCGATGCGGTCACGCGGCCGGCCGATCCGACGATGGCGGGCAAGACGTTCGTCGGCTGGACGACGGACGCGGACGGCAAGACGCCGTACGTGTTCGGCTCGGCGGTGACCGGCGACCTGACGCTGTACGCCAAGTGGGATGACGAGCCGTCCGCGAAGTACTACCTGGTGACGTTCCACCGCAACGACGGCACGACCGGCGCCGACGAGGCCACGGCGATGTACGTCAAGTCCGGCGAGAAGCTGACCGCGCCTACGCTGACCCGCGACGGGTACCGTCTGACCGGCTGGTACACGGCCGCGGACGGCAGCGGCACGGCGTACGACTTCGCGACGGGCGTGACCGGCGATCTGACGCTGTACGCGCATTGGGTGCGGGCTTGGAAGGTGACGTTCGACCTCAACTACGAGGGCGCTCCGGCTGCCGGTGAGGACGGTTCGGTGCCCGCGCAGATGGTGGACGATGGCGCGAACGCTTACGTTGCGGAGCCTTCGCCCAAGCCGGCCCGTGAGGGGTACACGTTTGAGGGATGGTATGCGGATACCGAGCTGAGCACGAAGTTCGTGTTCAAGGGCAGCAAGGACGAGGAGCCTTCGCTGGTGACGGCCGACATCACCCTCTATGCCAAGTGGGTGAAGGAAGGCAGGAAGTGGACGATTACGTTCAAGACCAATGCGGGCGACCTTTCTGAAGTGTTTGCCACGCAGACAGTGCCGGACGGCGAGTACCTGACCAAGCCGAAGACCAAGCTGACCCGCGAGGGCTACACCTTCCAGGGTTGGACCACCGTGCGTAACGACGCCTTCGCCTCGAACAAGAACGGTACGTTCTCGGGCGGCAGCGCCTTCGGCTTCGACACCGACGGCAAGAGCCTCATCCCGATCGACCGCAACGGCACCCTCTACGCCCTCTGGTCCAAGGACTGATAACTGAATAACGAACACAGCAGGCCGGTACCGTGAAGCCCTCAAGGCCATCACGGTACCGGCCTGTTCGCTATTCGCCGTTACACCAGGATTGACACCCGTATTCTCGGCTCCCCTTGAAGGACATCGCCTACAAACAGCTCTGCTGTTTGCTTCACGGCGATGTCCTGACAAGGGGAGCCAAGAATAGGGGGACATGTCAATCTTGGTTTATATAGATTCGAGTCGGCGCCTGTCTCAAACCGGCGCTAAGTATGCGGCTCGACCATGCCCTCGCATACATAGTGTGGGTTTGGACGTGCGAAACGACACTAAGTATGCGGGCCCTTCGTTCAGCCGCATACATAGTGTGGGTTTGGGCTCTCAAACGCCATGAGGGCTTCCGTGCCCAATATGTGTCATAGAAAACAAGTGAGGCGGCTCTCCCCCTTGGTATGGGGAGAGCCGCCTCACTTATGTCAATCGGCTGAATCGGCCGTCAAGCCGTCACTTCAGTATCCGTCACTTCGCTGCCTCAGCCGCGCCGGCCTTGCGGCGGGCGTTGGCCACGGCGTACAGGCTGATGCCCGCCGCCACGGAGGCGTTGAGCGATTCCACGGACGAGCTGATCGGGATGCCGGCGATGGCGTCGCACGCCTCGCGCACCAGACGGCTCAGGCCGCTACCCTCGGAGCCCAGCACCACCACGAGCGGATCGGTCTCGAAACCGGTCTCGCCCACGAGCTTGTCGCCGCCGCCGTCGAGGCCCACCACGTAGTAGCCGCGCTCCTTCAAGCCCTCGATCGCCTTGTTGAGGTTCACCACGCGGGCCACCGGCATGTGCGCGGCGGCACCGGCGGACACCTTCCAAGCCGCGGCGGTCACGGAAGCGGAACGACGCTCCGGCAGAATCACGCCGTTGGCACCGAACGCGGCCGCCGAACGGATCACGGCGCCCAGGTTCTGCGGATCGGTCACGCCGTCGAGCGCGATGAACAGCGGTCGGGCGGCGATGCGCGCGGCCGCCGAGTTCGCGGCCTCCATCGCCTTCGCCTTCTTCTCCGCACGGTCGGCCAGCGAGGCCAGCGAGGAGTACTCGAACGGGTTGACCTTGAGAATCACGCCCTGATGGTTGCCGGAGCGGGCGATGCGGTCCATCTCCAGACGGTCGGCCTCCATCATGTGCAGACCGGACGTGCCCGCCAGCTTCACGATCTCGCGCGTGCGGTCGTCATGCTCGATGCGGGACATGATGTACAGCGTGGAGCTCGGCACGCCCACGCGCAGCGCCTCCAGCACGGAGTTGCGGCCGAACACCAGATCGGAGGTGTCCGCGGAGGCGAACTTGTCCACGCGCCTGCGGGCCGCGAGACGCGGATCGGCCATCTTACGGCGATCAGCCGCCTTCTTGGCCGCGTAGGCCTTGTGATAGACGCGGTCCTCGGCCTTCGGAGTGGGGCCGTGACCCTTCAGTTTGTTACGATGCTTGCCACCCGACCCCTTGGTCGGTCCTTTCTTAATAGCCATAGGTGCCATTCTCCCAGCACCCCAGCCCAAGCGTGCCGGGTGTTGCTAAGGTATTGAGCGTGAAGCAGCAGCGCATGATATTCGGACTGCCCCTGGTGTATTGGGGCTTGTGGCTGGCGATTCTGATCCTGTGGATGGGCCGGTTCGTCACCTCATTCCTCTCCATCTACCTGGTCTCCGCGCTGCACATCAACGAAGGCGTGGTGGGCGCGGTCGTCTCCATGTACGGCTTCGGCTCGATCATCGGCTGCCTGTTCGGCGGCACGCTCTCCGACCGTTTCGGCCGTCAATCCATGATCATCATCGGCGAGATCGGCGCGGCCATCGCCCTGCTCGTGGTCTCCGCGCTCACCGCACCGGTGGCCATCGGCGCCGCCCTGTTCGTCTACGGCGCGTTCGCCTCGCTGCCCAGCCCCGCCATCGCCGCGTACATCGCGGACGTGGTGCCCGTCAAACGCCAGCAGCGCGCCTACGTGCTGCAATCGTGGGCAATCAACTTCGGGTACGCGATCGGCCCGATCGTGGCGAACCAGCTCGTCAAGGTCTCGTATTCGCTGATGTTCTACGTCGAGGCTGCGGTGATGGTGGCCGTCACCGTGCTGCTGATCGCCTTCTTCCGCGAGGTGCGGCACCTCGGCATCACCGCGCCCGGTCCGTCCGGTGCCGTACGTGCGGCCACTGCCGGTGCGGATGGCAAGGACGGTGGCGACGGTGCGGCGAACGTGGGCATCGCCGGTGACGGTGACACGACCAACAGTGGCGACAGGGCCACCGCCGACGTGACTGCCACCTCTTCCGATCCCGGTACTGCCAAGCCAGCCGCCCCGTCCCTGCGCGACAACTGGCGCCGCGTCCTGACCGACGTACCCTTCCTCGCCTTCTCCGTGCTGATGTTCGGCTACTATCTCGTCTACTTCCAGTCGACCTCCGGCCTGCCCATCGCCATGACCGATCTCGGCTTGGGGCTGGGGGAGTACTCGGTGCTGCTCACCATCAACGGTTTCATGCTGTGCGCGCTGCAGATCCCCGCCATGAAACTGTTCGCGCGCATGGGCAACTCGCGCGTGCTCGTCGTGGGCCTCGCCGTCACGGTCGTGGGATACGCGGTGCAGATCGTGGCCCATTCCTGGGCCGGATTCGCGCTCGCCGTGGTGCTCTGGACACTCGGCGAACTGGGCACGTTCCCCATCGCCACCACCACCGTGGCCGCCATGGCCCCGGCCTCCGCGCGCGGCACTTACCAAGGCGTCTACAACGTGATCTGGTCCGTCTCCATCGCGCTGGCGCCGCTCGTGGGCGGCTGGACCATCAGCGGCTTCGGCGGCCGCACGCTGTGGATCGCCTGCACGCTCGTGCTCATCGCCGTCACCATCGGCCTGCGACTGACCAAATCCTCCCGCGACCGTGCCATCGCCCGCAATCTCCAGGACCAGCTCGCCGGCTGAGCCGCACGTCCACGCCGGCCGCATCGGCCATGCGGGGATAACCATACAAAACGCCATTACGCTGTGCGCCAAGCGCGCCGCGCAGTTATGGAATAATGGCAATCGTATGCATCGGCAGCAGTTGCGTCGATGCCCATAACCGCGCAGTCCTTGCGTGGCGGCCGGGAGAGAAAACCCGGCAAAGGCCGCAGGACTGACTACTCCGCGGCTATACCAAGGAGAACAGTATGGTTGATCGCCTGAAGGATCAATCCGAACAGTCCGCGACCGCAACGCAAGAGGTCCCGGAATCAGAAGAAGTGCGCGCCCAGAAAGCGCTGTTGGGGGATACGGATCCCAGCCTGACCAGTGCCGCCGATGTGGCCAAAGCCCTGAATGTGGACCCAAGCCGGGGCCTGAGCGAGGAGGAGGCCAAGCGCCGCCTCGCCAAATTCGGACCGAACGAGCTCGCCAGCGCGCCGCCCGTGCCCAAATGGAAGAAGTTCCTGGCCCAGTTCCAGGATCCGCTGGTCTATCTGCTCCTCGCGGCCACCGTCATCTCGGTCATCGCCTGGTTCATCGAGAAGGCCAACGCCCACCCGGGAGCCGAAGGCGGTGAGGCGCTGCCGTTCGACGCCATCGTCATCGTCCTCATCCTCATCGTCAACGCCGTGCTCGGCTACATCCAGGAGGCCAAGGCGGAAGCCGCGGTCGAGGCGCTCGCGCAGATGACCGCCCCGCAGACCTCCGTGCTGCGCGACGGCAAGGTGCAGCGCATCAACACCGCGGACGTGGTCCCCGGCGACATCATCGTCCTCGCCGAAGGCGACTCGGTCTCCGCGGACGGCCGACTGGTCAACGCCGCGAGCCTGCGTATCGCCGAGGCCTCGCTGACCGGCGAATCCGTGCCGGTGGGCAAGAAGCCAGACACCCTGGAATCCGCCAAGGCCCTGGGCGACCGCGCCAACATGATCTTCAACGGCACCTCCGTCACGCAGGGCACCGGCCGTGCCATCGTGACCGGCACCGGCATGAACACGCAGGTCGGCAAGATCGCGGACATGCTCTCCGCCACCGAGGACGAGAAGACCCCGCTGCAGAAGGAGATGGACTACGTCTCCAAGATCCTCGGCATAGCCGTGTGCATCATCGCCGTGGTGGTGCTCGCGGCGCTCGCCGTGCTGGAAGGCTTCAACGACACGCAGGACGTCATCGACTCCCTGCTGCTCGCCGTCTCGCTGGCCGTGGCCGCCGTGCCGGAAGGCCTGGCCGCCATCCTCACCGTGGTACTGGCCCTCGGCGTGCAGCGCATGGCCGCCCACAACGCCATCGTCAAGAAGCTGCATTCGGTCGAGACCCTCGGCTCCGCATCCGTGATCTGCTCGGACAAGACCGGCACCCTGACCCGCAACGAGATGACCGTCGAACGTGTGGTCACCCCGTCCGGCGAGGTGCAGATCACCGGCACCGGCTACGCTCCGGAAGGCCGCATGGTCATGACCGGCGGCGTCTCGCCCGAATCGGGCGAGGCCCGCACCATCGCGGACGAGGTCGTCGCCACGCTCGCCGCCGGCGCGCTGGCCAACGACGGCGAACTGCGGCAGGACGCCAACGGTCGCTGGGAGATCGTGGGCGACCCCACCGAAGTCTCCCTCATCGTGGCCGCCCGCAAGGTCAAGGCCGATCGCAAGGCCGAACGCTTCACCCGCGTGGCCGAGATCCCGTTCACTTCCGAACGCAAGCGCATGTCCATCATCGCCAAGGACGACACCGATTCCGGCAAGCTCACCGTGTTCGCCAAGGGCGCGCCCGACGTGCTCCTGAGCTACTGCTCGCGCATCCGCGTGGGCGGTCACGTGCGCAAGCTCACCGAAGGCGACCGCCAGTCCATCCTGTCGACCGTGGAGCGCCTCTCCTCCGAGGCCTACCGCACGCTGGGCCAGGCCTGCCGCCCGCTGGAGACCAGCAGTCTGGCCGATGTGCCCGGCGTGACCGTCAACGCCGCCGGACAGGTGGCGGACATCGCCGACCAGTCCGAGGCCATCGAAACCGACCTCATCTGGAACGGCATGGTCGGCATCATTGACCCGCCGCGCACCGAGGTCCGCGACTCCGTGGCCGAGGCGCACCGCGCCGGCATCCGCACGGTGATGATCACCGGCGACCACCCGCTCACCGCGGCCCGTATCGCCTCCGACCTCGGCATCATCGCCAAGGACGGTAAGGCCTTGACCGGCGACCAGCTGGACGCCCTGCCCGACGAGGCCGCGCTCGACAAGGCCACCGCGGACGTGTCTGTGTACGCCCGAGTCGCCCCCGAGCACAAGCTCAAGATCGTCGAGTCCCTGCAGCGCCAGGGCAACATCGTGGCTATGACCGGCGACGGCGTGAACGACGCCCCGGCCGTCAAGTCTGCGGACATCGGCGTGGCCATGGGCATCACCGGCACCGAGGTGACCAAGCAGAGCGCCAAGATGATCCTGGCGGACGACAACTTCTCCACCATCGTGGCCGCCGTGCGCGAGGGTCGCGTGATCTTCGACAACATCCGCAAGTTCCTGCGCTACCTGCTGAGCTCCAACGTGGGTGAGGTGTTCACCGTGTTCTTCGGCGTGGTACTGGCCGGCTTCCTCGGCATCCGACAGCCGGAGACCGTGGGCGTGACCGTGCCGCTGCTTGCCACGCAGCTGCTGTGGATCAACCTCCTGACCGACGCCGCGCCGGCGCTGGCCATGGGCGTGGACCCGCAGACCGACGACGTGATGAGCCGCCGCCCGCGCAAGGTGACCGACCGTGTGATCGACGCCTCCATGTGGGGCGACATCATCTACATCGGCGTGATCATGGCCGTCGTGACGCTGATCGGCATGGACATGCACCTCGCCGGCGGTCTGTTCACCGACCGTTCGGTGGACGCGCTCGGCCACGAGGCTCAGATGACCGAGGCCCGCACCATGGGCTTCACGATCCTGGTGTTCGCCCAGCTGTTCAACGCGCTGGCCTCCCGCTCCCACCTGCAGTCCGCGTTCGTGGGCCTGTTCTCGAACAAGTGGCTGTGGGGCGCGATCGGCCTGTCCGTGGTGCTGCAGCTCGTGGTGATCTACGTGCCGTTCCTCAACTCCGCGTTCGGCACCACGCCGCTCGGCGCGATGGCGTGGCTCGAATGTATCGGTTTGGCGGCATTTGTGCTTGTCGCTTCCGAGTTGCGCAAGATTGTGCTAAGAATAATGGCTAAGCGCCAATAACGCCTGAATTCTTCTAATCCTAGGGACAAAAACCAACGGCCCGGACCCTCAATTGCGAAGGTCCGGGCCGTTGCACATGTGTTCGGCGGGTGTTGCGGGGGCACATGATGTAGGGAAAGTCCCATGATGTAGGGATGCGATTTTCGGTTTTGGCGGAATAGAGCCGTTTTGCGACCCTGCATCATGGGAATTTCCCTACATCATGGGGAATCCCCTACACCATGTGGCGGGAAGCCGTGGCTTAGTTGGCGGATGAGTCGTCCGCCGTGCCGGAGTCGTCGGTGTTGGACGAATCGGTGCCCGTGCCGTTGCCGGTCGTGCCGCCGTTATTCGTGGTGGTGCCGCCGGTCGTGCCGTTCTCCGTGGTGCCGTTGCCGTTGCTGGTGCCGGAATTGTTCGAGGTGCTGGAGTTGGCCTGCTGCTGGGCCTGCATCGAGGCGTTCACGTCCGACTCCGCTTTCTGCAACGCGGAGATGGCGTTGTTCACATCCGATTCGGACGGGTTGGAGCTGCCGAGCACGTTGTTCGCATCGGTGATGGCGCTCTGCAGCGCGGTGCGGGTGGACTCGTCCGCCACGGCGCCGGCCGAGTTGTTCAACGTGGTCTGCGCGCTGGAGATGGCCGAGCTCAGGTTGGACTTCAGCGAATCGGTGCTGGCCGTGTCCTTCGAGGCCTTGAGGGCCTTGATCGCGTTGTTGATGGCGTCCGTCTTGTCGGTCACGTCGCTCACCTTGGTCTGCATGTCCTTGGCCTGCGTCTTGAGCTCGTCGGCGGTCAGCGAGGAATCGCAACTGGCGGTTTCGGTCGGATTGGCAGCATCCTGCAGCGCCTGGTTCAGCGTGTCGATGGTGGTGGAGTCCGCCACCTGGCTGGAGGAGGTCTGCGCGCTGGCCTGGCCGTTGGTCACGGCGGCGGTGAGCTTGGCCTTGGCCGCGTCATACTGGGTGGCGGCGGCCTTGCACTCCACCAACGCCGCCGCATGGCTCACCTTGGAACTGTTGGCGCGCCAGAACATCACGCCGCCCACGATCAGCGCGATGACCACGATAGCCGCGATGACGCCGCCCACGATGGCACCGGTGTGCTTCTTCTTTTTGCCGCCGCCACGACGGGAGCCGTGCCCCTTCGACTCGTCGTCGTCCGGTTCGTCATCCACCGGATCGCCCGGCAGGATCGACGGCGGCAGCGTGGCCGGCTGGGCGGCGGGCTGCACGACATCGGTCAACGGCTGGAACACTTGGGTGGCGGCCTCGTTGTCTGCGGCTGCGGACGGCATGCCCGACGGTGCGAAAGCCGGGGCGGACTGCGCCAGCGGCTGTGCGGCCGGTGCCGTGGATCGGGGCATCGGCGTGGTGCCCAGCGGGGCGTATGCCTGAGTCGCCTGAGTCGCCTGTGCGGACTGAGCCGGAGCGGCGGCACCTGCGTACGGCATCGCCTGCGTGGCGCCGGCCTGCGTGGGCTGGAACACCTGCGTCGCCGCGGAGGAGGCCGAGGGACGCACGGGCTGGGTCGGCTGGACGGGCTGGCCGTACGCCATGGTCGCCTGGGTTGCGGCGGAAGTGATGGGCTGCGTCGCCTCTGCGTAGGCGGACGGCTGTGCGGGCGGCTGCATCATCGGCTGGGTTGCGGCCGCGGGCTGTGCGGTTGCGGGAGCCGCGGTGGGGGCGATGGGGATGAATCGCTGGGTGGCCTGATCCCAGATGTACTGCTGCTGGCCGGCAGTCGAGGCGCCGGCTGCGGGGGCGGCGGGCGTTGTGGGGGCCGACTGGGCGACCGGCACGGTGGGGGAGACCGCAGCGGGCTGGGCCACCGTGGGGGCGTCGAGCGGCGGCACCGTGGGCTTGGAGGACTTCTCATGGTGCTGGAAATCGAAATCAAAACCGCCATCGATATTGGTCATGGCATCTCCTTGAAAACAACGGGCAGAACGGCAAGGCCGGCGCTGAGGCCGGCCGAAAGTATGGGGGAACGCGCTGGGCGGACGTCAGTCGTCGATATGCGCACGGTAGAAGTTCTCGTAGGACCGGCTGGGGGTCGGGCCGCGCTGGCCCTGGTAATGCGAGCCGGTGCCCGCGGAACCGTACGGGTGCTCGGCCGGCGAGCTCAACTGGAAGAAGCACATCTGGCCGATCTTCATGCCCGGCCACAGCTTGACCGGCAGCGTGGAGACGTTGGACAGCTCCAGCGTGATGTGCCCCTCGAAACCGGGGTCGATGAAACCTGCGGTGGAGTGGGTCAGGATGCCGAGTCGGCCCAGCGAGCTCTTGCCCTCAAGACGGGCGGCGACGGTCGGATCGAGCTTGACGTACTCCCACGTGGAGCCCAGCGCGAACTCGCCGGGATGCAGGATCCACGGTTCGTCCGGGCCCACCTCGAACTGCTCGGTGAGCGCGCCTTGGTTCTCGGCCGGATCCACATACGTGTAGGCATGGTTGTTGAACAGACGGAAATAACGGTCCAAACGGACATCGATGGAGGCGGGCTGCACCATCTCCGGGGTCCACGGATCCAATGCAATATGACCGGCGGCCTGGGCGGCGAGAATATCGCGGTCGGACAGCAGCATACAAACTCCTTGCTTTCTTATACTGTTGCCCAGTCTAGCGTTCTGTGTGGAGACACCGATTTTCAGGTTATTCTCAGAAAAACCTAGAGATAGACCCAGAAACCAATGGTTATATAAGTCATGTCAGCAAAACAAGACGCTGATCAGGAGCCGCAGCAGTTCCCGACAATTGAACCCCTTTCTTCTTCTCTCTCCTTTCTCTCCCCGGCGGACACCCCGCCGGGGTTCTTTTTTGTGACCCAGATCATGAGCCGGGTCGGGCGGGGCGTAACGGCGCGGCCGTACCATTGGCAGGTATGAGCAACGAAGCGAATGCAGAACGGCCGCTCATCGGCCGCGAATCCACCACCGTTCCGGGGCATTTCGGCGACCCGTTGACCGTGGAGCACGTGCTGGCCTCCCGCGGCGGCATCGGACAGCACCCCACGCATCCGCTGTTCCTGTGC
This sequence comes from Bifidobacterium miconisargentati, assembly GCF_019331675.1. Classification (GTDB taxonomy): domain Bacteria; phylum Actinomycetota; class Actinomycetes; order Actinomycetales; family Bifidobacteriaceae; genus Bifidobacterium; species Bifidobacterium miconisargentati. Next base: position 41,116 of record NZ_JAHBBJ010000019.1, read on the forward strand.
CTGCACGGCTGGGGCTCCAACGAGGAGGAGATGGCGGACATCATGCGCCTCATCGCCCCCTACAACGACTTCGCCGCCCTGCGCGGGCCGCTCACGCTCGCCGAACCGGAACCCGGCAGTCGCGAGCCCGGCAACTACGCCTGGCTGCATGACTCGCTGCCCGTGGGCGAGGATCTCGATTACGACGCCTACGCGGCGGCTGTGGCGGTCGACCGCTGGGTCGCCGCCAACATTCCCGCCGATCGTGACGTGGTGCCGCTCGGCTTTTCGCAGGGCGGGCTCGTGGCCGTGCATCTGCTGCGGCTCAATCCCGAGCGTTACCGTGCGGTGATCTCCTTGTCCGGCTTCAACGCGCCCGGCCAGGTGCCCGGCACGGCCCCCGCCGACGAACGTCTCGCCGATTACGACATCCCCGTCTTCTACACCTACGGCAAACTCGACGACGTGATTCCCAAGTACGAGCTGTTCGCCGCCGCGGCCTGGCTCGAGGAGCACACGTGGCTCAAGACCAAGAGCTACCACGGCCTCGACCACAACGTGAGCCTTGAGGAATTCGCCGACCTGCGCCAATGGCTGCTCGACCACGACATCACTTCCGGCGTACTGTAGGCCGTGAGCCGTCCCAGGCGCGGTACGTGATGCGGGAACGGACGCCGGGACTGCTTCCGCGGGATCCGGTCATAGACTGATGCCATGAGTGAAGTGAGCATCAACGAGAACCATCTGGATGAGTCCCCGCGCGGCATTGTGATCATGGCCGTGGTGGGCGTGGCCGTGGGCATCCTGTCCGGTCTGTTCGGCATCGGCGGCGGCACGGTGATCGTCCCCGCGCTGGTCTGGCTGGGACTGACGCAGCGCCATGCGGCGGCCACGTCGATGATGGCGATCGTGCCCACCGCGATTTCCGGCGTGGTCTCCTACGCCGTGGAGGGTGATGTGGATTGGGCCGCGGCCGCGCTGGTGTTCTGCGGCATGTTCGTGGGCGGGCAGATCGGATCGTGGCTGTTGTCCAAGCTGCCGGAACTCGTACTGCGATGGGCGTTCGTGCTGTTCCTGGTGTTCGTGATCGTCAATCAGGCCATGTCGAATCCGTCGCGTGATTCGCAGATCGTCATGAGCGTGGGTACGGTGATCGGGCTCATCGCGTTCGGTGTGATCGCCGGTATTCTGGCCGGTCTGCTGGGCATCGGCGGTGGCGCCATTTGCGTGCCGGCGCTGTCCATTATTTTCGGTGCGAGCGATCTGATCGCCCGTGGTACGTCGTTGCTGGCCATGTTCCCGAACGCCATCACCACGTCCGTGGCGAACACGCGACGGCGGCTCGTGCATGTCAAGGCCGCTCTGATCATCGGTATCGTTGCCGCCCTGACTGCGCCGCTCGGCACGTGGATGGCCGCCGCCGTGACCCCGCGCGTGGGCGCAATCCTATTCACCGTCTACCTGTGCGTGCTGCTGGTCCGCTCCCTCTGGGTGGCGATCAAGGCCACGCGGCGGTGAGACCTTTGGCTCCCCTCTCCGAGGGGAGCTGTCGCTGAAGGCGACTGAGGGGAGCGCCACGGGAATCACCTGACGACTCCCCTCAGTCTCACTTCGTTCGACAGCTCCCCTCAGAGAGGGGAGCCAAGAAAAAGATCAGATGCCGGAATCGGCATCGACCTGCATCACGTAGATGTTGCGCCTCAGCGTACGCATCTGGGCGCGGTTGATGTCGCCGGCCTCGAACATGTCCTGAATCACGCTGAGCTCGATGCCGTAGCTTTCCTTCTTGACTTCCTCGATCTGCGTGATGGCCGCCGCACTGCCGCTCATGTTCGGACGTGACTGCAGCGAGGCCTCGGCACGACGGTAGTCGAGCAGTAGCGCCGAGCAGTGCTCGGTGTTGTACGTATCCTGCCCCATCTCATCCACCAGGCGGTCGATGACGTGGTGAATCGCCTCCACCTGAATCTCTCGCGTGCGGGCGAAGATCTGGTCCTCGCTCACCAGCGGCGTGGTATGGCGGATCTTCGAAATCGTGCGCTTGGTGAGGTTGCTGAGTCGGCGCTGCAGCATGCGGCCGCGGCCGCGGATCTGCGAGACCGTGTGCCCGGAAGTGGGGTCGGTGGACGTATGGCGCAGCGTGTTCATGATCTGGTCAAGCATACGTTCGCAGGCCTCGATGTTGAGCTCCTGCGTGGCCTGATCCGCATCCGGATGCGCCTTGAGCTCGGCCAGCCTGTCGCGCACGAACTCCTTCTCCCAATGCAGCGCCTCGATCTGCAGATGCTCCAGACCCTGCGGGTCGGATTCACCGATGCGCTGCTTCAGACGGCTGATGCGCTTGGTGTACAGGTCGATCACCACCAGCACCGCACGACGGTTCTCCGGCGTGATACGCCCGGTCAGCTCCTCGACCGTGGAACGCAGCACCTCGATGGTGATCGGCACCATCTCTGCGGCCGGATCCTTGCCGCGGTTCGGTGCGAGCAACGGCAGCAGGAAGTTCGCCAGCAGCAGCGTGACGATGATGACGCCCGAGGCGATGAAGATCAGCTCGTCGCGCATCGGGAACGGCACGCCGCTCGCCAGATAGTAGGGGATGGTGAACATCAGCGACAGCGTGATGGTGCCTTTGGGGCCGCCGAACGTCATCACCGCGGCCGAACGCCAGCGTTCCGGCGTCATCTTGCGGCGCTGGCCGGTGTTGATGTCGCGCGCGATGCGCAGCATGGCCGCCACCCAGATGAACCGCAGCACGATCACCACCGCGGTGACCAGCAGAATGATGCCGATGAGCTTGTTGTTGCTGATGTGCGGGTCGGACCAGCTGGCCTGCATGGCCAGCGGCAGCTGCATGCCGAGCAGAATGAACACCGCGCCGTTGAGCGAGAAGCTCAGCACGCCCCACACGGAGGCGGAAACGATGTTCGTGCGCGCCACGTTCGGGCCCACGCCCGTGCGGTCGAACCGGGTGAACAGGCCGGCGGCCACCACCGCCAGAATGCCGGACAGACCGAAGTCCTCGGCACCCAGGTACAGCAGGAACGGCAGGAACAGCTCCATCAGGATGCGCGTGGTGGTGGTCTCCCAACCCATCGACCGCACGGTCTCGAACACCCAGTTGGCCAGCATGCCGACCACCAGGCCGAACACGGTGCCGCCGATGAACGAGACCGCGAACTCGCCGGCGGCCTCGCCCACGGCGAAGGTTCCGGTGAACGCCGCCGCCAGCGCGAACTGGAATCCCACGATGCCGGAAGCGTCGTTGAACAGCGATTCGCCCTTGAGCACGCCGCGTTGGCGTTGCGTGAGCGACGCCTCCTTGCCCAGCGAGCTCACCGCCACCGCATCGGTCGGTCCCAGTGCGGCGCCCAGTGCCAATGCGGCAGCCAGGGTGATGGCCGGCCAGACGGCGTGCAGGATGAACCCGACCGCCACCATCGTGGCTATGGCCAGTCCGATGGCCAGCGAAAGGCTCAGTTTCAGCGTTTTCAGCAGGGACGATTTGTCGATCTCGTGCGCCTCAAGATAGAGCAGCGGCGCGATGAACAGCACCATGAACAGCTCGGGGTCGAGGCTTGCGTCCGGGAAGAACGGCAGGTAGGCCACCAGCACACCCAGCACGATCTGGACCAGCGGCGTGGAAACCTTGGGAATGAAGCGACTGACGAACGAGCTCAACACCACTGCCGCGATGATGCATACAATGAGCTCGAATACCGCCATGATCCCACCCTCTCTCGTGTCGTGAAAAGTATAGAAAAACAATTGGAACTCATGCGTAAACGTACGCCCAGAGTGGACAGTCGCCGCGAGGAAACCGGCGGATCGGACGTGGTTGCTTGATTCGTCCGGGCTTAGACTCGTCGTATGAACGATAAGGAAGCGATGCTCGCCGCCCTCGACCTGGCCCGTAAGGCCGCGCTCGCAGGCGATGTGCCGGTCGGGGCCGTGGTGCTGGACGCCGACGGGCGGATCATCGGCCGGGGATACAACACCCGCGAGGCCGGGGGAGACCCGCTGGCCCACGCCGAGATCATCGCGATGCGCGAAGCCGCGGCCATGCGCCGGCAACGGGCTGCGACCATCGGCGATACGACCGTGCCGGCCGGCCGGACCCGTGCCGATGATGCCGGTGCCGTTTCCGGTCCGGACCGTTCCTGGAACCTTGCCGACTGCACGCTCGCGGTGACGCTCGAACCCTGCCCGATGTGCGCGGGCGCCTGCATCCAGACGCATATCGGCCGCATCGTGTTCGGTGCGTGGGACGCCAAACTCGGCGCCTGCGGCTCGATCTGGGACATCCCGCGCGATCCGCACGTGGGCCACACGCCCGAAGTGTACGGCGGCGTCCTCGAACGCGACTGCCAGATCATCCTCACCGATTTCTTCGCCGCCCGTCGCTAACTCTGTTGAGCGTAGCCCCGTACTATATTTCGGCTCCCCTCTCTGAGGGGAGCTGTCAGCGAAGCTGACTGAGGGGAGTGACTCATCATGCCGGGAGACTCCCCTCAGTCGTCTTTGGCGACAGCTCCCCTCAAAGAGGGGAGCCAGATAATCGCCAAATACTTACTTCCCCCGGCCAACACGCTGCACCGAGTCAACATATTCCGTTTTTCCTACCATCGGAACCAGTAGTAAAGCGTCCGCAACCATCAAGTCAAAGGAGACACCGCCATCATGGCCGAGAACGAAACCCTCACCTTCACCGGCGCAGCCTCGGACGGCACCGCACTCACCGCCGTATACCTCGCCCAGCCCACCGCCAACGTGGCCCTGGGCCTGGTCTTCGCCGGCGACGACCTGCCGCACATCGTCCACTGGGGCCGCCCGCTCGCCAATCCGCAGACATTGCTCGCCGCGTACGATGCCCTGAAGCCGCAGCGCGTCTCCGGCGCGCTCGACGAAACCGCGTGGCCGTCCGTGCTGCCCACCCAGTCCGAAAGCTGGATCGGCGAGCAGCGCGTGGTCCTGCGCCGCGACGGCGTCGAACTGTTCCCCAAGTTCACCGTGACCGGCATCGAGACCGAAGGCGTGCTGGGCGCATCGCTGGACGCCGTCACCGCCGAGCAGTACACGGACGTGACCGGCCATGCCCGCACCACAGGCCCGACGCGCGTGCCGGCCGTCGTGGTCGCCGCCCAGGACCAGGAGAACGGCGTCGGCATCGAATGGCGTCTTGAGCTCATGCCCGGCGGACTGGCCCGGCAGAAGGCCACGGTCACCAACCTCGCCGGCGCCGACCAGACCCCGCTGGAAATCGGCAAGATCGAACTCGGCTTCCCCGTGCCGGAACTGGCCGGCGAAATCCTCACCACCACCGGCCATCACCTGCGCGAACGCAGTCCGCAGCGTCAGCCGCTGACCGTCGGCCGTTTCGAAAAGCCGCAGCTCGCCGGCCGCCCGGACTTCGACGCCAGCCTGTTGCTCACCGCCGGCGTGCCCGGCTTCGGTTTCGAGCACGGCGAGGCATGGTCCGTCCACGTGGGCTGGAGCGGCAACTCCGTGCTGTCCGCGGAGCGACTGCCGTATACGCAGGGCATCATCGGCGGCGGCGAACTCCTGTTCGGCGGCGAGGTGACACTCACCGCCCAGGGCGAGGGCGAGAGCTCCTACGAGACCCCGTGGCTGTTCGGTTCGTTCGGCGAAGGCCTCAACGAGATCGCCGCTCGCTTCCACGCCTACGTGCGCTCCCGTCACCCGCGCCTGTTCTCGCAGGGCCGTCCGGTGATCCTCAACACCTGGGAGGCCGTGTACTTCGACCACGACTTCGATACGCTCAAGGCCCTGGCGGACAAGGCCGCGGCTTCCGGCGTGGAACGTTTCGTGGTGGACGACGGCTGGTTCGGCTCCCGCCGCGACGACACCTCCGGTCTCGGCGACTGGCAGATCTCGCAGGACGTCTGGCCCGACGGCGATAAGTCCCTCAAGGCGCTCGCCGACTACGTGCACGCCAAGGGCATGCAGTTCGGCCTATGGTTCGAGCCGGAGATGGTCAACCTCGATTCCGATGTGGTGCGCGCCCACCCGGAGTGGATCCTCTCGCCCACGGCCGGCCGTCTGCCCATGCAGGGCCGCAGCCAGCAGGTGCTCGACCTGACCAACCAGGATGCGTTCGACTACATCTTCGGCGCCATGGACGCCCTCGTGGGCGAGCTCGGCATCGACTACATCAAGTGGGATCACAACAAGCTCGTCACCGAGCCCGGTTCCCGCCGCTCTGGCCGCCCGGCCGTGCACGCGCAGACCCTCGCCGTCTACGAAATCTTCAAGGGACTCAAGACCCGCCATCCGGGACTGGAGATTGAAAGCTGCTCCTCCGGCGGCGGCCGCGTGGACCTCGGCATCCTCGAAGTCGCCGACCGCATCTGGGCCTCCGACTGCGTGGATCCGGTCGAGCGCGCGGACATCCAGCGCTACACCTCGCTGCTCGTGCCGCCGGCCATGATCGGCGAGCATGTGGGCGCCAGCCCGGCGCACTCCACCCAGCGCGCCACCAGCCAGGAACTGCGTATGGCCATGGCGTTCTTCGGCCATATGGGCATCGAATGGAACCTGCTCAAGGAACCGGACGAGGCGCTCGCCAAGCTGGCCGTGTGGGTCGCCGAGTTCAAGAAGCATCGCGATTGGTTCGCCATCGACACCTGCGTGCACGCCGATGCCAACGATCCGGCCGTCCGCCTCGACGGCATGGTGATGCCCAGCAAGGACGCCGCCATCTACCGCTTCACCCAGCTCACCACCGGCCAGACCTACCCGGCCGCGCCCGTGCGCCTGCCCGGCCTCGACCCCGAGCGCACGTACCGCGTCAGCCCGCTCGACCCGAGCCTCGACCTGACCGGTCTGGGCAATGGCCAGAGCACGCTCGGCTGGTGGAATGAGGAAGGCGTGCTGATGACCGGCGAAGCCCTCCAGCGCTACGGCATCCGTCCGCCGTCCCTCCACCCCCAGCAGGCCGTCCTGTTCAAGGCCGTGGCGGAATAAGCCATACTTGGCTCCCCTTGACAGGGGAGCTGGACGCGAAGCGGACTGAGGGGTAGCTGAAGAGCAGGCAAAGCTTGCGGGAAAACAGTATCGGCTTTCATAAGCCGATACCAAACATGCGGCATCGCCGTAAATATGGAATCGGCCTATGGCCGATACATTGGCCCGCAGACGTGTACGTCTGCTCTTCAGCTACCCCTCAGTCTCACTGCGTTCGACAGCTCCCCTGTCAAGGGGAGCCAAGAAATGCTGATCATCCGATATGCTTCACGATCACGCGACTGGCGGCGGCCTTGGCCCACAGCTGCCAGTCGTGGTTCACGATCGTGAACTTCACCGGTGCGGCCTGGCTGTGGCGGTAATGCCTGATGCCGTCGCGCAGCGAATCGGTGCCCAGCTTGGCCAGGAACGCCGACTCCCCGGCGATCATCACATGGCCTGGCATCGCGATGTTCGCCACCATGGACACCAGCGCACCCAGTCGGAAGCACGTGCGATGCACCAGTTGCGAAGCCTGCGGCACATGTGCGCGGGCGTCGCGGGCGAAGTCCTCGAACGTCACCGGACGGCCCACGATCGCGGAATACTGCTCCGCGATCGAATCATCGGTCAGGCATTGCGAGCAGCCGATGTGCCCGCTGGTGCAGCGCGGCCCCTCCGGATCGACCAGCACATGGCCCACCAGACCGTAGCTTTTGTCCGGATAGCTCACCGGCTCGCCATGCACGGCCAGCGAATAGCCCACGCCGATGCCGATGGTCACCACGGCGAACATGTCCAGCCCGACGCCGGGCCCGAACCATGAGGCATCCACCAGCAGCGAATCGATGTCGTTGAACACCCCGCACGGCAGCCCGGTGGCCTTGCCCACCATCGCGCCGAAATCGGTCTCGCCGTCCCAATGGAGGAACGGCGCGAACGTCACCACCGAATCGTTGACCACATGGCCTCCCACGGCCACGCCGACCGCGGTGGGGGAGGGGAGGCCCGCCGAAACCACATCGTCCGTGCACGCCGCCGTAAGCCGGGCGATCGCGCCGGTCACGTATTCGGGCGACTGGTCCTCGCCGATGGGCGCCTCATGCCGGTTCGAGACCACTTCGCCGTGCGCGTTCACCGCCGCCGAGACGATCGACGTGCCATGCACCTTGACGCCCACGAACGTGCGCGCGTTCGAGCACAGCACCAACGAGGTCTGCGGACGGCCCCTGCGATCGGAATTCTCCTTGGGCGTGAACCGTTCGGGCAGCTTGCCGGTGACCCCGGCGGCGGATGGCAGCTCCTCGATCACTCCCGCGTAAATCAGGTCGCTGGTGATGCGGGAGAGCGCCCCCTGGCTCAGCCCCAGCATCTGGGCCAGCGTGGTGCGTGCGATCGGTCCGTACTGGGCCACCGCCGCGGCCACCCGATGCGTGTGTTCTGAACCGGAAAACCACTGCGGAATCGCATTGGACTCAGCCAACTCATGCCCCTTCGCGAAAGAATTAATTGCGTTAATCACAAAATACCGCCTTTTTTATTGCACATGCAAGCGGGCTCGCTGGCGGTGGGAATGAAATGGCCGAATCGGTACCTTTGAATGGTGGAAGGACCGCGGGCATAGGGGCCGGTGGTTCGGAAGGAAAGATAAAGGAGTCACAATATGCTGTCAGATTCCACCAACTCAACAACCAGACTGAAGCGTCTGGGCGTGCGCATCGCCGCGGCGGCATGCGCGCTCGCCGTCGGCTTCGGCCTGGCGGGCTGCGGTTCCAGCACCGCCGGAACCGTCACCCTCGACTTCTTCCAGTTCAAGTCCGAGGCCGCGGACACGTTCAAGGCCATCGTCAAGGACTTCGAAAAGCAGAACCCGACCATCAAGGTCAACATCAACAACTCCGCCAACGCCCAGACCGATCTGCGCACCCGCTTCGTCAAGAACCGCGTGCCGGACGTCATCACCTTCAACGGCGACATCAGCTTCGGCATGTTCGCCGCCTCCGGCGTGTTCTACGACTTCACCGATGAGCCGATCGTGGACACCCTCAACCCCGGCATGGTGAAGATCGCCAAGAACCTGGTGCAGACCACCGATCCGGCCAAGAAGCGCCTGTATGGCCTGCCGTTCGCCGGCAACGCCTCCGGCTACATCTACAACAAGGACCTCTTCGAGCAGGTCGGCCTCGACCCGGACAACCCGCCTACCACCTGGACCGAGTTCACGGACATGCTCAACAAGTTCAAGGAGGCCGGCATCAACCCGCTGCAGGGCTCCGTGGCCGACGCCTGGACCACGCAGGCCCCGCTCGCATCCCTGGCCGGCACGCTGGTTCCCGAAACCAAGTACACCGAACTCAAGCAGGGCAAGACCACGTTCCAGGAGCTGTGGAAGACCACGGTCGAGAAGGAGGCCGAGCTCTTCACCTACTCCACCGAGGACACCGGCGTCACCTACCAGCAGGGCACGCAGAGCTTCGCCCAGGGCAAGGCCGCCATCATCCCGCTCGGCACCTACGCCATCCCGCAGATTCTGCTCATCAACAAAGACATCAACCTCGGCTTCGCCCAGATGCCCGCCACCGACAATGCTGACGAGCAGATCCTCACCGCCGGCGACGACGTGATGCTCACCATCGGCGCCAACACCAAGCACAAGGAAGAGGCGATGAAGCTCGTGGAGTTCATGATGCAGAAGGAGCAGCTGGATTCCTACGCCGACGCCCAGTCCGCCATCACCCCGCTCAAGGACACGTACTTCGGCAATGACGCGCTGGAGACCGTGCGTCCGTTCTTCGAGGAGAACCGCCTGGCCGACTTCTGCGACCACTACATCCCCTCGTCCATCAACATCGGCGGCTACCTGCAGACCATGGTGACCTCCGGCAACACCGACCGGTTCCTGAACCAGATGCAGACCGAATGGGACAAGGTCCAGGCCAGGACCTTCGAGTGACGAGTAGGAGAGGAGAGTAATCATGTCCAACGCAACCCGCAAAGCCACCAAGAAGAAGGTGGACGCCTTCTCCAAGCGCAAGGTGGATCCGGCCTACTACTGGATGGTGGTCCCGGCGGCCATCATCTTCGCCTTCTTCCTCTACCTGCCGTTCCTCGACGGCGTGAAGTACTCCTTCACCAACTCCCAGGGCTACGGCGACTACAAGTTCATCGGCTTCAAGAACTACATCGCCCTCTTCCAGGACAACCGCGTGGGCCACGCCTACCTGTTCACGCTGCTCATCGCCATCGCCATCACGGTGCTCATCAACGTGATCGCGCTGTTCCTCTCGGTGTTGCTGAACTCGAAGATCGCCTTCAAGAACGGCTTCCGAGCCATCTTCTTCGTGCCCTACACCCTCTCCGTGCTGGTCATCGGCTACGTGTTCAAGTACATCTTCATGAACCCGCTGCCCGAGCTCGGCAAGGCGCTCGGTATCGACTGGCTGTCCACGTCGTTGCTCACCAACGAGAAGCTGAGCTGGATTCCGATCGTCTTCCTCGCCGTGTGGCAGGGCGTGGCCTACTCCGTGCTCATCTACCTGGCCGGTCTGCAGACCATCGACGACGAGATCTACGAGGCCGCTGCCATCGACGGCGTCAACGCTTGGCAGAAGTTCTGGAAGATCACTTTCCCGCTGATCGGACCGTTCTTCACCATCAACCTCGTGCTGTCCATGAAGAACGCGCTCGGCACCTTCGACCAGGTCGTGGCCTTGACGGATGGCGGTCCGAACTCCGCCACCGAAACGGTCACCTACCTCATCTGGAAGGGTGGTCTGACCGGTGGCGAGTACGCCTACCAGACCGCGAACGCCGTGCTCTTCTTCATCGTGCTGGCCATCATCGCCTTCGTACAGCTGCGCATCTCCCGCAGCCAGGAACAGATCTGATTTCTACGGGGAGAGGATTTAATCATGACTACTGCAACCGGTACTTCCGTTACCAAGTTCCGTCGCGACCACAACATCAACTGGTGGCTGACCGCCGCCGTGGCCGTGCTCTCGCTGACGATTCTCGTGCCGCTGTACTTCACCATCGTCACGGCCCTGAAGACCCCGGCCGAAGCCGGCACGTTCGCCCTGCCGACCTCGTGGGAGTGGCATAACTTCGCCGACGCCTCAGCCAAGGTCAACTACCCCAAGGCCGCGCTCAACTCGGCGATCATCACGGTGGCCGCCGTGGTGCTCACCCTCCTGACCAACACGTTCGTGGCCTACGCGGTGGCCCGTAACATGGACAAGCGCTTCTTCCGCTTCCTGTACTACTTCTTCATCGCCGCCATGTTCGTGCCGTTCCCGGTCGTCATGCTGCCGATCGCCAAGCAGATGGGCTCCCTGCACCTGGACAACCAGGTGGGTCTGATCATCCTGTACACGGTGCTCGGCCTGGGTACAAACCTGTTCATCGCCACCGGCTTCATCCGCTCGATCCCGGTCTCGCTTGAAGAGGCGGCCCGCATCGACGGCGCGTCCACCTGGCGCATCTTCTGGACCATCATCTTCCCGCTGATGAGCCCGATCAACGCCACCATCGCCATCCTGACCGCCCTGTGGGCCTGGAACGACTTCCTCCTGCCGTTGATCGTGCTCACGGACCAGTCGAACCAGACCATCCCGCTGGCCCAGTACGTCTTCAGCTCGCAGTTCGCCACCAACTACCCGATGGCCTTCTCCAGCTACCTCATGGCCATGGCCCCGATCCTGGTCGTCTACATCTTCGCCCAGAAGTGGGTCGTGGGTGGCGTTATGAGGGGCGCTGTGAAGTAATTGCAGCGCAAGCGCTGCAATTACTTCACAGCGCCGAGCGAGACGAGCCGATTAGGAAACAGCCCACTGGGCTGTTTCCCGGCTCGGGCGGCCGATAGGCCGCGTACTCGCGAGGTAATACTGAGCCTCGCCAAAGGCGAGTCCGTAATTGCAGGACGCGGTCAAGTAATTACTTTCCGCCACGCCCGCCAAACAGCCCGATGGGAATAAAACCATCGGGCTGTTTTAATAACTACCAAGCAGTAATCAAAGACGATATCCGCACCAGAAAGGTTCACGCGATGACCACCACGCAGCGCACCATCATCCCCGACTCCATCCGCACCAACGGCGCCACCCCGAACCCGTGGTGGTCGAACGCCGTGGTCTACCAGATCTACCCGCGCTCCTTCCAGGACACCAACGGCGACGGCTTCGGCGATCTCAAGGGCATCACCTCCCGCCTCGACTACCTGGCCGACCTCGGCGTGGACGTGCTGTGGCTCTCCCCGGTCTACAAGTCCCCGCAGGACGACAACGGCTACGACATCTCCGACTACCAGGACATCGACCCGCTGTTCGGCACCTTGGAGGACATGGACGAGCTGCTGGCCGAGGCCCACAAGCGCGGCCTGAAGATCGTGATGGACCTCGTGGTCAACCACACCTCCGACGAGCACGATTGGTTCAAGGCCTCCAAGGATAAGAACGACCCGCACGCCGACTGGTACTGGTGGCGTCCGGCCCGTCCGGGCCACGAGCCGGGCACCCCGGGTGCCGAACCGAATCAGTGGGGCTCCTACTTCGGCGGCTCCGCCTGGGAGTACAGCCCGGAGCGCGGCGAGTACTACCTGCACCAGTTCTCCAAGAAGCAGCCCGACCTCAACTGGGAGAACCCGGCTGTGCGTCGCGCGGTCTACGACATGATGAACTGGTGGCTCGATCGCGGCGTCGACGGCTTCCGCATGGACGTCATCACCCTGATCTCCAAGCGTACGGACGCCAATGGCAAGCTGCCCGGCGAGGCCGGCTCCGAACTGGAGGACCTGCCGGTGGGCGAGGAGGGCTACTCCAACCCGAACCCGTTCTGCGCCGACGGCCCGCGTCAGGACGAGTTCCTGGCCGAGATGCGCCGCGAGGTGTTCGAGGGCCGCGACGGCTTCCTCACCGTGGGCGAGGCCCCCGGCATCACCGCCGAGCGCAACGAGCACATCACCAACCCCGTCAACGGCGAGCTGGACATGCTCTTCCTGTTCGAGCACGTGGACTTCGACTGCGAAGGCGTCAAGTGGAAGCCGCTGCCGCTTGACCTGCCGGGCTTCAAGCGCATCATGGCCGGCTACCAGACCGCCGTGGCGAACGCCGGCTGGGCCAGCCTGTTCACCGGCAACCATGACCAGCCGCGCGTGGTCTCCCGCTGGGGCGACGACTCCGACGAGGAGAACCGCGTCCGCTCCGCCAAGGCCCTCGGCCTCATGCTGCACCTGCACCGCGGCACCCCGTACGTCTACCAGGGCGAGGAACTGGGCATGACCAACGCCCACTTCACCCGCCTCGACCAGTACCGCGACCTCGAATCCCTCAACGCCTACCGCCAGCGCGTCGAGGAGGCCAAGGTGCAGACGGCCGAATCGATGATGGCCGGCATCGCCGCCCGCGGCCGCGACAACTCCCGCACCCCGATGCAGTGGGACGCCTCGGCCTACGCCGGCTTCACCGCCCCGGACGCCGCCACCGAACCGTGGATCTCGGTGAACCCGAACCACGCGGAGATCAACGCCGCCAGCGAGTTCGACGATCCGGATTCCGTGTACTCGTTCTACAAGTCGCTGATCGCCCTGCGTCACGAGCGCGCGGTGATCGCGGCCGGCGACTGGCATCTGCTGGACGCCGACGACGAGCACGTCTACGCCTTCACCCGCACGCTGGGCGCGGAGAAGCTGCTCGTGGTGGTCAACATGTCCGGCCGCACGGTCGATCTGCCGCGCGAATCCGCCGAACTGGTGGCCGGCGGCGTCACCGAACCTGATGTGGTCATCTCCACCTACGACGCATCCCACGCCGTGGTCTCGCTGGCCAACCGCGAGCTCGACCCGTGGGAGGCCGTGGTCGTCCAGCTGTAAGTGATGGGTGGCTGCACCCTATAGCCCCAAAGCAACCCAAACCCGAGACGGCGGACCGTGGAAAACGGCCCGCCGTCTTACAATATCCACCATGGAACAAAAGGATGTTTTGAAAGCGCTGCAGCGTGACCACGCAGCGGAACTGAAGCTCGCCGCCGAACGACTCAAGGGCACCGCCCGTCACACGGAGATCATTCCCTCGCCCGCCCTGAGCGACATGACCGGCCATGAGATTCTGCTCAAGCCGGAGAACCTCCAGGTCACCGGCTCGTTCAAGATCCGCGGCGCCTACAACAAGATCGCATCCCTTTCCGAGGAACAGCTGGCCCGCGGCATCGTCACCGCGTCCGCCGGCAACCACGCGCAGGGCGTGGCCTACGCGGCCCGCGAACGTGGCGCCAAGGCCACCATCTGCATGCCTCAGATCACCCCGCCGCTCAAGGTGGACGCCACCAAGGCCTACGGCGCCGACGTGGTGCTCTACGGCGACGTGTTCGACGAGGCCGCCGCCCACGCCGCCGAACTCGCCGAAACCCAGGGCATGATCTACGTGCCGCCGTTCGATGACTACGAGGTCATCTGCGGCCAGGGCACCATCGGCCTGGAGATTCTCGAAGACGTGCCGAACGTCACCGATGTGGTGGTCCCGCTCGGCGGTGGCGGCCTCGGCGCCGGCGTGGCGCTGGCCATCAAGACCTTCAAGCCGGACGTGCGCGTGATCGGCGCCATTCCGGAAGGCTCCCCGGCATGGAAGGATTCACTGGCCTCCGGCCATGTGTCTCCGGCCGATCAGGTGCTCACCTCCGCCGAAGGCGTGGCGGTCAAGCACCCGGGCGATCTGCCGTTCGCGCTGCTCAACGAATTCCTGGACGATCTGGTCACCGTCTCCGAGCGTGACATCAACGAGATGATCCTGCTCATGCTGGAGAAGCACAAGCTCGTGGTGGAGGCGGCCGGTGCCGTGTCCCTGGCGGCGCTCGAGCACCTGAACCTGCGTTCCCGCAAGTTCGCGCAGGCCGGTGGCCCGCATGTGGTGGTGCCGATCATGTCCGGCGGCAACATCGATACCGTGACCATGGGCGCCGTGATCCAGAAGGGCATGATCGCCCGCGGCCGCATCATGAACTTCGAGGTGGAGCTGCCCGATACGCCGGGCCAGCTCGTCAAGGTGGCCACGCTGCTCGCCGAACAGCGCGCCAACGTCATCGCCCTCGACCACGACCAGTTCAAGGCGTCCGGCCACTACACCAACGCCGTCTCCCTCGGCGTCACCGTGGAGACCAACGGCCCGGACCACATCGACCGCATCCTCGCGGCCCTGCGCCAGGCCGGCTTCCAGCCCAAGCGCATCTACTGATTGGGTGTTTCGCGCATCTGCTGTGATACAAGAACGGCTTCCCTCGATACTGTTGAGGGAAGCCGTTCTTGCGTTAGTCCGTCGATCTGATCGTCGGGGGACTACTCCGCGTTCTCCGCGATCGTCTCGTCCACCAACTGCGGCAGCGCCACGGCGATGTCCTCGTGAATCAGTCGCGTGGCCAGACGGTCGTACTGCGTGCGGCCCATGTTCATGATCGTGATCGGCACCCCGGCCTGCGCGGCCACCGGCACAATGCTCGCCGCCGGGAACACCTCCAGTGTGGAGCCGATCACCCACAGTTCGTCGGCCTTGGTGGCGCGGTCGTACGACTTCTCCATCGCACCATCCGGCAACGCCTCGCCGAAATACACCACGTCCGTCTTGATGATGCCGTTGCACGGCATGTCGCCGCGATACTTGAGCTTGCGATGGCAGTGCGGATCCGGCTCCTCGTCCAGTCGGGCCATGATGTCCGCCGTATCGTACTTCTGATGGCACTTCATGCAATGCGAAGTGCCGATAGTGCCGTGCAGGTTCACGATGAGATCCGGGCTGTTGCCGGCCTTCTCATGCAGCGCGTCGAAATTCTGCGTGGCCAGCAACGTGAGCATGCCGGCCTTCTCCAGCTTGACCAGCGCCTTATGCGCGGTGCCCGGCTGCGCGTTCCACACCGGCGACTCCTTCTGCCAGCGCCAGGAGTACTCGCGATCCTCCTTGTTGCGCAGGAACAGATCGATGTCATACACGCTCATCTGATCGGGGTGCTTGGTCCACACGCCGTCGGGGCCACGGAAATCGGGGATGCCGGCGGAAGTCGAGATGCCGGCACCAGTCAATACAGCAATCTTCTTTGTCATAGATACAGGTATACCCGCGTTGCGTGAACGGCGGGGCAGGGGAGAACCCCGCCGAAGAAGATATTTCGGTAAACGCATCTCATATTTTTGGATATCCGGGGTTGTGGAGCGTATCTGCGGCGTATGTTGAGCAGTAACGGCGTGGTTGAGCCCTTATATGGCTGGTTTGCGACACGCCGAGAGAACGCCGGCGTTGCAACGTTTTTCGGCGCTTTTTGTGATGCCGATTTGCGTGTTTGGTTTGTGGCGTGTAAGTTATTCACCTGTTGCCGCTCGGCACGGCGGGTTTCCTTCCTTTGGTTGGTTGGTCGCCTGCTGGTGTGGTGGTGGTTTGAGAACTCAAGAGCGTGTTTGTACTACTTCTTTATAGTCAATGATTGCCAGTATGCCTCAAGCCCGGCCTTGTTTTGGTTGGGTTCCCTGGGAGGGGTTGAATTGGGGCGTG
>NZ_JAHBBJ010000002.1 GCF_019331675.1 Bifidobacterium miconisargentati
CACTGGAACACCAAACGACGCCAGAAACGACTGGAGGGACACACCCCGGAGGAATTCCGGAACATGTCCCTCACAGCCTGATCAGGTACCCTTAATAAACCACGTCCAACTTCCAGGGCGCAGTTCAATCCGTGGACTCCCCTCAGTCACCTGCGGTGACAGCTCCCCTCAGGGAGGGGAGCCAAAACAGAGCTTGAATCAAAAGGAGTTTGGAATGACCGCCGATATTCATTTTTCACCGTTGGCGCTGACACGCGCGCTGCCGTTCCTGCCGTTGGCGCAGGGCGACATCGACTATCAGGTGGATCGGCGTGACGAGCCGGATCTCATCGAGAACCTGCTGGCGGATCCGAACACCAAAGTGGTGCTCACCCGCGGCGGCCGCATCGCGGTGCCGCGCGGCCAGGGCGACCTGGTGGATTACGAATCCGTCAAGATGCGGCTTGCCACGTTGCCGGGCGGATACGTCGCCTCCGAACTGAGACGCTACCCGGAAGCGGTGGCCATGTTCCTGGGCTCCTATGGCGGCGCGCGCGGCGCATCCGTCATCGCCGTGGACATCACGCGCGTGCCCGAAACGGGCGCGTCGTCCGGAACCAGCGGCACCGGTCATGGCAGCGGCGGCAATGGCGGCAGCGGCATGGACCCGGCCTCCTGCGGCAGCGGCATGCCCGGCGTGCTGGGCGTGCAGGACTCCGGCACGGTGGACGGTTCGATGGGCCAGTCCAACCTGCCGTCCTCCGGAAGCCGCGCAGCCGCATCCCATACGGCCGGACAGCACATCGCCAGCCCCCTCGGCGTCTCCGATTCCGCCGGTCAGGGCGCGGATGATGCCTTCGACGATACCGTCGACCCCTCCGCCGGGCACGAAGCCCCCAAGCCCACGTTGCTTCAGCAGGCCGTGGGCCGGTTCGATTGGGTGGATCTGCGCGGATTCGCACCCCACGCCAACGCGCGCGAGGCCGGACAGGCCACCAGTGCCATCACCCTGAGCATCTGGCACTCCCGCCAGCGGTTCTGCCCCACCTGCGGCGCGCCGGTTCAGGCCGCGCTCGCTGGCTGGGCGCAACGCTGCACCAATGAGGCGGACGGGCACCGCATCCTGTTCCCGCGCGTGGAACCGGCGGTCATCACCGCCATCGTGGACGGCCAGGACCGTCTGCTGCTGCAGCACAACGCGGCCTGGAAGGATTCCAAGCTGTATTCCGTGTCCGCCGGATTCGTGGAGGCGGGGGAGAACCTCGAGCACGCCTGTCGCCGCGAGGCCATGGAGGAGACCGGCATCAAGCTCGGCGAGGTGCGCTATCTCGGTTCGCAGCCGTGGCCGTTCCCTGCATCGCTCATGATGGCGTTCAAGGCGCATGCGATCACCACGGACGTGCATGTGGACGGGGCGGAAACCATGACCGCCCGCTGGGTCACGCGCGACGAATACACCGCCGAACTCATCTCCGGTCGTATGGTCGCCCCCGGCAAGGCCACCATCGCGCGCTACATGATCGAGGAGTGGCTCGGCCGCGAGCTGTGAGGCATCACGTCGTCTGTGGCTTCGGCGTTTGATTTGGGTTAGGCTGGTGTGCATGAACGAAAATGACAACGAACAGCCATTGAACCTCGACATCCCTGACCACCTCGAATACTCCGAGGAACACGTATGGGTGGACCGTTCGGTCGACCCCGCGATCATCGGCATCACCGAATACGCGGCCGACCAGCTCGGCGAGCTCGTGTTCGTGGACATGCCCGAACCCGGCTCCCGTGTGGAGGCAGGCGACGAAGTGGTGGAACTGGAGTCCTCCAAGGCGGTCCAGCCGCTCATCAGCCCCGTGGCAGGCACGGTGAAGTACGTGAACCATGACGTGGCGGACGATCCGTCCGTGGTCAACGGCGATCCGTACGGCGAAGGCTGGATCCTGAAGATCGAACTCGACGATGACGAACCCGACCTGCTTTCCGCCGAGGAGTACGCCAAGGTCGTCAAGTAGGGCGGTCCCCTAAGTGCTTCCCTCAGGGAGGGGAGCCGAGTTTTCAGGGTGGAACTTAGCCCACTCATAACCACCATGGCTTAGTATGGGAGACCATGAGAAGCCCACGCGAGGATTTTGAAGCGGCCGAAAGGCGCTTGGCACGGCATTATCAGGCGGGATCGGACATCGATCCCGCAGGCGGAAGCGCGCCGGATCCGGTGTCTGCGGACATGCAGACCGCCGGATCCTCGGGTGCCTCCGCCGCCTCCGCCGCGCTTCATGCGGATAGCGCCAAGCAGGCGGTTCCGAACCCATCCTCCGGCGACGACATGCCCACCGTGCCCATCCCCGCGCGCAAGGCCGTCACCACCTTCGACGCCGCATCCAAGCGAGAGCGCATCGAAGTCAAGCCTTTCGCCACCCGTCTGATGCGTCGCACGGTGACCGGCGCGTTCGGCGTCTGGTCGCGCATCTCCACCACCGTCGTCCGCAGGCTCGGCTGGTACCCTCGCGTCGAGCCGTACGTGGGCTACGGCACCGGCGATTACTCCCGACTCATCTGCCGTACGGTGTACTCGCCGGAACACGCGCAGTCCGGCGTGCTGAGCCGTGGCATCCGCGGCATGCTCGCCGTGGCCGCGCCGCATACGCATGTGCAGGCCAGCATCGATGGCGTGCCGCTCAACACCGTGCAGGTCGGCGTCTCCGAGGTCTATGACCGTGTGGATTCCGCGCGGGCCCACGGTGTGGAGTACGCCGTCTCCGATTCCGCCGGCTACCTCGATCTGGTGGCCGCCCGCCGTCTGGAGCCCGGCATCCACAGCGTCTACTACAGCGTGGAGCACCGCAAGCCCGTGGCCGCGAACCTGTACACCATCCCGGCCAGCGCCAAGGTGGGCATCATCTCGGACGTGGACGACACCATCATGATCACACAGGCGCCGGTGTTCTGGAAGGCCGCCTACAACCTGTTGCTGCTCGACCCCAAGAAGAAGGCATCCGTGCCGGGCATGAGCGTGCTGTTCGCCCGCATCGCCGACCTGTTCCCCGGCGCGCCGTTCTTCTACCTGTCCACTTCGCCCTGGAACGTGGAAAGCTCCATCCGCAACTTCATCACCGATCACGGCTTCCCGGAAGGCCCGCTGCTGCTGCGCGATCTCGACCCGCGGCCCAAGACCTTCGTGCCCACCGGCCCGCAGCACAAACTGGAGTTCGCCGAACAGCTCATGGCCGACTTCCCGGACATGAAGTTCATCCTCGTGGGCGACGACGGCCAGAAGGACCCGACCACCTACGCCACCATCGCCCGGCGCTACCCTGGCCGAGTGCTGGCCATCGCCATCAGGCAGCTGAGCCCGAAGGAATCCACCGGCATCGCATCGGTGGCCGGCGTGACCGCCACCCAGCCGATTCCGGTCACGGACGTGCCCGTGTTCACCGGCACCACCGGCTCGAACCTGCTCAAGACCATGCTGCCGTACCTGAAGGCGCATCTGGATACGCTGGACTGACGCTCGACCGGCACCCAGCGGGGCGATGCCATGGCTCATGCCTATAATCGCGTTCATGACTGACCAGAGCAAGAACGCGGCGGCCGCGATGCCGCCAGTGGCCAAGCGCGAACCCAAGCGTCGCGAATTCCACGGGGACGTATTCGAGGACGATTACGAATGGATGCGGGACAAGGAATCGCCCGAGGTCCAGGACTACGTGGCCGCGCAGAACCGCTACTGCGACGAGCGTATGGCCCATCTGGCCGGATTCCGCCGCACGCTGTTCGAGGAACTCAAGGCGCATGTGGAGGAGACCGACATGTCGGTGCCCACGCGCGTCAACGATTACTGGTACTTCACCCGTACCCAGCAGGGCAAGCAGTACGGCGTGCAGTGCCGCATGCCCGTGCGCGGCGCGGACGACTGGGATCCGCCGGCCGTGGACCCGATGGGCGCGCCCGGCTCCATGCCCGGCGAGCAGATCGTGTTCGACGCGAACGTGGAGGCCGAAGGACACGATTTCTTCCGCTTGGGCGGCATGGACCTGAGCCACGACGGCCGTTGGCTGCTCTACGGGGTGGACGTCGCCGGCGACGAACGCTACGACTTCCGTATCCGCGACCTTGAGCACGACACGCCCGAAGGCAAGCCGGTCGAACTGCCGGAGGTGTTCAGGGGCATCGGCGGCGCGTCTTTCACCCCGGACGGCAAATGGGTCTTCTGGGTGGGAGTGGATGATTCCTGGCGTCCCTTCGCCATCTGGCGGCATAAGGTGGGCACGCCCGTGGAATCGGACGTGTGCGTGTACCGCGAGGAG
The DNA here is from genome assembly GCF_019331675.1 of Bifidobacterium miconisargentati. Classification (GTDB taxonomy): domain Bacteria; phylum Actinomycetota; class Actinomycetes; order Actinomycetales; family Bifidobacteriaceae; genus Bifidobacterium; species Bifidobacterium miconisargentati. Next base: position 4,278 of record NZ_JAHBBJ010000002.1, read on the forward strand.
GACGAACGCTTCTGGGTGGGCGTCGGCATCAGCTTCGACGAACGCAGCATCGTGATCGGCACCGGCTCCAAGACCACCACCGAGGTGCTCATGCTGCCGGTGGCCACGCCCGAAGGCGAGTTCCAGGCGTTCATCCCGCGTCAGACGGACATCGAATACGACGTGAGCTTCGCCTGCTTCGAAGGCGCGGGGGCGGACGGCGAGGACATCCCGCTGGCCGTGGTCTACCACAACGCCGCCAACCCGAACTTCGAGATCGACGTCATCGACATGCGCGACCACGAGCCGCCGTACCGTCTGGGCGAAGGCGTGTGCGTGGCCGCCGGCTCGCCGTACGGCTGCGAGCACGGCGAACCCGACCGGCCCATCACCGAGGCGTACTTCAACCCCGTCAACCCCGCGATCCTGCAGGGCGCGCATGGCCTGGGCATCGAAGGCATCGGCCTGCACCGCAACTTCGTCTCCCTGAGCTACCGGTCCGACGGCCAGCCGCACGTGGCGTACATGACGAAGACCGACGCCGCCGAGGACTTCCTGGCCGGGCGCCCCTGGCGATTCCGCGAGCTGCTGCCGCCGCCGCTGGAGGATGACTGGGACATGGTGGCCGCCGACCGGTCCGACATGACCGGCGACCACGGCGAGACGCTGTGGCAGGACGGCGACGGCACGGGCGATACGGATGATACGGCATCGCACGGCACCCGCCCGACCGATCACACCTCCTCCTCGGACGGTGCCAGCGACGATCATCTGCCCGGCGAAACCCGTCGTCTCTATACCATCGGCATCGGCGGCAACCCCTCGTACGACGCGCCGCGCATGCGCTACTCCTTCGCCAGCTACACGCGCCCCGGCGAACTGCACGAGATTGACCCGGTGACCGGCTGCGACACGCTGCTCAAGCGCGCCACCGTGCTGGGCGACTTCGACCCGCGCAACTACATGGAACGTCGCGTGTGGATCACCGCCCGCGACGGCGAACGCATCCCCGTCTCGCTGGTGTGGCACCGCGACTTCCCCGCGCAGGACTCGCCGATGTTCATCACCGGCTACGGCGCGTACGAGATTTCCTCCGACCCTGGCTTCTCGGTCTCCCGCCTGAGCATGCTCGACCGCGGTGTGCTGTACGCCGTGCCGCACATCCGCGGCGGCGGCGAAATGGGCCGCGCCTGGTACGAGCAGGGCAGGAGGCTCAACAAGATGCACTCGTTCGAGGACTTCGTGGACGCCACCCGCGCTCTGGAGGCTGCGCATCTGGCCGACCCGCGCCGCACGGTGGCCAACGGCGGCTCGGCCGGCGGCCTGCTTATGGGCGTGATCGCCAACATGGCCCCCGAATGCTACGCCGGCATCGAGGCGGACGTACCGTTCGTGGACGCCCTCACGTCCATCCTCGACCCCGACCTGCCGCTGACGGTGACCGAATGGGACGAGTGGGGCGACCCGCTGCACGATCCGGAGGTCTACCGGTACATGAAGTCGTACACGCCGTACGAGAACGCGCCGGAGGCCCCGGAGAACGCCCAGGGCTTCCCGCGCATCTTCATCACCACCTCGATGAACGACACCCGAGTGCTGTACGTCGAACCGCTCAAATGGCTGGCCCGTCTGCAGACGGCCGGCGTGGACGCGGTGGCCAAGATCGAGGTCGAGGCCGGCCACGGCGGCATCTCCGGACGGTACAAGCAGTGGGAGGAAGTCTCCTACGAGAACGCCTGGTGCCTGGACGTCATGCACGTGACCCGCTGACGGGCCGGACCGCCGTCCGCCGATTGGCGCCGGTCATGCCGCGTGTCCATAAACTGAGCGCGGCGTGACCGTCCAACGGATGCACGACTAGGCTCCAGAAGCTATGGCAAAGACATACAAGATCGCCGTCATCCCCGGCGACGGCATTGGCAAGGAAGTCACGCCCTGGGCGCAGAAGGCCCTGGAAAAGGCCGCTGAAGGCGTGGCTGATTTCGAGTACGAGCACTTCGACCTGGGTGCCGAGCGCTACCTGCGCGACGGCGCGATCCTGCCCGAGGACGAAGAGGAGCGCATCAAGCAGAACGACGCGATCCTCCTCGGCGCGGTGGGCGACCCGCGCATCAAGGCCGGCATCCTGGAGCGAGGCCTGCTCCTGAAGCTCCGCTTCGACCTGGACCAGTACGTGAACCTGCGCCCCTCCAAGCTGTACAAGGGCGTAACCTCGCCGCTGGCCAACCCCGGCGACATCGACTTCGTGGTGGTGCGCGAGGGCACCGAGGGCCTGTACTGCGGTGCGGGCGGCGCCGTCCGTCGCGGCACGCCGAACGAGGTGGCCACCGAGGTGTCCATCAACACCGCGTACGGCGTGGAGCGCGTGGTACGTTACGCCTTCAAGCTGGCCATGAAGCGCCGCAAGCACGTCACGCTGGTGCACAAGAAGAACGTGCTGGTCAACGCCGGCGACATGTGGCAGCGCATCGTGGACAAGGTGGGCGAGGAGTACCCGGAGGTCTCCCACGACTACCTGCACATCGACGCGACCACCATCTTCCTGGTCTCCGACCCGTCCCGCTTCGACGTGATCCTCACGGACAACCTCTTCGGCGACATCATCACCGATGAGGCCGGTGCCGTGGTGGGCGGCGTGGGCTACTCCGCCTCCGGCTGCATCAACGCCTCCGACGAATACCCGTCCATGTTCGAGCCCATCCACGGCTCCGCCCCGGACATCGCCGGACAGAACAAGGCCAACCCGACCGCCGCCATCCTCTCCGCCGCCATGCTGCTCGAGCATCTTGGCTTCGACGACGCGGCCAAGAAGATCCACACGGCCGTCGAGGCGGACATCGAGGAGCTCGGCTCCACGGTCCGCAGCACCGACCAGGTCGGTCAGGACATCCTGAACCGCATGTGACGCTGCAGCGTCCGCAATGGCATGATGGCCTCCATCGGATTCCCGGTGGAGGCCATTGCCGTATGGGTGTCACTCTCCTTGGCTCCCCTTGTCAGGGGAGCTGGCCGCGAAGCGGACTGAGGGGTAGTTCTGCGACAGAAAGACGCCATTGCATTATGGTGGGTGGCTATGGCTCAATTCATGACGACCAAACGCGGGGAATGCAAGACGCCGGGCGGCAAGCTCGCGGCCGTGACCGTGACGCTTGCGGCCGACGGCACCGTCGAATCCTGCCGGCTGGACGGCGATTTCTTCGTGGAATCACCCTCGGACGCTGCCTCCCGGACACTGCTGCACGACATCGAAGAGGCGCTGAAGTCAGGCCAACCGGTGCAGGCCGCGCTTGAGGCCCACCCCGAAGTCCGGTTGGTCGGCACCGATGCCGCCGCCATCGAAACCGCATACGCAAGGGCGATGGGGGAGGGGAAGGCCGAACCCGTACTTCGTCAGTCGGGAGGCCCCGGTCTTGCAGCCCGATCGGCCACCCCCCTGAACACCAACGCCCCCCGCCGGCCGTCGCCGGACGGCACATCCCGATTCGTCGGGGATGACGCCGGATACCAGGCGCGATGGGAATCGCTGAAGCGGGACCTCGCCGTCATCCATGACGTTCCCCGCATGCCTGCCGAACAGATGGCGATCGACGAAACATGGGCGCGCGAGGTCGCCGCGGGCAAACGACAGCCCACCCTGCGCATCTGGGAATGGGCCGGGCCGGCCGTGGTGATCGGCAAATTCCAGTCGGCTCCGGACGAGGTCAACCTGGACGTGGCCGAACGATTGGGATTCGACGTGGTGCGTCGATGCACCGGCGGCGGCGCGATGTTCATCGAACCGGGCAACACCATCACCTACTCCCTGTACGCGCCGCTTGATTTCGTGGCGGGCGTGAGCATCGAGGAATCGTACCGGCTGTGCGACTGGTGGCTGGTCGAATCGTTGCGCGGACTGGGCCTGGACGTACGGTTCGCGGGACTCAACGACATCGCCTCGCAATACGGCAAGATCGGCGGTGCCGCGCAACGGCGGTTCCCGGACGGCACCCACGCGGGGCCGGGCTCGGTGCTGCACCACGTGACGATGGCGTACGACATCGACGCCGAAACGATGGGGCAGGTGCTCAACACCAGCCGCGAGAAACTGTCCGACAAGGCGGTCAAGTCGGCCGTCAAGCGCGTGGACCCGATGAAAAGCCAGACCGGTCTGAGCCGCGAGGCGATCATCGACCACCTGCTGGCGTGGTTCGGGGAGCGGATGGATACGGTGGACCGGTAGACCGGGCGGGCGCGTTACAATATGACGGACAGCCGACGACGGCCCAACGATAAGGCAAGGATGGTGCGATGAGCTTGGATACGCCGAACGCTTTTGCCGACGAGGAGAACATCCTTCTGCACACGGCGTTGTTCAAGCAGGTTTCCCCCACCGAGGCCGAGGAGCTGCTGCCGCACCTCAAGCGCGCGGTGTATGACAAGGGCGACTACATTTTCTCCGAAGGCGATACCGACCACCGCATGTACCTGCTGGAGCAGGGGCGCGTCAAGCTGATCCGCACCTCCTCGGACGACCGCGTGCAGCTGCTGTCCATCCATGCGCCCGGCGAGGTGCTGGGCGAGATCCCCGTGTTCGACCCGCATGGTGGGCCGCGCACCGCCTCCGCCGTGGCCATGAGCCATGGCACGCGCGTGGTCTGGCTGGAGCATGACGCCCTGTTCGCGTGGCTGGACGAGCATCCGCGCGTGGCCATCGACATGCTGCAGGTCATGGCCAACCGTCAGCGCGCCAACAATGAACGCATCTCCGACCTGGTGTTCATGGACGTGCCCGCGCGCCTTGCCAAGACGCTGCTCAACCTGGGGTCCCGGTTCGGCGAGCCGGTGGAGCAGGGGCTGAAAGTGCCGCACGACCTGACGCAGGAGGAGCTGGCCCAGCTGGTGGGCTCCAGCCGCGAGACGGTGAACAAGGCGCTCATGGACTTCTCGAACCGTGGATGGATCGCGCGTGACGGCCGGTCCATCATCATCTTCCAGCCGGGCATGCTGATTCGGCGCTCGCGGCGATAGTCGCGGGGTCAAGAGCGGCATTCGGCGAATATTCAGCGAATCCTATGCTGGTGCGGTTCTTGTGATGATATGTCCGTAAGGCCGAAGTGGAACACGGGTTGGTAGGGCGGCACCTTTAGAATGGGCCGCATGCCCAAAAAGAAGTCCCTCACAGTCCATCGTGTGCTTGTTCTCCTGCTGGCCTACATCATGCTCGCCGTCTCCGGCGGTGTTGTGGCCAGCGTGCTGCTCGTGCCGGGCGTGTTCGCCGCCAACAACGCAGCCAAGGCCGTGATCCCCTCGCTGAAGGTGGAGAACCTGGACTTCGACGTGACCAGCCTGCCCCAGAAGTCCACCATGTACGCGCGCGACGCCAAGACCGTGATTGGCACGTTCTACAACCAGAACCGCATCGTGGTGCCGCTGAGCAAGATCTCCAAGACCATGCAGCAGGCCGTGGTGGCGCGTGAGGACCGTCGATTCTGGACCCATGCCGGCATCGACGTGCAGGGCGTGATGCGCGCCTTCGTGCAGACCTATCTGCTCAAGGCCGATCAGCAGGGTGGTTCCTCGCTGACCCAGCAGTACGTCAAAAACGTGCTGCTCATGCAGGCCATCGAGGACGACGACTCCATCGCCCAGTACCATGCCACCGAGGACACCATCGCCCGCAAGGTGCGTGAGATGCTCATCTCGGTGCAGATGGAGAAGAAGTACACCAAGCCGGAGATTCTGCAGGGCTACCTCAACATCGCCCAGTTCGGCGTCAACACGTACGGCGTGGAGACCGCCGCCCAGCGTTACTTCGGCGTGTCCGCCGCGGACCTCAACGTGGTGCAGTCCGCCACCATCGCAGCCATCACCAAGAACCCGAACAAGTACGACCCGCTCATCGAGGCGAATCTCGAGGAGAGCCAGAATCAGCGCAACATCGTGCTCAAGCTCATGCTTCAGGAGCAGTACATCACCCAGAAGCAGTACGACGAGGCCGTGAAGACCCCGCTCAAGGACACCCTCAACCCGCAGACCGTGAACGTGGGCTGCCAGGACGCCGGCGACTACGCCTTCTTCTGCGACTTCGTGGTGCACCGCATCCAGAACTCCAAGGAATTCGGCAAGACGCGCGCCGAGCGCAACAAGCTGCTCCAGGAGGGCGGCCTGAAGATCGTGACCACGCTGGACGTGGACGCCAACGCGCAGATGATGGAGGCCGCGCGCAACGCCATCCCCGCCAACGATTCCAGCGGTATGGAAATCGCCATGGCCTCGGTCAAACCGGGCACCGGCGAAGTGCTGGGCTTCGGTCTCAACCGTTACTATGACGCCACCTCCGCCGCGGACAGCGATCCGACCAAGTCCGGACAGAACTTCGCGGTCGATCTGGCGGACGGCGGCGGCTCCGGTTGGACCATCGGTTCGTCCTGGAAGCCGATCAACCTCATCGCATGGATGGAGGCCGGCCATTCCATCAACGACAACCTCCAGACCACGACGCTCTATCCGACCACGGACTTCGCCTGCAGCAACTACACCGGCGGCGCGGATTCCTGGAGCGTGCAGAACGCTTTGGGCTCCGGTACGGTGAACCCCGAAAGCCCGTTCCTCGGTCTGGTCCGCTCCCATAACACCACGCAGGCCTCGATGGGCACCATCCTGAAGCTCTGCAAGGTGGCGGACACGGCCACCGAGGTGGGCTACCACGATGCCGCCACCGGCGAGACCATCGACAAGACCGCCCAGTACACCCCGTCCATGATGATCGGCTCGGTCAATGTCTCCCCGCTGACCATGGCCAGCATCTTCGCCGTGTACGCCTCCAACGGCGTGCAGTGCAACCCGATCGCCCTGAAGAAGGTCACGGACAAGGACGGCAAGGACCTCAAGGTGCCGTCCGCCAACTGCCATCAGGCGGTGGACAAGGACATCATCCAGACTCTGGCCTACACGCTGAACCAGGGCGTGGTCAGGTCGGACGGTGCCGGTTTCGCGTTCCAGCTCAACAACGGCCGCAAGTCGTTCGGTAAGACCGGTACGAGCGACGATTTGGCGATTTCCGCCGGCTCGTTCATCCCGAACCAGATCGCCACGTTCGCTGTGGCCGGTGATGCGCAGAACCCGTACGCCAACCGCATCGCCAACATGACCATCAACGGTGTGTACGAAAGCGTCTGGGATGGTTCGATGATCCCGGCCCCGGCCGTGCGCAACTTCCTCAACGCCTATGCGGACAAGAAGCAGCTGCCGATAGACAACGACTATGGCACGCCGGTATCCAAGTACACCACTTCCGGCAAGTACTACGGCATCGGCGGCCGTGAATACAGCGTGCCGCAGTCCACCACCAACAACAACAGCCAGAACGGCACGACCACCAACAACGGCCAGGGGCAGACCACCACGAACGGCCAGCAGAACCAGACCAACAACGGTGGCACCACCAACACCACGCCGGGCACCGAGAACAACGGCCAGAACCAGGATCAGAGCCAGAACAACGGCGGCCAGACCAACAGCGGCCAGTGAGTGACGCTGACGGCCTGCCGGTTCGGCGGTGAAAAAATTACGTAGTTAACGGGCGTTCGTCTTTCAGACGGCGCCCGTTCTACAATATCTAGGGACTATATGGTCAGTCCTGTCAACAGGCCGCCGGGGACGGCCGACCAACGAAGGGGAGCGATGAACGACACCGAACAGCACGACGATCTCAAGCACGAGAATTTCGATTTCCGGGGGTTCGACCTGCCGGAGTTGAAAGCGGTCACCGAAGCCGCTTCGGCGAAGTCCGGCAAGAATTCGGCGGATGGGGGAACGCCGCAGTCTTCAGCGAAAACCAAATCCGGCAAGCGCAAGCCGGCGGAAGGCCCGGACTCCAAGTCCGGCAGGAAGAAAGGCAAGGCCGTGGCCAAGGAAGACAAGAACGCCAAGAAGAACCGTCCCGGACTGTTCACGCCGATGACGCTGCGTGGCCTGACCGTGCGCAACCGCATCTGGCTGCCGCCGATGTGCACGTATTCCGCGTTCGCGCGCGACGGCCGCCCCACGCCGTTCCACTATCAGCATTATGTCTCCCGCGCATTCGGCGGATTCGGCATGATCATCGCCGAGGCCACCGCCGTGGCGCCGGAGGGACGCATCTCCCCGTGCGACGTGGGCCTGTGGGAGGACGGCCAGATCGATGCCTGGCGCTGGATCGTGGACGGCATCCGCGAGGCCGGTGCCGTGCCCGCCGTCCAGCTCAACCATGCCGGCCGCAAGGCGTCGACCGGTTGCTTCGCCGTGGGGTATGAAGGCCAGAGCGTACCCGAAGAGGCCGGTGGCTGGCCCACCGTGGCACCCTCGCCGATCTCCTTTGGCGGATTGAATACGCCGCGCGCATTGTCCGTGGACGAGATTCACGGTCTGGTGGGGGCGTTCGCCGCGGCCGCCGGTCGTGCGGTGGCGGCGGGCTTCCAGGCCATCGAGATCCATGCGGCGCATGGCTACCTGATTTCCCAGTTCCTTGACCCGCTCATCAACGAACGTGAAGATGAATACGGCGGCGATCTGAACGGACGTTCGCGCTTCCTGGTGGAAGTGGTGGATGCCGTGCGCGGTACGGTGCCGCAGGAGATGCCGGTATTGGTGCGTGTCTCGGCCACCGACTGGGCTGCGGGCGGATGGGATCTCGACCAGACGATCGCGCTGAGCAAGGTACTCAAGGAGCATGGCGTCGATCTGGTGGACGTGTCCACCGGCGGCATGGTGTCCGGCGTGTCCATCCCGGTCAAGCCCGACTATCAGGTGCCGTTCTCGGAGCAGGTGCGGCTCAAGGCCGATGTGCCGGTGACCGCGGTCGGGCTCATCACCAAGCCCAAGCAGGCCGCCAAGATTCTCGCGCGCGGACAGGCGGATGCCGTGGAAATCGGCCGCGCGGCGTTGCGCGACCCGTCCTGGCCGTTGCGTGCCGCCAGCAAGCTCGGCGTGCCCACGGCCGAGGCCCCGTACGCCCCGCAGTACGTGCGTGGCGCGTACTGATTCCTTGTGATTTTGGCTCCCCTCAGAGAGGGGAGCCTTCGCGGCGCAGCCGCTCACCTCACCTACGGACAGTCCACTGGACTGTCCGTTTTACGGTTCGGCCCTCAAGAGGGGAGTCAGGCACGAACGGCGTCACGCATCCACGCCGACGGCGTCGGCGACGTGCTCGAAGCCGTCGCGGCGCAGCAGTTCGGCCAGTCCGCGCTTCAGTACGGTGATCTGCTGCGGGCCGCGATACATCAGCGAGCTGATGAACATGACCAGGCTCGCGCCGGCGCGGATCTTGGCATAGGCCTGCTCCGGCGTGAAGACGCCGCCGATGCCGGCGATGGCGAAACGGTCACCGTAGTCGCGGTACACGTTGCGCACCAGCTCGGTGCTGGCCACGGCGCACGGGCCGCCGGAGAGGCCTCCCTCCCAGTCGCGCGGAATCTCGAGACCGGTGCGGTCCTTCTGCAGGTTGGCCAGCGAGACGCCCTGCACATTGTGCTCGGCCAGCACGTCCAGCAGCTCCTTGAACTCCGGCCACGGCTTGTTCAACGGCATCTTGACCAGCGTGGGCTGGGGGCGGTCGATCCTGTCCAGTGCGGTGAACAGGCGGTCGAGCGCCTCGGGGGAGGACGTGAACGGCTCGCCCACGTGCGTGTTCGGGCAGGAGACGTTCACCTCCACCATCGCCGTGCGGCCGGCGGCCCGGCGCATCGAGATGCAGTAATCCTCGAGGCCCTCGTCCAGATCGCCGCACAGCGCGTCGTTGGTGCGGGCGATGGAGACGGACACCTGCATCTGGCGGGCCTGCGTCCAGGCCTTCTCCGCGCGCTCGATGACCTTGTCCGAGCCGATGTTGGCCAGTCCCACATGCACCATCATCGAATCGTATTCGGGCAGACGGTGGAACCACGGCTTGGCGTTGCCGGGACATGGGCGGGCGGTGGTGGAACCCACGGTTTCGAAGCCGAAGCCGGCGTTGTCCAGCAGCACGGGCATCTCGCAGTTCTTGTCGAGGCCGGCGGACAGGCCGAACGGGTTGCTGAAGTCCACGCCCATCACCTGCGTCTCCAGAATCGGATCCGTGTAGTCGAGCATCGTGCGCTCGGCCCACAGCAGCGGCGGCATGTGCTTGACCGCGGAGCAGAAGGCGATCATCTGGTCGTGCGCCTCGTCCGGGCGATGATTGAACACGAAGTTCGGCTTGATGATGTGCTTATAGCCGAAGGTGAAGAGGTCGGTGGTGGCTTTGTTGACGGCATCATGCCAGAAGCTTTGCGAAACGTAGGTCATGACTCCTATTGTCTCACGGGTTTCGCATGCCGGACGGACCTGGGCCATGCGCCGCGGAATCGGTATCGGGCTGCCGGTTTGTGCGGTCCGATGTCCTGATGCCCCGAGAAATGTGCGATTTTGCGCGATTTCGGGGGAACGTGCCGTGATTCGACGCGGAAAAGTACAAGAATTTCAGGATTTTGTCCTCAAAACGCTCAGGCCGGTTTGTTTTGTGAGTTTTTGTGTGCGATAATGTTCGTATGATTTCGTCACAACGTCAGCACCTGATCCTGAGCAGGCTGCGTACGCGCGGTGCCGTACGCATCACCGCGCTCTCGAAGGAGCTGGGTGTGTCAGCGATGACCATCCGTCGTGACATCGCCGAGCTGGCGGACAAGGGTCTGCTCAAGCGTGTCCATGGCGGTGCCGTGACCACCAGCACCTTGTTGAGCGAGCCGCTCTTCTCCGTCAAGTCCCAAATGGACATCGGGCTCAAGGATGCCATCGCGCAGGAGGCCGTCAAGTACGTGGCCCCCGGCGACGTGATCGCCATCGGCGGCGGCACCACGGCGTACGTGTTCGCCCAGCATCTGCTCGAATCGCAGCAGTCCAGCGGCATCACGATCCTGACCAATTCAATCCCCGTGGCCGAACTGGTGCAGGCGCTCGAATCCAAGGACGTCGAGGTGATCGTCACCGGCGGCGTGATCACCCGATCCAACTCGCTCGTGGGCCCCATCGCCGACAAGGTGGTGGCCTCCCTGCGCGTGAACACCGTATTCCTCGGCACCCACTCGGTGTCGATTCCCCGCGGCTTCCTCATGCCGAACTCGCTGGAGGCCGCAACCGATATGGCGATGATGGACATCGCCGATCGCACCATAGTTTTGACCGACCACACCAAGTGGAGCTGCACGTCGTTGTCCCTGTTCGCGCGCTTCGATCAGGTGGACACGGTCATCACCGACGACGGTCTCGATCCCGACTCCGCCGCCAAAACAAAGGATTTGGTCAAGGAACTCGTGCTGGCCCACCAGAGCGAGACCAATGAGGAAAGTGAGTGACACCCATGGCTGATTTCGCCAACTACACCCCTGGGGAGTACGCGAAGAAGCACATCCGCATCACGCCGACGACGCTCGCCGACGGCCGTGATTTCTTCTACCTGGACGACGATCCGGAGTACGTCTCCGGCGCCAAGACCCGCGAGCTCAAGGATCCGCGCCCGCTGGCCTACCGTTTCGCCCCGCACCTGGACGCCGACGGCAACGAAGTGCCGTACGCCGCCCCGCAGATGCGTCGTGATCCGCTCACCGGCGACTGGATTCCGATGGCGACCGCCCGTATGAACCGCCCGATCACCGCCGGCCCCGGCGCCACCGCCAAGGGCAACCCGCTGGCCGCCCGCAAGCCCGGCGACCCGTACCAGGACGGCGAGGTGCCGGACACCGATTACAACGTCGTGGTGTTCGAGAACCGCTTCCCGTCGATGGTGCGCGTGCCCGGCGTCTCCGAGGATGTGACCTACGTGGACGGCAACCCGCTGTGGGAGAAGAAGCTCGCCGCCGGCCGCTGTGAGGTCATCTGCTTCGACCCGAACGAGCACGGCCTGCCGGCCGACCTGCCGGTCTCCCGCCTGCGCACGGTGGTGGAGGCTTGGGCCTTCCGTACCGCCGAGATCTCCAAGATGGAGGGCATCGAGCAGATCTTCCCGTTCGAGAACCACGGCCAGGAGATCGGCGTCTCCCTCGCCCACCCGCACGGCCAGGTCTACTGCTACCCGTTCATCGCCCCGAAGATGGAGAAGGAACTCCAGCACACCGAGGCCTACCACGAGAAGACCGGCGGCAACCTCCTCAAGGACATCATGAACGCCGAGCTCGAAGCCGGCGAACGCATCGTGATGCGCAACCACAGCTGGGTCGCCTACGTGCCGGCCGCCGCCCGCTGGCCCCTCGAGGTCCATGTGGCCCCGGTGCGCGACGTGCTCACCCTCGACGAGCTCAACGACGACGAGCGCTGGGATCTGGCCTCCATGTACTCGCACCTGCTCAAGCGCGGCAACGCCTTTTTCGACAAGGGCGACGGCAAGGGCATGGACCTGCCGTACATCGCCGCCTGGCACCAGGCTCCGATCCACGACAAGCGCCGTGAGAACTACCGCCTCAACCTGCAGTTCTTCTCCTTCCGCCGCGCCGCCAACAAGATCAAGTACCTGGCTGGTTCCGAGTCCGGCATGGCCGCCTGGATCTCCGACACCACGCCGGAGCTCATCGCCAAGCGTTTCCACGAGCTCGGCGACATCGACATCGCCGACTGATGCACTATCGAGGCTCCCTCAGCCCGTTTGCGGGCGGCTTCCTTCAGGAAGAGGAGCCTCGATATATGAACACGTATAGAAAGAAAAACACCAATGACTGCTGTTGAATTCATCGAACCGATCTCCCATGAAGCCGGCGTGGAGCAGGCCGAGGCCCTGTTCTCCAAGACGTACGGCTCCAAGCCGGAGGGCGTGTGGGCCGCTCCGGGCCGTGTGAACCTCATCGGCGAGCACACCGACTACAACGCCGGCCTGTGCCTGCCGATCGCTCTGCCGCACCGCACGTTCATCGCCCTCTCCCCGCGCGAGGACACCAAGGTGCGCGTGGTCTCCGACGTGGCTCCGGACAAGGTGGCCGAAGCCGATCTCGAAGGGCTCCAGGCCCGCGGCGTGGACGGCTGGTCCGCCTACCCGACCGGCGTGGCCTGGGCGCTGCGCGAGGCCGGTTTCAGCAAGGTCCAGGGCTTCGACGCCGCGTTCGTCTCCTGCGTGCCGCTGGGAAGCGGCCTGAGCTCCTCCGCCGCCATGACCTGCTCCACCGCGCTGGCCCTCGATGACGTGTACGGTCTGGGCTACGGCGATTCCGACGCCGGCCGCGTGACCCTAATCAACGCCGCCATCAAGTCCGAGAACGAGATGGCCGGCGCATCCACCGGCGGCCTCGACCAGAACGCATCCATGCGCTGCACCGCCGGACACGCGCTGCTGCTCGACTGCCGCCCGGAGCTCACCCCGCTGGAGAACGTCTCCCAGCAGGAGTTCGACCTGGACAAGTACGGCCTCGAACTGCTCGTGGTGGACACCCAGGCCCCGCACCAGCTCAACGACGGCCAGTACGCCCAGCGCCGCGCCACCTGCGAGGAGGCCGCCAAGATCCTTGGCGTGGCCAACCTGCGCGTCACCGCCGACGGCATCGCCAAGGCCGACGACCCGTTCCAGGCCCTCAAGGAGACGCTGGACGCCCTGCCGGACGAGACCATGAAGAAGCGCGTGCGCCACGTGGTCACCGAGATCGAGCGCGTGCGCTCCTTCGTGCACGCCTTCGCCAACGGCGACATCGAGGCCGCGGGCCGTCTGTTCAACGCCTCCCACGATTCCCTGGCCGCCGACTACGAGGTCACCGTGCCCGAGCTCGACGTGGCCGTGGACGTGGCCCGCCACAACGGCGCCTACGGCGCCCGCATGACCGGCGGCGGCTTCGGCGGCTCCATCATCGCCCTGGTCGACAAGGGTCGCAGCCACGAGGTCGCCCAGGCCATCGCCGACGAATTCGAAAAGCGCGGCTTCCACGCGCCGAGGGCGCTTGCTGCCGTGGCGGCGCCGAGCGCGTCGCGCGAGGCGTAGTCACAGTCCAGTGGACTGTGACTAGCCGCGGCCGAGGACGAGCCGATAGGTGAGTCCGAGGTAATGATGAGTCGGCCGAAGGCCGTCCATAATTGCGGGATGTTGCCGCGCCTTCGGCGTCACGCGAAGCGTGAGGCATAGCGTCCCTCTTCCGGCTCCCCTCTCCGAGGGGAGCTGTCCGCGAAGCTGACTGAGGGGAGCCCTCCGCGACACGCGCGGCCGTACTTACGAAAAATCGAAAAACGTATTACGGTGACTTTCTGTTTTGAATAATCGCATGCCAACCGGCGTATCACTTGCCGGAGGGCATGCGATTTTTTGTTGCCGAATGTGACCCGGACGTTAGGGGTTTTCGGCGCCTGCCAATGAAGTCGCACACCGTGACCCGCGGAATCATCGCGGGTCACGGTGGGCTGCGGCATGCATGGCGCGCGCCGCGCGACGGCAGCGAATACAGAGATACGGAAGAGGATCCCGTTGTCCGAGAAGCAGACAACCATTCGTAATACCCAATTTGACGATTCCGCATTCGTCCAGGATCAGCACCAGCACTTCGACCACCCGCACAAGGTCATGCTCGGCCTGTACATCAGCGTGTTCCTGGGCATGCTGTCCGAAACGTCCATGAACATCACCCTGCCCGACCTGATGGCCGATTTCGGCATCTCCTCCGGCACCGCGCAGTGGATGGTCGTTGGCTACATGTTGGCCATCGGTGTGGTGCTGCCGTGCGTGGGCTTCATGCTCAAGTGGATCAAGGCCAAGACGCTCGTGCTGTTCGCGCTGGCCTGCTTCCTGATCGGTGCGATCGTATGCACCATCGCGTCCACTTTCCCGATCTTGCTGGCCGGCCGTATCATGCAGGGCATCAGCACCGGCATCGTGCTGCCCACCATGTACGCGGCCATCATGCGTGTGTTCCCGCTGCACAAGATCGGCGCGGCCAACGGCGTGGCGGGTCTCGTTATCATGTTCGCCCCGGTCATCGGCCCGACCATCGCAGGCGCGCTCATCGGCGCGTTCTCCTGGCGTGCGATCTTCGCGCTGTTCGCTCTCGTCGCCGTCGTCGCCATCGTATGCACCGCGCTGTTCTTCGTGACTCCCATCGAACGCACCCGCCCGAACGTCGACGTGCTGTCCATCATCACCTCCGCCATCGGCTTTGGCTGCCTCGTCGCCGGCGTGAGCCTGATCAGCGACATGGGCTTCTCGCCGCTGGTCATCGGCCTGCTCGTGATCGGCGTGCTCGTGCTGGCGTTCTACGCCTACCGCCAGCTGCACATCGCCGCGCCGCTGCTCGACCTGCGCTCGCTCGGCATCGCCGCGTTCCGCACACCGGCCATCATGATCAGCTGTTCGTTCTCCTGCACGCTGGCGTTCATGTACCTGGTGCCGCAGGAACTGCAGCGCGGCATGGGCCTGAGCTCCACCGTCGCCGGCCTGCTCATGCTGCCCGGTGGCGTGATCAACGCGCTGTGCACGCTGGCCGCCGGCCGACTGTTCGATCGTTACGGCGCGAAGAAGCTGGTCTGGATCGGCTCGGTGCTGACCATCATCGGCGGCGCGCTGTTCTGCGCCATCGGTGTTTCGACGCCCGTCATGCTGTTCCTCGCCGCGCACATCATCGTGATGGTCGGCATCCCGTTCATCCAGCAGTCCTCGCAGTCCGCGGCGCTCAAGTCGCTGCCCGGCCACATGGCGGCGGACGGCAGCACGATCATGAACACCATGCAGCAGGTGTGCGGCGCCATCGCCACCGCCGTGGCCACCTGCCTGCTCGGCCTCGGCCAGACGAACTACGCGGCGGCGGGCGGCGCGAACCCCGCCCAGGGCTTCGTGGATGGTTCCCGTTACGGCTACCTGTTCGGCATGGTGCTGGTGGTCATCGTGCTGGCATGCTCCTTCCTGCTCAAGGAACAGCAGGACGAGCCCAAGCTCGTGCCGGTGCACGTGGATATCGAAAAGCTGGCCGCGTGACGGCTCTGTCCCGCTGAGACGTAACGCGCATCGTAACGGGTGTCTCCCTATACTGGGAAGACACCCGTTTTTCGTTTCAACGACCAGGGAGCGCCATGAACAAGGCCATCATCACCGTCGTCGGCCAGGATACCGTCGGCATCATCGCACGAGTCTGCACTTACCTTTCCAATCATCACGTCAACGTTCTCGACATCTCGCAGACCATCATCGATGGCTTCTTCAACATGATGATGATCGTGGACTACTCCGCCTCCGACAAGGAATTCAGCGCCATGGTCGGCAATCTCGAGGATCTCGGCGACGACATCGGCGTGCGCATCCGCTGCCAGCGCGAGGAGATCTTCACCAAGATGCACCGCATCTGATCTCGCCGGACCGAACCGAAAGGAAACACCATGCTGAATATCATGGAGGTCCACGAGACCAATCAGATGATCGAGCAGGAGAAGCTCGACGTGCGCACCATCACCATGGGCATCTCGCTGCTCGACTGCGCGGCGGACACGGTCGAGAAGACCTGCGACAACATCTACCGCAAGATCACCACCTACGCCAAGGACCTCGTCTCCACCGGCCAGGCCATCGAAAGCGACTACGGCATCCCGATCGTCAACAAGCGCATCACCGTCACCCCGATCTCGCTTGTCGGCGCCAGCTGCTGCAAGACCAGCGAGGACTTCGTCCAAATCGCCCACGCGCTCGACAAGGCGGCCAAGGAGGTCGGCGTCGATCTCATCGGCGGCTACTCGGCGCTCGTCTCCAAGGCCATGACCCCGGCCGAGGAACTGCTCATTCGCTCCCTGCCGCAGGCCCTCTCCGAGACGGACATCGTCTGTTCCTCGGTCAACGTGGGTTCCACCAAGACCGGCATCGACATGAACGCGGTGGAACTGCTCGGCCACATCATCAAGGACATCTCCGAACGCACCGCGGACAACGACTCCTACGGCTGTGTGAAGTTCGTGGCCTTCTGCAACGTGCCGGACGACAACCCGTTCATGGCCGGCGGCTTCCACGGCGTGACCGAAGGCGACGCGGTGATCAACGTGGGCGTCTCCGGACCGGGCGTGGTCTCCCGCGCGCTCGACGCCGCCAAGGGCAAGGACTTCGAGTTCCTGTGCGAGACCATCAAACGCACCGCCTTCAAGATCACCCGTGTGGGCCAGCTGGTGGCCCAGGAGGCGTCCCGCAGGCTCGGCGTGCCGTTCGGCATCATCGACCTCTCGCTCGCCCCGACCCCGGCCGTGGGCGATTCGGTGGGTGAGGTGCTGGAGAAGATCGGTCTCGAGCAGGTCGGCGCCCCCGGTACCACCGCGGCGCTGGCGATGCTCAACGACCAGGTCAAGAAGGGCGGCATCATGGCGTCCAGCTATGTGGGCGGCCTGTCCGGCGCGTTCATCCCGGTCTCCGAGGACAAGAACATGATCGACGCCGCCGCATCCGGATGCCTGACCATCGAAAAGCTCGAGGCCATGACCTGCGTGTGCTCGGTGGGCCTCGACATGATCGCCATCCCCGGCGACACCTCGGCGGCCACCATCTCCGGCCTCATCGCGGACGAGGCGGCCATCGGCATGGTCAACCAGAAGACCACCGCCGTGCGCGTGATTCCCGTGGCCGGCAAGGGCGTGGGCGAGATGGCCAACTTCGGCGGCCTCATGGGCTACGCGCCCATCATGCCGGTCAACCAGACCAGCTGCGAGGCGTTCGTGACGCGCGGCGGCCGCATTCCCGCGCCGATCCATTCGTTCAAGAACTGACCGTCTGCCGCCGTCGTTCCGTAGCCGGACAATGGACGTCGTCTCAGCGTACGTTTTCCGTGGTTTTACGTGACGTTCCCACGCTTTGCGTACGCTAAGCGAATGCCAGTGTACGCAAAATGTGGGCAACCTCGGTAAACCCACGGAAAACGTACGCTAAGACGACGGTTTTCGCGGAGCGGGCGGGACGACGGGGAGGAAAGAGCGGTGCGGTGTGCGGGCGTCCGTCTACGTGCCGTAATCGCCGTATTGCCTGATCTGGGGCACTCCGGCGTCCTTGAGCATGTGAAACAGTTTGTTGGACAGTGTGTCTTCATAGGTGCAGTGCAGGATGCATGTCACTCCGGCGGCACGAAGCGTGCGATCACGTTCCTTCTGCTCCCTGAGTACCTGCTTGACTGTCCGTCTGCCGGTCATCGACGCATCCGCGTATTTCGCCATGCCGTCGTACTCGAGAACGATTACCCGTCCGTCATGCAGCCGCCACATGAAATCGGTCCGATACCGGCGTGCGGGGAACACCGGATCGTTGACCTCCACCTGGAGTAGGGGAGTGGCGAATCCGTTGATGATGATATAGGCGCGGACTTGCGATTCGCCGCCGTTTTCGCTGGAACCGTCCACGTAATGCAGCAGATTGCGTATCGGAGCGATATCCACGCGGCGCCGTTTACAGGCGTCGGCCACCAACTGCAGATCCATGTGCTGCCGTGCCGCGGAGTCGAAAATCGGAAGTGCCTGCGCGAACGAGAGTGAGACGGCGCAATCCGTCAACGTGCGCGCCGGCTCGGTCACCAAGATGCCCGACTGCAGCCGGGCGTTGACGGACATCATGAAAACGTGCTCGATCCGATATGCATCGGCATCGGTGGATGCCGTGCCTTGCGCGGACCGCGAATGACGGCCCGTCGTATCGGCTACGAACATACGGCGCCGGTGCAGATTCCAGGAATGGTCGTAACCATATGCGTCGGCGGCGGTCAGTCCCGCGAACACCCACTTCGGATGCAGCACGGACAATGCGCGTGCGACATGCATCGAACGTTGGCATTCATTCAACGTTTGCCAGTAGTCGGGGCGCGCGTACAGGTTCGAGTACGGCGACAGCAGCTCGTTGTTCAGGTATCGCCGCCGCAATGCGCGTCGGATGGAATCGGTCGTGCCGACCGCGCACCGTTGCTCGTTTTCCGCTTGCGTAATCGCGGTGGTCACTGCTTTGTGCTGTTTCATCATTCCACGGTAGGGGAATGGACGGCGCATGCCTAATCCGTCTGTTTCGACCCGGTGGATGACATGCCGGGAAATCCAAAAATGTGGATAACTCCCGTCGGCCTGTGAAGACTTCCCACACTTTACGTACGCTGCGCGCCCGTCAGTGTACGTAAAGTGAGGGAAGGCTCCGTGGCTCCGCGCTTTACGTACGCTGAATAGGTGTACGGGGCGTATGGGACCGTTCCGACTGGTACCGTCAGCGTCCGCCGGCGAAGTTCAGCTGACGCCACGCCTCGTAGATGGCGATGGACGCGCAGTTGGTGAGGTTCAGGGAGCGCAGGGACGGGCGCATCGGCAGCCTCACCTGCTCGGCCACATGCGGTCCGGCCATGATGTCCATCGGATCGGGGATGTCGCCCGGCTCCGGGCCGAACAGCAGGATGTCGGTCGGACGGTATTCGATATCCGTGTACAGCTTGGTGGCATGCGCCGTGAACGCGATGATGCGCGAATTCGGCATCGACTCCACCAGGTTCTCGAAGTTCGGGTGCAGCACCACATGCGCCATGTCATGGTAGTCGAGACCCGCGCGGCGCAGCTTGGTGTCGCGCAGGTTGAAGCCCAGCGGCTCCACCAGGTGCAGGATCGTGCCGGTCACCGCGCACAGGCGGATGGCCGAGCCCGTGTTGCCGGGGATGCGCGGGGAGTAGTAGCACAGGTGCGGCGTCACGGTCTCGGTGGCGGCGGCCTTCTCAGCGGACAGCATCGCGTCCACCACGGAGATCGGGTTGCCATGCGCGTCGGTCACCAGTTCGTCGGGCCCGTAGTTCGACTTGCGGTATCCGTATTCGAACATCTTCTCGACCTTGGATTCCGGATTTTCTGGGGTTTGCGGGTTCAGTTCAGGCTCGTTCGTCATAGCTGCTAAGAATAAGAACGATGAACGACACAGCACAGCCCCGCTCCGATCCGCATTCCCGTGAGCTCCACGTCAGGGTTCACGGTGCCTCGGCCGTTCGGACACCAGAGCCGGACGATGCCGCCGCCCGTGAGGACGTGGCGTTGCGTCTGGCCGCATGGTGGGAGGCGAACGCCCGCGATCTGCCCTGGCGCTTCGGCCGGACCACGCCGTGGGGCGTGCTCGTCTCCGAGGTGATGAGCCAGCAGACGCAAATGAGCCGCGTGGTGCCCTACTGGATCGACTGGATGGCCCGCTGGCCGGACGCCCGCGCGCTCGCCGAGGCTTCCAAGGCCGACGTGATCACCGCATGGGGTCGCCTCGGCTACCCCCGCCGCGCCTTGCGGTTGCAGGAATGCGCCCGCGTGGTGGCCCGCGATTACGCCGATGAGCTGCCCCGCACCTACGACGAGCTGACCGGCCTGCCCGGCATCGGCGACTACACCGCCTCCGCCGTGATGAGTTTCGCGTTCGGCGAGCGGATCGCCGTGATCGACACCAATATCCGCCGTGTGCTGAGCCGCGTGTTCCTCGGCGCCGAATCGCTCGGGGGATCGGCCAGTCCCGCCGAACGTGCGCTCGCCGGCCGGGTGCTGCCCGAGGCCGTCCGCGATTCGGTGACGTGGAACCAGTCGGTCATGGAACTTGGCGCCGTGATGTGCACGGCCAAGTCACCCATGTGCGAGGCCTGTCCGGTCGCCCGTGACTGCCGGTTCCTGAAGCTCGGCAGGCCCGGACTGGGGGAGCGGCGCACCCGGCCGCGCCAGCGATTCCAAGGCACCGACCGACAGGTGCGCGGGCTGGTGCTCGCCGCGTTGCGCGGGTTGCCGGCCGGTGCGACGCTCGCAAGGGCCGACGCCGAGACGCTGTGGAAGGACCGGGCCCAGCTCGCCGCCTGCATCGCCAGCCTTGACGACGATGGCCTCATCGAGATGACCCAGGATGGTGCGTTGCGTCTGCCGCAAGGCTGATGTTCTCGTGAAAAACGCCCCATAGCCGTGTGTGTCCGGGTATGCGGCCGTAGACTGGAACCGTTATGGCAGTGCAGAGGAACAATTCGGGCATGAGGAACGCGCGGGGGAGCAAGGCCGGAGCCGGAAGGGCCGGCAAATCCGTCAGGGGCGGCTCCGGCAGGTCAGCCATGCCCGGACGTTCCGGCGCGCCCACACCCAAAAAGCGCCGGCGCAAGATCAGCAAGAAGCAGCAGGCGATCTACCGTCGCCGCCGCATCGTGGTGGGTGTGGTGCTGCTGCTGGTGCTGGCGCTGATCGGTTTCTGCGGCTACAGCCTCGGCCGCGGCATAAGCGCCATCAACACCGCGATCCACCATGACGAGGTGTACGCGATCTCCCGCGAAAGCGTGCCCACGCCGAAGAAAACCAGCAGCGTCAAGGACTGCTCCACCAAGAACCTCTCGTTGCAGCTGTCCTCGAAATCCCAGTCCATGCCGGTGGGCGGCACCATGGAATTCACCGCCACCCTCGTGCACGAGGGCACGGGCAGCTGCCTGGTGGACGGCTCCGATTCGAGCCGCATCCTGACCATCACCTCCGGTAACGAGACCATCTACAGGTCCGACGTCTGCCCCGCCGACTCCCGCCTGCTGCTCATGGCCAAGGGCGACAAGGACTCCCAGCAGATGAAGTGGAACGGCAACGCGAACGCCACGCTCACCGAATGCACGGACGAGTCCGACTGGCCCACGGTCAACGCCGGCACGTACGTGGCGCAGCTGAGCCTCAAGGACGATCCGAAGGTCAAGAGCGAGAAGGTCGTGTTCACCGTCCAGTAGGGGAGGTGAAAGACATGGGGCGCTTCGGTTTCCGGCCCCTGCGCCGGGAAGGTTCCGGCCCCTTGATTTGTCGCTCCATAGCGCTAATATTGAGATTTTGCATAGGGTATGTCATATTGCGGGCATGCCATCGACAATGAAGCGTCCGCATAGGCATATGGTGGCCATGCCGGCGCTCCCAGGGGAAATTACTCAATAAGCGAGCGATAAGGAACGTCCATTGGCTAACACAGCTACGACGAACACCACCACCATCATCGCACGCGCCGACCAGCATGACATCGATCTGCACAAGGCGTCGGACCGCGTGAACTTCGGTTCCATCAAGGAACCCATCGATGTGCCCTACCTGCTGGGCGTGCAGACCGACAGCTTCGACTGGCTGATCGGCAACGAGCGCTGGAAGGCGCGCGTGGAGCAGGATGAGAAGAACGGCACCAACACCGTTCCCCACGTCTCCGGTCTTGACGAGGTCTTCAACGAGATCTCCCCGATCGAGAACTTCGCGCAGACCATGTCCCTGACCTTCTCAGATCCGTACTTCGAGGAGCCCCGTCACACCGTGCAGGAGTGCAAGGAGAAGGACTACACCTACTCCGCCCCGCTGTACGTGAACGCCGAGTTCGAGAACGGCGACACCGGCGAGATCAAGTCCCAGACCGTGTTCATGGGCGACTTCCCGCTGCAGACCCCGCACGGCACCTTCATCATCGGCGGCACCGAGCGAGTCATCGTCTCCCAGCTCGTGCGCTCCCCGGGCGTCTACTTCGACCGCCAGCAGGACCGCACCTCCGACAAGGAGGTCTTCGGCGCGAAGATCATCCCGTCCCGCGGCGCCTGGCTCGAGTTCGAGATCGACAAGAAGGACCAGCCGCAGGTGCGCGTGGACCGCAAGCGCAAGCAGTCCGCCATCGTCTTCCTCATGGCCATCGGCATGACCAAGCCCGAGATCCGCGAGGCCTTCAAGGACTACCCGCTGGTGCTCGACGCCCTGGACCGCGAGACCCTGGAGACCCAGGACGAGGCCCTGGTCGACCTGTACCGCAAGATCCGTCCGGCCGACACCCCCACCCCCGAGTCCGGCAAGAACCTGCTCGACTCCTTCTACTTCAACACCAAGCGCTACGACCTGGCGCGCGTGGGCCGTTACAAGATCAACCGCAAGCTCGGCCTGTCCGCCGACTTCAACGACCGTTCCCTGCACCGCGAGGACATCATCGCCACCATCAAGTACCTAGTGGCCCTGCATGACGGCGCCGCCACCTTCCCGGGCAAGCGCAACGGCGAGGACGTGGACCTGCGCGTGGACGTGGACGATATCGACCACTTCGGCAACCGTCGTATCCGCCAGGTGGGCGAGCTGATCCAGAACCAGCTGCGCACCGGCCTGTCCCGTATGGAGCGCGTGGTGCGCGAGCGCATGACCACGCAGGACGCCGAGGCCATCACCCCGCAGTCCCTGATCAACATCCGCCCGGTGAACGCCACCATCAAGGAGTTCTTCGGCACCTCCCAGCTCTCCCAGTTCATGGATCAGAACAACCCGCTCTCCGGCGTGACGAACAAGCGTCGTCTCTCCGCCCTGGGCCCCGGTGGTCTGTCCCGCGACCGCGCCTCCATGGAGGTGCGAGACGTGCACCCGTCCCACTTCGGCCGTATGTGCCCGATCGAGTCTCCTGAAGGCCCGAACATCGGTCTGATCGGTTCCCTGGCTACCTTCGGCCGCGTGAACCCGTTCGGCTTCATCGAGACCCCGTACCGCAAGGTCGTCAACGGCCATGTGACCGACGAGGTCGAGTACATGACCGCCGACCGCGATCTCGACCACGTGATCGCCCAGGCCAACCAGGAGCTGGACGAGAACGGCAACTTCGTGCAGAAGTCCGCCCTTGCCCGAGTGGGCGAGGAAGAGGCAGTCGATGTGCCCGTGAGCTCCGTGGACTACATGGACGTCTCCCCGCGCCAGATGGTCTCCCTCGGTGCCTCCCTGATCCCGTTCCTGGAGCACGACGAGGGCCACCGAGCGCTGATGGGTACCAACATGCAGCGTCAGGCCGTGCCGCTGATCGAGTCCGAGCGCCCGCTGGTGGGCACCGGTTCCGAATGGCGCGCCGCCAACGACTCCGGCGACGTCATCAAGGCCGACAAGGACGGCGTGGTGACCTATGTCTCCGCCGACCTGATCCGCGTGATGAACGACGACGGCACCACCAGCTCCTACAAGCTGGCCAAGTTCCAGCGTTCCAACCAGACCACCTGCTACAACCAGCGCCCGATCGTCCACGACGGCGAGCGTGTGGAGGCCGGTTCGGTTCTGGCCGACGGCCCCGCCATCCAGAACGGCGACCTGGCCCTGGGCAAGAACCTGCTCATCGCCTTCATGCCGTGGAACGGCTACAACTACGAGGACGCCGTGATCATCTCTCAGCGCCTCGTGCAGGACGACACCCTGTCCTCCATCCACATCGAGGAGTACGAGATCGACGCCCGCGAGACCAAGCTGGGCGCCGAGGAGATCACCCGCGACCTGCCGAACGTCGGCGAGGACGCCGTGGCCAACCTCGACGAGCGCGGCATCATCCGCATCGGCGCCGAGGTCGAGGCCGGCGACATCCTGGTCGGCAAGGTCACCCCGAAGGGCGAGACCGAGCTGACCCCGGAGGAGCGCCTGCTGCGCGCCATCTTCGGCGAGAAGTCCCGTGAGGTGCGCGACACCTCCCTGCGTGTGCCCCACGGCGAGACCGGTACGGTCATCGGCGTCAAGGAGATCACCCGCGAGGATGCCGAGGAGGACGGCGATGAGCTGCCCAACGGCGTGAACCAGATGATCCGCGTCTACATCGCCCAGCACCGCAAGATCACGGTGGGCGACAAGCTCTCCGGCCGCCACGGCAACAAGGGCTGCATCTCCCGCATCCTGCCGGAAGAGGACATGCCGTTCCTGGCGGACGGTACCCCGGTGGACATCATGCTGAACCCGCTGGGCGTGCCTTCCCGAATGAACCTGGGTCAGGTGCTGGAACTCCACCTGGGCTGGATCGCCCATTCCGGTTGGGACATCTCCCTCGACCCGAACCTGGAGGCCGAGTGGAAGAAGCTCATCCCCTCTGGTGCCGAGAAGGCCGAGCCGGGCACCCCGGTGGCCACCCCGGTGTTCGACGGCGTCAAGCCCGAGGTCCTCAAGGGCCTGCTGTCCACCACGCTGCCGAACCGCGACGGCGACCGCCTCGTGGGTCCGGACGGCAAGGCCACCCTGTTCGACGGCCGCACCGGCGAACCGTACGGCAAGCCGATCTCCGTGGGCTACATGTACATGCTGAAGCTGCACCACCTGGTGGACGACAAGATCCACGCCCGCTCCACCGGCCCGTACTCCATGATCACCCAGCAGCCGCTCGGCGGTAAGGCCCAGTTCGGTGGCCAGCGCTTCGGCGAGATGGAGGTGTGGGCCCTCGAGGCCTACGGTGCCGCCTACACGCTGCACGAGATGATGACCACCAAGTCCGATGACGTCGACGGCCGCGTGCGCGTCTACGGCGCCATCGTCAAGGGCGATAACCTGCCGCCGGCCGGCATCCCCGAGTCCTTCAAGGTGCTCCTCAAGGAAATGCAGTCCCTGTCCCTGAACGTCGAGGTGCTCAACGCCGAGGGCGTGGCCATCGACATGAAGGACGAGGACGACGATCCGGCGAACTCCACCGACGACCTCGGCTTCAACATCGGCGCCCGCCCGGACGCGGCCGCCAAGGAAGACCAGAAGGCCGAAGAGCCCGAGTACCAGTGATCCCTCGGGCCGTCCTCGGCCGGGCCCGCCGTCTGCCCCATCATCGGGCGGGCGGGCCCGGCCCGGACGGCTCCCACAGCGTGAACACGCCAAGACGCCGACATCGTCACGATAAGGCGCGAACAAAACTTTTTCTGAAAGAAACGGATTAACAAGTGCTGGACGTCAACGCATTTGACAAGCTTCGCATCGGCCTGGCCACCACCGAGGACATCCGCGGCTGGAGCCACGGCGAGGTCAAGAAGCCCGAAACCATCAACTACCGCACCCTGAAGCCTGAGAAGGACGGTCTGTTCGGCGAACAGATCTTCGGCCCGACCCGCGACTGGGAGTGCGCCTGCGGCAAGTACAAGCGCGTGCGCTTCAAGGGCATCGTCTGCGAGCGATGCGGCGTGGAGGTCACCAAGTCCCGCGTGCGCCGTGAGCGCATGGGCCACATCGAGCTGGCCGCCCCCGTCACCCACATCTGGTTCTTCAAGGGTGTGCCGTCCCGCCTCGGCTACCTGCTCAACGTGACCCCGAAGGACCTGGAGCGCGTGATCTACTTCGCGTCCTACATGGTCACCGAGGTGGATGACGAGACCCGTCACAACGACATGCCCGGCCTGCAGGACGAGTTCGACTCCGAGATCAAGCGTCTTGAGCAGCGCCGCGACGCCGACATCGAAGCCCGCGCCAAGAAGGTGGAGGAGGATCTCGCCGCCCTCGAGGAGGCCGGTGAGGCCAAGGGTCCGGCCCGCGCCAAGCTGCGCAACGGCGCCGAGCGCGACATGACCGCCATCCGCACCCGCTACAACGACCAGATCGCCCGCGTGGACGCCGTCTTCGACAAGTTCAAGAAGCTCAAGCCCGGCGACATGGTGGACGACGTGGATCTGTGGCGCGAGATGCAGGACCGCTACGGCGACTACTTCGACGGCTGCATGGGTGCCGAGGCCATCAAGAAGCGCCTGCAGTCCCTCGACCTGGAGGCCATCTCCAAGGAACTGCGCGAGGAGATCAAGGACGCTTCCGAGCAGCGCAAGACCAAGGCCCTCAAGCGCCTGAAGGTCGTCAACGCCTTCCTGACCACCGGCAACAAGCCGGAGGCCATGGTGCTCGACGTGATCCCGGTCATCCCGCCGGATCTGCGCCCGATGGTCCAGCTCGACGGCGGCCGTTTCGCCACCTCCGACCTCAACGACCTGTACCGCCGCGTGATCAACCGCAACAACCGTCTGAAGCGACTGATCGAGCTCGGCGCCCCGGAGATCATGCTCAACAACGAGAAGCGCATGCTCCAGGAGGCCGTGGACTCCCTGTTCGACAACGGCCGTCGTGGCCGTCCGGTCACCGGCGCGTCCAACCGTCCGCTCAAGTCCCTGTCCGACATGCTCAAGGGTAAGCAGGGTCGTTTCCGTCAGAACCTGCTCGGTAAGCGAGTCGACTACTCCGGCCGTTCCGTGATCGTGGTCGGCCCGTCCCTGCGCATGCACCAGTGCGGTCTGCCGAAGCCGATGGCCCTCGAGCTGTTCAAGCCGTTCGTCATCAAGCGCCTCGTGGACATGAACTACGCGCAGAACATGAAGTCCGCCAAGCGCATGGTGGACCGCGGCGACACCGAAGTGTACGGCGTGCTCGAGGAGGTCATCTCCGAGCATCCGGTGCTGCTCAACCGTGCACCTACGCTGCACCGTCTGGGCATCCAGGCCTTCGAGCCGATCCTGGTGGAAGGCAAGGCCATCCACCTGCCGCCGCTGGCCTGCGCCGCCTTCAACGCCGACTTCGACGGCGACCAGATGGCAGTCCACCTGCCGCTGTCCGCCGAGGCCCAGGCCGAGGCCCGCTCCCTGATGATGGCCTCCGACAACATCCTCAAGCCGGCCGACGGCCACACCGTGACCATGCCGTCCCAGGATATGATCCTCGGTCTGTACTACCTGTCCACCGTCATCGAGGGCGCCAAGGGCCAGGGCCGCGTGTTCTCCTCCCTGGAGGAGGCCGAGATGGCCCTCGACCTGCACGAGATCGACATGCAGGCCAAGGTGCTCATCCGCCTGCCGGAGAACTTCGTGCTGCCGAAGAACTGGGAGCCGGGCGAGGTCAAGGTGCTCGACCCGCGCGAGGGCGAGACCGAGGTCGCCAAGGAAGAGCGCTTCCACGACGGCTCCGTGCTGTTCGCCACCTCCTACGGCCGCATCCTGTTCAATGAGACGCTGCCCACCGACTACCCGTTCGTCAACGACCAGGTGGCCAAGGGTCGTCTGTCCAAGATCGTGGACGACATCGCCATGCGTTACTCCACCCAGCAGGTGGCCGCAACGCTGGACGCCCTGAAGGACCTCGGCTTCACCCGAGCCCCGTGGTCCGGCGTGTCCTTCGCCTTCTCCGACGTGAACGAGCCTCCGGAGCGCGACGCCAAGATCGCCGAGTACGAGGCCAAGGCCGACAAGGTCAACGCCAACTACGAGATGGGTCTGCTGACCGAGGAAGCCCGCCGCCAGGAACTCATCGACCTGTGGACCGAGTGCACCGCCGAGGTGTCCAAGGAAGTCGAGGACAAGTTCGACCCGACCTCCAACCTGGCCATCATCGTGCAGTCCGGTGCACGAGGAAACATGATGCAGATCAACCAGATCGCAGGCATGCGAGGCCTCGTGGCCAACCCGAAGGGCGAGATCATCCCCCGTCCTGTGAAGTCCAACTACCGCGACGGCCTGTCCGTGCTGGAGTACTTCATCTCCCAGCACGGCGCCCGTAAGGGTCTGGCCGATACCGCACTGCGTACCGCAGAGTCCGGCTACCTGACCCGTCGTCTGGTGGACGTCTCCCAGGACGTGATCGTGCGCGAGGAGGACTGCGGCACCAAGCAGGGCCTGATGATCCGCGTGGCCGACCGCGACGCCGAGGGCAACCTCGTGCTCGTCAAGGCCGCCGATGGTGGTCCGTACTCCCGTCTGCTCGCCGCCGACGTCATCGACCCGGCCGACGGCCAGACCGTGCTCTACAAGCGCGACGACGCCCTGTCCATGGACGTGCTCAACGACCTCGTGGCCCACGGCGTGGAGGAAGTCAAGTGCCGTTCCGTGCTGACCTGCGAGTCCAAGCGCGGCGTGTGCGCCAAGTGCTACGGCTGGTCCCTGGCCACCAACAAGCTGGTGGACGTCGGCGAGACCGTCGGTATCGTGGCCGCCCAGTCCATCGGTGAGCCTGGTACCCAGCTGACGCTACGTTCCTTCCACTCCGGTGGTGTGGCCGCGGCTTCCGATATCACCCAGGGTCTTCCCCGTGTGACCGAGCTTTTCGAGGCCCGTACCCCGAAGGGTGAGGCGCCGATCACCGAGTTCGCCGGTACCATCAAGGTGATGGAGAACGATCGCGGCCGCCAGATCATCCTGACCCCGGACGCCGATTCCGGCGCTCCGAAGGAAGAGGGCATCATCAAGCCGATCACCTACCAGGTGTCCAAGCGCGTGCCGCTGAAGGTCGCCGACGGCGACCACATCAAGGTCGGCACCCAGCTGGTCGAGGGTTCCGTGGATCCGAAGAAGATCCTCACCATCCTCGGCAAGCGCGCCGCCCAGGTGAACATCGTGGAGGAAGTGCACACCGTGTACCGCTCCCAGGGCGTGGATATCCACGACAAGCACATCGAGGTCATCGTGCACCAGATGACCCGTCGCGTGACCATCATCGACTCCGGCGACACCGACCTGCTGCCGGGCGAGCTGGTGGACAACGCCCGCTTCCGCGAGATCAACCGCAACACGGTCAAGAACGGCGGCAAGCCCGCCGTGGGCCGTCCGGCGCTCATGGGCATCACCAAGGCCTCCCTGGCCACCGATTCCTGGCTGTCCGCCGCGTCCTTCCAGGAGACCACGCGCGTGCTCACCGAAGCCGCCCTCTCCGAGAAGGTCGACGACCTCAAGGGTCTCAAGGAGAACGTCATCATCGGTAAGCTCATCCCGGCCGGTACGGGTCTCGCCCGTTACCGCAACGCCGTGGTGGAGCCCGACAAGGCCATCCGCGACACCATCTACCCGAACTTCGGTCTGGGTGGCGAGGGCGACCTGGGCGATGCGTCCTTCTCCGACGCCGACCTGTCCGACCTGAACTTCTCCAACCTGGAGTTCGGCGACCTGAAGCTCGGCGACGACTTCAACCCGGACGACTTCTACTCCGACCAGGGTGACGACGACCTCGGTCTCGGCGACCAGCAGTGAGCCGGACCGCCGGCGGGGCTGACGGGTCCTTTTGACCTAAAGCCCCAGCCGGCGGTGGTAGCAAGCCGTTCCCAAACGTCGGCATAACGCAAGTGGCCTGGAACCTCCTCTGATACGAGGAGGTTCCAGGCCACTTGCGTTGTATGCGGGCAGGGGCAGGGGCAGGGGCAGGAAGGCTGGAACGGACACGGTACACTGGCTCCCCTCTCCGAGGGGAGCTGTCAGCGAAGCTGACTGAGGGGAGCTGCACGGGAGATAGCCTCAACGCTACGACTCCCCTCAGTCTCACTTCGTTCGACAGCTCCCCTCAGAGAGGGGAGCCGAAAAGCAAAGAAGCGTGCTCTCCCCAAATCAAGGAAGAGCACGCTTCTTGTGTCATCCGCGGAACCCAGCGGACTTAGCGCAGGGCCAGGTTGGCGGCGCCGATCAGACCGGCGTCCTGGCCGGCGGTGGCGGCGACGATCTTGGCGTGGCCGCGGTAGGCGCTGCCTTCCAGGAAGCGGGAGTAGTTGTAGCGGGCCGGCTCCAGCAGGATGTCGCCGACGGCCACCACGCCGCCGCCGATCACGAAGATGTCCGGGTCGAGCACCGCGGCGGTCGCGGCCATCGTGCGGCCGAGCCATTCGCCGATCTTGTTGAAGGCGTACAGGCCGAGCACGTCGCCCTCCTGGGCGGCCTGGGAGACCATCGGGCCCTCGAGCTTGGTGATGTCGCCACCGCACAGCTCCAGCAGGCGCTTGGCGTCCTGCGGGCGACGGCGCACGGCGGACTTGGCGAAGTTCTCCAGTGAGGTGCCGGAGGTGTAGCGCTCGGCGCAGCCGCGCAGGCCGCAGCCGCAGTGGTCGCCGTCCGGGACCATCGGCAGGTGGCCGAGCTCGGCGGCCATGCCGAAGGAGCCGCGGTACAGTTCGCCGTTGATCACGATGGCGCCGCCGAGGCCGGTGCCCACGGTCAGGGCCACCATGTTCTTGCTGCCCTGGCCGGCACCGTGCACGTACTCGCCCCAGCCGGCGCAGTTCGCGTCGTTCTCGATGATGACCGGCACGGCGTGGTCGATGAGCGCGCCGATGTGCTCGGACAGGTCGTAGTTGAGCCATGCGGGGATGTTCGCGGCGAAGGTCATGGTCTTGCGGTCGGCGCCGACGTTGCCTGCGGCGGAGACGCCGATGGCCTGGATGTCGGTGTGGCCGGAGGCGATGGCCTCGTTGTAGATCTTGGCGATGTTCTGGTTGATGGCGTCGGCATCCATCGGCGTGGGGACGCGCCAGCGCTGGATAATGGTATCGTTTTCATCGCACACGGCGGCGGCGATCTTGGTTCCTCCGATATCGATGGCAAGCGTGGTCATGGCCTCTCCTTTGATTGTCTTGGTACGCTTCAAACACTGGAATCATAACGGTTGCGGAAGACGTAACGTGGTATTTCCCGCATGATTTGCAGCAATGGCAGCATCGATTGCCTGGTTTGCACATGGGTGGGAGCGTTCACACCCACCCCCCCCTAAATCACCAATTGGGAAGCAAACGGTTGCATTGACGCCGATTCGATAGGGGGCATCAGGGGTGGTGTGATGCGACACGCCGCGACACGCCGAAGTTGCGCATATGCCTGTGCTTCCGGTAATGTATCCACTCGTGCCTCACGAGAGTGAGAAACACACGGCCCCGTAGCTCAGTTGGTTAGAGCGCCGCCCTGTCACGGCGGAGGTCACCGGTTCAAGTCCGGCCGGGGTCGCCACCAAGGCTTCCGATGATTCGGAAGCCTTTTTCGTTATCTGACCTGACACAGCGGCTCATCGCCGCGCCAACCCAACGGCAAGGAGTCCGCCACCATGCAGCGTCCGATCATGACCTCCCGTTCCTTCCTGCGCATGCCGTCCGAGCAGGCCGGCCCCGGCGACGAAACCGTGGCGCAGAATCTCGTGGACACGCTGGAGGCCAACCGCTCGCGCTGCGTGGGCATGGCCGCCAACATGATCGGCGTGAACAAGCGCATCATCGCCTTCGTCGACGAGGACTTGGGCGGACGCATCACCGTCATGTACAACCCAGTGATCACC
Source organism: Bifidobacterium miconisargentati (assembly GCF_019331675.1). GTDB lineage: Bacteria > Actinomycetota > Actinomycetes > Actinomycetales > Bifidobacteriaceae > Bifidobacterium > Bifidobacterium miconisargentati. The sequence continues at coordinate 35,931 of NZ_JAHBBJ010000002.1, forward strand.
GCCACCGACGGCGCGTACGACACCCAGGAAGGATGCCTGTCCCTGGACGGCGAACGCCGCACGCTGCGCTACCGCCGCATCGAGGTGGATTTCGAGGACCGTCGCTTACGGGCTCGCCATGCCACGTTCACCGGTTTCACCGCCGAGATCATCCAGCACGAAGTCGACCACTGCAACGGCATCATCATCTGAGCCGGACCAGCCAAGCCGGGCCGCACGGGCCGGTTGCGTTAGAATCATCCGGTGAATCCAGCATCATCCGCACCTGACGTCACCGCACATACCGGCACCGAATCCGTCGACGACGGGCACGCCTCCGGCCCGCAGATCGTCCAGACGCCCAAAGGCGTGGCCGCCACGCTCGCGCAGGCGTTCGTATACGGCATGTTCCCGCTGTACTGGGCCGCGCTGGCCAGCGTGCCGTCGATGAACGTGATGCTTTACCGCATCGTCACCGCGGCGGTGGTGATGGTGGTGTTCATGCTGGCGACCGGCCGCTGGCGTGGCCTCGTCGCGGCCGTATGCGCGATGTGGCGCACGCCGAAGGTCTTCGCGATGGCCGTCACGGCCGCCGTGCTCGTGACCATCGACTGGGTGGTCTATATCTATCTGGTCTCGATAGGCCGCACCTCCGAGGCCAGCGCCGCCAACTTCCTCATGCCGCTCATCAACATGCTGCTGGCGCTCGTGCTGCTGCGCGAACGCACCACGCGGCTCGGACTGGTCTCCATGGGCATCGCGGTCATCGGCGGTGCCTTGTATGTGCTGGACACCGGCTCGTTTCCCGGTCTCGCGCTGCTCATGACCTTCAGCTACTCGGGATACTGCCTCATCAAACGATTCGTGCCGCTCGACCCGTTCCAATCACTGACGTTCGAGACCGGCGTGCTCACGCCGATCGCGTTCGTGGCGCTCGCCGTGCAGCCGCGGTTCGGCGTGCCGGCGGGGGAGCCGTGGTGGGTGTGGGCGATGCTTGCCGGTTGCGGCGTGCTCACGGTGATCCCGCTGGTGCTCACTTCGTACGGCGTCAAGCACGCCGCGTTCCTGACGTTGAGTTTTACGCAGTACATCACGCCCACCATCCAGCTGATTCTGGGCATTGCGGTGCTCGGGGAACGGGTGCCGGCGCATCGGTTCATCTCCTTCTCCGTGATCTGGCTGGCGCTCGCCGTGTATACCTTCGACCTGGTAAGGCGGCATTACGAACGCCTGAAGTAGGGGAGCGACACGCCGGTGCCGGCCGCGCGGCTGTGCCTGCGGTGGACAACCATCGGCTCAACCGGTGGATAACCGGGCCGGATGGCGGATTATCCACCGCATGGCCGACCGGTTATGCACATTCGGGAGTGGCGGAATCGTGCGGTTTTCCACTTATCCACCAAACCGGGGCGGGGGATTGCGAACGTTTACATGCGGGGCGTAACGTGTGCCTCACGGCGGAAGGAACATCCGCCGGCCAACGTTATTGAGAGATCTGGTCTGATTCGCCCGATGTGAGGGGACGGGCGGCCGGATAACCCCGTTGGCCATTCGTCGCCATGAGGTACGCGGATGGCTGTCGGGTTCGGGAATCGGGGGACGCTCCGCATATGGCCTGCCGTGGGGATGCGGCGGGCCATATGGCCCTTGTCAGGTTGGTCTAGCGGCCGTTCTCTGCTGGGAGCCCGTGCGGTCTATCGAAAAACGGCCGCGATTCGGCGGATTTCCGTCCGGAATTTGCTAGACCGTGCAGCCTCCTGGCAAGAAACGGCCGCTAATCAGGGCTGCGGCATCCGGGCTGCATGCGGTCCGCTTTTTCGCATGCGTCTTTTCTCCGCGTCTATGCATGGCTGTCGAAAACCGTTGCGATCATTGGCAACACGCTGTGTGCCGCCGTATTAATTCAATCATTTGACAAACATAGTTTAACGGGTTTACTATTAATCCCGTAATCCGTTGAACCACTACTGCAAAGGAGCGCCCAAATGGGTCTGTGGGATGTTGACAAGGTCGAGTACGTCGGTCGTTCTAAGGGGCCGAAGGAGGGCCTGGCCTTCCACTACTACGATGCCGACAAGGTCGTTGCCGGCAAGAAGATGAAGGACTGGCTGCGCTTCGGCGTCGCTTGGTGGCACACCTTCAACCAGGAGCTGGTTGATCCGTTCGGCACCGGCACCGCCCACCGTCCGTACTACAAGTACACCGATCCGATGGATCAGGCCCTGGCCAAGGTGGACTACGCCTTCGAGCTGTTCCAGAAGCTCGGCGTCGAGTACTTCTGCTTCCACGATCGCGACATCGCCCCCGAGGGTGACACCCTGCGCGAGACCGACGCCAACCTGGACAAGGTCGTCGACAAGATCGAGGAGAACATGAAGGCCACCGGCGTCAAGCTGCTGTGGAACACCTCCTCCCTGTTCACCAACCCGCGCTTCGTGTCCGGCGCCGCCACCTCCCCGTTCGCCGACATCTACGCCTACGCCGGCGGCCAGCTCAAGAAGAGCCTCGAGATCGGCAAGCGCCTGGGCGCCGAGAACTACGTGTTCTGGGGTGGCCGTGAAGGCTACGAGAACCTGTGGAACACCGAGATGAAGCGTGAGACCGATCACATCGCTCAGTTCTTCCACCTGTGCGCCGACTACGCCAAGGAAATCGGCTTCGACGCCCAGTTCCTGATCGAGCCGAAGCCGAAGGAGCCGACGCTGCACCAGTACGACTTCGATGCCGCCACCGCCATCGAGTTCCTGCGCAGCCACGACCTGACCGACGTCTTCAAGCTGAACCTCGAGGGCAACCACGCCAACCTGGCCGGCCACACCTACCAGCACGAGATCCGCGTGGCCCGCGAGAACGGCTTCCTGGGCTCCCTCGACGCCAACCAGGGCGACAAGCTCATCGGCTGGGATATGGATGAGTTCCCGACCGACCTCTACGAGACCGTCGCCGTGATGTGGGAAGTCCTGCAGGCCGGCTCCATCGGTCCTCACGGTGGTCTGAACTTCGACGCCAAGCCGCGCCGTACCTCCTTCTACGCCGAGGACCTGTTCCGCTCCCACGTCGCCGGCATGGATTCCTACGCCGCCGGCCTGCTGGTCGCCGACAAGATGAACCAGGACGGCTTCATCCAGGATCTCATGGCCGAGCGCTACAGCTCCTACGACTCCGGCATCGGCAAGGACATCGAGGACGGCAACGTCACCCTGGCCGACCTCGAAGCCTACAGCCTCGACAAGCCGCAGTCCGAGCTGATCGCCGCCACCAAGTCCGATCACCTGGAGTCCGTCAAGGCCACCATCAACAACTACATCATCGACGCCCTGTCCGAGGTTGAGTGAAACTCGGATTCGGTCTCGAATGACTGACTGATACGGATTGCTTCGTCACCGGATGCGTGGTGCCGTGGGCCGTATGGCTTGCGAAAGCGCGCATCCGGCACGATTCGCCATATCTTGCATAACCGAATACGAATAATTGAATATCGATAACTGAAGATGCGATAACTGAATATAAAACCGATAATGCGCTACGGAAGCGGTGCGCCGCCGCCGTGCGCGAGTCGCAGACGGCCGGGCGTCGAAGCCATGCCGTGCGCGACGTCATGGTTGATTTTCCATTTCCTCAATTCTCCTTTCTCTCCTTCCTTCCACCGGAAAGCCCGCCCGAACGCAGATGTTCAGGCGGGCTTTCCGGTTTGTGGGCGAGTGCGTGTGTGATCGGAGCGCGTGGATTGTGATTCGGCTAGCGCAATCCACGCAAAGAATGGGATCAGGCCTTGGCGTGGGCCAGGCGCTGCGTGCTGTCGCGCACTACGAGGGATGTGGAGAGAATCACGCGCTTCTGAATCTGCCGGCCCTCGGTGGTGTCGATGATCATGCGCGCCGCCGTGGAGGCCATGTCCTGCAGGGGCTGGCGCACCGTGGTGAGGGCCGGTCCCATGTAGGCGGCGGTCTGGATGTCGTCGAAGCCGATGATGGACAGGTCCTCCGGGATGCGGATCTTCAGCTGGCGCGCTGCCTCGTACACGCCCATGGCCTGCAGGTCGCTGCCGGCGAAGATGGCCGTGGGCCTGTTCTGCTCGTCCTCCAGCAACGCCATGGCACCCTCGTAGCCGCCTGGGGTGGTGAAGTCGCCCTCGGCGATGAGCTCGGGGGAGGTGGGGATGCCGCGTTCGGCCAATGCCGCCGAATAACCGTCCAGCCGGGCGCGCGAGCACAGCATCTCGTCCGGTCCGGTGATGATGCCGATGCGCTTGTGGCCGAGCTCCAGCAGATGACGGGTGGCGATCACGCCGCCCATCCAGTTGTCCGCCTGAACGGAGAGGTCGTCCAGCGCCGGGTTGCCCGAAGGGTCGAAGACCACGAAGGGGATGTTGTGGGATTGGAGCAGGCTGCGTTCGCTGTCCGTCAGGTTCGAGAACACCAGAATCGCCCCGATGGGCTGTCGTTCGATGATGCCCTTGGCCCATGCGGGGTCGGGATGTTTCCTGTCGCCGCTGGGAACGATCATGACGTTGATGCCGTGCCGCCTGGATTCCTCCAGAATGCCGCGGATCACTTCAAGCGCCCATATGGTATTGAAATCCCGGAAGACCACCTCGATGGTGCGTTGTTGCCGCTCCGGTGAGTTCCGCCTCACATATCCGCTGTCTTTCAACGCCTTGTCGATGGCCTGCCGGGCCATCTCCGAGATGTCGCCTTTGCCGTTGAGCGCCTTGGAGACCGTGGCCAGCGAGTAGCCGGTCTGCTTGGCGATGTCCGAAAGCCTGACCTTCGTGCCGCCATTGGTCTGATGCGATTCAGTTGATGCCATCATTGTCCACCTTGCCGAAAAGTATATTCTCATTATATTCGAAACTTTCGATAGGTCAATTCGGGATAATTTCGGTGTATAAACGGTTAAGAACGTTGGAAATTAAGGGATTTTAGAAGCGCAACGCTTTCGTAAACCAAATTTGACCGTTGAACTAATAAGGTCTTATGATGAAGGCATCGAAAATACAAAGCGAGTTTTCGATAGGGTTGAAAAAGCTCTTCAATACTTGATTTGACGCGGTTGTCGGGCGGTGTTGAGTGTCCGCTGCAAGCAAAGAGAAGTGTGCTTTGCGGCGACCGGCTTTCGAAACTTTCGTAAATCGCTGACTGACGGTGACGTCGGTCGAGATGAAAAAGGAGACGACAATGAAGTTCAAGTCCGTAGCTGCAGCCGTCCTGGCCATGGCCACCTGCGTGAGCATGGCCGCCTGCGGAAGCAGCGGCAACACCAACGCCGACGGCAAGGTCGAGATTACCATGTGGCACAACTCCACCACCGGTGACGGCAAGGCTTACTGGGAGGCCGCGGCCAAGGCCTTCGAGAAGGAAAACCCGAACGTCGAGATCAAGATCGAGGCCATCCAGAACGAGGACATGGACGGCAAGCTGCAGACCGCCCTTCAGGATCCGGATTCCGCCCCCGACATCTTCATGGCCCGTGGCGGCCAGAAGCTGCGCGACGTGGTCGAGGCCGGACAGGCCATGGACCTGACCGACAAGGTCTCCGATACCGTCAAGACCCAGCTGAAGACCGCCGAGGCCACCGGCACCATCGACGGCAAGATCTACAGCGTCCAGCAGTCCGTGCTCCCCGGCGGCATCTGGTACTCCAAGGACCTGTTCGAGAAGGCCGGCATCACCGAGACCCCGAAGACCTGGGACGAGTTCAAGACCGTGGTGCAGAAGCTCAAGGACGCCGGCATCACGCCGATCGCCGTCGGCGGCAAGGACGCATGGCCGGCCGCCCACTGGTGGTACTGGTTCGCCCTGCGCGAGTGCTCCTCCGACACCTTCGAGAAGGCCCAGGCGGACAAGGACTTCAGCGATTCCTGCTGGACCCGCACCGGTGACGACGTGCAGAGCCTGCTCGACCTCGACGCCTTCAACGACGGCTTCCTGACCACCCCGGCACAGCAGGGCGCAAGCTCCTCCGCCGGCCTGCTCGCCAACCACATGGCCGCCATGGAGCTGATGGGCGGCTGGGAGCCCGGCGTGATCAAGGACCTCACCCCGGACAAGCAGGAGATGGCCGACCTCGGCTACTTCGCCTTCCCGACCATGGACACCGGCAAGGGCGATCCGACCGCCATCATGGGTGGCTCCGACGGCATGGCCGTGGGCGCCTGGGCTCCGGACGAGGCTGTGGACTTCCTCAACTTCGTCTCCGAGAAGGAGTGGCAGGAGAAGTACGCCACCGCCTTCTCCACCATCCCGGCCAACAAGGAAGCCCAGGATGCCGTGACCAACGACGCCCTGAAGCAGGTGCTGTCCGTCTACAACGAGGCATCCTCCGTCTCCATGTGGCTTGACACCGTGTTCGGCCAGAACATCGGCAACGCGCTCAACGAGGGCGTGGTCAACATGATGGCCGGCAAGGGCACCGCCGACGACATCGTCAAGGGTGTCGAAAGCGCCGCCGCCAAGGGCTGAGAGATCAACCTGACGCACTGTCCAAGGGCCGTGGTGTCCGCCAAGGAGCGCCACCACGGCCCGTCTTTTCCCAAGGTATAAGGAAGGTCTCACTCATGTCAGCATCAGCGGGCGCAGCAATCAAGCGCCGCCAGTCGGTCCTGACCGACAAGGCTCGCAAACGCATCGAAATCGCCATTCTTTCGCTTCCGGCCCTCATCATGTTCCTCGGCTTCGTGATCCTGCCGGTGTTCATGGCCGGATACTACGGATTCTTCAAGTGGAAGGGCTACGGCAAGCCGACCGTCAACGGCCAGTTCATCGGCTTCGAAAACTACAAGATCATCCTGACCGACCCCAACTTCCAGGAAGCCCTGGGCCACACGCTGTTCGTGGTGGTCGCCTCCCTGATCATCCAGGGCCCGCTCGCCATTCTCTTCGCACTGCTGCTCAATCAGAAGTTCAAGGGCCGCGCCCTGATTCGTACCCTCATCTTCGTGCCGTACGTGGTGTCCGAGGTCATCGTGGGTACCGGTTGGAGCCTGATCCTCCAGACCACCGGTGCGTTGAACGCCATCCTCAAGAAGATGGGATTGGCCGGAGCCGATTGGATCTCCGACCCGAAGATCGCCATCTGGACGTTGATGTTCATCATCTCGTGGAAGTACATCGGCTTCGCCGTCATCCTGATGATCGCCGGCATGCAGTCGATCCCCGAGGACCTGTATGAGGCCGCCCGCGTGGACGGCGCCGGATTCTGGCGCCAGCAGTGGAGCATCACCCTGCCGCTGCTCGGACCCACCATCCGCATCTGGGCGTTCATGTCCATCATCGGTTCGCTCCAGCTCTTCGATCTGGTGTACATCATCTGGGGCCAGTACGTCTCGTCCACCGCCGGCACCTCCACGATGGCCACCTACATGGTCCGCGAAGGCCGACTCGCCAACAACTACGGTTATGGTTCCGCAGTGGCCGTGGTGATCTTCATCATCTCCCTGGTCATCGCCCTGACCTATCAGAAGTTCGTGCTCAACCGCGACCTCGAAGGCGCTCTCACCGACGAGAAGGACGCCAAGCGCCGCGCCAAGCGTGCCGCGAAGGAAGCGGCCAAGCGTGCCAAGGCCAATGGTGGTTCCGTGGCAGTTGCAAATGAGGTGATTTCACAATGACAACCGCAGTTTCCCAGCCTGCACACAAGACCGGCAGGAAGAACTATGACCCGTACGCGCTGAGGAAGTCCTCCAAGACCCCGTGGGGCAATCCCGTGGTCTACTTCTTCTCGCTGCTGCTGGTGGCGCTGTGCGTCGGCCCGGTGCTCTACATCATCATCGGCGGCTTCCGTACCAACTCGCAGATCACCCGCGATCCGGCCGGCTGGCCGAACCCGTGGAACTTCGAGAACTACAAGACGGTGTTCACCTCGAACATCTTCTGGTCCGAGCTGGTCAACTCGCTCATCGTCTCCATCGGCACGATGGTCGGCGTGGTGGTACTGGCCCTCATGGTGAGCTTCGTGATCGCCCGCTACGAGTTCAAGCTCAACAAGTTCCTGTACTCGCTGTTCGCGGCCGGCATGATGTTCCCGATCACCGTCGCCATCACCCCGCTGTACCTGCTGCTGCGCAACCTGCATCTCATCAACTCGCATCTGGGCATCATCCTGCCGCAGATAGCGTTCGGCCTGCCGCAGGCCATCATCATCCTGGTGCCGTTCCTGAAGTCCATCCCCAAGGAACTGGAGGAGGCCGCCGAGCTTGACGGTTGCTCCCGCATCGGCTTCTTCGGCCGCATGGTCTTGCCGCTGAGCTGGCCGGGCGTGGCCACCGTCGGCATCCTGACCTTCGTCAGCAGCTGGAACGCCTACATGCTGCCCCTGTTCCTGCTCAACGATTCGAGCAAGTACACGCTGCCGCTCGGCGTCCAGATGTTCAGCTCGCAGCACTCCGTCGATACGGCCCAGGTGCTGGCCTTCACCTCGCTCTCGATGATTCCGGCCTTGCTGTGCTTCACCATCTTCCAGAAGAAGATCGTGGGCGGCCTGACCGGCGCCGTCAAGGGCTGAGCAAGGCGCCGCCAACCGCGAGCAAGGCACGATAGGCCCAGTGCCGGGCCTCAAACCGGCACATCCCATACCCGTACCGTGGGAAGGACGATCGGTCTTTCTTCCGAGCCGATTCCTTTCATCCTCCTCCTTCCCTGGCCCTTCCCACGGCACCCATTCTTTTCAATGAGGAGAAGAACATGCAAATCTCCAACCCCGTACTCCCCGGTTTCAACGCCGATCCCTCGATGATCCGCGTCGGCGATACCTACTACATCGCCAACTCCACCTTCGACTGGTGGCCCGGCGTGCGCCTGCACGAATCCAAGGACATGGTCCACTGGAACCTGCTGCCCGGCCCGCTCAACCGCGTCTCCCAGCTGGACATGAAGGGCAACCCCTCCGGCGGCGGCATCTGGGCTCCCGACCTGTCCTACGCGGACGGCAAATTCTGGCTCATCTACACGGACGTGAAGATCGTCAACGGCGCGTTCAAGGACTGCGCGAACTACCTCGTCACCGCCGAGGACATCCATGGCCCCTGGAGCGAGCCGATCCGCGTCAACGGCGTGGGCTTCGACGCCAGCCTCTTCCATGACAACGACGGCCGCAAGTACCTGGTCCAGCAGACCTGGGACTTCCGCGAATACCACCATCAGTTCGATGGCATCACCCTGACCGAATTCGACACCGAAACCATGCACCTGAAGCCGGAAACGGCACGCACCATCTGGCGCGGCACGGACGTGAAGCTGGTGGAGGGCCCGCACCTGTACAAGATCAACGGCTGGTACTACCTGTTCTGCGCCGAAGGCGGCACCCAGTACGAGCACCAGGAATCCGTGGCCCGCTCGCGCACGCTGGACGCCGAATCCTTCGAAGGCGACCCGCACAACCCGTTCATCTCCAACTTCGACACCCCGGACACCTACCTGCAGAAGCAGGGTCATGGCGCGCTGGTGGAGACGCCCGGCGGCGAATGGTATTACGCCTCCCTGTGCGGCCGCCCGTGGCGTCACGAGACCGAACCGGCCCACGGCGTGCGCGGCTGGTGCACGCTCGGCCGCGAGACCTCCATCCAGAAGGTCGAATGGGATGAGGACGGCTGGCCGTACGTGGTAGGCGGCCACGGCGGCGAACGCTACGTCGAGGCCCCGAAGGACGCCATCGCGACCGAGGCGCCGACGGACCACTCCCAGCACGACGAATTCGACTCGGACACGCTGGACCTCAACTGGAACACCCTGCGCGTGCCGTTCACCGAAGCCATGGGCCATGTGGGCGGCGGCTCGCTGACCCTGCGCGGCCAAGGTTCGCTCTCCAACCTGTTCGAACTCTCGCTGGTCGGCCGCCGTTGGCAGGCCTTCGACTTCGACGCCGAAACCAAGGTGACCTTCAATCCGGACAACTACATGCAGATGGCCGGCCTCACCAACTTCTACAACCACCTGTGCTGGTCGTGGGCCTTCGTCACCTGGGACGAGAAACGCGGCAAGCGCGTCATCGAGGTGGCCCAGAACGACTTCGACACGTATACCTCGTTCCTCAAGGACAAGGCCATCGAAGTGCCGGACGGGGTCGAATCCGTGTGGTTGCGCACCAAGGTCCGCACCGGCACCTACGGCTACGAGTACTCGTTCGACGGCGAGACCTGGCATGAGATTCCGGTCGTGCTGGACGCCGCCGTACTCTCCGACGACCACGTGGCCCGCAACTACGGCGGCTTCTTCACCGGAGCGTTCGTGGGACTGGCCGCCGTTGACCTGTCCGGCTACGGCAAGGAAGCGGTGTTCGACCACTTCGATTACCGGGAACTGTAGCGGATGATCATGATGCGGTGCGCGGCTTCTCGCAGAACGGCGGGAGCCGCGCACTTCGTCGAGCAGGGGAGAAGGCGATGATTATGGAGCCATCCGTCGAGGTCCTCAGCAGTGATTCCCGGTTCACCGGTGAAATCGACTGCACCGCCGCCGTGCCGTATCATCCCGGCAAACCCGGTCTCACCATGGACGTGATCGGGCCGATGCTCACCAGCGTGCAGGGCGGCACTCTGCCGGCGGTGCTGTTCATACAGGGCAGTGGCTGGACCACACCCAACAGGATGTATGCGGTGCCGCGGCTGCTGAAACTGGTCGCGCGGGGTTTCGTGGTCGCCACGGTGGGGCACACCGACAGCCAGGGCGGCCGGCATCCGTTCCCCGAATATCTGTGCGACGTCAAATCCGCATTGCGGTATCTCAGGCTGCACGCCGAACGGTTCCACATCGACCCCGAACGCATTGGTATCTGGGGTACGTCGTCCGGTGCCAACACCGCGCTGCTGATGGGCATGACGCAAGGCGATGCGCGCTATGACGACGGCAGCAACGCCGGCGCCTCGGACGCCGTGGATTACGTGGTGTCCTGCTTCGCGCCTACCGACGCCTTCGGACTGCTGAACGGCGAGGAACCCGACGCCAACCCGGACATCATCGACTGCGTGGCATGCGTCGCCGGTGCGGCGAATGCGGATGGAGTCGATGACGATACGAGGCGAAGGGCCTATGCGATGAGCCCATACCGCATCGTGACGCCGGACACCGACTGTCCTCCCGCGCTGCTGCTGCACGGCGACTCCGACACGTTGGTGAGCTACGCGCAGACCGAAAAACTATATCGGCGCATGGGCGAGCAGGGGCATGATGCCCGCATGATTCGCGTGGCCGGAGGCGAACATGAGGGGAATTTCTGGAGCGAACCGGTCACCGCGGCGATCATCGACTTCATCGAGGCACATGCATAGCGGTGTGTCCATCCGATGATGGTTTTTCGCGATACGAACAGCAGGGGGAGTGATGGGCATGACAGCGCCAAGCATGCGGACACAGGCATTGACCGGAGAAAAGGACGACCGTGTCTCTGCGCACGCGCGCACGGTCGCCAATCCGGTGATGCGGGGCATGTACCCGGACCCCTCGTGGATATGGGATGAGACGCGCGGCGAGATCGTGCTGGTCAATTCGTCGTTCGAACTGGTACCGGGCTTGCCGATCCACGTCACGCGCGACCTGACGTCCTGGGAGCACATGGGCGATGCCGTGGACGCGGCGATGGCCCGCCGGCTGCTCATCGACGGTGTGGAGGACTCCGGCGGACTGTATGCGCCGACCATCCGGCGCATCCGTGGCCGGTATGCCATCGTATGCACCGTGGCCCGCGTGAATGAGGAACGGGCGCTCGCGGCCGGTTGTGCGGCGGCGGACATCGATGACTGCCGGGCGGCCCAAGGCAACTTCGTCATCACGGCGGACACATTGGAAGGGCCGTGGCAAGGGCCCTATTGGGTGGCAGACGCGGAAGGTATCGATCCGGACATCTTCGAGGACACCGATGGCACGGTCTGGTGGACGCAGACCCGTCCGGCCGTCAAACCCCAGTGGGAAGGCCAGACCGAGGTCTGGGCCCAGCCCATCGACCCGTCCGACTGGACGCTGCGGGGCCACAAGACCGTGATCTGGCGCGGTTACGGATTGGACGCGGTCTGGGCGGAAGGCCCACATCTGTACCGCATGGGCGACTGGCTGTACCTCATGACCGCGGAGGGCGGCACCAGCTTCGAACACAGCGAAATGATGATGCGCACGTATGCACCGCAAGGATTCACGGCCGCGATCGCCGGATTCGAGCAGGGCCTCGCCGCGCGCGACGTGTGGATCGAACCGGCGCGCGAAGGCGAGCACAGCGTCGTCGGCCAATACGACCGCCTGTTCCAGGCCTGCAAACGCAATCCGATACTCACGCACCGTCACCTCGGCAATAAGAAACTCACCCAATGCGTGGGCCATGCCGACCTGCTGCGCCACCCGCAAGCCGGTTGGCTGCTCGCCTGCCTCGGCGTGCGCGAGACTCCGGGACGGGAGCCGGGCGAACTGTTCAGCTACCTGGGCCGTGAAACGTTCGTTGCGCCGGTTGCCTGGGAACGCAACCCCGTCTCCTGGAAGCTGGAGGGCGACAGTCCGGCCAAGCAGGATGACACTGCGGATCCCGGATGGCCGGTCGTCGCCCCCGGACTGGGGCGTCTGCCTGCCGCGCTCGCCGTTTCTTTGGATGATGACGGCGCGCTGCGCTCGGTGGAATCCATCGAGGTTCCGCTGAATTGTTCGGCTGATGACGGATATGCCGAACACATCGACGAACAGGACGATCGTCTGGTCAGCGTCCGCGGCCGCGACGGATACCGGTTCATGCGCGTGGACGCGCCGGACTATGCGGCGATGGTCCCGCCGAACCGGGAACTGATGCTGCATCAGGACTCGACGCACTACGTCACGATGCGCGTAAAGCAGGGCGGACTGACGGCCGAAATCACCGACCGAGGCGAGACCTCGCTGCTGGATCTGGGGACGATCGAGTCGGGCGAATGGTTCGGCGCGCGACTGCATGACAATCGATTGCGATTCCTGGCCGTCCGGTCCGCCGCAGGTGCTGCGGTCCATCCTTCACTGGCGGAGACCGAGGCCGGAACGGTTGCCGATGCGGCCGATGCCTCGGACAGCGGGTCGTCCCGCGAAACCGTGCTGATGGCGCACGCCGACATATCCGGCGCCCGGACGTTGGGGGAGTGCGACGCGCGATTCCTCAGCACCGAATGGGCCGGCGGCTTCGTCGGATGCCTGGTCGGCAGCCGTACAATATCGTCGGGCGCATATAGTTAAACCGTTGAACCGATACTTGATTCAAGCGAAATTTCGGAGGATCATCCCTCATTCGGCTTCGCCGACGGCTCCCGGCAGGGGAGCCAGGGGAAATCACACCAATGCAAGGAGGCAATGCAATGGCCCATGATCTCGAACAATTGAAGCGTGACCACCCGGACGTGGCGAAGCTCTTCGCGGACGACTGGCTGCAATACCGCAAATCGGAAATCCTGCCGGAACTCACGCGCGAGGCCCAGTCCACATGCGACCGTATCAACCGCATCTACTTCGAGGACACCCCCGAAGCCGAGCGGCTGTTCCGCGAGCTGGTGCCGGAGGCCGGCGAAGGCGTGGACTTCCGTCCGCCGATCCGTCTGGATTACGGTCTGGGCTTGAAGATCGGCGACCGCACGTTCATCAACATGGACTTCCTCATCGTGGGCGGCGGCCCGATCTCCATCGGCTCCGACTGCCTCATCGGCCCGCGCGTGAGCATCTACACGCCGAACCACGCCATCGAGCGCAAGCCCAGGCTTGAAGGCTGGCAGCACAACGAGGACGTGACCATTGGCAACAACGTGTGGCTCGGCGGCAACGTAGTGATCTGCCCCGGCGTCACCATCGGGGACAACACCATCATCGGCGCGGGTGCCGTGGTCACGCACGACATCCCCGCCGACTCCATCGCCGTGGGCAACCCCTGCCATGTGATCGGCCAGGTGCCCGAGGACTGGACGCCCGAACAGCGCGCCGCCGTGGAGGGCGCATAGGTTTTCGCCGGCCCATCGGCACTGTCGGGTCGGCACCCATCAGCAAAGGAGCAATGCAATGACGCAGTATCATGTTTCGGCTTCGGCCGGTTCCCCGGCGGGCATCGGCAGTGAGGCAGACCCGTTCCTGACCATCGGGCAGGCGGCGGCCATCGCGCGCGCCGGCGACGAGGTGATCGTGCACGCGGGCACGTACCGGGAGTCCGTGGACCCGCGCTTTGGCGGCGAGAGCGAGACGAACCGCATCGTCTACCGCGCCGCCGAGGGCGAGCCGCGCCCGGTTATCACCGGTGCCGAACGCATCGACACGTGGGTTCCGGAAAGCGGGGGCGTATGGCGCGCCGAGATCCCGAACTCGTTCTTCGGCGGTTACAACCCGTACGTCGAGACCGTGTTCGGCGACTGGACCGTCTATCCCGATCCCAAGGTCGAGGTCCGTCACCTGGGTGACGTGTACCTCAACGGCAAGTCGTTCTACGAGGTCGCGTCGCTGGACAAGGTGCGCGAACCGGAACGCTGGGACACCGGGCGCGACGCGGCCACGGACTCCATTGTGCCGCTGTTGGACCCGGACGCCACGGTGAACGTGTGGTATTGCGAGACGGATGCCGAAACCACTACGATCTGGGCGAACTTCCATGATGCGGACCCGAACGTGGAGGTCACGGAGATCAACGTGCGCGAGACGTGCTTCTACCCGTCTCGCCCGTTCGTCAACTACGTCACCGTGCGCGGGTTCGAGTTGTGCCGCGCGGCCTGCCCGTACACGCCGCCGACCGCGGATCAGGTGGGACTGATCGGCCCGCACTGGTCGCGCGGCTGGGTGATCGAGGGCAACGTGATCCATGACGCGAAATGCTCCGCCATCTCGCTGGGCAAGGAGATCTCCACCGGGGACAACGACTCGACCCGCACGCACCGCAAGTCCGGCTACCAGTACCAGAAGGAGGCCGTGTACAAGGCCCTGCACGTGGGCTGGAGGAAGGGCGTGGTCGGCGGCCATGTGGTGCGCGGCAACGTGATCTACGACTGCGGCCAGAACGGCGTGGTGGGGCACATGGGTTGCGCGTTCAGCCTCATCGAGGGCAACCATATCTTCCGGATCGGCACCAAGCGCGAGTTCTTCGGCTGGGAGGTCGCCGCCATCAAGATGCATGCCGCGGTGGACACCGTGGTGCGCGGCAATCGTGTGCACGATTCGGTGCTGGGCATGTGGCTCGATTGGCAGGCACAGGGCACGGTGGTGGATGCGAACGTGTTCTACCGCAACACGCGCGACGTGATGACCGAGGTGACCCACGGGCCCATCACGTTCACGAACAACGTGTTCGCCTCCGAGTTCAGCTTCGATGACTATGCGCAGGGCGCGGCGTTCGTGAACAACCTGTTCGCCGGTCGCATCCGCCACACCCAGGTGCTCGACCGGTCCACGCCTTACCACTTCCCGCACTCCACCGACCCCGCCGGCGAGGCCTTCGTCTACGGCGGCGATGACCGGTATCTCAACAACCTCTTCATGGCGGTCGGTGGTGCCGGCGAGGCCGAGCGCATGGCTGACGCCGCCGGCGGCGAAGGCGTGGCGGATACGGGCACCGCCTGCTTCGAGGATCATCCGCATTCGCTCGCCGACTATGAGCGACGCATCGAGGAGGCCGGACTCGGTGATGAGGAGCTGTACCGCAGCATTCCGCAGCCCATGACGCTGGCGTCCAACACGTATCTGAACGGTGCCCGTGCCGCCTCGTGGGAGCCGGACGCCGTGGTGTGCGGTGAAGCCGGTGCTTTGAGTCTGCGTGAGACCGATGATGAGCTGTGGCTCACGGTCACGCTGCCCGAAGCGGTGCGCGGGGCGACCGGTCCGGTGGTCTCCACCGCCGACCTCGGCCAGCCGCGCATCGTGGAGGGATACTTCGAACAGCCGGATGGCTCGCCCATCGTGGTGGACCGCGACATCACCGGTGCCGCCCGTGGCGAGCGTTCCGCCCGTGGACCGCTCGCCGCGTATCCGGCGGATGAGGTGCTCGTCTGGCGAAGCGGTGCGGCCAGCTGATGACCCGCTGCGGAACGACGTCGGATGACTTGCGCGTGTAACAAAACGGGTATATGGTTAAATCATTGAACTAAATAACCGTACCCGTTCTGCGTACCTGCGCAACGTCAATGGAGATACCGCTATGCACGCACATCGAATGCTGTTGTTCTCGCTGGCCATGCTGGCCGTGGCCTATGCCGTCCTGCTGTTCGTGGATCCCGTGGCCGCCCCGATCGGCGCCCTGCTGACCGCCGCCGGACTGGTGCTGGTCTCCACGCGCTACGCCTGGCGCCCCAAATTCCTCGCGCTGTTCGAGACGGGGGAAGCCGCCCGCTGAGTCCCGATTCCCGGATTCCTGGTCAGACTATCCGATAATTCAAAACCGCAACCCTTGCGATGTCCCGTCGCAACCCACGCCGTCCCGCACGTCAGCGGGGCGGCGTTTTTCGTTTAGCTTCGTTAAGCCAAGATTGACATGGCCCCCGTTCTCGGCTCCCCTTGTCAGGGGAGCTGGCGGCGAAGCCGACTGAGGGGTAGTCCAATGGAATTCATGTCAATGTTGATTTAACGTCACCTTTCGTTTTGTTGCGGATGATGTGCGATTTTGAACGTAATTCGTGTGTATTTTGGTGTGTTTTGATCGGCCCCGCCGTGTTCGCGGGGTGGAAGGATTTCGGCGTGTCGCGTTTTTCTCAACGTTGAGATAGCGTGACCCATAGTTTGATGAAGTGTTGAAAAACTGTCATTGTTACCGCTCACATTTAGTTAGCTGAGTGAATCAAACACCCGAAAAACGGCCTTATTCCAGCCAAACTTAACGATTGGTAATTGTTAAACCAAAAAACTATGTGGTATATTTTTAACAGGTTCGGCAATGGTTGCCAGACCGCAAGGAAGAGGAAACAAAGTTCCTATCAATGACGAAAGGAATCCCCATGAACAAGTGGACCAAGGCTCTCGGCGTCATCGCTGCGACTGCTATGCTCGTCCCGCTGGCCGCCTGCGGCGGCGGAACCCGCGGCACCACCACCGCCGGTGGCGACAGCAGCAGCTCCGGCGACGTCAAGGTCGGCATCTCCATGCCCGAGCAGATGCTCGAGCGCTGGAAGATCGATGGCGAGAACCTGAAGAAGCAGCTTGAGGGCTACGGCTACGACGTCACCCTGCAGTACGCGGACGGCAAGACCGATCTGCAGACCTCCCAGATTCAGAACATGGCCAACAACGGCATGAACTACGTGGTCATCGCCTCCATCGACGGCACCGCCACCGGTGCTGCCGCCGAGCAGGTCGCGGCCAACGGCGGCAAGGTCATCGCCTACGACCGCCTCATCATGAACACCGATGCCGTCGACTACTACGCCACCTTCTCCCTGGAGGACGTCGGCCGTATGCAGGGCGAGTACATCGAGCAGAAGCTCGGCCTGAAGGACGGCCAGAAGGGCCCGTTCAACGTCGAGCTCATGGCCGGCTCCCCGACCGATAACAACGCGGGCTACTACTTCAAGGGCGCCTGGGACGTGCTCGGACCGTACTTCAAGTCCGGCGTGCTGCAGTCCAAGTCCGGCAAGGTCCCGTCCTCCGCCGACGACTGGCAGTCCATCGGCATCGATAACTGGGACCGCCAGAAGGCCCAGAACGAGATGGAGAACCGCATCAACTCCTTCTACAACGACGGCACCAAGCTTGACGCCGTGCTCGCCCAGAACGACGCCGAGGCAACCGGTACCTACAACACCGTCGAGGCCGCCGGCTGGGATTACTACCCGATCATCACCGGACAGGACGCCGAGAAGGCCAACGTCCAGGCCATCGTCCAGGGCAAGCAGTCCATGACCGTCTACAAGGACACCCGCGAGCTGGCCAAGGCCACCGCCGAGATGATCAAGGCCCTGGTCGACGGCAAGGAGCCGACCGCCCCGGACACCTTCAACAACGGCACCAAGGACGTCCCGTCCCAGCTGCTGACCCCGGTCACCGTGGACAAGGACAACCTCAAGGAAGTCCTCGTTGACGGCGGCTACATCTCCGCCGCCGATGCCGGCCTGTGATCGGAATCGGAAGTCGATCACCAAGCCATAAGGCATAAGGAAAAGCACAGTACGCGGGCTTCGGCCCGCCGCTAGCTCACAGAACAGGAGGCGCCGCACTGCATCGTTGCGGTACGGCGCCTCCACCATGCACAGGGACATTACTATCGGAGGAGGTAACTGTGGCTACAAACGGTGACGTGATTCTCGAAATGCGTCATATCGTAAAGCGCTTCGGCCCGGTCACCGCATTGAACGACGTGAATATCACGGTCAAGAGGGGCCAGATATTCTCGATCTGCGGTGAGAACGGCGCCGGCAAGTCGACCCTGATGAACGTGCTGTCGGGCGTGTACCCGTACGGCACCTACGAGGGCGACATCGTATACAACGGCGAGACCTGCAAGTTCAAGACGATCCGCGATTCCGAGGAAAAGGGCATCGTGATCATCCACCAGGAGCTTGCACTGGTGCCGTACATGTCCATCCAGGAGAACATCTTCCTGGGCAACCAGAAGAAGAAGGGCATCGCGATCGATGCCGACCAGCAGCGCAAGATCGCGTACGACGTGATGAAGAAGGTCGGTCTGGACGAGAATCCGGACACCCTGATCTCCAACATCGGCGTCGGCAAGCAGCAGCTGGTCGAGATCGCCAAGGCCCTCACCAAGAACGTGAAGCTCCTCATCCTGGACGAGCCGACCGCCGCCCTGAACGACGAGGATTCCAAGAACCTGCTCGACCTGATCGACGGCCTGCGCCGTGACCAGGGTATCACGGCCATCATCATCTCCCACAAGCTCAACGAGATCGCCTACTCCGCCGACGCGGTGCAGGTCATTCGAGACGGCCACACCATCAGCCACATCGACATCGACGCCGAGCACCCGCTGGACCAGGACGTGCTGATCCGCGACATGGTGGGCCGCCCGCTCACCAACCGCTACCCGGTGCACGAGAGCCACATCGGCAAGGAGATGTTCCGCGTCGAGGACTGGAAGATGCATCACCCGCTCGACGAGAACCGCCTGGTCGCCAAGGACGTGAGCTTCAACGTGCGCGCCGGCGAGATCGTGGGCATGGCCGGCCTGATCGGCGCGGGCCGCACCGAGACCGCCATGAGCGTGTTCGGCCGCCAGTACGGCACCAACGCCTCCGGCAAGATCTTCGTGGAAGGCAAGGAAGTCAAGTTCCCGACCGTGCGCTCCGCCATCGACCACGGCGTGGCCTACGCCACCGAGGATCGCAAGGTCTACGGCCTGAACCTCATGAAGACCATTCGCGAGAACACCTCCCTGGCCAGCCTCAAGGAACTGTCCAACAAGCTGGGCGTGGTGGACGAGACCCGCGAGAAGCAGACGGCCGAGAAATACCGCAAGGAGTTCCGCACCAAGGCCCCGACCATCGAAATGCCGGCCGGCAACCTGTCCGGCGGCAACCAGCAGAAGGTCGTGCTCGCCAAGTGGATGGCCACCGACCCGAAGGTCCTGATCCTGGATGAGCCGACCCGAGGCATCGATGTGGGTGCCAAGTACGACATCTACGAGATCATCGACCAGCTGGCCGACTCCGGTTCCGCGGTGATCGTGATCAGCTCCGAACTGCCCGAACTGCTCGGCATCTGCGACCGCATCTACACGATGAGCGCGGGCCAGATCACCGGTGTGTTCAACGCCAAGACCACCAACCAGGAGGAGCTCATGAAGTACATGACCTCCCCGACGGCCCTGCCCAAGGACCAGGTCTTCGCCTGACGCCGCCAGCCGGCCCGATCGACGCGCCGGCATCGTGATAAAGCAAAGAAGCTTCGAAAGGATAATCCCCAAATGTCTACCGCAACCGTTTCCCCCGCCGCGAAGAAGGGTGAGGAGCAGAGCCTCAAGTCCCTGCTGCTGGGCAACATGCGCTCCTACGGCATCTACCTGGCCCTCGTGCTGGTCATCATCGTCTTCCAGATCCTGACCGCGGGCCGCCTCCTGAATCCGAACAACGTGGTGGCCCTGTTCCAGCAGAACGCCTACGTGCTCATCGCCGCCATCGGTATGTTGATGATCATCATCGCCACCCACATCGATCTGTCCGTGGGCTCCGTGGTCGCCTTCATCGGCGGCGTCGGCGCACTGGCCATGAAGCACGGCGTGCCGTGGTGGGCTGCGATCCTGCTGATGATCGCCATCGGTCTGGTCATCGGCGCATGGCATGGCTTCTGGGTCGCCTACGTCGGCGTCCCCGGCTTCGTGACCACTCTGGGCGGCATGCTCATCTTCCGTGGCCTCGCCACCGTCGTGGCCGGCGAGTCCATCCCGGTCTCCAACGCCGCCTTCCGCGCCATCTCCAAGGACTACGTGCCGACCATCTTCGTGGGACCGTACGCGCTGACCGCGCTGATCGTGGGCATCGCCGCCATCGTGCTCGTGGTCTGGAGCCAGCTGTCCAAGCGTGCCAAGGCCGTCAAGAACGGTCTGCCGGCCCAGCCGATGAGCTTCGTGGTCCTCAAGTGCGTGGTCGCCGCCCTCGCCATCGGCTACGTCACCTACCTGCTGGCCATGTCCGGCAACGCCACCCAGGGCGGCATCCCGATCGTCCTCGTGATCATCGGCGTGCTGGTGTGCGTGTACTACTTCGTGCTCAACCGCATGGTCTTCGGCCGTAACGTCTACGCCGTCGGCGGCAACCGCAAGGCCGCCATCCTCTCCGGCATCGACACCAAGAAGGTCGACTTCGAGATCTTCCTGAACATGGGCTTCCTGGTCTCCATCGCCTCCATCATCACCCTCTCCCGCCTGGCCTCCGCTTCCGCCCAGACCGGTATGGAGTTCGAGATGGACGCCATCGCCGCCTGCTTCATCGGTGGCACGGCCGTCACCGGTGGTATCGGCACCATCCCCGGCGCCATGGTCGGCGCTCTGATCATGGGCGTCCTGAACCAGGGCCTGTCCATCATGGGTGTGGACGCCGCCTGGGTCAAGACCATCAAGGGCCTCGTGGTCATCGCCGCCGTGGCCTACGACCTGCTCTCCAAGAAGAAGAAGGGCTGATCCCGCAATCCGTGGGGTCCGGGCCGCATCTTCCAACGGATCGGACCCCACAAGGATAGGAACGTAGTTCCCATTCCTCCTCCGAAAGGGACGTCGCTCAGGCGGCGTCCCTTTTCCGTGTTGCTGCGCCGGATGCCCAACCGGCGCTATGTATGCGGCTCGACCATCATGCCGCATACATAACGCCGGTTAGGACATCGAAAACGGCGCTATGTATGCGTGGCCTTCGTTGGGCCGCATACATAACGCCGTTTTGATGGTTTTGATGATGTGAGGGGAGTTGAAGGCTACTTCTTCTTCGCCTTCTTGACGCGCTTGGCCTTGCCGGCGGGCTTCTTGGGCTCGAGGAACGGCCACTTGGCCAGCGCCCACTGGTGGAACGGCGGAATCTTGCCGACCGCGAAGCCGACCGCCAGTCCGGCCACGATGGCCCACGTCTCCAAATCGCGTTCTGCGATGAGCAGGCCGATGAACACCAGCGCGATGACGAAGCACATCATCTGCGATGCGCGAGACTGCTTGGTGGTCACCTGGTCGGCCTTCATCGGAATGAGGCCCAGGAACGTGCCGCAGGGTATGCAGACGATGCCCAGCGCCGCGCTGATGGCGATGTCCAAAGTGGTTGAATCCATGATGCTCCTTCGATGACGCATATCCGCATGCCGTGCCGCTCCGATCGTGCTGTTGGCCGTCGGTTGTTGGCTGTTTGCCCAGCCGGCGGCGAATCGCGATGAAGTGGGGACGATACGGTCTGTGAACAATAGTAAAGCGGCAACCGCCAGAGCAGGCCGTCGCCGCTTGAAAAGCCTTTGATATGTCGTGATTACTGATGGACCGTCGACGAAGCCGACGGCGGGGAAGTCAGTTGTTCTTCGAATTGGATTCCGTCTTGGTGTCGGCGACTTCCGTGGTTTTCGTCGGTGTCGTCGGTGTCGTCGGCAGCGGGCGCTTCGTCGTCCTGCCCGTCGTCCTCGGTGTCCTCGGCATCGCCGTCGCCCGGCTCCTCATCGTCGTGCTTTCCGGGCTGTCGCCACCACAGGATCAGCGCATTGGCCGCGCAGTAGACGGCCGCGATACCGATGCACACCAGGAAGATGATGTTCGACGTGCTGATCATCGTGCCATCGGCCATCGATTCCTGGACGGACTGCCAGATCCAGACCACACAGGCCAAAGCGGTCAGGGCGTACAGCATCATACGTGAGCGATCATTCATAAGCGTTCTCCAAAATAGTGCAAACCATTCGATTATAACGGGGTTGCCATGGCGGGCCGTTGCCTTACGCGACGGCGATGGGCAGGCCGGCGCGGTGCCTGGCGGTCGCCGGCATGACCGCTGCCGTCGCCGCATCTCAACGTTGCGATTTCTTGGCGACAGGAAGGCCGCCGGCCAAGCCGGACATCGTCGCATATCCATGCGTGCGTGCCGGCCCGACTGGCGGCCTGATGCGTGTTTATCGGCCGGTGCCTATCGGCGTGCGCCTGACGCGGCTCAGCCGCGGGCCTTGGCGTATGCGGCGTACACCGCCTCGGTGGGCTCGCCGGTCTCCACGCCCTCGATGCTGAGCTTCCACGCGGGCGGCTCGGCCTCGCCGGACAACACCCAGGCGGCCTGACGGGCGGCGCCGATGGCCACGTACTCGTCGGTGGCCGGACGGGTCACGTCCATGCCCAGGATTGAGGGGGCCAGCGTGCGGATCGCCACGGACTTCGCGCCGCCGCCGATGAGCAGGATGCGGCTGATCTGGGCGCCCAGGGAGCGGATGAGCTCCAGGCAGTCGCGCTGGGAGCACAGCAGGCCCTCCACGAACGCGCGGGCCAGGTTCTCCTTGGTGGTGTTGTGCAGCGTCAGGCCGGTCAGGGACGCGGTGGCGTCCGGACGGTTCGGCGTGCGCTCGCCGTCGAAGTACGGCACCAGCGTGATGCCGCCCGCGCCCGGTTCGGACTTGAACGCCAGTTCGGCCAGCTCGTCGTAGTCCACGCCCAGCGCCGCACGGCCGGCGTCCAGGATGCGCGAACCGTTGATGGTGCAGGCCAGCGGCAGATAGTGGCCGGTGCAGTCGGCGAAGCCGGAGACGGAACCGGAAAGGTCGTACACCGGATTCTCGGCGATGGCCGCGGCCACGCCGGAGGTGCCCAGCGAGATGGAGACGTCGCCCACGGCCATGCCCAGGCCCAGCGAGGCCATGGCGTTGTCGCCGCCGCCGGGGCCCAGGATGCAACCGCCTTCGACGTCCTTGCCGGCGATGGCGGGGGAGGCCTTGACCGCGGCGGACTCGGTGGGGCCGAGCACGGTGGGCAGCACGATGGCGTCCGCATGGGCCTTGGCGGCCTCCTCGCCCTCGGCCGGGGCCAGCACCATGGCGATGAGGTCGCGGCGGTACTCGTCGTGCGCGGCATCGTAGTAGATGGTGCCGGAGGCGTCGGAACGATCGGTGAACAGGGCCTCGAGATGGGCGTCCTCGCCCTCGGCCACCGGACCGTAGCCGGCGATGCGCCAGCTCAGCCAGTCGTGCGGCAGACAGATGGCGGCGATCTTCTTGGCGTTCTCGGGCTCGTTCTCGGCCACCCACGCCACCTTGGTCAGCGTGTAGGAGGCCACGGGGGAGGAGCCGACGGCCTTGACCCAGCGCTGCTTGCCACGGGCGGTCACATCCTCGGGCTCGTCGCCCTCGGCCGGGGCCTCGCCGAGCTTGTCGATGAGGGCTGCGGCCTGCGGGGCGGAGCTGATGTCGTTCCACAGCATGGCGTCGCGGATCACGTTGCCCTGCTTGTCCAGAATCACCATGCCGTGCTGCTGGCCGCCCACGGCGAGGGCCGCCACGTCATCCAGGCCGCCGGCCTGCTCGGCCGCCTGCTGGAAGGCCTCCCACCAGAACTCGGGGTTGACGGAGGTGCCGTCCGGATGCTTGGCCTGGCCGAAGCGGACCTGCTCGCCCGTCTCGGCGTCCGTGATGCGGACCTTGGTTGATTGGGTTGACGTATCGACGCCGGCGACCAGTACTTTCGCCATGTATTCCTCCTCGGTGAGGTTCGTGCGCCTGATATCCACTGATATATCCGGATATTCGACGCGCCATGCTGAATAAGTTAGACGATTAAACTATACTGTATTCCAAGCCGCGATTGCAAACGGAAACACGCGAAGAAGCGTGCGATGGCAATCGTCGGGCGTGCGTAAGACGGTATTGTTTGTGAGGGGCTCTCGGTGACGCTGGGGGAGCGGAATCACGGAAAGGCAGGGCGGCATGGCGGGACTACGCAGAATCAATCAGGAAGATTTGCGCAACCATAACCTCTCGGTCACGCTCGACACCCTGCTGCGTGCACAGCGGCCGATGAGCCGCGCGGACCTCGCCAAGGAGACCGGTCTGACCAAGGCTACCATGTCACTGCTGGCCTCGATGCTGCTGGACGGCGGGGTGATCCAGGAGGACGATCCGGTGGTGCTCACCACCTACGGCCGTCCCAGCACGCCGTTGAAGATCCGTGGCGGTACCATCGCCGGCATCGGACTGCAGATCAACACCGATGGCTATGGCTGTCTGGCGCTCGACCTCAACGGCGACACGCTCGGTCAGGAGTGGGTCAGCGCGGACATGACCGACACGAACCCCTATGAGATCTTCGCCAAACTGGACGCCATGACCTTCCCGTTGGAAAGCCGGCTCAAGCGCCGCGGCTGCAAGGTGGTGGGTTCCGGCCTCGCCCTGCCGGGCATCGTGACGGATGACATGTGGCTGCTCGTGGCCCGCAACCTCGGCTGGGAGAACGTGAACCTGACCCGGTTCAACGTGGTGCGCAGGCTGGATGTGGTGGCCGGCAACGAGGCCAAGATGGCCGCCATCGCCCAGATCCCCGGGTACGCCACCGAGCGCGCGGGCTTCCTGAACGTGGTGGACCGCACGGATTCGTTCATCTACCTGTCTACCGACATCGGCATCGGCGGCGCCGTGGTGCGTGACGGCGAGGTGGTGACCGGCTCGCACGGATTCGCCGGCGAGATCGGCCATATGTCCGTCTCGATGGATGGGCCGCTGTGCCTGTGCGGTCGGCACGGTTGCCTGGAGGCGTTCGCCGGCCGACGCGCGTTGGTGGAGGCGGCCGGCATCGCCGAAAACGAGGAGGCCACCAGTTCCGAGGCCATCGAGAAGTTCCTGCAGCGTTGGCGCTCCGGCGATCCGAAGGTGGCCGCGGTGGTGGACGAGGCGGCCGATGCGCTGGTCTCCGCCATGGCCTCCGCCGTGAACATGGTGGACGTGGACACGGTGCTGCTCGGCGGCCTGTGGACGCACTTCGGCGACGAGCTGGCCACCGTGCTCGAAGGCCGACTGCGTTCCGAGATCCTGGGCTATCCGAACGTGAAGATCCGCGTGTTCGTGCCGCCGGTGTCCGAGCATCCCTCGCTGTACGGCGCCGCCGAAATGGGCCTGCGCCGGTTCATCGAGAATCCGCTCGCCTACATCGGGCAGTAGCGGACGTATGACTGGTACGTATGGCGACCGTTGAACCCTGGACCGTACGATCCGGGGTGCGGGGATTGCCGATGGGCCGAGGATATGCGGGGCGTGTGGTTCCGTGCGGCCCGTGCTACACTAAACAGGTTGGCTTCCGCGGTGGTTCGCGGGCGAAAGGCCAGCGTGGGGCCATAGCTCAGTCGGTTAGAGCATGCGACTCATAATCGCCCGGTCCTCGGTTCAAGCCCGAGTGGCCCCACTTATGCTGTTTTCGGCGCGCCCGTCCGCCCATGCGAGTACAATCCCAAAGGTTCCGGTTCACGCATACCATAGGGGCATGCGACCCGGGTCCCCCGAATCATTAGGAGACGCAAATGAAGCAGGGTATCCATCCTGATTACCACCCCGTTGAGGTGACGTGCTCGTGCGGCAACACCTTCGTGACCCGCACCGCTGGCAAGGAAGATCACATGTTCGTTGACGTGTGCTCTCAGTGCCACCCGTTCTACACCGGCAAGCAGAAGATTCTCGATACCGGTGGCCGCGTTGCTCGCTTCGAGAAGCGCTACGGCAAGAGGAGCAAGTAGCATTCTTCACGCCAGTCCATCTCGGTCCGGCATGCTTCGGCATGTCCGCCGTGGGACTGGCGTTTTTGTATTCTTTTCACCCTTCACCATTCATCACGTATTCCAGTTCAGGTTCCATCCACGGAAAGAAGCGAAAGAAGCGTCATGGCAGACGAACAGTTCCCGGCGGCGGCGACCGCGCTTGAGGAGTATGAATCCATCGAACAGCAGATGGCAAGCCCCGAAATCGTGTCCAACCCGGACAAACTGCGCAAGCTGGGGCGTCGCCATGCCGAACTCGGCGCCATCGTGGGCGCCTACAAGTCCTGGCTGCAGGTGAAGGACGACCTCGAGGCCGCGCGCGAGATGGCCGACGAGGACCCCGACTTCGCCGATGAGGCCAAGCGACTGGAGGAGGAGCTGCCGGCCGCCGAGGAGAAGCTGCGCACCGCGCTTATCCCGCGCGACCCGGACGACGCGCGCGACACCATCATGGAGATCAAGGCCGGCACCGGCGGCGAGGAGGCCGCGCTGTTCGCCGGCGACCTGCTGCGCATGTACACCCGGTACGCCGAGAAGCGCGGCTGGACCGTGAACGTGCAGTCCGAGAACACCACCGAGCTTGGCGGCGTCAAGGACGTGCAGATCGCCATCCGCGCCAAGGGTACGCCCGCCCCGGAGGACGGCGTGTGGGCCTCCATGAAGTACGAGGGCGGCGTGCACCGCGTGCAGCGTGTGCCCGTCACCGAATCGCAGGGCCGCATCCAGACCTCCGCCGCCGGCGTGATCGTGTTCCCCGAGGCCGACGAGGATGACGACGAGATCGAGATCGATCCGAAGGACCTCAAGATCGACATCTTCATGAGCTCCGGCCCCGGCGGCCAGTCCGTGAACACCACGTACTCCGCCGTGCGTATGACCCACATCCCCACCGGCATCGTGGTGAGCATGCAGGACGAGAAGTCGCAGATTCAGAACCGTGCGGCCGCCCTGCGCGTGCTCAAGTCCCGCCTGCTGGCCATGAAGCACGAGCAGGAGGCCGCCGAGGCCGCTGACATGCGCCACTCGCAGGTCCGTTCGCTGGACCGCTCCGAGCGCATCCGCACGTACAACTTCCCGGAGAACCGCATCGTCGACCATCGCACGAACTACAAGGCCTACAATCTGGACGCCGTGCTCGATGGCGACCTGCAGGCCGTGATCGATTCCGATATCCAGGCCGACGAAGCCGAACGCCTCGCCAACCAGAAGTAAAAACGGTACCGTAACTGCTTGGCCGGGGTTGGCTGGGACATATGATGCCCGACACACTCAAGGCACCGCTACGCGGACTTCGCAGCAAGCTGCTCACTTCGCCTACGAACAATCCACTGGATTGTTCGTTTAACGGCTCAGCAGCCAAGCCTTCGGTCGAGCATCACATGGCCCAGCTGCCCCTTTTTGCGTTGATATGTTACGTTGCGGCCGGATGAGGGATAATAATGACCGTAATTGATGTGATTCGCTCGGCCTCGGCGCGACTGCGTGAGGCCGGCATCGAAACGCCCGAGCATGATGCGAAACTGCTGCTGGCCGAAGCGGCCGGTGTGGAACTGCGTGACGTCGACAAGGCGCTGCTCATGGGAAGCGCGCTTGAATACGACGAGGCCCGGTTCTCGGCCATGCTGGAGCGCCGTGCCAAGCGCGAGCCGCTGCAGTACATCGTGGGTCATGCGCCTTTCCGCTACCTTGATTTGAAGGTCGGTCCGGGCGTCTTCATTCCACGCCCCGAGACGGAAACCGTGGTACAGGCCGGACTTGACTGGATGACCCGTCACGGGCTCATGCACCCGCGCGTGGTGGATCTGTGCGCCGGGTCGGGTGCCATCGGTCTCGCCGTGGTCACCGAAGTGCCTGGCAGCCAGGTGTGGGCCGTGGAACTGTCGGCGCGCACGGCCGAATGGACGCGCCGGAATCTTGCGGAAACGGCGAAACGATACCCGTCCATCGCCTCCAACTACCAGCTGGAATTGGGCGACGCCACGTCGCTGGCCACGCTGGCCCAACTGGACGGCACGGTGGACATGGTCATCACCAATCCGCCGTATGTACCCGAAACGGACGTGCCCGAACAGCCTGAAGTACGCGACTGGGATCCCGAACTGGCTCTATACGGCGGTTCCGCGGACGGCACGCTGATTCCCGAACGCATCATCGAGCGCGCGTTCCGTCTGCTGAAGCCCAGTGGCGCGCTGGTGATGGAACACGACGTGACCCAGGGCGGCCGTCTGGTCGCCTACGCCAAAGCCACCGGTTTCACGACCGCCATGACCGGCCAGGACTGGACCGGTCGCGACCGCTACCTCTTCGCGGAGAAATAGGCCTATCTTGGCTCCCCTCGCTGAGGGGAGCTGGCCGCGTAGCGGACTGAGGGGAGCCGGAGAAGAAACTACATCGCGTAATACTGCAGCGCGGAGGCGTCCTTGTCGGTGATCTCGCGAATTGGGCGGGCCGGATTGCCCACGGCCACGGTGTGCGGTGGAATGTCGCGCGTGACCACCGAACCGGCGCCGATCACGCAGCCCTCGCCGATCGTCACGCCGCCGATCACCGTCACGTTGCCGCCGAACCAGCAGTTCGAACCGATCACGATCGGCTTGCCGTACTCATAGTCGTACATCGAACCGTCCGCGGCCTCGCGCACGTTGCGGTCCTGCCAACGCAGCGGGTGCATCGGAGGCAGCAGCGAGACGTTCGGTCCGAACAGCACGTCATCGCCGATGGTGACCGGGCAGCAGTCGAGCACGGTGAAATTGAAGTTGGCGAACACGCGGTCGCCGATGGTGGTGTGGCAGCCGTAGTCGAAGAACACCGGGCCCAGAATGTCAAGGTGCTTGCCGTGACCCGGCAGCAGTTCGTCGAGGATGGCGTTGCGGGTGGCGTGGTCGGCGCGCGAGGTGGCGTTGAAGCGCGTGCACAGGTCGGCGGACTTGTCGCGCAGGGCGGTGAGCTCCGGATCGGCCGGATTGTACAGGCGGCCGGCGAGCATCTCCTCGTGTTCGCTGGCGCGCGGCAAGCGCAGTTCCACGGGCGGCAGCTCGGCGGCGGGATTGATGGAATCGGAACCGTTGGGTTCGGCTGGATTGGTGGTTGCGGCGGCGATGTCGCTCATGGGAGGTCCTCCATATTATTGCGTAAGGAAACAAAAACCGGGCTCCATTGTAACGACCCGCACCGCATACGGGCCTGCGTCGCTCGCATTTGGTTCGACGATTTGACTTCCATCTCCGGCGGCCGTACCCGTCCGGGCGCAATGGTGCAATGATAGATTGTGAATCAACAGGCGAACGGAGGCAAGGGCGTGAGTAGGGGAGCAGCGCTGAAGGTCACGGAGGAATCATTGGCCGAGGCCGCGCGCGTCATACGCGAGGGCGGCCTGGTCGTCATCCCCACGGACACGGTGTACGGCGTGGCGTGCGACCCACGCAACACGGATGCCATCGATCGCATCTACCGGCTCAAGCGCCGTCCGCGCTACAAGGCGCTGCAGGTGCTGCTCGCCTCCGTCGACCAGTTGGATGAGCTCGGACTTGACCTGCCGTCGCCGCTGAATCGTCTTTCCGCGGCGTTCCTGCCCGGCGCGTTCTCGCCGATCGCCGTGGCACGTCCGGACTGCACGCTGAAAACGTTGGCCGACACCGCCGACGGACGTCCCGGCACGCAGGGCATCCGCATCCCGAATTCCGCGCTGGCGTTGCGCATCCTCAAGGCGACCGGTCCGGTTGCGGCCTCCAGCGCCAACCGTTCCGGCGAGGAGAGCGCCCAGAGCGTCGAGGAAGCCATCGCCGCGTTCGGAGACGAAGTCGACCTGTATCTGGACGGCGGCCCCACGCCGGGCCATGTCTCCAGCACCGTGGTGCGCGCCGATCCGTACGGTCGTGACGGCATCGAGATCCTGCGTGAGGGCGTCATCGCCCAAAGCGTGATTCGCAAGGCCCTCCACCTCAACGGCGGGGGACTGGGCGCATGAGAATCTATCTTCTGGTGGCCGCCATCGCCGGCGGCGTGACCTGGCTCGTGACCCCGCTGATTCGTCACGTGGCCATCGAAATCGGCGCGGTGGGCGAGGTCCGCGCACGCGACGTGCACACCGTGCCCACCCCGCGCATGGGCGGTCTCGGCATGCTTATCGGCTTCGTGGCGGCGATGGTCTTCGCCAGCCGCCTGCCGTTCCTGTCCGGCCTGTTCGCCGGCAGCTATCAGATGTGGGTGATCCTCGCCGGTGGCGTGATGATCAGCCTGCTCGGCATGGCGGACGACCTGTGGGACCTCGACTGGATGCTCAAACTCGCCGGGCAGCTGCTCATCTCCGTGTTCGTGGCATGGGGCGGCCTGCAGATCATCTCGCTGCCGCTGGGCGGCCAGCTGGTCACCGCAAGCCCCAGCCTGTCCATGGCCATCACGGCGTTCCTCATCGTGGCCTCCATCAACGCGGTCAATTTCGTGGATGGCCTGGACGGCCTGGCCGCGGGCATCGTGGCGATCGGCGGCATCGCGTTCGCCGCGTACTCCTATATCATCGCCCGTTCCTCGCCCAGCTACGCCTCGCTCGCCACGCTCATCGACGTGGGTCTCGTGGGCATCTGCGTGGGCTTCATCCTGCATAACTGGCATCCGGCCAAACTGTTCATGGGCGATTCCGGCTCCATGCTGCTCGGCTACCTCATCACCTGCGCGTCCATCGTGATGACCGGTCGTCTCGACCCGGCCTCGATTCACGCCAGCATCTACCTGCCCGTCTTCATGCCGATCCTGCTGCCGATCCTGGTGCTGTTCCTGCCCGTGCTGGACATGTGCCTGGCCATCGTGCGACGTTTGGCCAAGGGACAGTCGCCGATGCATCCGGACCGCATGCACCTGCACCACCGCATGCTCAAGATCGGCCATTCGGTGCGTGCCGCCGTGCTCATCCTGTGGGGTTGGGCGGCGCTCATCGCGTTCGGCTCGCTGATGATCCTGTTCTTCAAGGCGCAGCACGTGGCCATCGGCATGGCGATCGCGGTGGTGCTGCTCACCATCGCCACCATGTACCCGTACCTCAAGCACCGCATCCCGGAGATGCGGGCGGAGAACCTGGCTATGGAGGCGGCGCGCAAGAAGGCGCACCATGCCACCGCCCAGTCGGGCCAGCCCACCGGGCTGGTGCCGGGGGAGCCCGAGACGGCTCCGGAGACGGCGGACATGCCGAGCGCCATCGCCGCATCGGAGTCCGGCGAACCGGCGGAATCGGAGAAGAAGCCGGCATAATACCGGATTACGCGGGGCAGTATAGACCATGCGTGTCGTGAAGGTCAGCGTGTATTCATATAGTGTTTACATGGCTACAAACCTTGATGAATTGAACGCCCAGTCGGCGTACGCCCCCCTTCCCCCGATTTTCGCCAAGCTCGGCCTTGCATATGACGATGTGCTCCTGCTGCCGAACGAGACGGACGTCATCCCCTCCGAAGTGGACACCACCACGCAGCTGACCCGTAAGATCACCATGAAGGCCCCGGTTCTCTCCGCCGCCATGGATACCGTGACGGAGTCCGAGATGGCCATCGCCATGGCCCGCAATGGTGGTATCGGCGTGCTGCACCGCAACCTCTCCATCGATGATCAGGCCGCCCAGGTCGATGTGGTCAAGCGTTCCGAGTCCGGCATGATCACGGACCCGCTGACCGTCAACCCCGAGGTCACACTGGCCGATCTCGACAAGCTGTGCGGCAAGTTCCACATCTCCGGCCTGCCGGTGGTGGACAAGGAGAACAAGCTCGTCGGCATCATCACCAACCGAGACATGCGCTTCATCGCCTCTGAGGATTACGACACCCTCAAGGTCAAGGACGTCATGACCAAGGACAACCTGGTCACCGGCCCGTCCAACATCTCCAAGGACGACGCCCACCGTCTGCTGGCCCAGCACAAGGTCGAGAAGCTGCCGCTGGTCGATTCCGAAGGCCGCCTGACCGGCCTGATCACCGTGAAGGACTTTGTCAAGAC
Source organism: Bifidobacterium miconisargentati (assembly GCF_019331675.1). Lineage (GTDB taxonomy): Bacteria > Actinomycetota > Actinomycetes > Actinomycetales > Bifidobacteriaceae > Bifidobacterium > Bifidobacterium miconisargentati. The sequence continues at coordinate 67,984 of NZ_JAHBBJ010000002.1, forward strand.
CGAGCAGTACCCGGACGCCACCAAGGACGAGCAGGGCCGCCTGCGCGTGGCCGCCGGCGTCGGCTTCCTCGGCGACGCCTGGCAGCGTGCCTCCGCCCTGATGGAGGCCGGCGTGGACGTGCTCGTGGTCGACACCGCCAACGGTGAGGCCCGTCTCGCCCTCGATATGATCTCCCGCCTGAAGCACGACTCCGCCTTCGACGGCGTGCAGATCATCGGTGGCAACGTCGGCACCCGTTCCGGCGCCCAGGCCATGATCGACGCCGGCGCGGACGCCGTTAAGGTCGGTATCGGCCCCGGCTCCATCTGCACCACCCGCGTGGTCGCCGGCGTCGGCGTCCCGCAGCTCACCGCCGTGTACGAAGCCGCCCAGGCCTGCAAGGCCGCCGGCGTGCCGTGCATCGCCGACGGTGGCATCCACTACTCCGGCGACATCGCCAAGGCCCTCGTGGCCGGCGCCTCCTCCGTGATGCTCGGCGGCACGCTCGCCGGCTGCGAGGAAGCCCCGGGCGAGAAGGTGCTCCTGCACGGCAAGCAGTACAAGCTGTACCGTGGCATGGGTTCCCTCGGCGCCATGGCCCCGCGCGGCAAGAAGTCCTACTCCAAGGACCGTTACTTCCAGGCCGACGTCACCTCCAACGACAAGGTCGTGCCGGAAGGTGTGGAAGGCGAGGTTCCGTACCGCGGACCGCTCAACGCCGTGCTCTACCAGATGCTCGGTGGCCTGCACCAGTCCATGTTCTACATCGGCGCCCACAACATCTCCGAGATGAGCGAGAAGGGCCGCTTCATCCGCATCACCGATGCCGGCCTGCGCGAATCCCACCCGCACGACATCGTGATGACCGCCGAGGCCCCGAACTACTCCGGCTTCCACAACAACTGATGCCGGTCACGGCCGGTGATTCGCCGACATAGCAGGTGACTCACCGCGTCCCATACTTGAGGCTCCCTTTCCTCCACGGAAAGGGAGCCTCTTTGTATTCCCCGCGGTATAGTCTGAACTGTTCTGATTACGAGCGACAGTTACGGAAGGCGGCCCACGATGGTGGATGCACATGACGCGGAAACGTACAGCGCGAAGGACTCGCGCCTGATCTGGATCGATTGCGAGATGACCGGACTCGACATCTTCGGCGGCGACGAGCTGGTCGAGGTGTCCGTGGTGCCCACCGACTTCGGCCTCAACGTGCTGGACGAGGGCGTGGACTTCGTCATCAAGCCTTCCGAGGCCGCCGTGGCCCACATGAACGACTTCGTGCGCAACATGCACACCCGCTCCGGCCTCATCAACGAATGGGAGCACGGCCTGAGCCTTGCCGAGGCCGAGCAGAAGGTCACCGAATACGTGCTGCGCTTCACCCCGGACGGCGTCAAGCCGCTGCTCGCCGGCAACACCATCGGCTCGGACAAGAAGTTCCTCGACCACTACATGCCGGGCCTCATGAGCCACCTGCACTACCGCAGCGTGGATGTGAGCACCTTCAAGGAACTCGCACGCCGTTGGTACCCGGCGGTCTACGAGAACCGTCCTCCGAAGAACGGCGGCCACCGCGCGCTGGCGGACATCATCGAGTCCCTGGACGAGCTGCGCTACTACCGCAAGGCCTTCATGGCCCCGGTGCCCGGCCCGGACGAGGCGGAGGCCAAGGCCATCGCCGCCGACATCGAAGCCACCAGCATCCTCAACAAGTAGTCTGTTTGTGGCTCTGTTCAACCAAGATTGACATGGCCCTTATTTTTGGCTCCCCTTGTTAGGACATTGCCGTGAGGCAAACAGCGGAGCTGTTTGTAGGCGATGTGCGAGACGACAGTCGAGCCAGTGGACTGCGAACGAAGTTTGTTCTTAATTGCAGGACGAGCTTGCGGCGAAGCTGACTGAGAGGTAGTCCAATGGAATTCATGTCAATCTTGGTTTTATAACAGAGCCTTGTTTTTTCGTGGCTCCCCTCTCCGCTCCCTCCGAGAGGGGAGTACTCACCACTCAATCAGGCATCGGATATCACGGGAATCGAAAGGAACACCAATGCGCCAAAGCGAGGCCTTGGCCATCCTGAACGCCGGCGCGAACGTGTTCCTGACCGGTGCCCCAGGCGCCGGCAAGACGTACACGCTCAACGAATTCATCCGTCAGGCGCGGGCGGACGGCGCCGAAGTGGCCGTCACCGCGTCCACTGGCATCGCCGCCACGCACATCAACGGCCAGACCATCCACTCATGGAGCGGCGTGGGCGTGGCCACGAGCCTGACGGCCAACCTGTTGAAGCTCATTCGTTCCCGTCGTCGCCGCAAGATACAGGCCGCGGACATCCTCGTCATCGACGAGGTCTCCATGCTGCACGCCTGGCTGTTCGACATGGTCGACCAGGTCTGCCGGCTGGTTCGTCACGACCCGCGTCCGTTCGGCGGCATCCAAGTGGTATTGTCCGGCGACTTCTTCCAGTTGCCGCCCGTCTCCGTATCCGGTCGCAACAACGACCTGATTGCCCCGACCCCGGAATTCGTGGCCGCGCGCGAACGCTATGCCAAGGCCGGACGCAATCCGGAAGGCTTCGTCACCGAATCACTGGTGTGGGACGAACTCAATCCCGCTGTCTGCTACCTGACCGAACAACACCGTCAGGACACCGGTGACCTGCTCACCGTACTCACCGACATCCGCGCCGGCGGCGTGACCCAGCACGACCGCGAAGTCCTGCTGACCCGGTTGGGACGTATGCCCGAGCCCGGTCAGGTGGCTGTCCACCTGTTCCCCGTCAACCGGCAGGCCGACGGGCTCAACGATATGAGACTGGCCCAAATCGCGCTTGACGAGCATGAGTTCCACGCCGAGACCGCGGGCCCGGCCAATCTGGTGGACCGACTCAGGAAGAACATGCTCGCCCCGGAACGGTTGGTGCTCAAAACCGGTGCGGCGGTGATGGCGCTGCGCAACGACTCCGATCATCAGTTCGTCAACGGCTCGCTCGGCACCGTGCGCGGGTTCGCGCCCGAAGCCAAGGGCGGCTGGCCCATCGTGGAGTTCGAGAACGGCAATATCGTCACGATGAAACCGGCGGACTGGGAGATGATGGACGGCGACACCGTGCTCGCCTCCGTGCGGCAGGTGCCGTTGCGGTGCGCGTGGGCCATCACCATCCACAAGTCGCAGGGCATGACGCTCGACCGTGCGGTGATGGACCTGCGACGTACCTTCGCGCCCGGTATGGGCTATGTGGCGCTCTCTCGTGTGGAATCGCTGGACGGACTGTATCTGGCCGGTGGCAACGAACGCATGTTCCTGGTCTCGCCGGATGCCGTGATGCTCGACGGAGACCTGCGTGAGGCCTCGGCCGCCGCTTCCGACCAACTGGCCGCGGAAGGAGCCGCCGCCTTCAAGCCCACCGGTCTTGCCGCCGGCGATGACGAATTCGATCAGGACGCCCTCTTCTGAATTGGGTGTTGCGCTGGTGCCCCAATTTGATGTGGGCTAACTTTCGGCTCCCCTGTCCGCTGAGCTATCGGGCGAAGCCGACTGAAGGGTAGTTCGGGTTATGCCAATTGTGATGTAATGAAGCATCGGACGCCATCGGGCTACCATGGAGATGAGGTGGTCGTTATGGTGCATTCCGATATCTTCCACGGGAACAACGAGGTTCATGAACCGCTCGAAACCGACGCTGCAGGTCCGGTTGCGGTGCGTCCGGCGGCGGTGGCCGGCTCGTTCTACCCAGCCGACCGGGTGACGTTGAAGCAGCTCATCAACCGGCAACTTGATTATGGGCATGAGTTGGTGCGGCGGTTGGCTCCGAATCTTCCGGCCGGTGTGCCGAAAGCGGTGATCGTGCCGCACGCGGGATACGTATATTCCGGTACCACGGCGGCGCTTGCCTACGCGCTGCTGGAGCGTGGTCGCGGCACGGTGAAGCGCGCGGTGATCGTGGGTCCGACCCATCGCGTTGCGATCCGCGGCGTGGCCTGCTCCACGTGGGATGCGTTCGAGACGCCGCTGGGTGCGGCTCGCGTGGATACCGCGGCTGAACGCCGGGCGTTGGGAATGGGCGCGGTCGATACCACCGATGCCACGGGGTCGACTGATGTTTCACAACACGTTTCACGCAATGTTTCACGAGGTGTTTCACGGAATGGTCTGCGCTCCGGCATGCATGCCCGGCCGGGTGCTCCCGCTCCCGCACTGATTGTCAACGACCCCACGCATGCCCAGGAACATGCGGTGGAGGTGCAGATCCCGTTCCTGCAGACCATCTTCGGCCCGGACCTTGAAATCGTTCCGCTCAATGCGGGCGACGCCACCCCCGAGGAGGTCGGCGATGTGCTGCGTGCCCTATGGGGTGATTCCGAAACCGTCATCGTCATCAGTTCCGACCTCTCGCACTACCATCCTCAGGCCTACGCCCGCGCATTGGACGACCAGACCATCGAGGACATCCTCGCGCTGCGCAAGCCCATCCATCCACGCCGTGCCTGCGGAGCCTATCCGATTAATGGGCTCTTGGATGTGCTGACCAAACGCCATGACATGCATCTGTTCGAACTCGGCCGCTCCACTTCGGGCGATGACGGTGTGGTGGCGCTCGCCGGGCAGCCGCGTCCGGCCATGCACGACCCCGATGAGCCGGTGGTTGGGTATGCTTCGTTCGCCGCGTGGGAGGACGTCCGGAGCGATGGTGCATCGGATGATGCTGCGCCGGATGAAGCTGGTCATGATTGCACTGATCGTCATGATGGCGCCGATATCCACGGCGGGGTCGGTGCCAATGACAGCACTGATGCCATTGATGATGCTGATCGCGGCTCTCAAGATTCTGGTACTGACGCGAGTCCAGCGGATAGTGAACGTGGCGACGTGCTGTTGGCGCTTGCGCGGGCCGCCATCCGGGAGCGGCTGGGTATCGATACGGATACGCGGCGGTCCGCTGTCTCCGATACCAATGTTGGTACCAGTGCTGACGACGATCCCGTTACCGATGTTTCCAAATCAGACGCTGGCCTGGCTGGGGCAATCGAATCGTCGGTGAGTGACATCATCGCGGCTCATCCTTGGCTGCGGCAGTCGGGTGCGAGCTTTGTGACCCTTACCGAATACGGCCGACTGCGTGGATGCATCGGCTCGTTGGTGGCCTACCGTTCGTTGGGACGCGACGTTGCGGAACATGCCGTGGACGCGGCGGTTCACGACCCTCGCTTTAACCCGGTCACGGTGGCCGAATACCCGCTGCTCAGCGTGGAAGTCTCGGTATTGGGCGAGCCGGAACCTGTTGTCGTGACGGTGGATGCCGAAATATCAGCGGACGGGAAGGACGAAAGGGAAGCGAAGCAGGGTTATCGGCATGCTTTGACTGATGGGAGCCGCCCCGCAACCACGAATGTGGGCCGGGAGCCGAGGCATTCGGACAGGCCAGTGCGGTCCCGTGCCGAACTTGAAGCGGCATTACGTCCTGGTCGGGATGGACTTATCCTCTCCGACCATCGTGGTCGGAGCGCCACCTTCCTGTCGCAGGTCTGGGAACAGCTTCCTGATCCGCACGATTTCGTCTCCCACCTGCTGGCCAAGGCCGGTATCAGACCCGGATACGACTGGTCCGATGGCGAGATCGACTGCCAACGCTACGAGGTGACCGCCTATGCCGAGGAATGATGTGGGCATCCGCGTCTCTGACACCGTAAACCGTTTCACCGGGACTCAGATCACGCTCCGTAACCCGGTTGATGCGGATGCGGCGGGGAAAATCGACGGTCTTCCCCGTGCCGCGATTCCCTCGGGTTCGGGAGACGATAAGTCAAATCCCGCAATCGGCCGGTGGCAGACGCGCTTTGACGACGGCTCCGGCCGCGCTCGCTGTGAACTGTGCCCGCGCCGGTGCGTGCTCAAGCCCGGACAGCGTGGCTTCTGCTTCGTGCGGTCGAACCATGACGGTGTCATCATGTCCGATACCTATGGCCGCAGTTCCGGCTTCGCCGTAGACCCGGTGGAAAAGAAGCCGCTCAATCATTTCCATCCCGGCTCCAGCGTGCTGAGCTTCGGCACGGCCGGATGCAATTCCGGCTGCCGGTTCTGCCAGAACTGGGACATCGCCAAGGCGCGCAGCTTCGATCGGCTTGGCGTGGAGGCGAGTCCGGAGAAAATCGCGCAGGTGGCGGCGGACCGCGGCATCGACTCGGTGGCGTTCACCTACAACGATCCGATCGTGTTCGCCGAATACGCCATCGATACGGCCATCGCTTGCCGCGAGCGGGGCATTCATCCGATCGCCGTGACCGCCGGATATATGAGCGCGATCGCACGTCCCGACTTCTATGCGGCCATGGATGCGGCAAACATCGACCTCAAGGGCTTCACCGAGGACTTCTACTGGAAGGTGACCGGCACGCATCTCCGGGATGTGCTGGACACCATCGAATACGCAGTCAACGAGGCACGCACCCCGAGCGGCGAGCATGTGTGGGTGGAGCTCACCACCCTGCTTATCCCCGGCCTCAATGACGGCGATGACCAACTCCATGCCGAATGCGCGTGGATTCGCGAGCATCTGGGGACGGACGTGCCGTTGCACTTCAGCGCCTTCCATCCCAGCTACCGGATGATGGATGTGCCGCCCACCCCACATGAGACCTTGACCCGTGCTCGTGCAATCGCGCTCGGTGAGGGGTTGCATTATGTCTATACCGGCAACGTCCACGACCGGGAAGGGGACACCACCTACTGCGCGAACCCGTCATGCCATGCGAAGCTCATCGAACGTGACTGGTATCGCATCATCGCAGACCGTCTGTCCCCGGCCGGCGGTGGGAACGGCCATTGCCCCGACTGCGGCACCCCCATCGCCGGCCGCTGGTGATGTTTCGTATGCGGGACTATTCCTTGTTGGGATAGTTCCGCATACGTTATGGTTCTGTTAAACCAAGATTGACATGCCCCTTATTCTCGGCTCCCCTTGTCAGGGGAGCTGTCGGCGAAGCCGGCTGAGGGGTAGTCCGATGGAATTCATGTCAATCTTGGTTTAACAGAGCCTACGCTATTGGGCGGGATGTGCATTCGCATAAAAGGTGTTTTTTGATGCGACTGCTTCCGGTTCGGCCTCCGCAAGGCTGCGCTTTCCGCACAGTTGAATCGAATGGCTGGTTTGTGGGTGCTAACGCAGGTCGCTGATGCGGGCGGCGATGGTGCGCATGGATTTGAGACTGGCCTCATATCGGGCGGCGGTCACGATGAGGATGATGCCGCCGATGAGCAGCCATACCCACCAGTAATGGCGTGAAAATTCCGCAAGCCATGGCCAGATCACCGTGAGAATGTGGATGGTCAGCACCACCGCGCCGTATATCAGCGGCGCCTGCAATCCCAGCAGTGCGCCCAGCAGCAGTGTGACGAGCGAGATGGTGAGCAGCGCGAGCATGCGCGGGAAATTGACCGGTTCCAGCTGGCTTGCCAGCAATGAGGGGACCATGAGCAGCGTCAGAGGAGCCCAGAGTACAGGCCAACTGCGTGCCTGCGCGTTGACATGCAGCCGGTATGCCCCCACAATCAGCGCCGCCGAACCCGTGATGATGGCGATGACGTCGACCGAAATATACGGATGATGGTCCGCAAGCGTCCAAAGCATCAATACCACGGCGGTGAAAATCGCAAAACAGTATGCGAACAGAGCTGAAGCGTAGATATATCTGTGTTGATACGTGGATGGTGCGTTCTGCGGATGCGGGACTTGTACGTGGGAGGTCGGTTGCGGCCTTAGCTCAATGGTTGAAATCGGTATGGGCGCATTGACCTTGGAAATTGCTTCTTCGGGTTCGCCCGATTGCGGCTTGGCGCTGAGCACGCCGGTTGCTGTGCAGACCGCCAGCATGAGAATAAACGCGGTCATTGCGGTGATGAACGCGGGAACATCCCTGCGATCGAATTCGCTGAACGTCAGGACCATCAGCAGGAACGCGCCGATGATGCTTGCCGTGGTGCGGGCCGGTTCCCCGATCCGCCTGAATCCGCCGGAACGCGGCAACAGACAACCTGCGGCCATGGCGATGGCTGCCACCAATACCGTGGCTAGATAGGCGCACATGCGGGCGAGGTCCTGATTCGCCATCACCATCTCAAGGCCGCGGCTCAGCGGCACGGATACCGAAGCGCATGTCCATACGAGTCCCGCGGTCGGTATGGCACAGAGCAGCGGATGCACGGTTTTGCCGGTATGGGCCAAAACCCGCACATGCAGAGTCACCAGTATCGCCGCCCATGCGGCTGGAATAAGAACACAGAGTGAAGCCGCCAGCGGGAACGGTTCCGCCGAGGACATCACGGGATACATGATGAAGGATATGGGTGCCAGGAGTGCCATTGAGACAATGGCCGAGGCAACCCATTCGAAATCGGCGTAACGGGAATACTTACTTGGTTTCAGGAACGCCGCATTCAGCGCAGTGACCAACGCGCCCACGGCCACAGCCACGGTATTGCGCAACTCAGAATCCACCACAGGCAAATCGGTCATGAGCAGGATCAGCGCAAACGGCAATGAGAAGGTCGCATACAACGTATAGGCGCGCAATGGCAAGACCGGCTGCGCAGCGGAACCCGGCACAGCAGAGCCCTGCACGGGATTACTCTGCGTAGAGAGGGCCGGCGCGCTGGATTCCGATGTAGGGGAATGCTGCGTGGAGACATTCCGAACCGAAGGATTCTGTGCCGGGGAACCAGCGGGAACGGAAACCAACTGGATCGTTTGGGAGCCGGAATCGGCATTGCTGATGGGCATATGGGAAGGTATGTGGATGAACCGCAACCCCAAAGCGAACGCGGTGACCAGCACGATGATCAGGCCGCTCGCGGTACCCTGTGGCACATGCAACGCCACCACGGGAATGTGGCCGATAAGCACGGCATCAATGGTCAGTGCCGCGAGTCCTGCCCACGCGAGTCCTTCGGCGGTGGCCCGCAACCGCGGGGTCAATGCCACGCCGATGCCCAGCGACAACAAGCCGATACATCCAATGGCCGCGGCTCGTCCGATATCTCCCAAAGTGCTGTATGCCACCAGAGCGAACGCGAGCACCGCGATGGTCACCAGCGCCACGCCCAGAATCAGCAGCAGAATCTGCACACTGGAATGGCGAGGCTGTTCCGGTTCCGGTTGCGCGGAAGGCAAGATTATGGGCACGCCCAGGCCATTGGTGAATGGCGGATACTGCTCCTCCTGGCCTATGGTATGCGTCATCATCGGCGCGCCGGGCGTGGCCGAATATGGAGAAATCGGACGTACTTCGGCGAAATTCGGCGGTTGCGGGGTATCGGAATACGACGGATACGGTTGCCCCGGCATTGCGGGCGGTGCGGTCTGTGAAATCTGCTGCTCGCGCGGTTCAGGGCGGAACGGCGATTCAGCAGTCGTCGTTGACTGCGATTGGATGAATGCATTGCTTGTCGTCGGTGTTTGGGTCCCGGCGGCGGGAGGTGATGCCGGCGGAACCTGTCGTTCGGAATCGTCTGGTGTGCGATGCTCCTGCGGATTGGTCGGCTGCGTCATCGGTGCCCCCTCACGGTAAATCTATCCCCCTCATCATTGTCGCATGCAAGCAGACGAAAACCAAGCTAATGTCAAGTGCGCACTGGTATCCGGAGACAACCAGCCATAGACAAAATCGGCATGGGTGGGATGATTCGGGACCACTTCTTCATTGTCGGTTCACACGAATATCTTGGAACACATGACTTCCAATACCCTTCGTATGTCAACCCTGTTCCTGCGCACCCTGCGCGAAGACCCGGCGGACGCGGACGTCGATTCCGCCAAGCTCCTGCAGCGCGCCGGTTACATCCGCAAGGCCGCTCCCGGCATCTGGACGTGGCTGCCGCTCGGCCTGCGCGTGCTCAACAAAATCGAGGCCATCATCCGCGAGGAGATGAACGGCATCGGCGCCCAGGAAGTGCACTTCCCGGCCCTGCTGCCGCGTGAGCCCTACGAGGCCACCCATCGCTGGGAGGAGTACGGCGACAACATCTTCCGCCTCAAGGACCGCCACCAGGCCGACTACCTGCTGGCCCCCACCCACGAGGAGATGTTCACCCTCCTGGTCAAGGACATGTACTCGTCCTACAAGGACCTCCCGGTCGTCCTCTACCAGATCCAGACCAAGTACCGCGACGAATTCCGTCCGCGCGCCGGCCTGATCCGCGGCCGCGAGTTCGTGATGAAGGACGCTTACTCGTTCAACGTGGACGAGGAGGGCATGCGCAAGGCGTACATGGATGAGCGCGGCGCGTACGAGCGCGTGTTCCAGCGCATCGGCCTCAAGTACGTGCCGGTGTTCGCCATGTCCGGTCCGATGGGCGGCTCCGCGTCCGAGGAGTTCCTCGCGCCGATGCCGATCGGCGAGGACACCTTCGCGCTCGCCCCCTCCGGCAAGGCTTGGAACGTCGAGGCCCTGCACACGCCGGAACTGCCGGAGATCGATGCTTCCAACACCCCGGCTGCCACCAAGGAGAGCACGCCGGACGCCAAGACCATCGACAAGATGATCGAGCGCGCCAACGCCGATCACCCGCGTGACGACGGCCGCGAATGGTCCGCTTCCGACATCCTCAAGAACGTGGTCATCGCCGTCAAGCATCCGGAGGACGCGGAGCACGACGAACCGTGGCGCGAGCTGATCGTCGTTGGCGTGCCGGGTGACCGCACGGTCGATATGAAGCGTCTCGAGGCGCAGTTCGCGCCGTCCGAGCTCGAAGAGGCCACCGAAGAGGATCTCAAGAAGCATCCCGAACTGGTGCCGGGCTACATCGGCCCGATGGTGCTTGGCCCGCAGGCCGAGGCCGCCGGCGTCAAGGAGCCGCTGCGCTACTTCGTGGACGCACACGTCGTCAAGGGTTCCGCATGGTTCACCGGTGCCGACGAGCACGAAATTGACTATTACAACCTCGTCTACGGCCGTGATTTCAAGGCTGACGGCGTGGTGGAGGCCGTCGAGGTTCGTCACGGCGACATGAGCCCGGACGGCTCCGGCCCGCTGAGCTTCGAGCGCGGCGTGGAGATCGGCCAGGTCTTCCAGCTGGGTCTCAAGTACTCCAAGGCCTTGGATCTCAAGGTCCTCGACCAGAACGGCAAGGCCGTGCCGGTGTGGATGGGCTGCTACGGCATCGGCGTCTCCCGCGTGCTCGCGTGCGTCGCCGAAACGCATCACGACGAGGCCGGTCTGGCATGGCCGTCCGTGATCGCGCCGGCCCAGGTGCATGTGGTGGCCACCGGTAAGGACGAGAAGGCCTTCGAAGGCGCCGAGAAGCTGGTCGAGGCGCTGGAGGCCAAGGGTGTCGAGGTGCTGTACGACGACCGCAAGAAGGTCTCCCCGGGCGTGAAGTTCAAGGACGCCGAGCTCATCGGTGTGCCGGCCATCGCCGTGGTGGGCCGCGACTTCGTCAACGACGGCACGATCGAGATTCGTGACCGCAACGGCGATAACAAGGTCGCCGTGCCCGCCGACCAGGCCGTGGAGACGCTGCTTGAGCGTCTGTGACTGAGGCCTGAGTAGCTGCATAAGCGCCATCCTGCATCTGTGGGATGGCGCTTTTTGCTGTTCTTGGCTCCCCTCCCTGAGGGGAGCTGTCGTCGTTAGACGACTGAGGGGAGTACTACGAGTAATGCTCCCCTCAGTCAGCTTCGCTGCCAGCTCCCCTCAGGGAGGGGAGCCAAAACAAATGCAAAGACTGTTTACCTAACGGTGGATAACCGAAATCCGTCCACAGAGGTCAAGAACCCAACTGCGTCACGGTATCCACATTCGTCGGTTGGGCTTGTCCCGGCCGATCCCGGTCCAGCACAGTGGAGAATACCGCCGGCTGATCTGCCCGCAAGGACGCGCAGGCAACCCCGGCGGTCCATCCATGGCAATGCGAATGAAAGGACCGATCATGGCAAATCAGCAGGCGGCGGTGACCATCACGGGCTTCGTGGCGGGCGACCCGATGATGGGCGGCACGGATAGCTTCCCCGTACTGAATTTCCGCATGGGCAGTACGCGAAGTCGTTTCAACCAGAACACCCGTCAATGGGAGGAATACGGCACCGCATGGATCGCGGTCAAGGCTTTCCGGGTGCTGGCCCAGAACACCCAGCGATCGGTGCGACGAGGCGACCGGGTCATCGTGGTGGGAGTGCTCAACACCGAGCAATGGTCCACGCCGACCGGTGAGCTGCGCAGCCGTACCGTCATTGAGGCCACAAACATCGGCCATGATCTGACGTTCGGCACCACCGCACTGACCAAGGTGCCGCGCAATGGCGGAAGCAACGCCGCCAATGGCAATGGTGCGAACGGGGCCAACGGCACCGCCGGTGCGGGCAATGGGGCCGAAGCCGGTACTCAGCCTGCACAGGGGGATCAAGCGCAGTTCCAACGGACGGGAACCCAGCAATATGACTCCACGTATGGTCCCGGTGTCGACCCATACCAGGCTGCGGGAGGTGCGACGACGCCTCAGTCGGCGCGGCCGGTCGATTTGGGGATCACCGATCAGGTGGCCGAGGGCCAGGCTTCAGGCCAGTCGGCGCAACAGACCGGTCAGCAGGCGCCGCAAACGGATTCGCCGGCGGAAGGACAGGCCTACGCCGGCGAATTTGATGAGGAAGTCGAAGACGACGTTCCGTTTTAGATGAAGTACTAGCTTGGCTCCCCTCTCTGAGGGGAGCCAAAAAACGCTAGAAGGTCACCAGATGCGCACGCGGGCGTCGGGGGCGAGCCACATGGCGTCGCCTTCGGTCACGCCGAACGCATCGTAGAAGAGATCCACGTTGCGGGCGATGCCGTTGGTGCGGAACTCGGCGGGGGAGTGCGGGTCGATCTGCAGGTACTGCTCGGCCAGCTCGTCGCGGTTCTTGGTACGCCAGATGGAGGCGTAGCTCAGGAAGAAGCGCTGCAGGCCGGTGAAGCCGTCCATCTCGGGGGCGGTGCCGAGCAGAGCCTTGATGGCGGCCGGGGAGCCGTCCTCGTCGCCGTTGCCGGTGATCGTGCCTGCTGCCTTGCCCAGCGCGAACGCATACGCCTTCAGGGCGATGTTCACGCCGCCCAGGTCGCCGATGTTCTCGCCGATGGTCAGCGCGCCGTTGACGTGCGGGGCTTTGTCCGGTTCGTCCGCGTACTTCTCGGCCAGCTGCTGCGGCACGAAGCCGTTGTATTGCTCGATGAGCGCCTTGGTGCGCTCCTCGAAGTTCTTGCGGTCCTCGTCCGTCCACCAGTTGTTGAGCTTGCCGTCGCCGTCGTACTGGGAGCCCTGGTCGTCGAAGCCGTGACCGATCTCATGGCCGATCACCGCGCCGATGCCGCCGTAGTTGGCCGCGTCCTCGGCCTCGGGATCGAAGAACGGGGGCTGCAGGATGGCAGCCGGGAACACGATGACGTTCATGCTCGGCTCGTAGTAGGCGTTCACGGTCTGCGGGTTCATCAGCCATTCGTCCTTGTCGGCCGGCTTGCCCACCTTGGCCAGCTGGTAGCCGGTCTCGTACAGGTTCGCGGCTTTGGCGTTCTCGGCGAGCAGGGCGTCCGCGGAGACGCTCAGTGCCGAGTAGTCGCGCCAGTGGTTGGTGTAGCCGATCTTCGGCGTGAACTTGGAGAGCTTCTCCAACGCCTTGGCGCGCGTGTCCGCACCGAGCCAGTCGGAGTTAGTGATGGAGACGCGGTAGGCGTCGATGAGGTTGGCCACCAGCTGCTCCATACATTGCTTCGCGCTTTCCGGGAAGTGACGGCGCACGTACTCGCGGCCCACGTCTTCGCCGCATACGCCGTTGACCAGGCTCACCGCGCGCTTCCAACGGTCACGCTGCTTCTTGGCACCGGAGAGCACCTTGCCGAAGAAGTCGAAGTTGGTGGTGTCGAACGCACGCGACAGCATGCTCGCGGAGCCCACGATCATGTGCACGCGGGCCCACAGCTTGAGGTCCGCCAAGTCGGCCTGGTCCCAGAATGTATCGAGTCTGCTCAGGAAGCTCGGCTCGTGCACGATGGTGCGGGCGAAGACGGCCTTGAAATCGATGGGTTGCGCCTTGGCGGCCTCGGTGGCGTCATAGGCGGACTGCCATGCCTCGATCCAGGAGTTCAGGTCGAAATGCTGCAGCGTGGATGTCAGATCGGCGAAATCGGTGGGATTGTAGGTCTTCACCGAGTCGCGCGTGGCCACGTTGTCCCAATGATTCGCGGCGATGCGGGTCTCCACATCCAGGAAGTGACGGGCCATGGCCAGCGCCGCCTCGCTCGGCACCACGGCCGGGGCATCGGCGGTTTCGGTATCGGCGTCATCGGCGTCGTCGCCATCGGTTTCGGCGGCCGGCGCGTACCCGGCGTTCACCAGCTGGGTGGCCACCATCGCCACGTACGCCTCGCGCACGGGGGCGTAGTGATCCTCGCGGTAGTAGGCCTCGTCCGGCAGCATCAGGCCGGACTGTTCGATATGGGTGATGTTGAGGTCCGGGTTGCCCGGGTCGCCGTAGATGGCCAGGCCGAACAGGTCCGGGCCGCCGGCGGGGTTGATGGTGCCGAGCACCCGGGTCAGGGCGGGCTTGTCGATGGCGGAGTCGATGAGGTCGAGTTCGTCTCGGATCGGGTCCAGTCCGGCGGCCTCGATGGCGTCGGTGTTGAGGAAGGAGCGGTAGAGGGCCTGCGACTTGGCGGCGGGGCAGTCCTCGTCCTCGAGGATTTCGCGCACCTGATTCTCGGCGTCCTCGGCGAGCTTGTCGAAGGAGCCGTAGCGCGAACGGTCATCCGGCAGGCGGTAGGTGTCGATCCAGGGGCCGTTGACATAGCGGAACAAGTCGTTGTTCGGCTTGATGGTGGAAGAGAACGAGGACGGGTCGATGCCCGACTTCAGCGTTTCGGTTTCGTTGGTCATGCCCCCAGCCTAATCGGCGTGGGGGAGAAGCGCCGGCTGTCGTCTTGGCTGTGGGCTGATTGCCTGTGACGGGCATGGCTATTACTAGACAGTCTGCCTAGTTCTGCTCATAGTATGAATTAGGCAGACTGTCTAAAATGTGGGATGAACCGTGTATGTAAGGAGTCATAATGAGCGACCCGAACAACAGCCAGAACCCGTTCGATCCGCAAGGCCAGAGCCAGCAAGACCAGAACGGTGCGCAGTACCAGCCGAACCAGCAGCCGCAGTACGGTGCGTACGACAGCAACCACGGCGGTCAGTATCCGCCGCAGCAGGGTGGCGGGCAGTCTGGCCAGGGCGGCCTGCAGGATGGTCCGCAGTCGCAGCAGGGTTATGGCCAGCCCTATTACGGGCCGTACGCCACCAATCCGAACGGCCAGCAGTACGGACAGTACGGTCAGCCGTATGGATACGGACGACCGTACGGCGCGTACGGCCAGAACCAACCGAACCAGAACGGCCAGGACAATCAGGGCCGGAATCCGTTCGGTGTGCAACCCGGCTGGTATGCCGGCAATTTCAACCCGTTCCGCCTCATCGAGGAATGGCTGCCGCAGAAGGCCAAGACCACCATCCGTGTGGTGTACGGCGTGGTGGGCGTGGCCGCGGTCGCGCTGGGCTTGGCGCTGTTGCTCGTGCCGTCCAAGACGCTGGCCCTGGCCGCGCTGCTGCTTGGCGTCTACTTCGTGATCTCCGGTGTGGTGCGCATCGTCAGCGCCCTGGTCGAGCCCGGACTGCCCGGCGGCTGGCGCGTGCTGGACGTGCTGGTGGGCATTCTGCTCACCTTCGGCGGCGTGGTGGTCGTGCGCAACTACGGCCTGACCGGACAGACCTTGGCCCTACTCATCACCCTCATGGTGGGCTTCGGCTGGATTATGGAGGGCGTGATGGCACTGGTGGAATCCTGGCGCATCCCGCACTCCGGATGGGCCGTGGCCTACGCGATCATCTCCATCATCGCCGGATTCGTGGTGCTGATGAGCCCGTTGAGCTCCACCGTGTTCATGGTGATCTTCGGCGGCTGCGCCATGGTGGTCATGGGCATCACCGCCGTGATCCGCGCGTTCACTTTCGGCAAGCCGCGCAAGTAGCAAGTAGGGCGGCCTGAGTAGGCTGGCAGGCATGATCGAACTGAAGACCCCTCGTGAAATCGAGGAAATGAAGCCTGCCGGCCGCTTCGTCGCCGGAATCCTCAAGGAACTGCAGGAGACCACCAAGGTGGGCACCAACCTGCTGGAGATCGACGAATTCGTCCACAAGAAGATCGTGGACCGCAAGGGCGCCGAATCCTGCTACGTGGACTACGCCCCGGACTTCGGCACCGGCCCGTTCGCCCACTACATCTGCACTTCCGTGAACGACGCGGTGCTCCA
This sequence comes from Bifidobacterium miconisargentati, assembly GCF_019331675.1. Taxonomy (GTDB): domain Bacteria; phylum Actinomycetota; class Actinomycetes; order Actinomycetales; family Bifidobacteriaceae; genus Bifidobacterium; species Bifidobacterium miconisargentati. The sequence continues at coordinate 84,268 of NZ_JAHBBJ010000002.1, forward strand.
CGGCATCCCGTACGACTACAGCCTCAAGGACGGTGATTTGGTCTCCCTGGACCTCGCCATCTCCGTGGACGGCTGGGTCGCCGATTCCGCTGTGAGCTTCGTGGTGGGCAAGGATCCCGACCCCGAGGACCTGCGCCTCATCAAGTGCACCGAGGAGGCGCTCGCCGCCGCCATCGACGTGGCCAAGCCCGGCAACCGCCTCGGCGACATCTCCAACACCATCGGCGACATCGCGCGCGAATACGGATACCCGATCAACCTCGAGTTCGGCGGCCACGGCGTGGGCCACATCATGCACGGCGACCCGCACGTGCCGAACGACGGCCGCGTCCACCACGGCTACAAGCTGCGCGAGGGCCTGGTCATCGCCATCGAACCGTGGTTCCTCAAGACCACGGACGAGATCTACCAGGACCAGAAGGACGGCTGGACCCTGCGCTCCTCCGACGGATCGCGCGGCGCCCACTCCGAGCACACCATCGCCATCACGGAGAACGGCCCGATCATCTTCACCGACCGCACCAACCTGTGATCGTCGCTGGCTTGAAATCCGGCAAAGCGAACTGAGGGGAGCTTCTGCACCAGGCAGGGGCTCCCTTTTGTTATGCCCGCGGTGCCGTGCGCCGTCGCCCGGCCGTTTTTGAGACGCCGGCTTGCACCGAAACACGCATGCCATATAGTGAGCCATACTTTTGAGCTTTGAGCCGAACGGCCCGTTCCGTCGGCATCGGCCCGTTGATGAGGGAGCACAAGTATGGCAACAGCCCAGCTGAATGTGGATGACAGCAAATACACCCTGCCGGTGGTCAAGGCCACCGCGGGGGCGGACGGCATCGTCGTCTCCAAGCTGCGTAACGACGGCTGGGTCACGCTCGATCCCGGCTTCCTGACCACCGCGCAGTGCGAGTCGAAGATCACGTTCATCGACGGCAAGCATTCCATCCTGCGCTACCGTGGCTACCCCATCGAGCAGCTGTGCGACCAGTCCGACTTCCTCGAGGTGGCGTGGCTGCTGCGCCACGGCGAGCTGCCGAGCAAGGAGCAGTACGAGAAGTTCGTCTCCGCCATCAACCACCGCACCATGGTGGGTGAGGACTTCCGTACGTTCATGGGCTCCTTCCCGCGCACCGCGCACCCGATGAGCGTGCTTGCCTCCGCCATCAACGCGCTGGCCACGTTCTATCCGGACACCACGGACATCACCGATTCCGACCAGCTGGACGAGGCCGCGGTGATCATCATGGCCAAGGTGCGCACCATCGTCTCCTACATCTTCCGCCGGCGCCGCGATGAGCCGATGCTCTACCCCGATTACGCGCGCGGCTACGTGGACGACTTCCTGCGCATGTGTTTCGCTGTGCCGTACGAGCCGTTCGAATCCGACCCGCTGTACGTGCACGCCCTCGGCCGACTGCTCATCATCCATGCCGACCATGAGCAGAACTGCTCGACCTCCGTGGTGCGCATCGCCGGTTCGGCCCACGCCAACCTGTATTCCGCGGTGGCCGCCGGCGTGAACGCCCTGTCCGGCCCGCTGCATGGCGGTGCGAACGAGGCCGTGTTGCGGCAGTTGAAGGCGATTCGCGATTCCGGCAAGTCCGTGAGCGAGTTCGTGGCCGATGCCAAGGCGAACGGGCAGAAGATCTCCGGTCTGGGACACCGCGTGTACAAGTCCTACGACCCGCGTGCGGCCATCGCCAAGCAGTATCTGGAGAAGATCATGGAGCGCGAGGACACGTCCAAGCTGCCCGCCGACGAGCGCGCACTGTTCGATGTGGCCACCGAGCTGGAAGACATTGCCCTGCACGACGAGTACTTCGTCTCGCGTAATCTTTACCCGAACGTGGACTTCTACACGGGCCTGATCTACCGCGCCATCGGATTCGACCCGGCCATGTTCACCACGCTGTTCGCGCTGGGCCGCATCCCCGGCTGGATCGCCCAGTACCGCGAGATGCTGGCCGACCCGAACACCAAGATCGGCCGCCCGCGCCAGGTGTACACCGGTCCGGTGAAGCGCGACTACGTGCCGCTGGAGGAGCGGTAGGCTTCCGTTTTCGGTATGTCTTTCGAGGCCGATGCGTGATTCTGCGCGTCGGCCTTTTTCGTTGTTTGTTTGGCGCCGTGGTAGGGGCGTTGCTCTGGAGATTGTTGGTTTTCGTGGCTTCTTTAGGGTTTTGTGCGGTGTTCTTTCATTTGACTCGGGGTTTCGTGATGAGTAGCGGTGAGGTTGTACAGGATTTGTTGATATGACATGGCTTTTCGGCGGATTTCACGGGCTGAATCCGCACGGCGTCCGCATGCAAGTTCATTGGTGGTCGCATGCCGGATGGGCTTGTGTCTCCGGTTCCGGAAGGCCCTCGGCAAAAGTGGTTTGCGTTCTTTCAGCATGGAAACAGATGCTTTTCGGATTTTGATGGGCTGCCGGAAGGTGTTTCGCGGCCGTTTGCATCCGGGAAAAACATGTGGTTTTGGACTGAAAGGACTGCTGAAGCGGATGTTTGCGATTGCTTGGTGATAGAAGGCGGGTCTTTCTGACGTCAAACGGCCGTTGAACGGACGATTTACGATCGTTTGGTGATAGAAGAAAGATGCTTCTAGCATCAAACGATCGTTGGGCGGGCAATTTGCGATTGCTTGGTGATAGAAAGCATGCTCTTCTGGCCTCAAACAATCGCTGAAACAGGCATTCATTGAGAATGAATGCCTGCGGGGCGGGGCTGGCTGTTTCTGCCATAGTCGCGCGCAAAGAGTATCGGAAACGAGTTGAATCTGATGGATGTGGCTAGGAGCTTCTGAATCAATATGAGAGCTGCGATATGAACGGAGTTGCGATTCCCGTGTGTTAGAGCGGTTTCAGAGACCGGCCTCGATTTCCGCGCCGAAACGCAAAACGGAGAGTCCCATGGGACTCTCCGCAGATGTAAGCCGCACGGCTCATTATGAGTCGATGGAATCAGTTCTTGTGCAGCTTCTCGTTGAGCTCGATGCCGATCTTGCGGTAGCGGGCCTCGATGCGGCCGTTGACCGAGTTGCGGATGAACAGGATGTTGTTCTTGCCGGACAGTTCGGCGCCCTTGACCACTTCGAGCGGTTCGCCGGCAGCGGCCTTGGCCTTGTCCCAGATGGTGATCTTGGTACCGGCGGTGATGTACAGGCCGGCCTCGACGGTGCAGTTGTCGCCCAGGGAGATGCCGATGCCGGCGTTGGCGCCGAGCAGGGAGTGCTCGCCGATGGAGTTGCGCAGCTTGCCGCCGCCGGACAGGGTGCCCATGATGGAGGCGCCGCCGCCGATGTCGGAGCCGTTGCCGACCACCACGCCCTGCGAGACGCGGCCCTCGACCATGGAGACGCCCAGCGTGCCGGCGTTGAAGTTCACGAAGCCGGCGTGCATCACAGTGGTGCCCTCGGACAGGTAGGCGCCCAGACGTACGCGGTCGGCGTCGCCGATGCGCACGCCGGTGGGCACCACGTAGTCGATCATGCGCGGGAACTTGTCCACGCCGAACACGTTCACGGTGGCGGCGGGGGCCGCGGCCGGCAGACCCACCTGGGTGGCGAAGGCCTGGGCGGCGTCCGTGGCGGCGCGCTCCACATCGGCCTTGCGCAGCGTGAAGTCCTCCACGGCGAACGGACCGTAATTGGTCCAGACCACATTGTTGAGCTGGGCGAAGATGCCGTCCAGGTTCAGGGTGTTCGGCTTGGCCAGACGCATGCTCAGCAGGTGGAGCTTCAGATAGGCCTCGGCGGCGCTGGCGATCGGCTCGTCCAGCTGGCTGACGGTGAACACCGGGACGCGACGGACACCGCGGGCGTCCGCCTCCTCGGTGACCAGGGTGCCGAAGTCGTGGTTCGGGCGGTCGGCCTCGGCGGGTGCCGGGCCCAGAGTCAGTTCGGGGTACCAGACGTCCAGGGTGTTGCCGGCCGCGTCGATGCTGGCCAGGCCCCAGCCCCATGCGGTACGTGCTTCGCTCATACTTGCTCCTTTTATTCATTGGCGATGATCGAGGTTTCCGATGGTTTCCACCATAGCCGTAAGACGGTCTGACTGAGCGTCGATTGCTCAGAAATGCTTGAGAATGGCTTGTTTTCGTGAGGTTCGGTAAAAATTTACCGCCTTCGAAAACCTGTGCGATGATGACGGGACGATGTTGCTGGCAGTTCCGGCAAAGGATTGCCGTTATTGGTTGGGAGGCGATGATGATGCCGATGATAGTTGCGCGTGACTACCCCTCAGTCGGCTTCGCCGCCAGCTCCTCTGATAAGAGGAGCCGAAGAAGAGGGAGGAGCGTAGGCGGCGGCCATGCGGGTGCCGGCGTCGTACAGTTTGCGCTTGAGCGAATCTGGTTCGAGGATGGTCACGCGGCCATCCCACGAATATTGCAGGGCCCACCAGAACACCGCACGCTCTGGGGAGTCCACGGCGACCTCGAACCGGCCTCCGCTGCCGAGCGGGGTGATTTGCGGATCATCGAACCACTCGAACACATTGTTGAGCATGGATTCGCCGCGGACGAGCATGCGGATGCGCACCGGGTCGTCCGCTACGGGGTAGGGGCGGTGTCGCATGAAGTTCACCGCGTCGAAGCCTTCGGGTGCCGGCCTCTCCAACGGTACGCTGCCGTGCAGCCCTTTGGTGCTCACGTTGGTGATGCGGTTGACCACGAAGATGCGCAGGTGGCCCTCGCCGTGCAGATGGCAGATGAGGTAGTAGCGGCCGTTCTTGTACACCATCTGGTAGGGATCCGCCGTGTAGGTGCTGCCCGTGCCGGTCCGGCTTTTGTGCGGCACCAATGTGCCGTCCGGCCCGTAGTCGCGGTATTGGAAGGTCACGCCGTGGCCGTCCTCGATGGCCTGGTTGAGCTGGTCGATGGTGGAGAGGAATTCGCCGTTGATATGCGTGTACGTGGCCACATGGTCGAGATAATCGATGGTGTCCCCGGCGGCTCCGGCGAGTTCGCGGATCTTGCCAACCAGCTCGTCCAACGTGTCCAGGCTGATGCGCGAAAGGGTGAGGCTGTCCGCCAGCAGCCGCATCTCTGCTGTGGACAGGAAGGCGTCCATATACCAGCCGGGCTGCGGGTCGGCGCACTCCACGCCGATCAGGTCGCTCTCGGTCAGATGGCCGATGCCGCGGCCAAGGAAACGGGTGGTGGCGAGCCTTCTGAGCTGGTTGCGCACGGTCTTTTCCGTGGGCAGCTCGTCCGGGGTGGCGTACGGATGCATCTTGCCGAGTTCGTCAAGAATCTGGCGCACGGACAGGCCATGGCCGAAGTAGGTGTGCCGCCATAGCACCTCGAAGATCTCGAGTGTGGCGTTGCCAGCATAGGTCTTGCGCTTGGCCTGAGTGTCCGCTTCCATATATCAAGGCTACCGCGCGTGTCGTCTAGGATGGAAATATTGGGTTGATTGCATGCTGATTGAGCGGCCCATGCATGACTGTTTTTCGGAAAGGAGGATGCCCATGGGCGGGGGATATGGCGTGTTCGGGCATGTCTCCGATGATTCAGATGACCTGCGCGATGAGCGGTCTTATTCGTCCGGTCTGCGACGGCGCAAGGGATGGCGCAGTGCGGATTCGGACAGCGACGACTTTGTCGATGGCGTCGATGACGACGACGGCATCGACGGTTACGACGACGATGCCGCTGCCTCATGGGGGCATCGCCTGCGCAGGCAGGGTTCGTGGCGCATGGGAGGGCATGCCGTTGCCAATGCTGGCATGGACGCCGAGGACCCTGATGCCGGAAATACCGATACTTCGGACACTGATCGAGACGGTGTCTCCGATGTGACGTTCGGTGCGGGCGGAAGCCTCACCGCGGCCGACGCGGTCATGCCGTACCGCCCGTATCGGCAAGGCAAAAGCGTCTGGTTCGGCGACGATGAGGACGAAACCGCCGGAAAAGCCGGGGGCGAGGGAGCGGTCTCACTGGGCAGGTCGCGGGGAACGCAGCCGGTCCCGCTGACCGAGCTGCGACGCGACGTGACCACATCCGTCTCCAACGCGGTGCTGGACCGGGCCCGCGGCATCGTGCGTCTGGCCGACACCATGCTCATCGACCCGCATTATCAGGACGATCAGCGTGCCCGGTACGCCGAGCTCGACGCCATACTGCGCGGCACCACCAGTCCCGGCAGCCGGTACCGGACCAATGTCCAGTTCGATTTGGATACGGGCGAGGTGAACGGCGGCAGCTGCACATGCCCCGCATACGGGCGCGGATACGGCATGTGCAAGCACATGGCGGCGCTCGCCTTGGCGTTCTGCGACGAACCTCAGCGATTCGCCGGGTACAAGGCCGGAGCGGTGCGACCATCGCGTGCGGTGCTCAGCTACATGGAACGTATGGATCAGCGTAAAGCCCAAGCCAAATCACGGCGTCGGCTTGCCGTAATGCAACGATTCGGCAAGGACGGTGGTGCTCCTGCGTCAGGTCGATTCGGCCGTGCGAATGGCGGACGCGCGCGTTCCGGCACGAACACGGACGGATACCGTTTCGCTGACACCGTGGCGCCCGGCGAGGTGAGGCTCACGCCCATCCTGCGATTCATCGATGGCGTATGGGGTGTGGAATTCAAAATCGGTGCTCCGGCCAACGGCTCCGATTATGTGCTGAAGTCGATTCCGCAGTTCGTGGCTGCGATTGCTGCCGGTACATATGAAAGCTACGGTCAGAAACTCGCGTTCACCCATACGGTGGACATGTTCGATGATATGTCGCGCCCGTTGCTCGGTTTCCTGAAATCGGCGCTTGCTGTCCGTCAGGCCGCCGAACAGCAGGATCGGTATTACGGGCACATCGCCATCGACCGGCATATGACGCTTTCCGAATCCGAAGTGGCGAAATTGCTGGATTCCCGTGCGGGTGGCAGCGTGAAACTGGTGTTGGACACCTGGTTCGCCGGCCAGCCTTCCACGGTGCCGGTGGAAGACGGCGAACCGGAATTGGCCATGCGCATCACGCGCCGTGACTTCCAAGTGTATGGGCCGGATGCCGGTTACCTGCTATCCGGAATGCCGCCGATTGAAACGGTGGTCGAGGACGGAACGGGCGCGTGGCTGCTACTTGCCCCCACGGGCGCGGTGCCGGGTGCCGTTTCCGCCATGATGGCCGGCTCGCAGCGTATCAGCGCCGCCGGATGCCGGTTCGTGCGCTGCCCGCGGCAGGTGCTCCCGTTATTGGGATTGCTGGATGAGTTGTTCGCTCCTGATTCGCCGGGCCAGGTCATCGCCGGAGACGACATCGCGTTGTTTGCGCGCACGCTGCTGCCGCAACTGGTGGGTGCGGGATTGCTGGATGCAGGCGAGCTGCCTCGCGAGCTGGTCTCGTTGCAGCCGGTGGACTGCGAGCCTGAATTCTACCTGGATCGTGACGAGCACGGTGTGCAGTGCGAAGTCAAGGCGCGGTATGGCGATGCCGTGGTGCCGTTGTTACCTGCGGGGCCGGTGGAACGGGCCGGCTCGACCGGCGGGATGGTCGATGATTCGGCGGATACCAGGACCGGCTCTGCGGATTATGGCGTTGGGGCCGTGCTCGGACGCGACTTCGATGCCGAGCATCTGGCGTTGGATGTGGTGCGTGAATTCTTCACCATGCCGGATACGCGCATGGGGGTATCGTCGGCATCGTTGCCGTCGGCGACGGCAACTGTGGCTTCTCGGCGCGGGCGGGGATCGGCGGCCGGGAAGCGGGCTGGGGCGTTTGGTTCCAAGGCCTCGAGGTCGGCCGGAAACGCTGTCCGCTCGGCGTCCGGGGCGGCGGTCATCAACCGGGACGACACCACGCAGCTGGTCCGTTTGTTCGATGAAGGTCTGACGGCGTTGCATGAGGTCGGCAAGGTGTTCACCACTCCGGCGTTCGACCGTCTGGTGGCCCCTGCGGCACCGAGCGTCAAGGTGGGATTGTCCATCAAGGGCAATCTGGTGGAGATTTCACCCATTGCGGACGAAGTGCCGCCGGATGAGGTGGGCTCGCTGTTGGCCTCCTATCGACGCCGCCAGCAATACCATCAGCTCAAGGACGGCACGCTCGTCAAACTCGGCGGTGCCAAACTCGACACCTTGGATCGGCTCGCACGGGACCTCGACTTGAGCGAGCAGGACCTCAATGCCGGGCTCATCGAACTGCCAGGCAGCCAGGCGTTCCTGATGGACGGCGAGCTGCCGGATGACGGTTCGGATGTGGTCAAAGACTCCTCATTCACCGAATACATCGACGATCTGGCCATCATCGACCCGCAGCGCTACGAGGTGCCGGACAGTCTCAAGCACGTGCTGCGCCCATATCAGGCGGAAGGCTTCCGCTGGCTCAACACCTTGTGCGACAAGGGATTCGGCGGCATCCTGGCCGACGAGATGGGACTGGGCAAGTCCGTGCAGCTCATCGCGCTGCTGGTCTCCCGGTATCAGCAATACCGGAACGATCAGCCGCAGACCTTTGACGCTGCCAGCACTGACCGCATCGATGGAAGCGTGAGAAGCGGTAATGAACTGGCAACGAGCGGTGATTCGGCACGGACGATGGGTGCGGCGAACCAGCCGGATTCGTCGCCATCGCTGATCGTATGCCCGGCATCGCTGGTGTACAACTGGGCCGCCGAATTCGCTAAGTTCGCGCCGGAACTCAATGCCGTGGTGGTCGCCGGCTCCAAAGCCGAGCGCCGCGCGGCCATCGCCAGGGCCTTCCAACCGGGTGAACCCACCGTGCTTGTCACCTCGTATGATCTGCTGCGCCGGGACGTCGACGACTATACGGCGACTGGAATTGCGGGCGGGAGCGCGTCTGGGAACGGGGCCGAACCGCGCCGGTTCATGGTCATGGCGTTGGATGAGGCCCAGTACATCAAGAACCACACCACCAAGATCGCCAAGGCGGTCAAATCGGTGGCAGCCGAGCACAGGTTCGCGCTCACCGGCACGCCCATCGAGAACCGGTTGTCCGAGCTGTGGAGCATCTTCGACTTCCTCATGCCCGGATTGCTGGGATCGTACAAGCGGTTCCGCGAACGGTACGAGCTTCCCATCGCCAACGGCCGTGCGGCTGACCAGACCACCGAAAGGGGGCGTGCCGCGGCGCAGGTCAATCCGGAGGCGGCGCGCGTGGCCCACAAACTGCAATCGTTGGTGGGTGTGTTCATCAAGCGCCGTCTCAAGTCCCAGGTGCTCACCGACTTGCCGGACAAGATGGAGACCGTGCTCACCGTGCGGCTGGAAGGCGAACAACGCAAACTGTACGCCGCCCATGAGCAACGTCTGCGCATGCAACTGGAGCACAGCGACCAGAGCGACTTCAACACGTCGAAGATACGGATTCTGGCCGAACTGACCCGGTTGCGCCAGATCTGCTGCGATCCACGACTGCTGTATGCGGACGCCAAGGACCAGTCGGCCAAGCTGGCGGCCATCGCGGAACTGGTGGAGACCTGCGTGAACGAAGGCAAGAAAGCGCTGATCTTCTCCCAGTTCACCAGTTTCCTGGACCTGATCGCCGAACGATTCGATACGTTGGGGCTCCGGTATTACACCATCACCGGATCCACGCCCAAGAAACGGCGTCTCGAACTGGTCGACCAGTTCAATGCAGACGACACCCCGGCGTTCCTGATCTCTTTGAAGGCCGGCAACACCGGTCTCAACCTGACCGGCGCGAGCGTGGTGATCCATGCCGACCCGTGGTGGAACGCCGCCGCGCAGGATCAGGCCACGGACCGCGCCCACCGCATCGGTCAGACGGAGAACGTCAACGTGTATCAGGTGGTGGCCAAGGACACCATCGAGGAGCGGATTCTGGAGTTGCAGCACACCAAAAGCGAGCTGGCACGCCAGTTCACCGATGCCTCGCTGGCTGCGGACGACGCGAATGAGCTGGGCGTCGCGGGCGCGACCGGCACCGCATCCATCGCCACGTTGACCAAGGACGATTTGATGGGACTGCTGGGATAGCGGACTACAGAATCTGTTCCATACCGATGCGGTAGGGGGTCAGGCCCATGCGTTCGTAGAAGGCCTGGGCGCTGGGGTTGCAGGACCAGACGTTAAGCGTCGCGTTGTAGCAACCGGATTCGCGGGCGAAATCGAGTACATACCGGTAGAGCGTGGAACCAACGTGCATGCCGCGCGCCGTCTCATCCACGCACAGGTCGTCAATGTACAGCGTCTTGATGTCCGTGAGTACATGGTTGCCCGGATGCTGCTGGAAGATGCAGAACGCATAACCAAGCACCCGGCCATCGGCATCGGCCGCAACGAACACCGGCGTGGCATCGTCGGCCAGAATGCCGGCCAGCTCATCGTCCGTGTACTTCCTGGCACCGCCCTTGAACAGGTCGGGCCGGCCCTGATGATGGACTTCGGCCACCTGCAGCAGCAGGTCGTCGATGGTGGGCATGTCGGCCGCCGTGGCCCTGCGAATCGTCAAATCACTCATAAGCAAATCAGTGTAATCGCGGGGGAGTGGCGGTGTTTGCATGATGTTCGTTTGGCGGTGGGATGTACGTCATGCTTCTAGTGGTAGTCAGCCGGGTTGAAGAAACGCGCGAGTCGGAAGAGACGAAGAGATGTGTAAGTTGGCCGAACCGAGGCGGCATGCTCGATTCTGATGGTCTGGTGATCTCGAAATAAATGTGTCGTTGCCGTGGGGAGCGGCACGGTAGGCTGGGATGCCGTGAGTCGCAAGCAGCAGCCGGAGAAATACGAGAAGGGCACCCGCTCGTACACCATGTCGCACATCCGCGGCAAGGACACCAAAATCGAGGTGCTGGTGCGCAGCTACCTGTTCCGTCGCGGGCTGCGATTCCGCAAGAACGACAAACGTTACCCCGGCCACCCGGATGTGGTGCTACCGAAGTATCGCACCATCGTGTTCGTCAACGGCTGCTTCTGGCACATGCATGAGGGATGCACGAAGCATGCCATGCCGAAATCGAACGTGGAATTCTGGCAGGCCAAGCTGCTGCGCAACCATGAGCGTGACTTGGCCCAGCACGCCGAGCTGGAGGCCGCCGGCTGGCGGGTGATCGTCGTGTGGGAATGCGAATTGACGAAAGCCGCGCGGGCTGATCGGCTCGCGCGGCTGTATGAGGAGATCGTCAGGGAAGATAGCGTCAGGAAGTGATTTGGATTGAGACACCAGCGATGATGTCTTGATGAGCTCCCCCCCAGAGAGGGGAGCCGGAAAGAACTACTCCTCGAACGGGAACCTGAGGTTCCAGCGCTCACGGATGGCGTCCATGAGCTCCATGATGCGGATGGTGTCCGCGTGCGGCATGGCTTCACACTCCGTCTTGCCGTCCAACAGCGCGGCGGCCGCATCCGCAACCTCATACTCGTAGCCGGTCAGCTGGGCCGGCATCTCGACGTTGCGCACCAGCTTGTGGTCGTTGTCGTAGATGGCGATTGCCTCGGGGTTGTTGATGTTCGTGACCACCATATACCCCTTGGAGCCCCACACGTAGCCGCCGCGATCCGACGTGACCAGCATCGAGCTGGTGGAGACGCCCATCGTGCCGTCGCCGTAGTACAGCGTCGTGTTGTTCTGCGCATCCACGCCGGTCTCGGGCCAGGCCACCATCGACGTTTCGAAATGATCCACCGTACGGCCATGGTCGGCGCCGATGGCCATATCCAGGAAGTTCAGCGGGTAGACGCCCACGTCCAGCAGCGCGCCGCCCGCGCAGGCCGGATCGGTCATGCGCGCCTTGCCGACCACCGGATAGCACAGGTTGGCGCTCGCGGACTTGACCTCGCCGATCTCGCCGGAATCGATGATCTCATTGATAAGACCACGGCTGGGCATGTATCGCGTCCAGATCGCCTCCGTGCACAGCAGCCCGGTCTCCTTGGCCACGGCCAGCATCTCGCGCGCCTGCGCGGTATTGGCCGTGAACGACTTCTCCACCAGCACGTTCTTGCCCGCCTTCATGCACAGGATCGCATGCTCGGCGTGCATGCTGTGCGGGGTGGCGATGTACACCAGATCCACGTCCGGGTCCGCCGCCAGATCCTCATACGAGCCATATGCCTTGTCAAGACCCCACTGGTCGGCGAACGCCTGCGCGCGGTCCAGGTCGCGGGCCGCCACCGCGTACGGGTGGATCCAGCTGGCGTAGCGCGAGTCGGCCGCCATCTTGGTCAGTGTATCGGCCATCGTATGCGCGATGCCGCCGGCGCCCAGGATCGCCACGTTGACCTTGGCCTCGCCGGCCTCGACCGCCGCGCGATTGTTGTTGAGCCTGCTCATGATTCCTCCTTGAACATGGATTAGTTCGGTCGTTGAACCTATTGGCGATTATAGAGGGAACCGATCCTGCGAGAGCGGATTGCGCGGGAAGGTGGTGTGCCGTGCCCGTCGGTACACCTATGCCGGATACCGGCTGGATGTCGGATGCATGGGAGCGTTGCGAAACCCTTGTCCCAGCACGCGGATAGAACCGAGATATGGAAAACGAAGCAGAGCTGCAACTCCCCGTCATGTCCCGCCGCGCGCGAGAGATCAATCCCTTCCGAGCCATGGTCTTCGGCGAAAAGGCGGACACCATGATCGCCCAGGGCATCAGCGTCATCAAACTGAGCCTCGGCGAGCCGGACTTCGGCGCCCCGCCGGCCGTACGCGACGCCATGCGCGAACAGTACGACGGCCGTGCCGTGCCGTACACCGCCGCCATGGGCCTGCCCGAACTGCGCCAGGCCATCTCCGACTTCTACCGCGACCGGCACGACCTTGACATCGATCCCAAGCGCATCTGCGTGACCGCCGGAGGTTCCGCGGCCCTGCTGCTCGCCACCGCGCTCACCGTGGACACCGGCGACGACGTGATCGTGGCCGACCCCTCCTACCCGTGCAACCGCGAGCTGATCCGCTCCTTCGAGGGCAACGTCATCGACGTCCCCACCTCCGCGGCCACCCGCTTCCACCTCAACGCCGACCTGTGCCGGAAATACTGGACGGACAAGACCAAGGCCGTGATGGTCACGTCCCCCTCAAACCCCACCGGCACCACCATCGACTTCAACGTGCTTTCCGAGGTGTGCGCGCTCGCCGCCGAACGCCAGGCGTGGCGCATCGTGGACGAAACCTACCTCGACCTGGCGGACCGCGAACCGGACGGCACCGAAGTCAAGTCCGTGCTGGCCTGCGACCCGGGTGCCATCGTATGCAACAGCTTCTCCAAGTTCTTCGGCATGACCGGCTGGCGCCTCGGCTGGGCCGTACTGCCGGACGACCCCACCGTGCTGGAGGCCGTGGACGACCTGGCCACCAACTACTACCTGTGCGCCCACACGCCCACCCAGCATGCGGCACTCGCCTGCTTCACGCCGGAAAGCCTGGCCGAATGCGAGGCGCGTCGCCAGGAACTGCTGGCCCGCCGCCGCATCGTCATCGACGGACTCAAGCGCATCGGACTGCCGGTGGAGGTGGAGCCGAACGGCGCGTTCTACGCCTACTTCAACATCTCCCGCACCGGTCTGGATGCCTGGACCTTCTGCGAACGTGCGCTGGACGAGGCGCACGTGGCCCTGACCCCGGGCCGTGACTTCGGCGCCGCCACCGCGGACACCCACGTGCGCCTGAGCTACGCCGCCTCTCGCGAGGCACTGAGCGAGGGATTGGAACGACTCGGTCGGTTCGTGGCAGCGCTGGCGTGAGCGGCCTGTCATTAGGTGATAAGGTCAAGAACTATGGTCAATCTGCGTTCGCACACCACCCGACTCGGCGTGCTCGATATCGGTTCCAACACCATCCACATGCTCATCGTTGACGCGGCCCCCGGCGCGCGCCCCGATCCCGAGGCCAGCACCAAGTCCACCGTGCGCCTCATGAAATACCTGAAGGAGGACGGCTCCATCAAGAAAGCCGGCGTCGAGGCGATCCTCGAAGCCGTGGACCAGTGCATGAAGCTCGCCGAGGAGTACGAGATCACCCAGCTGCTCGCCATGGCAACCTCCGCCCTGCGCGAGGCGCCCAACGGCAACAAGGTGATTCACAAGATCGAGGAACGCATCGGCCAGGGCGTGACCGTGCTGTCCGGCAACGACGAGGCCCGACTCACCTTCCTGGCCGCCCGTCGTTGGTACGGCTGGGACGCCGGCCGACTGCTCGTGCTGGACATCGGCGGCGGCTCGTTGGAAGTGGCGATGGGCTCCGATGAGGAGCCGACCGTTGCGCTGTCTGTGCCGGCCGGTGCGGGCCGCGTGACCACTGAGTTCCTGCCCTCCGGCACCGCCACGCCCGAGGAGCTTGAGGAAGTGCGCAAGAACGTGCGCAAGATCCTGGAACCGATGGTCAAGGTGTTCCCGCAGTCCAAGCATCCGAACCACGCGGTGGGCACATCCAAGACCTTCCGCTCGCTGGCCCGACTGTGCGGTGCCGTGGTGCGTCAGCCCGGCCGCGAGGACACGTGGATCATGACCCGAGAGCAGCTTGAGGACTGGATCCCGCGACTGGCCGCGATCGAACCCGAGCAGCGCGTGGCCCTGCCCGGCATCACCCCGGAGCGCACAATGCAGATCGTGGGCGGTGGCGTGGTGGCCGACGAGATCATGAAGGCGCTCAACATCCAGGAGGTCGAGATCTGCCCGTGGGCGCTGCGTGAGGGCGCCATCCTGCGTTGGCTCGACCAGTTCGGTCGTACGCGGCTGGGGTTCTGAGCCGTCGGTTGGTGCGCGGACGGGTTCGCGGGTCTCATCCCCGACGCCGTCTTCGGGACTTTTCCCTTGGTGGGAAGAGTCTAGGAACAGGATGATGCTACTGCATCACGTCCACGGTCATGAGCAGGGCGGCATGGTCGGAACCCTCCACCTGCACCACCTTGCCTTGACCGGCCCGCATGCCCTGATCGAGCACCACATGGTCGATGCCGGCGAACATCGGCACCCATGGGCGGTTCGTGGGCCAGGAGAACGTGAACCCATGGCCTGAGGCATAGGCGGCGTCCTGGAACCGGGTGCCCAGGAAATCACGGAACGGCGTGTGGTCGTAGGTGGCGTTGAAATCGCCCATGAAGATGTACCGGGTGTCCGTGTGTTCGCGCATCAGACCCAGCTCATCCAGGGAGCGCTTCCACTGACGCCAATAGCCGGGCACCGGTGCCGTGGTGTGCACCGAAACGAATCGAATCCGATACCCGCCCAGATCCACGGTGCCGCCCGGCATGAACGAGGCGCTGGAATGCACCTCGTCATCCACTGGGTCGGCCAGGGGAGTGGCGGACCACAGGCCGTTGCCGTACACGCCATCGGACGAGGAGACCTGCGAATACGGCAGGTAATGCTCGATGCCGGCCTGTTTGAGCCGCTTGACGAAGTCGTCGGTGGTCTCCTGCAAGGCCAGCACCTCCACACGCTGGTCGCTCACCAGATCCACGATGGCCTGCGGGTCCGCCTGGCCCTTGTATACGTTGAATGTCATCACGCGCGCGAAGGCATCCTCGGTATTGGCTTCGGAGGCGGCCACGGCGTTCAGCGCGGCCTGTGGTAACGGATTGGGGGAGTAGAAGAACGGATACTGCCAGTAGCCATTGAGTCCGATGGCGGCCACAGCGAGCAGCGCGGCGAGGATGCGGTGCGAGACGATCGCCAACAGCAGGGCGATCAGGGCCAACAGCGCGAACCAGGGCGTGGCCGAGACCACGATCGGCACATACGGCAGTTCCTGCAAATCACCGGGCAACGCACGTGCGGCGGTGCCGATGAGGGCTGCAAGCGCGAACAGCGCGGACAACAGACCGAGCAGCCGGTTCCGATAACGGTGGTCGGGGGCTGCGTTCTTCCTGGACTTGGATTTGCCGGATTTGTTGGACTTACCGGATTTTCCGGTTGCGGGGCGAGCCTTGCCGGTTGCCTTGGTCGGGCGTGCGCTGGTCCTGTAGGACGATCCGTCTCTGCCGGATCCGTAGGTTCCGTCGATTCTGCCGGCCTTGGCTCCGGCGTCGCCGGTGGCCTGCGATCGTGTCTGGGTACGGCCGGAAGCCGTCCCGCCGCGACTTGCGCCGGTGCCGTTGCCATATGCCGTGCTTCGTGACCTCGCCATGCCGATCCCCTCCCTACCATCCGATTTTCTGCGATTTGCCACTGTAGCGGGTTCGTCTTGGCGGGCGTCCGTTTTTTCGCCGCAAGGCCCATGTTCCGCACCAAACCGGCACGATTTGTTCGTATGTGTGCCGGTTCATCGGGCCTGCCGTGACATGCTTGGTCACCGATATGCCTTGATGGGTGTTCGTTTGGGGTGCTGACCGTGTACAATGGAACGTCGTTGCCCGGGTAGCTCAGTGGATAGAGCACCGCTCTCCTAAAGCGGGTGTCGTCGGTTCGAATCCGATCTCGGGCACTTGTGCTGGCGGAAGGTCCAAGGATGTGACGTATCCGCCATGTTGATTTCCTCTTCTCGTCACTGGCTATCATGATTGAGACGTGACTGAAGAGGTGCGAAATTCGCGCCATTATGCGGCATGAATGCGGTATGTGCAGCAAAATGTTCGCATGCTGATATCTTGTCCACACCTTGAGCTATATACATGATGTTCCGCAAGGCTGCGGTATGACTGGAAGCCATGAGCGACAAGGAATATGACTATTACGTGGCCGGTCCGTTCTTCGATCCCGAGCAGACGCGCAGCATGGAGCGTCTGGAGAAGGTGCTGGAAGATCATGGCCGTAAGCTGTTCAAGCCGCGGTTCGTCAGCCAGATCGAGGAGGTCGGTCCGGAAGGTTGCTTCGCGGACGATATTCGCGGCATCAACTCCTCCAAGGCGGTGATCGCGAACCTCATGGATGAGGATCCGGGCACCATGTTCGAAATCGGATACGCCCATGCCTTGGGCATGCCGGTGTATGTGTATTACGAAGGCATCACGCCGATGGACCGCGTGAACCTCATGGTGGCACAGGCGGTCGAACTGGTCTTCTCCGGTCCCGAAGACGTGGCCAAATACCTGGAAACCGGCGAGCATACAGAAGTCGATTACATCCAGTTCTGATGGGCGACCCCGACGGGACGAGGCGATTCGGACAGAGAGGACCGGGCCGCCTCGACTCGTCTTGCGGCACCAGGCTCACGGGCTTGTCCGGTTTGTCCGGTTTGGCCAGAGCTTGGGATTTCATTCGTTGGGCCGTAGACATGTTGGCCATGTTGACGGATGGACGGACCTCGGCAACGAGTTTGTAGCAACGATGGAGTTACATAGGGGCTATGACTGAAAATATCGCTGATGTGGCCCGGAATGAGACCACGATCGTCAAGCAGTTCACCAACCCGGTCAAAGAGCCGATCGACAGCGACATCAATCTGTTCGATCTGCTCGACCGCCGCGCCCAGCGTGACCCCGATGGCTCCATGATCGAATACAAGGGCGATGACGGCGCCTGGCATCCCTACAGCGCGCAGGTCTTCCGCGACATGGTCATCGCTCTGGCCAAGGGTCTGATCGGCCTTGGCGTCAAGAAGGGCGATGCGGTGTCCATCGTGTCCCACACCCGCTGGGAGTGGACCGCGCTGGATCTGGCGATCATGTCCATCGGCGCGCTCACCGTGCCGGTGTACGAGACCAACTCCGCCAGTCAGGTCAGCTGGATTTTCAACGATTCCAAAGTCACCATCGCCATCGCCGAGGACGACGGTCAGCGCGACAAGATCGAGTCCGTGCGCTCACAGGTGCCTACCCTGCGCAACGTGTTCGTGATCGAGGCGGGAGGTCTGGAGGCCATCAAGGAATATGGCGAATCCGTGACCGACGCCGAATTCTGGGAATACAAGGAGGCCGCCCACGGCGACGACCTCGCCACGATCGTCTACACGTCCGGCTCCACCGGCACCCCGAAGGGCGTGGAGCTCACCCACCGCAACTTCGCGTTCCTGGTGCTCTCCGCGTTGCAGTACATGCCGCGCGCCGGCGCATGGCCGGACCGCCGCCTGCTGCTGTTCCTGCCGTTGAGCCACGTGTTCGCCCGGTTCATGGAGTTCTTCAGTTTCGGCGGCACCATCACGCTGGCCCTGAGCTCCAACATGAAGACCATGGTCAAGGACTTCGAGACCTTCGGTCCCACACTGCTGCTCGCCGTGCCGCGCGTGTACGAGAAGGTCTACAATGCCGCTTCCCAGCGCGCCGGTACCGGATTCGCAGGCAAGATGTTCGCGCGTGCCGCGCAGAACGCCCGTGACTGGTCCCGCGCCGAGCAGAAGGGCGGGAAACTGCCGCTGGCCGGCCGCATCGCCCACGCCTTCTACGAGCGGGTGGTGTACAAGAAGATCCGCACGATCTTCGGCCCGAACGCCGACTTCGCCATCACCGGCGGCGCTCCCATGGACTCCGAGCTTTCGCACTTCTTCAACGGCATCGGTATGCCCGTGCTGGAGGGCTACGGCATGACCGAAACCTGCGGCCCGGTGTGCGTGAGCCTGCCGGAGGACAACCGCATCGGCACCATCGGCATGCCCATGTGCGGCATCACCGCCGGCATCGCCGAGGACGGCGAGCTCGTGGTCAAGGGTCCGCTAGTGTGCAAGGGCTACCATAACAACCCCGAGGTCACCGCCCAGCAGATCACCGATGGCTGGCTGCACACCGGCGATCTGGGTGACATCAACGAGGACGGGTTCATCTCCATCACCGGCCGCAAGAAGGATCTCATCATCACCGCAGGCGGCAAAAACGTCTCGCCGGGCCTCCTGGAGGCGTCCGTAATGACCTCGCCCGTGGTCAATCAGTGCCTCGTGATCGGCGACAAGAAGCCGTTCGTGGCCGCCTTGGTCACGCTGGATCTTGCCGACGCCAACGCTTGGCTGGAGGCGCAGGGTGCCAAGCCGGAGCCTGACCTGGCTTCGTTGGCCGGCAACGCAATCGTGCACGCCGAAGTGGAGCGCGCGGTGAACGCCGCCAACGAGGGCGTCTCTCGCGCCGAATCCATCCGCAAGTTCGAGATCCTGCCGGACGAGTTCACCGAGGCCAACGGCATGCTGACCCCGAGCCTGAAGACCCGCCGTGCGCAGATCGTCAAGCACTATCAGGACCTGATCGACAACGTGATCTACGTGCCGCTGAAGAAGTAGATGCACCTACCGGTGAGGGCTACCCCTCAGTCGCCTACGGCGCCAGCTCCCCTGACAAGGGGAGCCAAGGTGTTTGTCTGGATACTCAGTCGAGATTCGACTGGGCTGAGCCGTGAAGCGGGCAGTCCGGTGGACTGTCCGTAGGCTCAGCCTGAGCGAGGCGATAGCCGAGTGAAGGTTGGAATTGAGGCCGGCTGATGGCCGGTCCGCGATTGCGGGGGACGGAGTCGAGCCGTGAAGCGGACGGTCCGGTGGGCCGTCCGTAGGCGAAGTGAGGCCGTAGGCCGAAGGGTACTCAGTCGAGATTCGACTGAGTACCAGCAGTGGCCTGATTGGCGGCCTGGTCGGCCTGGGCCTGGTCGAGTTTGGCGCGGACATCGTTGAGCAGGCCTTGCGCGCGCTTGGCCAGGGCCTCGCCGATCTCCCATTGACGCATCGACTGGTCAAGGTTCAGGCCGCCGGTCTCCAATGCCTGCACGGCCTGAATGAGCTTGTCTCGCGCCTCCTCATACGGCATCTGGGCGATGAGTTCGCGTTCCTTGTCCGTCAATGCGGAAGCGGGGGCGGTGCTCTCTGAGGTATTGGAAGTATCGGTCATGATGACGCTCCTTACTATATATACGGTAGTTATGCGTGTATCGGTATGAATATATGAATAACGATGCGGTTATTCGGTGGTGGATGTGGCGGTGGCGGTGATGACGCCCTGCTTCAACGTCACAGTGATGCCATCTCCGGGAGAGACCTGCGTGGAACTGTCCACGACGTGTCCATCCGCCGACTGCACCACGGCATAGCCGCGATTGAGGGTGGACTGGGGGCTCAAGGCCGTCAATGAGGCGTGCGCCTTCTCGATGGTGAGCTGTGCGTCATCCACGATGCGGCGCAATCCGATGTCCAGTCGCTGCAATGAATCATCGATCAGACGCTGATGCGGCTCCAGCATGGTATGCGGTTGGGTCAGGCTCGGACGGTTGACATATCCCTCGATGAGCCGGATTTCGTTCTCCACGCGGGAACGGACGCGCAGACGCATACGGTCGATGGCGCCTTCGATGAGCTGCGACTGTTCGTTTACGTCCGGCACCACGCGCTTGGCGGCATCCGTGGGGGTGGAGGCGCGCAGATCCGCCACCAGATCCAGCAGCGTCCAGTCGTCCTCATGTCCGATGGCGGAGACCAACGGTTTGGAGCAGGCGTATGCGGCGCGCACCACCCGTTCGTCCGAGAAGCCGATGAGGTCTTCGAAGGAACCGCCGCCACGGGCCACGATGATCACATCCACGCTGGGGTCGGCATCCAATTTGGCGATGGCCTCGACCACCTCGGCGGGGCATTGCTCGCCTTGCACATGCACATGCACCACCTTGAAGTTCACCGTGGGCCAGCGCAGGTTCACATTGGTGATCACATCGCCCTCGGCTCGGGCCTGCGGTGCGCACACCAAACCGATGGTCTTGGGGAATTCGGGGAGGGGGAGTTTGTGGTCGGCGTCGAACAGTCCCTCGCCCTTGAGCCGCTTGCGTAGCTCGTCGATCATGGCCTTGAGACTGCCGCCCTCGCCGACCTTGAGGATCGTGTCTCCTCTCAGGGAGAGCGAGGTGCGCTTCATCCACAGATTCGCCTTGCCGTGGATCACCACACGGTCGCCCTGCACGAACTGGCTGGCGGCGGCGGCGAAACGGCCGAAACCATTGACCTCCATGGCGATGTCCTCGAAATCGTCACGCAGGGTGATGTACGCCGAGCCGGCGCGACGGGTGTTGATCTGGGTAATCTGGCCGGTGACCCAGGCCGCCGGCCAGCGTTCCACCGCGCCATAGAACTTCTGGCTCAGCACGCTGACCGGCCAGGGGTTCTGGGCGGTGGTCTCGCCCGCCCGTGCCGGCAGCTGATCGATGGGACGCGGGCCGGCGGGCAGGTTGATGGTGCCCGGCTCGCCGACTCCGGCCCCCTGGCCGGGGGGGAAGCCGGCCGAAGCCAGGGAGGCGGCGGTCGGTACGCCGCTCGAGGAATAGCCCATTGCAGTAGTCATGCCCTCCACTATAAATGCGGTTTTCGGGGAGGGAAAAATTTTACCGACACGAAAAACCCATGCGATGATGAGCCGTATCGGATGCAGATGGAACCACATAGCATGAGGGGAGGTCGAATATGGGCATCATCAACCGGCGACACGCTCGGGGAAAACCGTTACGTGAATCACACAGATTCGATTTTGGCGGAATATGGCCGATAATCACTACAAATAGGTCAACACGCCATAGCTGGGCACTAGATATAGGGTTGGGGTTGCCGTATCCTTCTAAAGGTTCAAGAAACGACATCCATGTAATTCGTGTGGCCCACGTCAAGTGCGGCCAAAATACGGGACTGGAAACAGGCCCGCACACCAAGGAAAGAGGTTCCCGATGAGCGCACAGGTGCTGGAAGAGAACGTCGCCGGCAGCGAGATCAAGAAGGTCGCCAAGACCTCCACCGTTCTCGTCGAGAAGCGCGACGGTCGCGTGGTCGATTTCGACCCGATCAACATCATCTCCGCGGTCAAGTCCGCCTTCGGCGACCTCAACAAGGAAATCGGCCCCGAAGAGGAGGCCATGATCCGTGGCTTCGCCAACCAGGTGGAAGGCGAGATCAAGGGCCGCTACAACGGCCCGGCCAAGATCGAGGACATCCAGAACCTCGTGGAGCACGCGCTCATCGACGCCCACCTGTATGACGTGGCCCGTGCCTACACCAGCTACCGTCTGGACAAGGACATCGAGCGCGCCAAGGCCACCGACGTGAACGAGGCCGTGGCCCGCTTCATCAACCACGACCCGACGCTCATCCACGAGAACGCCAACAAGGACTCCAACGTCTACGCCACCCAGCGCGACCTGCTGGCCGGCGCCGTGAGCAAGGCCGCCGCATTCAACATGCTGCCCCCGGCCGTCTCCAACGCCCACATGAAGGGCGACATCCACTTCCATGACGCCGACTACTCGCCGTTCACCGCCCAGTCCAACTGCTCCCTGCCGAACTTCTGGGACATGCTGGCCAACGGCTTCACGCTCGGCAACGCCCCGATGGCTTCCCCGAAGTCCATCGCCATCGCCGCCACCCAGATCACCCAGATCATGAAGGACGTGGCCTCCAGCCAGTACGGCGGCCAGACCGCCAACCGCGCCGACGAGCACCTGGCGCAGTACGCCCGCAAGGATTACGAGAAGTTCCTCGAGGAGGCCCGCGAGACCATCCCCGACGGCATGCCGGTGGAATTCGCCCGCCGCCAGGTGGAGAACGCCAAGAAGAACGAGCCCGCCAAGCTCCACTTCGGTTCCCGCGAGCCGCTGCCCATGGACACCCCGTTCCACACGGACGTCGACGAGCTGGAGCAGGAGCGCGAGATCCTGGCCAAGATCCGCACCCGCAAGGCCATCTACGACGCCATGCAGACCATGGAGTACCAGATCAACTCCAACCGCGTTTCCAACGGCCAGACCCCGTTCGTGACCGTGGGCTTCGGCCTCGGCACCGACTGGTTCTCCCGCGAGATTCAGCGCGCCATCCTCCTCAACCGCATCCGCGGCCTGGGCAAGGAGCACCACACCGCCATCTTCCCGAAGCTCGTGTTCACCGTCAAGCACGGCGTGAACGCCGACCCGGGCGACCCGAACTACGACCTCAAGCAGCTCGCCCTCGAGTCCGCCACCAAGCGCATGTACCCGGATGTGGTGTTCTACGAGAACATCGTCAAGATCACCGGCTCCTTCAAGGCCCCGATGGGCTGCCGTTCCTTCCTGCAGGGCTGGATCAACCCGGAGACCGGCAAGGATGAGGAAGACGGCCGCATGAACCTCGGCGTGGTGACCGTGAATGTGCCGCGCATCGCCATCGAGTCCCACGGCGACAAGGCCCGTTTCTGGAAGCTGTTCAACGAGCGCATGGAAGTGGCCCACCAGGCCCTGCAGTTCCGCATCATGCGCTGCAAGGAGGCCACCCCGGTCAACGCTCCGACGCTGTTCCGCTTCGGTGCCTTCGGCCGCCTCGGTGCCAACGACAACGTGGACCAGCTCTTCAAGAACGAGCGCGCCACCGTCTCCTTGGGCTACATCGGCCTAGCCGAGACCACCGCGGTCTTCTACGGCAAGAACTGGATCCGCGACCACGGCTGGGATCCGGAAGGCAAGGAGTTCGCGCTGTCCATCGTCAAGCGCATGAACGAGCTGTGCAAGCAGTGGAGCAAGTCGGAGGGCTACCACTACTCCGTGTATTCCACGCCGGCTGAGTCTCTGACCGACCGCTTCAACCGCATGGACCGCGAGAAGTTCGGCCGCATCGAGGGCGTGACCGACCACGACTTCTACACCAACTCGTTCCACTACCCGGTGTGGCTGCAGCCGACCCCGATGGAGAAGCTCAACTACGAGAAGGACTTCCCGTACTACGCCTCCGGTGGCTTCATCAACTACTGCGAGTACCCGTGCCTGCAGGACAACCCGAAGGCGCTCGAGGCCGTGTGGGATTACGCCTACAACATCGGCATCGGCTACCTGGGCACCAACACCCCGATCGACCACTGCTTCGTGTGCGGCTTCCAGGGCGACTTCGAGCCCACCGAGGAAGGCTTCAAGTGCCCGGAGTGCGGCAACTCCGACCCGGACAAGTGCAACGTGACCAAGCGCACCTGCGGCTACCTCGGCAGCCCGGTCCAGCGTCCGATGGTCCACGGCCGTCACGAGGAGATTGCCCATCGCGTCAAGCACATGAGTGGTGAGACCGGTCGCGTGACCCTGGACGACGGCACCACCCGCGAGTGGTTCGAAGAGGCCAAGTAATCGTATGGCGTGAGGCGGCTCCCCTCTCCGAGGGGAGCTGTCAGCGAAGCTGACTGAGGGGAGTCCTGCAATCGTGCGGGAACTCCCCTCAGTCGCCTAGAGGCGACAGCTCCCCTCAGAGAGGGGAGCCTGCGTGTTGTCGGCAAATACGGAGGTGGACATGTCGGAGTTCCAGCAGATCGCGGCGCGTGAAATCAAGCGCCATGACTTTGCGGCGGGTGAGACAGGGCGAGGTCCCTCCGTACCTTCCCATGGGCTTGCCAACGATCCCAGGGCCGGCCAATGGGACGGCCGACGGATGTCCAAGCGGATGATCGCCGACTACAAGACCTTCATCGTGACCGACGGCGAAGGCGTGCGCAACTCCCTGTATGTCTCCGGCTGCCCGTTCCACTGTGTGGACTGCTTCAACGCCTCCATCTGGGACTTCCAGGCCGGTCATGAATACACCCAGAAGCTCGAGGACAAGATCATCGAGGATCTCAAGGCCCCGTGGGTGCAGGGCATCACGTTTCTCGGCGGCGAACCTCTGCTCAACACCCCGGTGCTGGTGCCGCTCGCGCAGCGTATCCGCCGTGAATTTGGCCATGCCAAGGACATCTGGTGCTGGACCGGATACACATGGGAGGAACTCATGCGTTCCGGCGAGACTCCGGACAAGCTTGAACTCCTCAAGCTCATCGACATCCTCGTAGACGGCCGGTACCTGAAGGACCAGAAGAACTCCCTGCTGCAGTTCCGCGGCTCCGCCAACCAGCGCATCCTCGATGTGCCCAAGTCGTTGGAGGCGGGCAAGCCCGTCATCTGGGCCAAGCTCCACGACCAGGAGCGAGACATCCCCGAAATCTATCTCAAGGATCGCGAGGCCGGCGAAGGCTCGCAGGCGTCCTGAATCATATAAAGCCATATAAGAGGATGGTTCAGAACCGTCCAACCTGACTCCCACCGGTCCCCGGCGGTTCCATTGCGGATGATGGAACAAAAAAAGGAGCGACCTAATCGCGGGCATTCCAATCGATGGTGGTAGCGCGTCGCGTGATGCCTGCCGGCGCGATCAGCTCGCATCGTGCATCACGGTCGCGATTGCCTTCGAGACGGTCGAAGAGCAGGCCGGCGGCTCGTTCGGACAGCCGCTCAGGCGTGGTGGATACGTTGGTGACCTGCCATTCGAATGATGTCGCGGCGTAGTCCGAGCAGTACGACACCACGGAGACATCCTGTCCGGGAATCACATCATGCCGGCGCAACGTGCGCAGCAGCCATTCGGTAGGCTGAGGCTGCCGGACGATGATGCCAAGGCGGTCATCGGCATGCAGCAGCAGTTGGTCGACGGTCTTCTCGATGCCGGGCCAGCCTTCGCCGAGTCGTTGCACGATGGAGAATCCCAACCCGCGCTCGTCCGCACGCTGGTGCGCGGTGTTATAGAACTCGTCGACGAAGTTGTATTCATTCGGGTCGCTGCCCAGTTGCGTACCGACCATCGTCACATGGTGATGCCCGGTGTCGGCGAGCTCGTCCACGGCCAACAGGGCGGCCTTGCGGGCGTCGGCGTCCACGCAGTCCAGCCCGCGCGCATTGGTCGCACGGCCCACAAGCGTGACGGGTTGGCTGAGTTCGGCGGCGATGGGGATGCGGGGATCCTCGCGGCTGACATCCATGAGAATGAAACCGTCACAGATCGATTTGCCGGCCATGCGCTTGAGCGCGGCCACACCGTCGTGCGTGGTGGTGATGATGACGTCATAATCGCGTGCGCGTGCGCTGCGCACGATGGCATCGATGTACGGCGTGGTCTCGTTGGCGTCGATCGTCTCGCTCATCTCCACGAACAGCGCGATGATGTTGGTGCGGTTCGTCTTTAACGTGCGCGCACCGGCGTTCGGTTGGTAGTTGAGCTTGCGCATCGCCTCCTCGACCCGTCGTCGCGTCGCTTCGGACACGGTGTTCTTGCCGTTGATGACGAACGACACCGTGCTCTGGGATACGCCCGCCAAGGCGGCGACGTCCTTGCTGGTCGGCGGTCGGGTTCCGGCTTGTCTGGTGGTCATGAGGTCCTCTTGCGTTGTATTTCGGCGGGATGCGCCGGCGGTCGCGTCGTCGCCACGTTGCTATTCGATATTAGCCCGTGCGGCTAACCCCTTACGTTGCTGGTCTCTTGGTTGGCTTTATCCAATCGACTGAGGGGTGGACTTTGCGCGTCATACGATCAGCCTTCGCGCGTGAAACGCGGCAGTCTGTCGAGCGGGCAAGGCGTGTCGATGATGGCGGGTCCCTCGATGATCTGCCCATCATCCGCACGCCATCGCCCTTCGGGAATCGACACCCGCCGGGAGACAGCATGGCGCTGCGTGCAGGGGGCGACGATGATGTCACTGCCCAGAAGGAACTGGTCGGTAACGGTATCCATGTCAGGGAAGTGGTAGGACATCGGGCGGATGATCGGCTCGCCGGTTTGCGCCGCGTGATCGGCAAGCCGCAGAATCGTCGGCAGGTATTCCTCGCGAATGGCCAATACCTTGCGTACGGCCTCGAGATGATCGGCGTCCAGCACGCGGGAGGGCGCGGTGGAGAACTGCATCATCGGGGAAAGCGCTGCGATCTGCGCGTAGCGGACGAAGAACTCCTGGTCCACGTCCGAATGCTTGGCGCTGTTGACTTCGCCGCCGCCGATCATATCGGGACAGACGAACGGCTGGCCGATCATGCCCTGTGCCAGCATCTCCGGGATCAGCGAGCCGATGCCGTGCTCATCCCAAGCGGCGGGCTTGTCCTGAAGCCTTTGCGCGAGCGGCTGGCCGCCCATCTTCCAGCAGGCGCGGAACTCGTTGAACGGGTAGTGCACGCCGATGGCGGCCCACTGTTCGCACATGTCGTTGGATGTCATCGGAGTGGCCGGCAGATCGTCGTCGTGGAAGTCATACAGGTCGGCGCCGTCGAACTTGAATCCGTCCACGCCGAGCTCGCACAGCGCGTCGAGCCGGCCGCGAATCCATTGACGTGCCTCGGGGTTGCTCAGGTCGAGCACGGCGCTCAGACCGTTCCACCAGCGGCGGATGGCCGTGCGGCCGTGGCGGTCGCGCAACATGAGCCCACGCGCCTCGAGCTCGCGGAACACCGCGGAATCGGGGCTGACGAACGGCACCAGCCAGACGATGACGTCGAATCCCTTGCCGTGCAACTGGCGGAGCATCTCCTGCGGATCCGGGAACGTGGCCGGGTCGAAGGTCCAGGTTCCGTAGTCGGGGCTCCACTTGTCGTCGATCATCAGCACGCCCGGGGACATGTCGGCGGCCAGCATCGCGTCGGCGTAGGCAAGCACTGCCTGCTGGGTCGGGCGGTAGGGCATTTCGATCCACGTGTTGTATTGCGGCTTGGCGAACATGGCCTTGGCGGGAGTCTCGCCGGACGGGGGGAAGTGGTTCCGGCTTGCGGCGAGGAAGGCGTCTCGCAACGTGCCGTCGCCATCGCCGTGCACGGTGACGGGATGATCGGCCTGCACGGTCAGGTGCTTGCCGTCGAAGGAGAACGCGAACGGCTTGTCGCACCATATATACCGGCCACAGGTGGAGACCAGCAATGGCGCGCTCTGGTTCGAGGCTTCGGGCAGCTGGCCGTCCTCGTGCTTCCAGGTGGCCAGGTCGCAGGAGAACGGCTGTGCGCCGAATGGCATGAGTCGTCCGTCCGCCGCTCGGCCTCCCCACCAGAGTTCATCGGGCAGCAGATCGATTGTTGTGCATTGAGCCGTGTTGTTCATAATCGGTCTTTCCTATATGCAGTAAACATCTGACGCAGCTTCGGTGCCGCGTGTATCTAATACGTATTATTACGACGAAGGTACCGATTTACAAATTCCGGCGTGGCGTGATTTCCTGTGAGTGACCTGGAGGGTAATTGCCGTGCTGTCTGCCGTCAATAAATGGCTTTATTGTGAGGTTTCATGGGAATGATGTCATTGCGACACGCCGCTTTGCCGCCGTTGCCCCTTGGTGGCATACTGAAGTCACGTAGTTACTCATACGTATTAACAAATCAAAACGGTGCACAATGGAGGGGCATAGTGGCCCCGAGGTTCGAGCCGAGCTTGATTAATAGTCTTGGCGACACCAAAGCGGGTGCCGCAGGAAGGAAGAAGAATCATGAAGTTCTCCAAGACCATCATCGCAGCCGTAGCAGCAGCGGCGATGATCGTTCCGTTGGCCGCATGCGGTAGTGGAACGGCTGATTCCGGCAAAACCACCATCACCTACTTCTCGTGGAACAACGAGAATCAGGTCAAGCCCATCATCGAGGCCTTCGAGAAAGCCAACCCCGATATTAAGGTCGATCTGAGCACCGCGCAGGGCGAAGCCGCCGATTACGCGCAGACGCTGACCACACGTGCCGCAGGAAACCAGCTGCCCGATGTGTTCCACATGTCCATCGAGACGCGCAATGAAGTGCTGGACGCCGGATTGGCCAAGGATTTGACTAATGAGCCGTTCATGGATTCCATTCCGGACACCAATAAGGACCTCTATACACGTGACGGCAAGGTCTATGGCATGAGCCCCACCGCATGGGTCGGCGTCATTGTATATAACAAAGACCTGCTCAAGCAGGTGGGATACGATTCCGTGCCTGAGACGATCGATGAATTCTGCGAGTTGGGCAAGAAACTGCAGGCTGCGGGAATCACGCCGTACATGGACGATCCGACCGTCGTTTCCGGCTCGTTCCAGCCGATGCTTGGCGGCTACTACGCCAAGCAGGGCATCGATACCAGCGAATGGCCGGAAATGGGCGAAGGCGGAAGCTTCGAAAAGCAGTGGACCCCGATCATCAAGGAATGGCAGAAGCTCATCGACTCCGGCACCATGCCCAAGGAGGTCGTGGGCGTGAACAACGACCAGATCAAGCAGCAATTCATGACCGGCCAGCTGGCCATGTTCCGTTCCGGCCCGTGGGACTTCCCCGACCTGAACTCCTCCGGCGTCGACTACGCCACCGCCCCGTTCCCCGCGGTGGAAGGCGGCGAACCGTACGTGGGCGGTGGTCCGGACTCCCCGTTCGCCATCTCCTCGAAGATCGATGGCGATAAGCTCAAGGCTGCCGAGAAGTTCCTTGCCTTCATGAATTCCGAAGAGGGACTCAAACTCGAGGAAAAGAACATCGGTCAGATTTCCGTCTCCTCCGAATACGCCGCCGACGTGGCTCCGCAGCTGCAGGACATCTACGACGAGTACGTGACCACCGGCAAGTACTACTGGACCAACTGGTCCCAGAACGGCAACGTGATGGCCACGGAAATGACCTCCCAATGGCAGCTGCTCATCCAGGGCAGCACGGACGCCGCTTCGGTGGCCAAGCACATGGACGAGACCTGGAAGGCCAACGCCAAGTAACGCGATTGGTGTGAATGCGCAATCAAAGCGAATGCGCAAATCAGCGGCGGCCGGTTCTCTGGGTGCTGGGTTTCCGCACTTCAGTGCCAGCCGCCGCTCCGGTCGGGGCGAATCTCCTGACGATTCTCCTCTTCTCTGCGCTTCGAAAGTTTCGCCCCGACGCACTCCTTATGGAAAGGCAATAAAGACATGACGGCACAAACATGCAACCCCGCAATGATGCGGCAGTCCGACAGCAGCGGCGACGCCAAGGTCGGTGGACGCGATGGCGTCCGCAAGACGCCGTGGTACAAGACCCGCGGATTCGTTGAATCGGCATCGTCCACCGGATTCCTGATCCCCGTCCTCGCGGTGTTCGTCGTGCTGACGCTGATCCCCTTGATCCAGACAGTGTATTACTCCTTTACCGACTACACCGGATTCAACCCCAATGTGAATTTCGTCGGCTTCGACAACTACCGCAAGGTGTTCACTGATCCCTCCCTGCTGGTGGGCCTGGGATTCACCATCCTGTTCGCGCTCGCCACCACGCTGATCACCACGATTATCGCCATTCCTCTGGCGGTGCTGCTCAACGCGAAGTTCTACGGCCGCTCGTTCGCCCGCTCCCTGTTCTTCTTCCTTGGAGTTCCTTCGCTGATCGTGCTGGGTATGGTGTGGAGCTTCATCCTCTCCCCGCTCAAGACGGGCGCGCTCAATTCCGTGCTGGTGTCGATGGGACTGGATTCCGTACCGTGGCTGGCCAATGAGACCTTGGCTCGTGGCTGTGTGATCTTCGTGGCCATCTGGGCTGCTGTGGGTTGGCATGCCACGCTGTATCTGGCGTATCTGCAGGCGATTCCCGCAGACCTTTACGAGCAGGCCGCCGTCGACGGTGCCAGCGGATTCCAGAAGTTCATTCACATCACCCTGCCGCAGCTCATTCCCGGAATCGTGGTCTCCACGTTCCTGCTCATCACCAACGGCCTGAAGGTGTACGACCTGCCCTTCGGCATGACCAAGGGTGGCCCCGGATATTCCACCAACACCATCACCCAGGCGATCATCGTCCATGGTATTTCACAGTCGCAGTACGGTCTCGGTTCGGCGCTGGCGGTGCTGTTCACGCTGGCATGTCTGATCGTGGTTCTCGGGCAGACGGCTCTCACCAGCGCCATCTCTAGGAGGTTCGCGTAATATGAACAAGCTCAAGCCAAGCACTAGGGCGAAGATCGGCGTGTGGGTGCGCACGATCCTCATCAACGCCGTGGCAATCATCATGGCGCTCCCGCTGTACTACATCATCGTCAACTCATTCAAGACCTCCATCGACATGGCGAAGTCTCCGTTCGGATTGCCTGAGACATGGTCCATCCAGAACTACATCGACACTTTCGCTAACCTACCGATCGCCCGAAGCTTCCTGAACTCGCTGATCGTCACGGTCGTGGCGGTGTTCCTTCAGCTGTTCATCGGTTCCCTGGCCGCATACGGCATGATCCTGCGTAAAAGCTGGTTCACTGCCGGAGTCGGCGCCGTGCTGATGATAGCCTTCTGCATCCCGTTGCAGGCCACGCTGATCCCGCTGTACCGCATGGAGGCCAACGTCCATCTCGTCAACACGCTGTGGGGTCTGATCGCGCTGTACTTGGTCAACTCGATTTTCTGCTACTTCCTGATCGTCGGATACATGCGCAAGCTGCCGATGGAGGTGCTGGAAGCGGCGCGCATCGACGGTGCCGGCCCGTTCAAGATTTACTACAAGATCGTCCTTCCGATGATCACACCGATTCTGGCGACCGTGGTCGTGTTCCAGACGCTGTCCACGTGGAACGACTTCCTGCAGCCGAATGTGTTCCTGTCCTCCACGGACAATCGCACGATCATCCTGCAGGTGTTCAACTCCATGAGCCAGTTCACCACCAACTGGCCGGCGTTCATGGCCATCACGGTGATCGCGCTGGTTCCGGTGTTCGTTTTCTTCATCTTCTGCCAGAAGTGGATTGTGTCCGGCCTGGTGGCTGGATCGGTGAAGGGGTGATTCGGGGAGTCGGGATTGGTCTTTGCGGTTTTCCGGAACCATCCCGCGCATGATCGGTTCCATTTCAGAGCAGTGCCTTTCCGGTGTGCACCGTCCGGCAGTGTCGACGGTGCTACCGGAAAGGCGGCTTTGCGTTCAAGGAGATGAAGCTATGCCGCGGCAATCACTCATCATCAGCGGAGTCCCGTGGTTCGATGATCGCGGCCGGACGGTCAACGCGCATGGCGGATGCATCATCGAGGAAAACGGCCTGTACTACTTTTTCGGCGAATACAAGACCGACGAGGAGAACCGGTTCGCCGGCTTCTCCTGCTATTCGTCGCCGGATCTGGTGCACTGGATGTTCCGGCGAATCGTGATGCCGCAGCAGAAGGACGGTCTGATGGGCCCGGGGCGCATCGGCGAGCGGGTCAAAGTCATGCGTTGCCCCGCGACCGGTCGGTACGTGATGTATATGCACGCCGACGATTTGGAATACTGCGATCCGCACATCTGCTACGCGGTTTGCGACGCGATCGACGGCGACTACGAATTCCGCGGCCCGCTGACCTTCCACGGCGAGCCGATTCGTCGCTGGGATCTGGGCGTCTTCCAGGACAATGATGGCACCGGCTACCTGCTGGTCCATGAAGGTGACATTTATCGCCTGGCCGATGATTATCTGTCCGTTGTCGAACAAGTGGGGGAAGGCATTGCGCTTGGTGGCGAGGCGCCGGCCGTCGCCAAACTCGGCGGACGGTACTGGATGCTGTTCTCCAACAAGACCTCATGGGATTGCAACGACAACTACTGCCTGTCCGCGCCCTCGATGCGCGGCCCGTGGACCTATCAGGGCCTGTTCGCGCCGGAAGGCACGATGACCTGCAATTCGCAGACGCTGTACGTGCTGCCGGTGCACACCGAGCATGGCGAGATCGCGATGTACATGGGCGACCGCTGGTCGTTCCCGCATCAGGCCTCCGCCGCCACCTATGTCTGGCAGCGGTTGTCCGTGAACCATGGGCGGCTGCGGTTGGCGGGCTACCGGCCGGCATGGTCGCCGGCCTCGGGCGAGGCGGAGCCGTTCGAAGGGCGACGCATCAAAGTCGGTTTCTGCTCGGACAAGGACGGCGAATCGGTCTCCGTTCCATTCCATGGCTCGCGGGTGGCGTTGACCGGACGGGCTGACCCGTGGGGGTCGTACGCGAGGGTCGGTATTCGCAGAGCCGGGGCGGACGGGGAATCCGTGATGGCGGCGGACCCCATTTTCGTGAGCTGGTACGCCAAATCGCCGGATTGCGGCTACCGGTACGTCTCGCCGGAACTGCCCGAGGATGATTACGTGCTTACCGTCACAGTCACCGGCGAAGTGCCGCAATGGACCGACAAGTCGGGGCAGAGATTCGGTTCGGTGGGTTCCGCGGTGGATGTGGACGAAGCCATCGTCGCGTAAGGGATGATGCCGCATGATCTGACGGCGAACGGCGTCACGGCGCGGTTATGGACATTCTGCGCAGAGGCCCGTCAAAGTCTTGAAAAGTGTCGGGAAACATGCTTCCCGTGAGCGAAATCACCCTGCGGGGCGTCATGTTGGGCAGGTGGTCGGACTATTCTTAGGGCGAGAAGTAGCCGGGCGAAGCCGTCCGCAGGGTGCCTGCCAGCCGTCCGAAACGGTTCGGGATGCCTTGCGGTGCCGTGAGAAAGGCGATTATCCCGGAGGCCGAAGCTAACGAGGAATACATGGTTGACACCGCATCGAACGTGACCACGGACGCCGCCAGCACCGCGAACGCGCGCGTGAACGCCACGCCGAACACGAACACGAGCGCGACCACGGCGGCCGTATCGGGCAACGCCAAGCCCCTGCGCGTGGGACTCGACATCGGCTCCACCACCGTCAAGGCCGTGGTGCTGGACCAGTCCGACTCCCTGAGCAGCACCCTCTTCTCCGATTACCGCCGTCACCATGCCAACGTTCGCGCTACCGTGGCCGGCCTGCTCGTCGACATCCACAAGCAGCTCGAGGAACTCGGTCGCGGCGACGAACCGATTCGTCTCGCCATCACCGGTTCCGGCGGCCTGGCCCTCGCGGACAACATGCATGTGCCGTTCATCCAGGAGGTCATCGCCGAAACCGAGGCCATCGACAAGGAATACCCGGCCGCGGACGTCATCATCGAGCTCGGCGGCGAGGACGCCAAGATCACGTATCTGAAGCCCACGCCCGAACAGCGCATGAACGGTTCGTGCGCGGGCGGCACCGGCGCGTTCATCGACCAGATGGCCACGCTGCTGGACACGGATGCGGCCGGCCTCAACGAGATGGCCAAGAGCTACGAAAACCTGTACCCGATCGCCTCCCGTTGCGGCGTGTTCGCCAAGACCGATCTGCAGCCGCTCATCAACGACGGCGCCGCCAAGCCGGATCTCGCCGCATCCATCTTCACCGCAGTGGCCACGCAGACCATCGCCGGCCTGGCCTCCGGCCGCCCGATCCACGGCACCGTGATCTTCCTCGGCGGCCCGCTGTTCTTCATGTCCGAACTGCGCGCCGCCTTCCAGCGTGCGCTCGAAGGCAAGGTGGACGAGTTCATCGTGCCCACCAACGCCCACCTGTACGTGGCGTACGGTGCCGCGCTCCAGGCGGACATCGACTCGGACGATGAGGGCCACCACTTCGAGGCCCGCACCTGCGCCGACATTCTGCACACGTTGGAGGAGCTGAAGAACCTGCCCTCCAACACGCCCACCATGCCTCCGCTGTTCCCCACCGAGGCGGACCGCGAGGCGTTCAACAAGCGCCACCACCGCGAGCACATCCACATCGGTACGCTCGAAGGCGCGCACGGCCCCCACTTCCTGGGCATCGACGCCGGCTCGACCACCATCAAGGCCACGCTCGTCAACGACGACCGCGAGATCGTCTGGTCCTCCTACGCCAACAACGAGGGCAGCCCGCTGACCGCGGCCATCAACATTGTCAAGAAGATCCAGTCCGAACTGCCGTCAGGCGCGTGGATCGCACGCTCCTGCGCCACCGGCTACGGCGAGGGACTCATCACCACCGGCCTGCATCTGGATGAGGGCGTTGTCGAGACCATGGCCCACTACCGCGGCGCCGAAATGGTCAGTCCCGGCGTCACCGCCGTCATCGACATCGGCGGCCAGGACATGAAGTACCTGGCCATCACGGACGGCGTCATCGACTCCATCGCCGTCAACGAGGCCTGCTCGTCCGGCTGTGGCTCGTTCCTGCAGACCTTCGCCATGTCCATGGGCCTGACGATCCAGGAGTTCACGCAGAAGGCGCTCGCCTCCACGCATCCGGTGGACCTGGGCTCGCGTTGCACCGTGTTCATGAACTCGTCCGTCAAGCAGGCCCAGAAGGAAGGCGCCTCCATCGAGGACATCGCCGCCGGCCTGTGCTATTCCGTGGTGCGCAACGCCCTGTACAAGGTCATCAAGCTGCGCGATTCCGGCGAACTCGGCGACACCGTGGTGGTCCAGGGCGGTACGTTCCTCAACGACGCCGTGCTGCGCGCCTTCGAGCTGCTCACCGACCGCAAGGTGACCCGTCCGAACATCGCCGGCCTCATGGGCGCGTTCGGTGCGGCACTGACCGCACGCATGCACTACCAGGACGAGGCCGACCATCTGGACGTGGCCGTCAAGGCCGATGGGTCCGAGGAGACGGCCGATTCGGCTGCGGCCCCGGCTGTGGCCGAATCGGGACAGTCCGATGCCGCCGCTCCTGCCGATGCCGCCGCGTCCGGCGACGCTGCCAAGGCCCCGGCCGACGGCTTCAAGAAGACCGCCGCCGAGCCCGAAACGCATACCGTCGTCATCGACGGCGTAACCCACACCGCCAGCTCCATCCTGACCGGCGAGGCGCTCGACAACATGTCCATGACCACCGAGCGCGACGTGTGCAAGCTGTGTCAGAACCACTGCAAGCTCACCATCACCACGTTCTCCGACGGCTCGCGCTTCGTGACCGGCAACCGCTGCGAGCGCGGCGGCGACGCCAAGAAGAAGCGTTCCGACCGTCCGAACCTGTACGACTACAAGTACAAGCGTTGCTTCGCCTACCGCCGTCTGACGGACAAGAAGGCCACCCGCGGCGAGATCGGCATCCCGCGCGCGCTCAACATGTACGAGAACTACCCGTTCTGGTTCACGCTGCTGACTTCGCTTGGCTTCAAGGTGATGATCTCCGGCCGTAGCTCCCACGAGCTGTTCGAGACCGGCATCGAATCCATCGCCTCCGAGAACATCTGCTACCCGGCCAAGCTGGTGCACGGCCATATCAAGTGGCTGCTCAACAAGGGCATCAAGACCATCTTCTACCCGTGCGTCTCGTACGAGGACAACCTGGTGCCCAACACCGACAACCACTACAACTGCCCGGTCGTGGCCAACTACCCGCTCGTGGTCGGCGCGAACATGCCCGAACTGCGCGAGGACGGCGTGCGCTACATGCACCCCTACTTCAACCTCGCCAACCACGACCTCATGGTGGACCGCATCGTCGAGGAGTTCGCCTGGGCCAACGTGACCCGCGAAGAGGCCGAGACCGCCGTCAAGGCCGCCTATGCCGAGGACAAGGTCTTCAAGCACGACGTGCAGCAGGAGGGCCTGGCTGCGCTCGCCTATATGAAGGAGCACGGCTGCCGCGGCATCGTGCTCGCCGGCCGCCCCTACCACATCGACCCCGAAATCAACCACGGCATCCCCGAGACCATCTGCTCGCTCGGCATGGTGGTGCTTTCCGAGGACTCCATCTGCGAACTGCAGCCGGGGGAGAAGCTCAACCTCACCGAATTCCTCGCCGAAGGCGAGCAGAGCCCGCGCGCCAAGAACGCCGCCGGATTCCGCCACGTGGGCGACCGTACCGTGACCAGGATGCCGCTGCGCGTGACCAACCAGTGGGCCTACCACTCCCGCCTGTACGCCGCCGCGCACTTCGTGGCCTCCTATCCTGGGCTTGAACTCGTGCAGCTCAACTCGTTCGGCTGCGGCCTCGACGCCATCACCACCGACCAGGTGGCCGAGATCCTCGCGGACAAGGCGGACGTATACACGTTGCTCAAGATCGACGAGGTCTCGAACCTCGGCGCCGCCAAGATCCGTCTGCGCTCGCTCAAGGCCGCAGTCGAGGAGCGCGAGGCCAACAAGGCCCGCGAGGCCGCTGCTGCCGGCCAGGTGGTTGCGGCCGGGGATACCGCCGCAGCCGATGACGAGGCTACCGCCGAGGCTCGTAAGGCCCGTGAAGCCGCGCAGGCCAAGGCCGAAGCCGATTTGGCCGCCGCCAAGGCCGCGCTCGCCGAGGCACAGGCCGCCGTGGAGGCCGCCGAAGCCAAGGTCAAGGCCGAACAGTCGGCCGATGAACAGCCCGCAGGCCCCAAGCCGATGGGCTTCCGCAAGACCGGCACCAAGGCGCCGACCCCCGGCCGCCAGGTGCTGCTCGACACCACGATGGCCGCCAATCCGAAGCTCACCAAGGCCATGCGCGAAGCCTCCAAGAAGGCCGCCCAGCGGGACATCCAGGCCGCCGCGAACACCCGGAACGCCGGGAACGTGCTCGCCGGCTCGAACGGCACCATCGACCAGTCGTCCGCCAAGGCCTCCGGCAAGAAGCAGTCCGCGCACAACAACGCCACGATGAGCCGCTATGCCCACCGCGAGAAGTTCGTCAAGAACATGAAGAAGGACTACACGATCGTGGCCCCGCAGATGAGCCCGATCCACCTGTCCCTCGTGGAGGCGGTGATTCGTTCCGGTGGCTACAAGTTCGACGTGCTCAAGCACGCCAGCCGTGGCGACGTGGAGACCGGCCTCAAGTACGTGAACAACGACGCCTGCTATCCGGCCATCATGGTCATCGGACAGCTCATCGACGCGATTCTGGAAGGCAAGTACGATCCGGATCACGTGGCCCTGGCCATCACCCAGACCGGCGGCATGTGCCGTGCGACCAACTACTTCGGTCTCATCCGCAAGGCCCTGATCGACGCCGGCTACCCGCAGATCCCGGTCATCGCCATCTCCACGCAGGGCCTGGAGGACAATCCGGGCTTCAAGGCCACCGTGCCCATGCTGCACCGTGCCGTCAAGGCGCTGATCCTGGGCGACCTGCTCATGAAGTGCCTCTACCGCGTACGCCCCTACGAAGTGGAGAAGGGCTCGGCCAACCACCTGTATGAGCAGTGGGACACCATCGTGCGCGAAACCATCGAGCACCACGGCTATTCCAAGACCGCGGCCAAGACCCCGTGGCTCAGGAAGGGCTGGCTGCCGTACGATACGCTCGCCAAGGAGATCGTGAAGTCCTTCGACGCGCTGCCTCTGAAGGACATCCCGCGCAAGGTGCGTGTCGGCGTGGTGGGCGAGATCCTCGTCAAGTACCAGCCGGACGCGAACAACCATGTGGTCGACGTCATCGAATCGCAGGATTGCGAGGCTGTGGTGCCCGGCATCATGGAGTTCATGACCACCCGTCCGTACATCACGGATTGGAACGAGCACAACCTCGGCATGGGCGGCAACCAGACGCTCTACGCGCTCATGCGCTGGGGTCTCGACCGGTACAACGCGCCCATCAAGGCCGCCATCGCCACCGCCCACGGCAAGTTCAAGCAGGACGACCCGATGCCGGAACTGGTCAAGAAGGCCGCCGAAGTCACGTCCATCGGCGTGCAGGCCGGCGAGGGCTGGCTGCTGACGGCCGAGATCCTGGAGCTCATCGAACAGGGTTGCCCGAATGTGATCTGCGCGCAGCCGTTCGCCTGTCTGCCCAACCATGTGACCGGCCGCGGCATGTTCGGCAAGATTCGTCGTCTGCACCCGGAGGCCAACATCGTCTCCATCGATTACGATCCGGGCGCCTCCGAAGCGAACCAGCTCAACCGCATCAAGCTCATGATCGCGGCGGCGAAGAAGGCGCACAACGCCAAGTTCGCCGAGGCCGGCGAGCCGCAGGGCTCCACCTCCGCCGACTAGGGCATAGCGTTGCCATTCACACGGTGTGGTCATCCCCACACCGTGTGAATGTTTGCGCACCGTGTGGTGTAAAGGATGTTTGGAATAAAGCCGTTTTGGCGGAATGAAGCCATTCCGGGAAACCACACGGTGGAAGACTGACCACACGGTGGGATGGCTCGAGGCCGTATGCCCGCTATCGGTTTTTCGTATAGCCGATTGGCGGGCGTTCGGGCGCGGCAATGCCCCGGCTCGCATACCATACCGATTATGGTTACTCCGAGAATTAGTTATGCCCATTTGCTGGCCAAGCCGAATCCGAAGCACGTCGAGAGCCTGCTGAAGTTCTTCGAGAACGGTCGCGCGCAGCGTGGCACCGGCGGCTTCGGCGTGGAGATCGAGCACCTGCCCGTGCACAACGGCAGCGACACGGCCGTCAGCTACTACGAGCCCAACGGCATCGAGACGCTGCTCAAGCGCCTGGCCCCCTACTATGACCCGGAGAAGGAATACTGGGAGAACGGCCATCTGGTGGGTCTCGCGCGCCCCGGCGTGTCCGTCTCGCTGGAGCCGGGCGGTCAGGTGGAGACCTCGATCGGCGTGCTCAGGAAGCCCAGCGACCTCATCACGCTGTATTCCAAGTTCCGTCGCGAGGCCGACCCGATCCTGGAGGAGCTCGGCTTCCGCTTCGTCAACTACGGCTATCAGCCCAAGTCCAGCTTCGCCGACGTGCCGGTGAACCCCAAGGACCGCTACGATGCGATGACCGATTACCTCGGTCGCGTGGGCCAGTTCGGCCCGTGCATGATGCGCTGCTCCGCGTCCACCCAGGTCAGCATCGACTTCGTGGATGAACGCGACGCCATCGAGAAGATGCGTCTGGGCACCGTGATCGGCCCGATTCTGGCGTACTACTTCCGCAACACCCCGTACTTCGAGGGCCAGCCGAACCCGTACCCGCTGCTGCGCCAGCGCATGTGGGACTTCCTCGACTTCCAGCGCACCAATGTGCTGCCCGGCCTGTTCGACCCGCGCTACGGCTGGGAGGACTACGCCATCGACGTGCTCTCCACGCCGCTCATGTTCGCTGACCTGACCCACACGCCCGAAGCGGTGGCTTCCGGCGCCTCGCCGAAGGAGCTGCACCGCCCCGCCTTCCGCGAGAACGCGGGCGAGGTGTACCCGGACCGCGAGCTCAACCCGTACGAGATCAACCACATCATCTCCACG
The DNA here is from genome assembly GCF_019331675.1 of Bifidobacterium miconisargentati. Classification (GTDB taxonomy): domain Bacteria; phylum Actinomycetota; class Actinomycetes; order Actinomycetales; family Bifidobacteriaceae; genus Bifidobacterium; species Bifidobacterium miconisargentati. Next base: position 123,722 of record NZ_JAHBBJ010000002.1, read on the forward strand.
CACTTCAACGACGTGCGCCTCAAGAACTTCATCGAGCTGCGCCACTGGGATTCGCTGCCCATCGAGCGCGCGGAACGTCTGACGGAGATCGTCTCCTCGCTGTTCTACATCCCCGAGAACCGCGACCGTCTGGAAAGCTACTTCGAAGGCATCACCGAGTCCGAGGTGTACGAGGCCAAGGCCAACCTGCAGGCCCACGGCCGTGAAGCCACCCCGTACGGTCAGCCACTCGACTTCTGGAAGGAATTCCTGGGCCTCGAGGGTCTGCTCGCGGACATCCCCGGCGACCCGAACCACCCGGACGTGTTCCAGGAGTAGTTTTGACGGCTTGAGCCTCTGCGCGCCGGCGACTTCGGCGCAGCGGAATTGTGGTCTGAGGGGAATCGCGTCCCGTAGACGTTGCACGTGCGGGACGATGCGGCGGAATCAGCTGATTCCGGCCATCATCCCGCACTACTGTGGGACCAGAGCGGCGTCAATTGATTGACTTGGGGATTGTCCCGCATGGTCTGTCGTGAAAAACCTTGGAATCAAGCCGTTTCGCATAATCCGCAACATTGCGGAGCAATTAAGGGTGCGGGATGACGCGCGATTTACGGGGAAAACCGTGCATCGTCCCGCACCCTTATGCGTGAACGGTCGTCCGAAACCCATGCGAAGCCGTCGGAAACGCGCCGTCAATCGGATTGCAGCGTCTGGCTCAATGAGGGGGAATACTCGCTGAAGACGTGCTTGCCGTGTTCGAGTGCCTGCCGGATCACCGTGGCATGGGCCGCCGGTGGGGTGAGGTTCGCCACCATATCGACGGTGGGGTCTTCAAACACCTGTTCCACGGACAGGGCCCTGATGCCGTATCGTTCGGCCTGTGCGCGTGATTTGGGTTCGTCGAGGTCGGTGCAGGCGATGGCGGTGATGCCCTTGAACCTGGAAGTCAGATTGGTCAGGTAGGCATCGGATATCGCGCCGCCCCCGATGATCGCTGCACGTATGGGGTGATTTCCATCATTGGCTCCTTTGGATGAGGGACAAGTGCGATACGGTGTGTTGGGTGGCAACATGAAGCTACTGTGCATGATGTTGTTGCGAACAAATATATCTAAAACTATTAGATTGCAAAAACGGCTGTTTTTCGGTGTTTTCTACTTATTGATAATGTAAAACGCATGTATTGGCTAACGGCTGATAGATATAAACCGGTGGTTAATGCGCATGGCTAGCGCCCGACTACGCCCGCATCGCAGCGGTGGCGGGTGTAACGCACCCGAATCGAACCTTCGGCGGTGTGGCTGCCCCAGATCTCGCAGACCGTGGCGTGGGGCCATTCGGTCGGATCGTTGCGGGCCACCATCGCCAGCGCCTCGTCGAAACAGGCCGACAGTGATTCCCGTTCGATGACCCGGCCTTCCGCGGGGCCGCCGGTCGGGTGGAATACGGTCAGCGACGGGTCGAAGCTGAAATCCGTGGTATCGGTGGCGTCGGCAGTTCCGGTGACGGGTGCATCGGGTGTGTCGGGGGAGCGGCCGTCGGTGGAACGGCTGGTATCGCTCGCCTCGAACTGCTGATAGGCGTAGGCCTTGCCTTCGCGGCAATCGACGATGATGCCGCGGCGAAGCAGTCGTGGCAAACCGGCCTCGCGTACGGCGGCGCGCAGCGCGGTCATCGCCCGCAGGTACGGCTTCAGCATGAACGGGCCTCCGTAATATGGCCACGGCTTGCCCACCATCCATGTGGGCGGCAGATCGGAGCACACCACGCCATCCTCGGGAGTGCGGGCCTTGCGCGTCACCTCGCCCAGATAATCATCGAGACTCGTCTCCAACGTGCGCAGACGGGCGGCCTCGCGGGCCACGCGGTCGCGGCCGGTCTCCATCAACGCCCGCCAATCAAGCGAACCATCCGGGCCTCGGAATGATTCCAACGATTGCAACGGCACGCCAGCGTCCAGACACAGACGAATCACGTCCATCTCCAGCATCTGGTCGGGGGAGTAATAGCGATATCCGGTGCGCGGGTCGGTTTCGAACGGCGTGAGAATGCCGTGCGCATCGTAGTAGCGCAGCGCCTTGGCGCTTGTGCCGTCCAGTTTGGCCACTTCTCCGATGGTCAGTAGTTCGTCGTCATCGCGCATTGATGACACTCCTTCGTCCATCGTTTCGGCGGTCGGCAATCCGTCGCGCTGATTTGACCTTACCCTCGGGGCAAAGTCTAGCATCGCAGCTGTCGAGCCCGAGACGGGCGAGATGGGACAAGTGAACAACGGCACGCATGGGCGCGCGCCGGACCAAGAAAACAGGAGGTTCGTCATGGTTGACGGGCACAAGGACAACGGTTGGCTGGGCCTGACCGGCGACGTATGCGTGGTCACCGGCGCGGTGGGCGGCATGGGCACCGCCATCGCCGCGGAACTGGCCCACGCCGGAGCCAGGCTCGCGCTGGTGGACATCAGCGAGGAACACACCGCGGCATACGCGGCGCAGCTGGCCGCCGAATACGGCGTCGAGGCACGCGGCTACGGCTGCGACGTCTCGGATGCGGACGACGTGGAGATCGTCAAGAACAGGATCGTCGCCGACTTCGGCACGGTGGACGTGCTCGTCAACACGGTCGGCATCCTGCGCTTCGCCCCGCTGGAGGACCTGCCGCTGTTCGACTGGAAGGACGTCATCAACGTGAACCTGACCGGCGCGTTCATCCTCTCCCAAGCATTCGGCAAGGTGATGCTGGAACACCGGGCCGGCCGCATCGTACACATCTCCACCGTGGCCTCCCACTCGCCCGAGACCTTCTCCGGCGCCTACTCGTGCGCCAAGGCCGGACTCGGCATGCTCTCCAAGATGATCGCCGCCGAATGGGGACCGTTCGGCATCCGCTCCAACTGCGTGTGCCCGTGCTTCGTGAAGACCCCGATGAGCGCCTCCTTCTACGCCGATCCGAAGGTGACCGAGGAACGCGAACGACTCATCGCCTCCCGCCGCATCGGCGAGGTGCAGGACATCGCCAATGCCGTGGCCTTCCTGGCCTCCAAGCGATCCGACTTCGTCAACGGCGACGAGGTGAGCGTGGACGGCGGCTTCCATCTCATGATGGGCGACCTCACGCCCAAGCCGGGCGGCCGCCGCCAGTTCGCCCTTAATTCACTCAAACAGCGCGGCCTGCTGCCGGAAGGCGGACCGGAAATCAATCCGGCCGCCGAGCCGGAGACCAATGCGGAAGGAGCCCAGGCATGAGCGCCAAGCACGAACCGAACCGTTACGGCGTCCTCTCCGCCGCATTCGTGGTCATGTTCTTCGTGGCCTCGATCGCCCTGTTCAGCGTGTTCCTCAACCCGCTGTCCGAACAGCATGGCTGGACCCCGGCCGAAGTGAGCCTGTCCTACTCCATCTTCCAGACCGTCATGGCCGTCACCGGCATCTTCTCCGGCCGCATCTCTGACAAGTTCGGCCCGCGCACGGTGATGCTCGTGGGCGGCTTCGTGTTCGGTCTGGGCTGGTTCCTGACCGGCATGGCGGACAGCCTGCCCATGCTGTACATCTGCCACGGCCTCATCGCCGCCGTGGGCAACGGCCTGGTCTACAACCCGGCCCTCACCACCGCGCAGCGCTGGTTCCCGGACATCCGCGGCAAGGCGAGCGGCATCTTGCTGGCCGCCGCCGCGATCGGCCCGGCCACGCTCGCGCCCGTGGCCAACGCCTTGTCCAGCGCTTTCGGTGTGTCCAATGCGCTGCGGATCCTCGGCGTGACCTTCTGGGTGACGATCACGCTTGGCTCGCTGTTCGTGCAGCCCGCGCCCGCCGACTACCGTCCGAAGGGCTGGAACCCGCCCGTTGCCGACAAGCCCGCCGCCGCGACGGCGTCCGCTGCGTCCGTTGCCTCCGATGACGACGGCAGCTTCGACTTCAAGGCCATGCTCGCCTCCCCGCGCTTCTACGTGCTGCTCGCCGTGTACGCGATGGCCGCGTCCTCCGGCACGATGCTCGTGGGCGCCGTCTCCTCCATCTCCCAGGAGCACGTGGGTGCGGTGGGCACCATGACCGCCGCCGCATTCGGTGCGATGGCCGTGTCCATCTCCACCATCTCCAACTTCCTGGGCCGACTGACCTTCGGCGCGCTCTACGACAAATTCGGCGCGTTCAAGTGCCTGTCCATCATGCTGGTAGTCACGGCGCTGGCCATGGTGGCCATGTCCTTCGCGTACAACGCGGCGTTCTTCGTGGCGTGCGTGATCGTGCTCGGATTCGCGTTCGGCGCCCTGCTGGTCATCTACCCGCCGCTGACCGGCGAGACCTTCGGCACCAAGCACCTCGGCGTCAACTACGGCATCATGTTCCTCGGCTACGCGCTGGGCGCATGGATCGGCCCGAGGCTCGCCACCGGCCTGCATTCCGAGGTCTATGGCTATCGCATGGCCTTCTACGCGGCCGCCGGCATCACGCTGCTGGGACTGGTGATCGTGCTGCTGCTCGCCGCCCGCGTCAGGAAGGCCGGCACGATGATGCCGCCGCGCAAGTAAATCCGTGCCCTACCCCTATCTCGGCTCCCCTTGTCAGGGGAGCTGTCACCGAAGGTGACTGAGGGGTAGTTACGGAGTCGGATTAAGACGAATCGATACAAACAGGCAAAGAAGGAACACATCATGACCGAACAACTTCGACTGGCCGTCATCGGCGCCGGCGCCATGGGCCGCGACCACATCCGCTACATTCAGGACGATCCGGACGCCCGGCTCGTGGCCATCGCCGACCCCGTGCCCGACACCGAACAGGTGGCCAAGAACGCCGGTGTGCCCTGGTTCGCCGACTATAAGGAGATGCTGGACTGCACCGCGCTCGACGGCGTGGTTATCGCCTCGCCGAACCATCTGCACGTGCCGATGGCCCGCGAAACCGTGGCCCGCGGCATCCCCACTCTGGTGGAGAAGCCCATCAGTGACGACCTCGACGACGCGCGCGCCTTCGCCGCTGAAGCCCGTGCCTCCGGCGTGCCGGTGCTCGTGGGCCAGCACCGCCGTCACAACCCCAAGGTGCGCCGCGCCAAGGAGATCATCGAATCCGGGGCGCTGGGCCGCATCGTCACCGTGGCCGTGCTGTACAACCTGTACAAGCCGGACACCTACTACGACATCCCGTGGCGCAGGCAGAAGGGTGCCGGCCCGATCCTTGTGAACATGGTGCATGACGTGGATCTCATGCGCTACCTCATCGGTGAGCCGGTGGAGATCCAGGGCATGAGCGCCAACGCCGCGCGCGGCTTCGAAGTGGAGGATTCCGCCGTGGCCACCGTGCGTTTCGAGAACGGCACGCTCGGCACCATCACCCTGTCCGATTCGGCGGCCAGCCCGTGGAACTGGGAGTCCACCGCGCGCGAGAACCCGTTCTTCGCGCCGTACGACACGGACGCCTACTACATCATGGGCACCAAGGCTTCGCTGTCGCTGCCGCGACTGCACCTGTTCTCGCACGCGGGCGGCGTGAGCGACTGGACCAAACCGTTCACCTGCGAGGTGCAGGGCGTGCGTGAGGGGCTGCCGCATCGCTTGCAGCTCAGGCACTTCGAGCGTGTGATCCGCGGCGAGGAGGCCCCGCTGGTCACCCCGGAGGACGCCATCAAGACGCTTGAGGTGCTGAACGCTGTCAAGCGCGCGGCGGATGGCGGCGAGCTCGTGCGGTTGTAAACGCCGCGGTCGCCGCGATCGTTCGCGTTAAATAAGGCCTGCTTCTCCTTATATTCAGGGAGAAGCAGGCCTTATTTATTGCCGTTGATGCAGTATATCGAATGGTTATTCGATATACTGTCCTTATGACAACGACGACAAAGACCAAGCGCGTGCGCAAGAGCCCAGAGGAACGTCGCGCCGAAATCGCGCAGGCGGCGGTTCGCCTGGTGGGGGAGAAGGGCTACTACGGCACGTCGCTCAAGGACGTGGCGGATGCGGTGGGCATGAGCCAGCCGGGCCTGCTGCATTACATCGGCAACAAGGAAGGCCTGTTGTCGATGCTCATCACCGACAACTACGACGTCTACGGCACCCCGGACGACTTCATGGCCTCGGGCCTGCCCGGCAGCGACCCCGACCGACTGCTGTTCCCCGCCTACCTGCGCTACCTGGTGCGCTACAACGCGCAGCGCCGCGAGCTGGTGCGGCTGTACATGAGCCTCGAGGCCGAGGCGTTCAGCCCCGAACACCCGCTCTACGACTACTTCGAGAACCGCCCGGCCGCGGTATGGGACCATTACTGCCGCTATTCCTGGGTGATTCCGCCGGAGATGGGTTCGTGGGAGGAGTCGATGGGGCCCGTGGTGCGCATGTGCATCGAGGCGATGGACGGCGCGCAGCTGCGCTGGATGCGCCAGCCTCCGGTGGATCTGTATGACGAATGGCTGGCGTTCGAGCGGGTCATCTTCCCCGCGCCGCTGTGGGACAACTACCGCTGACGCCGTCAATGATCGCCGGTGGTGCGATGGCGGGGTGCCGGTGGCGCGATGGTGTTGGCGTGCGGCGTCGGTATTGGATGCGATTCGACAACCACTTGCAGAATTGTTGATAGTTACCAACCTTCCCGCGTGTCGCGATAACAGCAAAAGCGTTGGAAAATCAACATTTTCCGTTATCTAATAGGCACTCAGTAATGATTTGACAAACCTGCGGCGACGGCGCTATTCTTCTAGGTATCTAACAGGTGTTAGATACCTGTCAAAGCAGACAAGAAAGAATGAGAAACACGAGGTCAAGGATGAGTGCTTCAACCGCAATCCCCGCAGACGAGCGTCTGGCGGCCTTCAATGCGAACATCGCCGCGGCGGACAAGGATCCGTCGCTGTCTCCCGAAACCGGCAAGACCATGGACAAGGTCACCCTGTTCCGCTTCGGCGCGGGCTTCCTGGTCTTCGGCCTGCTGTGGATGAGCGGTCTGGCCATCGTCTCCGCCGTGCTGCTCACCAAGCACCTGCAGTCCATCTTCGGACCGGACGTCGAGGGCCTGACCGGTGCGATCAACGCCTGCACTGCCGTGGCCTCCCTGGTCTCCAACCTGTTGTTCGGCACCCTGTCCGACCGCTCCCGCTCCAAGTGGGGCCGCCGCACCCCGTTCATCGTGCTCGGCGCCATCCTCGGCGGCGTGACCCTGTTCCTCACCGGCATGGTCACCAACGCCGTGGCCATCACCATCATCTACTGCCTGTGCATGTTCGGCCTGAACGCCATGATCGCCCCGCTGGTGGCCATGATCTCCGACCGCATCCCGATGAACGTGCGCGGCACCATGTCCGCCTTCTTCGGCGCCGGCCAGACCTGTGGCGCCCCGATCGGTACCCTCATCGGCTCCGCCTTCATCCTCAACCCGTTCCCCGGCTTCATCCTGGCCGGCGTGCTCATGTTCCTCGGCGGCATTGTGGCCGTGATCATCGTGCCGAAGGAGTCCTCCGCCGACTTCCTGCCCAAGGACGAGGGCAAGGCCACCGACGTGCTCAAGAGCTTCATCCCGCCGAAGTTCTCCACCGCCCACGACTTCTACAAGGCCTTCGCCGGCCGTCTGTGCATGCTGCTGAGCTACCAGATGATCACCGTCTACCAGCTGCTCATCTTCCAGAAGTACATCGGCCTGGACGACACCGCTGCCGGCGCCGCCATGGCCACCATGTCCGTCATCACCATGGTCGTCTCCCTCGGCGGCTCCGTGGTCGCCGGCCCGATCTCCGACCTCATCGGCCGCCGCAAGATCCCGGTCGTCGCAGCCTCCGTGCTGTTCGCCATCGGCATGGCCATGCCGTGGATCATGCCGACCACCCTGGGCATGTTCCTGTACGCCGGCATCGCCGGCCTCGGCTACGGCGTCTACTCCTCCGTGGACCAGGCCCTGAACGTGGACGTGCTGCCCAACAAGGAGGAGGCCGGCAAGGACCTCGGCGTCCTGAACCTCGCCACCACCCTCGGCCAGATGCTCGGCCCGGTGCTCATGTCCGTGATCACCATGACCCTCGGCTACGCCGCCGCCTTCCCGATCTCCATCGTGTTCGCGCTGCTCGGCTGCGTGTTCATCATGATGATCAAGGGCGTCAAGTAAGCCTCCGCGCGATAATCGCGAAACCCCACGGCCGCGGCCGGTCCCCTCGAATCACCCCGGTGGACCGGCCGTTGCCGTATCCGGAATCAATCGCCTCATCAATCGACCGATCGAACCAATACGAAACACGACGACACAGGGGAGTGACCTGACCATGAGCAAGCACAGCGTGGACCGCATCCTGTTCGGTGCAGCCTACTACGACGAATACATGCCCGCTGGCGAGGACCGTATCGAAACCGACATGAAGATGATGGACGCGGCCGGCATCAACGTGATCCGCATCGCCGAATCGACCTGGAGCACCTGCGAGCCGCAGCCGGGCGTGTTCGACTTCAGCCACGTGGACCGCGCGCTGGACGCCGCGCAGCGCCACAACATCAACGTCATCGTGGGCACGCCCACCTACGCGGTGCCCGCCTGGCTCGTGCGCATGCACCCGGACGTGCTCGCCGTAACGCCGAACGGCCCCGGCAAGTACGGCCCGCGCCAGATCATGGACATCGTCAACCCCGCCTACCGCTACTACGGCGAGCGCGTGATCCGTGAGCTCATCAAGCACGTGGCGAACCACCCGGCCGTCATCGGCTACCAGGTGGACAACGAAACCAAGTACTACGATTCCGTGAGCCCGGACATGCAGGCGCTGTTCGTCAAGTACCTGCGCGGCAAGTTCAACGACGATCTCGACCAGCTCAACGCCCACTTCGGCCTCGACTACTGGTCCAACCGCGTGGACGCCTGGGAGGACTTCCCGGACGTGACCAACACCATCAACCAGTCGCTGCGCGGCGAATTCGACCGCTTCCGCCGCGCCCAGGTGGCCGAATTCCTCGCCTGGCAGGCGGACATCGTGCGCGAGTACGCCCGAGACGACCAGTTCGTCACCCAGAACTTCGACTTCGAATGGCGCGGCTACTCCTACGGCGTGCAGCCAGCCGTCGACCACTTCAAGGCCTCGGCCGCCGTGGACATCACCGGCGTGGACATCTACCACCCCACCGAGGACGAGCTGACCGGCACCGAGATCGCGTTCGGCGGCGACATGACCCGCTCCACCAAGAACGGCGCCAACTACCTGGTGCTCGAAACCGAGGCACAGGGACAGCACGGTTGGGTGCCGTTCCCCGGCCAGCTGCGCCTGCAGGCCTACTCGCACCTGGCCTCCGGCGCGGACATGGTGGAGTACTGGCACTGGCACTCCATCCACAACTCCTTCGAAACCTACTGGAAGGGCCTGCTCTCCCACGACATGGAATCGAACCCCACCTACGAGGAAGCCGGCGTGTTCGGCCGCGAGGTGGCCGACCCGGCCGTGGGCGAGCGCCTGATCCACCTGAAGAAGAGCAACAAGGTGGCCATCATGGTCTCCAACGAGGCCCTGTCCGCGCTCGAATGGTTCCGCGTGGAGACCGGCTTCCCGGACGGTACGGGCGTCAACTACAACGACATCGTGCGCCGCGTGTACGACGCGCTCTTCCGGCTCAACGTGGAATGCGACTTCCTGCCCGTGGACGCGCCCACCGAGCGCCTCGCCCAGTACGCCATGATCGTCACCCCGGCGCTCTACTGCACGCCGGAGGAGACCATCGCACGCCTGCGCGGCTTCGTGGCCGGCGGCGGACATCTGGTCTCCACGATGCGCTCGTTCGTCACGGACGACGAGGTGACCGTCTGGCACGACCGCGCGCCGCACGGACTCACGGACGTGTTCGGCCTGACCTACAACCAGTTCACCCGTCCGAAGGGCCGCGTGCCGGTGGTCTTCGCGGATGACGCCGCGCTCGCCGGCACGCCCGAGGCTTCGGCCGAGGCGCTCATCGAGCTGCTCAAGACGGATGCGGAGGCCGGCACCGAAGTGCTCGCCCGCTACGGCCATTACGCCTGGGAATCCTACGCGGCCGTGACCCGCCACGGATTCGGCAAGGGCAGCGCCGAATGGATCGGCACCCTGCTCGACGCCGACATCATGAAGGCCGTGATGCGCGAGGCCGTGGCCCACGCCGGCATCGAACCGGCCGGATTGGCGCTCGCGGGCAAGCTCGTGGTGCGTCAGGGCGTGAACCAGTCCGGCGAGACCGTGACCTACCTGCTCAACTACTCGGCCGATGCGGTCTCGTTCGCCAGCCCCGTGGCCGGTTCCGTGGTCGTGGCCCCGCAGGTCGTGGGCGCCGACGGCCTGATCGACGAGGCCGCGTCCGCATCGCTCGCCGTACGCCCCGGCATGCCGGTCGCCGTCGGCGACGAGCTGACGATTCCGCGCTGGAACCTCGCCGTCATCGCCGGCTGAGCGTTTCGCTCCGCTGCGATATCCGTGTGACAAAGGAGGTATCTATCGAAAGGTAGATACCTCCTTTATTTATTGGTTACACAAACAAGACACGCCGGTAAAACATAATGATTACTTTGCGTTATCATTTATCTAGCAGCTGTTAGATAAAGAAGTCAACTGACAGCGAAGAAGCATAACTCAATGAAGAGCCGCGCACCCCGCCCGCGGGATCGCGCAACCATCACCGAAAGAAAGGAAATCCATCATGACCACATGGATCGCCACCACCCCGGACGCCAAGCTCGTGGACCGTTCGGCCGAAGTCGCCGCCACCGGTGCCACCTCGGCCCCGGACCTGGCCCTCGACGGCAACGAATACCAGGCCCTGCGCGGCTTCGGCGGCTGCTTCAACGAGCTTGGCTGGCTGCCGCTGCAGACCGTGACCGAAGCCGAACGCGACCAGATCATCAAGGAGCTGTTCGACCCCGAGGAGATGAACTTCACGTTCAACCGCGCCCCCGTGGCCGCCAACGACTTCGCCGACCACTGGTACAGCTACGACGAGATCGAGGGCGACTACGACATGGAGCACTTCTCCGTCGAACGCGACGAGGAGACCCTGATCCCGTACATCCACCGCGCCCAGGAATGGCAGCCGGACATGCGCCTGTTCTCCAGCCCGTGGTCCCCGCCGACTTGGATGAAGCGCCCGAAGGCGTACAATTACGGCCGTCTCATCCAGACCCCCGAGAACCTCAAGGCCTACGCCAAGTACCTGGTCAAGTACGTTCAGGCCTACGCCGAGCACGGCATCACCGTGAACCAGCTGCACGTGCAGAACGAGGTGTTCGCCGATCAGAAGTTCCCGAGCGCCCTGTGGGACGCCGAGGCCCTGAAGGTCTTCATCCGTGACTACCTGGGTCCCGCCTTCGACGAGGCCGGCCTCGACACCGACATCTGGCTGGGCACCCTGAACGGTCCGGAGGACATGAAGTGGACCGGCGGTGGCTACGGCATGGCCCTCAACAACTACAACCGCTTCGTGGACAACATCCTCTTCGACGACGGCGCCCGCCACTACATCAAGGGCATCGCCTACCAGTGGGCCGGCCAGAACTGCATCGCCCGCACCCACGAGTCGTGGCCCGAGATCGAGCTCATCCAGTCCGAATCCGAGTGCGGCGACGGCCAGAACACCTGGGAGTACGCGGAGTACGTGTTCCACCTCATCAACCACTACTTCCGCAACGGCGCCACCGCCTACACCTACTGGAACATGATCCTGGACGACCAGGATTCCACCTGGGGCTGGTGGCAGAACTCCCTGTTCACCATCACCGCCGACACGCACGAGGTGCGCCGCAACCCCGAGTACTACGTGATGCGCCACTTCTCCAAGTACGTGCGTCCGGGCGCGGTGCTGCTCGGCACCACCGGCCACTTCAACTCCATGGCCATCGCCTTCCGCAACCCGGACGGCACCATCGTGGTCGTGGCCCAGAACGCCCTCGAAACCGAGCGTCCGTTCGAGTTCGCCGACCCGTCCGACGCCTCCCGTGGCCTCAGGGTCACGCTCGCCCCGCGCTCCTTCAACACCTTCGTGCTCGACTGAGCAATCCTGTGATCGATTGACGCCGATTGGGTGACCGGCATCGACTGATTGCGTTGTGATCGGCTTCCCTCCCATCCTCGGGAGGGGAGCCGTTTGCGTTGGAATCCCTTTATGCCGTGGAGCAGAGGAGGTCGCTGGCTTGATGGAGGCGAGGGATGCTCTGCCCGGTGAGTTGGGCGGTCGCTGATGATATCGTTGTCATGAACAGCAGGCAGCACCCACGCAAAGGAGCACGGCATGACCTTCCCGAAACTGAAGACCAACCCCGGCATGAACCCGGAGTCGGTGATCCAGGGCGACCGCTGGCGCATCGGCATCCTCACCGAATCGCTCATCCGCCTCGAATGGCAGGAAAGCGGCGTGTTCGAGGACCATGCCACGCAGATGGTCGTGGACCGCGACTTCGCCGGCGACACCCCGCACTTCACCCAAACCGTCCGTGACGGCCTGCTCGTCGTGGACACCCCGGCCCTGCGCCTGACCTACGACATGCAGCCCTTCAGCAAGGAAGGCCTGAGCATCGTGGTCAAGGGCGTGTCCAACTCCCAGATGAACACCTGGCATTACGGCGACGTGCAGCGCGGCAATCTCAGGGGCACCGCCCGCACGCTGGACGAGGTGAACGGCGAGACCGAGCTGGGTCTCGGCGTGATCTCCCACGACGGCTGGGCCGTCATCGACGACTCCGCCTCGAACGTCATCGTGGACGGCGCGGAGGCCGCCGAGGTCAGGGGCGAGGCCAACCCGTTCAGCACCTGGGTCGTCCCGCGTGACAACGATGGCACGGATCTCTACTTCTTCGGCTACGGCCACCGCTTCATCGAGGCCGTGCAGGACTTCTACCGCCTCACCGGCCCGACCCCGCTGCTGCCGCGCTTCGCCCTGGGCAACTGGTGGAGCCGCTACCACCGCTACACCGAAGACGAATACCTGAAGCTCGTGGACCGCTTCGAACAGGAGGGCCTGCCGTTCACCACCGCCGTCATCGACATGGACTGGCACCTCGTGGACGACGTGGACCCCAAATACGGCTCCGGCTGGACCGGATACACGTGGAACCACAGCTTCTTCCCTGACCCCAAACGCTTCCAGCGCACCCTGCACGAGCACGGCCTCAACACCACGCTCAACGTCCATCCGCGCGACGGCATCCGCGCCTTCGAGGACGGCTACGATGTGGTGGCCGAGGCCATGGGCATCGACCCGAAGAGCGGCGAACCGGTGGAATTCGACCTGACCAGCCCTCGTTTCATGGACGCCTACTTCAAGCTCCACCACAACCTCGAGGCCATGGGCACCGACTTCTGGTGGCTCGACTGGCAGCAAGGCGGCGTGACCCGGCAGAAGGGCCTCGACCCGCTGTGGATGCTCAACCACATGCACTACCTCGACTCCGGCCGCGAGGGTCGCTGGCCGCTCACCTTCTCCCGCTACGCCGGCCCTGGCTCGCACCGCTACCCGGTCGGCTTCTCCGGGGACACGGTGGTCACGTGGGAATCGCTGAAATTCCAGCCCTACTTCACCTCCACCGCCTCGAACATCGGCTACGGCTGGTGGAGTCATGACATCGGCGGCCACATGTTCGGCTACCGTGACGAGGAGCTGGAGGCCCGTTGGTACCAGCTCGGCACGTTCAGCCCCATCAATCGTCTGCATTCCACCGATTCGCCGTTCAATGGCAAGGAACCGTGGAACTTCCACGCCGAGACGCGCGCCGCCATGGACAAGGCCCTGCGCCTGCGCCACATGCTTCTGCCGTACTTGTATGCCATGAACTGGCGCGCCGCCACCGAAGGCCGGCCGCTGGTCGAGCCGATGTACTGGCAGTCGCCGGAAAACGCGAACGCCTACGGTGTGGAGCAGGAGTTCCGCTTCGGCACCGAACTCGTCGTGGCCCCGATCGTGACCCCCGCCGACCGCGACGTGCAGATGGCCAAGGCTGACGTCTGGCTGCCGCAGGGCACCTGGTTCGACTTCTTCGCCGGCCGTCGCTACGAATCCCGCCCGGCCGCGGGCCGCAAGTTCGAGGTGTGGCGCGGGCTCGACGGCATGCCCGTGTTCGCCAAGGCCGGCGGCATCGTGCCGCTGCAGGCGCTGGACGGGCTCAACGGCCGCGAGAATTCCGTGGACAACCCCGCACACCTCAACGTGCTCGTCTTCCCTGGCGCCTCCGGCATGTTCGCATTGAAGGAGGACGACGGCACCAACCAAGCCCGTCCGGACGAATCGGTCCTGGCCGTCACAGCCATGAACCTCACGTGGGGCGGGGGAGCGGCCGGCGAAGGCGAGCCCGGCGAATCCCGCTTCGTCATCGCGCCCGTGTCCGGCAACCGTACGGCCGTGCCCGAGCGTCGCACTTGGAACGTCACCTTCCGTGGTGTGGCCCAGACCGGACCGACCGTTACGGTGTCCGGCGAGCCGGTCGAGGCACAGGTCTCGTACGATGCGGACACGCTGAGCCTCACGGTGACGGTGTCCGACGTGCCGGTCACCGCGGAACTCGTGATCGCAGCGAACCTTGTCATCGCCGACGATCCGGCCGTCGAGGACGCCTTCCGAGTGCTGTACGACGCGCAGATCGACTACCTCACCAAGGAGAGGGCCTACGGTCTCATCCGCGAGAGCGGTGCCGGGGCATTGGGTGCGCTGCATACGTTGGAAAGCGCCGCCAGCGACCACCCGCGCCACGACTTCGACGACTCGCACATGCCGTCCGCGGTGATCCAGGCCGTGACCGAACCGTTGCTGCGCACGGTGTGAGGTCCGTTCCCGCCCCTTCCCTCGGGAGGGGGCGGGATACACTGGGCAGCTATGTCCACACGATCCACGCAACAGCCGACGTCCAAGCGCATCCGCAAATCCCCCGAGGAGCGCAAACGCGAGATCCTCGACGCGGCGGTGCGTCTCATCTCCGAGCGGGGATACAACGGCATCTCCGTGCAGGACGTGGCAGATGCGGTGGGCGTCACCAAGCAGGGCGTGCTGCGGTACATCGGTAGCAAGGACAACCTGCTCGCCATGGTGTATCTCGAAAACTACAACGCCACCGGCAACGTGGAGGACTTCCGGGCCTCGGGCGAACCGGGCTCCGAGGAAGGCAACCTGCGTCTTCCCGCCTACCTGCGGTTCCTGGTACGGCACAACTCCCGCCGCCGCATGCTGGTGCAGCTCTTCTCCATCCTGCAGGTCGAGTCGTTCAACCCCGATCATCCGCTGCACGACGAGTTCGCCACCCGACAGGAATCGGTCTGGCGGTACTACTCCGGCTTCGACTGGCGCATCCCGGCCACGTTCGATTCGTTCGACGACGTCCGGCCCACCGTGCGCAAGGCCCTGGAGATCATGGACGGCGTGCAGCTGCGATGGCTGCGCGAGCCCGCCATCGATCTGAACGAGGAATGGGCTGAGCTGGAGCCGATGATCTTCCCCTCGCCCCTGTGGGACGGGTGCCGCTGATCCGATAACACGCGCCATGTGTTGTGCGGGCGTTGCGTCCGCATGGCGTGTCCATCAGTGCGGTCGTGTTAAACTACCAATCGGTAGTTAAAGAACATGTTGTTCGATTTCATCGAAGAAAGCGAAAGCACAATGGCCGATACTGCAGCAACCCTGCCCTACAAGAACCCCGACCTGCCCGCCTCCGAGCGCATCGCCGACCTGCTCTCCCGCATGACCCTCGAGGAGAAGGTCGGCCAGATGATGCAGCTGGACGCCCGCAGCGGCGACCTTGACGACCTCATCGTCAACAAGCACGTCGGCTCCATCCTGCACACCAGCCCGGAGGACCTGCCCCGCGCCGTCAAGACCGTCAACGAGAAGACCCGCCTCGGCATCCCGCTGGTCATCGGCGACGACTGCATCCACGGCTACTCCTTCTGGCCCGGCGCCACGATTTTCCCCTCCCAGCTCGGCATGGCGCTGAGCTGGGACCCGGCCGCGGTCGAGGCCGCCGGCCGCGCCACCGCCGAGGAGGTCTCCTGCACCGGCGTGCACTGGACCT
The DNA here is from genome assembly GCF_019331675.1 of Bifidobacterium miconisargentati. Classification (GTDB taxonomy): domain Bacteria; phylum Actinomycetota; class Actinomycetes; order Actinomycetales; family Bifidobacteriaceae; genus Bifidobacterium; species Bifidobacterium miconisargentati. Next base: position 139,666 of record NZ_JAHBBJ010000002.1, read on the forward strand.
TCTCCCCGGTGCTGTGCATCGCCCGCGACACCCGCTGGGGCCGCGTGGACGAGACCTTCGGCGAGGATCCGACGCTGATCGGCGAGCTCGCCTCCGCCATGGTCAAGGGCTACCAAGGCGGTGCCAAGGCCGGCGAGGAACTGCCGAAGAACGCCATCCTGGCCTGCGCCAAGCACTTCGCCGGCTACTCCGAGACCCAGGGCGGCCGCGACGCCTCCGAGGCCGACCTGTCCCACCGCAAGCTCGAATCCTGGTTCCTGCCGCCGTTCGAGCGCGTGGCCAAGGAAGGCTGCGGCACGTTCATGCTCGGCTACGAATCCATCGACGGTGTGCCGGTCACCTTCAACAAGTGGCTCCTGACCGACAAGCTGCGCGGTGCCTGGAAGTACCAGGGCACCCTCATCACCGACTGGGACAACGTGGGTCGTTCCGTGTGGGAGCAGAAGGTCAAGCCCGACTACGTGCACGCCGCCGCTGACGCCGTCAAGGCCGGCAACGACCTGGTCATGACCACCCCGCAGTTCTATGAGGGCGCCATCGAGGCCGTGAAGACCGGTCTGCTGGACGAGTCCCTGATCGACGAGGCCGTCGCCCGCATCCTGGCCCTGAAGTTCCGTCTCGGCCTGTTCGAGGACCCGCGTCTGCCGGACGCCGAGCGCATCAAGACCGTCATCGGCTCCGCCGAGCACCAGCAGGTCAACCTGGAGCTCGCCCGCGAGGCCGTGGCCCTGCTGCGCAACGACGGCAACCTGCCGTTCGCCGCCGGCTCCGCCAAGCGCATCGCCGTGGTCGGCCCGCTCGCCGACGACGCCCAGAACCAGCTCGGCGACTGGACCGGCAACTCCGGCCAGGTCTCCTGGATGCCGGACGGCCAGCCGCGTGAGATGATCACCACCGTACTCGACGGCATCCGCGAGCTCGCCGGCGAAGGCACCGAAGTCGTGTACTCCCGCGGTGCGAACGTCGTGGATCTCGTGACCGATCCGGCCGGCGAGTTCTACCCGGACGGCCAGCCCCGCCCGAAGATCGGCATCTCTGCCGCCGTGGATCAGGCCATGCTCGACGAGGCCGTGTCCAACGCACGTCAGTCCGACCTGATCGTGGCCGTGGTGGGCGATACCGTCCAGCTCACCGGCGAGACCTGCTCCACCGCCACCCTCGAACTGCTCGGCGGCCAGAATGCGCTGCTCGACGCGCTCGCCGCCGTCTCCCGCGAGACCGGCAAGCCGCTGGTCACCGTGCTCGTGAGCTCCAAGCCGCAGATCCTGCCCGCCTCCATCGTGGGCGAGGCCGGCGTATTTGCCAAGCGTGTGAGCGACCCGGCCACCGGCACCGGCTCCATCCTGTGGGCCGCGAACCCCGGTATGAAGGGCGGCCAGGCCATCGCCGAGGTCATCTTCGGCCTGACCAACCCGTCCGGCCGTCTGCCCGTGACCTTCCCGCGCCATGCGGGTCAGCTGCCGGTCTACTACAACCAGGTGCGCGGCCAGCACGGCGACCGTTACGCCGACCTCACGCAGGATCCGGCGTTCGCGTTCGGCGAGGGCCTGAGTTACACCACGTTCGAGTACGGCGAGCCCGTCGTCACCGGTGGCGCTTCGAATGCGGACGGCACCTTCGCCGAGGACGACACCGTGCATGCCTCCATCACCCTGACCAACACGGGCGACCGCGCCGGCGTCGAGGTCGTGCAGGCCTACATCGGCGACATCGTGACCTCCTACAGCTGGACCGACCGCGAACTCAAGGCCTTCCAGCGCGTGGCCCTGGAGCCCGGCGAGACCAAGACGGTCGAATTCGAGATCCCGGTGGCCGACTGCACCATCGTGGATCCGGACGCCAACCGCATCGTCGAGCCCGGCGAATTCGAGCTGCTCATCGGCCACTCCTCGCGCCGCGAGGAACTTAAGCGCACCACGTTCACCGTGGCGTGATGTGCTGATTGGCTGATGGCTCGGGCTCATTGATGCATGAGTGGGGTTGGAAGGGCAGGTAATGCCTTTCCAACCCCCATTTGCTTGTTGGCTGGCGGGGCAGACCTAGCGGTTTGTTCCTGTTTTGCTTCGCTGAGTGGGTTGTAGGCGGGGCATCTCGGGTATGTATGGTCCTGAAAACGCCGCTGAGTGATGTCAGTGGGGCAGCTCAGGTAGTTTGTGCCTGTTTTGCCTCGCCGAGTGGGGCGTAAGCGGTGCAATTCGGTTAGTTGTTGCCTGCGTGGCCCTTTTGATGATGCATCGACATGCTGCATGGCCGATATGTGATATGTGTTGTCTGGTATGCCGAGACGATCTAAACGGAGATGCAATGGAGCAATATGACCTGGCTGAAATCAAATTGAACGGCACCTCGGACGGCAATCCGTATGTGGATGTCGATGTGCACGCCACTTTTACGCACGCCGGCACCGGGCATACCGTCGAGGTCGGCGGCTTCTATCGCGGCAAAGGCCGCTATAGCGTGCGCTTCATGCCGGAATCGGCCGGCGAATGGACGTACGTGACAGCCAGCAACGATCCCGCGCTCGATGGGATTGCCGGCACGTTCGTCGCGGAACAGCCATCGCCGGACAACCATGGGCCCGTGCGACTTGCCATCGACGTGCTGGACGGCGAGGCCGCGGCGGCGTACGGCACCGAGCTGCCGTATCGCTTCTGCTATGCGGACGGCATCCCGTACCGGCCGTATGGCACCACCTGCTATGCGTGGATCAACCAGAGCCCGGACGTGCAGGAACGGACGTTGACAACGCTCGCACAGGCGCCGTTCAACAAAATCCGCATGTGCGTGTTCCCCAAGTTTTACGACTTCAACACCGCCGACCCAGCCATGTTCGCCTACGAAGGTTCGATGGCCGGCGGATTCGACCACACGCGCTTCAACGAACCGTTCTTCGTCAACCTCGACCGCCGCATCGCACAGCTCGCCGAACTCGGCGTCGAAGCGGACATCATCCTGCTGCATCCGTACGACAAGCCCGAATGGGGCTTCTCCCGCATGTCCAAGGCCGACGACGAGCGTTACCTTGCCTACATGGCCCGCCGCTACGGCGCATACCGCAACGTGTGGTGGTCGCTGGCCAACGAATACGACCTCATGCCGTGGAAGAGCCGCGGTGATTGGCGTGACTACGCGCACGTAATCATGGCCAACGATGCGTTCGGTCATCTGCGTTCGGTACACAACTGCGTCACCCTGTACGACTGGGGCGAGGATTGGGTCACGCACTGCTCGTACCAGCGCGTGGACGTGACCCGCACCACTGAGCCGATCGCCGAATACCGCAAACGCTATGGCAAACCGGTCATCTGCGACGAGCCCGGTTACGAAGGCAACATCTACTGGGGTTGGGGCAACCTGCCCGGCACCGAACTCATGCGCCGGTTCTGGGAAGGCGCGATGCGCGGCGGCTATGTGACCCACGGCGAGACGTACATCGACCGCGGCCCGCAGATCTGGTGGGCGCACGGCGGCGAACTGCATGGTGAGGCACCGGAACGCATCGCGTTCATGCGGTCGGTGTTCGCCGAGGCTCCGCTCGATGCCGCGCCGCTGGATGAGACGCTGTCGCCGGATGCCGTGTGGCCGCTGGCGGTTGCGGCTGCGGCTGACAATGTTGGCGGCACGGGTGAGTCCGCCGGTGCCGCGGGATTTGTCGAAGACGACGCGGCTGCCGATGCTTCGGAATTCGTCGAAAACACTGCGGCTGCTGAGGTTGCCGGGGTGGTTGAGTCTGCTGAGACTGCTGAATCTGTTGAGATCGCTGAGACCGCAGGGGCCGCCAACCTCGATGCGCCCACTCCCATAACCCCGGCGCAGGAAAAGGCCATGCAGTACTGGGACGTGCCCGTGCTGCGTTCCGGTCTCGACTGGCAGCTCGTGTACTTCGGCTGGTACCGGCCCGCCTGGCGTGATTTCCCGCTGCCGGACGGCCGCCGGTACCTGGTCGACGTGATCGACACTTGGAATATGACCATCGAGACGCTGCCCGGCACTCACGAATGCACCGTGCGCGTGCCCCTCGGCCGCCAATGGCTGGCCGTCCGCATCCGTCGTGCGGGATGATTATGCGGCAAATGTTCTGGAACACCAAGCACAGGTAAAGGAAACGAACATCATGATCAGTCAGGAAGCGCGCGACCTGTTCACCGCGAATGTGGCGGCCATGACCGCCGGGGATGCGCCGCATCTGGCGGCCCAAGTGCTGCCGGAAGGTGTGGAGCGCCGCAAGGATATCGCCTATGTGGATGATGGCAGCGAAGCCCATCTGCTGGACGTGTATGCGCCGGCGGATGCCGAGACCGGTGCCAAACTGCCGGTGATCGTGGACTTCCATGGCGGTGGCCTGTACTACGGCAACAAGGAGAACAACGAGTGCCGTGACATGCTGCTCGCCAAGCAGGGATTTGCCGTGGTCAACGCCAACTATTCGCTGGTGCCCTCGGTGAGTTTCCCCGCACAGCTTCGGGACGCGATGGCCGTGCTCGATTGGATCCGCGACCATGGCGCCGAATACGGTCTCGACACCGAGCGCGTGTGCGTGACCGGCGATTCCGCAGGCGGTGCGCTGGCCCTCTACCTCACGGCCGCCAATGGTTCTCCGCAACTGGCGGGTGCTCTGGGGCTCAAGCCCTCCGGCATCGACGTGAAGGCCCTCGTGGTGACCTCCGGTATGTTCCGTCTGTCCGGCGGGGTGCACGCCACCGCGCTGAGCTACTACATGGAAGGCTATCTGCAGACGCCGGCCGACCGCATCAAGATCACGCCGTACCTCGATCTCGACAAGCTCATCGTGGACGGTGCCGTGCCGCCGATTTACATGATCACCAGTGTGGAGGATTTCATCGCGGACAACACATACGAGCTGGCCCGCATCCTGCATGCCCGTCACAAGGATCACGCCATGAGCGTATGGCCCAAGGGCACCGAGCGCGCGCTGGGCCATGTATTCAACATCGTGCAGGCCGGCGATCCCGAAGCCGCCGAAGCGCATCAGGTGATCCGCAACATCGCCGACTACTGCAAGCACTACATCTGAATCTGACGGAGACGCCGGAATCTGGAGGATTCCACCGAACCGATTGCTCGGTACTCATTGAGCGGGGTTGGAAGGCTGCTTACTGGCCGTCCAACCCCGCTCAATGATTTCCAGCGGAGAGGTTTGGTCGGTTGCTGCCTGTTGAGCCCCGTTACATGGTCGTAAGGAAGGGCAGCTTGGTGGGCTGATATCGGTTTTGCCTCGTTGGGTGGTCGTAAGCGGGGCAATGGGGTTGGTTGCTGCCTGTTCCGCCGCGTTGAATGATTGTAGAAGAGGCAATTCGGTGAGCTGCTCCCGGTTTTGCCTCGCTGAGATGATTCCATCGGGGTAAAACCGGTAGTTCATGCCTGAACGATTCCGCTGGAACAGGATTGAAACGGACGGACGAGATGGAATGGATTCCTTTCGTCCGAGGGCAGCGCCGCCTCGTTGCCAGAGGATCGCTTGTACGTTGGCTCTGTTCAGCCAAAGTTGACATAACGCTATTGGGACTCCGCGGCGGGCTCTGCCGTCAGCTTCTCGGACAGGGGGAAATCAAGAGTCCGACGAGTTTGACCAAACAAGACCGGGCACGTACGGTCCCTTGCCAACGTCTTGCCGTTCGCGGCTTGCCTTACCGGTATCCATCCCACATCGGCAACGGCATGAGCACATCCTCGCAATCGGCCCACATGGCCGCAAGGTCCTGACCGGGCGTGCGCAGCCAACGCAGCTGCAAGCCGTCCATCATCGAGAAGCCGGCCTGCAGCACATGTTCCACACTCACGCCGTCCGGCACGCACCAGTTGATGTTCATGGCGTTGGACACGGCCTGTCGCTCGCGTTCGACGAAATAATCATGTGCGGGGTGCTCGGGATCCAGTGCCTCGGCGCTGAGGGTGGAGAACATGTGCACCAGTGCGGGCCGCTTGGCGTTCACCGCCACGATGCGCCGCCACATATCCGCGATGAGCGGGCGTCGTTCGGTCACCATGGCGGCCATGATATCCAGCGTCTCACGGTCGTACACCTCGCCCAGCACCAAGCTGAGCAGCCCCTCCTTGCTGCCGACGTAATGCAGCACGCCGGCCTTGGTGAGGCCCACTTCGGTGGCGATACGCTGCAGCGAGGTGCCGTAGTAGCCGAGTCTGCCGAACGATTCGACGGTGGCCTCGATGATGGCATTACGGCGGTCGTCCGTCTGCGTGGTGGGGGAGGATGCGGTATCGCTCATACGGGCCTCTTCTCTGCTTTCCGTCTCTGAGAGCGTGGCGGTCAAATACGTCGTGCGATGCGCGTGGTTGCGCCGAGCCGCTCTCCATTGGTGTGTCGGCTCTTGCCGAAGACAAGAATACCCGTAACCTTACGGTCGGTTAGTAGTGATTTCAAATGATTTCGGCGTGTTGTGTCATCGATTTTGATAATCTACCTACCAACCGGTCGGTCGAGAGATAATCGACTGAAGGGATTCGCAGACGAATCCCGGGCGGCATGCGGCCAGACTGCCGCCGCAACCGCGCGAGATCTACACGCAATCGCACGACTCAAGGAAAGAGGCACACATGAGCGAGCACACCTACCCCTCCGTCAAGGACCTGACCCTCGAAGAGAAGGCCTCCCTCACCTCCGGCGGCGACGCCTGGCACCTGCAGGGCGTCGAGTCCAAGGGCATCCCCGGCTACATGATCACCGACGGCCCCCACGGCCTGAGGAAGTCCCTGGCCGCCAGCACCGGTGAAACCGATCTGGACGCCTCTGTGCCCGCCACCTGCTTCCCGCCCGCGGCCGGCCTGTCCAGCTCGTGGAACCCGGAGCTCATCCACAAGGTCGGCGAGGCCATGGGCGAGGAGTGCATCCAGGAGAAGGTCGCCGTCATCCTCGGCCCCGGCGTCAACATCAAGCGCAACCCGCTCGGCGGCCGTTGCTTCGAGTACTGGAGCGAGGATCCGTACCTGGCCGGCCATGAGGCCGTCGGCATCGTCGCGGGCGTGCAGTCCAAGGGCGTGGGCACCTCGCTGAAGCATTTCGCCGCCAACAACCAGGAGACCGACCGTCTGCGCGTGGACGCCCGCATCTCCCAGCGCGCTCTGCGCGAGATCTATCTGCCGGCCTTCGAGCACATCGTCAAGACCGCCCAGCCGTGGACCATCATGTGCTCCTACAACCGCATCAACGGCGTCCACTCCGCCCAGAACCACTGGCTGCTCACCGACGTGCTGCGCGGCGAATGGGGCTTCGAGGGCATCGTCATGTCCGACTGGGGTGCCGATCACGACCGCGTGGCCTCCCTCAACGCCGGCCTCAACCTGGAGATGCCGCCGAGCTTCACGGACGATCAGATCGTCTACGCTGCCCGCGACGGCCGCATCGACCCCGCCCAGCTCGACCGTATGGCCCAGGGCATGATCGACCTGACGAACAAGGCCCGTGCCGCCATGAGCATCGACGGCTACCGCTTCGACGTGGACGGGCATGACGAGGTCGCCCACCAGGCCGCCGTCGAATCGATGGTGCTGCTCAAGAACGAGGACGCGATCCTGCCGCTCGACCCGAACGGCGGCAAGAAGATCGCCGTCATCGGCGAATTCGCCCGCACCCCGCGCTACCAGGGCGGCGGCTCCTCGCATATCACCCCCACCAAGATGACCTCGTTCCTCGACACGCTCGCCGAACGCGGCATCAAGGCCGACTTTGCCCCCGGCTTCACGCTCGACCTCGAGCCGGCCGACCCGGCGCTGGAGTCCGAAGCCGTGAAGGCCGCCGAGGCCGCTGATGTGGCGCTCGTGTTCCTGGGTCTGCCCGAGGCCGCCGAATCCGAGGGCTTCGACCGCGAGACCCTCGACATGCCGGCCAAGCAGATCGACCTGCTGCGCCGCATCGCTGCCGTCAGCGAAAACGTGGCTGTGGTGCTGTCCAACGGTTCGGTCGTCTCCGTGGCTCCGTGGGCCGACTCCGCCAAGGGCATCCTGGAATCGTGGCTGCTCGGCCAGGCCGGCGGCCCCGCGCTCGCCGACGTGATCTTCGGCGAGATCAGCCCCTCCGGCAAGCTCGCCCAGTCCATTCCGCTGGACATCAATGACGACCCGAGCATGCTCAACTGGCCCGGCGAGGAAGGCCATGTGGACTACGGCGAAGGCGTGTTCGTCGGCTACCGCTACTACGACACCTACGGCAAGGCCGTCGACTACCCGTTCGGCTACGGCCTGAGCTACGCGACCTTCGAGATCTCCGATGTGACCGCGGCCAAGACCGGCGCCAACACCGCGTCCGTGACCGCCACCGTGACCAACATGTCCGACGTGGCCGCCGCCGAAACCGTGCAGGTGTACGTGGCGCCGGGCAAGGCCGACGTGGCCCGTCCGTCCCATGAGCTCAAGGGCTTTGAGAAGGTGTTCCTCAAGGCCGGCGAGTCCAAGACCGTGACCATCGACCTCGACGAGCGCGCCTTCGCCTACTGGTCCGAGAAGTTCAACGACTGGCACGTGGAGGCCGGCGAATACGGCATCGAGGTCGGCACGTCGAGCCGCGACATCGCCGCGACCGCTACGGTGGAGCTCGACGGTGACGGCAAGTCCCTGCCGCTCGACGAGTGGTCCACCTACGGCGAGTGGGAGTCCGACCCGGTCGGCGGCAAGGTCGTCGCGGCCGTCAACGCCGCCGCCGGCACCAACGGCCTGCCCGTGCTGCCGGACAACGCCATGATGCGCATGTTCCTCCAGTCCATGCCCATCAACTCGCTGCCGACCCTGCTCGGCGAGGCCGGCAAGACCCTCACCTCCTACCTGCTCGACGAATACGCCAAGCTGACGAAGTAGGGTGTCGGCCGCGTAATCGGCACATGACATGTAAATTCGGCTCCCCTCCCCGAGGGGAGCTGTCGGCGGAAGCCGACTGAGAGGGCAACCAAGCGGGATACCCGTGGCGCTCCCTTCAGTCTCGCGGTGCTCGACAGCTCTCCTCTCTGAGGGGAGCCGAAGTCGTGTTCGCGGTATCGCTATCCGCTGGACCACCCGCGACACGCCGATTGTTGTATCTGCAACTGTTGTATGCGGCACCCATTATCATTTTTCGTTGCATATACAACAGTTGCAGGTGCGACGTATATGTCAAAACAGTCGGGCAATCGAATGGGGGAGCGATATGGATCATCATGCCCTCAGCGTCGAAATGCGCTCACTGAGCAAGGCCGTGGATCGGTATCTGGGCGAAAGCATGCCGGAGTCGGCCCGTATGGCCACCGGTGGCAACGCCCATATCATCATCTTCCTGGCGCGCAACCGTGACCGCGATGTCTACCAGCACACCATCGAGCAGAAGTTCTGCATCACACGTTCCACCGCGTCGCGCGTATTGACGCTTATGGAGAAAAAGGGGCTGATCGTGCGTGAGCCGGTCGCCCATGATGCCAGGCTCAAGCGCATCGTGCTCACCGACAAGGCGGACGCCATCGTGGCCGATCTCAAGGCGAACGGCGAACGTGTCGAAAAGATGCTGCTCAAGGGACTCACCGCCGAGGAGCAGGCGGCCATGCGTGATTACGTCAGACGCATGCGGGCGAACATCGACGCCGCACAACGGGAATACGAACAAGACATGAAGGAGGAGAGCAAATGAGCGATAAGACCGACAGCGTCGGCGAGAACAACATCGTCGCCACCGAAACGGCGATCGAACAGTCGCGCAAGGCCGCCGGACCGGACCGGCCGAAGCACGTCATCCGCACGCTGGGCAAGTCCATGCGCGAGTACACCAAGGAAAGCTGGCTGGCCCCGCTGTTCGTGACCATCGAAAGCATCCTGGAAATCGTGATCCCCACGGTCATGGCCGCGCTCATCGACCAGGGCATCACCGACGGCAGCATGCCGGCCATCGTCAAGTTCGGCCTGATCCTGCTGGCCTGTTCGCTGATTTCGCTGGCCTGCGGCTTCCTGGCCGGAAAGTTCGCCGCCATCGCTGCCGCCGGCTTCGCGAAGAACCTGCGTCACGACCAGTTCGAGAAGGTGCAGGGTTTCAGCTTCACCAACATCGACCGCTTCTCCACCGGCTCGATCATCACGCGACTGACCACCGACGTGACCAACCTGCAGAACGCCTACGCCATGATGATCCGCATGGGCGTGCGCGCCCCGATCATGGTCGTGGTGGCCTGGATCTTCTCCTTCCGCATCAGCCCGTCCATCTCGATGGTGTTCCTGGCCTGCATCCCGATTCTGGGTCTGGGCCTGTGCGGCCTGGCGGTGCTGGTGCACCCGGTGTTCGAGCGCGTGTTCCACACGTACGACGCGCTCAACAACGTGGTGGACGAGAACCTGCAGGGCATCCGCGTGGTGAAGTCCTACAACCGCGAATCCTTCGAGATCTCCAAGTTCGACCGCATCTCCAAGCGCATCTTCAAGGACTTCACGCTCGCCGAACGCATCATGAGCTTCAATAGCCCGATCATGATGTTCTGCATCTACGGCTCCATGATCCTCATCTCCTGGATGGGCGCCCAGCAGATCGTCGCCTCCGGCAACAACGCCGCGATGGGCCTGACCACCGGCGACCTGACCGCACTGGTCACCTACGCCATGCAGATCCTCATGTCCATGATGATGCTCTCGATGATCTTCGTCATGTTCATCATCTCCCAGGCTTCCGCCGAGCGAATCTGCCAGGTGCTGCAGGAGCAGAGCACCGTGACGGACCCGGCCAACCCGGTCGACTACGTGGCGGACGGCTCCATCGAATTCGACCACGTCACCTTCCGCTACTCGGACAACTCCGAGAAGCCGGTGCTTGACGACATCGACCTCAAGATCGCCTCCGGCATGACCGTGGGCATCGTGGGCGGCACCGGTTCCGCCAAGTCCTCGCTGGTCCAGCTGGTCCCGCGCCTGTACGACGTCTCCGCCGGAACGCTCAAGGTCGGCGGCCGCGACGTGCGCGACTACGATTTGGAGGTCCTGCGCGACCAGGTGGCCATGGTGCTCCAGAAGAACGTGCTGTTCTCCGGCACCATCGCCGAGAACCTGCGCTGGGGCAACCCGGAGGCCACGGACGAGGAGATCCGCCACGCCTGCCAGCTCGCGCAGGCCGACGGCTTCATCCAGGAGTTCCCGGACAAGTACGACACGTACATCGAACAGGGCGGCACCAACGTCTCCGGCGGCCAGCGCCAGCGCCTGTGCATCGCCCGCGCGCTGCTCAAGAAGCCGAAGATCCTGATCCTGGACGACTCCACCTCCGCCGTGGACACCAAGACCGACCAGCTGATCCGCGCCGCGTTCCACCACGAGATCCCGGACACCACCAAGATCATCATCGCCCAGCGCGTGGCCTCGGTACAGGAATCGGACATGATCCTCGTGATGGACGAGGGCCGCATCATGGCCCGCGGCACGCATGAGGAGCTGCTCGCCACCTGCGACGAATACCGGTCCATCTACGAATCCCAGACCAAGAACACCGCCGCCGGCCAGGCCGAGCTCGAACAGGCCGCGGCACGCGAGGCCGCAGCCGTGCGCGGCGCCGAACAGGAAGGAGAGGCACGATGAGCGAGAAGCAGAACTTCAAGGACCGCAAGCCCGCCATGGGCAAGCCGGCTCCCGGCACCACCAAGCGCATCTTCGGCTACATCCTGCAATACAAGTGGCGCGTGACCGCCATCGTGGTCTGCATCCTCGTGGGCGCCGCCGCGCAGGCCGGCTCCGCGCTGTTCCTCCAGTCCCTCATCGACACGTACATCCTGCCGATGGTGGGTGCCAAGAACCCCGACTGGGGCCCGCTGCTGCGTGCGATCACGCTCATGGGATGCCTGTACCTGGCCGGCATCGTGGCGAGCTGGCTGTGGCAGTGGCTCATCGTCACCGTCGAGCAGGGCACGCTCAAGAAGATCCGCGACGACATGTTCGCCCACCAGCAGCACCTGCCGATCCGCTACTTCGACACCAACGAGCACGGCGACATCATGAGCCGCTACACCAACGACACCGATACGCTGCGCCAGGCCATCAGCCAGTCGTTCCCGCAGATGTTCGCCTCGCTGATCTCCGCGATCGCGGCCGTCATCTCCATGCTGTGGCTCTCCGTGCCGATCACCGTGTTCGTGCTGCTGTTCACCGTGCTGCTGTTCTTCATCGTGCGCAAGGTGGTCTCCCGTGCGGGTCGCTACTTCGTCAAGCAGCAGCAGTGGCTGGGTGACGTGAACGCCTTCGTGGAGGAGTCCGTGAACGGCCAGAAGGTCATCAAGGTCTTCAACCACGAGGACGCCACGCAGGACACCTTCGATAAGAAGAACCAGGAGCTGTTCGAGGCCTCCGCTGAAGCGAACACCTGGGGCAACGTCACCATGCCGATCGTGGGCAACATGGGCTACATGCTCTACATCCTGCTCGCCATCGTGGGCGGTGCCATGGCGCTCGCCGGCGTGGGCAACTTCGGCCTGTCCGGCTTCGGCTCGCTCACCCTCGGCACGCTGATCTCGCTGCTGACCCTCTCCCGTTCGTTCATTAACCCGCTCGGCCAGGTCTCCATGCAGCTCAACATGGTGATGATGGCGCTCGCCGGCGCCTCCCGCATCTTCGCGCTGATGGACGAGCCCGTGGAACAGGACGGCGGCACCGTGACGCTGGTGAATGTCGAGCTCGGCGAGGACGGCCATACCATGACCGAAGTGGACCACGAGACCGGCCACTGGGCATGGAAGCGCGAAGCCGGCGACGACGGCACCCGTTCCCTCAAGGCCGCCGAAAAGCTGCGCGGCTCCGCCCGCGAGGTGGCCATCAAGGCCAAGGAGCAGGCGATCACCTCGCCGGACGGCCGGTACACGCTGCTCAGGGGCGACGTGCGTTTCACCAACGTGACCTTCGGTTACAACCCGGACAAGCCGGTCCTGCACGACATCACCTGGTTCGCCAAGCCCGGCCAGAAGGTGGCGCTGGTCGGCGCGACCGGTGCCGGCAAGACCACGGTGACCAACCTCATCAACCGCTTCTACGACATCCAGGAAGGCCAGATCCTCTACGACGGCATCTCCGTGGCCGGCATCAGGAAGCCTGATCTGCGCCGCTCGCTGGGCATCGTGCTGCAGGACGTGAACCTGTTCACCGGCACCGTGATGGACAACATCCGCTACGGCCGCCTGAACGCCACGGACGAGGAGTGCATCGAGGCCGCCAAGCTGGTGAACGCGGACAGCTTCATCCGCATGCTGTCCAACGGCTACCAGACTGTGCTCGAGGGAGACGGCTCCGGCCTGTCCCAGGGCCAGCGCCAGCTCATCTCGATCGCCCGTGCCGCCGTGGCCGACCCGCCCGCGTTGATTCTCGACGAGGCCACGTCCTCCATCGACACCCGTACCGAGGAAGTGGTGCAGGCCGGCATGGACGCGCTGATGAAGGGCCGCACGGTCTTCGTGATCGCCCACCGCCTGTCCACCGTACGCAATTCCGATGTGATCATGGTCCTCGACCACGGCAACATCATCGAGCGCGGCTCCCACGACGAGCTCATCGCCCAGAAGGGCGAGTACTACCAGCTCTACACCGGCGCGGTGGAACTGGAGTAGCAGCGGTTCGGACGCCGTTTTCCGGCTCCCCTCCCTGAGGGGAGCTGTCAGCGAAGCTGACTGAGGGGAGCTGTGGCGAAACCTATGTATTTGCACATACAAAACGGGTTCCAACGATTCATTTCCGTTGGAACCCGTTTTGTGTTGCGTTTTATCCTCGCGCCGCTACTTCTCCGCCACGATGGCGACGTAGCCGCCCTTGGTGTAGCCCTCGGAGGGCTCCTCGACGCCGCGGTTGGTGTACACCGGGTTGGCCACGAGCGTCTGAGCGTACTGCAGGTTCTTCAGGCCGAGCTGGTCGGTCAGGATGCCGATCTTCTCCTCGGTGGTGTGCCAGTACGCGGACTTCGCGAGCTCGATGGGGTAGGGGAGCTCGGGCATCGTGCCTTCGAGCTCGTGGCTGGAATAGCCGTCCTGCACGGAGGCGAGCAGGTACATGAGACCGTAGGCGCTCTCCTTCGGCACGTCGATGAGAACGAGCTTGCCGCCGCTCTTCAGCGCGTCAAGGCAGTTGCGATACGCGACGGTCAGGTCGGGGATATAGCTGGAGCTGCCGTTGAAGTAGATCACGTCGTACGTGTCCGCGGGCAGATCGGCGGTTTCGGCGGTGCCGATCTGCACTTCCATGCCGCGCTTGCGGGCGATGGCGGCCATGTCCTCGGACGGTTCCACGCCCTCGGTGACGGTCAGACCGTACTCGTCCTTCAGCGCCTTCTCGAACAGACCGCTGCCGCAGCCGACGGACAGAATCCTGGCATCGGCGCCGTCTCCGGCGACACCGGCCAGGTCAAGGGAGAGCTTGAGCAGCTTGAGCTCGCTGAGGAACACGTTCTCGTTGGCGATGAACCAGCTGTCGTAGTCCGCTGCGTATCCGTCGAATTTGGCCTTGGTCATGGCGATTCCTTTACTCCGTGCGCTTCATGAGCGCGTCATGAAACACTTCGTGGGCTGTGCCGCGCGCATTCGTCGTGCGCGGCACAGCTCGTTATCGTTATTGCGGCCAGAGCATCGAAGGCGCCGGATCACCGCTTCGTAACCTTGGACCTTCGCGGAACAACACGTTGCTTCCCTACGCGAGCATTGCCTCACAGGTTCAAAGGGTCCCAAACGGTCTCAGCGAAATCGCTCCCCTAGCCACATCCCAGTCTAGCCATGCCGGGCGCGATTGGGAAGGTTCCGGCTCCGGCCCCGAGTGTCGCAGGGCCGTCACCGCCACCTCGGAGATGCCACCCCGGAGCTGCCATCAGGGAACACCCTTACGGGGTGCGCCGCCTGAACGTCCGCACTAGACTTGCTGGAAAACGTGCGAGAAGGAAACATCGCCGCGACCCATCCGCGGTCCATTCCGCGGCATGATTCATGTGGCATGATTCCGCCGATCGCACCGACCGTCCGCCAACGGCGACGAACGAGAGAGAAGAAGGTGCGTGTGCCCCGACCCATCATCGAAGTGAGAAACCTGCGCAAGGAGTACCCCGTCGAGGACGAGACGGTGGTGGCGCTCGACCGCGTGAACCTCGCCATACCCCAGGGCCAGATCTGCTGCATCTTCGGCGAATCCGGCTCCGGCAAATCCACCCTGCTCAACCAGCTCGCCGGCATGGAGAAGCCCACGCGCGGCGGCGTGCACATCGGGGGAGTGCCGGTCAGCAAGCTCAGCGAACGCGAACTCGCCGCCTTCCGACAGAAGCATCTCGGATTCGTGTTCCAGTCGTACAACCTCCTGCCGAACCTCACGGCCGTGGAGAACGTGGCCATGCCGCTCATGTTCCGCGGCGTGCCCAAGGACCAGCGCGAGCGCGCGGCCCGTGGCGTCCTGAAGCGCGTGGGGCTCGGCCATCGTCTCGGCCACTATCCCCGGCAGATGTCCGGCGGCCAGCAGCAGCGCGTCGGCATCGCACGCGCGTTCGTGACCAAGCCGGAGGTGGTGTTCGCCGACGAGCCCACCGGCAACCTCGACTCCAAAACCAAGGCCGAGGTCATGGACATGATCTGCGCGTTCGCCCGTGACTTCAACCAGACCATCGTGCTGGTCACGCATGATCCGCAGATGGCCTCCTACGCCGACCGCATCGTCACGCTGCTCGACGGCAAGATCGTCGACGACCGGCTCAACCAGCCCGCATCATCCGCACAACCCATCATTCCGTCCACCCCAGCAGTTCAAGGAGCTGACCGATGAAGCACATCACCAACCGCACCCTCGCCGTCATCGTGGCGCTGTTCGCCACACTCGCACTGGCGCTCACCGTCATCTCCCTGCCGCACCCCGCCTACGCCGTGGACGAGGGCGGCGACTCCTCCCAGGGCGCGGACACCGCCCCCGTGGCCGGCCCGGTGCCGAACATCATCGTCACCAACTTCACGTACGGCGGCGAATCCGTGCCAGCCGGCTCCGATTTCAACCTGGACTTCACCTTCCAGAACATGGGACAGGTGGCCGTCTCGAACATGGTGATCACCGTGGACGGCGGTGAAAGCTTCGCCATCGCGGGCGGCACGAACACGTTCTACGTGGACTCGCTGTGGGCTGGATACGCCATGACCCAATCCGTGCCCATGCAGGCTCTGGCCTCCGCCAAGTCCGGCGCGCAACCCGTCACCGTGAGTTTCAAATACGAGTACGTGGACGCTGGCTCGCGCTCCTCGAACCAGTCCGACATCAAGATCTCCGTGCCCATCAGCCAGCCCGACCGCTTCGAGATCAACGACCCGGTGCTGCCGGACCAGGCCTTCGCCGGCGAGGAGACCACGCTCACCATGGAGTACGTGAACAAGGGCAAGGGCGACATCTCGAACGTCGAGGCCACCATGGAGGGCGAGGGCTTCGACGCCACCATGAAGACCCAGTACGTGGGCAACGTGGCTTCCGGCGCCACCGGTTCCATCGGCTACGCCTTCACGCCGCAGGCCTCCGGCGAACTGGACGCCAAGCTCAAGATCACCTACGAGGATTCGGACGGCCAGACCAAGACCAAGGAGTTCCCGGTCAAGCTCACCGTCAGCGATCCGATGCCCGTGGCCGCCGGCGGTGCGGTCGATCCGGACATGAGCGTGGACACCAACCAAGGCGTGCCGTGGTGGGCGTGGGTCGTGGCCGTGGTGGTCGTGGCCGGCGTGATCGTGCTGATTGTGGTGATCGTGCGCCGCAAGCGCAGGAAGAAGGCCAAGGACGACATCGATGAGGAATGGGACGACTGGGCCGGTTCCGGCGACGGTGATTCCACTGGCGGAGCCCGTCAGGTCAAGTCCGATGGCGACGGGGCCGTCAATGGTGCTGGTGCGTCCGGCATCGGTGCGTTTGGTGCGGGGACAGGCACGTCCGGCACCGGTGACACCGCCGCCACCCAGGTCATCGCTCCCGCCGTATCCCCCGCAAGCTCCGCCAGCGACGCCGACGCCGCGAACGGTACCGCCCAGGCCAAGCCGGGCAAGTCCCGCTTCCCCGGCCCGTTCCACAAGGCCTGACGAAAGGCCCTGCCATGCGATTCGGCGATATTCTGCGACTATGCCGCCAGAACCTCTGGCGGCGCAAATCCCGCACCATCCTGACCGTGCTCGGCGTGATCGTGGGCTGCTGCTCCATCGTGCTCATGGTTTCCCTGGCCCAGGGAATCAACGAGCGCAACGAGCAGACGCTCAAGCAGATGGGCGACCTGTCCATCGTGACCGTGTACATGAACGGCGGCGGCACGGTGAACACCGGCTCGGGCACCGAAACCATCAAACTGGACGACAAGGCGATCGAGTCCTTCCGCCAGATCGAAGGCGTCTCCGGCGTGACCCCGATGATGAACTTCCCGTACAACGCCACGCTCAAGGCCGGTGCCGGCGGCAGGTACGTCGCCGACTACGTGCAGATCATGGGCATCGACATGGACCAGTTCGAGCGTATGGGCTACAAGCTCAAGGACGGTGCCATGCCCTCCAAGGATGGGCAGGTGCTGATCGGCGAATGGACCGCCTACGACTTCATGGACATGCTCAAAGGCGGCGACATGCGCTACGCCAATCGCGGCGACGGCGGCTATTCCTGCACCTACAACGAGGCCACCGGCGAATGCGAGGAGCCCGAGGACCAGGAGCCGTTCTTCGACCCGATGAAGACGCAGATCACGCTCGTGACCGGCGCCGATTACCAGGGCGACCCGTCCACCATGCAGATGTACGGCAACATGGGCGGCACCGGCACGCAATCCGAGACGGTGAGCCTCGACCTGAACGTCTCCGGCATCGTCAAGGCGGATGGCAACAAGGGGTACGCCACCTCCAGCGGACTGGTCATGAGCGTCGACGATCTCAAGGCGCTGATCGCCAAGGTGAACCCGTCGGCCGCCAAGCAGGGCACCACCTACGATCAGGTGCTGGTCAAGGCCGCCGATCTGACCTCCGTGCCCGAAGTGGAGTCGCAGCTCAAATCCATGGGCTACGAGACCTACTCCTACGAGGACATGCGCAAGTCCATGGAGGAGCAGACCCGCAGCATCCAGATCATCCTGGGCGGCATCGGCGCGGTGTCCCTGCTGGTGGCGGCCATCGGCATCGCCAACACGATGGTCATGTCCGTGACCGAACGCACGCGCGAGATCGGCATCATGAAGGCGCTCGGCTGCTATGTGCGCGACATCCGCGTGATGTTCCTGACGGAGGCCGGCGCGATCGGCTTCTTCGGCGGGCTCATCGGCTGCGTGCTGAGCGGGCTGATATCGCTGGGCATCAACCTGATAGGCATGACGTACTTCGCGTCGATGTACGGCGTCAGCACAGGCGACGCCGAATCGCTCTCGTTCGGGGAACGATTCTGGCAGGCGCTGGTCGGCGGCGAGGATGTGACGCGCTTCTCGGTGATCCCCTGGTGGCTGTTCCTCTTCGCCATCCTGTTCTCCACGCTGATCGGCCTGCTCTTCGGCTTCGGCCCCGCCAACAAGGCCGTGAAGATCCCCGCCCTGGACGCCATCAAGAACAGCGAGTGACGGCGCTGATGATGGCTGGTACGGTCAGACCGTAGCGTTCGTTGAGCTCGGCCAGTGGGATGCGGTCGGTGAACTCCTTGGCGGCGCCGACGTTCAGCACGTGCGGGTTGCGTCCGGTGTGCTCGGCATGACCGGTGCCGTCGCCGCCTGCGATGCAGTGATTTGCGTAATACGCGGTCACCTTCTCGCCCCAGCCGCCTTCCAGCTGGCCGTCCTCCAATGTGACGACGAGCTCGTGGCGCTCGCGCAACGACTCCAGTGTGGCGGTGTCCAGCGTGCTGCACTGTCTCGGGTCGATGACCGTCGCATCGATATTGTGATGCTCGGCCAATTCGACGGCCGTGCGCTCGGCCAGCGGGTACGTGTTGCCCAATCCGATCAGCGCCACGCGGGCCCCCGCATGCGTGATGCGCCACGACAGCATATCCGTATCCAAACGGCCTTCGGCAGCCCCGCATACGTTGGCAGCGCCGCGCCCGCCAGTCAACGGCAGCAACGAGGCATCGCGCTCCGCCGCCAGAATCGGCTCGCCCGGCACGCGGATCACCACCGGGCCGTCCGGCGCGCCCGCGGCCCCGGCCGGCATCGTGGCCCACGCAAGTCCGGCCAGGAAATCGGCCTGCGAGGTCGGCGTCAGCATCGTCACGCCGGGGATGTTGGCGAACATCGCCACGTCGTACGCGCCGGAATGGGTGTTGTCCGAACCGGACAGGCCGCCCAGGAAATCCAGCACGGTCACGCGCGAGCGGTTCAGGCTCATCTCCTGGAAGAACTGGTCGTAGGCGCGCTGGAAGAATGAGGCCGTGGTGGCCACCACGGGCGTGCCGCCGGCCCGAGCGATGCCCGCCGCGAACGTCACCGCGTGCGATTCGGTGATGCCCGTATCCACGTAATGCGCGCCCGCGCGTTCACGGAACTCATGGGTGATGCCGTTTGAGCCCGGTGTGGCGGGGGAGATGACCACCAGTCCCGGCTCGGTGACGAAACGCGGCTCGAGCGCGGCCATCGCCAGCTTGCCATAATGCTTGCGCGGGTCGTCCGGGCGTCCGAGCGAGGAATCCGGGTTCTGCCAATGCGAAGCTTCGCACTGGCCCTCGTGCGGCTCGTGGTCGGACAGGTTGCAATGGTCCGAATGCCACGGTTCGGCGTGCGCGATGTTATCGGTGGGTTTGACGCCGGTGTCGCTTCCGGGGTTTACGGCTCTGGCGCTTTCGCCCGCGGCGTCACGGGCGGCGTTCTCGGCAGTCACCGTCGTATCGGCGGACGGTTCGCCCGCATATCCTGCACCCTTCAACGTATGGATATGCACCACCACCGGGTGATCGGTGTCCTTCACCTCGTCGAACGCGGCGATGAGCGCATCCACGTCGTTGCCGTGCTCCACATACCGGTAGTCGAACCCGAACGCCTCGAACAGGTTCGGCTGGGCCGTGCCGCCAGAGGCACGCAGGCGGGCGAGCGGACCGTACATGCCGCCGAAATCGCCGGCGATGGACATCTCGTTGTCATTGACGATGACGATGATGTTGCCGCCCTGCTCCGCCGCGTTGTTCAGCCCCTCGAACGCCACGCCGGAACTCAGCGAACCGTCGCCGATGATGGCGATCACATTGCCGATGCCGCTGTCCGGGCCCTCCATGTCGCGGGTTTTCGCCAGTCCGCACGCCAGCGAGATGGACGTGCCGGTGTGACCGAGCACGAACTGGTCATGCTCGCTTTCGTCCGGGTTCGTGAAACCGGTCACCTCACCGAAACGACCGGCGTCCAGATATGCGGCGGCACGGCCGGTGAGCATCTTGTGCACGTAGCTTTGATGGGAGACGTCGAACACGATGCGGTCGCGCGGCGAATCGAACACCCTGTGCAGGGCCACCGTGGCCTCCACCATGCCCAGATTGGAGCCGATATGGCCGCCATGGCGATGACCGTAATCCAGCAGCGTGCGGCGGATCTCGCGGCACAGTTCATGCAGCTGGTCGCGGGACAGGGCCTTGACATCGGCTGGGTTGGTGATGCTCCGGAGCAGGGGAGCGGAATCGTCGTGCTGTGTGTTCACCGTGCCATCACCCATATCGTTCATCCCTGCGAATCCCCTTCCAATACCGGTAACCTCAAAGGTCTTCTTATACCAAGATTGACCTGAGTCGTACGGGACTACCCCTCAGTCGGCTGAGCCGACAGCTCCCCTGCCAAGGGGAGCCAAGAAAAAGAGGCATGTCATCCTATTTCGAAGCCTTATCCAAATGAGCCATGCTACCGTCCGATGACGGACCCGCGGCGATCTGCACGGCAATGCGTCCAACATCTCCGTAAATCATGTGCGGCACCCTGTTTTCCGGGCCTCGGTGTGGGAGAATGATGGCGGTATTTGCCGTAGCACACCAGCAAAGGAGCTCGCCATGAAGGCCGTATACGCATCCACCGTCAACCCAGCCGAACCGCTTACAGCACTGGAGGTGGGGGAGCGGCCGGAACCGCAGCCCCGTCCATACTGGTCCACCGTCTCGGTCAAGGCCGCGACCGTGAACCATCATGACCTCTGGTCGCTGCAGGGCGTGGGCCTCGCCGCCGAGCAGACGCCGATGATCCTCGGCACCGACGCCGCCGGCATCCTGGACGAGGACATCCCCGGCAAGCACGGCCTCAAGGCCGGCAGCGAAGTGGTGCTGTACACCTTCGTCGGCACGGACGGCGCGGGCGTGGCCCCCGGCGAACGCCGCACGATCCTTTCGGAGAAGTATCCCGGCACGCTGGCCGAGAAGACCGCCGTGCCCTCCGCCAACGTGTTCGCCAAGCCCGCGAACCTCACCATGGCGGAGGCCGCCGCGCTCGGCACCAGCTGGCTGACCGCCTATTCCATGCTGTTCAACGCGGCGAACGTCAAGCCAGGGGACACCGTGCTCATCCAGGGCGCCGGCGGCGGCGTATCCACCGCAGCCATCCAGTTGGCCCACGCGGCCGGCCTTGAGGTGTTCGTCACCTCGCGCAGCGAGGCCAAGCGGGCCAAGGCGCTGGAACTTGGTGCGGACGCCGCTTTCGAGGCCGGCGCACGATTGCCGCGCAAGGTGGATGCGGTCATCGAATCCGTGGGCTCCGCCACATGGAGCCATTCGGTCAAATCCGTGCGTCCCGGCGGCACCATCGCCATCTGCGGTGCCACCACCGGCGACCAGCCCGGTGCCGAACTGACGCGCATCTTCTTCCAGGACATCCGCGTGCAGGGCAACACGATGGGTTCGCGCGAGGACTTCGCCCGCCTGCTGCGGCTCGTGGAGCATGCCGACCTCCATCCCGCCATCGATTCGGTATACACGGGCCTTGACGCCGCGCCCGAAGCCTTCGCCAGGATGGTCGGCGGCGACATGTTCGGCAAGATCGTGCTGGAGGTCTGACCCTGCAGGCGAATCGGCACAGGGGAGTACAGTGAAATCATCATTCTCAATAACTAGGGAGTAAATGATAATGGCAAATGAATCCAAGCCCGAAGTCGCGGTGGTCATGGGATCCTCCAGCGACTGGGAGACCATGAAGCGCGCCTGCGACATCCTCGACCAGTTCGGCGTCGCCTACCACAAGCAGGTCATCTCCGCGCACCGCACCCCGGAACTCATGGCCGACTTCGCGCACAACGCCCGCAAGAACGGTCTCAAGGTCATCATCGCCGGTGCCGGCGGCGCCGCCCACCTGCCCGGCATGATCGCCGCCCAGACCACGCTACCCGTGATCGGTGTGCCGGTGCGCTCGCATGCCCTGTCCGGCTGGGATTCGCTGCTGTCCATCGTGCAGATGCCCGGCGGCATCCCCGTGGCCACCACGGCCGTGGGCAACTCCGGTGCCACCAACGCCGGCCTGCTCGCCGTGCAGATGCTCTCCGCATTCGACGAGTCCCTGGCCCAAAAGCTCGAGGACTACCGCAACTCCCTGAAGGAAAAGGTGGCTGAATCCAATGCCCAGCTTGTCTGAGGAAACCCACGGCGCCGTCTCCATGCTGCAGCCGGGTGCCACGATCGGCATCATCGGCGGCGGTCAGCTCGGCCGCATGATGGCCCTGTCCGCCAAGTACATGGGCTTCCGCATCGGCGTGCTCGACCCGACCCCGGACTGCCCCACCGCGCAGGTGGCCGACTTCCAGGTGGTGGGCGAGTACGACGACAAGACCGCCATCCATGATCTGGCCGAGAAGTCCGACGTGCTCACCTACGAATTCGAGAACGTGGACGCCGAATCCATCGACGAGGTGCGTCATCTTGTGGCCGCCCCGCAGGGCACCGACCTGTTGCGCGTGACCCAGGACCGCATCAACGAGAAGACCTTCATCAACCAGCACGGCATCGAAACCGCTCCCTGGCGCGAGGTCAACGACTTCGACGAGCTCGAGGCCGCCATCGACGAGCTGCATTACCCGTGCGTGCTCAAGACCCGTTCCGGCGGCTACGACGGCCACGGCCAGCATGTGCTGAAGAACGATTCCGATCTGGAGAAGATCCGCGCCCGCGGCGACCGCGGCGGCGGCTTCCCGCCCTCGATCCTCGAAGGCTTCGTGGACTTCGCGTTCGAGGCGTCCATCCTGGTCTCCGGCAACGGCAAGGACTACGTGACCTTCCCGATCGTGCGTAACGACCATCGCAACAACATCCTGCACATGACCATCGCCCCGGCCGAAGTGAGCCCGGCGATCGCCAATACCGCGCACGAGATGGCGCTGGCGCTGGCCAAGGGCTTCGAACTGGCCGGCACGCTCGCCATCGAGCTGTTCGTGACCAAGGACGGCCGTGTCATCGTCAACGAGCTCGCCCCGCGTCCGCACAACTCCGGCCACTACACCATCGAGGCGTGCTCCATCGACCAGTTCGACGCGCACATCCGCGGCATCGCCGGCTGGCCGCTCATCCAGCCGAAGCTCCTGAGCCCGGCCGTGATGGTCAACGTGCTCGGCCAGCATGTGTCTCCCACGCGCGCGCAGATCGCCGAACACCCGGAATGGAACGTGCACGATTACGGCAAGGCCCAGGTGCGCCACAACCGCAAGATGGGCCATATCACCGTGCTCACGGACGACACCGCCCGCACGGTGGCTGAGCTTGAGGCGACCGGCTGCTGGGATGATCTGAAGCCCTACGCCCGCCCGTTCGTGCAGCCGTCCGAGCCCGCCGTGCCGTCCGCTCAGGAGGCGTAAGCGCCGGCATGGCTGAACATATCGAACGTCAGACCAAGCAGAAAGACGCCATCCATGCGGCGCTCGCGGACTGCGACGAGTTCATCTCCGCGCAGGACCTGCACCGCCGCATGCAGGACGAGGGCTCCAAAATCGGCCTGGCCACCGTCTACCGTCAGCTGAACGCGCTGGCGGACGCCGGTGCCGCCGACACTATCCGTCTGGACGGCCAGCAGCTGTTCCGCCTGTGCGGGGACGACGGCCACCATCATCACCTGGTGTGCCGCAACTGCGGCAAGACCGTGGAGATCGATCCGCCGAGCGAAACCTGGCTGCGCAAGGTGGCCGAGGGACACGGCTTCACCGTGGAATCCCACACGCTGGAGGTGTTCGGCTTATGCGCCGACTGCCGCAAGGCCGAGGAGGATGGCAAAGCCGAGCCAGACGCACGTTGAGTCGACGATTCTTCTGCCCATATGCGAAAGGCGGTGGATGCCTGCTTTAACAGCAGACACCCACCGCCTTCGTTATGTGCCAAAGCTGGCGTCATTCTTTGGCTTCCCTCTCCGAGGGGAGCTGTCGAACGGTGAGACTGAGGGGAGTTGCGGTGATATCCATGTGCTCCCTTCAGTCGGCTTCGCCGCCAGCTCCCCTCAGAGAGGGGAGCCCCACAAAACAGACTCACTCCGCGGCGATGGCGGCCTTGAGCTCGTCCACCTTGTCGGTGCGCTCCCACGGGAACTCGACGTCCGTGCGGCCGAAGTGGCCGTATGCGGCGGTCTTCAGGTAGATCGGGCGCTTCAGGTCGAGTTCGTCGATGATGGCGGCCGGGCGCAGGTCGAACACCTTGCGCACCGCGGCGGCGATCTGGCCGCGCGTCACGCCGTCACGTTCGGTGCCGAAGGTCTCCACGTTGATGGACACCGGGTCGGCCACGCCGATGGCGTACGCCACCTGTACCTCGGCCTTGTGCGCCAGGCCGGCGGCCACGATGTTCTTGGCCACCCAGCGCGTGGCGTATGCGGCGGAACGATCCACCTTGCTCGGATCCTTGCCGGAGAACGCGCCGCCGCCGTGATGGGCGGCGCCGCCGTAGGTGTCCACGATGATCTTGCGGCCGGTCAGGCCCGCGTCGGCGGCCGGGCCGCCCAGCACGAACGAGCCGGTCGGGTTCACCAGCTGGCGATAGCCCTCGTACGGCACCTTGTCGCCCAGCACATCCTTGAGCACCGGGTCGATGACGTGCTCCTTGAGCTGGGCCTCAAGCCACTCGTGCGTGGCCTCGGGGTCATGCTGGGTGGAGATGAGCACCGTGTCGAGGCGCACGGGGCGGTCATTGTCGTCGTATTCGATGGTCACCTGGGTCTTGCCGTCCGGACGCAGATGCGGCACCTCGCCGGACTTGCGCACTTCGGTCAGACGGAAGGCGAGACGATGCGCCAGATAGATCGGCAGCGGCATGAGCACGGGGGTTTCATCGGTGGCGTAGCCGAACATCACGCCCTGATCGCCGGCGCCCTGCGCCTCGTAACGCTGTTCGCGGCTGGCGGCGGACTCCTCGGCGGCGTTGAGGCGGCTCACGCCCTGATTGATTTCGGCGCTCTGGCCGGTGATGGCCACGATCACACCGCAGGAATCGGCGTCCAGGCCGACTTCGGAGGAGGTGTAGCCGATGTTGTGCAGGGTCTCGCGGACCTTGGCCTGCACGTCGCAGTACCCCTTGGACGTGACTTCGCCGAAGACCAGGAACACGCCCGTGGCGGCGGAGGTCTCCACGGCGACATGGCTCGTGGGATCCTGCGCCAGCAGGTCGTCGAGAATGGCATCGGAGATTTGATCGCAGACCTTGTCAGGATGGCCTTCGGTAACGGATTCGGCGGAAATAAGCCGCTTTTCTTCGGTCATATCATCCCTTTCCCCAGGACTTATCGCCCCGCGCCGGACGCGAGGCACAATGATACGTTCGTTGTTGATGTTGAATTATCGGCGGACGGTGCGCATCTGATACATGCCGGATGCATATTGCCCGTCGTGGCGAAGCGGGCATGCAAAAGGGCTCGTGCCAACCAGCGCGGTGGCACGAGCCCTAGCGTGTTTGCTTCTGATGACGAGTTATAGCCGTTATCGGCCAAGGTGGCAAGTGTGTCGCCCAAATTCACCGTTCCGGTGAAAACCCTGCCTCCGGTCCGCAGTCCCGACTATCAGAGCCTCAGACGTGACGGACGAGGTCAGTTGCCCTCGTTGGTGTCGTCCTCGCCCAGGGTCTCCTCAAGCAGACCCTCGTCGATCTCACGGAAGGCGATGGACAGCGGCTTCTCGTTGTTCTGGTATTCCACCAGCGGGCCGACGTTCTGCAGCAGGCCCTCGTTGAGCTGGGTGAAGTAGGAGTTGATCTGACGGGCGCGCTTGGCCGCGAAGATGGCCAGCGCGTACTTGGAATCGGCGTGCTGCATGAGGTCGTCGATCGGCGGGTTCGCAAGACCGGTGGGGTGCGGGTCGGTGCCAAAAGCCATGATGCTTATCTCCAGACTTGGAAAAATCTATCTCAAACGAAGCCAGTGTAGCCGTTCGGGCAGACTTCCCCGGAATATCGTCCTTTTTACGTACGTTACGGCTTTTCCAGGTGTTTTCCCGTACCCCGGAAAAGTTACGTTTTTGAAAATTCCATTATGTGAGTCTTGACAAAACCCGTGTCCCGCGTAAGGGCTTGAATGGAGTCATGACTGAAATGCGATCTGCAAAACTCATGTCCGGCCGCGTCTTCGCAGGCGCGCGCGCCCTGTACCGTGCCGCTGGCGTCAGCGGTGACGACATGGGCAAGAAGCCCATCATCGCCATCGCCAACTCCTTCGACGAGTTCCTCCCCGGCCACGTCCACCTGAACAAGGTGGGCCGCATCGTCTCCGAGGCCATCAAGGAAGCGGGCGGCATCCCGCGCGAGTTCAACACGATGGCCGTGGACGACGGCATCGCCATGGGCCACACCGGCATGCTCTACTCCCTGCCTTCCCGCGATATCATCGCCGATACCGTGGAATACCAGTGCAACGCGCACTGCGCCGACGCCCTGATCTGCATCCCGAACTGCGACAAGGTGGTTCCGGGCATGCTCATGGCCGCCCTCCGCCTCAACATCCCGACCGTGTTCGTCTCCGGCGGTCCGATGGAAGCCGGCACCACCGTGCTGGCCGACGGCACCGTCAAGAAGAACACCGACCTCATCTCCGTGATGTACGCCTCCGCCGACGACAACGTCTCCGAGGAGGATCTGCTCAACTACGAGAAGACCGTGTGCCCCACCTGCGGTTCCTGCGCCGGCATGTTCACCGCCAACTCGATGAACTGCCTGACCGAGGCCATCGGCCTGGCCCTGCCGGGCAACGGCACCATCCTGGCCTCCCACTCCTACCGCAAGGACCTGTTCAAGCGCGCCGCGCAGCAGGTGGTCAAGATCGCCAACCAGTACTACCGCGATGACGACGATTCCGTGCTGCCGCGCTCCATCGCCACCAAGGAAGCCTTCGAGAATGCCATGACCATGGACGTGGCCATGGGCGGTTCCACCAACACCGTGCTGCACATCCTGGCCATGGCCCAGTCCGCCGACGTGGACTTCACCCTGGACGACATCGAGCGCATCTCCCACACCGTGCCCTGCATCTGCAAGGCCTCGCCGTCCGGCAAGTGGGAGATCTCCGACGTGCATCGCGCCGGTGGCATCACCGGCATCCTCGGCGAGCTCGACCGTGCCGGCAAGCTGCACCGCAACGTGCACTCCATCGATTACCCGACGCTTGAGGACAAGCTCAACGACTGGGACATCATGCGCCCCACCTGCACCGAGGAAGCCAAGCAGATGTACAAGGCCGCACCGGGCCACATCATCTCCCCGGAGCCGTGGACACACACCACGCTGTTCGACACGCTCGACACCGACCGCGTCAACGGCGCCATCCATGACATCGACCACCCGGAGATCCACGAGGGCGGCCTCGCCGTACTGCGCGGCAACCTGGCCCCCGACGGCTGCGTGGTCAAGACCGCCGGCGTGCCGCAGGAGATCTGGAAGTTCCGTGGCCCGGCCCTGGTGGTCGAGTCCCAGGAAGAGGCCATCAAGGTCATCCTGGACGATACGCTCAAGCCCGGCATGGCCCTGGTGATCCGTTACGAGGGCCCGAAGGGCGGCCCGGGCATGCAGGAGATGCTGTACCCGACCTCCTTCGTCAAGGGCAAGGGTATCGGCAAGCAGGTGGCCATGCTCACCGACGGCCGCTACTCCGGCGGTTCCTCCGGTCTGGCCATCGGCCACATCGCGCCTGAGGCCGCCAACAAGGGCCCGATCGCGCTCATCAAGAACGGCGACATCATCAACATCGATATCGAGAACCGTTCGGTGAACGTCGAGCTGACCGACGAGCAGCTGGCCGAGCGCCGCGCCGAGCTCGAGGCCGGTGACGGCTACGTGGCTCACCGCGACCGCAAGGTGTCCCAGGCCCTCAAGGCCTACGCCGCCTTCGCCCGCTCCGCCGACAAGGGCGCCACGCGAGATCCCGAGCTTATTAATAAGCTCTCCGGCCTCGCCTGATAGACATTTGGTGATATGAAAGAAGTCCTCCACGGAATACCGTGGAGGACTTCTTTCATATCACTGGCTCCTTCTCTGAGAGGAGCCGTCAACGAAGTTGACTGAGGGAAGTGCTGCGAGTGGGGTAAGGGATTCTCTCAGTCCCCTACGGTGACAACTTCCCTCAGGAAGGAAGCCAAAATGCTTGGCTTCAGCGCACGTAGGCGTCGGCCGCAAGCCGTGCGCCGCGGGTCCAATCGGCGGCACGCATGGCTTTCTTGCCTTGCGCCTTGACTTGGGTAAGCTCCAGTGCGCCGGTGCCGGTGCCGACCCAGACGTTCTTCTTGCCAGCCTTGATTTCACCGGGTTGCAAGTCGGTGGGAGTGTTCGGATGGGTGACATCAGCCGGCTGTGCGGCGAGCACGTGCAGTGTGATGGGCTTGGCCGACTTATCGGCATCTGCCTCGGAAGACACCGTTGCGTTGGCTTCATCTGTGTTATCCGTGTTCGATGGCAGGCCCTCGGCATACAGTTCGGTCCACGCGCCGGGATGCGGGGTGCAGGCGCGAATCTGACGGTCGATGGCCTCGGCCGAATTCGTCCAATCGATGCGCGCATCCTCAACGGTGATCTTGTGCGCGTATTCCAGACCTTCTTCCGGCTGCGGCGTAAACGTTGCGGTGCCCTCGCCCACGGAGGCCAGTGCATCCACATACATGGGAGCGCCTTCCTCGGCCAAACGGTCGAGCAGTTCGCCGGAAGTCTCGCGGCCGGTGAGTTCCACCGTCATCGAGGCCACGATCGGGCCGTCATCCAGACCTTCGCCCACCTTGAACACATCAGCGCCGGTGGTGGCGTCTCCTGCCCAGATGGCACGTTGCGCGGGAGCCGCGCCACGCCACTTCGGCAGGTTGGAGAAGTGCAGGTTGTACCAGCCCATCGGCACCGCATCAAGCACGTTCTTCGGCAGGATATTGCCATAGGCGATGACCGCGGCGATATCCGCGTTGAGGTCGTCCAGTGCCTCAAGGAACTCGGGGGAGCGGGGCTTCGAGTCGATGACCGGCAGCCCGAGCTCCGTCGCCGCGGCCTTGACCGGGCTCGGCATGAGCCTGCGTCCGCGGCCCGTGGGCGCGTCCGGCCGCGTGATCACACCGACCACCTCGAAACGAGGGTCTGCGGCGAAGGCCTTGAGCGAAGGCACGGCCACATCGGGCGTGCCGGCGAACACCAGTCTGAGCATGAATCTCCTTGAAACGTTGATGGATGGAAATGATGGTCGGCGTGCTACTGCACGTCCGGGATGTCGACGCCGTTGGCGATGAGCAGCTGACGCAGCTTGACCGGATCCTGGAACCGCACACCGCGGATGCCGGCGGAATTCGAGCCCACGATGTTCATGGCCTTGTCGTCGATGAACAGCGCGCCCTCGGCCTTGATGCCGAACTGCTTGAGCGCCGCCTCGTAGATGTCCTTGTGCGGCTTGCGTAGGTGCACGAAACCGGAGACCAGCTTGCCGTCCAGCAGCTGGAGGATGTCGCACTGCTCTTCGGCCACGTGGAACACGTCGGCCTCCCAGTTGCTCAGGCCCCACACGCCGATGCCCGCGGTCTTGAGATCGTTGACCAGCACACGCGCACCCGGCACGATGCCGGTCAGGGAATCGCGGAAGTTATCCATGTAGTAGCGCAGGATGTCCGCCCATTTGTCGCCGGTGCGCTCGCGCATGACAGCGATGGCCTCATCCGTGGGCATGCCGCCGTCCATCAGATCGTTGACATCATAGAAACCGGAGATGTCGTTGTCCAGGAACTCATCGATGGTCTTCTGGCTGTAGCGGGGGATGAGCGCGGCGGCCGGATCCCAGTAGATGAGCACATTGCCGAAATCGAAGATCACATCGGTGATCGGCTTGCCGGCGTTCGCGGCGGCCTCGCCGTCCGAGACCAGCACGTCGTATTCCATATCCGGTTCTCCGGGCCAACCCTTCATCGCGTCCTCCTTAATATGTTGACGTCCGTTTCCATGGTTCCATGCCTAGGCGACGATGGACCGCCACTCAGATGAGATCCTTGGGATCGATGCGGAACCGTAGTTCCCCCGGTTCCCGGGCCGCCACATGCCGGGCGACCTCGCGATGCAGCCGTGCGGCCAGTTCGGCGCGCTCGCCCTGCGGCACGCGCACCACGGCCTTGACCCGGTCCGCCGTGGCCTCCAGCTCCCGGGCGTCCACGGTATCCGGCTGGGCGATGGGCACCGGTCCCAGCATGCCGGGCATCCCGCCGCACACCGCCCAATCTCCGGACAGTGCGCCGATGCGTTGCATCAGCGTCATCACCGCATCCCGACGCCCCCATACGCATGCCGCGGCCACAGCCGGAGGCATGCCGGTCTCGACTCGCTCCTCCATGTCCTTGGCCGCCAGAATCCGCGAATCCCATACCATCAACGACTGGGCGATCGCCGGATCGGTCTCGCCGAGAATCAACGCCTGACCGCCGCGAGAACGCGGCGCGCACAACGACACCGCCCGCATCCACGCGGTCAGCGTATCCAACCGGGCATCCACCCCCAGCGCATACAGGCTGGTCCAGGCATCCAGAACCGCCACCGCACGGTATTCATGCCCTGCCGCACCCTGCTCGGCACTGATGGGTCGCACCCTCGGCTCGAATCCGGGCGTCGCGATGACGATCATCGGCTGGCAGGCCACGTCCCGCACCAATCCCTGCGTCTTGCTGGACAGCACCACCGGCACTCCACGGAACAGCCCGGCCAGTTCCGCGGCGGTGCCTGCCGCGCCCACACGCACCACGCGCATACGTTCATGCCCGCAGCCGGGGCATGCCCAGTTGATGGCCGCAGCCCCGCACCAACGGCATCGCGGCGTGGCATCCCGCCGGTCGGCCGGCAGCTGCAACGGTCCCATGCATTTGGCGCAACGGGCCTGACGATGGCATTTGGCGCAGCTTAACGTCTCACTGATACCGTCCTGGGGAATGGACAGCAGTACGGGTCCGCTTTCCAACGCCTTGCTCAGCACACGCACCGCGGTGTGCGGCACACGGGCGCCGATGCTGGGGTCCGCCAACCTCGCCAGCTCGTCACGGTTGAGCCACCGCACCCACGGCGTGGCATCCTTCAACGGCGAGCCCAACGGATGGATGGCTGTGGAGAAACCGCTCACCGGCGTCTCCACCGTGTCCGGTCCCGCATTCTCCCACTGGCTTTGCGGGGTGCGTGCATTGGCCATGGCCACGAACACGCCTCGATGCGCCTTGGCGCGCAGACGCATCACGCCGCGAGCCTGCGGGTAGGGCATCATGCCGTCCATGTTCTGATAGGCGGCGTCCTCCAGAATGGCGAACAACGCCGGTCCCTCCACTGGCGCATACATGACCGCACGGGTGCCAACCACCACCTTCACCTGCCCCAGAGCGACGGCGAGATACGTGCGATACCGGTCGGCGGCGGGCATGGTCTCCGCGTTGAGCACGGCCACGTCCCCGG
This sequence comes from Bifidobacterium miconisargentati, assembly GCF_019331675.1. Classification (GTDB taxonomy): domain Bacteria; phylum Actinomycetota; class Actinomycetes; order Actinomycetales; family Bifidobacteriaceae; genus Bifidobacterium; species Bifidobacterium miconisargentati. Next base: position 171,430 of record NZ_JAHBBJ010000002.1, read on the forward strand.
TCCAACCGCCCGAGGGAGAGGGGGCGAACGGCGTGAGTCCGTAATTGCGCAAAGCGGGGAGGAGATCCTCAACCTCGCGCATGGTGGGCAATTCCACCACCGCGCATTTGCCGGAGGTCAGGGCCGTGGACACTATCCAGGCCATGTCCCTCTGCCATTCCTGTGCGCCCGGCAGAAGATCGAAGACGAAGGATTGGAAACGGTTGCCGGTGAGACCATCCTGCAGCACGTTGGCATCCGCGTAATTGGCACTGATGCGCTTGTACCCCTGTGCGGCACCATCGGACACACTCGTGGCAAGGGGCCCGGAGCCACCGCCCACCGGGCGTCGGAACGATGCCGCGAGTCGCTGCTCGGCCTCCACCTTGGCCACGCGCGGCGGCACCGCGAACCGCAGAATATTGGCCCGCGTACCGCCGTACGCCTGGGCTATGAGACCAATGTCCTCTCGCATCGAGGCGGGCACCAGCACATCCGGGCTCAACACCCGTTCGATGTATCTGATGGAGGAACGCGGCGTTTCGCTGGAATCCGTGCGTGCCCAGATCACGCCGCTGACCCGCTGGCCGCCGAAACGAACCCGCACCAATACGCCGGGTTGGGCGGCCTCGCTGTCCTTTTCGTCGATGAAATAGTCGAAGGTCTGCCCCAGATGCAGGGCCTGCACGTCCAACACCACCTGGGCGATGGGATTATGCTCGGCCGGGTGGTGTTCCGCGGGCGCGCGCTTACGACGCTTGCGTGGGGCAAGCCCCGCAAGCGTCAGCTGTTCCGCGTCCTCGAAAGTCATGGCACCACTATAAGTGGGGATATTGAAGACGGTAAAATTTTACCGAAGAAGAGGTTGCGAGGCGTGATGAAGCGTCTCGCAACCTGCGGGCCCACCTATCGCAGGAAATCAAGCACGCGGGTGAGATCGCGCTCGTTGATGGCATCGTCCGCGGCCAGCTGGGTCTTGGGCTTGGCGCAGAACGCCAGACCCAGACCGGCGGCCTGAATCATCGGGATGTCGTTCGCGCCGTCGCCCACGGCCACGGTCTGGCTCATCGGGATGCCCAGACGCTTCGCCCATGCCTCCAGCGCATGCAGCTTCACGGTCTTGCACACGATCTCGCCGAGCACCTTGCCGGTGAGCTTGCCGTCCGCCGTCTCCAGGCGATTGGCGATCCAGTAGTCGATGTTGCCCTCGACGGCCAAACGATCCACCACCTCATGGAATCCGCCGGAGACCACGCCCACCTTCCAGCCATGGGCGTGCAGCGTGTCGATGAGCTCCAACGCGCCATTGGTGAAGTGCAGCTTGTCATGCACGGTGTCGAACACGGAGACCGGCAACCCCTCAAGCAGGGCCACGCGGGCGCGCAGCGCATCGCAGAACTCCAGTTCGCCGCGCATCGCGCGTTCGGTCACTGCGGCGATCTCCTCGCCGCAGCCGGCCGCCTCGCCCAGCTCGTCGATGACCTCCTCGTCGATGAGTGTGGAATCCACGTCCATGACCAGCAGGCCAGGCTCGGACAGCGTGGGAACCGGCGGCAAAGATTCGCCGTCCAGGCCGTCCCCGTTCAACCCTGCGGCGGACTTGTCAACAAAATGCACATCTTCTTGCGTCATGCTTCCGATTCTCGAAAAACCTTGGGACAATGCCCCCTATGAGTTTTTCCCCGGCACTGACCACGACATTGACCGACGCCTTCGCCACCAATATCGCCGCCCTCGCCGCGGACCCCACACCCGTATGCACCGCCACGGAACCCGGCCTGATCGGCACGATCACCGTCTGGCTCGTCAGTCTCATGGAAACCATCGGCGGCATCGGCGTGGCCCTGGCCATCGCCCTCGAATCCGTGTTCCCGCCCATTCCCTCGGAAGTGATTCTGCCGCTCGCCGGCTTCACCGCGGCCCGCGGCACGCTGAGCCTGCCTGGCGCGATCGTCTGGGCCACCATCGGCTCGCTGCTCGGCGCATGGGTGCTCTACGGCATCTCCCGATGGGTGGGCCTGCATCGCATCAACCGCGCCGCGGACAGGATTCCGGGCGTCAGCCGCAAGGATGTCGGCAAAGCCAACGACTGGTTCACCAGGTACGGCACCTGGTCCGTGCTCATCGGGCGCGTGATCCCCGTGGTCCGTTCGCTCATCTCGATCCCGGCCGGCTTCAACCGCATGAATTTCCTGCAATTCACTGGCTGGACCCTGCTCGGCTCGGCCGTATGGAACACCATCCTGGTCTCCGCCGGCTACCTGCTCGGCGACCAGTGGTGCTCCATCCAAGGCGTGCTCGGCGTGTTCGAGGACGTGGTCATCGCCGCCGTGGTTCTGGTCATCGTGTGGTTCGTGGTGCGCAAAGTGCGTACGCTGATGCGTAAGTAGGAAATCCGCCCGCGGAGCCGGCCGGAGACCGGAAGACCGATCGGAACCGGTTCGCCCGGGCCGGAAAGCCAAGAAGGAACACATGACCGCAACCGAAGATCTCGCCGAACTCAACGACCGGCTCATGGCCAAGAACCATGCGCTCGCCGAGGCGCTCACCCGTGCCAGCAAGGAGCTCACCAAAGCCAAGTCGCAGCTCGCCCAACTGGCCCAGCCGCCGCTCACCTTCGCCACCATGGTCAGGGTGGACTCCACCCATACGGACGAAGACGGCATCCAGCACGCCTCGGCCGAGGTCATCTCCGGCAGCCGACGCATGGTGGTGCCCGTGGCCGCGAACGTGAACGCCGCGCGACTGACCACCGGCGCTACTGTGATGCTCAACGAGAAGCTTGTGCTGGTCGAACAGCGCGACGCGGACACCGTGGGCCAGGTCCGCACCGTCCGCCAGACGCTCGATGACGGTCGTCTCATCATCGCCGACGCCTCCGGCAATCCCGTACTCGTCCGCCGCGCCACCGCGCTTGCACGCCGGAACGTCAACCAAGGCGACCGGGTGATCGTGGATCCGTCCGTGAGGATGGCCATCGAACTACTGCCGGCCGAAGGCGACCGCGATCTGGTGCTCGAGGAGACCCCCGACGTCACCTTCCGCGACATCGGCGGTCTGGACGAGGAGATCGGCCGCATCCGGGACGCCGTGCAGCTGCCGTTCCAGCATCGCGCGCTGTTCGAACGCTACGATCTGAAGCCACCGAAGGGCGTGCTGCTGTATGGCCCGCCCGGCAACGGCAAGACGATGATCGCCAAGGCTGTGGCGAACGCCCTGTGCGAAGGCGGGTACGACGCGGACGGCGACGGAGTGATCAGCGATGCCGAACGCTCGGTCAAGGGCGTGTTCCTGTCCGTCAAGGGACCGGAACTGCTCAACAAATACGTGGGCGAATCCGAACGGCTCATCCGCCTCATCTTCCAGCGCGCCCGCGAACGCGCCGCCGAAGGCAAGCCGGTGGTGGTGTTCATCGACGAGATGGACTCGCTGCTCAGGACCCGCGGCTCCGGCGTCTCCTCGGACGTGGAGACCACCATCGTGCCGCAGTTCCTCTCCGAACTGGACGGCGTGGAATCACTGGACAACGTGATGGTGATCGGCGCCTCCAATCGCGTGGACATGATCGATCCCGCGGTGCTGCGTCCGGGCCGCCTCGACGTGAAGATCCGCGTGGGCCGGCCCAAGCGTGCGCAGGCCGTGGCCATCGTGAACCACTACCTCACCGACGACCTTCCACTGGAGGACGGCGTGGACGCGCGCGCCCTGTCCGAAGTGCTCGTGGGAGACATCTACGAGGCGTCCGAACGACGCCACCTGTGCGACGTGCAGAACGAGGCCGGCCAATGGTCCGCCCTGTATCTGAAGGACGTGGTCTCAGGCGCCATGCTCAAGAACGTGGTGGACCGCGCCAAGACCCGCGCCGTCAAGCAGTCCATCGAATCCGGGGAGGCCGTGGCCATCACCGTGCCGCTGCTTGCCGCCGCGGTGGAGGACGAATACCGCGAAACCAGCGATTCGATGGTGGATGTGGATCCGGCGCAGTGGGCGCTTATCAACGGCATGGACCCGATCCGCCGCATTCGTGCCAAGCAGCAGTGAATACGTAAGCATATGCGCAGGCAATACGTAAGCTAAAGGAGCATGTGAATGACCGTCAGACGAGTGATGGGCACCGAAACCGAATACGCGGTCTCGCTCAAGGGGGCCGGCCGGTACAATCCGGTCCAGTTGTCCTTCGATGTGGTGGGTGCGGCCGCCGGAGCGGACAGCAAATCCATCCGCTGGGACTACCGTCAGGAGGATCCGGTCAACGACGCGCGCGGCACCCGCCTCGAACGCGCCGCCGCCCGCCCGGACATGCTCACCGACGCCCCGCAGCTCAACATCACCAACGTGATCGCCCCCAACGGCGGCCGTGTCTACGTGGACCACGCCCACCCCGAGTACTCCGCGCCGGAGACGCTCGACCCGTTCGAGGCCGTGGCCTACGACCATGCCGGCGATCTCATCATGCAGGCCGCCGCCGAACGCGCCGCCGCACAGACCGGCACGCCCATCGTGCTCCACCGCAACAACGTGGACGGCAAAGGCTCCTGCTGGGGCACGCACGAGAACTACATGATGGACCGCGCGGTGCCATTCAACCTGGTCATCCGCCTGATGACACTGCACTTCGTGACCCGCCAGATCTACGCCGGCTCAGGCCGCGTGGGACTTGGCGAGACCAGCGAGATTCCGGGCTTCCAATTGAGCCAGCGTGCCGACTACATCCACGCCAAAGTGGGACTGCAGACCACCTTCGAACGGCCGATCATCAACACCCGAGACGAATCCCACGCCACGGACGACCGACGTCGCCTGCACGTGATCGTGGGCGACGCCAACCGTATGGACGTGCCGCAGGTCTTGAAGCTTGGCACCACCAGCATGCTGCTGTGGCTCCTCGAACACGCGGGGGAGGCCGGATTCGACCTGAACGGCTTCCTGGACGGGCTCGAACTGGCCGACCCGGTCGAGGCCATGCACGCCGTCTCCCATGACCTGGGCCTCAACGCATCCCTGCCGCTGGCCTCGGGGGGTCAGACCACGGCCTGGCTCATCCAGCTCAAACTGCGGCAGGCCGTCTACCAGGTGGCCGCGCTCGTGAACGGCACGGACACCACCGGAGAGCCGGCCTGGCCGGACAAGCCCACCACCTCCGTGATGGCGATGTGGGAGCAGGCGCTCGCCGACGTGGCCGCCATCCGCCACGCCTCCGACGACGAACGCCTGGCCATGACCGGCGAGGCCAGCCGCGTGGAATGGCTGCTGAAATGGCAGTTGCTGGAAAAGCTGCGCCGCAAGATCGGCGCATCCGGCTGGTCGGACCCGCGACTGCAGGTCATCGACCTCAAATGGGCCGCGCTCGACCCCAGGGACAGCGTCTTCACCAAGCTTGCACCCCGCACCGAACGGGTCAACACGGCGGCCGACGTGGCGCACGCCGCGGCCGAACCGCCTGAGAACACCCGCGCGTGGCTGCGGGCCATGCTCGTACGCCGCTTCGGCCCGGAAGTGGCCGCCGTCAGCTGGTCCAGGCTCACCGCCCGCGACCCCGAAACCATGAACGCCGGTGATTCCGCGGAATTCTACGGCAACGCCGGTCATATGGCGACCCCCGACCATCAACTGTTCTCGCTGGACATCTCCGACCCGCTCGCCTTCGACAAGGCACGCTGCGCGGAGCCGTTGGACGCCGCCGAACACGCCATCGACCTGCTCAGGACGTTGGCGCACGGCAACCGATAAAGATACACTGGGAGATTATGGAAGAAACACGCGAAGAGACTCCACAGCATCTGCGAAGCCTGGCGCTCAAAGTCGCCGGCCTGCTCGAGGAAGCCGGCCACCACGCCCTGCAGGCCCAGCTCAATCCGCGCAGCATCGCGCGTCCGAGCGACGCCGAACTCGCGGACTCCCGCACCAAGCTTGAGGTCGACGGCAAGATCCTGCGATTCATGAGTACCCGTCTGGCGGACATCGCCCACTTCGACGGCTTCTGGACCACCCGTCCCTCCGTCAGCCGTCCCGGCCAGCGCTACTGGTACATCGGCAAGATCGACGGCGTGATCAACTATCTGCGTCGCATGAGCGAATGGACGCTGACCGCAGCGCTGTTCGAATTCGACGAGAACAACGAGCCCAAGCCCATCCTCGGCGTGGTTCACGCTCCAGCACTGGGCCTGACCTATCTGGCGGCCAAGGGCGCCGGCGCCGTGCGCATCCACAAGACCGCGGTGGGCGAGAAGCGAGACAAGGTCGTGCCGTCGATGACCTCCTCGCTGGACGGTTCCGTGCTGAGTTACGGCATGTCCTTCATCCCCGAGGAATCCCGCCGTGCGCTGGAAGTGGCCTCCTCGCTGGCGGGCCAGCCGGCCGACATCAAGCGCGTGGGCCCGGCTTCGCTCGATCTGTGCAAGGTGGCGGACGGCACGTACGACGCCTATTTCGAGCCGATGCTGCATGTGTGGGACATCCCCGCCATCGCCGCCGGCACCGTGGTGGTCTGGGAGGCCCAGGGCACGCTCAGCCGCTGGGATGGCGACCGCATCCACTGGCGTCATGACAACGACGTGGTGGCCACCAACGGTCTCATCGGCCGCGAACTCAAGCAGTACCTGCAGTAGAACGGACGCAATCGGCTCCTGACGATGTTCGGTCGTCCCTCATTGCGGACGAACCGTCGGCCACGGGCTGACCGAGGGAAGTCTTCGGGGCCGATTGATTCTAATTTGCAGGAGTCGTTTATACAAAAGAAGGCACGCATGCCACAGCAATTCGAACAGCCGCAATCCCAGTCACAGGAAACCCACGAGGACGAAGCCCTCGCCCAGTCCGCAACCCAGGCAGCGGACCAGTCGCAGGACCAGTCCGACGTGCTGGACAGCATCCTCGACGACATCGAATCCACGTTGGAGACCAACGCCGAGGAGTACGTCAACAGCTTCGTGCAAAAAGGCGGCGAGTGATGCCCCAACTGCGTGACAGCGGCACCCGAGCCCTCCACGCCACAGAACCCGTGCCATCCGCCGAGATGGACGGGTTCTGCCGTATTTTCGGCGTGGAAACCGAATACGGCGTGGCCGTGACCGGGGCCGAGAAACCCGTGGACGCCGGACAGGTGGCCATGACCATGTTCCAGCCCATCGTCTCCCGCTCCCGGTCCACCAACACGTACCTGACCAACGGCTCCCGTCTCTATCTCGACGTCGGCTCTCATCCCGAATACGCCACCGCCGAGGCCCGTGACCCGCGCGAGGCGTTGGCGCAGGACCTCGCCGGCGAGCAGGTGATGCGCGGGCTCGCCTTGAAGGCCCAGACCAAACTGCGCGAATCGTACGGCGCACACGCCACCATCCACGTGTTCAAGAACAACGTGGACTCGGCCGGCCATGCCTTCGGCTGCCATGAGAACTATCTGGTGCGCCGCTTCGTGCCTTTGGAGGCCGTGGAACATCAGCTGCTGCCGTTCCTCATCACCCGTCAGCTGTACACGGGCGCGGGCCGTATGACCCCGGACGGCTTCCAGATCACCCAGCGCGCCGACTTCCTGGACGAGGCCGTCTCCTCCGCCACCACGCGCTCGCGGCCCATGGTCAACACGCGCGACGAACCGCACGCCGACCCTGATTCGTTCCGCCGCCTGCATGTGATCATCGGCGACTCCAACCGTTCGCAATGGTCCACGTGGATGAAGCTTGCCGTGACGCATCTCGTGCTGTGCGTCATCGAGGAGGCGTTCCGCCGTGGCGAGCCGTCCGGATTCGAGGATTGGGCGTTCGTCGACCCGGCCGCCGCGAATCGTGCGGTGAGTCGTTTCCTGGATGCGCCGGACGCCGTGCTGCCGCTCGCTTCGGGCGAGTCGGTAAGCGCGCTTGCGTTGCAGCGCCGGTATTTCCGCGCCGTCGAGTCGTTCGTGGCGGATCATCGCGAGGCGATGGACGCCGCGTTCGCCGCCGGTGTGCCGGCGACCGGTCTTTCGGAGAAAACCGTCGAGACTACCGGTGAGGGGCTGTCCGGCATGACAGCAGGTGCCGGTTTGGCTTCCGACTATTCCGCTGGTTCGTTGACAACGGTAATCCTAGGGGAGTGGGACCGTGCGCTCCGTGCGCTGGAACAGGGCGATTATGACGCGCTCGCCGATCGCGTGGACTGGGCCGCCAAGCGCCGGGTCTTCGAAGCGTTGCGCCGCCGCCGTCCGGAAGTGACCTTCGCCCAACTGGAGCAGCTGGAACTCGACTACCACGACATCGCCAACGGACGCCTGTACGGCTCGTTGACCGCGCGCTCGCAGATGCGACGGCTACTGACCGCCGACGAGACCGAACGCGCGATCCACGAGGCACCGCAGGACACCCGTGCCGCCCTGCGCGGACGCTTCGTGGAAGCGGCCCTCGCCTCCGGCGCCCAGTTCTCCGCCGACTGGACCCACCTGACCGTGACCGCCCCCGAACGCCGCGAAGCCGTCCTCCTCGACCCGTTCGAAGCCGCCCCCACCCCGGAATTCAGCCAACTCATGGAGTCCCTCGGGCGCTGAAACTCTCGGTCGCGATCTCCCGCCGCCACCGTCCGCCGTGCATTACAGTGGTACGGTACGTGATCGGTCGGCGGCAAAGGAGGCGCGGCATATGATTCGTGTGGCGATCGTGGAGGACGAACCTGCCTATGCGCAGACCCTGCGCGAGTATCTGGAGCAGTACTCCGAAGAGATTCACGAACGGTTCGACGTCACGGTCTTCCCAGACGGCGAAGACATCGTGGAGAACTACCGCGCTGAATGGGACATCATTCTGATGGACATCGAAATGGCGTCCATGGACGGCATGACCGCCGCCGAGCGCATCCGCGAGGTGGACGGCCAGGTGGTCATCATCTTCATCACCAACATGGCCCAATACGCCATCCAGGGCTACCGCGTGGACGCACTGGACTACGTGCTGAAACCCATCTCCTACTTCGCGTTCACGCAACGGCTCGGCCGTGCCATCTCCCGCATGCAGACCCGATCACGCGCCGAGGAGAGGTATCTGGTCATCGCTTCCAAAACCAGCACCGTGCGCGTGCCCATCTCCCGAATACTGTGGATCGAAAGCAGCGGTCACCGATTGGCCTACCATACGGCGGACGGCGTATTCGAATCCACTGCGTCCTCGATGAAGGAAGTCGAGGATAAGCTCGCCGATGAATCGTTCTTCCGCTGTAACAAGGGCATTCTCGTCAATCTTGCGCACGTGCGCGGCGTGGAGGAAGGCAGTGCCGTGATCGGCGGCGGCACACGCATCCCCGTCAGCCGGGCCAAACAGCGCGACCTGCTCACCGCGCTCACCGCCTACCTCGGGAACGTGATCAAATGATGGGTACAGGAGTCGCAGCATGGGGTGGTGCGCTCGCCGACATGATTGGTTTGTTCGGGGTGCATGGCTTATCCGGGCCGTCCGGCCTACTCGATGCGTTCGGCTGGCTCGTCCGGTTCACCGGGGTTGATGCCGGGGCCACCGCCATAAACCTTGCATCGACCGATGCCGCGAACGCCGTGGGCACGGTGCCGGACATCCCCAAAGTGCATACGGCGCTCGCCGAATGGCTGGCCTGCGTGACGCTGATCGCACTAGTGGTGCGCAGGCCTCCCCGCGCCCGGGAAATTGGCGTTCTGGCCGGCTCGTTGGCGGCGCTCGTGGTGGTGCAGATCGGCATCGGCGTAGTGCCGGTGGCATTGTGGCTGCCCGGCATGGCCGTGGCGTTGGCCATCATGTTCGTCACGATCCGCCTCTGCTGCGATTGCTCGACGGCCACATGCCTGTATTGGCTGATGCGTGCGTTCGTCATCGCCGAATTCGCCGCCTCGCTCGAATGGCAGTTGTATTACTATCTGTCGGGCCGGTACGGCTGGCCCATGCACGTGCCGTGGCTCGATGGCCTGTATCTCATCGTCGTCTATGGAGCGGTATTCGCCGTGGTGGCGTTGCTTGAACGTGGGCAGAACGCCGAAGCGCTGGACGTGGGCGGGCGGGACCTTATGGTGACCGCCATCATTGCCATCACCACGTTCACGCTGAGCAATCTGAGCTATGTATCCACCGCCACGCCGTTCACCAGCACCATCGGCACCGAGGTGTTCAATATCCGCACGTTGGTGGGGCTCGGAGGCGTGGCCTTCCTCTATGCCTTCCATATTCAGCTGTGCGAGAACCAGGCCCGGCGCGAGCTTGACTCGATGCGCACCGTATTGCAGATGCAGTACGCGCAATACCAGCAGTCGAAGGAAAGCATCGCCGTCATCAATCACAAGTACCACGACCTGAAGCATCAGATCACCGTGCTGCGGAGCGAGTCCGACCCCGGCAAACGCGAGGAGTATCTGGACGATATCGAACATGGTATCAAGGAGTACGAGGCGCGTTTCAAAACCGGCAATGCGGTGCTGGATACGATGCTGACCGGCAAGGGACTGGTCTGCGCGCGCGATGGCATCGAACTGACGTGCGTGGCGGACGGTTCGCTGCTGAACCGGATCAGCGAGATGGACATCTGCACGATATTCGGCAACGCGCTTGACAACGCCATCGAATACGAGCGTCGGATCGCGGACGCCTCGCATCGGCTGATTCATGTATCGGTCTCGGATGCGAACGGGTTCACGCTGATTCGCGTGGAGAACTATCTGCAATCCGGCGATGCGGCCGGCAACGCGATTGCCGGGACGGGTGACGGTTCGGCCACCGGTTTGGATGGGGATCTACCCGTCACCACCAAGGCGGACAAGCGATTCCATGGATTCGGGCTCAAAAGCATCCGTCACACGGCCATCAAGTACGGCGGTACCCTGACCATCGCCAAACGTGACGGCTGGTTCGATCTGACCGTCCTCATTCCCCGGTAGATGCTGAGCCTTCTCACTTGAGTGAGGCTGTCACGAAGCCGACTGAGGGGAGCCGCGCCGCACGCGAGTTTATGCAATAAATCGACCGTTCATGCAATTGCCCTTTCCCGAACCGGCCTTTCCCTGATGATGGAACCATCAGGATTCATTGCGGAATCCTCTGAATCGCCAGACTCGAAAGGGAGCTCATCGTGGAACGCCAGGCCTTCAACCCGTATCTTCCGGCAGGGGAGTACATCCCCGATGCCGAACCGTACGTGTTCGGCGACCGCGTGTACATCTACGGCTCGCACGATCGATTTGGCGCCCCGATGTTCTGCGTCAACGACTACGTCTGCTGGTCCGCGCCGGTGAACGACCTGTCCGACTGGCGCTGTGAAGGCGTGATCTACCGCAAGAACCAGGATCCGAAGAATCGTCTCGGCCTGCGACTTCTGTTCGCCCCGGACGTGGCGATCGGCCCGGACGGCCGCTACTACCTCTACTACGCCTTCGATTTCATGGGGCTCATGGGCGTGGCCGTGGCCGATTCGCCGGCCGGCCCGTACGAGTTCCACGGCCACGTGCACTACGCGGACGGTACGGTTTGGGGACGCCGCAAGGGTGATTCCTTCCCGTTCGATCCGGGCGTGCTTGTGGACGATGACAATCGCGTCTACCTGTACTCCGGCTTCTACACGCCTGTGCCCGCCATCGCCACCGGCTTTCGTTCGCTGGGCTTCGACGGGGGTTACGTGCTCGAACTGGAGCCTGACATGGTGACCATCCGCACGCCCGAAAAATTGCTGTTCCCCAAGTCCGGCCCCGGCTCGTTCGTTGGCCACGAATTCTTCGAGGCCTCCTCGATGCGCAAGTGGAACGGCAAGTACTACTTCGTCTACTCCTCCCGGCTCAACCACGAGCTGTGCTACGCCGTTTCCGATTCGCCGACCAGCGGCTTCCGCTACGGCGGCACGCTCGTGAGCATCGGCGACGTGGGCCTTCCTGGACATGCTGACGAAACCCATGCGACGAACTACACCGGCAACACGCATGGTGGCATGCTGCGTATCGGCGACGATTTCTACACGTTCTACCATCGCCAGACCAACCGCAGCTCCTACGCGCGCCAGGCCTGCGCGGAACGACTCGATGCCATGTTCGACGAAGCGAGCGGCGAATGGCGCTTCGCCCAGGCCGAAGTCACCAGTTGCGGCCTGAACGGCGGACCGCTGCGGGGACAAGGCAGGTACGAGGCGCGCATCGCCTGCAACCTGTGGAGCAAGGACGGCGCTGGCCGGTACGATGGTCCGAATCCCGCCAAACGACTGGCTGCGCATCCCTACTTCACTCAGGACGAACGTGACGCCAAAGCCGAAGTTGGCCCGATCGAGGCGCACCAGTACGTCGCCAACATGCGCGACGGCGCGGTGGCCGGCTTCAAGTACTTCGACTTCGATGATTCCCGTCCGATGGCCGGCATCGCCGCAACCGTCCGCGCGCATCGCGGCAGGGGAAGGGCTACAGGGGCATTCGTGATTTCCGTGGATTCGGCCGGCTCGTCGGTCGTCGCCACGGTGCCGATCACCGTCAGCGCGACCGACGGCTGGCAGACGTTCCGGGTGGAGCCGTCGCGCCTTCCCGCCGGAATCAACGCGCACTCCTGCCCGCTCTACTTCCGGTACGCCGGCTCCGGATCCATCGATTTCCTGAACTTCGAACTCATGACCAGGTAAAGGAGGTGAACAATGACAACACTCAACGAAGACGTGCAGCGTACGGCGGTCCCGGACCGCGGTCCGATCGCCGCCATCCGGCGCGGTTGGGCGCGCTTCGACGCCAAGCACCATGGCATCGCCGAATTCATCATGTTCTTCATCGTGTGCAATGCGGTCACGGTACTGCAACTGGTGCTGATGCCGGTGTTCAAATGGCTGTTCGGCCTGACCCCGCTGGTCGCCACGAACTTCCAGGTACTGCCGGTCGGCCATAACTTCGACGGTAGCGCGTACTACGTGTTCGACTACGCGGCCGGAGCCATCGGCACAACCGATCCGGCCGGCGTCGCGGGCGGTGGCGGACTGGCCTACTTCCTGGCCGTGGAGCTGACGATGGCCATCGCGCAGGTGATCAACTTCATCACCCAGCGCAAGGTGACGTTCAAATCCACCGGCAGCGTATGGAAGGCCGCGGCCTGGTACGTGCTCGCCTATGTGATCATCACCATCGGTGCAGCCGCGTTGCAGGGTCTGTACAAGGCCCCGCTTTACGGCTGGTGCATCGACGTGATGGGTGCCGGCGCCGGAGCCACCGCAGCCGATCTCATCACCATGATCATCAACTGCACGCTCTCGTTCTGGGTCTTCTACCCGATCATGAAGCTGATTTTCAAGCAGAAGTAACTCGAGCTCTATTACTGCTCGGCAACACTGTATTTCATACAAGTAAAGGAGATATGCAATGAAGCAGAAGAAACTCAGAATGCGCGGAGGCATATTCCGTGCCATCGTTATCCCGATTATGGCGGTGTTTGTGATTTTTGCGGTCGTACTGACCGTTGTCACCAACTATTTCACTCCGTCACTGGATGCGTTCCTTGGTAAGGGGGCGAAAGCGTATTCCAATCCCAACGGAACTTCGGGGTGGGATGCTTCTTATTACGATTTTGATGCTTCTAATTCCGAAGAAGCGTTGAAGAATAGTGCAGTAATTGCTGAACGGATTGCCGACGAAGGTGAGGTGTTGCTGAAAAACGATGGCACATTGCCGCTTAAATCAACCACAGCAATTACGCCTATGGGTTATCGGTATCTCAATCCGGTGATGAGCGGTTCTGGATCAGGCAGTACCAATACTTCTTCCAATTATGTTTACGATGCGGAAAAAGGCATCACGGAAGCCTTCGATAACGTGAACACCGAATTTGTGAACGCAATGAAAAAGGCTGCCACCATCGAGGTTGCACCGAAGTCATCCAGTGGTGAAGGCGGGGCGACGGCCTTTCTCGGTAGTGGTCTGAACATTACCGAATACGATGTTGCTGATTTGAAATCGGTAGCATCAACCTGCAAGGATACGGTCGGCATTGTATTTATCGGACGTGTTTCTGGCGAGGGCGGTGATTTATATTCGTTGGAATATGAGGATGGAACCCCGCATGAACTTGCGCTGACGCAAGCCGAACGTAACATGATTGACTATGCGAAGACAAACTGCAAACACGTGGTCGTCGTACTGAACTCGACGAACACCATGCAGATTCCTGAATTGCAGGATGATAATCAGATTAACGCGATTCTGCAGATTGCCACTCCTGGTGCTCTCGGTTTCAAATCGCTCGGCAGAATCCTTAATGGTGAGGTTAACCCGTCAGGGCGTACAGTTGATACGTTTGTCTCTGATTTGACCACGAGCCCTACATATGCCAATTTCGATAATGGCACTGGCATGTCAGATTATGAAAACACCAGCTATACCAGAAATATTTGGCTGGCTCAGTATCTTGGTGGTGCAGAATTTAAAGCACCTTTCCGTGAGTACGAAGAAGGTGTATACATGGGATATCGCTGGTATGAAACCGCTTCTGAAGTGGGATATTTCACATCCTCGAACCTACCGGCGGGAGAAGCCGACCCCTACTATAACCGGGATAATGGCGTTGTATATCCGTTCGGCTATGGTTTGTCATACACCACTTTCAAACAGGAAATCGCCAATTACGATGATTCCAATGATAGAATTACAGTTGATGTCTCGGTGACGAATACCGGTGATGTGGCCGGTAAGGAAGTCGTACAGGTATATTATAGGGCTCCTTATACGCAATTTGATATCGACAATTCCATTGAAAAGCCGACGGCTAACCTTATCGCATTTAGCAAGACTAGGGAACTGCAGCCTGGTGCGTCTGAAACCGTCACCCTAATCTTTAACAAAGAGGACATGGCGTCTTACTGCTATACGCATACCAATGGCAATAACACCACTGGTTCCTATGTGTTAGAGAAAGGTGACTACGCCATTACTCTGCGCGCCGACAGTCATGATGTCATCGATGAGCGTACAACCAATGTCGCCAAAACGATCTGGTACAACGGTGAGGATGGCAGTGTTCGCGAATCTGAGAAGATTGCGCAGTCGCAACTCAATGATGATGGCACGACAACTGGTATGCCGGCTAAGGCCGAGGAGAATCCCGATGCAACATATGTTGCCGCATCGAATCAGTTCGATCATGCCAATCAGTACATGACTGATAGCTCAATCGGTCACGACGTAACCATCCTTACTCGTGCTGATTGGAACCATACGCAGCCTTCCGCGCCAACCGACGAAACGCGGCAAGCCAGTGACACCGTCAAGAAATGGCTGGATTACGGATATGCCACTAGCGAGAAGTACGGCAACGGTGAATGGGACGAAGCCAGTGATTCGACCATCGGTAATGGCAAAAGCAGCAAAATCTACGTCGCTGAGAAGGATGCTCCTGCATCCGGCAAAGACAATGGCTTGACCATGTCAAATATGCGCGGATTGAGCTATTACGACAAGCGGTGGGACAACCTCCTTGACCAGATTGACTATAACGATGATCAGATTAATTATGCGTTGTTCGCCAATGGTTACGCTTCTGGCGGACTTGACTCTGTCGGCAAGCCTGCCACTTCTGAGCATGACGGTCCGCAGGGTCTTGCTCTGAACGATAGCTCCGGTAACAGCTGGGTTGATGCTTGCTCGTTCCCCTCGGCGACGACTATGGCGCAGACGTTCAATGTCGAGCTCGCGTATGCAATGGGTGCCGCGGTTGGTGAAGAAAATTACTTCGTTGACGGTGGCGGCTGGTATGCGCCGGCGGTAAACATGCATTGGTCCGCCTTCTCGGGGCGCAACTACGAATACTATTCCGAGGATCCATTAGTTTCCGGTAAGATGGCCGCGCAGGTTATTTCCGGTGCTGGTGACAAGGGCACGTATTGCGCACTCAAGCATTTCGCGATGATTGAGCAAGAAGAGTGGCGCTCTTGGATTCCATCTGCATGGGCTACTGAACAAACTGTGCGCGAGATTTACTTGAAGCCGTTTGAAATCGCAGTCAAGGAAGCGAAGAAAACCATCAAGTATATTTCTGATGACAAGGGCACCGTATCCACGAAGACTATGCGGGCTGCTGATTGTATGATGACCAGCGGCTGGTCGGGCATCGGTGGCTTGTGGACTGCGTATGACTACAACCTGATGACGAATGTGCTGCGCAACGAATGGGGCTTCCAAGGATTTGTAATCACCGACTATGATCAAGGCAACGGTCCAAACGACAATGTTGCAGTGAACCGCATGGTGCGTGCCGGCGTCGATCAGCATATGATTGACAAGACACTGAGTCCGGGCAAATACACGTCAACCGACACCGCTACGGGCAAAGCCGCGCTTCGTCGTGCAGTGAAAAATACGTTATACACTATGGCTAACTCCGCGCAAACCAATAATCTCGTTCCCGGCGGAAAGATGTATTACCGAACTTCACCGTGGCGTCTCGGAGTATATGCCGTGGATGTGATTATTACAATCGGCGTGGCGGTAGGAATCATTATGACTCTGCGTCGAGCCAAAGACGAGAAGATTCATCCTGAAAACTATAAGAGCAAAAGAAACGGAAAGTGAGGCTAATCCACTAATAGAACAAATTGTCTTTTCCCAACAAGAAGAATAGGTTGACGGCCGATATGCTTCTGCCTTTGACTGGGTAGATAATCTGCCTGATATTCCATCATCTTCTTCCTCTTCCTCCGGTTGTGGCCGGGATGGGCGTCTCCTCCGAACACCCATCCCGGCCACAACCGTTCGCGCTATGTACTCGTGATGGACGAGTAATCACCAATCCAACCAGCTTGCAGCATCGTCGTAGGTCATGGTGATGCGTTTGCGGTAGTCCTCGATGAACTGTTGCGCCCCAATCAGCGCAATGGTGTCGTGATTGGATTGAACCGAGGATTCGAATGCGTCGGGGAGCCGTCGCACCAAGGTTGCGAATCGGCGGATGATTTGGTCCCCGTCCATATCCATTCGGTCGGCGAAGCGTTCCAAATGCTTGCGTCTGAGCTGCAGCAGGTTTCGCCGGCCTCCGATGTTCATCGCCAGTGTCACGCTGGCGGCAAGCCTGCCATGTCCGAGATAGGGGAATATGGAAGCAAGGTCGTAGAGTGGCGCAAGCCGTACGGATTCCCCATCGAGCAGCAGCGAGTAGTTTTTCGCATGGCTGTCCGTGGCCCCGAGCATATAACTTATCAGGATTCCATCAATGAAAGCTCTGATATTGCTTTCTGCCTGACCGGGCAGTCCATGTGTGCGAAGCATTGCCGCGTACGCTTCCGAAGTGGGTCCATTATGCTCCTCGTATTTCAACGAGGCCGGAAGCCCGAGTGCTTGGGTGAAGTCTTCCTGATGCAGCGCCTGTACCTGTCCGTCATCGGCGATTCGGCGATCGTACCGCTCGCTGATGATGGCGGGTACGCCGTCGAACAATCGGAATTCGGTATTGGCTACATGCAGTCCCAAGGCCGCGGCGATACGCATGGTGAGGTGCTCGTCAAAGGCCTGCAGGGGGAGTGTGGTGATGCCGGGCTTGATGATGTGCGTGGTGCGGGCGATGCCATTCGTGACGTACCAAGAACCATGGTGCAGTCTGAGAGCGATTTTGCCTTGCTGCCCGGCAACGGACCAGTGTTCCGTTGCCGTAGCCGGTTGCAGGCCGGTGGGTGCGGCGGTCCGAAGGCGGGTGGCGATTTCAGTGTCGCTCATCAGGGGCACCATTCATATGGGTCGGTGGGGTGAGGCGTTTTGCGCACATCCAGCGACAAACCCAGTGCGGAAAGCATGCTGAGAATAGTGGCGAAGCCTGGATTGGGCACTCTGCCATGCTCGAATTCGATAAGCCAACGCCGGGATACGCCAAGCTTTTCGGCCATTTCGGTCTGGCTGATGCCTTGCCGCTGTCGTTCGTCCTTGAGCAATTGCGCGTAGCCACCGCTAGTCATCACCAACATGTGAAAAATATATCACATGCCGTGTGTGGTGCGCAATATATTGCGCTTCTGATGTGATGTGCAGAATATTGCACTACCGCTTCGGCAGCAGCACCTGCAGCGAGAAGATGCCGGCGTCGTCACTTACGCTCAGGGTGCCTCCGTATTGCTCGGCGGTGTGCAGCATGCTCTTCATGCCGAACCCATGTCGTGCCTTGTCCCGCTGGGTGGTGACCGGCAGCCCGGCCCGGAACCGCAGTCGGCCCTGATGGTAGTTCTGCACCTGAATCATCACCAGATCGCCCTGCCCGCGGATGATGACGTTGATGACGCGCTTGGCGGGATCCTTGAGCTCGCTCACCGCGCGAATCGCGTTGTCCATCGCATTGCCGAACAGCGCGTAGATGTCCTCCATGCGCATGAAATCCAGTGCCGTGCCGTCCGCCATGCAGGTGAGCTGGATACCGTGCGACTGGCAGAACAGCCCCTTTTCCATGAGCACGATGTCCAGCGCGCGGTTGCCCGTCTTGACCGCCGTGTCGTAGATCATGATGGCCTGCTCGGCCTCGTTGAAGTACTCGTCGCGTTCCGGACTCTCCCGCATCTCACGCAACGCCCGGATCTGATGCTTCAGATCGTGGCATTTGCGATTGATGATGTCGATGGTCTCCTGCGTGAGCCGGTACTGCTTCTCCTGCTGCATCAACGTGTACTTGACGCCGTCCAGCTCCTCCTGCAACCGCATCTTGGCGTGGCCGTTGAGCTGCGCCCACATGATGTAGTAGCAGCACAACGCATCGCTGATGTGGTAAATGACGTCGCGCATGGTGCTGACGTCGTGTTCGAGGATGCTCAGGACCCAGATGAACAACAAAATGCAGGCCATGGGGAACAGATCGTTGCGTGAGATACGGTAACGTCCATTGCTGGGCAGCTTGCGTGCGAACATGACATAGAACGCGGCGTATACAGAGGCATAGATCAGAGTGGTGATGATACCGTCAAGGGGCGCGCTGTCCAATGAACCAGCGAGCATGTGGTACACCATGTAGCATTCATATGCTGCGTGCTGCATGGCATTGGCGCAAATGGTGCAATAGATTGCTTCTGCCAATGAGCCTTCCATACACAGCATCACCATTGGTACGCAAACCACACCGAACGCGGCCCAGTACAGCACCTCCCATACCGTGCCGGATGGGATGGCCACCACACTGCCGAACACGTAGGCCAGTACAATAAGCGCCAACGTGCATCCAGCAAGCCGCCACACAAAGCAGGGCCGCTTGCGCACATTCACCATGAAGATGCCGCAGGCTGCAACAAGCTGCACGATATAGGAAATACGGTCCCACAACGCGAAGATCATGCGCGCACACCTCCCATGTAATCCGCCAGCGCTTCCAGGAACGCCTTCTTCTTCGGACGGCTCATCTTGAGCCAGTCGCCGGCCACACGCACCTCGTCGCCGCTGACTGAAGACACCTGCTCCATGTTGACCAGATAGCAGTTGTTGCAGCGCGCGAACGGCAGCCCTTCCAGCTTTTCCTCCCACTCACGCATGGAGCCTCGCTGACGGAGCAACCCCTGCGCCGTATGGAAGAACAGGTAATGCCCGCGCACCTCCACATAATGCAGTTCGTCCGACTTGACGGACATGAAACCGTCCGCCGTGGGAAACACCAGATTGCGTGTACGTCTGTTGCCGATCAACGTCAGGACGGAGCGCATCTTCATGGACAGCGAATAGTAGTTGACCGGCTTCAGGATGAAGTCCAGCGCCCGCACTTCGTACCCGCGGATCGCCATCTGCGCCATGTTCGTCACGAACACCAGCGGCACGTCGGAGTCCAGCTCGCGCAGCCGATGGGCAGCGGATACGCCATCCTGCTCGGGCATGTCGATATCCATGCAGATCAGGTCATAGGAATAGTCATAGTCGGCAAGAAAGGCGGTCGGCGAATCGAACGCGATCGGTTCTATCGGTACGCCGAGTTCGCCGGACAGCCTGCGGAACGCATCGCTCAGCGTCTCCCGCTCGCGTTCCTCATCATCGATTATCGCGACTTTGGTCATGGACGTTTCCCGTTCTCCCTTACGTAGCTTCGATTATAGAAAACGCCTGTGCGATTCGGGCCGACCGCATGCGCAGGTTATGACCGCAGCGACGACAGGTTACGCCAACGTCCGGTTGTCGCCGGTGCCGCTCCGGCATTATGAACCATGACATTGATGTTGCAAACGACCGCCCCGCACTGCAGGCGAGACGGGACAACAGGATCATGAAGGACAAAGGAGCCATGATGAAGGGACAGTCGAGACTGCTGTGGCGCGGCCTCACGTCGGTGGCGGCAACGTTGCTGGTGTTCGGCGTGTGCGGTACCCAAACGGCGTTGACCTACACCGGAACCATCAATTCCGCACTCGGCACTTCCACCACGAAGATCGTCAATAACGGCGACGCCGGTGATACTGACTATTACAAGAGCTCGTACGGTGACCTTAACGCTGAGAATCTGCAGAAGCTCATCGCCGACACCTATGACGAGGCGGTGCAGGAGCAGGAGGAAGGCTCGGTGCTGCTGCGCAACGAGAATAACGCTTTGCCGATGAAGGCTGGCAGCGTGACCCTCTTCGGGCATGCCGTGGTTCAGCCGGTCTACGATCCGGGCGGCGCCAACAGCACGGCCGCGGAACATGAAGAATACACCATCGATCTCAAGGAAGCACTGGAAACCGCTGGATTCAAGGTCAACGACACGTTGTATCAGGCGTATAAGAAGAGCAAGACCACGCGCGTGGCCAGCAACAATCTGCAGGTTGCGGGTGGCCCGACTTCGACCGGAGAACCGAGTGACCCGCCCGAACTAGGTGAAGAACCTTCGTCCTTCTACACCAACGATCTCCAGTCCAGTTGGCAGAACGATTACAACGATGCCGCCATTGTGATGCTTGCCCGTGAAGGTGGCGAGGACACCGAGATGATGATGGAGGATCCGGAAGGCATCAGCTCCCTGAGCCTGCACCAGGACGAAAAGGACCTACTGCAGATGATCAAGGATTCCGGCAAGTTCTCCAAGATCATCGTACTGCTCAACAGCGCCTATCCGATGGAAGTCGAATGGTTGGATGACTACGATGTGGACGCCTGTTTGTGGATCGGCAACCCGGGCCAGCGAGGCTTCGAAGGCGTTACCAATCTGCTGACCGGCAAGGCCAATCCGTCCGGTCGCCTGACGGATACCTACGCCGTGAGCTCCATGTCTTCTCCGGCGGCTCATGTCTCTAGCCAGAACACCGTGCACTGGGCCAACAACGATGAAGTCACCTCCCAAGTGAGTGACAAGGCTATCAACGTGCAGAACGTGGTGGTGCAGTCCGAGAGCATCTACGTGGGTTACAAGTACTATGAGACCCGCTACGAGGACACGATCATTGACCCGTCCTCCGGAGCCTCCAGTGGAGTCGGCGCCACCAATGACGCCTCCTCCTGGAAGTACGAGAACGAGGTGAGCTACCCGTTCGGCTACGGCCTGAGCTACACCACGTTCGATCAGGAGCTCACCGGCGTGACCTATGACGAGGACAAGGACCTGTTCACCGCCGAGGTCAAGGTGACCAACACCGGTGACGTGGCCGGCCAGTCCGTGGTCGAGCTGTACGCGCAGACCCCGTACGGCGACTACGAGCGCAAGAACCTGGTGGAGAAGTCCGCCATCCAGCTCGCCGGCCAGGGCAAGACCAAGGAGCTCGCTCCGGGTGCGTCCGAAACCGTCAAGATCACGGTGGACCGTTACCTCCTCGCCAGCTATGACTACACCAAGGCTAGGGGCTACATCCTCTCCGCCGGCGACTACTACTTCGCCATCGGCGACAACGCCCACGACGCGCTCAACAATGTGCTCGCCGCCAAGGGTGCCACCGGCATGACCGACATCGACGGCAATGCCGTGGATGGCGACGCCGCCAAGACCTATCACTGGTCCTACGACAAGATCGACACGGACACCTACAAGTACTCCGATACCGGCGAGGAGGTCACCAACCAGTTCGAGGACGCCGACGCCAACTACTGGCAGAAGGACGCGGTTACCTACCTGACCCGCTCCGACTGGAAGGGCACGTTCCCCACCGAACCGGTCCAGATGACCGCCACCGACGAGATGATCGAACTGCTCAAGGGCGACCTATACAAGAAGGCCGATGATGCCAAGTCCGTCAGCGACTACACGCAGGGAGCCGACAACGGCCTGACCTTCGTGATGATGAAGGATGTGGACTACAACGATGATGACACCTGGAACAAGTACCTTGACCAGATGACCGTCGAAGAGATGACCAGCCAGCTGTCCGACATGTTCGGTACCCCCGAAGTCGCCTCCGTGGGGCGTCCCGCCTATACCTCCGGCGATGGTACCGCTTCTATCGGTGATAACACCTACGCCAAGGAATACGGTGACACCCGCAATGTAACGCTGTATCCCTCCACCGGCGTGGAAGCCGCCACCTGGAGCTATGAACGCATGCAGCGGCGTGGCGAACTGCAGGCCGAAGAAGCCATGTACTGCAACATGCCCCTGTTCTGGGGAGGCGGTGGCAACCTGCATCGCACCCCGTTCGGCGGCCGTAACGGCGAATACTGGTCCGAGGACAGCATCATCACCTATCTTGACAATCTCGTTGAGCTGAGCGTCATTCAGGACAAGGGCATCGCCGTAGGTGTCAAGCATGTGACCGGCAACGATCAGGAGCTTTACCGTGAAGGTCTGAACCTGTTCTTCAACGAGCAGGCATTCCGCGAAGGATCGCTTAAGGCCGAGGAAGGCATTCTCTCCAGCGGGAAGAGCACGGCCCTGATGCAGGCGTTCAACCGCATCGGTCTCGTATTCTCGTCCTCCAGCAAGGCGCTGGTCACCCAGGTCATCCGTAATGAATGGGGCTTCAAGGGCATGGAGGAGACCGACGGCATCGCCGGTGGCGAGTATAAGTCGCACTTTACTTCCTCGCTGTCCGCTGGAACCACCACCTACTGCATCGACCCGGAGGGCACCGCGAAGGCTGCGATTCTCCAGTGGATTGAGAACGAAGATGACGGCGATATGCTCGGATATCTGCGCAGCGCGGTGAAGAACTTCCACTACACGCTCAGCCATACGATTCTCGTCAACGGTCTGAGCACCAACTCCACGGTGGTCAAGATCACCCCGTGGTGGCAGTACGCCCTCTACGGCATCGATGGTGTGTTCGGTCTACTCACTGCAGGAGCTGCGGTGATGCTTGTCCTGAGCTCTCGCCACAGCCGTAAGGATGCTACGGTAACCGTCCAGACCACGTCAGGAAAGTAAGTGACATCATGACCAAGAACAATGCGCTCTCAGGTATCTTCTCCAACCGGACGATCGGGTTCTACATCGGTCTGGCCGGTGGTGTGGCCGCCATCGCTTCGCTGATCATCTACGCCATGTACGGCAAGGCTTCCGGAGACGGCGTGAGCCCGTGGATCATCGTGCCGCTGCTGCTTGTGGTGGCGGCCGAGGTGGCTACCCTGTTCGTGGACAACGACTGGGTCGCCGCCCTTGCCCCCGCCGTATGCATGCTGGCCCTGTGCCGGTTCCTGATGGACACCGTCTACACGTTTGTCGGTTATTTCTTCGGTCTGGCCATGTTCGGTGACGTGAGCATGATGCCGTGGATTATTAAGGTCTGCGTGCTCATCGCCATCACCCTGCTTGCGCTGATCGTCTCCGCCTTCATGCGCAAGCGCAAGGCCTGACCGGCTGCAAAGCCATCCCGCATCTGCTTTCCTTGACCTGCTTCGCGACCGCTCCCCTTAGAGGAGAAGAGCCTGTCTCACATTTTGGCTCCCCTCTTTGAGGGGAGCTGGCCGCGAAGCGGACTGAGGGGAGCGCTGCCAATCCGAGCTCAAGCCCTCTAACTCATATTCACCCCAAAGAAACGAAAGCCCCCATGCACGCCATCGAATTCAACCGCGACTGGTCCTACCGCCACCTGAACGCCTCGGACGAAGCGTTCACCCCGGTGACGCTCCCGCATGACGCGATGCTCAGCGAACCACGCACCCCGCTCGCCGCCAGCGGCCTCAACTCCGGATGGTTCGAAGGCCGCGACTACGAGTACGTGCGCCAGTTCATCCCTGGTCCTGAACTCGCCGGCCAGACGATGATCCTCGAATTCGAGGGCGTGTACCACAACGCCGAGGTCTGGATCAACGGCGAAAAGGCCATGTTCCGCCCCTACGGATACACGAACTTCACCGTGGACGTGACCGACCGGCTCGTCATCGGCCGGGAGAACGAGATCCGGGTCATCGCGCGCAACGCCGACCAGCCCAACTCTCGCTGGTACTCCGGCGCCGGCATCTACCGCCCGGTCACGCTATGGACCGCACCACACAGCCATATCGCCCTCGACGGCGTGTCCGTGCGTACCGCATCCATCGGCTCGCCGGACGGCACCAAGCCCGCGCAAGTCGAATTCACCGTCGAGACCACCGCCCCCGGCGCGGTTTCCATTGCCGTCGACGGGCTCCCGCCAACGACCTCCACCAGTGAAGGCAAGGCCGTCGTCACCCTCGAGATTCCCAACGCTCGCCTGTGGTCGCCGGACGAGCCGAACCTGTACACCGCTCACATCACCTACGCCTCCGCCGCCGACCCGGCTGTCACCGACGAAACGGACGTCACCTTCGGCATCCGCGAACTCGCCTGGGGTTCCGACGGCTTCACCATCAACGGCAAGCGAGTCATTCTCCAGGGCGCCTGCATCCACCACGACAACGGCGTGCTCGGCGCCTGCGCCTATGCGGACGCCGAGGAGCGCAAGATCGCCCTGATGAAAGCCAACGGCTACAACGCCATCCGCTCCGCCCACAACCCCTGCTCCAAGGCCCTGCTCGACGCGGCCGACCGGCTCGGCGTGCTCGTCATGGACGAATACATCGACCACTGGTACATCCACAAAACCCAGCACGACTACGTGGACTACTTCGACCAATGGTGGAAGGCCGACCTGACGGACATGGTTCTCAAGGACCGCAACCATCCGAGCGTCGTCCTGTACTCCACCGGCAACGAGGTGGGGGAGACCGCCCAGAAACGCGGCATCGCGCTCGCCGGCGAGATGACTGAGTTCCTGCATGAGCTCGACCCGACCCGACCGGTGACCTGCGGCATCAACATCTTCTTCAACTTCCTCACGTCCATCGGCGTGGGCCAGTACTCGGACAAGAAGGCCGCCAAGGAGGCCGCGGCCGCCGAAAAACGCCGTGCCGCCGGCGAATTGGAGGACAAGCACAAGGCCGTGGGCAGCGAGTTCTTCAATCGTCTGGCCGGCCTGCTCGGCGCCGGGTTCATGAAGACCATGGCCACCATGCCCATGTGCGACTGGGCCACGCGCGACGCCTTCGCCCGGATGGACATCGCCGGCTACAACTACGGCATCAAGCGCTACGCTCATGACCTTAAGAAGTATCCGGACCGTCTCATCCTCGGCTCGGAGACCTTCTGCAACGACGCCTACAAATTCCGCGAATTCGCCAAGGACAATCCCCGGCTCATCGGCGACTTCGTCTGGGCCGGTATGGACTACCTTGGCGAAACCGGTATCGGGGCTTGGGAATACGAGGATTACGCAAGCCTCAACATCGAATACGGCTGGCTCACCTCCGGATCCGGCCGTCTCGATCTGACCGGCAAGCCGCTCGGCGAGGCGCTGTACACGCGCGTGGCGCTGGAAGCGGAGCCCGGCCCGTACATCGCCGTCAATCCGGTCAACCACACCGACCACAAGCATTCGCCCAGCGCATGGAAGATGACCGGCGCCCGTGACTCGTGGAGCTGGAACGGCTGTGACGGCGCCAAGGCCAACGTCGAGGTGTACGCTCGCGCCGCATCGGTGGCGTTGCTCATCAACGGCAGGGAAGTCGGTCGCAAGGAACTCAGGAACGATTGCCTCGCGCGATTCACTGTCACCTGGCAGCCGGGCGTCATCGAAGCGGTCTCCTACGATGCCAGCGGCCGTGAAATCGGCCGCAGGTCGCTCACCAGCGCCTCAGAACGCACCGAGCTGGTCGCCGAGGTCGAATGGGCCGGTGCCGCTGGCCATGCCGATGGCGATCGCGCTGATTTGTCCGCCGTCAACAAGCCGGTGACGGTCGCACCGGGCCGTCTCGCCTTCGTGCGCGTACGGTATGCGGACGAACACGGCATCACCAAACCCCTCGAACGCGGCACATTGCGTGCATCCGTCACCGATGGTGCCCTGCTCGGCTTCGGCTGTGCGGCACCCTGCAACAAGGGCAGTTTCGTGACCGGCGAAACCGGCACGTACTACGGCGAAGCGCTCGCCGTAGTGCAGGCCCCCGAAACCGCGGTATCCGGCGACGCCGTCACCCTGACCGTCACCGACGGCGCCCGCACCGCCACCCTCACCATCCCCGTCGCTTAATGCGCACGGTGAATCCTTCGTCGCCGTGCGTTGCTCCCCTCAGTCACCTGCGGTGACAGCTCCCCTCAGAGAGGGGAGCCGGATTCGTGCGTTCATGGCTCCCCTCTCTGAGGGGAGCTGTCGAACGAAGCGAGACTGAGGGGAGCTCATCGCGTCCCACTCCAACAGTTAAGGAATCCAGCCATGTCCCAGACCGAAACCGCAACGCAACCGCAATCCACAAGCCCGCTTGCCGCATGGTGGCAGCGCTTTTCTGCCAAGCACAAACTCGTCGCGCAGTTCGTGATGTTCTACGCATTCTCATTGTTCGTGACCGTGCTGCAATACGCCATGCTCACCTTCCTGCCCGGCCTGTTCTACCGGTTCACCGACTGGTGCGATATCCCCGCGCAGCTCATCCATCTCTCGCTCGGCCCGGTGGACACATACGTGTTCGACTATCCGGTCACCGGCGACGCCACCGGCGGCATGGGTTACTTCGCCGCGTTCGCCATCACCCTGTTCGTGGCGCAGTGCGTGAACTTCCCGATGCAGCGCAACATAACGTTCAAGTCACACGGCAACGTGTGGTTCCAGATCGCCTGGTACGTGGTGGCGTTCGTTCTCATCACTATCGTGTGCAGCTTCCTGATGGGCCTGTACGTGCCGCTGCTCAAGGGCCTGGTGCCGCCGGCCGTGTACAACATCCTCATCACCGTGGTCAACGGCGGCGTGCAGATGGTCATCTACTTCCCGATCTACAAGATCATCTTCCCCGAAGGCAAGTAGGTCAGTATCCGCTGTTGTGGAACTACTTCCCAGTCGCATGGCGCGACGGTTTCCCTGACCGGGAAAGTCGGGGAGAGCACATATACAAAAGGACCCCAACCGTCATGGTCGGGGTCCTTTTCGTCTCGTTACTGCTCGCTATGAGCGAAGGGTCACTCGGTGACGGCCTTCTTCAGCAGGGAGCCGGCGGAGATGCGCACGCCGTAGGAAGCCGGGATGTTGATGGTCTCGCCGGTGCGCGGGTTGCGGCCGGTGCGAGCGGCGCGCTTGACGCGCTCAGCGGAGAAGAGACCAGTGAGCTTCAGGCCCTCGCCGGACTTCAGAGCCTCGACGAACACGTCCTGGAAGGCGTTAACGGCAGCCTCGGCCTGGGCCTTGGTCAGGTTGGACTTCTGGGCGATCTTCGAGACGAGATCAGACTTGTTGTATGCCATAAAGCATCCTTCTTGGGTCAGGGGACAAGCACTGCCGCTTGTCCGCGTTCATCACATGATGATAGCGCATGCACCTGCCTAAACCCGCATTTTATAAGGCTTTTCACATCTTTTTTCCGTGAAATCGGCCCGAAATGAGCACGATTCGACCGGTAAACGGAAGATGAACCACGGTACGGCCCGATGCGAGGCTCGGTGAGGTGGGGATTTGTTGACGATTTGCCGGTTTTTGGCACAAAATCAAGGGTTTCGCCATCGTAATGGAACGTCATGCTGGGCCGTCGCACCAGGATGCGGCGCCGACAGTCGCGTCTTCCGCCGCCACCCCTGCCAATCACACCAGATTGCGCTGGTCCAGCCACTTCATGGCGGCCGCGCCCAGCGGCACCCTGAGCCAGTAGAACACCACGCGATGCAGCAGCGTGGCGGACAGCGCCACGCCCTGTGGCACGCCCACCGCCACGAACGCGAAGGTCAGCGCGGCCTCCACGCCGCCCAGGCCACCCGGCGTGGGCACCGCGGAACCAAGGGCATAGGCCAGCATGAACACGAAGGTGGTCTCGATGGGGTTCGAGGAATAGCCGAAGGCCTGCAACGCCGCCCAGAACGCCAGACCGGTGGTCACGTTCTGGAACAGCGCACCCAGGCAGCTCACCGTGAGCTCGCGCGGTTGCGAGAGCACGTCCAGCAGCTGGTTGATGTAGGTCTTGGCCAACGGCATCAGACGCCCGGTCACCCAATGGCGTAGCGGCGGGATCATCATCGCCACGCTCACCACGGCCACCACCGCGCCCAGCACGATGACGAGCGTGTTCGTCGGAATCGCGCCGGTGAACATGTTGCGGCCGGTGAACAGGCCGATGAGCACCAGAATCGCGAAGTACACGGCGTAGTAGACCACGAGCGCGGCGCTCATGATGGCGCTGGCCTGGGTGTTGCGATAGCCGGACTTGCGTAGGAACTGCAGGTTCACGAAGGAGGGGCCCACGCCCGCCGGCATGGACACCGTGGCGAAGCCGCCGGCCACCTGGCTCATGAACACGCCCGTATTGTTCCGTCGGTCCGCATCCATCAGCGCGCCCAGCGAAATCGAGGAGCCGATCCAGCCGCACACGCCGAAGGCCATCACCACCAGCGCCATCACCGGGTTGGCGTTGGTGATCGCGGCGATGATCTCCTCGGGCTTGAGCTGGGTGAAGACCACCACCACGGCCACGATGACCAGCAGCATGGTGATCATCGAACGCCAGGAGAAGCGTGCCAGTGTCACCGGTTCGGCCTGTTCGGCCACCTCCTCGTCCATCAGCGCGTTGATGCCGCCACGCAGCGAGGCCAGGAGCTGCTTGTCCCAGGTGTCCAATGCGCGGGTGGGGGAGGGGATGGCCACCTTCTGGATGAACGGGGCCAAAGTCACCAGCACCGTGTCCCCCCATGCCTCGCGGGCGGCGGCGATCGCGTCGTCCACGCCGATGAGCGCCGCGAACAGCACCAGCAGCTGCACCTTGTCAAGCGCGAGGTTGGCCGGCGCGGAGGCGTTGTCGCCGTTGAGCCAGCCGGCGATCACCGCCGTGCCGTCGTCCAGTCGGGCCAGCGTGTCCGGGGTGATGCGCCGATGCGTGTATCCGCGGCGGTTCGCCACCGAAAGATAGCGCATGTACGCCACCGCGTCCGCCTTGGTGAGGGTGCGCAGGTTGGCCGGCAGTTCGATGGTGTGCGCGTCCAGTACCAGGATGGCCGACTCGTCCGTATCGGCGATGCCGTAGGGGGCGGGGGCCGGCAGCTTGATGTTGTGCAGGCCCAGCAGCATGGCGAGATGATGCTGCACGGCCTCGCGCACGGACCGGTCGCGCCTGATGGACACGCTGGTGAATCGTGCCCAGTCCCATAGCTGCTTGAGGTATCCGGCCGTATGGGTCTGCGCGTCGATCACCGAAACGATGAAGCGACGTCCGTTCGTGGTCTCCAAATCGTAGATGCGCGAGCCTTCGGCCAGATCATCGTCCAAGGTGGCGGCCAGCGAGCCGTGGCCGGCCAGCGCGGGCTCCTGATGGCGGATGAGCGAGGCCGTGTCCAGTCCGATGCCCTTGAGCGCTGTCACCAGATCGGCACCCCACACGCCGGTGTTCTGCGTGCCCATGAGGAAACGGATGAGCATGCCCACCGTGCGTCCCGCCGCCAGTGATATGAGCATGCCGGTGACCGAATGCCAGGAGAGCATCACCATCACCGCCGCCGTGATATAGAGGATGTTCCAACTCCACTTCACACTGGAACGGATGCGGCGCGGCCCGGCCACGGTCAGGAAGGCGGCCATGCCGGCGTAGATGTCCGGCAACAGGCCGGAACCGAACGTGGTGGTGGCGGAGATCAGCGCCACGGGCAGGGTGCGGTCGTTGAGGCCGCTGATGAGCAGGGAAATGCCCCAGACCGTGCCGTATCCGGCGAACATGGTCAGCGCGGAGACCGCCGCCTCCAGCCAGGCGCGCGTAAGCAGCAACTGGCCCAAGACCATCACCACGATCACGATGGTGGACAGCTGGGTGAGCACGGTGGAGGGGATATCGGCCAGCCAGTTGATGGCGCGGGCAGCGGTATGCGCGTCCGACTCCATGCCACGGGTCATGCCGCCCAGATATACGGCGAACACCATGACCACCGCAGCCATGAGCAGGGAGAGCCCGGCGCGCGTCAGATCGGCGAAATCGCGCGTGCGGCGCGGCGCCACATCCTCGATGACGGGACCGGCGGGAGTGCCGTCCTCTTCGCCCTGCTTGGAGTCCTGTTGCCGGCCCCGCGTTGGGTCCTGCGGTTTGTCCTGCCCGTCCTGCTGGTTCTGTGTCTGTTCGTTCACTTGGGACTGCTGATCACTGGCCATGGGTTGCTGTCGCACCTGCCTTGCACTGGATGAAATTCGTGAACTGGATGGTCGGGAGCCGGATCGGCCGGAGAGGACGGCCCGGAAAAGACGAAAGGCGCGAGCCCCGCGGGAATCACCGCACGGACTCGCGCCTGAAGGCTACGCTATCGTCAGCGGTCGAAGGCGACGAGCTTCGAGGCCACGCCGGTGTACGTGGCCGGGGTCAGGGCCTTGAGACGAGCCGCGGTCTCCGGATCGAAGGACTGCTGGTCGATGAACGCCTCGACCTGCTCCTTGTTGATCTCGTGACCGCGCATGAGCTCCTTGACCTTCTCATACGGCTTGTCCATGCCCGGCAGGCCGCGCAGCTCGCAGGCGCGCATGGCGGTCTGGATGGGCTCGCCGAGCACCTCCCAGTTCTCGTCCAGCTCGCGGGAGATCACATGGTCGTTCGGGTGGATGGACTTCAGGCCGCCCATCAGGTTGTACAGGGCCAGCTGGGAGTAGCCGAGCGCGGAGCCGATGTTGCGCTGGGTGGTCGAATCGGTCAGATCGCGCTGCCAACGGGACTCCACCAGCGTGGCGGACAGGGTGTCCAGCAGCGAGCAGGAGAGCTCGAAGTTCGCCTCGGCGTTCTCGAAGCGGATCGGGTTGACCTTGTGCGGCATGGTGGAGGAGCCGGTGGCGCCCTTGACCGGCACCTGGGCGAACACGCCGCGGGAGATGTACATCCACACGTCCACGCACAGGTTGTGCATGATGCGGTTGGCGTGGGAGACGGTCGAGTACAGCTCGGCCTGCCAGTCGTGGGATTCGATCTGCGTGGTCAGCGGGTTCCAGGTCAGGCCCATGCGGTTGGTGACGAACTCGCGGGAGACGGCGATCCAGTCGACGTCCGGGCAGGCGGCCAGGTGGGCGCCGAACGTGCCGGTCGCGCCGTTGATCTTGCCCAGGTACTCCTGGTTCTCGATGTGCTTGAGCTGACGGTTCAGACGGTAGACGTAGACGGCGAGCTCCTTGCCGAGCGTGGTCGGCGTGGCCGGCTGGCCGTGGGTCAGGGAGAGCAGTGCCTTGTCCTTGTACTCCTCGGCCTTGTCAGCGAGGTGGTCGATGATCTCCTTGAACGCCGGGGTCCAGACGTTCTCCATGGCGTTCTTCACGCAACGGGCGATGGAGAGGTTGTTGATGTCCTCGGAGGTGCAGGCAAAGTGCACCAGGGTCTTCAGGGCGTCGTTGATGTTCGTGAGCTCGGCCGGGGCCTTGTCGATCTGGTCGTCGATGTAGTACTCCACGGCCTTCACGTCATGGTGGGTCACGGCCTCATGCGCGGCGTGCGCGGCGATGCCTTCGGCGCCGAAATCCTCGGGGATGGCACGCAGGAAGGCCTTCTCCTCCTCGGTGAACGGCTTGACGCCATCCACGACGGGCTGGTTGCCGTTGCCCTCGAAGCCGTTGGCCAGGAGGATCATCCACTCGACTTCGACGCGCATGCGCTCGCGGTTCAGGGCGGGCTCGCTCAGGTATTCCACGAGCGGGGCGGTAGCGTTGTGGTAGCGTCCGTCAAGCGGGGTCAGTGCGATTGCGGGGGAAATATCGGTAAGCTTCATAATCTCCTAGGGTACTTCCAGCCGTGAACCGGTGGTGTCGCGCCGTCAAACGCCAAGAACCGGTGGTTGTACGCTTAGGGGACTATGAGCAATGCGCGAATACTGGTGATCGAGGACGACGCGGACATCAACGAGGTGGTCTGCACGCGGCTGATGCAGGCCGGATTCTCCTGTACGCCCGCATATTCCGGTTCGGAAGCGCGGCTGCTGCTGGATCGCGGGGTCGATTCCGCGGGTATGTGGAGCAACATAGCAGACGGAAAGATGACTGTGACTGACGCGCGGGCGGTTGATTCCGCGGATGCGCGGGGCAGTGTGGTCGGCAACGAATGGTGCGCATACGATTGCATCGTCACCGATCTCATGTTGCCCGGTCTCAGCGGGGAGCAACTGGTCGCCGAGCTGCGCGAATGCGGTGCCGGCGTGCCGATCATCGTGATCTCCGCGCGGGACACCGTGGCCGATCGCGTGACGCTCCTGAAGCTCGGCGCCGACGACTACCTGGTCAAGCCGTTCGACTTGGACGAACTGGTGGTTCGCGTCCAGGCCCAGTTGCGTGGCCGCGGCTACGGGCATGGATATGATCGCGGCGGCATGGCGCAATCCGATGCCGGTACTCCTCGGCCCCTTCTGACGAGGGGGCTGTCGACGCAGCCGACTGGGGGAGAGACCAATTCCGCAACCGCGAATGCCGTTCGCACGTCGCTCCTCTCCGCCGGCCGATGGACCCTCGACCCGGCCGCCCACGTATTCGCCGTCGATGGCGAACCGGTGCCCCTCACCAACACCGAATTCAGCATCATCGAACTGCTCATGGCCCATCCCAACACGGTCTTCACCAAACAGCAGGTATACGAGCTGTGCTGGAACGAGCCGTATATGGTGGACGACAACACCGTCACCGCGCATGTGAGCAAGATCCGCGCCAAACTGAAGCCCTCCGGCACCGAAACCTACATCAAAACCGTCTGGGGCCTCGGTTTCAAGCTCGACGTGTAAGCAGGACGGCGCACGATACATGCAAAACCTCATTATGTTCGCGTAATCAGCGGGTAGGCGCAAACATAGTGAGGGTTTATGCGGTCTAATCCTCACTATGTTCGCGTGCGGTTCGTCATCGCGCAAACATAGTGAGGATTCCCTGGGCCGCTGCCCGATGCGCCGCCGGCCGTCACACTTTCGCAAGCTTTTCGTAAGACCTGCGCGAGCACCGCGCGAGCGTTGCGCAAGAACCATTCCGTACGGTAGGTCCCATCAACGCACGATGACAGTGAAAGGAGTGCACGATGGATGCGATTCGCATACGTTCGCTTGCCAAACGATATGCCGGCAAACGCGCGGTCGACGGATTCGACATGATCGTGCCGCAGGGGGCGATCTACGGATTCGTCGGCAAGAACGGCGCCGGCAAGTCGACCGTCATGAAAATGATTGCAGGACTCGCGACGCCCAGCGGCGGCGAGATCACGCTGTTCGGCAACGCGGCCAACCTGACAACCGGCCGGTCCGGCGGCGTGCAGCGCGTCGGTGCGCTTATCGAAAACCCCGGACTGCTGCCACACATGAACGCCTTCGACACAATGATGGCCCAGGCGCTCGCCCTCGGTGTGGCCGACCCGAAACCCGTCTGCCATGCGCTGCTTGATCAGGTAGGTCTCGGAGGCGCCGGTCGCAAGAAGACCAGGGGATTCTCGCTTGGCATGAAACAAAGGCTCGGACTGGCGCTCGCCCTGATCGGTGGGCCGGATCTCCTGCTGCTCGACGAACCGCTCAACGGACTCGACCCGGAGGGTGCGCGGGCCATGCGCAACTATCTGGTGCAGCTCAACCAGCAGCGCGGCATCACCATCGTCGTCAGCTCGCATGTCCTCGACCAGCTGGAACGCATGTGCACCCATTACGGCGTCATCGCGAGCGGCCACATGGTACGCGAGATGACCGCCGAACAGGTACAGGCCGAATGCGGCGACAGCCTCACCGTGCGCACCGCCAACACCGCGGCCGCGCTCGCCATCCTTGAGGACCGTCTGCCCGTGAACCCCGCCAACCCGGTACGTTTCGCCGCCGAGCCCGACGGTTCGATCACCATCTTCGGTGGATTCGACGCTGCCGAGGTCTCCCGCATCCTGCACGAGACGAACCAGACGGTTCTTGAACTATCCACGAAATCGCACGACATGGAGGACTATTTCGTCACCCTCATGGAAGACGCCCGTACGGAAGGGAGCCGATGATGTTCAACCTGCTACGATCCGACCTATATCGACTGATTCACGGACGCAAATTCTGGGTCGTCACCGTGCTATCCATCCTGCTGACTGCCGGTCTGCTCACCGCGATGATGCTCATCGACACCGCCACCGGTGCCGCGCAGACTGATGCGGATGGCATTTCGGTCACGGCCAATGCCGCCGCCGGATTGGCGACAACCGCCCGCATGATGGACTCGCATACCGCGATGCTATCCAGCTCGGGACTGGGAGGCAGCTCGATGTTGTCCATGTTCATCGCCGTACTTGCCGTGCTCGTTGTCATGGACGATTGGGACGCCGGCTTCGTCAAGAACCTGATTGCGGGACGGCACGACCGGACTGCCTATGATGCCAGCCGACTGCTGCTGTCGTTCCTGCTGACTGTCTGGAACACGGTTGCGGCCATCGTCTCACTGGAACTGACATGTTTTGCGCTTGGCATCCGGTACCGTCATGCGGAAAGCGTCGGGGCCTATCTGGGATTCTGCGGACTGAAGGTACTGGGAACGGCCACGTTCGTGCTGATTGTCGTCGCCGTGACGATGATCTCCCGCAGCAAGGCGTTCGGCGTCGCCGCGGCGGTGCTCGTCGGCGCGGGCATCATGGGCTCGCTGACGAACATCGTCCTGTCGGCGATTGCCGTGCACATGCCGTGGGCGACGCAGCTGGCGCAATGGCTGCCTTCGAACAACGCGAAGCTGTACACCGACAGCGCCGGCCTGTTCGTTACGTCGTCCGGCGGCGCATCGCTTGGCATGCCGGTCTGGGCGCACGTGCTGATCTGCTTCGCCGGCTGGATCATCCTGTCCGTTGGCGCGGCCCTGCTTGTCAACCGCCGTCGTGACGTGTGCTGAGAATCGTTGACATGTGGATTGCTGGAGTGCTGGCCGGGCTGATTGCGGGAATCGTGATTGGCTCGGCTGTGTATGGGCGCGAGATGCGGCGGATGGCGCGGTTCCTGTGTGAACGGCCGGCGGAAAGCAACGCCCGGTTGGGCGTGGAGCTGCCTGACGCCGCAAGCCGTGAACTGGCACGGGCGATCAATAGCCAGCTGGATGCGATTCAAACCGAACGCATCGCCGCATTGACCAAGGTCCAGGAGTTCCAGCGGGACCTGTCGTCACTGGCACACGACGTACGCACGCCGTTGATGGGCGCGCAAGGCCATATCCAATTGGCGTTGCTTGAGCCCGATGCGCCATATGACTCGGTCTCGCCGGACTCCGGTGGAGAAGACGCAACGGGAACTGCCGAAACCACCATGCCGGATTCCGGTGCAGTCGGTAGGGAACGACATCTGAGAGTGGCCTTGCAACGGTTGGACGACATGCGTGGCCTGCTTGACCAGCTGTTTGCCTATGCCCGCGCCAATGACCCCGACCAGACGCTTGATATCGAGCCGATCATGATTCAGCCGTTGATCGCCGAAGTGCTTGTGGGCCATTACCCCGAATTCGAGGAACGCGGCTGGGAGCCTTCGCTCGACTTCGACAACAATCGGTTCATGTTGGAAGCTGACCGCACCGCGCTGCGTCGCATCATCGACAACCTCATCACCAATGCGCTGCGTCACGGCACCGGCGCGCCGGCCATCACACAGCGCGACGATGCGATCACGTTCTCCAATCCCATCGCCGCGCAAGCCGCCACCGACATCGATCCCGACAAACTCTTCGACCGCTTCTATCAGGCGGATGATGCTCGTGGCAAGCGCGGTTCTGGCTTGGGACTTGCGGTGGCGCAATCCCTGGCGTACGCCATGCATCTTCGTCTATCCGCCGCAGTGGAGACGGAGGAGCACAATGGCGCGGACGCTCGTCTGTCCATCACCATCGCGCCTGAGCCGAGATCCGATTCACGTATTGAGTAATTGATGGGCGCGCTGGCGGGAGACACCGAGGACATCGCCGATCTGCTGCAGGGCCAGGCCCATGCCATGCAGCTCCTGCGCGGCGGTGCGGGTCTCACGCGCGGCCTTGGCTCGGCAATCGGCTTCCTGTTCACGCAGTTGCCGGGCCTTATCAAGGTGCCGCTGAACGGAATCGGGAATTTGGGTCTTGACGGCGATGCCGAAGTCGGAGCCTTGCGTCATCAGTGTGATGAGGTCGCGCGCCATGCCTTCGATCTCCCCGGTGGTACGCGCCTGTGTGAATCCCACGCCCGGTACCTCGAGAACCCAGTATTTTTCCCCAGGCCGAACAATAACGTCGTACGTCTTCACCGGTACCAGTCCTTTCCCAATTTGATTGCGGCCTCGTCGCAAATAATCTTCGCGAGGGTATCGTCGATTTCGTTGTGCCGTGGAATAGGAATCATCAGATCTTCCAGTTGGAATATTTCATGATTCCCGCCTTGTCGAACGCGAGAGAACCGTAATCCTCGTTGTTTCGCAGCTTGCCGCAGCAATTTGATGAGTGTTCTTCTTGATGTCATTATAGTTTCTAGTTCTTTCTTGACAACTTCGTCAAGAGTGGTATTGACATTAATCTTCGAATTTCAGGATGATCTTGTTGTCCTTGGTGGGTTCGGTACCGGATTCCAGTGAGATGGTGGGCTCCAGAGGCTCATTGGACATGCGGCCTTCGAAGTAGCGGGTGTCCTTGAGTTCGCCCTTGATGACGTTCTGGAAATGGGCTTCGTGCCGCTGCACCGCCGGATTGCCCTGGTTCAGCGAGTCCTGATAGGCCGCCTGATGGTATTGCAGCCAGTGGCTGATCTCTTTGCCTGAGGTGGCGCCTCCCGCCACCGGCGTCGCGTCATACGGAGTGACGCCGGTGATAGGTGTGGATCCGGGATTGCAGGAGCCATCGGGGTTGATGACGCTTTCGGTACCCTGCGGGGCTTGGCTGACGGAACCGCTGATGGTCAGCCAATTGGGGGTGGCCGGATTGGAGGCCCCGTCCAGCGCGGCCACCAGTTCATCTTCGATTTCCACGCTGGTGACCCATGTGCCCTCCGGTACGGGATGATTGGCGATCGGAGAACCCGCGGTCACAATGTGCTTGACATTGAACTCGTCCTGCCAATCCGAGGCGATTGAGGCGGCCACGATACCGCCTTGCGAATGCCCCACAATCGCCACTTCGTCGTCCTCGCCGATGCCGGCCTGCCGCATCGCCTCGATGACCAATCTGACGCTATCGGCCTGCCTGCGCTGTTCGGGATCCGCGCTCATGAGCTCAGCGTTCTGCTCCCAATCGAATGGGGAATCGGCTTGTCCGTCGGTCCCGGGAACCGTAACAAGCCAGGCTGATTCGCCGTCCTCCTTCTCATAGCGCTGGATGGCGATGGTGGCATATCCCAGTCCACTCTTCAGATCGACCTTTCCGAGCCGTTCGTTGGCCAGCCGGTACAGACCATCAAACGCGCCGGTCACCGTCTGGCTTGACCTGACCACATCCGCTTCGGTCGTGACTTCGCGGACATTGAGA
Organism: Bifidobacterium miconisargentati; assembly: GCF_019331675.1. GTDB lineage: Bacteria > Actinomycetota > Actinomycetes > Actinomycetales > Bifidobacteriaceae > Bifidobacterium > Bifidobacterium miconisargentati. Next base: position 209,086 of record NZ_JAHBBJ010000002.1, read on the forward strand.
TAATTGCCTTGGGCCGCGTTCTTCAGTGGAGCGCTGAGCAGGGAGAGAATGCCTGCACCTTGGTTGACCTCATCGGTGGCAGATAATCCCGTAAGAGGCGAGAGTTTGCTGAGTATAGCGCCGGTGCCGCTCATATACCCCTCCTGGAACGGTGACGTGGCGGTAGACATCCACGAGGGATTCAGTTTGCCTTCCTTGACCAAACCGAATAGGAGACCTCCCAGAGCCAAAGATCCCATTCCCATCGTCATTCCCAGCCAGTTGGCCGTGGTGCCGAACTGTACCGCCTCGTTGAACAACCGCTTCACCGAGAGTTCGGTTTCCGAATACACACCCAGCACCTTCAGCAGCAATTGGGAGGTGCGGGCGAGATCGTCACTGATCTGCCGGCATGTGTCCGCGTGGTTCTGGCAGCGCACTTTCAACACGGTGTAAGGCAACATGGAGGAGTTATGCGTGGTGCATGCCGATATGAAGGCATGCCGGTTGTCCAATTGTTCCCTTGTAGCGTTCCAGACGGTGGCGAGTTTCTCGAATTCGCCGGCCACCTCATCCAAGGCCTTGGCCACCGCCGTGTATTCCTCGCGGGTCGCGGTTGAATAGCCTTTGCCGCCGTACACCTTGGATTCGACCTGCCAGTAGTATTCGTTATCGTTGCCCATCATGCCTCCATCGCCAGTCGCTGGGTGGTTTCCATATCGTCGGTCAGCATCTTGATGGCGTATGCGGTGCGGTCCAAGGTGGAACGGAACCATTCGGCGGCATTGCCGGTCCATTCGATATCTTTGGAGCGGGTGATGGCCGTCGCCGCATTGTCATTGGATGCGACGGTGACCGCACGTTGTTTGGCAATGAGATCTTGGTCGGTCTGCATGAGAACGAGGCACCGGCAGGAGGAAAACGCCGGTGAGGCGGTGCTGCCATCCAAAGCAGGAAGTGGCTGATTCCCGACGAAGATGGGCTGGCTATTGAGGAAAGGATTATCGTAGCTGTTCATGCCTTCCAGCTAAACGGAAGACGCGCGAGACTGTCCAGCCGAACCGGGGCATGTGGTTCCAGCTTGCCGTTTTCTGGGAAAGTTATGCACAAATACTGTGGACGGAAGAGAAGAACGGCGGCAGACGCAACGTAGCGGTGCCGGTGTCAGTTATGGGGAAACACCGGCACCGCCACGATCCGACCATCACTAGGAACGTCACCACAACGTCACCACGGCTTGGTGGCGCCCGTGCCCTTGTTCTGGGTCTTCTGCTCCGTCTTGTTCGTGGTGGTGGAGTCGCCGTCGGCCGACTGCTGATTCGCCTTCATCAGCTCTTCGACCTTCTTGCGCTGCTCCTCGGTCAACGAACCCTGCTTCTTGGCGTTGGAGGACGACGAGGAATTCTGATTCGAGGATTGGTTCTGCGCGCTGGTTCCGCCCTGCTGCTCCTGCATGCGCTCCAGCGTGATCTTGGTCAGCTCGGCGGAGATGGATGCATTGGTATCGATGGCGTTCCGGATCTCCGGCAACAGCACCGCGCTCATGCGGCCCGCCTCCGCGAACTGCGCGTCGGTCTGTTGCTGCTGGGCATGCAGCGTATCCGCATCCGTCTTTTCGTCCTGTGCTGCCTTGATATTGGCGGTCAGTGAGGCGGTCGCCTGATTGAACCGGTTGGCGGCCACCAGGTTCACGCCGGCCAATCCCGCCGCCACGAGCAACGCCACGGCGACTACGGCCAACACGATGCGTACGGCCAGCGGTCCGCGCGCCGACCGCGCCGGCCGTACCGAAGAACGCGCCGAAGCCGTTTCGGCATTCCTGCTCATAGCAGCCTCCTTGAAGTCACAATCCAGGCACCGAGCTCCCACGCCAACAGCAGGACCAACACGATGGCCAGAGGCCAGACCACAGGCGTGGTGCGCGTACGCTCCTTGACCGTGGACGTGACCCTCCACTGGTCGGAGACCTTGCTTGAGACCGCATCCGCCAGCGTCTGCGCCTCGCCGAGCTTCACATACGTGCCGCTGATCTCGTCGGCGATGTCCTTCAGATTCTTCTCGTCCATCTTCGAGATGCCGGGCTCGCCGGTATCCGGGTCGAGGATCCACTGGTCGGCCGTATCGGAGCCAGCGGCCGAGCCGCCGGTACTCACGCCGTCTGCAATGGCCGGAATCCTGCCGCCCTCGGTCGAGCCCACGCCCACGGTGAACCCGTCGTCAAGATAACGTCTCAGCGAGGAGAACGTGCGGCGGGTCTTGTCCGAGGTCTGTTCGCCGTCGCTGATGAGGTACAGCACGATCGCATCATCCGGATGGGCCTCGCGAATCGACTTGGCGGTGATCAGCAGCTGGTCGATCGGTGCGTCCAGACTGGAACCGGCGGAAACGGACGTGGATTCCAGCGTCAGCGTATCCGCCCAATTGTCGATGGCGGGCGCGTCCGGCGTCAGCGGCACATCCAGCGTGCCCGAAGCGCCGAAGCGAATGGCCGCGAAACTGGCGTCCGGGTAGGCGTCGGTCACGTCATGCACGGCCTTGCGGGCCGCGTCGATACGGCTGATGGCCTCACCGGATCCGTAACGGGCGTCGGTCACGGCCATCGAACCGGTCACGTCCACGGCCAGGATCACGTCGGTGGCGTTGATGGCGCGGGATGTGGTCGGTGCTACCACGCTGGGCGTCAGCACCATCACGGCGGCCACGAGCATCATCAGGGTGCGGCGGATGCAGGCCGCAACGGTCTCGTCGCTCGCACCGGCCTTGCGCCTGCGGGCGAACTGCACGATTTCCGCCACGGCGAGGACCGTCAGCAGACCCGCCAGCAATCCGCCGGCCACCCAGCCTAGGGTGGGGGAGAAGGTGAATCCGTTCATCGGCGCAACCTCCAGACGCATGCGATCCAGACCGCCATCACCAGTGCGAGCGCGAGCATCCACAGACCAGGCGCGTCCACCATCGAAGCCTTCGCCTGGTTCTCGCTGGCCGTATCCCGGCGCGATTCGATGTCCCGCACCAGTTCGTTCACGCTCCTGCCGTTCGACTGGGTCAGGAAGACGCCACCGTGCGATTCAATGGCCGACCTCATGTCCGTGGTGGTCTGGTCGTTCTCACTGGACTTCGGACCGGAATACAGGCCGTCCACGGTGATGGAGGCCTGTCGGGTCAGATCCAGTGCCTCGGTGAGCGAATAGGTGGGCTTGCCGGAGACCACGTTGTCCGTGGCCAGCACGATCGAAGCCGCACGTCTGCGCTCGGCGGTGGCGTTGGAGGACTCGCCATATGCGAAACCGGGCAGCATGGCGGCGCAGGACACCACGCCGTCGCCGATCAGCGAAGTGGCGTCCTTGCGGTTCTGCGTGCCGTCCAGCCAGTCGGCGATCTTCTGATAATCGGAATCGGACATCTTGTCGATGTCGTCCTGCGATTCCACACCTCGCAGGGCCTTGCTGGCCGCGGCGAGCTGCTTGGAGACCAGGTCGTAGTCGTCGGTCAGAGGGAAGACCGTGCGCGAGGTGGAGTTGAAGATGCTTAGACCGATGCGTTCGCCCTGGAAGTGCCCCACCAGCTCACGGTACGTATCGATGACCTCGCGATCGTAGGGGAGTGTGGAACCGGACACGTCCAGGCACAGCACGATGTCGCGGCTGGAGGCGCGCTCCGCGCCCGCATCCACCTGACTGGGGCGCGCGACCAGCGCCACGGCCAACAACAGCGCCACGGCAAGCAGCGCGGCGGCGAGACGGCCGAGCGCACGCCACTGGCGGAACAGCCGCGAGGCATGCTCGGTATTGAGATCGTCGTCCAAGGAGAACACGGCCTCGTCCGACTGCGGACGGCGCGAGAACACCACGATGAGCGTCACCAGCGCGGCCGCTACCAGTACGGCGGCCAGCGCGGCCCAAGGCCAATGCCAGGTGAGGGTCATGAACGCCACCTTTCCACCAGATTGGACACCCATTCGGCCGCTTCCCTGACGCTTGCCTCACGCGCGGCCCGGTTGCGCGAGGCATCGGCGAATTCGGGCGGATATAGCGCGCTGATGGTCTGGCGCAGCGAATCCAGGCCCTGGCGATTCGCCGGGGTGCGGTTGAGACGGGTCAGATCGGTCAATGTGCTGGTCGAGAGTTCCCGGCCCGAAGCGGCCCCCGCGAACTCTCGCGCGATCTGCGCCAACTCGGCGAAGGCATCCTCGCGGCTCAAGGCTCCGGACTCGTTGCGGGCCACCACATCGGCGATACGGTCACGCCACACGGTCTTGGCGCCGGCACCGCTATGGGCGCCGCGCTGTATGTTCTCCTTGCGGGGCCTCCTGGACGGGCGGGACAGCAACACCGCGGCGATCACCAGCGCCACGGCCACGGCGAGGCAGGCCACGATCACCACGGCCAGCGGCCCGGTCAGCTGCAACGCGCCCACCGGCTTCAGATCGCCGGGGTCGACGGCCAATACGACGGCCAACGATTCCATCGTCATCGCGCAACCCCCAGCATCGACGTCACGTCAGGGGATGCGCCCAGCTGGTTGCGCGTGGTCCGCGCCAGCGACGCCGAAACCAGATGCACGAACCGGTCGAACATGGACTCGCTCGAACCGGCGCGAATCATGTGCGAACCTGTGCGTCCCAACTCCTGCTCCAACGCGGCCGCCATATACCCGCGATGCGTGTCCACTTCGGCGGCGGCCTTGGCGGAACGCAGGAACGCCGGCACACGGCGGCTCGTCACGCCATCCGTGGGGGAGGGGTGTCCGGCACGGAGCGGGCGGAACGGATTGAGCGTGGCCACATCGATGAGCACCACCGGATGCGTGCGGGCGATGCGGCGGAACTCCGGGATGTGCCGTTCGGCCAGGGCATGCTCGTCCGTGGCCAGCACGATGAGCGCGTCGCGGTCCTTGATACGGCGGGCGTACGCCAACAGCGCATCGATATTGCGCTGATGCTCCCACGTACGGTCCAGCGCCTTGTCCAGCGTGCGCTCGAACTGCGCGAACCCGCCATTGAACGGGATGCGCGTGATGCTCGACGAATCGCCGAACACCAGCGAGATGTCGTCGGCACGGCGCAGCGAAAGCGCGGCGAACATGCGCAACGCATTGGCCGCCACCTCCCAGGCACGTTCACCCGAATCGCACATGCCGCCCATCTCGCGGCCCACATCCATGAGCAGCCACACCTTGGACGTGGCCAGACGCTCACGCTGGACCACCATCGGACGGCCCTGCCTGGCGCTGGACTTCCAGTCGATCAGACGTGACTCGTCACCCGGTTCGTAGGCGCGCACGTCCATCACATCGCCGGCACCGCCACGACGACCGGACGCATGCTCGCCCTCCAGCACGCCCAGCGCCTTGCGCACCGTGGGCAGGCTCAGCTGGGTGCCCAGGGCTTCGATCTTCTTGCGGACGGAAACGGAAGTCACGTCAGCACTCATGCTTTGACTCACGGAACGGGAACGGTCTCGACGATCTTGTCCACGATCTGGTCGCTGACCACGCCGTCCGCCAGCGCCTCGAACGTGAGCACGATGCGGTGGCGCAGCACCTCGTGGGCGAAGGCCTTGATATCCTCAGGCACCACGTAGTCGCGGCCGGACAGGAGGGCGTTCGCCTGTCCGATGCGCGTCAGGGCGATGGTGGCGCGGGGCGAGGCGCCCAGGCGGACCAGCGAGGACAGCCCCTTGATGGGGCGGGAACCGGCGCCACGGGAGGTGGCGGCGATATCCACCGCGTACCGCATGATCGCGTCGGACACATGCACGCGGCGTGCGGCGCGGCGCAGGAAGTCCACGTCCGTCACGGAGATGCGTTCGCCGGTGATGGTGTCCGGGCCGATCATATCGGAGCCGCGGCGGGTGAGCATGGCGAGCATGCGCGTCTCCTCGTCCGCGGAGGGGTAGGTCATGATGGCCTTCATCATGAAGCGGTCCATCTGGGCTTCGGGCAGGTTGAACGTGCCCTCCTCCTCGATGGGGTTCTCGGTGGCGATCACCATGAACGGCTTGGGCAGCTGAATGCGCTGGCCGCCGATCGTGGTGGCACCCTCGGCCATGGCCTCCAGCATGGCCGACTGGGTCTTGGCGTTGGAACGGTTGATCTCGTCCAGCAGCACGAAATTGGCGTGGATCGGGCCGATCTGCGTGGTGAACTTCTGCGAGGCGAAGTCGAACACCTGTGTGCCGGTCAGGTCCGAAGGCATGAGGTCCGGGGTGCACTGGACACGCTTGAACGAGCCGGACACGCAGGTGGCCAGCGTCTGTGCGGCCGTGGTCTTGGCCAGGCCTGGCACCGATTCGATGAGGATGTGGCCGCCGGCCACCAGGGTCACGATAAGCGACTCACGCAGATTGTCCTGTCCCACCAGCGTCTGCGCGAAACGCGCGCGGATGCTGTCCGCCAGCGCACGTGCGCGCTTGGTGTCGTCGGCGCTCAGCGCCGGGGTCTGGATCATGGGCTGGCCGGCCGGCGGCATGGCGGGCCGGGGCAGCGGTTGTGGGGGCATGTTCGGTTGCGTGGGGAACAGAGTCATGCCCACCACTGTAACGACTCACGCTGACGGCGGTCGTGAAACTTCACCGGAATCAAGCCGAAGGAAGAGTCCAATCCACAGGTTCCGCACCCATGTTGATGAGGGCTTGGTTGGCGCGGGAGAAGGGCCTGGAACCGAAGAAGCCACGGGAGGCCGACAGCGGACTCGGATGCGGGGACTTGATGATGAACGCATTGGTGAGCAACGGTTCGAGGCTCTGTGCATTACGCCCCCAGAGAATCGCCACCAGCGGCTTCGGCTTGCCGTCGTCATCCGTGCGGGCGTTGAGCGCACGGATCGCGGCCTCGGTGACTTCCTCCCAGCCCTTGCCCTGATGCGAGTTCGGACGGCCGACTCCCACGGTCAGGCACCTGTTGAGCAGCATGACCCCGCGCTCGGTCCACGGTGTCAGATCGCCGTTGGAGGGCATCGGCACGCCCAGGTCGTCCACCAGCTCCTTATAGATATTGATCAGGCTCTTCGGCAGCGGGCGCACGTCCGGCGCCACGCAGAAGCTCAGACCCACCGGGTGTCCCGGCGTGGGATAGGGATCCTGACCCACGATGAGCACCTTGATGGAATCGAAGGGGATCGTGAAGGCGCGCAGGATATTGTGGCTCGCCGGCAGCCAGGGGCGTCCGGCGGCGTTTTCGGCCCTGAGAAAATCGCCCATGCGGTGAACGGTGGGCTCCACATCCGCCAGAGCCTCGGCCCAGCCGGGCTCGACCAGATCTCGTAAAGGTTTAACCATGGCTCACCACTGTAGCCAAAGGCGGCAGCTTTGCGGCCCGGCGTGGCACGATAATGCGATTTGACGCTTGCCGGGTTAGACTCATGGGTAGTTTTTCATACAGGAAGGGCGGCCATGGCACGCGACAAGATGACCTATGACTCTTACGAACGGGATATCTTCGACAATCCGCCGAAGGGGCCGGTGGGCGTCCACCGTGGCTCCCGCCCGCTGATGGCACGTCTTGCGCCGTTCCTCGTCGTGATGCTGATCGCCGCACTCGCCGGCGTGGGCGCGTGGCTGTTCGTGTCCGGCGAATACAAGGTGATTCTGGGCCAGTCCACCTCCCAAAGCGAGACGGCGAGCAATGCCGATAGCGCCGATAATAAGGACTCCTCGAATACGTCCACGAACGATTCCGGCGATTCCGCCAAGAAGGACACGTCCTCCTCGGACGCCAAGGACTCATCTTCCGACTCCACGCAGTCGGACTCCACCAATTCCACGGACGGCACCGACCAGAACGCCCAGCAGTCCGAGCAGACCTCCACGGTGAACAAGGCCACCCAGGTGCTCGTGGTCAACGCCACAGGCATCCAGGGCTACGCCGGCCAGCGGTCCGACGTGCTGCAGACCTCCGGATACACGAGCGTGACGGCGGCCAACCCCGACGGGACGCTCACCATGCCCACCTACACCGTGGTGTGGTATCAGAACGAGACCGACAAGGCCACCGCCGAGGACGTGGCGAACACGCTCGGCATCGCCACCGTGGAGCAGGCGCAGGGTCTTGCCGTGCCGATCACCGTGGTTTTGCTCAACTAGCGTAAATCCAAGCAAAACCTAGGAAAACAGCCCCGACCGGGTGTGAACGTTCTCATGTTTTTGGACGTTTTCGTATTGAATTGGTTGGGAATGTTCCCTCTTCACTGTACAATCGTGCTCTAGTCGCGAGGTAGGGGGAGCGCGATGCGGTTCTTTCTACGTTCCCTATAGGTATGTGTCGCGACGCCTATAAAGGGAACAAAGGAAAGATCAGATATGGCACAAGGTACCGTGAAGTTCTTCCTTGCCAAGAAAGGGTTCGGGTTCATCCAGCCGGACGGCGGCGGCGAGGACGTTTTCGTGCATTACGCGGAGATCAAGGACGACGGCAGCACCAATAAGTTCAAGATGCTGTACGAGGGCGATCGCGTGGAGTACACGCCTGTCCCGTCCGGTAAGGGCACGCAGGCGAAGGACGTGGTGAAGCTGTCCTCCGGTGAGGACCGCGCCTGATACCCGGCGCATGCAAGGATGCGCACACAGAGCCTCGACCGCACAGGCGGCCGGGGCTTTTCTGTATTTTCATGCCGAGAGCACAATCGCCGGGGCCGATGTTGGCACTCGGCACCCGTGAGTGCTAATGTCTGGGTTAGCACTCGGAGGTCGAGAGTGATAACCGGCAGCTGACGGCCGGGGGTCGGTGCTCGGCATCCACGAGTGGACACTGTAAGTACGCAGCCATTTGGAGGAACGCACAACCATGGCAAAGATCATTGCTTATGATGAGGAAGCCCGTCAGGGTATGCTGGAGGGCCTCGACAAGCTCGCCAACACCGTCAAGGTCACCCTGGGCCCGAAGGGCCGCAACGTGGTGCTGGACAAGACCTACGGCGCCCCGACCATCACCAACGATGGTGTGTCCATCGCCAAGGAAATCGATCTTGAGGATCCGTACGAGCGTATCGGCGCCGAGCTGGTCAAGGAAGTCGCCAAGAAGACCGACGACGTCGCCGGCGATGGCACCACCACCGCAACCGTGCTGGCCCAGTCCCTGGTTCACGAGGGCCTGAAGAACGTGGTCGCCGGTTCCAACCCGATCGCCCTGCGTCGCGGCATCGAGAAGGCCACCGAGGTCATCGTCAAGGAGCTCGTCGCCGCCGCCAAGGACGTCGAGACCAAGGACCAGATCGCCGCCACCGCCACCATCTCCGCCGCTGACCCCGAGGTCGGCGAGAAGATCGCCGAGGCCCTGGACAAGGTCGGCCAGGATGGCGTCGTGACCGTCGAGGACAACAACCGCTTCGGCCTGGACCTCGACTTCACCGAGGGCATGCGCTTCGACAAGGGCTACATCGCCCCGTACTTCGTGACCAACGCCGACGACCAGACCGCCGTGCTGGAGGATCCGTACATCCTGCTGACTTCCGGCAAGGTCTCCTCCCAGCAGGACATCGTCCACGTGGCCGAGCTGGTCATGAAGACCGGCAAGCCGCTGCTGATCATCGCCGAGGACGTTGACGGCGAGGCTCTGCCGACCCTGATCCTGAACAACATCCGTGGCACTTTCAAGTCCTGCGCCGTCAAGGCCCCGGGCTTCGGCGACCGTCGCAAGGCCATGCTGCAGGATATGGCCATCCTGACCGGCGCTCAGGTCGTCTCCGACGAGCTGGGCCTCAAGCTCGACTCCATCGACGTTGACGTGCTCGGCCACGCCAAGAAGGTCATCGTCTCCAAGGACGAGACCACCATCGTCCAGGGCGCCGGCTCCAAGGAGGACATCGACGCTCGCGTGGCCCAGATCCGCGCCGAGATCGAGAACACCGACTCCGACTACGATCGCGAGAAGCTGCAGGAGCGCCTGGCCAAGCTGGCCGGTGGCGTGGCCGTCATCAAGGTCGGCGCCGCCACCGAGGTCGAGGCCAAGGAGCGCAAGCACCGCATCGAAGACGCCGTGCGTAACGCCAAGGCCGCCATCGAGGAAGGCCTGCTGCCCGGTGGTGGCGTGGCCCTCGTTCAGGCTGCTGCCAAGGCCGAGAAGGATGAGGCCGTCACCTCCCTGACCGGCGAAGAGGCCACCGGTGCCGCCATTGTGTTCCGCGCCATCGAGGCCCCGATCAAGCAGATCGCCGAGAACGCCGGTGTCTCCGGTGACGTGGTGATCAACAAGGTTCGTTCCCTGCCGGACGGCGAGGGCTTCAACGCCGCCACCGACACCTACGAGGACCTGCTGGCCGCCGGTGTGACCGACCCGGTCAAGGTGACCCGTTCCGCCCTGCAGAACGCCGCCTCCATCGCCGGCCTGTTCCTGACCACCGAAGCTGTGGTGGCCAACAAGCCGGAGCCGAAGGCCGCCGCCCCGGCCGCCGGTGCCGACATGGGCTACTGATCCGCTAGGGATTAGTCGTTCCGATTAGCTGAAGAAAAGGGACTTCCTTCGGGAAGCCCCTTTTCTGTGTTTTCCCCGGATTCCTTCGCCGGACGAGGCTGTGCCCATCCACGAGACTCCCCTCAGTCGTCTTCGATGACAGCTCCCCTCAGAGGGGCGGCAAGGACAGGGGTTATGAGGCGAAGAGTCGCGAGGCCTGGGATTCGGCGTCAGCGTAGACGGTGGAGGCCTGGGTCAGCGAACGCTGGATGGACTCAAGCGAGGCCTCCATCTGCTGCTGGGCCGAACGCCATTGTGCGGCGACCGAGGTGAACTGGGTCGCCGCCGAACCACGCCACGCCTCCTGCAGACTGTTGAGATTGGTGTACATGCCGGCCACGGCCTGCCGGATCTGGGCGACCGAATTGGCCACGGCTGCCGAGGACGATTGGATCCGTTCCGAATCCACTTGATATTGGGGCATGATGCGCTCCTTTCGCGGCATTGGTGAATCATGGTCGATGACGACCGACAATGCCAGTACCGGCCGCTATGGTGGAGCCTATGGCACAAACGAATTGGGCAGAAGGAAAAACGGCCACTGTGGTTCCATCTTCGGAACAGGTGGCGCATATCGCCGGCAGGAAGTCCCGAATGTGGCTTGTCTGCTGCGTTTTCATGGTTGTCGCGGCATTACTGGGTTCCATGTGGATAAGCGGATTCGCCTATGGGGACAACTCGGACGGCACCACCGGCAGCGGCGATTCCTCGAGCTCTGACAGCGGCGTGACCATCACCGAGAACATCACGGACACCGAGAACCTGCTTGGCTCGCACGTCTCCGAGGTCTCCGATGCCATCGCCAACACCGAAAAGGAAGCCGATGTCCACGTGCACCTGCTCTATCTGTCCACCTTCAACAGCAAACTCACGCCGCAGAAGTGGGCCAAGAACGTGTTGGAATCCATGGACCCGAAGCCCAACACCGTGCTGCTGGCCGTGGCCTCGAACGACGGCAACCTGGTGGTGGCCGTCTCGTCGAACTCGGACGAATGGCTCAAGGACCAGGACACCGTGGACAAGCTCTCCGAAGCCGCCCAGCAGCCGCTGATGAAAAGCACGCCCGACTGGTCCGGCGCCGCCACAGCCATGATGGATCAGATCGTCAAATCACAGAAGACCTCCACCTCATCGTCCTCGGTGAAGATCGGCATCATCGTGATGGCCGCCGTGCTTGTGGTGCTCATCATCGTGGTGGTGCTGATGGTGGTGATCCGCGTGCGATCCGGCAACAAGAAGCCGCGTCGCGCCAGCGCCCAGCCGCTGAGCTGGCAGGAGAAGAAGGCCCGGAGAAAAGCCAGGAAGGAACTCCAAGGCGACATTCAGGAAACGCCCAGACGAACGCGACACTCTAGAAAGCATGAGTAAGCCTATTGAAGCATCGATCGTAGTTGTAGATGACGAGCCGTCCATCCGCGAACTGCTCGTCGCATCCCTTCATTTCGCCGGATTCGAGGTGAACACCGCCGCATCCGGTTCCGAAGCCATCGAAGTCATCGAGAAGGTGCAGCCGGACCTCATCGTCCTGGATGTCATGCTCCCTGACATCGATGGCTTTACTGTGACCCGCCGCATCCGCCAGGAGGGCATCGATGCGCCCGTGCTGTTCCTGACCGCGCGCGACGATACGCAGGACAAGATCATGGGCCTGACCGTGGGCGGCGACGATTACGTGACCAAGCCGTTCAGCCTGGAGGAAGTGGTGGCCCGCATCCGCGCCATCCTGCGCCGCACCCGCGAACAGGTGGAGGACGACCCGATCATTCGCGTGGCCGATCTGGAGATCAACGAGGATTCCCATGACGTGACCCGCGCGGGCCAGCCCATCGACCTGAGCCCCACCGAATACAAGCTCCTGCGCTACCTGATGGACAACGAGGGCCGTGTGCTTTCCAAGGCCCAGATCCTCGATCACGTCTGGCAGTACGACTGGGGCGGGGACGCCGCCATCGTCGAATCGTACATCTCCTACCTGCGCAAGAAGGTGGATGGCGTGACCTACACCGATGAGAATGGCGAGACCCGCAAGGTCACCCCGCTCATCGAGACCAAGCGTGGCATCGGATACATGATCCGCGAACCCAAGAACTGACCGCTACATCTTCGATATCATGAGTTTTCCCCGCATCCCATCCGGCCCCGCCGCGCCCATGCCCGCGCCCCCGGCGGCGGCCGGCCCCACCATGACCCCGGCGGCCGCGCGACTCAAGGAACAGCACGAACGCAAGAAGAACCTGTTCCTGCGCCATCTCGACCGCGTCTCCCTGAGCAGCAAACTGGTGGTGTGCACCATCGCCGTGCTGCTCATCGGCGTGACGGTGATCTCCTTCTCCATCCGCACGCTGGTGGGCAACTACATGCTGGAGAAAATCGACAAGCAGCTCAACCAGCAACGCGAACTGGTGTTCAACAACGTCGATCTGTTGTCCAAGAACGACTCAAGCGGCATCAACTCATACTTCCTGCAGATCCAGTACACGGACGGCACCACGGACGACAACGGCGACCCGCTGACGGTGACGCCGTTGCTGCCGCAGCTGCAGAGCGGCATCGTATCCATGCCGGTGCTGCCCACCAACGGCGACACCACCGGCATCAAACTCGGCCAGATCTTCACCGCACCGGCCGTGGCCAGGCAGGTCAAGGAGGTGCAGAGCGAAAGCAGCCAATCCACCTCGCCGGACAACTCCAACAATTCCGGTAATTCCGGTAATTCGGGTAATTCCAACGATTCCAATGGTTCCAGCGGGTCCAGTGGCTCGGGCGGATCCACGGATGGCCAGAATGGCTCGGACACGCAGAACGGTGGCGGCACGGGCGGCTCGGACAGCGCTTCGGGCAACGGGCAGACGGAATCATCGGGCGGCACCATCAAGATTCTCGGCAACCCCTCCGGCAATGTGAGCCATTCGGTTCTCGCTGCGGCCAACTCGCCGTGGCGCATCCTGCCGCTACAGTTCACCGGTCCGGACGGCAAGGGCGGTGAAAAGGTGCGTGGTGTGGTGTACATCGGTCTGTCGCTTTCGGACCAGATCGACATCATGAGCACGCTGACCCGTTATTGCATCGTCGTCGGCATCGCCGTGCTGCTGCTGGGCGGATCACTGTCCACGCTCATCATCCAGCACACGCTCACCCCATTGAAGCGCATGGAGAAGGCCGCCGCCAAGATCGCGGCCGGCGACCTGAGCCAGCGCATCCCCTCCGCACCCGAGAACACCGAGGTGGGTTCCCTGGCGGCGTCCCTCAACACCATGCTGACCCGAATAGAATCGAGCTTCCATGAACAGGAGGAGACGACCAACAAGATGAAGCGGTTCGTCTCCGACGCAAGCCATGAGCTGCGCACGCCGCTCGCCGCCATCCACGGCTATGCGGAGCTGTACAAGATGCAGCGCGACATGCCCGGTGCGCTGGAACGTGCGGACGAATCCATCGAACACATCGAGAAGTCCAGCCAGCGCATGACCGTGCTGGTGGAAGACCTGCTTTCGCTGGCCCGACTGGACGAAGGCCGCGGCATCGACGTGACGGGCACGGTGCGCCTCTCCTCGCTGGTGACCGACGCCGTGGACGACCTGCATGCGCTGGATCCCGAACGCGCCATCACCCGCCAGATCATCACGCTGGAGCCCGCACGCGACCTCAACCATCCCGCCACGCTCCATGTGGAGGAAGGCGACTGGCAGGACGTGACGCTGCCCGGCGACGCCTCGCGCCTGCGCCAGGTGGTGACGAACATCGTGGGCAATATCCACCGCTATACGCCCGTCGACTCCTCGGCGGAGGCCGCGCTCGGCGTGATGCCCGCCGCCATCGACCCGAAGCAGCTTGCCAGGATGCCCGCTACGGACGCTTCGTTGCGCCGGTTCATCGACGCCGCCGAAGTGGGGTCCTCGATGCAGACCGGTTACAAATACGCGGTGCTGCGATTCATCGACCACGGTCCCGGCGTGCCGGACGCATCCCGTTCGCAGATCTTCGAACGCTTCTACACGGCCGACCCCTCCCGCGCCCGCGAAAAAGGCGGCACCGGTCTTGGCATGGCCATCGCGCAGTCCGTGGTCAAGGCGCATCACGGTTTCATCTGCGCTACGGCCACCGACGGGGGAGGCCTGACGCTGACCGTGGTGCTGCCCATCGAACCGATGGCCCCGGCGGTCGCGGCCCAGCCGACTACGGCGGGGATGCCCGGCGGCAAGACGAAGGACGGCAAGTCCAGCAAGGGCGCGAAGAACGCCAAGGGCAAGCAGAAGTCATCGTGGTTCTCCGGCGAGGGCCGGTCCCAGACCGTCCAGCAGCCGGCGCAACCTGTGCAGGCGGCTGCTCAGGCCACTCAAGCTGCTCAGCCTGCGCAGCTTGCCGCCCAATCGACTCAGACGGTACAGTCCGGGCAGGTCGCGCAGGCGAACGCTGCGAACCAGGTGACGAATCCGAATCAGTCGGGCCAATCGGGCCGGGGCGGACGGTGAGCTTGACGGGTGACGGGCCTTCCGACTCAGCCCAAAGCATGAGGTCAAGCCCTGTGCGGTAAACTGGTACTTTGGTTTACTACTGATCTCAAGGATTAAGGAAGGTTTGCAATGCCCACCGGTCGAGTTCGTTGGTTTGACGCAGCCAAGGGATATGGCTTCATCACCAGTGAGGAAGGCAAGGACGTGTTCCTGCCGGCTCAGGCCCTGCCCGCAGGCGTGACCACGCTGCGCAAGGGTGCCAAGGTGGAGTATTCCGTGGTGGACGGTCGCCGCGGCCCGCAGGCCATGGGCGTGCGCACCATCGCCTCCGCCCCGAGCCTGGTCAAGGCCACCCGCCCGAAGGCGGACGACATGGCCGCCATCTGCGAGGATCTCATCAAGATGCTTGACACGGCCGGCAACACGCTGCGCCGCCATCGTTACCCCTCCGCAGCCGAAAGCAAGAAGCTGGCCACCCTGCTGCGCGCCGTGGCGGACCAGTTCGACGTACAGGACTGAAGATTTGTCTATGACTGATAACACCGAAACCGCAGCTGCGCCCGATCCGCGCGCCATCGCGCAGGCCGTGCTGCTCGAAGTGGCCGACGAGCCCGAGCAGGTGGGGAACTTCGTCGAGGCGATCGAACTCGAGGACCACGTCACCGACTTCCGCTTCCAGGCCGCCGTGCGCGGATACGAAGGCTGGCAGTGGTCGGTGACGCTGTTCCATGACATCGAGCTGGATTCCTGGACCGTCAACGAATCCTCGCTGGTGCCTACGGACAGCGCGCTGATGCCGCCTAAGTGGGTGCCGTGGAAGGATCGTCTGGAACCCACCGATCTTTCCCCCACCGACTCCATCGGCACCGATCCGGACGATGAGCGCATCGAGCCCGGCGAAGTGGAGGAGTCCTCGTTGGAGGACGTGAACGACGCCGTCCAGACCTTTCGGCTCACCCGACGCCATGTGCTGAGCCCGCTGGGCCGCGCGCAGGCCGCCAAGCGCTGGTATGAGGGCCCGCGCGGTCCCAAGGCGCTGAGCACCAAGACCGCCGAGGGCAACCTGTGCTCCACCTGTGGTTTCTTCGTGCCGCTGACCGGCGAGTTAGACCGCATGTTCGGCGTGTGCGCCAACAAGTGGAGCCCGGATGACGGCCGCGTGGTCTCGTTGGACCACGGTTGCGGCGAGCACTCCGAGATCGAGCCTCCGGAGCCGAGCCATCTGTGGGTGCAGTCCAAGCCGGCCTTCGATGACATGCATGTGGATGTGATCGCCTCCGTGAGCCGCAAACGCGGCAAGTCCGCCGATGAGAGCGAGGAATCCGAAGACGAGGAATCCACCGAGGATATGCTTTCCGGCGTGGTGGCGGATGCTGTGGCTGCTAACGCCGCGGGCGAGGATATCGCCGTCGCCGATGAGGATATGGACGACGCCGACGTTCCGGTGATTGCCGGGGACGATGACGACGATGCCGATTCGGATGAGGCGACCGAAGAGGACATCCTGCGCAACACCGAGCCCGACGATGGCGACGATCTGGACGATGAGTCGGATGAGGACGCCGATGGCATGATCGCCGTGGACGACGACGTGGCGCCGGGACTGGAGGCTGTGGTCGACCTCATCGAACAGCTGCGTCAGGCCAAGGCCGAGCGCGCTGATGCCGATGATGACGCGGATGACTCGGATGATGATGAGTCCGGCGAGTCCGAGGCTGAATCCGAGAAGGCCGAGCCGGAGGATTCCGAGGAGACGGAATCGACTGAGGACGAAGATCCGGAAGCCGAGGGCCTTGACGTCTCGGACACTGGGGAAGAGACCGGAGCCGGGGAGTCCGAGGACGATTCCGATGAACCGGATGTGACTGATGTGGCCGAGGAATCGACCGAGGACACCGTTGACGGCGGTGCCGACAATTCCGAAGACACGGAACAAGAGACGGCCGAGGAGCCGCTGGCCGGTCCGGAGGATGCGGACGACTCCGAAGCTGAGGATCAGGATGATGAACCGGTTGCGGATGAGGAACCCGAGTCGGATGTGACCGAGGAGCCGGTCGAGGATGCGGCGGGTGACGTGGCTGCAGAATCCGCAGAATCCGATGACGCGGAGGTTACTCCGGAACCGCAGGATGCGGACGCCGAACCGGGTACCGGGGATGAGCCTGCGACTGCGGCATCGGAAGACGAAGCCGAATAGATAAAGGCGGAATTGGCTCCCCTCTCTGAGGGGAGCCATCGAATGAAGTGAGACTGAGGGGAGTTACGGGCTGGTGCCTGGCGCTCCCCTCAGTCGGCTTTGCCGACAGCTCCCCTCGGAGAGGGGAGCCAATAATGTATTACTGCTATTTATCTGCCACTACGCCTAGTGCACCACGGTGACGGTGCATTCGGCGAAGTTGACGATCTGGCGGGAGACCGAGCCCAGGAAGTGGGCGTCGATGCCGGACAGACCGCGCGAGCCGACGATGAGGTGGCTGGCGTACCGGGAGGCCGCGATGAGTCCCTTGGATGCGGGGATATGGAAGGCGTTGGCCGTCACCGTGACATCGTCGGGCACCGTGACCTTCGCCATCAGCTCGGCCAGCATCTCCTCGGCCCTGCGCTGGCCCACATCCACCGGGGCCACGGCGTTCTCATAGCCGGGCACCGCGCCCAGATCCTTAAGTTGCCAGCAGAACAGCACGTTGAGCTGCCTGTCATGAAGCTGAGCCTCGCGCAAGGCGAAATCGAACGCACGGCGCGACGCCTCGGACCCATCCACGCCGACCACCACGGGTCGGCCGGATTCCTCCACAGGCGAGCCGGACTGCACGTAATGCACCTGCTTGGTACCCGGCGTCAGGGCATTGGCGATCGCGTCGGTCACGGACTCATCCTCGCTGCCGGCCATGCGCACCACGGTGACCGGCACCTCGGCCTCCTCCGCCAGCGAAGCGGACAGCGACCCCAGGAACCAACGCGCCACACGGCCCAGCGAACGACGACCCACCACGATCTGCTGCGCGTCGTGACCGATCTGCAGCAGCGCGGCAGTGCCGGACGCCTTCACGGACGTGAGCTTCAGCTTGGCGGGATCGAAATCGATGCCCTGCGCCGCGTGATCCACCCAGTCGCGCAGTTCGTTGGCGATCTCACGGCGGACCTTGGCCCACGCCTCGTCGCTGTCCGGCTCGGCGCCCATGTCCCACGAATGCGTCCAGCCGAACACGGCATTGACGCTCTGCCCGGTCATCGACGCCTCCTCCAGTGCCCACTTCAGCGCCGCGAAGGACTCATCCGAACCATCCACACCGACCACGATGTCGGCCTCGGTGTTCAATTCAGTCATCACAACCTCCTTTGGCATCAGTTTGGATGATGAATCATTACGTCCCAGCATATCGTTTTCTTTCCCGCTTACGGCGCAATTCATGGAATCAGGCGAATAAACGTCACCGTGAATCGGTAGAGTAAAACGGAATGTCAATTGAGGAAGGACAAGCATGTTCGAACGGTTTACCGACCGTGCACGGCGCGTGATCGTGTTGGCGCAGGAAGAGGCAAGATCCCTGCAGCACAACTACATCGGCACCGAACACCTGCTGCTCGGCCTGATCCGCGAGGGTGAGGGCGTGGCCGCGAAGGCGCTCGCCTCGAAGGGCGTGACGCTGGATGCCACCCGCAAGCAGGTCGAGGAAATGATCGGCAAGGGCAACGCGGCTCCGAACGGGCACATCCCCTTTACTCCGCACGCCAAGCAGGTGCTGGAGTTCTCGCTGCGTGAAGCGTTGCAGCTCGGCCATAGCTACATCGGCACCGAGCACATCCTGCTGGGCCTGATTCGCGAGGGTGAGGGCGTGGGCACCCAGGTGCTCATCAAGATGGACGTCGATCTGGGCGAGCTGCGCAGCGCCACCATCGATATGATCCGCGGCAATTCCGGTACTGGTTCCGCCGACGGCAAGGGAGACCTGGCCAATGCCGGCGGCGTGGCGGACAAGCAGAACAAGTCCGGTTCCGCCATCCTCGACCAGTTCGGCCGCAACCTCACGCAGGAGGCCGCCGAAGGCAAGCTCGACCCGGTCATCGGCCGTACCAACGAGATCGAGCGCGTGATGGTCGTGCTCTCCCGCCGCACCAAGAACAACCCGGTGCTGATCGGCGAACCCGGCGTGGGCAAGACCGCAGTGGTGGAGGGCCTGGCCCAGAAGATCAACGCCGGCGACGTGCCGGAAACCCTGAAGGGCAAGCAGGTCTACTCGCTCGACCTCGGCTCCATGGTGGCTGGTTCGCGTTACCGTGGCGACTTCGAGGAGCGCCTGAAGAAGGTCCTCAAGGAGATCAAGACCCGCGGCGACATCGTGCTGTTCATCGACGAGATCCACACCATCGTGGGCGCCGGCTCGGCCGACGGCGCGCTGGGCGCCTCCGATATGTTGAAGCCGATGCTGGCCCGCGGCGAGCTTCAGACCATCGGTGCCACCACCACGGACGAGTACCGCAAGTACATCGAGAAGGACGCGGCCCTCGAACGCCGCTTCCAGCCGATTCAGGTGCACGAGCCGACCATCGCCGAGACCATCGAGATCCTGAAGGGTCTGCGTTCCCGTTACGAGAACCACCACCACGTGACCATCACGGACGGCGCCCTGCAGTCCGCCGCCGAGCTGTCGGCGCGTTACATCCAGGACCGGCACCTGCCGGACAAGGCCATCGACCTGATCGACGAGGCCGGCGCGCGCCTGCGCATCAAGCGTCTGACCGCCCCGCCCGAGCTCAAGGAGCTGGACGAGAAGATCGCCAAGGTGGCCGCCGACAAGGACGAGGCCATCAAGGCACAGGACTTCGAGAAGGCCGCCACCCTGCGCGACAGCCAGGAGAAGCTGGAGGCCGACCGCAAGGCCAAGGAAAGCTCCTGGCGCGAGGGCGAATCCGATGTCAAGATGGTCGTGGACGAGGACGTGATCGCCGAGGTGATCAGCTCCACCACCGGCATCCCGGTGTTCAAGCTCACCCAGGCCGAATCCAAGAAGCTGCTCAACATGGAGGCCGAGCTGCACAAGCGCATCATCGGCCAGGACGAGGCGGTCTCCGCCCTGTCCCGCTCCATCCGCCGTACGCGCGTGGGCCTCAAGGATCCGAAGCGTCCCGCAGGTTCGTTCATCTTCGCCGGCCCCACCGGCGTGGGCAAGACCGAGCTGGCCAAGACGCTCGCCGAATTCCTGTTCGACGACGAGGACGCGCTCATCCGCGTGGATATGTCCGAGTTCTCCGAGAAGTACGCCGCTTCGCGTCTGTTCGGTGCGCCCCCGGGATACGTGGGCTACGAGGAGGGCGGCGAGCTCACCGAGAAGGTGCGTCGCAAGCCGTTCTCCGTGGTGCTGTTCGACGAGATTGAGAAGGCCCACCCGGACATCTTCAACACGTTGCTGCAGGTGCTGGATGACGGCCACCTGACTGATGGCCAGGGCCGTAAGGTGGACTTCAAGAACACCATCATCATCCTGACCACCAACCTGGGTACGCGCGACATCGCGAAGATGGCGAACACCGGCTTCAACCTCGGTTCCAACACCGAGTCGAGCTACCAGCGCATGAAGGAGCAGGTGAGCGCCGAACTCAAGCAGCAGTTCCGCCCTGAGTTCCTGAACCGTCTGGACGACATCATCGTCTTCAAGCAGCTTACCGAGCCGCAGGTGCGCCAGATCGTGGATCTGGACGTCAAGCAGCTCAACGACCGCCTGTTCGACCGTCACATGTCGCTCGAACTCACCGACGCCGCCAAGGACCTGCTCGCGCAGAAGGGCTTCGACCCTCTGCTCGGCGCCCGTCCGCTGCGCCGCGTGATCCAGCGCGACATCGAGGACGCCATCTCCGAGAAGATCCTGATGGGCGACCTCGCCGACGGCCAGCGCGTGGTGGTGGACGCCGAGGGCGAAGGCATCCTGGGCGAGTTCACCTTCAAGGGCGAGACGTTCGAGGACGCCAAGCCCACTGACGGTGCCGATGCTGATGGTACTGACGCTGGTGAAGGTGGAAAGCCCGAGCTAGTTGACGCCTCGGCCGCTGGCGACTCCGGTGCGGCTGATACCGGCGCAGCCGGCGAGCAGTCGGCCGAGTAAGGTCCGCTGACAGTCGATATAACGAGAGGGCTTCGATTCCGTGTGGAATCGAAGCCCTCTTTGTTGTGTTTCGGCTCCCTTCCTGAGCGGAGCCATCACGCCATAGAGCGACTGAGGAAAGTCATGTCCGGTATCAGCCTGATGCTCCCCTCAGTCAGCTTCGCTGACAGCTCCCCTCAGCGAGGGGAGCCAAAGGAATCGATCAGCCGGAGAAGTCCACCTCACCGAGTTTTTCGATGAGCTTCATGTTCTCCGAGTAATCGACCGGGCAGGCGATGATGTCGATGCCTGAGCCCGAGCGCAACGCGGAACGCAGGGTGGGGTAGAGCTGGTCGGCGAACTCGATGAGATGGCCCTTGGCGCCGAAGCTCATGCCGAGCTCCACCACGTCCGGGTTGTTGAAGTCCACGTACTCGTGGCTGCCGTCGTGCAGGTCCATCTTCCACTTGATCAGGCCGTACGCCTCATCCACCCACACCAGAATCACCATACGGGCGCCCACGCGCACGGCGGTCTCGATCTCCTGCACGTTCATCATGAACGAACCGTCGCCCATGACCGCGAGCACCGGGCGACCCGGGTTCTCCAACGAGGCAGCCACCGCACCCGGCAGCGTCCAGGCCATGGTGGACAGGGAATTGTCGATCACGCAGGTGTTCGAATAGTAGGTGGGGTAGAGGCGCGCCATCCACATCTTCAAGGCGCCCGTATCCACTAGGGCGATGTCCGTGTCCGTCTCCATCGCGCGGCGCGTGTCCGCCACGATGCGCTGCGGCTTCATCGGGAACGAATCGTCGTTCGCGTACGACTCGTATTCGGTCTGCAGCAGCTCGTGGATCTTCGGGTGCGAGACGCCGAATGTCACGCGCTCGGTCTTGAGCTGGGCGATGAGCGCGCTGAGCGTGGCATCGATGTTGCCCATGATGTTCAGGGCCGTGGAGTAATGCGCGTCCGTGTCCTCGATGAACGTGTTGATGTGGATGATCGTCTTGTCGTCGTTCGGGTTGATCTTCTTCGGATCGAACTGCTGGATGGAGAAGCCCACCGCAATGATGAGGTCCGCCTCATCGAACGCGAAGTTCTCGTAGTCGTGACGCATGAAGCCCACCACGCCAAGGGCCAGCGGGATACGGTCCGAAATCACGCCCTTGCCTTCGAACGTGGTGGCCACCGGCACGTTGAGCTGTTCGGCCAGCGCCAGCAGGCGGTTCTCGGCATGGCCGCGCGCCACGCCGTTGCCGGCAAGGATGATCGGGTGCTTGGCGCCGCGGATGATGCTCACGGCGCGGGCGATGGTGTCCTCGGTGGGCGCGAAGCTCATCGGATTGGGCAGCGGCAGCGGATGCGCGTCCGCCGGGGCCGGCATTTCGGCCACGTCCTCCGGCAGGATCAGGCAGGTGGCGCCCGGACGGTTGCGTTGGGAGATGGAGAAGGCCTTGCGCACCATTTCCGGCACGCTTGCCGGCTCCACGATCATCGAGGTCCACTGGGTGAGTGGACGGAACACGCTGACCAGATCGATGATCTGGTGCGATTCCTTATACAGGCGGGACACATTGCCCTGCGCGCAGATCGCCACCAGCGGCGTGGTGCTGGCGTTCGCCTGAGCCACCGGCAGAGTGAGGTTCAACGCGCCCGGGCCGAGCGTGGCTAGGCACACGCCGGGCTTGCCGGTCAGATGGCCCTGGGTGGCGGCCATGAAGCCGGCGCCCTGCTCGTGACGGGTCAGGATGAAACGGATACGGCCGTCGCGCTCGATGGCCTCCATGAGCGGGATGTTTTCCTCGCCGGGGATGCCGTACATGGTCTCGACGCCCTCGTTGACCAGGCATTCCACGAACAGATCGGCCACGGTACGGATATGGTTGGTGTTCTCAATCGCTGCATTCACGGTAGGGAAGTGTAACAGGCGGGATGTGCGATGTTCCGACGGGTATGTTGCACGGCAAAGTGGCAGTAACTGCGCGGATTGCGTTGGAATAAGAAGTTGCTAAGAGTTTACTTTGATGTTTATTCGGCACGGGGATCCGTTCAATCGCCGCTCCTACATTGCCAAGTGTGAGCAAGGGCATGAATCGCCGGCGCATGTGGTCCGGCAGGCGGTCGGGGGTCGTCCTCACCATCATCGTATCGACCATTCTTGCGGCTCTCGTGGCACCCAACGCAATCGGTGCCTCGGGAGCCGTTCCCTTTGACGGCGACGATCCGGCCAGCGGCACGCGCACGGTGACCATCGCCGACATCACCGATTTCCATGGCCATATCGAGCGCGGGGCCGATGTGGCCGCCGCCTTCACCTTGGCGGACAGTCATAATCCGGGCAATATGGTGGCCGTCTCGGCCGGCGACCTGGTGGGTGGCTCCCCATACGAATCCGCGGTCCAGCAGGACAAACCCACCTTGGCGATGGCCAGGACCTGGGGATTGACGATCTCCGCGGTCGGCAACCACGAATTCGACCGCTCCGTGGCGGACTTCAATAACCGCATCGCCGCGCCTGCCAACGGCATCGACTGGCTGTGCGCCAACGTTTCGACGGCCAACAAACGTCCGGACGGCAAACTGAGCCGGGTCAAGGACTACGTGATCCGCACGGTCAACGGCAAGCGGGTGGGATTCGTGGGCGCGCTCACCGACGCGCTCGGCTCGGTGGCCACGCCGCAGATCACGCGCGATGCCGACCTGGCCGAGCATGACGTGGACGCCATCAACCGTGTGGCCGGCGAACTCAAGCGTTCGGGCAAGGCGGACGCCGTGGTGGCGCTGTTACATGCCGACGCCTCCGCGGTCCGCGATATCGGGCGTGACGTGGATGTGGTGTACGCGGGACATTCGCACGCCGTCAAGCGTGACGTGACCGCGGGCGGCGCGCCGATCATCGAAGCGGGCAGTTTCGGGCGTGACGTGGCCGTGCAGGACCTCATCATCAAGGGCCATGGACCTCATGCCTCGGTGCGTGTGGTCGATGTGGACCTGGGCAATGGCGTGCAGCATACGGCGGTGCCCGGCGTGCTCAACGTGGAGGGCATGAACGCGCAGCCGGTTCGCCAGGCGGCGTGGATGAGCGCCGGTGGACAGGATGCCACGGCGATCACCCGTTCGCAGCAGGTGTATGCGTCGGCCGGCGCGTATGCGGCCAAGGTGGGCGGCAAGGTGATCGGCACCCTGGCCCATGGTGCCAATTTCGACAAGCGCACCTCGCCGGGCCATGAAGGCTCGGTGGGTATGCTCGTGGCCGACGCCAACCGTGAGTCGGTGATGCGGCATGTCTACGCCGGCCTGCGATTGCCTGTCGCCGGTTTTGCGAACGATGGCAGCATCAGGACCGCCCGGCTCGACATGGACGGGGACGGCCGTGTGACCGTACGCGAGGTGGACAGCCTGTTGGCGTTGCAGTTCAAGGCGGCGCATGAGACGCTGCGCGGCCGGGATGTCAAGGCCGTGCTTGCCCAGCAGTTCCGCCGCGGGGCGGATGGCGGAGTCAAGAGGCGTTGGATAGGCATCTCCTCGAACGTGGCGTACCGGTATGTGACCTGCGGGGGAGTGGACGACCCGTGTGCGGCCGAGGATGCCAAGGCGAAGGCCGGCAAGGGCGATCCGGACGATGCCGATGACCGTGACGGCGATTCGTCGCGGGGACAGCAACGCGGCAAGGCGGCGGCCGAAGCGGAGGAGAACTACGAGAGTGCTCCGGTGCGTATCGTAGATCTCACCATCGATGGCAAGCCAGTCGCCGATGACGATTTGGTGATCATCGCATCCAATTCCTATCTGCTGCAGGGAGGCGACGATTACACGGCCTTCCGTGCCGGCACCAACTACGGCGAGCTCGACATGTCCTATAGCCAGCCGTTGGCCGAATACCTTGCGCGGCATCCCGTGCTCGCGCCGCATGTGCCGGAAACCGGCACGGAGGCGTGAGATTGGTTCTTGGCTCCTCCCCGCTGGGGGACAGTTGAATGGCTAAAGGCATCTCCATGTAACGACTCCCCTCAGTCGGCTTTGCCGACAGCTCCCCTCGGGGAGGGGAGCCAAATGATAATGCCCGTCAGGAATCAAATCCTGGCGGGCATTATCTCATAGAGGCCTCAGTGGGAGCTCCTGAAAGCAGGAACTTACTTGATGGCGTTCAGCCACTGCTCCTTGGTGGCCTTCTCGGCCTCGAGCTTGGCCTTCTTCTTCGGATCGGACTCGGCGGCGATCTTCTCGTTGAGCTCGGTCAGCTGGGCGTTGAGCTGCTCCTCGAAGCTGGAACGACGGGCGTCGGTCTCCGGGTCGGTCTGCTTCCAGGCGGCATCCTCGACGGCCTTGATCTGCTTGTCCACGGCGTCGAGACGGTTCTCGATGCGGCGCATGTCGTCACGCGGCACGTAGCCGATCTGATCCCATTCGTCCTGGATCTTGCCGAGCTCCTGACGGGCCTTCTTGGCCTCGGCCTCGGTCTTGACCGGCACCAGGGCCTCGGCCTTGACCAGCAGCTCCTCCTTCTTGGCCAGGTTCTCCTTTTCGTCGGCGTTGATCTGGTCACGATCGGCCTGACGGGCGTTGAAGAAGGTATCGGCGGCCTCACGGAACTTGGCCCACAGCTCGTCGTCCTCGTTGCGGCCGGCGCGACCGGCCTTCTTCCAGCGATCCATCAGATCGTTGAACTTGCGGGAGGTCTCGCCCCAGGCGGTGGAGTCCTTGAGCTCGTTGGCCTCGGCGATGATCGCCTCCTTGACCTCCTTGGCGTGGTTGCGCTCGTTGTCGCGGGCCTGGGCCCACTTGCGACGGGCCTGGTTGAAGGTGGTGCGGGCGGCGGAGAAGCGCTTCCACAGGGCCTCGGCCTCCGGCTTGTCGATGCGCACGGTGGTGCGCTGGTGGTTCTGCCACTCCTCGAAGAGGTTGCGGAACTTGTCCGCGGTGGAACGCCAGTTGGTGTTGTCGCCCAGGGAAGCGGCCAGTGCCTCGGCCTTCTCGACGATCGCGGTGCGCTCGGCCACGGCCTTGGCCACGGCGGCCTTGCGGGCCTCGGCGATCTCGGCCTTCTTGGCCTCGCCGGCGGCCTTCAGCGCCTCGTACTGGGCCTTGAGTGCGGCAATGTCGCCCACGACGGCCGGCTCGGCGGTCTCCTCGCCCAGCAGCTTCAGGGAATCATCGATCTCGCGGGCCTTGACGTTCGGGGAGGTCAGGCGGCCGGCCAGCAGGTCGAGCTTGGCCTTGAGATCCAGGAAACGACGGGCGTACAGCGCCAGGGCCTCCTCCTTGGAGACGTCCGGGAACTGGCCGACCTCACGCTCGGCCTCGCCTTCCTTGACGAAGACGGTGCCGTTGTCGTCCACGCGGCCGAAGGACTCGGCGGCCTTGACATCCTCTTCGGAGTAGGCGACGGTGGCGGCGGCCGGGCCGGCGTTGTGACGCTTGGCGGCCGGGGTCTTCTTGGCGAATGCGGCGGGGGAGGGTGCATGCGGCTTCGGCACGGAAACCGGGGTCGGCTTTGCCGGGGTCGCCGCGGGTGCTGCGGGCGTCGCTGCCTGCTCCTCGGGTGCGATGGTGTGTTCGGTTTCGGTGACAGTTTCGTCGGCCATGGCCAGCTCCTTAACAAGCGGTAGATCAAGTGGGTGGGTCGCCTCGCATCCCGGATGAACGGGAGGCTTTGACGCAGCCCTCACTTATTATATTGATTTCGTGGCTAAAGGTGCATCAATATCAGGATTTCCGGAGTGGCTCCCCTCCGAACGTGTTGTGGAGCAGCGTGTCATCGACACGCTTCGTAAGGTTTTCGAGCTTAACGGCTTCATCGGCATCGAGACGCGAGCGGTGGAAACCGGCGCTTCCCTGCTGAAAAAGGGCGAGACCAGCAAGGAGATCTACCTGCTGAGCCGTCTGCAGGAGGTCGGTCACGAATCGGACACGCCGATCGAGGACCGACTGGGTCTCCACTTCGATCTGACCGTGCCGCTGAGCCGGTATGTGGTGGAGCATTCGGGAGACCTCGCGTTCCCGTTCAAGCGTTGGCAGATCCAGAAGGTCTGGCGCGGCGAGCGTCCGCAGGAGGGTCGCTTCCGTGAGTTCGTCCAGGCGGACATCGACGTGATCGGCGCCGGCGACCTGCCCGACCACTACGAGGTGGAGCTGCCGCTGGTCATGGTCTCCGCGCTGGAGGAGCTGCGCGCGTTCGGTCTGCCCAAGGCCACCGTGCACGCCAACAACCGCAAGCTGTCCGAGGGCTTCTACCGCGGACTGGGCCTGACGGACATCGAGGGCGTGCTGCGCGAGATCGACAAGCTGGACAAGATCGGCGCCGACGAGGTGGCCAAGCTGCTGGTCGAATCCTGCGGCGCCACCGAGGACCAGGCCCGCGCCTGCCTCGAACTGGCCGGTCTGACCGCCGCCGACGGCGCCGAGCTGGCCTCCAAGTTCGACGAGCTGTGCGCCGCGCACGGCATCGCCCAGGATTCCGAGGCCTACACGCTGGCCCGTCAGGGTCTTGACACCCTCGCCATGATCGTGGACGAGGCCGCCGCCATCCGCCCCGGCTCCGTGATCGCCGACCTCAAGATCGCCCGTGGACTCGACTACTACACCGGTTCCGTCTACGAGACCTTCCTCGACGGTGCGGCATCGCTCGGCTCCATCTGCTCCGGCGGCCGCTACGACAACCTCGCCTCCCAGGGCAACCGCAAGTACCCGGGCGTGGGTCTGTCCATCGGTCTGAGCCGACTGGTCTCGTACATGCTGCACACCGCCGGCGCGCACGCCAGCCGCGTCTCGCCGGCCGCCGTGCTCGTGGCCGTGTGGAATGAGGATGACCGTCCGGCCGCCAACCGCATCGCCGCCCAGCTGCGCGCCCGCGGCATCGCCACCGACGTGGCCCCCACCGCCGCCAAGCTCGGCAAGCAGATCAAGTACGCGGACAAGCTCGGCATTCCTTATGTATGGTTCCCGGCCTCCGCCGCGGACAGTGCCGAAGGTGAGCAGGCCACCGGCGACGAGGTCAAGAACATCGTCACCGGCGAGCAGGTGCCCGCCGATTGCACGTCGTGGGAGCCGGATACTGTGGTTGCCCAGCAAACCGTCGAAATCTGACGTATTCGAGTCAAATCGAGGAGAAACAAGACAATGAGCCAGACGGCTTACAGAACACATCATGCCACTGACGTGACCGAGGCCCTGGTCGGCCAGAAGGTCACCCTCGCCGGTTGGGTCGACCGCCGCCGCGACCACGGTGGCGTGGCCTTCATCGATCTGCGCGACAACACCGGTCTGGTGCAGGTCGTCATCTACGACGAGGACATGGCCCGCCCGCTGCGCTCCGAGTTCGTCATCCAGGTCACCGGCGAGGTGCGCCTGCGCCCGGACGGCAACGAGAACACCCACCTTGCCACCGGCAAGATCGAGGTCGTGGCCGAGACCATCGAGATCCTGGCCAAGTCCGACGCCCTGCCGTTCCAGGTGTCCACCGCCCTCGAGAACGAGTCCGAGAACAAGCTGCCCGGCGAGGACGTGCGCCTCAAGTACCGTTACCTCGACTTGCGCCGTCCGTCCATGCAGCACAACCTCAAGCTGCGCTCCGACATGGCCAAGGCCGCCCGCCACGCGCTGGAGGAGATGGACTTCACCGAGGTGGAGACCCCGACGTTCATCAAGTCCACGCCGGAAGGCGCCCGTGACTTCCTGGTGCCGGCCCGTCTGGTGCCGGGCTCCTGGTACGCCCTGCCGCAGTCCCCGCAGCTCCTCAAGCAGCTGCTCATGGTCTCCGGCGTCGAGCGCTACTACCAGCTTGCCCGCTGCTACCGTGACGAGGACTTCCGCGCCGACCGTCAGCCCGAGTTCACCCAGCTCGACATGGAGATGAGCTTCGTGGACCAGGAGGACGTGATGGCCATGGCCGAGAAGGTCATCGCCGCCATCTGGAAGACCGCCGGCTACGAGGTCCAGCTGCCGCTGCCGCGCATCACCTGGCAGGAGGCCATGGACAAGTACGGCTCCGACAAGCCGGATCTGCGCTTCGGCAACCCGCTCGTCGAGCTCACCGAATACTTCAAGAACACGCCGTTCCGCGTGTTCCAGGCCCCGTACGTGGGTGCCGTGGTGTTCAAGGGCGGCGCCGCCACGCCTCGCCGTCAGTTCGACGCCTGGCAGGAGTGGGCCAAGCAGCGCGGCGCCAAGGGCCTCGCTTACGTGGTCTTCGCCGAGGACGGCGAGCTTAAGGGCCCCGTGGCCAAGAACCTGTCCGACGAGGAGCGCAACGGCCTGCGCGAGGCCGTGGGTGCCGAGCCGGGCGACGCCGTGTTCTTCGCCGCCGGTTCCCGCGAGTCCTCCCAGCTCCTGCTGGGTGCCGTGCGCGTGGAGCTCGCCCGCCGCGAGGGCCTGCTCGACCCGAAGAAGTTCGCCTTCACCTGGGTTGTGGACTTCCCGCTGTTCAAGCCCACTGACGATCCGGACGACGACGATGTGGCCGTGGGCCACTCCAAGTGGACCTCCATGCACCACCCCTTCACCATGCCGTCCAAGGACTGGATCGACAAGTTCGACCAGGATCCGGAGCACGCCATGTCCGACTCCTACGACATCGTCTGCAACGGTGAGGAGATGGGCGGCGGTTCCGTCCGTATCCACCGCGACGACATCCAGGATCGCGTGCTCAACGTCCTCGGCATCTCCCCGGAGGAAGCCCAGGAGAAGTTCGGCTTCCTGCTCGAGGCCTTCAAGTACGGCGCCCCGCCGCACGCGGGCATCGCCCTCGGTTGGGACCGCACTGTGTCCATCCTCGCCGGTGCCGACACCATCCGCGACGTCATCGCCTTCCCGAAGGCCGGTGGCGGCCGTGACCCGCTGACCGGCGCCCCGGCTCCGATCACGGACGAGCAGCGCGCCGAGACCGGTGTCGACTACGACCCGGATTCCGACGAAGACTGATTCTCGCGCCGACTGAATGCGTGAATGATGGGCCCCGCACGGCTACGGCTGTGCGGGGCCCATCGTCGTATGCGCATCCGTATGTTGTGTGCCGGTGTCCATTACGTACATGATGTAGGGAAAGACGCATGATGTAGGGAATTTCACATGCTGTAGTGATGCAAAACGGCTTGTTTCCGCGGTTTTGCGAAAACGCATCCCTACACCATGCGAATTTCCCTACACCATGGGTCGGTCGTCGAGCCCGGCTACCGTCCGAAACCTGCGAGTCCCAGGAACCATTCGTCATGGGATACGACGATCAGCGCGCCCGGATACTCGGCCAGCAACCGCGCCAACGTCCTCTTGGAGGTCAGGTCAAGATGATTGGTCGGCTCGTCCAACACCATGAGCTGCGGCTTGGCCGGCAACGCCAGGCATAACAGCAGCTTGCGCAGCTCCCCGGGCGACGGCCGCCCCGTGGCCAGCAATCGGTCCGGATCCGCATCAAGCCGTGCGTACGCACTCAGCACCTGTGTCCTGGTCTCAGCCGGCAACGCGAGCAGCCGCTCCATGGTATTCACCCGGTCCTCGTTCGTGGTGTTCTGCGCGATTGCCAAGCATGGCACGTCGGCGGCGTGCGCGAGCATCGCACCCATGAGCGACGACTTGCCCGCACCATTCGGCCCGGTCACGGCAATATGGTCGCGTGGCCCAATCGAAATCGCCGGGATCATGAGTCCCGCCGCCGCACCGCCGCCCTCAGACGGCGATAAGCGGATGCGATCACCCGAACGAGCCGTCCGGCATAGCGAGTCCGCCGATTCGCCATCGCCGCTCGACACGGATACGGACGCTTCACCGAACCGAATCACGCCCGGCCCGAGGCGGATGAGCTCGCGGCACCGAGCCGGTTCGATATCCATCCAGAGCGCGCCCTCATATCGTTTGGCCGGCACCGAAGCCGAATCCGCAGCCCGTTTCGCGGCGGCAAGACGTCCGTCAAGCTGGCTGTAGGCGCGCGTCACGCCACGGTCAAGTCCGGTCATTTTGGCCAATTGCCGGCGATTGCGGGCGTCATGATCCTTACGTTCGACACGTTCGCCGTGCTGTTTGTCCGATTCCACCTGTTGCACCTTCGCGAACCGTTGCGCCTTCACGGCCGCCAACCGGGCGACTTCCCGCCGTGCTTCATCCGCACGCGCCACGTCCGCACCGTTCCGCAGCTCCATCTGCCGGGAGGCTTCGGAATATCCGCCGCGAAGCGTGGTCACCACCGTCATGTTGCGCGCCCCCACATGTCGCCGCTCGAACATGACGCAACGAGCACATGTCGCATCAATCAGCTCCACATCGTGCGACACCACGATGCCTATGTCGCGATATCCGCGCATAGCGGAGACGATGCGTTCGCGGGTCTCGGCATCGACATGATTGGTCGGTTCGTCGAGTATCAGCACGTCAGGGTGCAACGCGAGCGCACAGGCGATTTGCAATCGTTTCCGTTCCCCACCGGAAAGATTCGCATATCGGTACGGCCAATCGTCCGCGACTGCCAGGTCGTCGCGTATGGCGATCGACTCGGGCGACCAGTCGGCGGCGAACTCCTCAAGGTTTTCCGGCGCGTCGGCCGTATCCTGCGGGCAGTATCCGACGATCATCCCCCGAGAATCCGGCGTGACGGTTCCTGCATCGGGCCTCAGCCTGCCGTGCGCGATCGCCATCAACGTGGATTTGCCGATGCCGTTATCGCCCAGCACGGCGGTCCAGCCGATGGGAAACGCCGCGTCGACCCGTTCGAACAACGGTTCCGGAGCATCGGGATAGGTGAAGGTGATGCCATTCATCGTGAGCATTGTCGGTTGCATAGGTCATGCCTTTCCTCGGGCCCCGTTGCGTCGACATCCGCATGGAATGCGCATCCTGCCGGGAATCAGGCAGAAAGCACACGCGGATCACTGACAAAACAACGAGACGTTTTCGGCGTGCCGGCCACAAACGATGATGATGCGATGACGGTATGGAACCAATGATGACTGCGACGAAGTCCGGTGGGACGAACGCCTATGACATGGATGACACGCGGCGGCACGCTTCAGCGCGCGGGCTCCGCTGCAATACCGTCATCCTTCACAGACGCAACGCTAATCGATTCCTTTCGCCGGTCTTCTTGGCATATGGGAAGACCTCCAACAATGCCCGGCCACTATATCTCCGCATACTGACCGGCTGGCAGCACTGTACGTGCAACATGCCGGAGACTTTGAGTTATCCACATTGCTCGTTTTCATGCTGACGGCAACCGCAAATCGGATATCATGCCCGGCATGAATATGTACAACCAGCAAAACATGCCAGTCAACGGCGAAATTCAGAACTACGTACAGCGCGAACTTACCGCCCAAGCCACGGCGAAAGCTGCGGAATGTCAGTCATTGCTCGCCCGAAAGCGCACGGAAGGATCCACCTGCTTCTCGCTTCATACCGCTCTGGAGCTTTATGCCATCGAACGCCCCCGTCAATGCACGTTGCCGGTCAACGATTTCTACATCACCATTCGGGATGGTACGCAACGTTCCACGGTGAAAAGAGTCTCATACCGGACGTGGAACCAGCCATTCCTCACGTACGTCTTTCCCAACGGACTCGTGTGTATGCACCCCCTTGATACGTGGATTCAATATGCGCAGTACCTGAATCTTGACGAAATGGTGATACTCGGTGAGGCAATCATACGGCGCTTCAGATATTCCGTCGATCATTTCCGTAACCGGCTCAAGAACTTCACCCATGTCGTTGGGCGTGTACGCTGCGAGCAAGCGCTGCCGCTTATTCAGGTATCTGATTCGGTGCAGGAAACGCGCGCCCGACTTACATTGCTGCGTTTCGGACTTTCCGTTCCGCAGATGCATTACGGTATTACGGACACGAACGGAATTGTTCGATACGTCGTTGACATGGCATATCCCGACAACCATGTAGCCATCGAGTATGACGGCGATCATCATCGCCGGTTTCGTAATCAATATGTACGGGATCAGCGTAAACGGCGCGATCTAAGGGCTATGGGCTGGACGGTCATCGAAGTGTTCGCCGACGACTTGTGGAATGAGCCGAATCAGCGCGATTTCGCACAACATGTGGCGAACGCATTGAACGTACCCCTAACGGGTCGGCCACAGCATCAATTCCGGGCACTGACCGATTCGCGGATCGCCATTAATGCACGCAAGGGCGAGTATCAACGCCGGCAGCAGACAGCACGGATCCACAAAAGCCAATAACGGCCCATGCTGTAGGGAATAGCCCATAGTGTAGGGAATTTCACATGCTGTAGTGATGAAAAACGGCTTGTTTCCGCGGTTTTGCGAAAATGCATCCCTACATCATGGGATAATCACCACAGCATGGGCCGTTCCCTACGTCGGATGCTCCATCCGGTCACGGTGCGACAATGAAGGCATGAAGACGCACGGAAGGGAAGAGCACGATTCAGGGCGTGCAGCCGCATATGTCGTCCTGAATCGCAAGCGCCTCGCCTTGTGCTGCGTGCTGATCGCGTGCTGCGTGGTGGCGGAAACGCTGTTGCGCTGGCAAAGCGGGCATGTGCTGTCCTACTTGCTGATTCCCTGCTCGGCGCTGGTATCGCTGGCATTGCTGCCGCTCATGCCGGAATCAGGCGCGTGGCTCGCGGTCACGCTGTACTGCGTGGGGCTGGTTTCGCCGTTTCCGATGTCGTATTCGTATTCGCTGGCGATGGTGCTGGCGGTGGCCATTATCTGGCGCGACGGCCGTGCGATGGCGGCGCTTGCGGCCGTGCTCGGCGTCTCCGCCCTGCTCATCGACCAAAAGGTGCTGTTCGGTCTTGGTCCGTCCGATTCGGTGGTCGTCTCGTTCGCCTACTGCATGTTCGCCGTGGTGATCGGCGTGGTCTCCCGTTGGCAGGCGGACCGGGCCCGGCAGGCCGAGCAGAAACGCCGCCAGACCGAACGCGACGCCATCGCCCGCGCCCTGCATGATCGTATTTCCAACGATCTGGCGTACGCCATCATGCGCGTTGACCGTGATATCGAACGGTCGGAGATGGCGCATGATGATTCGATTCCCCATGCGTCCGACACCGGGCGGGAAAGCTGCCGTGCAGGCATGTCAGGTCCGTCCGCCCGAGGGCATCGAACTGATGCGGCAGCGTCCGAAGAACGATATGCGCCCATGGATCCAAACGAGCTTCGGGACCTGCGCCGCATCATCGAAACGGCGCTTGCCGATACGCATCAGGTCATCGATGCGCTGGACCGGGCTGCCGAAATCCCGGCCACAGCGGCCACCGTCGGTCGGTCCGGCATGCCGGTCAGCATGCATCATGCCGTGGATCGTGGTGTGCCTGCCCGTGCGGTTGTCATGCCGCGCCCCGACGCCACCGGCACCATCATCGACCGCATCGATTCACAGGAGGAACGTTTACGGGCGTTGGGATTCGACGGCCAGACAACGGTGCCGGACGCCTTCCCGCAGTTATCGGCCTCCCGTGCCGAACTCCTGACCGGTCTGCTCGGCGAGATATACGCGAACATCGCCAAACACGGCGACCCGGCGCACGGATACGTGGTGTCCATCGCGGCCGACGGCGACGATATCGTGGTCACGGCCGTCGATACGCCGCTGCCGAACCACGGAACAGGCAGTGACGATTCAGGATTGGGACTCGGCACCGGATTGGACCGGTACCGCAATATGGGTGTTGACATTTGCGTCAACGGCGATTCGACCAATCAATGGTCCATGACCGCGCGCTTCCCCGTGAAAGCGTGATATGTCGCCGCATGTATGGCGGTCTCTTTGCGAACGGGGCTGATGAGGCTCCGACTGCCATCTTTCGGCCGGGTTTCACCGGTACCAACGCGGACGGTTCCGTTGAGAGTCACACCTGATGCGCAAGAAACTCGCGGATCGCCTCCGACCGGGTGCTTGCGCCGAGCTTAGTCTTCGCGTGCTTCATGACCACGAAGACCGTGGAGGCCTTGATGCCGAGACTGGCCGCGATCTCCTCGGTGCTGAAATTTTCGGAGTACAGCCGCAGCACCTCCCGTTCGCGGTCCGAAAGGCCGGCGTCCGGCTGACGCATCGAGGCCAATGCCGCCCGCGCATCCGCGACGGTCATGAATCCGTCTCCGATCACGCCGCCCTGTGCGACCGTGACGATGGCCTCGGCCAGTTCGCGTGGCGTCACGCTTTTGGCGATGAGTCCCTGCGCGCCGGCGTCGATGGCCGGCCGAAGGTAGTGGTCCAGCGAGTATGAGGTGATGCACAGTATCGCGGGCCGCTCCTGCGCTTCGCGGATGCGGCGGCATACGTCCGGTCCGGGGATGTCGGTCAGGGACATGTCCAGCAGCAGCGCATCCGGCACGGTCTGCCCGCCCTCATAGAGGCAGTGGTGCAACGCCTGCGCGCCGGATTCCACGGCCCAGATCACCTTCATTCCGGCCATCGCGCGGCCCACCGTCTGCGTCAGCATGACCAGCGCGAACCGGTCGTTGTCCACAATCCCAATCGTCGTCACGACTCCATCATGCTTCGGAGGTCCGCCGGCCGCAAATCAAGCTCTGACGGCGAGATCAGCTTCCATGGTGTAGGGAAATGCGCATGGTGTAGGGAAATCCACATGATGCAGTGATGAGGAATGGCTTGTTTCCGCGGTTTTGTGAAAACGCATCCCTACATTATGAGGGATTCCCTACACCATGGGTGTTGGAATGGTGGTGGGCGGTGGGATGGCCGTGGGCACATACGGGCATGCCGTGCATGCCACACGCCTGTACGTAATAAACCGCCATAAGCAATACGTATAAGAGGGACGGTGTTGCCCGAGCGTGCCGCCGTTATATTGCTGTCAGAGGCAAGGTTCCCGTGCATCGGGAATGGCTGGGAACCGGCGGCATCATCCTGCAGTCGTCCTCGACGGCGATGCGCGCGGGGAAATCCGAGAAGGGACGCCGCCGTACGCCGCACAACGCACCACGCGAGAGCGCAGCACAAAACAAACAGGGGGATGCGATGACGTTGGAGATTCTGGACTGGCATGACGGGGATCTGCTGGCCAAGCCGGTGTTCGACAAGCTCAACGCGCTGGTGGCTGCCGGCGTGCCGGAGTCGAAGATCCTGGGCGTGACCATCAACACGGACGAGGAATCGGACACGGACCTATGGTGCCCGAAATACGGCATCCCGTTCGAGATTACCGGCAACGTGGTGGTGGTCCACACGCACAAGACCCGCAAGGCGCCGCCCGAATTCGCCGCCGCGTTCGTCACGGCGGACACCCGCGCCGACCTGAACGGCGTGGTCAAGCACACGCTGGAGGTATCCAAGGTGAGCTTCGCGCCGATCGACGCGGCGGTGGAAGCCACCGGCATGGAGTCCGGCGGCATGTCCCCGATCGGCCTGCCCGACGGCTGGCCGCTGCTCGTGGACCAGCACATCCTCTCGATTCCGAAGCTGTACCTGGGTTCCGGCATCCGCCCGTCCAAGCTCGTGGTGGACGGCTCGATCTTCGCGGACATCCCCGGCGTGCGGTTCGTCTCCGCCCTCGGCAAGCCGCGCGCCTGAGGGACGCGGCCGAAGGCGACCGACTCGTCCGGTGGTGCATGTCGCCTTCGACCGTCACCGGACCGTCTCGGGGCGATTCGTCCGTTGCGACCCTCTCATAGAGATATACGCGGAACGTATGATGGTCGGGAATGGATGACGGCGTTCCGGCGTGGGCCGGAGGAAGGGCGGCCATGCCACACGATGATCGACGACTGTCCGGTGTGCCGAACCGGTATTACGGCGTGATGCCCGACGCCGACGCCTTCCGGGGGAGACGCGACATCGGCGAGGTCGAACTCGTGGTGCCGCCTGCCGACTCCGTGATCCACTGGAACCAGCACGGATACCCCGATCCCAGCATACGTTGGCATCACCATGAAGACATCGAATTCCACCTCATCCGTGAAGGACCGGGCACCATGCTCATCGGTGATGCCATGGTGCCGTTCTCCGCAGGCCAGGTGACGATGATCGGCAGCAACGTGCCGCATATGTGGCTTTCCACGCTCGCCACCGCCCGCGAGTTCCCGCATCGTGATGTGTTCTGCCAGGTGCGCCCGCAGGTGTTCGGGCGGCTGATCGACGCCATTCCGGACGCCTCGGTGATCGCGCCCCTGATGGAGCGTTCCATGCGCGTGATCAGTCTGACCGGCGAATCGGCCGTCGAGGCCGGGCGGTGGCTGGAGGCCATGGGCCGGCATTCCGGGCTGCGTCGGTTCACCGATCTCATGGAATTGGTGCAAACGTTCGCCGCGGCGCCCGAATCGGAATGGCACACGATTCTCTTGCACGACTACGAGCCGGGAGACGAGGCCGCCGACGACACGGATGAACGCATCAATCCCGCCCTTGACTTCATCGCCCTGCACCTGACCGATGGCACGCTCACGCTGGAGGCCGCGGCCGCACATGCGGGCATGAGTCCCACGTCCTTCTCCCGGTTCTTCCGCAAGGCCAGCGGCCGCACGTTCTCCGATTTCGTGCGGCGCATGCGCGTCTCGCTGGCCTGTCGGCTGCTGGTGACGGACAACGTGCCGCTGGCGGAGATCCCCGCGCAATGCGGGTATGACAACCGCTCGAACTTCAACCGGCGCTTCCGCCAGGAAACCGGCATGGCCCCGTCCGAATACCGACGGGCCCACCGCGGGGAGGCATAAGGGCGAGGCGGGAACCCGAGCCGGCCGAGGAGCCGGCGAGACCGTCCGCAAGCGGCGGCCGGTCACGATATCCGTCTCGCATGGTGAACATTCCATGTCCGGGTAGTGTGATTCCGGTAACACAATGCCGTTATACTGACCGCTTATGTCAGAGAAACAAGAAGAAAAGCGTCCTGTGACACCGCTGGTGCCGGGCAATGAATCCGAGGGCCGACCGCTCGTCGAGCTCACCCACGTCGAGAAGCACTTCGGCGATCTGCACGTCCTCAAGGACATCAACCTCAAGGTCACCAAGGGCGAGGTGCTCGTGGTGGTGGGCCCCTCCGGCTCCGGCAAGTCCACGATGTGCCGCACCATCAACCGTCTGGAGACCATCGATTCCGGCGACATCCGCATCGACGGCAAGCCCCTGCCCCAGGAGGGCAAGGAGTTGGCCAGCCTGCGCGCCGAGGTGGGCATGGTGTTCCAGTCCTTCAACCTCTTCGCCAACAAGACCATCCTCGAGAACGTGACGCTCGCCCCCATCAAGGTGCGCCACATGGACAAGAAGGAGGCCGAGCGGCTCGCCATGGACCTGCTCGACCGCGTCGGCGTGGCCACGCAGGCGAACAAGATGCCCTCCCAGCTGTCCGGCGGTCAGCAGCAGCGTGTGGCCATCGCCCGCGCGCTCGCGATGAAGCCGAAGGTCATGCTCTTCGACGAGCCCACCTCCGCACTCGACCCGGAAATGGTCAACGAGGTGCTGGACGTCATGGTCGAGCTCGCGCATGAGGGCATGACCATGATCTGCATCACCCATGAGATGGGCTTCGCCCGCAAGGCCGCCGACCGCATCGTGTTCATGGCCGACGGCCAGATCCTTGAGGAGAACACGCCGGACGAGTTCTTCGAGCACCCGCAGACCGAGCGTGCCAAGGACTTCCTCTCGAAGATCCTCACCCACTGAACCCACTGAAACCCGTTGTCCGCCGATTCCGCCGCGCCGAAAGACGCGAGGAGACGGATCGCACGGCGGTAACGGGCGGATACAGAGGAAGCAAGGGAAGCAGAAGTACGAATATGACTTTCACCAACACCATGAAACGGACGGCAGTGCGGGTGGTCGCCGCGCTGGCCGCCGTGGCCTGCACCATGTCGCTCGCGGCATGCGGCCAGGACGAGGCGGGCAAGATCCGCATCGGCATCAAATTCGACCAGCCGGGCCTCGGTTTCAAGAAGTCCGGCACCTACGTGGGCTTCGACGTGGACGTGGCCAAGTACATCGCCAAGAAACTCGGCTACTCCGAGGACGAGATCATCTGGAA
The DNA here is from genome assembly GCF_019331675.1 of Bifidobacterium miconisargentati. Taxonomy (GTDB): domain Bacteria; phylum Actinomycetota; class Actinomycetes; order Actinomycetales; family Bifidobacteriaceae; genus Bifidobacterium; species Bifidobacterium miconisargentati. Next base: position 247,995 of record NZ_JAHBBJ010000002.1, read on the forward strand.
GGAGGCCCCGTCCAAGCAGCGTGAGGCCATGCTCCAGAACGGCGACGTGGACATGATCCTCGCCACCTACTCCATCACCGACGAGCGCAAGAAGGCCGTCTCCTTCGCCGGCCCGTACTTCGTGGCCGGTCAGGACCTGCTCGTGCGCAAGGACGACCAGTCCATCAACGGCCCCGAGGACCTCAACGGCAAGCGCCTGTGCTCCGTGACAGGCTCGACCTCCGCCGCCACCGTCAAGGAGAAGTTCGCCTCCGAGGTGCAGCTCATGGAACAGCCCGGCTACGCCGAATGCGCGACCGCCCTGTTCTCCGGCATCGTGGACGCCGTGACCACCGACGACATCATCCTGGCCGGCCTGGCCTCCGCCTCCCGCGGCAAGCTGCGCGTGGTGGGCAAGCCGTTCACGCAGGAATACTACGGTGTGGGCATCAAGAAGGGCGACACCAAGCTTGCCGTCAAGATCAACAACGCCATCACGGACATGATCCAGGACGGTTCCTGGAAGAAGGCCGTGGCCGACAACACCGAAGGCACCGACTACACGCCCGACGTGCGCTACAACCCGCCCACGCCGGACGAGGGGGAGGACGCCTGATGAACGGATTCATGGAACTCTTCAGCCAGTACGACGTGCTGGGCGCCTTCCTGGTCAACATCGAGCTGACCCTGTGGAGCGCGCTGTTCTCGCTGATCCTCGGCGTGATCCTCGTGGTCATGCGCATCTCGCCGATCTCCTCGCTGCGTGCGGTGGCCGGCGCCTACGTGGAGCTGTTCAAGAACCTGCCGCTGACCATCATCATGGTGTTCATGGTGCTGGGCGCCTACGCGCAGCTCAAGCTCACCTTCTCCGACACCTTCGCCACGAACTTCTTCTGGCTCGCCGTGACAGGCCTGAGCCTGTACACCGCGGCATTCGTGTGCGAGTCGCTGCGAAGCGGCATTAACACCGTGCCGCTCGGCCAGGCCGAGGCCGCACGTGCGCTGGGCCTGGGCTTCATGCAGTCCGCGACCGAGATCATCCTGCCGCAGGCCTTCCGCGGTTCGGTGGCCCCGCTCGGCAACACGCTGATCGCGTTGCTCAAGAACTCCACCGTGGCCGCCGCGGCGTCCGTCTCCACCGAGACGTCCTCGCTGATGAGCGAGATGATCGAATTCCGTCCTGACGTGATCATCCAGATCTTCCTGATCTTCGCGTTCGGCTACGTGATCCTGATCATCCCGATCGGCATGCTCACCACGTACCTGTCCAACAAGCTCGCCGTGAGGAGGTGACGTCATGGCCGATACTTCGAATTCCGTGCTCTTCGACGCGCCCGGTCCCAAGGGCCGGCGCACCATCCGCATCCTCAACTGGATCGCGGGCCTGATCTTCGCCGTGGTCCTCGTCCTCATCCTCATGCGGCTGCATAACCCGCCGGACGGCGAGAACCAGCTCAGCTGGGAGCTGTGGAAGCCCGCCGTGGAACGCGAGGCCTGGACCGACTTCTACCTGCCCGGCCTGTGGATGACCGTCAAGGCCACCGTGCTGGCCGTGGTCGGCGCCGTGGCGTTCGGCCTGGTCTTCGGCGTCGGACGACTGCTGCCGAACCCGCTGGTGCGCGGCGTGTCCGCCATCATCGTGGAGTTCTGCCGAGCCGTGCCCGTGCTGCTGCTCATGATCTTCTTCTGGCGCTGGTTCGCCTTCGCGGGTCTGCCCAGCCCCTCCTACTGGGCCGTGGTGCTCGCCCTTGTGCTGTACAACGGTTCCGTGGTGGCCGAGCTCGTGCGCTCCGGCGTGGGCAATCTGCCCAACGGCCAGCGCGAGGCCTCGCTCGCCCTGGGCCTGACCGAATCGCAGTCCCTGATGGAGATCGAGGTGCCGCAGGCCGTCTACGCCATGCTGCCGGCCGCCGTGACCCAGCTGGTCGTGGTCCTCAAGGACACCGCCCTCGGCTCGATCATCATGTACACCGACCTGCTGCAGGAATCCCGCCGACTCGGTTCGATGTACTTCAACATCCTGCAGACGCTGGTCATGGCCGCGGTGATCTACTTCATCGCCTGCTGGCTGCTCTCGCGCCTGGCCGAATGGCTGCCGGAGCGCATGCAGCAGCGCACGGCCGCGCCCGCCGAACCCGAGCCGGTCGCGCCGATCGCCGCCGGCGACGCCTCGAACGTGAACCAGATCGCCGTGGCCAAGGAGGTCGAGGAGCTGCCGCTCGGCGGCACGCCGCGCAAGTACCACGTGCATCACCGTGGCACCAACGCCTCGATCCGCAACTGGCGCAAGACCAAGTACGAGCAGGGCTATGATCCCACGCAGCCCGACTCGCAGATCGACCCGGAGACCGGCGAATTCCCCGCGTTCCGCAAGGCCGAGCAGAAGCGCAAGGCCAAGGGCGGCAAACTGAACGGCACCGAGGAGAATCACTCCGATCACACCGCCCACGTCGATCCGATGCCCAAGGTCGAACGCACGTTCAAGCACGGCAACGACATCGGCAAGGGCCACACGAACCTCGGAGGCCACTCCAAGATCTGACAGGTCTGACGACGATGCGCTAGCCGCATGCTAGGCCGGCACGAAGAGTTCACCGAGTGTTCGGTTCGTGCCGGCGCTACGCACCTTTGCGGAGGATAGGTTGGAACACATGAAGCTGTTCCGCAACCTATCCTCCGTTTGCGTATATGCGCTCGCCATGGCCCTGATGCTGCCGATGGGACTCATGGCGGCCTCGATTCCCGCCAAGGCCCAGGCCGCGGAGCCGGGCTCCGCCACCAACCTGCCGAACCCCGACTGGGTGTCGCTCCTCTCCGACTACGAGAAGGACTACTGGCAGGCCCCCAAGGACGCCACGCACGGCGGCAAGGTGCTCGATGCCAAGACGATGAAGCTGGATGAGGATCTGGCGCTCGCCATCAACCACAAGGGTGCCGAGGGGCTCGACAAGGATGGGCTTAACAGCCAGCGCAAACGCGCCCTGATCGACTCCGACCTGCTGGGGGAGGAGACCATGCCGGACGCGCTCGGCCCGGTGCTCGGCCGGTACATGAAGGAAGGTTTCAAACAGGGGCGACTCACCCTCATCTCCGACCTGTTCAAATTCAACGTGGCCTCCACGTTCCAGTCCAAACGCGCCGCCATGCACCCGAGGCCTTACCTGGACCGCTCGCAGAGCACGCTCGGCGGCACCAACGATCTTGCCGGACTGCCCGCCACGCTCGACATCAAGCAGTCACCCTCCTGGCTGGAGCACATCCCCGGCTACTCCACGCTGCAGAAGAACAGTTCCTACCCCTCCGGTCATACCACGGGCGCCTACTCGTGGGGCATCGCGCTGGCCGGCCTCCTGCCCGAACTCGCGCCGCAGATCATGGCCCGCACCTCCGAGGCGGGCAACAACCGCATCGTGCTCGGCGTGCACTATCCGCTCGACATCATGGGCGGACGCATCGGTGCCTCCGCGCAGAACGGCCAGTATTGGCACAATGAATACAGCACGTCCATCATCCCCGCCGCCCGGCAGCTGCGCGACTACCTGACCGAACGCTGCGCGGCCGACGGCCACGGCTCCACGCTCGCCGAATGCATCGCGAACCTCAAGGCCAACGGCACGGGCGGCTACACCAACGACTTCCTCGACCCGGTGGCCACCGAACCGGTCAAGGACCAGGCCTCGGCTGTGCGCGTGTATACGGCCCGCATGACATACGACTTTCCACAGGTCGTTTCGCAGGCCGGCGCGGAGTTCACGGCTCCCAAAGGCGCGGCGGACGTGCTGCGCATCGCCTACCCGCAGCTGCACGCCGATCAGCGCGATGCCATCCTCAAGGCCACCGCGCTCGACTCCGGTTACCCGCTGTGGCGTTCGAGCGACGGCTGGCAGCGCATCAACTGGGCCAAGGCCCTGTGCGCCCGCGTGACCCTGAACGAACAGGGCGACGTGGCCAAGGTCGAGACCGCGGACCAGACGGCGCTCGCCGGGCCGGAGGTGGTCAACGTGCAGTACGCCGACAGGGGAGGGCACCCGGCCTCCGACGCGCTCGCTGGCGAACACTCGGCCGCCCCGGCCGGGCCCGACCTCGCCACCCTGCATACGGCCCAACGCTCGGGGCTGATCGCGGCGGGTGCGGTCACGCTAGGGGCCGCGGTCGCCGGATTCGTCGGACTTGCCGTCACCGCCGTACGACGTCGCGGAACTCGGTGAAGCGCGTCGTGCGGTTGCGGTGAGACGGGCGGACGTGCCTGCGTTGCGGGACATCTCCCGCAACGGGACGTACAATCGATGGCATGGTCAAGGATGACAGGAAAACGCAACGTGACGGCAAATCCGGCAAGGCGGGCGGCAAGCAGGGCAAACGCATCGACCGCGCGCTGAAACTCGCCGAGGATCGCATCGGCATGATCGAGGAAAGCGAGAACGTGGCCGAACGACTCGCCAACGCGGCGAAATCGAGCGAATTGCTGAGCGACGTATGGTCGCTGCCGCCGGCGCAACGGCTCATGTTCCACCACGGCGTGAACGTGAACGATGTGGACGGCGACTCCACCCCCGGATTCGACGGCGACAAGTTCGACGGCGAACGGTTCATCGACCTGAGCTCCTCCGGAATCGCCCGGTACCAGCGGCTCATGTACGCCAACGGCGTCAAGGGGTCGCCGCGCCGGTTGCTCATCGTGCTGCAGGGCATGGACGCCTCAGGCAAGGGCGGCATCGTGCGGCATGTGTTCCGTCAGGGCGACCCGATGGGCATCCACTACCACGGCTTTGGCAAACCCACCGCCGAGGAGCTGGAACACGGGTTCCTCTGGCGCGTGGAGCGCGAGCTGCCCGATCCGGGCTGGATCGCTGTGTTCGACCGCTCCCATTACGAGGACATCGTCATGCCGCACGTGTACGGCACGTACCCCGAGGACGTGTGGCGCGGCCGCTACGAACTCGTCAACGCCTTCGAGCGTGATCTGGCGGCGTCCGGATGCGCCATCATCAAGATCTTCCTCGTGGTGAGCCGCGAGGAGCAGAAACGGCACTTCCTCGGGCGTCTCGAAGACCCCACCAAATACTGGAAGTTCGACGTTTCCGACCTGGATGCGCGCGAACGCTGGGACGACTACATGGCCGCCTGGCAGGAGGTGTTCGAGAAGACCAGCACGGCCGCCGCCCCGTGGTATCTGGTCCCGGCCGACAACCGCTGGTACTCCAGGGCCGTGGTCTCCGAACTGCTGCGCACCACCCTGAAGAACATGAACATGACATGGCCGCCCCTCGAGGCGAACGTGGACCCCGCCGAGGCCCGCCGCCGTCTCGCCGGCGCGTAGGGATGCGCGGGGCCCGCTAGTAAGCTAGGGGATTATGACTGACGAGAAGGATTATGGCTCCCTGGGGCGCTTGGCCCCCGAATGGGACGGCGACGAACGCGAACGCAACCTCACGGCCGACGACATCTACGAACGCTTCTTCGGCTGGGTGGCGGACGTCAAGGGCATCGAGCCTTGGCCGCACCAGGAGGAGGCCATCATGGACATCCTTGCCGGCGACCACGTGATCCTCAACACGCCCACCGGCTCCGGCAAGTCGCTGGTGGCGCTCGGCATGCACTTCGCCGCCCTGTGCACCGGCCGTCGCTCCTACTACACGGCCCCCATCAAGGCGCTCGTCTCCGAGAAGTTCTTCGACCTCGTGGAGGTGTTCGGCCGTGACAACGTGGGCATGATCACCGGCGACAGCCACATCAACGCGGACGCGCCCATCATCTGCTGCACCGCCGAGATCCTCGCCAACCAGGCCCTGCGCGAGGGCGTTCACGCGGACGTGGGCCTCGTGGCCATGGACGAATTCCACTACTACGGCGACCCGGAACGCGGATGGGCATGGCAGGTGCCGCTGCTGACCCTCCCGCAGACCCAGTTCCTCCTCATGAGTGCCACGCTCGGCAACGTGGACGCCATCGCGGACAAGCTCGCCGACCTCAACGACACCCCGGACGTGGACGTGATCGCCGACGCGCCCCGACCGGTGCCGCTGAGCTACGAATACACGCTCGACCCGTTGGAGAAGACCGTGGAACTCGCCTTCCGCAACGGCGAGACCCCCATCTACGTGGTCCACTTCTCGCAGGACGCCGCGCTGGAGACCGCGCAGGCGCTCGCCTCCACCGGCGTGTCGAGCAAGGAGCAGCGCACGGCCATCGCCGAGGCCATCAAGGGCGTGAAATTCACCACCGCGTTCGGCAAGATCCTGCAGCGACTGCTGCGTACGGGAGTCGGCATCCACCACGCCGGCATGCTGCCGCGCTACCGTCGACTGGTCGAACAGCTCGCCCAGCAGGGCCTCTTGCCGGTGATCTGCGGCACGGACACGCTCGGCGTGGGCATCAACGTGCCGATCCATTCGGTGGTTCTGACCGCCCTGACCAAGTTCGACGGCACCAAGATGCGGCGCCTGAGGGCCCGCGAGTTCCATCAGATCGCCGGCCGCGCCGGCCGCATGGGCTTCGACACCGAGGGCCTGGTGATCGCCGAGGCCCCCGAATACGAGATCGAGAATCAGAAGGCCATCGCCAAGGCCGGGGGAGACCCGAAGAAACTCAAGAAGGTCAAGCGCAAGAAGGCGCCCGAAGGCTTCGTGACGTGGAACGAGAACACGTTCGACAAGCTCATCGACGCCGACCCGGAAACCCTGGTGCCGCACCTCAAGATCACGCATTCGATGGTGCTCAACGAGGTGGAGCAGGGCGGCGACGCCCGACGCCGCATCGACGACCTCATCGACGACTCCGCCCAGACCCCGGACCAGAAGGAACACCTGCACCAGCGCGCCGACGAGATCTTCCAGACCCTGTTTGACACGGAGGTCATCGAGACCGAGGACCGCGCCGACGGCGGCAAGAACTACTACATGACGCTCGACATGCCGGACGACTTCGCACTCGACCAGCCGCTCAGCCCGTTCCTGCTGGCCGCGCTCGAACTGCTCGACCCCGAGTCTCCCACGTACGCGCTCGACGTGATCTCCATGGCCGAGGCCACGCTGGAGGACCCCAAGCAGGTGCTGCGCGCCCAGGAACGCGCCGCCCGCGATAAGGCGCTCGCCGACATGAAGGCGGATGGCCTCGACTACGACGAGCGCATGGACAAGCTCCAGGAGATCACCTACCCGAAGCCCCTGGAGGACATGCTCGAAGCGGCGTTCGACCAGTACCGCCACGACGTGCCGTGGGCCAACGACTACTTCCTGAGCCCCAAATCCGTGGTGCGCGACATGGTGGAGACCGCCTCCGACTTCACCGGGTACATCGCCCGGTACAACATCGCCCGCTCCGAAGGCACGCTGCTGCGCTACCTCTCGGACGCCTACCGCACGCTGGCCCGCACCGTGCCGCCCGAGAAGCGCGACGAGCAGCTGAAGGACATCATCGCCTGGCTGCGCGTGCTCGTGCGCTCCATCGACTCCTCGCTGGTGGACGAATGGGAGAACGCCGGCGCCGATTCGTCCGACGCCTCCGAGGCCGCGGCCTCGCTCGCCGCGCCCGGCCGCCGCGACGAGGTGGTCGAGGACCGTCGAGGCCTCACCGTGCTGGTCCGCAACGCCCTGTTCCGCCGCGTGCAGCTCATGGACCTGGACGACCCCGATGCGCTCGGCGCTCTCGACAAGGACTGGGGCTACGGCGTGCACGAATGGGAGGACGCGCTCGACGACTACTACGACGAGCATGAATACGTGGGCATCGACGCGGCCGCGCGCTCGCCCAAGCTGTTCATGCTGGACGACTCCCACGAGCGCGACGAGCACACGTGGAAGGTCCGCCAGATCATCGACGACTCCGACGGCGACCACGACTGGGCCATCGAGGGCGTGGTGGATTTGGACGCCACGCAGGAGAGCGGCGAGGTGGTGTTCTTCGACTACAAGGTGGGAAACTGAAGTAGTGGAATCGGCCTGCGGCCGATGCTGGTTTTCCGCAGGCTGCGCCTGCTTCTCTTCTCTCCCTCAGTCCGCCTGCGGCGTCCAGCTCCCTCGTCAGAGGGAGCCGAGGAACTACATGTGAAAAGCCTCGGCCCCCTCTGACGAGGGAGCTCCCGCGAAGCGGGTGGGGGAGAGAAGAAGAGCAGGCGAAGCCTGCGAGGAAAACAATCGGCCGCAGGCCGATGCAATGCTCGAACGGATGTTCGACTCATGCGGTATAGTAAAACCATGACTGAGAACGATCTGTTTGGGGCCACGGACGCGCCGGAGAGCATGACCCGGCCGCTCGCCGTGCGCATGCGGCCGCGCATGCTGGACGAGGTGATCGGCCAGAAACACGTCCTCGGCGAAGGCTCGCCGCTGCGCCGGCTCGCCAACCCGGCCAGCCGGGGGAGCCTGACAGCCCCGAGCTCGGTGATCCTCTTCGGTCCTCCCGGCGTGGGCAAGACCACGCTTGCCACCATCGTGGCCGGCCAGTCGGGCCGCGTGTTCGAGGAACTGTCCGCCGTGACCTCCGGTGTCAAGGACGTGCGCGACGTGCTCTCCCGCGCCCATGAGCGGCTCGTGGCCTCCGGGCAGGAGACCGTGCTGTTCATCGACGAGGTGCACCGCTTCTCCAAATCCCAACAGGACGCGCTCCTGCCTGCCGTGGAGAACCGGGACGTGACCTTCATCGGCGCGACCACCGAGAACCCGAGCTTCTCGGTCATCAAGCCGCTGCTCTCCCGTTCGGTGGTGGTCAAGCTCGAATCGCTGGAACCGGACGAGCTCACCGAGCTCGTCAATCGCGCCCTGACCAGCGAACGCGGGCTCAAGGGCGAGGTCAAGGCCACGGACGAGGCCGTGGCGGACATCGTGCGCATGGCCGGTGGGGACGCGCGCAAATCCCTGACCATCCTGGAGGCCGCTGCGGGTGCCGTCACCGGCGACGAAGCCCGCAAGAAGGGCGCACGCCGGCCCATCATCACCCCCGAAGTCGTCTCCAAGGTCATGGACACCGCCACCGTGCGCTACGACAAGGACGGCGACGACCATTACGACGTGATCTCCGCATTCATCAAATCGATGCGCGGCTCCGACCCGGACGCCGCCATCCACTACCTGGCCCGCATGCTCAAGGCCGGCGAGGATCCGCGCTTCATCGCCCGACGCATCATGATCGCCGCCGCAGAGGAAGTAGGACTGGCCGCCCCGCAGATCCTGCAGGTCACGGTGGCCGCCGCACAGGCCGTGGCCATGATCGGCATGCCCGAGGCGCGCATCATCCTGGCTGAGGCCACCATCGCCGTGGCGACGGCCCCCAAATCGAACGCCAGCTACAACGCCATCAACGCCGCGCTCGCGGACGTGGACGCCGGCAAGATCGGCGCGGTGCCGCTATATCTGCGGAACGCGCCCACCAAACTCATGAAGCAGTGGGGCAATCACGAGGGGTACCGGTACGCGCACGACTGGCCCGGCGCCGTGGCCCCGCAGGAATACATGCCGGAGATGCTGCGCGGCACCGAATACTACCATCCCAACGATCGCGGCTACGAACACGAGGTAAGCCAGCGACTGGCCCGCATCCGGCCCATCCTGCACAGCGAAAGCCAGCAGGGAACACAGGCGAGAGTTCAGTCGGGAGCTCAGTCGGGAACCGGGCCAAAGCGGGAAGGGGAGTAATATAACGAAGTGGTAAAGAACGTAAGTGAGAACGCTCACAACGTTCTGTGATTCAGGAAAAGCGGTTTTCGCGCGCAGGTGGTGCAAGCGGGCGGGCGGACATTCGATGAAAGGCGGGCAATGGCGACCATTTTCATTGTGGACGACGATCAGGCCATCGGCGAGATGCTGTCCCTGGTGCTGGAGAACGAGGGCTTCCAGACCGTGACCTGCATGGACGGGTTGCGGGCCGTGGAGATGTTCCCCACCGTCCAGCCCGACCTGATCCTGCTGGACGTGATGCTTCCCGGTCTCGACGGCACCGAGGTGGCCCGTCGCATCCGTCAGACCTCCAACGTGCCGATCATCATGCTCACCGCGAAATCGGACACGCTGGACGTGGTGGCCGGCCTTGAAGCCGGAGCGGACGACTACGTGCCCAAGCCCTTCAAGGTGGCCGAACTGCTGGCCCGCATCCGCGCCCGGTTCCGCATCGCGCGTCCGGCCGCGGAGAACGCCGGAGCCGCAGGCGGAGCGGGGGCGAACGGCACGCCCGCCGAACCCGTGAACCACGTGGAACGCGGCAGCATCGTCATCGACCGTTTGGAGCACACCGCCACCAAGGACGGCAAGGATCTCAACCTCACCCCGATGGAGTTCGAGCTGCTGTTCGTGCTCGCGGCCGCCGCGAGCGAGGCCATCAGCCGCTCCGCTCTGCTCAAGAACGTGTGGGGCTACGAGAACTCCGGGGACACGCGCCTGGTCAACGTGCATGTGCAGCGCCTGCGCGCCAAGGTGGAGGACGACCCGGAGAACCCGCAGATCATCCAGACCGTGCGTGGCATCGGATACAAGTTCGTGACCCCCGAGGGCTGATGAACGTGCCGAAACTGCGCCGCAGCTTCAGTTTCAAACGGCTGCTGCGCCACGGCCGCGCCGAGGTCCGCCGTTCCCTGCAGGCCCGTACGGTGGCGCTCACCGTGATTCTCACGCTGGCGGTGGCCATCGTGTTCTCGATGGTCTCGATGGTCTCGGTGCGCGCTTCGCTGCTCACGCAGATCACGTCGCAATCGCGCGCGGACTATTCGAACATGGTCCAGCAGGCGCAGACCAGCCTGGACGCGGCGGACGTCTCCGCCACCGTGCAGATCCAGCAGCTCGTCAACGACCTGGCCTCCACACTCCAGTCGGACGGTTCCTCGAATCTGGTGGGCGTCTACCTGTGGAGCCGGGACACGTCCTCGCCGCGCTCCATCATCCCCGTCTCCACCGAGCCCAGCTACGAATCGCTGATTTCGGACGACCTGCGCTCCGCCGTGGCCTCCGACGTGGACGACAACATCTTCTACCAGCCGGTGAACCTGCCCATGGAATCGGGCGGCGGCCTGCCCGGCTCAGGCACGCCTGGCGCGGCCCTGGGCACCACGCTGGAATTCGGCGTGGCCGGCAACCTGGAGTTCTTCGCCATCTATTCGTACACGCTGCAGGAACAATCGCTCATGCAGATCCAGCTCAACCTGCTCGCCATCTGCGCGCTGCTGGCCATCGCGGTGGGCGTGGTGATGTGGATGGTGATCCGTGGCATCGTGCGACCCATCGAATACGTGGCCTCCGCCGCCGAGACACTGGCGTCCGGCGATCTGGACACGCGCGTGGACGTGAACCGCAAGGACGAGATCGGCGTGCTGCAGCGGTCGTTCAACGCCATGGCCGACTCGCTCAACCAGAAGATCGACGAGCTGGAGGAGGCCAGCGTCTCGCAGAAACGCTTCGTCTCGGACGTGAGCCACGAGCTGCGCACCCCGGTGACCACCATGCGCATGGCCTCCGACCTGCTGGAGATGAAGAAGGACGAGTTCGATCCGTCCGCGCGCCGCACGGTGGAACTGCTGTCGGGACAGATCAACCGGTTCCAGGACCTGCTCGCCGACTTGCTCGAAATCTCCCGATACGACGCCGGCTACGCCGCGCTCGATCTTGTGGAGACCGACGTGCGCGAGCCGATCGAGACCGCCGTGGACCAGGTGACCGGCATCGCCCAGGCCAAGCAGGTGCCGCTGCACGTCTACCTGCCGAACGTGCAGGTGCTGGCCCGCATCGACTCGCGGCGCGTGATCCGCATCGTGCGCAACCTCCTGGCCAACGCCGTGGACTTCGCCGAGGACCGTCCGGTGGAGGTGCGCGTCGCCGCCAACCGCAAGGCCGTGGTCATCAGCGTGCGAGACTACGGCGTGGGCATCGAGAAGGACAAGGTCGCGCACGTGTTCGACCGGTTCTGGCGCGGCGATCCCTCGCGCTCGCGCGTCACCGGTGGCACGGGCCTGGGCCTGTCCATCGCGATGACCGATGCGCTGCTGCATCAGGGCGACATCCGCGTGCGCTCCGAACTGGGGGAGGGTACCTGGTTTCTGGTGGTGCTGCCTCGCGACCCCGATGCCGGGCATGTCGCGGACGCCGATCTGCCGGTCGATTTCGCGTCCGCGAGGCCGGACGTGCTGCGCGTGGTCGGCGGGTTCGGCGTGGCGCAGAGCCATGCCGCCGGCGCCACCGAACCGCTGGAAATACGCAGGGACGTCGAGGAACTGACCGCAAGGAGCGACGATGGGGAATAATCGCGATGCCGTACGCAGGCTTGCCGCCGCCGTCATGGCCGCGGTTTGCGGGCTTGCGCTGACCGCCTGCTCCACAGGACCGCTCGGATTGCCAACCAAAGGCGCGGTGCAGACGTTGGCGCCCGCCGAGCAGCAGACCCGCCGCGTGTACACCAACCCGGAGGGGCCGTCAGAGGACGCCCAGCCGGAAACCATCGTCAAGGGCTTCTACGACGCCATGCCGGCCGGCGTGCAGTCCGACGGCTACCGTGTGGCCCGCGAATTTCTGACCTCCGCCGCCTCGTCCGGCTGGAACGGTGACTCCTCGGCCGTGGTGTACGGCGGAACCCCGGAATTCCGCCGCCGCGCCAACACGATGAGCGCGCCGCAAGGGGCGGAAAGCTCGCTGATCGTGGAGGTCCGGCTGCAGGCGATCGGCCTGCTTGACTCGCACGGCGTCTACCGGCCCGCGGACAGCACCAAGACCCGCACGATCTCGTACACGCTCATCAAAACGAAGGGGCAGTGGCGCATCTCCTCGCTGGAGGACGGCGTGGTGATCTCCAGCGCGGACTTCGAGCAGGTGTTCCGTCAGGTATCCGTGTATCAGGTGGCTAAATCCGGCAAGCAGCTCGTGCCGGACGTCAGGTGGCTCGGCTGGCGCAACTGGCGTACGCAGGCGGTCAATGAGGTGCTGGGCGACGTGCCCGGCTGGCTGTCCGGCACGGTGCATGAGGCCGAACTCGGCGCCATCTCGCTGGCCGTGGACTCGGTGCCCCTGAAGGACAGTGCGGTCACGGTGGAGCTCACCAGCGGCGTCACCATGCTCACCAGTGAGGAACGAGCGCTGCTTGTGCACCGCATTCGTTTGACACTGGGGGATGGCAACACCGGATACACGCTGAAGGTCACCGGTGACGGCGTGGACTATTCCGATGCCGACTCCGATGTGAAGCTTGGCACCGACCAGCCCAATGTTGGCGTCTACACGTTGACCGGCGGGCATGTGGTCTCGCTGGCGAGCTCCAGCCCGCTGCGCATGGGCGATGTGCCGGGCTACGACGACGCCAAGGGATTCGTGTTCTCATCCTCCGGCGGCGCGGTACTGCGTGCGGACGGCGTGGTGGAATGCCTCGAATCGGACGGAACGACTTGCGGCGCCATGTTCGACGGCATCCCGATGAAGGCCATCACGGCCGGCCTGGGCGGCGAGATCTGGGCGGTCGACGAGGACGGGCGCGCGCTGTACGTCTCCCATGAACGCAAGGAGACCAAGCTGCAGCCCGAATGGCTCGGCAACACGGATCGCATCATGGCGGTCGCCGTCTCGCCGGAAGGCGCGCGACTGGCATTGGCCGTGGTGGGCGAGGGATTCAACGGCGTGGAGATGACCGGCGTGTCCCGCGACGGGAGCAATACGGTGGATGGCCTGGGCAAGGGCGTCACCACGGTGAGCCTCACCCGCAACGTCGGCATGCTCACGTTCTACAACGATCTCAACCTGGTGTATGCCACGCTGCCTCAGGACGATGACAACCGTCAGGAGGCGTACCGTCAGGTGGCGCCCGGCCCGGCGCAGGTGCAGCGCCTGCCCGACGTGACCGTGGCCGCCATGGCCTCCGGCCAGATCAGCCTCTACCGCCGCCTCGCCGTGCTCGACACGCAGGGCACGGTCCGCTCGGTCTCCGGCTCCCTCGACGGCTCCTGGTCCATCGCCGACAGCCAGGTCACCGCCCTCGGCGCGCAGTAGGTGGAGTAGGTGGAGTAGGTGGGAGCAGTGCGTTTGTCTGGGATTTGGCGGGAATGCGCCTTGCATTGAGTGAGGTGCATTCCCGCCAAACCGGGTGTTGCCTAATGCAGAACGAATCTTACGAATTCGGCCGGGGTCATGATAAGAGGCGTCTCGATATCAACGTCGGTGAAGTCCTTATCTCCGGTCACGAATACGTCCGCGGCCCCGATGATTGCCGAGTACAGTACCGGGTAATCATTCGGATCACGTATTTCGAATAATCCTGGATGGGGAATCAACGGAGTCACAACGGTTTCGAAACTCAGCTGCAACATATACTGTTCCAGTGCGTCGACACGGCTCGGCCATTTTCGGGATACGACCGCTCTCGCTTCTTCAATGGTGAATGTGGAAAGCAGTAATTCGTGAGGTCCCTGGATTGTGCCGGTGAGTACGTCGACGGCGTTGGATGATTGAAAGATGACTGCCGAGAGTAGGACATTGGTGTCAATCATTACTCGCATGGGCCACTGCCTTGTTTGGCGCGTTCGCTGCGAACCTGCTTGATGAGAGCGGTCAAATCGTCCTCATCTTGTAGTCCGGCTTCGGTTGCCGCTCCGGAGAATGACCGCTGCGCACGTTGCAGAGCTTCAAGGCTGGAGTTGCGAAGTGAGATGGAGCCGTCATCCATTCGCACGAACAGGACTTTGTCGCCTTCTCGGATGCCGATGGCTTCCCGTACGTCGGCCGGAATGGTGATTTGTCCTTTGGCAGTGACTTTCGCCATGTTCATTACCATGCTCATAATGGACTCCTTGAGTAATGAATTCCTTACTTGCATGATAGTTGATGCTGCTGGAAAAGGTATATCTGGCATATTGATCGTCCTAACGCTGGGGGCTTATTCCCGGTCGATGGAAACAAGCTTCGGTGACTGGGCATGATCTGGTTTCGGCATACTCTGCCGACTGGTCTACTTTCGTCAGCCTTTTCGACCAGTAACAACCTAGGAGCACGGTTCCGGCGCCGCTACCGCCGGTAATAGGAATATGAATATGACGACGCCCCCATGCGTAGCAACTGCGTTGTTCCAGATTACCATGCTCTGTTTTGGAGCCATTGAAGGTTGAGCTGTTGAGCAGACGTTCTGATGGACCTCTCGTAGGCAAAGCGGTCGGCGAAGTCTCTGCGTAACATAGCCGGTTTTTCTGGCTCCCCTCTCTGAGGACGTTGCCGTGAAGCCAACAGCAGAGCTGTTTGTAGGCAACGTGCGAGACGGCAGTCGAGCCAACAGAACGCGAACGGAGTTCGTCCTTAGTTGCAGGATGAGCTGTCGCCGGAGGCGACTGAAGTGTCTTCTGGCTCCCCTCTCTGAGGGGAGCTGTCGCCGGAGGCGACTGAGGGGAGCGCCACGGTTGGATTGCCGTCTCTTCTCCATCCCATCTCCCGTCCTCCATTCCCATTCCGCGACACGATGCCCACTATCCGACCCCTTCAAAGTCTTTGGGGGGGGTATTCGTTGCCTTAGATCACATGGGGTCATGCCCGCTATCGGGCCGTTTTTCTCGTGCGGGGTCGCACGGGGAGTGGCGAGTGGTTCTTTCGGTGGCGTGGGTGTGGCTTGGTGATGGTCCCCCGATGGGGTGGGAACTGGAGTATGCCCGCTTCTCAATCGGGGCCGTACTGGTAGTTGAGAAGGAGTGGACCCCATGAACAGGGTGGAAACACGAAGAAGGGGATTGCCTCACGCATGCCGTGCCGTATTGGGCTTGCTGCTTGCCATGGCGACCCTGCTGGCGATGGCGTTGCCGTCGAACACCGCATACGCGGCGGATGGTGATGCGGATTGTTCGGCCACGACCCTGCCGGTCAAGGAGGACGGCACGTCGGTGACTTGGCCCGAGGTTCGCCAGTACATCGACGAGAACTTCACGGGTTCCAAGGTGTTCGCCGATGCCGTCTACGACGCAATCTGCACATCCGGGCAAGATTACACAGATGCCAGTAAATATGACAATGGGGAAGCCACTCATGATGCAGCTGGCGTAGTTAGATATTTTGGTCTTAACAGTGCTGGGACTGATCCAACAATTATTACTATTACAGCTCCGTTAGAAGATAACGCTGTATTGACTGGGATTGGTTTATTGCGTAATACTGGGCGACTGGTAATTAAAAATACCGGAAACCATAAAGGTCTTGATTTCATAGAAGATGCCTATAAGCCAGTGGATATAGACCATGTCACTGATAATGATCCCATGGGCCCGAGTGTGTCGATTGATGGTGCATCAGATGGTGTATTTCCTGAAGGTCTTACCGTGCTTCCTGCAAGACCTTACGCTTTGAACTTGCCAAGAGCAATGGGTAATGGTCTTATCACATTTCCTAGTGCCGATTATCAGCGACTGATTGCAAATATCGTTCGTAAGCCAAACGCAAATGGTACGACAATTGTGGTTGATACGCAGTTGGTGGGACGCAAAGCGGCTGTGAATCTTGCAAAACTTGCTGAGGCGGATTCAGTAGATGGTCCATATCCTCTGCCGGGAGACGGAATGGTGGGTGATATTCTACCGAACAGCGAGATTAAGCGGGTCACTAATTCCGCTGTAAACGCAGCTTCTGATACGAGTGATGCAATATCGGCCAGCGGTAATGAAATCACATTTCAGATTCCTGCAGAGGGGTCTAATGCGGAGTATTTGGTAACTTACTCTTTTGGTTCGCTTTATAATTACTACGCGGATGTCGCTCTACAGAGAAACTCTCCTAATTACACATACCAAGTAGATGCCAATTATTTCAATCAGGTGCAGGTCTTAGGAAAGAATCTAATTCTTTCTGATTTGCGATTCAAAAAAGTAGACGAACAAGGTAATCCTCTTCCCGGTGCGAAATTCAGCCTCACAAAGGATGGTCAACCTGCGCAGAAAGCAAAGGTTGAGAATGGTCAAGTCCAGTTGGATGCGAATGGTGATCCTGAGTGGGAACTTGTTGGCGTGCTGACTTCGGACAAGGACGGTCTCGTAGATGTCCCATATCTTGAGCCGGGCGAGTACGTCATCACCGAGACTTCGGCTCCGGAGGGTTATGAGCCGGATGCCACGCCGCAGAAGGTCACGGTAACTGCCGATGCTGAGTCAAAAGCTCAGTGTGGGAATCAGGACGTATCCAGTTCATCTGCTGTAATCGTTTGCGGTGGTGAAGGTAGCAGTATTAAGGCCTTCGGTGATCATGTGAATGCCACCGCCGGTTTTAAGCGAGCCACCAATCTGGACATGGCATGGGGCTCCGGCGAAGGCAATATGCGCCTGGATTCAGGTTCCAGTATGGAAAGCCTGGATAACGGTGTCTACATCAAAAACAACGGTGACTATGTCAACTTTGTAGAAGCTAAGGTTTCGAAAGCAGACGGCACGGAGCTGACCCCGCTTAACTCCACAGACGACAATGTGTCAGTGAAGATTACGTCGGTTAAGGGCAATACGCAGACGGTGCTGACGAATGCTTCATTGAACGACGCCAAATCGTATGTGAACAACCTGATCTATTCCGAAGATCAGAATGGTGAACCTCTGTACGGTTTGACCGCCGACAACGCGCTGATCGAAGTGACTGGCAGCACGAAGGTCTATTACGCGCCCCAGGCCGCCGACCATATTGACGCAACCATCACGAACAAGAAGAAGCTTCAGCCGGTGGATGTGAGTCTGCAGGCCACGAAGCACTATCAGAAGGCTAGTGGCACTGAGACGGATATTCCGGCTGGCAAGTCGTTCAACTTCGATCTGACACCGACGGATGACAATGCGAGAATCCTGTCCAAGGATGCATTGACCGCCATGGTCAACTCGACGACGAAGACTGCCACGTGGAATCTGCCGCAGATTACGTCGGACATCTACGAGAATGCCGCGAAGACGAATGATGTCGCGTCGTTTAACTTCACCGCCAGCGAGCAACAGGGCACGGATTCGACTATCGATTACGACACGAAGACGGTTCCGGTGCGTTTGGATGTTTCCAAGGTTGTTGCCGATGCCGATAAGGGCACTCCCGCCGGTCTGAAGGTCGAGGTGTTCGTCGATGGCCAGTCGAAGGGTTCCGCGACCAGTGGCGAGAAGTCGGGTTCCGTCACAGTTTCGGCCAAAGACTCCGGTATTTCCTTTACGAACGAGGAGAAGAAGCCGGAGACCACGAAGGTGACGGTGACGAAGGTCTGGAAGGGCTCCGACAACAGCGACATCACGAATACGGATGGTTTGCCGTCCGTTGATGTCAAGCTGCAGAGCGCCACCGCCGAGAATCCGTCCGATTCGGATTGGTCGGATGTCAAGGACAAGACCGCCACGCTGAGCAACGACAACCAGTGGTCCGCTTCTTGGGATGGTCTTCCCAAGACGGACAACGGCAAATCCATCAAGTACCGTGTGGTCGAAACCAAGGTTCCGGATGGCTATACGTCCGCTGTCGGCACGTCCGAGGACTCCGACGGCAACTGGTCGGTGACGATTACCAACACCAAGAAGAAGCCTGAGCTTACCGAGGTGTCGGTGAAGAAGACCTGGTCGGATGGTGCTACCGATACGCATGATAACGATTCGGTGACGGTGACGCTCCAGCAGGTCGTGGACGGCCAGACCACGAACGTGCAGGACCGGGATTCAATCACGTTGAACAAGGACAACAATTGGTCCGGTTCGTGGAAGGATTTGCCGAAGACCACTACGGATGACAAGACCATCGTGTACACGGTGACGGAGTCTGGTGGCCCGTCGGGCTATACGCCGACGATCACGCAGGGCACGAAGGACAATAACTGGACGATTACGGTGGAGAACAAGAAGCCCGATACGCCCACGCCGACGGAGACTTCGGTGACGGTGACCAAGAAATGGGCCGACGGCAACGCCAACCATGACGGTGATTCGGCTGAGGCCACGTTGGAGCGATCTACGAATGGCAAGGATTGGGCCAAGGTCCAGCGTGATGATAATCCGGTCACGTTGAACGCAGACAACAATTGGACCCATACGTGGGACAAGCTGCCGACGACCGTGGATGGCAAGACCGTCCGGTATCGCGTCGTCGAGACCAAGGTGAATGTGTCGAACGGTAAGACGTACACGTCCGCGGTGTCGCCCGCGAGCATCGAGGGCGGAGATGTGACGATTACGAACACGCCGTCCGAGACGCCGAAGACCGGTTCGTTCTCGTTCACGAAGGTGGATGGTGACGGTCATGCCCTGCAGGGTGCCGGGTTCACCTTGTACCGGGATGGGACCGTGGTCGCGGGCCCGGTGAAGTCGAACGCGGACGGTGTAGTGTCGTTCTCCGGTTTGAGGCCGGGCTCATACACGTTGGTCGAGACCGGGGTCCCGGGCGGCTATCAGGCCGCTGGCCCGTACACGGTCACGGTCGATGAGAACGGCAACGTCGCAACCAGCCTGCCGACGGGCAACAGGGTCGTGGATGAGAAGACTCCTCCGGACACGTATGGGTTCTCGTTCGCGAAGGTGGATGCGGATACCGGTGACGGTCTGTCTGGTGGCGAGTTCACGCTGAAGAGCAAGGACGGCACTACGGTCGGCACGGCCGCTGCCGTGGATGGCGAAGTCTCGTTCACTGGGTTGAAGCCGGGCTCGTATACGGTCACGGAGACGAAGGCCCCGAGCGGGTATGAGTTGCCGTCCCCAGCCCCGTCGTTCACGGTCACGATCGGTGACAAGGGTAAGGTCACGTTCTCGAATCTGGGCGGGCTGGTGTCGTGCAAGATCGGTACTCCTGACGGTCAGTGTGATTTGATGGTTGGTAACAAGCCCACGACGCCTCCGCCGCCGGAGAATCCTAAGTATCCGTTCGGGTTCACGAAGGTGGATGAGAGCGGCAAGGCGTTGGCCGGTGCTACGTTCCAGCTGTTGGACGCGAATGGCAACGTGGTCGCCACTGCCACGTCCACGGCGGACGGCAAGGTTTCGTTCGGTCAGGTCGCTCCGGGAACCTATACGGTCGTGGAGTCGAAGGCTCCTGACGGATATGACAAGGTCGCGGACTTCACAGTCACCATCGGGCAGGATGGCGTTGTGACTGGTCTGCCTGAGGGCGGCAAGGTCGTGGATAAGCCGACGACTCCTCCGCCGCCGGAGAATCCGGAGTATCCGTTCGGGTTCACCAAGGTGAACACGGATGGCCAGCCGCTTGCGGGCGCCACGTTCCAGCTGGTGGATGCAATCGGGAACGTGGTCGCCACGGTGACCTCGGGTGCGGACGGCAAGGTGTCGTTCTCTGCTGTGGCTCCGGGTTCGTATACGGTCGTGGAGACCGTTGCCCCGGAGGGGTATGACAAGGTCGCCTCGTTCACCGTCACCATCGATGACCAGGGCAATGTGACCGGCCTGCCTGCGGGTGGCCAGGTCGTGGACAAGCCTACGACACCGCCGAAGAAGCCGAAGTATCCGTTCGGGTTCACCAAGGTGAATACGAAGGGTAAGCCTCTTGCCGGTGCGACGTTCCAGCTGATTGACGCGAGCGGGAACGTGGTGGCGACCGTGATCTCCGGTGCGGATGGCAAGGTCGTGTTCTCTGCGGTGGAGCCTGGCAGGTACACGGTCGTGGAGTCGAAGGCTCCCGACGGGTACCAGAAGGTGGATTCGTTCACCGTCACCATCGATGAGGACGGCAGCGTGTCCGGTCTGCCTGCGAATGGGCAGGTGGTGGATAAGCCGGTGACTCCGCCGGATGTGCCTCCGACTACTCCTCCGACCACGCCGCCTACGCCTGGGTTGCCTCCGACTGGTGTGTCGGTGGTGGCCATGGGTGTGGTTGCCGCTGGTGCGGCGTTGATGGGCGTGATCGTGGATTGGCGTCGGCGTCGCATGCGTGGACGGCATTCCTGACGGGTTGCGTCTAGGTAGTTGAGGGTCTTTGCTGGCTGGGGTTGATTCCCGGCTGGCGGAGGCCCTTTTCTTGTTGGAATGGTTCCTTGAACTACCCCTCAGTCAGCCTGTGGCTGACAGCTCCCCTGACAAGGGGAGCCGAGGAGAGGTGGCGGGCAATGCCCTGGCAGGGGGAACTGAAGAGGAGCGGAAGGGAGCCGAGGAGACAGACTGGCGTTGCCCTTCAAGGGGAGTCGAGGAGTGAGGTGCCCTTTTATAAGGAGTCGGAGTAGGTTCTTGTGTGGGATGATGCGGCGGTTGTTTGGGTTTTGACCGTGTCGTCCCACACCGGCGTTCGGGCTGTGCCGGCGGGTGTGCTCGGGAATGGCTTGTTTCCGGGGATTGCGTGTGCGTCTGGTGTGGGACGATGTGGCGTTTTGGTTGTATATGGCCGTGTCGTCCCGCACGGGTGTGGGATAACTCGGCTTTTTGGTGAATATGGCGGTCTTGTCCCGCATGCCGTCCGTATGGTGGTTGATTGATGGCCGGATGGCGTCATGATGCGTTTCGCGGGATCTTCGCTTGAGATGTTTCGCGGTCGTTCGGATCCGGGAAACGGGTGCTTTTGCACTGAAAGGGATGCCGAGAGACGGATCTGCGGTCGTTTGGGTATGGGGAGGGGATTTTCCATACTCGAAGGGCCGATGATGAGGGGGTGTGGCCCTTTGAGTACAGGAGTCATGTGTTTCTGGACTCAAAGGACCTCTGGGAAGGCATTTCGCGGTCATTTGAATCCAGGAACGGGCTTTTCTGTACTGAAAAGGACGCTGGGGGAGGGATTCGCGGTCGTTCCAGTACAGAAGGGACTCATTACTGTACTCAAACGACCGCAAATCGCCTGTTTGACGGTCTTTTCAATACAGAAGGGACTCGCTTCTAGACTCAAACGACCGCTAGGGGGCGATTCATGCTATGGGGTTGGATGAATGCGATATCGGCCGATGCGGATTTCCGAACTGAGTTCCTCGTGCGTCGGCCTACAAATACGCGAAAGGGCCGGTGCACGGGCGGTCCAAAAGGGAACCGCCGGGCACCGGCCCCGAAAACGGCGAACGGAAGGCCGGATCAGATGCCGCCGTATTCCTTCTTGAAGAGCTCGGCCGGCACTTCGGAGTTCATCGGGACCTCGTAGATGAGGTATTCCATGTTGAACGGGATGTTGAACAGGTGGCGGGTCACGCCATATTCCTCCTTGGTGCCCAGGAAGTTGAAGTTGTCCGGGCACTCGGGCTCCCACTTGGCCAGCAGCTTGGCCGCATCGCCGATCGTGGCGGCCACGCCGGCCAGGTGCTTGACGCCCTCCACCTGCTTGATGATGAGAAACACGGTATCCATAGCTCACCTTTCTTACATAAACCGATGTTCGGTGGTTTGTTATCTATTCGCGGCAACTTCGTCGCCCGGTGCCCGGACGGCAGATGCCACCGCGCAACCACACACTATTATGGCCCGCCCGAACCCCGTAAAACGGCGGATTGGCGCGGTTTCGGACTACTGTTATCAAACCGTTATAGAGCTGTTACCAAACTGTTATCGCTCACGATTGAACATTGGGAGCGTTCACACCATACTAGAGATTGTCGATGGAAAACATCAAAGAAGCTTCCATCAATGTGAGTGAACGATCACTCAGAGGAAAACTGCTCGAGGAGGAGTATTCATGAAGAATTGGAAGAAGGCCATTGCCCTCGTTGCTTCCGCCGCCGCTCTGGTGAGCGTCGCCGCCTGCGGTTCCAGCAATTCCGGTGACGGTGGTTCCAGTGATTCCGGCAAGAAGGTCGTCGGCTTCGTGGCCGTCGGTCCTGAGGGCGGCTTCCGTACCGCCAACGAGGACGACATCAAGGCCGCGTTCAAGGACGCCGGCTTCGACCTGCAGTACTCGCCGACCCAGAACAACGATCAGCAGAAGCAGATTCAGGCATTCAACAAGTTCGTCAACGACGAAGTGGACGCCATCATCCTGTCCTCCACCGAGGATTCCGGTTGGGATGACTCCCTGAAGAAGGCCGCCGAGGCCGAGATCCCGGTCTTCACCGTGGATCGTAACGTCGAGGTCAAGGACTCCGAGGCCAAGAAGGCCATCGTCTCCCACATCGGCCCGTCCAACGAGTGGGCCGGCCAGCAGGCCGCCGAGTTCGTGAACAAGAGCTTCCCGGATGGCGCCAACGGCTTCATCCTGGAAGGCCCCGCAGGCCTGTCCGTGGTGAAGGATCGTGGCACCGGCTGGTTCGACAAGGTCGCCTCCAACATCAAGGTTCTCGAGTCCCAGTCCGCCAACTGGTCCACTGATGAGGCCAAGACCGTGACCGCCGGCCTGCTGGACAAGTACAAGTCCGAGAACCCGCAGTTCATCTTCGCCCAGAACGACGAGATGGGCCTCGGTGCCGCTCAGGCCGTTGACGCCGCCGGCCTCAAGGGCAAGGTCAAGATCATCACCATCGATGGTACGAAGAACGCCCTGCAGGCCCTGGTTGACGGCGACCTCTCCTTCGTGATCGAGTACAACCCGATCTTCGGCAAGGAGACCGCTCAGGCCGTCAAGGACTACCTCGATGGCAAGACCGTCGAGAAGGACATCCAGATCGAGTCCAAGACCTTCGACGCCGCCAGCGCCAAGGAAGCCCTGGACAACGGCTCCCGCGCCTACTGATCCGCCACTGAAGGCCATCAGCAGCACAACCGATAACTGAACCGAACAAGCAGTGATGGTGTGAGAGGAATCGCTTCCTCCACACCATCATTCATGTCTGGCTCAAATATCACAAAACGATAACAAACCCCTTCTCGATAAGGCAAAGACATGACAGACAAAACCCCTATCGTCGTGATGAAGGGCATCACGATTGAATTCCCGGGCGTCAAGGCTTTGGACGGTGTCGATCTGACCCTCTACCCGGGCGAAGTCCACGCCCTCATGGGTGAGAATGGCGCCGGTAAGTCCACCATGATCAAGGCTCTGACCGGTGTGTACAAGATCAACGCCGGCACCATTCTGGTGGATGGCAAGCCGCAGCAGTTCAACGGCACGCTGGATGCGCAGAACGCCGGCATCGCCACCGTGTACCAGGAAGTGAACCTGTGCACCAACCTCTCCGTCGGCGAGAACGTGATGCTGGGCCACGAAAAGCGCGGCCCGTTCGGCATCGACTGGAAGAAGACCCACGAGGCCGCCAAGACCTACCTGGCCCAGATGGGCCTCGAGGCCATCGACCCGCACACCCCGCTGAGCTCCATCTCCATCGCCATGCAGCAGCTCGTGGCCATCGCCCGCGCCATGGTCATCAACGCGAAGGTGCTCATCCTCGATGAGCCTACCTCCTCCCTGGACGCGAACGAGGTGCAGGATCTGTTCAAGATCATGCGCAAGGTCCGTGACTCGGGCGTGGCCATCCTCTTCGTCTCCCACTTCCTCGATCAGATCTACGAGATCACCGACCGTCTGACCATCCTGCGCAACGGCAAGTTCATCAAGGAGGTCATGACCAAGGACACCCCGCGTGACGAGCTCATCGGCATGATGATCGGCAAGTCCGCCGCCGAACTTTCCCAGATCGGCGCCAAGAAGGCCCGCCGCGAGATCAAGTCCGGCGAGAAGCCGATCGTGGACGTCAAGGGCCTGGGCAAGAAGGGCACCATCAACCCGGTCGACCTCGACATCTACTCCGGCGAGGTCGTCGGCTTCGCAGGCCTGCTGGGCTCCGGCCGTACCGAGCTCGGCCGACTCCTGTTCGGCGCCGACAAGCCGGATTCGGGCACCTACGAGCTCAACGGCAAGCAGGTCAACATCTCCGATCCGTACACCGCCCTGAAGAACAAGATCGCGTACTCCACCGAGAACCGCCGCGACGAGGGCATCATCGGCGACCTGACCGTCCGCCAGAACATCCTCATCGCCCTGCAGGCGACCCGCGGCATGTTCAAGCCGATCCCGAAGAAGGAAGCGGACGCGATCGTCGACAAGTACATGAAGGAACTCAACGTTCGCCCCGCCGACCCGGACCGCCCGATCAAGAACCTCTCCGGTGGTAACCAGCAGAAGGTGCTGATTGGCCGCTGGCTGGCCACGCACCCCGAGCTCCTGATCCTCGACGAGCCGACCCGTGGTATCGATATCGGCGCCAAGGCCGAGATCCAGCAGGTCGTGCTCGACTTGGCCGCCAAGGGCATGGGCGTGGTCTTCATCTCCTCCGAGCTGGAAGAGGTGGTCCGCCTGTCCGACGACATCGAGGTCCTCAAGGATCGCCACAAGATCGCAGAAATCGAAAACGACGACACCGTCTCCCAGGCGACCATCGTCGAAACCATCGCCAACACCAACGTGAACACCGGAAAGGAGGCATGAGATGGCTGAAAAGGCAAAAGAAGAGGGCAACGCTCTCGTCAAGAAGCTCCTGAGCAACAACCTGACCTGGTCGGTGCTCGCGTTCATCCTCCTGGTCATCGTCTGCACCATCTTCCAGCATGACTTCCTCGCTCTGAGCTGGAACGACAACACCGGCGGCCTGGCCGGTCCGCTGATCACCATGCTGCAGGAATCCGCCCGCTACCTGATGATCGCCACCGGCATGACCTTGGTCATCTCCACCGCAGGCATCGACCTTTCGGTCGGTTCCGTGATGGCCGTGGCCGGCGCCGCAGCCATGCAGACCCTGTCCAACGGCACCAACGTGTGGGTCTCCATCCTCATCGCCCTCGCCGTCGGCCTGGCCATCGGCTGCATCAACGGTGCGCTGGTCTCCCTGCTCGGCCTCCAGCCGTTCATCACCACCCTGATCATGATGCTCGCCGGCCGTGGTATGGCCAAGGTGATCACCTCCGGCCAGAACACGGACGCCTCCGCCGTGGCCGGCAACGAACCGCTCAAGTGGCTCGCCAACGGCTTCATCCTCGGCATCCCCGCCAACTTCGTGATCGCCGTGGTCATCGTGATCCTCGTCGGCCTGCTGTGCCGCAAGACCGCCATGGGCATGATGATCGAGGCCGTGGGCATCAACCAGGAAGCCTCCCGCATGACCGGCATCAAGCCGAGGAAGATCCTCTTCCTCGTGTACGCCATCTCCGGCTTCCTCGCGGCCATCGCCGGCCTGTTCGCCACCGCATCCGTGATGCGCGTGGACGTGGTCAAGACCGGTCAGGACCTCGAGATGTACGCCATCCTGGCAGTCGTTATCGGTGGAACCTCGCTGCTCGGCGGCAAGTTCTCTCTCGCCGGCTCCGCTGTCGGCGCCGTGATTATCGCCATGATCCGCAAGACCATCATCACCCTGGGCATCAACGCCGAGGCCACCCCGGCCTTCTTCGCCATCGTGGTGATCGTGATCTGCGTGATGCAGGCTCCGAAGATTCATAACCTGGGCGCTGAAATGAAGCGTAAGCGTGCGCTCAAGGCTCAAGCTAAGGCGGTGGCAGCATGACAACAGCTACGGCAAACAAAGTGAAGGCTCCCAAGAAGGGCTTCAAGATCGATCGCCAGATGATTCCGACCCTCGCGGCCGTGGTGATCTTCATCCTCATGATCATCATGGGTCAGGCGATGTTCGGCACCTACCTGCGTCTGGGCTTCGTCTCCTCCCTGTTCATCGACCACGCCTACCTGATTATCCTGGCAGTGGCCATGACCCTGCCGATCCTGACCGGCGGCATCGATCTGTCCGTGGGCGCCATCGTGGCCATCACCGCAGTGATCGGCCTCAAGCTCGCCAACGCGGGCGTCCCCTCCATCTTGGTCATGATCATCATGCTGCTCATCGGCGCCGTGTTCGGCCTGCTCGCCGGCACGCTGATCGAGGAGTTCAACATGCAGCCGTTCATCGCCACGCTGTCGACGATGTTCCTGGCTCGTGGTCTTGCCTCCATCATCTCCACCGATTCGCTGACCTTCCCCGACGGAAACAACTTCAACATCATCTCCGCCGAGATCAAGATCATCGATCGCCCGAAGATCTCCCACGATCTGACCATCAACGTCGGCGTGATCATCGCCCTGCTCGTGGTGGTGTTCGGCTACATCCTGCTGCACCACACCCGCACCGGCCGCACCATCTACGCCATCGGCGGCTCCCGCTCCTCCGCTGAGCTCATGGGTCTGCCGGTCAAGCGCACGCAGTACATCATCTACCTGACCTCCGCCACGCTGGCCGCCCTGGCCTCCATCGTGTACACCGCGAACATCGGTTCCGCCAAGAACACCGTGGGTGTGGGCTGGGAGCTCGACGCTGTGGCCTCCGTGGTCATCGGCGGCACGATCATCACCGGTGGCTTCGGCTACGTGCTCGGCTCTGTGCTCGGCGCACTGGTCCGCTCCATCCTCGACCCGCTCACCACCGACCTTGGCGTGCCGGCCGAATGGACCACCATCGTGATCGGCCTCATGATCCTCGTCTTCGTGGTGCTGCAGCGCGCCGTGATGGCGGTCGGGGAAAAGAAATAGCCGACCGTGATTGACAACCGGCATAACTGAAGAACAACTGAAGAATAATTGAATATCGATAACTGAATATGCATAACTGAATAGGCGGGCAGCCTTCCGGTTCCGTACGCGGCCGGTCTTCATTGCCGAGACCGGCCGCGGAACGAAACGGTACGCCACGGGTTGCACGCCATGATTTCCTTTCTCTCTCTCCTTTTCTTCCTTTCATCGCACTTTGGGGCGCGGCCTGGGTTTCCGGGTCGCGCCCCGAAGTGCTTTCGGCGTTTATTGCGGGTATGCGGACCGATTGCGTGGCAAGGTGTACTGCGGTGTACCGCGGCGCGCTGTGATGCGCTGTGATGCGCTGCGCGATTGACGGCGCGGGACACGCCGGCCCCCGTATGCGGGCATCCCACCGATGACCTAGACTGCGAAGTGGCTATTTTGAACAGCGCGCCAGTGAGCCGGAAGCATATGTCGAAAGTTGCTGAAAACGATCGGCCGTTCGAGCGCGTAGTACCATCATGCCGGTTGGTAAACCTGACATTCCGCTTGTTGACACCGAACGTATGGGAGCATCATGCCTGAAGCAGAGACGAAACACATGAACGCGGGGATCGGATCCGCGGATTCCGAGAGGATTCCGGCCCGACTGATCGGTGCCATCGTGGCCGTGGGATCGCTGGCCTTCATCGGCATCCTCACGGAAACCGTGATGACCGTGCTCTTCCCGGCCCTCATGCGCGAATTCCACGTGGACACCGCCACCGTGCAGTGGATCACCACCATCTACCTGCTGTCCGTGGCGGCCACCATGCCCATCAGCTCGTTCCTCAAGCGGCGCTTCCGTCTGAAGGCCATCTTCCTTGCGGCCGTGGCGTTGGGGGTCGTCGGCTCGCTCATCATGATCTTCGCCACGGCTTTCCCGCTCATGATCGTGGCCCGCATCATCCAGGGCGTCGGCTCCGGCATCGCCACGCCGCTGATGATCAATATCATCCTTGAACAGTCGCCGCGCTCCAAGATCGGCCGACTCATGGGCGTCGGCTCGCTGGTGATCACCGTGGCCCCGGCCATCGGCCCCACCGTGGGAGGCGCGGTGACCAGCGTGCTGCCGTGGCGCGCCATCTTCGTCATCGCGGTGCCGCTCATGCTCGTCGCCGCGGTCATCGGATGCGCCTGCATCGAACAGCGCACGCCCACTGAGGCCGCATATCTTGACCCGATCCAGCTGGGCTCCATCATCATCGCGCTGGTTGGCCTGGTGCTCGCCCTTAACCAGGGCGGCGTGGCCGTCAGCGCTGCCGTGAGCGGGGGAGCGGCCATGAAGTCCGGCATCGTGGCCATGGTGAGCCTGATGGTTGGCCTGGGGGCGCTGCTGCTGTTCGCCGTGAGCTCCAAACGCGCGTTCTCGCCGTTGCTGCGCCTCGGCATCCTGCGCGACCCGGCCGTGTTGCTGCATGCCCTGGCCTACACGCTGCTGCCGCTCGTGGCCATCGGATACGGCTACGTGATCACGAACGTGGCCCAGCTGTCGCTCGGTGCCAGCGCGTTCGTGGCCGGCTCGCTGGTGCTGCCTGGTGCCTTGGTCGGTGCCGTGTGCGCGCCCGTGGGCGGCTGGTTCTACGACAAGTTCGGTGCGGTCAAGCCCATTCTCATCCCGCTCGGCATCGCCATTCTGGGCCCGGTGCTGATGCTGGTCTTCTCGATGCACCTGACGCCCGTGATGCTGGCCGGCTTCTACTTCATCTTCGGCTTCCTCTACGCCATCGGCAACGCCAACGTGATGACCAGCGGTCTTTCGGAAGTGCCTCACCAGTTCCGCCCGGACGGCAACGCCATCTTCAACACCGGCCTGCAGTTCGGCGGCGCGGCCGGTACCGCGCTGTTCTCCACGATTCTCGCCGTGGCGCAGGCCGGCGCGGGCGAGGAGGGCACGCCGCGGTTTGCGCACGCCACCGCCGTGGGCGGCGCATGGACGTTCGCCACGATGATCGTGATCTGCGTGATCGGCTGGGGTTGCCTGGCCACCGCGTTCCGCATCCGCGCGCGCCGGTCTCGCTGATCGTCCGCGGGGCGATTGATTCCGATGGGGTCTTCCGTGCTCCATCAATATCCGCCCTGCCGCCTAGGTTGGTGAACCATGGGAATCGAGAACACGCATAAGCTGATCGTCAACTGCCTGCCGCTCAACGAGGCCGAACGCCAGGCCTTCACCAAGGCCGCGCGCGGGGTGCCGCAGGAATTCGTGGGCGATGAGTCCCAGCGCGGCGACATGGTATGGCATGCGAACGTTCCCGAGGAACTTAAGGCGCAGGCCACCGCCGTCATCGGCAACTTCCCGGCCGCCGAGGCCGCGAAATACACGCGCATCGAATGGCTGCAGACCTTCAGCGCCGGCGTGGACGCCTACGTGCGCCCCGGCGTGCTGCCGCGCGGCACCATGGTGACCAACGCCAGCGGTGCATACGGTCGCAGCGTGTCCGAGCACCTGTTCTCCATGATGTGGGCCCTGATGAAGAACCTCAACCGGTACGCCTCGAACCAGCGGGACCATCGCTGGCGGGACGAGGGCTCGGTGCTGAGCCCGGAAGGCGGCATCGCGCTGATCATCGGTGCCGGGGACATCGGCTCGCACTTCGGCGTGCTGGCGCAGGCCGTGGGCATGCGCACGTTCGGTGTGCGTCGTCATGCGGATGTGCCCGCGAAGGGCATTGAGAAGATGTATGGTTTCGACCGTCTGGACGCGCTGCTGCCGCTGGCCGACGTCATCGTGCTGGCCGTGCCGCGTTCCCCGCAGACGCATCATCTGCTGGATGCAGCACGACTGGCCAAGCTCAAGCCCACGGCCATCGTGCTCAACGCCGGCAGGGGAGACGCCATTGACGCCGAAGCCCTGAGCGCGGCGCTGGCGGCCGGACAGCTGCGCGGTGCGGGACTGGACGTGACCGAGCCGGAGCCATTGCCGGCCGAAAGCCTGTTGTGGGACGAGCCTCGCTGCCTGATTACGCCGCATGTGGCCGGTGGCAACCATCTGAAGGAGACCTCCGAGCAGATCATCCACATCGCGCTCGCCAACGTCTCCCGTTATGCCAAGCATCAGGAGCTCATCAACTTGGTCGGCCGGTAAGGCGGGATAAAAAAGGTGTGCGACGCCGTTGTCGCACACCTTTTTGCGTTCGCAATGGAGCCGGATGCAATGGCCGGTTCTTATTGCCGACTTATCGACTCACCACTTGTTGGCGCCGTTGCCCTCGAAGTCCACCTTGAAGCCGCGCTGGTAGTGCAGGAACATGGCGGCACCATAGCGGTCGACCGGGCGATGCGTGAACAGCATACGGATGGCGAACGCGGTCTGCACGTCCTCCGGCAGGGCCAAGAAAGCCTTATGCGCGTCCCAGTAGGGGGTCGTGGTGATGGCGGCGTCCGGCACGTAGGCGTAGCCATAGCCATCGTCGTTCACGTAGCCCATGAAGGGCAGGTCCCATGCGTTGTGGTTGGTCAGCTGCTGTTTGAAGTACTCCACCTCATCCAACGCCTGCTGGCTGATGCCGAAGCTCTTGGCCACTTCGTTGGCCTTGGCCGTCTTGGCCTCCGGGGTCTTGCCGAACATATCGGGGTCGACGACGATGACTTTTTCTTCCGCCATGATGATGTCCTTTCGCTTCGATGGCGACTCCAGGCGGGCCGTCACGACTACTGTCCTATGATGTTCGTTTAGCTATGTAAACGCACATCATATATCTTCCGGCTGAAGGGAAGATATCTTGCACATTGGCTTGTGCTGGTTCCTAAGCGTAACACTGAAAATATTGAAATAAAGCCGTTTTGTAAAGTATTAACCTAGCAGTAACGGTGTTGGAAGATTCTGTTCCGGTGTGTCTGTGTCTGTTCATTTGGAATATAAAACGCACATTCATGATGTGCGTTTTTGCGGTGAAGAGGACAACAAAAACGGCCATGGACATTGCAGTGAGTCCATGGCCGGCGTGTCGGATTGTGCGCGAGAGGCTTCATCGATGACTGGGCGGAAGCCGGTGGGGAGCCATCCGCATGGGAATGCCCGTCGATGGTCGTGTACCGACCTCAGCGGGCGATCGTAGCTACGGATTGACGGCTAGTCCGTCAGCTCCTGACCGTTGGCGTCCTTGTGCCACGGCGAGCCGTACTGGCTGGAGATGATGAGGATGCCCTCGACCAGACCCCAGATGGCGGCCGCGATCGGGCCCAGGCCGAGCAGAATCCAGCCGACCAGCGTGAGCAGCAGCTGTGCCACGGCCTTGCCCGTGTATCCCAGATAGAAGTTGTGCACGCCCAGGGAGCCAAGGAAGATGCCCAGGAGGCCGGCGGCCATCTTGGACTTGGTGGAGTAGCCCGCGGCGGGGTACTGCGGCGCGCCGTACGGGGGCTGGGGCTGCGTGTACGGATTGGCGGGCTGGGAGTACTGCGGTTGCGCATACTGCTGCTGGCCATAAGCCTGCTGTCCGTAAGGGGCGTTGGGCGCCTGCTGGCCATACTGCGGCTGGGCGTAGGCGTTCGCCCCCTGAGCGTAATCCTGCGTGCCGGGCGCGGGCTGCTGGTAACCGTTCGGTGTGGCCTGACCGTAAGCGTTCTGGCTGTAGGCCGGCTGTCCGTAGGCTCCCGGCTGGGCATAGGCGTTGGTCTGCGAAGCGTATTCGGTGCCGGCCTGTCCGTAGACGGACTGTTGCGGCGTGGCGTATCCGGACTGCGGCTGGCTGGTTGGGGCGTTGTATGCCGGGTTCTGCGAGGCGTCGGCCTGCGGCTGGCCGTCCGGATTGGCCGGAATGTATGGTTGTTGGTTATCGCTCATCGTTGGGTCCCTTCTCTGAACGAACGGCATTGGACCGTTGCTGTCCACCATCTTCTCACGTTTTGTCGAAGAGCGGAACCGTGCGGGCGGCGCGGGGCGCTTTCCGCATACGAAAAAGGCTTCCCACTCGGGAAGCCTTGGACGACGATTCGTCGTGATTACTCGCGCACGAGCTTGATGTGCTCCACATCCTTGCGCTGGGAGCGGCGGTAGATCACGAAGCGGTTGCCGATGGACTGCACCACTTCGGCGTTCAGCTGCTCGGCCAGCTCCTCGGCCGCCTCCTTGGCGGTCAGACCGGAGCCGTCCTGCACGGCGCACTTGATGAGCTCGTGCTTCTCGATGGTCTCGTCGGCCTGCTTGATGGCGGCCTCGGTCAGGTCGTTCTTGCCCACGTAGAACAGGGGCTTCAGGGAGTTGGCCAGCGCACGCAGCTGCTTGATTTGCTTTTTGGTCAATGCCATGGGAATTCCTTACGTTTCGATAACCCCAACAGCATACCCGCCGGGCGCGTCATGCGGTACGGATGAGCCGTTTCGCGGCATCGGGCCTGCGGGCTATGCCATATGCCGCGGATTGTCTGCTGGCATCGCTCGCCATCGTATCGCCGCAACACAGGCCCGGCTATGAAAGCAGGGGTTGCTTTCTACTGATGATGGTTTTACAGCACCACAATCGCGGCGATATACGCGATCACCGCTGTGGCGAACACCGCATCGCGCAGGGCCGGGGCGAAGACTCGCCAATGCGTGCGGGAGATGCCCTCCTCATAGCAGCGCGCGTCCAGTGCGAGCGAGAGGTTATCCGCATGACGCAGCGTTCCCGCGAACACCGGCACGATGATGGCGCTCATCGCCTTGACGCGCTGGGCGAGCGAACCGGTCTCGATGGATCCTCCGCGGGCCGCCTGCGCATCGACGATGGCGCGCGTCTCGCCGGTCAGCGTGGGAATGAATCGCAGGGCAAGACTCATCACCAGCGCAATCTCCTGCGTATGCAGGCCGAACCGGGAGAACGGGCGCAGCAGGGCCTCGAAGGCATCCGTCATGGCAGTGGGCGTGGTGGTCATCAGGAACATCGCACCCATGATGATGACCAGCGCGAAACGGCAGGTGTACAGCACCGCGATGGTCACGCCGTCATCGGTGATGCTCAGCGGTCCCCATGCGAGCAATGGCGTGCCGGTGCGTACCACCACCAGATTGCACAGGCTCATCAACGCGAGCAGGGCCAACAGGGGGTGAATCGCGGCGAACACGCGAATCGGGTTGAGCCGGGCGGCGGCCATCACCGCCAACGTGAGCGCTACGCCCAGCGCCAGCTGTACGGGTGTGTTCACGGCGAACATCGTGAACATCGCGGCCAGGAAGCCCACCATCTTCGCGCGCGGGTCCAGCCGGTGGATCGGGGAGCGACGGTCGCGTCCGGAATCGCCGGATGCCGCGGACGTGGGCTGTTTCCTGGTGTCCTCCGACGCCGTGACGTCTGAAAGGTCCGACTTACGTCCGCCGGTACTGCGGGCTGCCGGAGAATCGCCCATGGCGGTCCGCGGGATATTTGCTGGGGCTGCTGGGGTTGCTGGAGTTGCTGGAGTTACTGGAGTTACTGGAGTTACTGGAGTGGCATCCATCGGCGTGGAAGCGCTCCGGGCCCTATC
Organism: Bifidobacterium miconisargentati; assembly: GCF_019331675.1. Classification (GTDB taxonomy): domain Bacteria; phylum Actinomycetota; class Actinomycetes; order Actinomycetales; family Bifidobacteriaceae; genus Bifidobacterium; species Bifidobacterium miconisargentati. The sequence continues at coordinate 281,743 of NZ_JAHBBJ010000002.1, forward strand.
CGATTGGCTGGTTTCGGCGGCGGCCGGCATGCGCACCACATGGTCGGCAAGGGCCTCGGCCTCCGCACGGTCGTGGGTGATGATGAGCATCGTGACGCCACGCTTGCGTAACGTTTGCAACAACTCGTGAATGCGAGCCTTGGCATGCACGTCGAGACTGGCCGTCGGCTCGTCCATGATCAGCACATCCGGACGGCATGCCACCACGCCGGCGATGGCCGCAAGCCGCTGCTGGCCTCCGGACAGATCGAACGGGGAACGGTCCGCCAGATGCTCGATGTGGAGCATCGACAGGGCCTCGCGCACGCGCTCGTTGACTTCCGCTTCGCCCAGTCCCTGATTGCGCGGGCCGTACGCCACGTCCTCGGCCACCGTCTCCGCGAACAGCTGATGCTCGGGATGCTGCATCACATATCCCACATGACGGCGCAGTTCCGCAAGCTGCCTGCGATTGGCGGGTTTTGGACGCGCCACGGGAATGCCGGCCACCTCGATACTGCCGGAATCCGGCTTGGCCAAGGCGCACAGCAAGCGGACCAGCGTGGACTTGCCGGAGCCGTTGGAACCCATCAGCGCGACGGTCTCGCCCTGCCGAATGGAGAAGGACAGGTCGTCGATCACCGGTTGCTCGCCGCCCGCATACCGATAGGTCAGATGCGAGACACGGATGACGGCCGGCGGGGGAGTGGTGTTTGTCGTCGATGTGGACAGGTCGGAGAGATCGCTGAGCAGTGGCAGCGGGGCGGCCGGATGACTGCCGTAATGCGGGTTGTCTACGGCCGATGATTCCCCGGTTTCCAGGCATTGTGCGGCGGCGTTGCCGGGCGCATCCTCGATGATGTGGCCGGACCGCATATGGATTACGCGGTCGGCGTGGCACGTCTCGTCCGTGTGATGGGTCACGTGCACGATGGTGGTGCCGCGCTCCTGCAAGGCGTCCAGCACGCGCATCACCTCGGCCCGGGCGGTCTCGTCCAGCATGGCGGTGGGTTCGTCCAGCACCAGCATGGACGGGTTCATGGCCAGCATGCCGGCGATGGCTGAACGTTGCTGCTGGCCACCGCTCATACGTGTGGGGTCGGCGCGGCGAACGTTTGCCAAGTCCACGGCTTCAAGGCTTTGCTGAATACGTTTGCCGATAATCGCGCGGTCAAGTCCGAGATTCTCCGGTCCGAAGGCCACGTCATCTTCAAGCACGGTGGTGACGAGCTGGTCCTCGGGATTCTGGAACACCACGCCGATGCCGCGGCGGGCCGCACGGTATTCGGCCGCGTTCGGGCCGTCATCCGCGAAGACGCGATGACCGAGCAGCGTCACCTTACCCGCGTCCGGGGCGGTCAGGCCTGCGATGAGACGGGCCAGCGTGGACTTGCCGGAGCCGTTCGGGCCCACCAGGCACACTCGCTCGCCGGCTTGGATAGTCAGCGAGACATCATCCAATGCCCAGGTGGAGCCGTGGTCGTAACTGAAACGGATGTTTCTTAGCTCAGCGGCGGTGGGGGAGAGGGGAGAAGCGGTCATGTATCGGCAATCCAGGGAATGTGTGTTGGGTAACGGGTTGTAAAAGTGAAAAGCGGAATGAGGAAGATGTTTTTGGCTCCCTCTCTGAGGGGAGCTGTCGAACGCAGTGAGACTGAGGGGAGCGGCTTTCCGTGGTGCTCCCCTCAGTCAGCTTCGCTGACAGCTCCCCTCAGAGAGGGGAGCCAGGTAACGTCGCCGTGTCTAGTGCTCTTCTACTGACGGTTTCCCGCAGCGAGATGAGCCAGAAACGGTGCGCGGCCGGTTGCGCCGTACGAGCGCACTCACTGCTGCTTGGCGAGCAGATTGGAGATCGGCTTATAGATAAGGAACGTCACCACAGCGTGAATCGCCATTTTGGCGATGTTGAACGGCAGCAGGATCGGCACGATCATCGCGGCCACGGCGGAGACCGTCATGTGCGCGTAGATCGGCGTGACGATGAGGTTGCCCACGATCGCGGCGGCGATGGCCAGAACCGCGCCCGCCAGAATACCGATCGCGGCACCCTTGCGGGTGCGGGCCTTGCGGTAGATGAGCGAAGCCGGCACGGACAGGCACAGCGCCACAAGTACCGCCATCAACGTGCCCCACGGATCGGCGAACACATGCGGCACGAAACCGAGCACGGAGACGATCACCGCGGCGGACGGTCCGTAGGCGAAGCCGGCGATCAGGCACACGATGCCGGACGGGTCGTACTTGAGCCAGGTCACGGGCGTGATCGGGAACTCGATGAAGCTCGTCACCATCGCCAGCGCCACGAACAGCGCGTACATGGCGATGCGGCGGGTGGACCAGCGGCCGGAATCGGCCACGCCGGTGTTGTGCGAGCCGAGCTTGCCGGCGGTAGTGCTGCCGGCTACCGCACCGGTCGAGCCGGAACCTGCGGCACCTTCCGCGGCGGGCGCGACGGAACGGACGAATTGCATGCGGATACGCGAAGATACACTCATATTGAGTCCTCGTTTCTTCCATCCGGACTGTAACCGTTGGCTCCGGAATCCCACCGGATCAGCCGCTTTCGCGGGTCGCGGGCTTCCCGCCTGCCCCGTTATGAATCCCGGGGTGCGGGTTACCGCCAGTAAGGAATTGCACCTTCCCTGAAACTGACAGGCCTATTCATACGCCATACGCCGGACCAGCGCAAGCGGTGTTTCATGGATGGGCCGCGATTTCGCGGTCGGCGCATGACAGGGGTGGAGAAAAGTTACCGTATGGTCATTAATGTAAATAACTTGCAATACCGGGCATGTGGATTTATTGCGGCGGCGGTCGGGTATGTGGATGTGTTGGAAGAGGAGGTTGCGCCCCCGTTGATGCCGCTGCGGGCGCCTGAAAAATCGGGGGTATGGTGGGGCAAGTCGACCATATTTGTCCAATATGGTTTCGATGGGTACTGGAAGTGCTCGCGTGATGACTTAATGCTTTGAAAACATTGTGATTATTGGTTTTTGGGATTCATGGCGATGTCTGGGTAACGTATGGTGTTGACAAAAAATAAGACAGATTCCAACACTCCGTCTAACTTAACAAAGTTGATTTCTGTCGGGGGGGGTAATAATCGGGGCTGTTTTTCTCCGAGGTGACTCAGTGATAACGAGAGGTGAAGGATGCGTGTGATCCAGAGAGCCTGGCAGGCTATGGACCGTTTTCTCCCCGCAGTACCGCAACGGAATGCAATCGTTTGCAAGATTGTTGCGGGAGTCGTCTCGACTTCGCTGGGATTGACCTGCGCGGTGCCTGGCACCTATGCGCGGGACAATGGCGGTGTCACGATCGCATCCGATTCCGGCGTGACCGTGATCTCCAACGGTAATGTGGTCACCGACGGCACTATCGTCTCCGCGGCGGAGTCGCTGCGCACCCGAACCGCCGATGCCGCAAAGAACAACGTCACTCCGATTGATTCGTTCTCTGACGAGTCCGAACCGGCGTTTTCGACCAATACGATTCTGAATCAGCAGAACAGCGATGCGTTTGCTACGGACGGCAACCAGTCCAGTGACAATGGGGATTCGACCGGCGAGACCGGTACCAATGGCACCGGCACGGACGATGCGACTTCCGGCGACGGCGCTGATGCCGGTGCAGGCAAGGACGATTCCTCGGGTGCTGCCGATGGTTCGGCCACGGATTCCGATGATTCCGCCGGTAGCGGTGCTGGTTCCGGCTCCGACGAGTCCAATAAGTCCGATGATTCCGGCGACGCCTCTGATACCCAGACCCACGCCGTGAGCACCGCCCTCGGTGGTCGCGACTTCACCGGCCAGGTCACCAAGACCATCAACGGCAAGACCTACATCCTCATCGGCAACGAGCAACAGCTGCGCGCGATTGGTACTGACAAGAAGGTCATCAAGCCTATCTGGAAGATCGAGACCGAGGAATATCAGAAGGACGCCTGTACGGAGACCATCCTCGGTATCACCTATAAACGTGACTGCTGGGTGGACATCCCCGACGTGAAGACGCAGACGTATGTCGGAGATGCCGATCTCGATGCCAATACGACGCTGCGCAACAAGAAGGCTGACAGCGACAATGACGGTAGCCTGTTCTCAAGCGTTGGCGACCGTAAATACCACTACGTGACGCTCGACGACCAGGGCAACGAAGTCGAGGCGTCCAAGACCAGCGCGGATACCGGTCAGACCTACTCCGCCACCGCGAACTACATCATCTTCCGCGACATCGATTTGTCCAAGAACGCCGCGAAGCCAGCTGATACCAAGTGGTCGCCGCTCATGTTCTCCGGCACGATGGTCGGTGCCGTCGCCGTTGACGGTGACAGCCAAGGCAATCTTTTCGAGCAGATCGCCGCTGATGGTCTTGATGTGGCCAACGATACCGTCGCCAAGCCCGTTATCAGCAACGTCGTCGTCCATCAGACCGGCGAATTGGATACGCAGAGCCAGCAGGGCGTCGGATTCTTCGCGTCGATTTCGCCAAGCACCACGCTCACCGCGGGCCGATTGGCCGGCTCCGGGCGCGTGACGGTCTCCAACCTCAAGCTCAGCGATGTCACGGTTTCGAACGAATCCACCAAAGCCAAGGACAATTCCTCTTTGCTGGGTATCATCACTGAAGGCCTTGGTTTCCTCCTTGACACACTGCTTGGTCCTTTAAATCTCAATTTGCAGAAACTGCTGACGCTGCATGCGGAGAATCCCTCCAATTTCGCGACCGGCGCATTTGCCGGACGTGTCTACGGAGACTCGCATGTCAGCAGATGCGAGGTTGAGAACGTCTCCGTCTCCAACGTCAAGAGCATGACGGGTGGCTTCGTCGGCTACACGGAAGGCTCTACCCAATATGATGTGGTGCTTTCCGGTACCCTTGGCGGTTTGACCGGTCTGCTGACCAAGATTCTCAACCTCATTCCATACCTTGGCGCAGGCGATCTGATCAACTGGCTGTTGTCTGGCACGCTTGGACTGGACAGCCTCATCCCCGTCGCCTACGACAATCCCGTCATCTCGAACTCCACGGTCACGAACTTCAAGGAAGGCGTGACCCTCGGCAACGCTGACTCCGACTTCGCCGGCGGCTTCGTCGGGCAGCAGGCTGGTGCCATCATCGAACGGTCCAAGGTGACCAGCGCCAACGCATTCACCGTGCAGGCAGCCCTGTACGCGGGCGGCTTCGCCGGCGTCAGCCGTGACGGTGCCGTCGGCGGCCTGCTCAACAGCTTGGACATCTCGCTGCTCTCGCTGCTCAAGCCGCAGAGCATCATCGAGGAATCCGCCGTGGAAGCGACCGGCGGCCTCACCGTGAAATCCGGCGCCTACGCCGGCGGTTTCGCCGGTGCGCTCGCCAACTCGTATGCGGTGAACGACGACCTGCACGGTGGAAATATCGCAGTGCAGACCACCACTACCGTGGAGAAAACCACGGAATCGTATGCCGGCGGCTTCGTCGGCAAGGCATCCGTCGGCTGGGCCATGGACCTCGGCAGTTCCGACGATTCCAGCAAGACCGTGGTCAAGAGCCTGGTCAACCTCGTCAACAACCTGCTTCAGAACAACGGGCTGGATACCGACACCTCCGGCGACCTGCTCAGCCTGGCCGGAGTGAACCCGTCCATCGTCCTCGGTACGGACATCAATGCGACGGCATTGGATGTCAGCTCGGCCGGCGACTACGCCGGAGGCATCGTGGGCGAGGGCGATGGCACCATCATCGGCGATTCCTCCTCCGACCATCTCGGCAAGTTCGCCCCGTGGAAGCAGAAGTACAGCGGAGCGCGTCCGTTCCCCGAGCAGCGTTCCACCGCAATCAGCGGCCTGTCCTCGGTGAAGGCCAACGGTTCCTACGCGGGCGGCGTGGCCGGCAGCCTGCAGCCCGCAACGGTCGCCGCCCTGCTCAACGACACGCTCGGCATCACGTCGATCGGCAAGCACCTGGGCGAAACGAACCAGTTCATGACGTTCGAGGCGTCGAACATCACGCTCGAAGGACTCGAAGGAACGACGAACGGACTGACGGTGACCGCGGAAGACCATTACGCGGGCGGCGTCATCGGCTGTGGAACCGGCGGCGATCTCACGAACGTGCAGCTGAGCCAGCTTGCGTCCGTCAAAGCAAAGGGCGCGGCCGGCGGTTACGCCGGATTCACCGGACCGGGAAGCGTCGCCGACGCCTCGGGCGTCAACCTGCTCGGACTCGTGAAGATCTCCGGTCTGCTGTCCGTGGCTGAATACTCGGCGGTCACGGTGAACAAATCCAACGTCGAAGGCGTCGAGAACGGATTCACGGTCGAGGCCTCCGGCAACAACAAGGATGGCGGAACCGGCGATTACACGGCCGGCGGTTTCTATGGTCAGGCGAACAGCACCAATACCCGTGAAAGCCATGTGACGAACCTCAAGTCCGTCACGGCGGACGCCACGATGGATGATGGCCTCGCCGGCGGTTTCGTCGGCTACTCCACCACCGGCGGCCTGGCCGAGGCGGTCAGCGACGCCGACGACACGGAACTGCTCAAGAACCCGTTCACCGGCAGCCTCCTGTCCATCGACGACCTGCTCGGCGCGGTGCCGTACCTGATTCCGAACTATCTCGACACCACGGTGACGTACGTCGACGGCGGCTATGTGGAAGGCGACGCGGCCGGCGGCTTCGCCGGCGACTTCCAGTCGGGCAAGGTCAACCAGATCAGCGACGCCGATATCGCCAAGGATGCGACGCTCGCCGACGTGCAGACTCTCGTTACCTCGGACAGCTACGCGGCCGTCGTCAACATCGATCACGTCACCGGTGGCGCCTACGCGGGCGGTTTTGGTGGCAAGGTCGAATCCGGCGCACTCGCCTCCGCGGGCAAGGGCGGCATCAGCCTGCTCGGCAAACTCGGCACGGTGAAGCTCAGCCAGCTCGTCAGCCTCGTGCAGGGCTACGTCCCCTATATCTCCTATGCGAGCGTGCATTCGGACGATACCACCGTGGAGACGGCCAACAACGACACCGATAAGTCCGATGACGCTAAGGCTGAGACGACTGGTGATGCAACCGACGAGTCGGCTGACGATACCGCTGCTGAGGAGACAGGCAACGAGACTGAAGAGTCCGGCAAATCCACTGACGATAACGCTGAGAAGACTGATGGCAAGTCCGACGAGTCCGACGGAACCACTGCCGAGACGACCGACGACGAGAAGGACAAGTCCGGCGACACCACCGATAAGACGACCGACGATAAAACCAGCGGATCCAAGGATTACGGCTTCACCGTGATCGCCACCCGAATCGACTCGGGCGATTCCCAGTCCGGCGCGGCCGGCGGTTACATCGGCTACGGCTCCGGCGTGCAGGTGTCCCACTCCAACGTGACGCAGCTGCGTCACACCGACGTCAAGGCCCCGTCGAACCTTGAAACCACCAAATCCATCGATAGCACGTATCTGAGCGGCGACAGCTCCTATGCGGTCACCGGCGCACGGTACGCGGGTGGCTACATCGGCATGATGGACATCGGCTCCGCAGCTTCCGTGGGCGATGGCATCAGCCTGCTCGGCGAACAGATCTCCATCACCGACATGCTCAGCGTGCTCAACGTGGTGGTCTCCACCATCGAACACTCCGACGTGAAGGGCGGCATCGGCGGATACTCGGTGCTCGCCAGCGCCGCCGACCACAAGGACGGTGACGGCGAGGACGATCCGCTCGGCATGGCCGGCGGCTTCGCCGGACACATCATGGGCGGCCACATCCAGGATTCCAATTCCCACGAATTCGTCTACATCATCGGCCAGGTTTCGGCCGGCGGCTATGTGGGCACCATGGAGCCGGGCGACGTGGCGCATGTGATGGGCAGCGGCAACGTGCTCAAGAAGATCGCCGACATCGACAACCTCCTGTCCCTTGCACAGGACTTCGTGCCCACCATCCGCAACTCGTCCACCGACGCGGCCATCTGCGGCGGCGCGGTACGCGCCCAGGCCTCTTCCGGCACGAAAACTCGTCGCGGCATGGCCGGCGGCTACGTGGGCCACAACAGCGGCGGCCACATCTGGGGCAACAACACCAAGGTATGGAAGTCCGAAAACACCGACGGCAAGTACAACGGCACCCAGCGAGTGGCCTATGCGGCACGCATCCGCAGCGTGTACGGCCAGGAGATCGCAGGCGGATACAACGGTCTCATGGAATCGGCCAGCACCGCGAAGGGCGGCTCTCTGTCCCTGCTGTTCGGCGTCATCACGGTCGGCAACCTCGCCAACGTGCTGACCGCCGTCTACCCGACCGAGGAACACACCAAGGTCACCGGTCCGCTGCGCAACATGGCGTACTCCCAGTGGGAGACGTGGCATGACAACGTCGGCAAGTACGGCGCGTACGGCAAGGAATTCACCGATGTCGTCACGGCCGGCGGTGCAAAGGATGTCAAGGATCAGGAATCGCTCGATAAGTTCCTTGAGAAATACGTCTTCGGTTTCAACGTGGTCGCCGGTCGTGGCGAGTACGACGGCGAGAAGACGGCCACCATGGACTCCGGCGTCGCCGGCGGTTACGTGGGTCTCATGCGCACCGGCACCATCACCGACGGCCAGTCGTGGGATGTGAAGCGGGTGTCCGCCCTGCGCGCGGCCGGCGGTTACGCGGGCACGATGGAATCCGGCACTGCCGCTTCCTTCGGCTCCGTTGAACTGTTCGGCAAGAACAGCCTGTTCGGCGAGAGCCTGGCCAACGTGAACCTCGGCCAGCTGCTCGGCCTCGCGCAGGTGTTCGTGCCCGTCGTCAAGTCCTCGTCCGTGCTCGGCTACCGCAAGGGCATGAAGGTCCAGGCCACCGGCATCGGTGTCACGAAGGGCATCGGCAACGCCGGCGGTTATGTCGGCATGGCCGTGGGTGGTCAGATCTGGGGCGACCGTGACGCTGACGGCAACGAACTCGCCTCCGGCACGACCGCTCATCAGGCCGCGGGAGCCAACGTCTCCAACCTGCGCAAAGTGTCCGGCACCAACAACGTGGGAGGCTACATCGGCATCGCCACCTCCGGCGCCGTGGCGGACGTGAACACCGACGGCATCGGTGGATTCCTGCACAAGATCACCGACCAGGTGCTCACGCCGGGCAAGCTGGTCAGCGTGCTTGACGCGACCGTCGTGACCATCCGCGGTGCGCATGTCACTCCGGACAACAGCGAATGGGGCTACACCGTGGAAGGCTCCTACCAGGACGGCGACGAAACGAAGTATGCGCTCAACGCGGGCGGTTTCGCCGGCTCCCTGCAGGCATCCATTCTTGGCGACAAGAAATCCGCCAAGGGCACCGGCACCTCCGTGGATACCGCGAACGATCCTGCCGCCGTCACGGTGACCGGCCTGCGCGGTGTGGAAGGCGGCCAGTACGCGGGTGGCTTCTTCGGCCTTGCGGACATCTCCTCCGTCGCCTCCGTGGCGGGCGGTGAGGCCGCGGCCGATCAGAGCACCAACCTCGTGCTCAAGCTCATCAAGGCCGGCAACATCAGTGTGCTCGATGCGTTCCGCACGTTCATCTACGACGGTCGCGTGGACGGTGTCGCCGACGGTATCCAGGTCAAGGCGCATGACTCCACCACGCAGGGCACGCTCGACTCCACGCGCTTCACCGGCTCCGCCGGCGGTTTTGGTGGCGGTCTTATCAACGGCTCGGTCAAGAAGTCTTCGGTCACGAACCTCAACAGCGTCACCGGCCTCAACTACACGGGTGGCTTCATCGGCCACCTCGGCAAGGCCGGCACCGTGGACGCCGACAACATCGGTGTGGCCAAGGACTACCTTGTCGATCTCACCGCCGGTGTGCTCGACATCTGGGGCGCACATGTGGAGGATTCCGCCGTGTCCGGCATCCCCGCCGGATTCACCGTCGCCGCCACGCATAACGGCAAGGATTACGGGCAGAACGAGTCGCTCACCGATTCCAAGAACCGTAAGGGCGAGGAGATCGCCGCCGGCTTCGCCGGATACGCGGATCTGTCGCGCATTTCCAACAGCACGGTGACGAACTTCAAGAAGGTATCAAGCGGCGAGCTCGCCGGCGGCTTCGTCGGCCAGACCACCAAGGCGTATCTCGTCGATGCGGGCGTGAACTCCGCTGTGGTGAACATGCTCATCAAGTACCTCATCAACCCGCTGCTTGACATCCTCTATATCGACAAGATCGAGAACATCGGCAATAAGCTCGACGACTACAAGGAAGCGCATTTCGGCGCGCTCACCAAGTATCTCGACCTCGAACTGTTCACCGACGGCAACGCCCTGTACGTGAACCTGCTTGGGCTCAAGATCGGCGTCGCGCTCGACAAGCACGGCACCGAGGCCGACGACACGGACGATACCGCCGAGATCTTCATCGGCGACTCGTCGGTCACCGTCGGCTGCTCGAAGAAGGGCGTGAACAGCGGCTCCGTCGACAACGTGCATGCGCAGCTCATCAAGGCCAACCGCACGAAGATCGCCTCCTCCTCAGTCGAGGGCATCGCCGACGGCTACGACGTGTTCGGCGGTGGCGCGACGCAGGACTCCGACGGCGTGGAAGGCGTCAAGACCGGATACGCCGGCGGATTCGCCGCCGTGAACGACGAGGGTCTGCTGGAGAAGAACACCATGACCTACGCGGACACCATCCGCGGCACGAGCGGCCTCGTCGGCCCCTTCACCGGCAAGACGAACCTCAAGTCCGTCTACTCGTTCAACACCGTGTACGGCATCGAAGGCAACGGCAACACGTACCGCATCTACCGCGACGTGCCGTCCAGCTGGTCGTATGTGCTGACCAAGAAGAACCATGAACAGTTCACATACGGCTCGCACCTAGACAACGAGACCTACGCGGAGCACGGCGTCGACATGACAGGTACGCACAAGCTGACGCTCAACCGCTACATCGTGGCGCATCTCGCCAAGAGTGGCGACAAGGATCCAGCCATCAAGCAGTTCTCGGACTACGAAGGCGCGGTCATGTCCAACAACCCGTCCGGCTCGAACACCGGAGAGTTCGCTCCAGGCGTGAAGAACGAAGCCAAGTCGCTTGGCGTGTACGTGTCCGCCGCGAAGGCGGTACTCATGCTGGATACGGCCGTTGCGGACAACAACGGCGGCCTGACGCCCGAGCCGGACGACGGTCAGGATCCCTGCGGCGAGAACGGCTGCCAGACGGTTGACCTCACCCTGCAGAAGGTGTGGCGCAACGGTCAGCTGGAACGTCCGGACTCCATCACCCTTGAAGTGACCGCCACGTACACGGACGCCAACGGCGAGCAGCAGGCCGTGAAGAAGCTCGAATGCTTCAAGGACGACTGCACCACCGAAGAGCGGGACAACCCGTTCACGGTGACCATGTCCGCTAAGGAGAACGGTTCCCTGTGGAGCGATACATGGCGCACGAAGGTCACCGGCCTGCCGGTCGCCTTCGTGGACAAGGGCTCTGGCGCCGACGGCGAGGATGTGGTGCGCTACTACACCTACACCGTCAAGGAGATCAGCATGACCTTCGACACCGGCGAAGGCGCGACCAAGACACCGGCACAAGCCGGATACTCGGTCAGCGTGGATTACGGCCAGTACGCGGACGGCAAGTACGTGGCCACCGTGACGAACTACTCGCCGCTACCGGAAACCGGTGGCAACGGTATCGCTTCGATCATGCTCGCCGCGGTGCTGGTGTTCGGCCTTGGTGCCGCATGGACAGTGGTCGATGGACGGCGTTCGCGCGTGCGGTCGAGAGGACGGCACCTCGCCTGATGAACGGTGAGCGGTCGTTGACCGTTGACTGAAAAGCAAGAACAAGATTTGTCTGATGCCCTCATCGGCATCAGGCCATGACAATGCCACATCTTTTCGTCCGTTTCGAGCGGAAAGACCCAAAGAAGGAAAGGAACACAGTGATGAACTCACTGACCAAGAAGCTGGCGGCTGGTGTAATCGCCGCGGCCACGATGCTCGGCTTCGCCGGCCTCGGCGCCACCACTGCCAATGCAGCCAATGCATCTGATGGCGTTATCAAGGTCTACAACGCCAGCCCCGAATTCAACGGTAAGACCGTTACCGCCTACCAGATGTTCACGTATGACAAGGAAGCCGTGGATAACGGTACTGCCACCAACGGCGGCTATGCGTTGATTGATAGCTGGGATGCGTTCTTCAAGGACAAGGCTACGGAATTTAACCTCGGGGAAGTTTCTGATGCCAATGTCAAGCAGAAGGCATATGACTACGTTTCTGGTCTGAAGGATACTGCCGTAGTTACCTTCGCCAAGAAGGCTTCCGACTGGGCGAAGACGAATGATTCGACTCTGATTGCTGCTTCGCTCAAGCACACGGCGACTGCTGCGGAGGACGGCAACAGGTATGTTGCCACGATTGAGAATCTGCCGTACGGCTACTATGTGGTCAGTCCGCAGGGTGGTTCCACTGATGATTCTATGACTGGTAACACGCCTAACAAGCGTGGAACGGATGCCATCCTGCTCAACGTGAAGAATAATACTCCGGTAGAGCAGAAGCTGAAGACTACGTATCCGACCGTTCAGAAGACCGTCAAGAACGGTACTGGAGACTCCAACCACAACAGCGCTCAGATTGGCGACACCGTGGAATTCAAGCTTACTTCCACTGTGCCGGACATGACTGAATACACCAACGGTTACACCTTCAAGTTCACCGATACCTTGTCCAAGGGCCTTACGCTGAATAACACCAACGAAACTGCTGGCACGTTCACTGCCATCGTCAAGATTGGTGATCAGGTTCTTACTGAAGGCTACACTGCTACATTCACCAAGGATGCGACCGCTGGAACTACCTCTCTGGAGGTTAATATGACCAACTTCCGTGACAATCACCTGAATGATGCTGGTAAAACAATCACGGTTGAATACTCAGCAACTCTGAACAAGAATGCGGTCGTGGGCACAAATGGTAATGACAACACCGCCAAGGTGGTGTACAGCAACGATCCGAGCCAGAATACCACTGGAGATTCCAAGGAAGACAAGACCTACACCTACGACTTCAACTTTGGTATCGATAAGGTTGATGCTGATAATAAGACCAAGAAGCTTGGCGGTGCTCAGTTCGAACTGCAGGATAGCGAGGGCAACAAGATTACACTTGTACAGTCCGATACTACTTCGAATACCTTCCGACCGAAGACCAACGACGATGCGGATTCGGATGTTGCCAAGGCTGAAGATGTTAAGACCAATGATAATGGTGTTCTGAACTTCACCGGCCTGAAGGAGGGCACTTACAAGGTCGTGGAGACCAAGGCTCCTACGGGCTATAACAAGCTCTCCGCTCCGATTGAGGTGGTCATCCATGCTAACTATGGCCCGGATGGCAAACTGACCGATTGGGGTGTTACCAAGTCTAGTGAAACCTACGACTCGAACAATACCTCCACCACCATTACCGTCGAAAACAAGCAGGGTCTTGAGCTGCCGTCCACCGGTAGCATTGGCACTGCGCTGTTCACCGTGTTTGGTGTGCTGATTATGGCTCTGGGCGCTGTTTGGTACGTGAAGTCCAACCGCAAGTCCGGCAAGCGCGCCTGATCATATGAACCCAGTCATGATGTGACTAGCTGGCTGTGGGCGGGAACAACACGGCGATTGTCTGTGAATGCTTCTCGCCTATAACCTCAGCATTGCTGTGCCATTGCAAAACAAAATGCGTGGCACGGCAATGCATTAATCAATCGTTTATATAAGAAGGGAGGTGCTGTAAGGTGCAGCGCTTACGCAAATTCGTACCGGTTCTGGTGATTCTTATCGGATTGCTCGTGCTATTCTACCCGACGATCAGCAACTTCCTTGTCATGAAAAACTCCTCACGTGCGGTCACCAACTATGACTCCGCCATGAAAGACATCTCTGATGAGCAGTATCAGCAGATGCTGGCCGCCGCACATGCCTACAATGAGCATCTGTCCTCTAATAACTCCGGCTCCACGGACGCGCTGACCGGTGCCGTCAATACGGAATCCACGGACGAGGCATATAACAAGCTGCTGAACCTGAATGGCGACGGCATGATGGGATACATCACCATTCCGCGCCTCAAGGAGACCATGCCCATCTACCACGGCACCAGCGAGAAGGTGCTGCAGGTGGGCATCGGGCATCTCGAACAGACCTCGCTGCCGGTGGGCGGCGAATCCACGCACGCGGCGTTGTCCGGCCATCGCGGACTGCCCACGGCCAAATTGTTCACGGACCTGAACCTCATGAAGAAGGGCGACAGGTTCTACATCAAGATCTTGAAGGACACCTACGCCTACCAGGTCGACAAGATCACCGTGGTGCTCCCGACCGACACCAAGGAACTCGCCATCGAACAGGGCAAGGACCTGGTCACGCTCATCACCTGCACGCCGTACGCGGTCAACACGCACCGACTGCTCGTGCGCGCGCATCGCATCCCCTACACGCCCGAACAGGAGAAGGACGCAGAGCCCACCTTCCATGTGGATATCCCGCTGCAGTACGTGCTGCCGTCGCTCGGTCTGATTCTGTTGCTGGCTGGTTGGCGCATCTGGCGTTGGCGCGACGAGAAGCGCCGCCACGCGGAAGGCGTGGATGAGATCGTCGCCCGCGTGATAGGCGGCCCCAACGCTGCGCCCGCATCCGCTCCCGCGAACGATGGCGAGAGCGACGGTGCTGCCGCCGCACCCTCCGCCACGGAAGACCTTGTGGCGCTCCTGGACGACGCATCGCGGGAATCCTCGCCTCCACCGACGACAGACAACCCGCAAATCACCAACGACCACAACATCGACTACGACACAACGAGTCGGAAAGGACCGGCCAGACATGGCAGACATGCGTAACACCGAACGGCATACCATGCCGTGTTCGGCATCACGGCGGCAGCCGGCGCGTTCGATTGTGCAACGGCCGGTGCCGCGGTCGGCATACCATTCGGTGCCGTCGCCGGACCATACGATAACCTGTGCGGGCGCAATCCGGATGGGCCGGATGTCTTCGCGCTCGCCGAAGCCGTTCTCTGCGTTGTTCGTCGCCATGCTCACCGTGACTCTGACGCTTGTGGGCCTCGCCGCGTCATCCTTTGCCGCAACGCCGCGTGCCTACGCGGTGGACTCGCGCACCGGCACGCTGACCATCAGCGCCATCTGGAACCGGGACACGGACAAGCCCGTTCCGCTGGCCGGAGACACGTACTCCATCGTGCGCGTGGCCTCCGCGGACCTCGACAAGAACGGCAAGCCGACCGCGTTCCACACGCTGAAGGCCTTCGCCGCCTTCGACCGTGAGTGGAGGAGCCTCAGCGCCTCCGAATACAACACGGCCGCCAAGGAACTCGCCGAATACGCCAGCAAACACGATTTGTACGAGCATTCCGGCAAGACCAACGCCGCCGGTCAGCTGAAGTTCGCCAATCTGCCGACGGGACTGTATCTCGCCGCGCGCACGGCGGTCGCCAGCGCCAACAAGGCGTATACCTGCGATCCGTTCCTCGTCGCGGTGCCGGGTGTCGCGGACGACGGCACGGGGGAGTTCAACGTCACCTCGGAGCCCAAATTCAGCGGCGACGATACGCCCGATCCGAACCCCAATCCCAATCCGGACAACCCCGACAATCCAAACCCCGACAATCCAGGCAATCCGGATAACCCGAATCCGGACAATCCGGACAACCCCGAGCCGAATCCCACGCCGACCCCCAACCCAGGCACCACGCCCGGCGGAACCGAAATCCCCGCCGACACCGGCGCCGCCATCAGCGCGGTCGCGTTCGTGGCCATCGCCTGCACCGTGGCCGCCGTGATCATCCACGACCTGCGCCGCGACCGGAGCAAGAATGCCGGACAGGAGTCATCAATCCCGACTTCGCCCGCCGAATAACCGAACAACGGAATCGCCCCGCCCGTTCCGGCCGATTGGCCGGGCGGGCAGTTTGGTTTGTGCCGGTCAAGTGCAACAATGGAGACCATGGCTGAAGTGAAGAACCGCAACAAGACCATCGAGAAACTCGCCCTGATCGTCACCACCTACAAGCGTCAGCAGCTGCTGAGCGTGCTGTTCGATTCGATTCTGGCGCTCGAACAGGCACCGTGGCGCATCATCATCGTGGACAACGAGCACTCCGAAGAAACCGCCGGCATGGTGGCCGAGTTCGCCGGCAAGGTGACCGGCCAGTGGGGCACCACCGTGGCCGACCAGTCCGGCAACGAGGAGCGTGTGGTCTACGCGCCGCAGACCGAGAACCTGGGTGGTGCGGGCGGCTTCTCCGCCGGCGTCAAGAAGGCGTACGAACTCGGTGCGGCCTGGTTCTGGGTCATGGACGACGATGTGGCCGTGCTGCCGGACGCCATCGCCAAGCTCGCCAAATGGACGCCCCGCCATGAGGTGATTCAGGGTTCCCGCTTCGATTACGACGGCGGTCCGTTCTACTGGCAGTACGATTTCATCGTGCCGCTGGGCATTCCGAACCCCATCGCACCGGCCGCGTTCGGCCCGGCCGGCTACCGCGTGATGGACACGCTGTGCTTCGAGGGCGGCCTGTTCAACCGCCGCGTGGTCAAGGAGATCGGCCTGCCCGACCCGCGCTTCTTCATCTACTGGGATGACACGATGTACGGCTACCGTGCCAGCAAGGTCACCAATCCGATCGTGGTGCCGGACGTAATCCTGCGCCGCACGCGCGAAATCGGCAACTGGGACATCGCCGGCGTGCGTCAGCTCAATTCCACGTCCGACATGAACCGCTACCACATCATGCGCAACCGCGGTTACATGGCCCGCTACTTCATGACGTACGGCGACTTCCGTCCGGTGCTGTTTGCGCTGGGCACCTGGCTTACGGCCGTCAAGGAGGTCATTCGTCTGGTGATGGTGGACCGCGAGCACCTGTGCACCGGTCTGGTCAAGATCGCCAAGGGTTGGTGGGATTCGCGCAAGCTGTTGCACGATCCCAACTGGAAGCCCATGCCTCCGCTGGAGTAGAAGACGTCTTGTTTTTGGCTCCCCTCACTGAGGGGAGCTGTCGTCGTAGACGACTGAGGGGAGCACTCGTTCGAATGAACCGCACCCTGATTGTTGGATTGGAGTAATTCTGGTTCGGTGATCGGAGGTGCGGTTTCTCATGTCTGGGGATCGCAGGCGTCGTTACGACGACGGGTTCAGAAGGAACGCGGTGGGGTTGATCCGCCGGGGTGCCGGGAGCGTTGCCCTGGCCGGACGGGTTTGCATGCCGCGGCAGACCGCGGAAAAATGGGTGTTGTTGTACCGGACCGGCGGGGAGGCGGCGCTCATGGGAGAACGCGGCAGGAGGGTCTACGACTACGAGACCAGGCTTTCGGCGGCGCGCGACCGCGTCGAGCATGGCCTGACGAAGGCCGAGGTCATGGCGAGGTACGGGATCGCCGGTGTGACCACGCTGGAGAACTGGTGCCGCGCGTACCGTACGGGAGGTCCGGACGCGCTGCGCCCGAAGCCCAGGGGCAGGCCGAAGGGCGCGAAATCCAAACCGAAACCGGCCCCTACGCGCGAGCAGCTCCTCGAGGAGGAGATCGCGTACCTGCGGGCGAAGGTCGCGTACCTGGAAAAAGCCCGCGCCCTGCTGGCGTCGAAGTCACCAACCGGGAGCGGTCGGTGATCGTCTCGACGTTGGCGGGGCTCGGGCACGGGCTCGCGCACCTGCTCGTCGTCGCGGGTCTGGCGCGCAGCACGTACTACTACGACCTGTCGCATCCGCCCGCCGTCACCCGGCCGGACATCGAGCCGATGGTCGCCGAGATCTTCCGTCGCACGCCCAACGGGTGCGGGCACCGGCAGGTGCGCATGTGCCTCGTGCGCGAGTTCGGGGTGCGCGTGAGCCACAGGAGCGTGC
>NZ_JAHBBJ010000020.1 GCF_019331675.1 Bifidobacterium miconisargentati
TGTTCATCAGGCGCTTGCTGGTTGCTTGTTTATCTTGGTCGAAAACATCCTACCCAGGAAGCGCTCTTCTCTTACTCCCTCAACGGCTCAACGACGAACCCACACCCACGAAAACAACACAAGCGCCCTGTTTAAGGAAGGCGGCACCTACTACCTGAGCATCAAGAAGGACGGCGTCACCAACCAGATCTACAGCATCACCGATCTGAACCAGGCACAGAACCCGAACGCATGGACGCGAGTCAACGACAACGTCATCACCGGCTATGAAGGCCCGTCCCTGACCAAGTACAAGGGCAAGTACTTCATGTACACCGATAAGCTCAAGGACTACCCGTATGGCCACGCCGACGGCAAGGCCGGCGAGTTCGTGACCAAGTCCACCAACCTGCGTTCCGGCTGGACCGCACCCAAGCGCATCACCACCAAGAGCCAGAACGGCGCCAACATTCCGAACCGCCACGGCAGCGTGATCACCGTCACCGACCCGGCTGCCAAGGCCGTGATCTGGAACCTGGCTCGCAGCTTCGGCTACAGCGATGACTCCAACGAGGCGGACGACCTGTACACCGATGTCGATTCCAGCACCTCGCACGCGCAGGATATCGTCTGGCTCTCCAAGCAAGGCATTACCAAGGGTTACCCGGATGGTTCGTTCGGCGTGGGCGTAGCCGTGTTCCGTCAGGATATGGCCGCATTCCTCTACCGTATGGCCGGTAGCCCGGCCTACACCCCTTCGGCTGAGGATCAGGCTCGTTTCACTGATGTGAACGCCAATACCTCGCATGCCAAGGAAATCTGGTGGCTTGCCTCCACCGGCATCACCAAGGGCTACCCGAACGGTACGTTCGGCGTGGGCGTGCCGGTCTACCGTCAGGATATGGCCGCATTCCTGAAGCGTTACGCCGATCAGTTCGGCGGCCCTGCCGCCTCCGGTGCCGGCAAGACGTTTACCGATGTGAACGCTTCGACCGCTCATGCGGAGGACATCGCTTGGCTGTCCAAGACCGGTGTGACCAATGGCTACCCGAATGGTTCGTTCGGCGTGGGCGTGAAGGTCTACCGTCAGGATATGGCCGCATTCCTGCACAGGATGAGCGTCAAGTGATCTTCAAGTGATCTGAGGATACAACGACGCGAGGGGCGGATTCCGTTTGGAATCCGCCCATTTTGTTTACTCTGTTAAACCAGAATTGTGACATGCATTCCATCGGACTACCCCTCAGTCGGCTTCGCCGCCAGCTCCCCTGACAAGGGGAGCCAAGAATGGGGACCATGTCAATCTTGGTTTACAGAGCCTTCTTTTCAGCGCTGGGAGCCGCTACTCGTTGTAGTAAGGGTGCGCGTAACCCTGCAGCGCGTAGCCGTACCGGACTGTGGCATCGCGTACGTCGATATTGTCGAAAGCGGCGTCCGCCACGTAGACGTGGCCATGTTCGACACCAACCACAATCGCCGCATGGGTCGCCGACTTGTCACGACCCCATTCCTGGCTCGACCACTTGTAGAAGGCGAGGTCGCCCACACGCGGAGTCCAGCTCACGCGGCCGCGGGACCGGTACCAGTCGAAGTTGTGGTGAGGCCAACCGCTGGTCGCGCCGTCGCTGAGGAAGGGACTCAGACCGGCCTTCTGATACACCCACCAGATCCATTCCATGCAAGGGCCGTACGGGCACAGCAGACCGTGTTGCTTATCCAATGCCCCGGCGGCGTCGATATCCTTGCCGTAGGATGCCTGCGCGGTTCTTATCACCAGTCCGATGATCTCATCCCTGGATCATTGGCGGCCGGTGTACGGGTCAAAATACAGGTGACGGCCGTTGACGATGTGCGCGCCATACTGCATCTGACCGGTGACGTAGTCGTAATAGACCCACTTCTTGCCCTTGCGCAGGTAGGTCATGCCTTTGGCCATGGCTCCGGTCACGGCGTCGAAGTAGTACCACTTGCCATTGCGGTAGTCCTCGCGGCCCTTGATCATGTAACCGTTGAGATCATACCGGACCCATTTCTTGGCCTTCGGCATGTACACGTCCTTGTCACGGGCCTGCATGCCGTCGGCGTCGAACCACAGCCACTGGTTGGTGGTCGAATCCCAGACTTCCTTGTTGCGGGCCATCACGCCGTTGTCATACCAGTGACGTACGGGAATGCCGTTGAGGTAATCCGTCTGCCATCCGTTGCGTACGGTCTGGGTATCGCCGTCACCGGGCTGCGTATCGGGCGTGGTGGTGTCGGGATCTTCCGTGGTCGGCGTAACGGTCTGCTGATCGTCGTCGGCCTGCGCCTGTGCCTGATTCTCCTGGATCGTGGCATTTCCGGACGATTCCGGCGAGACCGGTGCGGTCTGATCGGAAGGCTGCTCCGGCGTAGCGGATGGTGCGGCCGGCGTTTCGGCCGCCTGCTGCTGCGCAACGACGGTATCGACGTTTTCGGCATATGCCACGGCTGGAAGCACCAACGCCGCCGAGCCAAACATCAGCGAGCATGACAATGCCGACGAGATAATCTTCGATGAAGATTTCATATCCCACTCTTCTCCCGCAGGGGATCTGCGTACCTCAAGAATCCTGTTCTTCTCAGGCACGCAGTGTACCTCATTCAGGGAGACAATTTTGGCGTTATTCCGCCGAAAACGGCATGTTCGCACGCCCGATTCATCAGACGTCTTCTGTGTTCACTCGAGTACGCGATCCACACTCAACGAGAACGGGCTGGCCGGCAGTCCCAATTCGTTATACAGGAACGGCGTCTGCGAGGGCGAACCCGTCCACTGGTACCGGACCTGACGGATGGTCTCGATGCCGTCCGCGGTAATGGTCAGCGTCTTGCCGTCCGCATTGATGGTCGCGGTGGCGGGCACGAATTTACCGTCAGCGCCGGCAGCCTCGAATCCCCGAAGCGACGCGGTGGACGGCTTGGCATAGCTGTCGGCCGTGGCCTTCTTGGACAATACCGGGGTCATGGCGGCAAGTCCCTGACCGGTCTGACCGGAGAAGGACACCGTTGCGGTGCCGGGATCGTCCTCATCGGTCTTGACCTGTTCGGCGATTGGGCCCATGGGGATGGTCGTCCCCTTGCGAATCGCCTGCCATTGATCGGCCATACGGGCGGCGATGATGTCCTTGCCGAGCGGATGGATGATGGCCGACGTGCCCTTGTCCGTATCGATGGCGACGGTCATGCCCAGATTCTTGGTGTTGGCCGCGGTCCGCAACGCATCGGCCTGCGCCTGCCGGACGGTGGCGGTGTACGGCTGTTTGCCGTACCGCGCCAGCTGCACGTAGAGGAACGGCAGATCATCCTCGCCGAACGCCGCCCGGTATTGGCCGATCAGCGTGGTGAACCGGTACAGGTATGCCAAGGCGCGGTCGCTGGTCGCCGCGTCGTCCTCGCCCTGGTACCAGAGCACTGCGGCGACGTGCGTGTTCTCCAATGGCTGGATGTGGTGTCTGTAGATCTTGCCGCCCTGCATATGCGGCGCGATGTCCGTGCCGCCCCATGCGGTCTGGATGATGCCGATCGGCACCTTCGGGGATTGTTCGCGCAGCCGTTCGGCGAAAAGCTGCGGCAGGTATCCCATATGCGTCGCGTCGGTTCCCACGGCCGGGAGCCATTGATCGGCGCAGTAGTCCTTCAGCGGAAGGTCCAGATCCGTGCTCACGGCATCGTTGGTGACCGTGTCATCGGTGATGATGAAATGGATGTTCTTGTCGGATACCGTCTGGGGGAAATCGGCACGGTTGATTACCGTGTTGCCGTCGCTGTCCTTGGCGATGTTCGGATCGATCAGGTATTGCCGGAGCCCGTATTCCATATTGGATTGACCTGCGGCAAGGAACACGTCGCCGATGTACACCTCGTTCACCTTCGCCAAGGTCTTGCCATGGCTTGCGATGGTCAGCGTGTACGGATCCAACTGGGCGGGCAACGCCTTCAGCGACGCCGTGAACGTGCCGTTTTTGGCCGTGCGTATCGTACTTGAGGAAGTCCGTTTGCCATCCGTGATGGTCACGGTCAGCGAACTTTGCACGGAGGCCTGGCCCTTGACCGCCAACGACTTGCCGCGCTGCATCACCATGCCGGGACTGTAGTAGTTGGGCAGGGTGACGGTGAGCTTGGCATCGTTTTTCTGGGCACTCGGCACGGCATTGCGATGTACTTCCTGCTGTGTCGACGGCGTGGTGGCAAAGGCCACGGCAAGGCCCGCCACCACGCACCCCGCAAGGAAAGCCACTGCAATGAGCAGGTATTTCACACGTTTCTGCACGTGGATGATCTCGATTCCAACGTCAGTCGTCAAGCTGGGTGATGTGCATGGCACGATCGCTCAGCAGCGCGTAGTTCTTGGTGTTGCGAGGGTCGCGGATCACGAACTCGCAGGCGTTGTCGTCCAGTGCGACGGCCACGGCATCGGTGATTTCGTCGTTGTTCGGGTTCGGCGTGCGCAACGACACCAGCAGACGGAACTCACCGTTGTTGAACAGGTCCAGCGGCAGTTCGAAATGCGCCACCTGATGCCCGCGTTTGGTCATTTTGAAGGTCTTGGAACCCGTATCGTACGGGATGCCGCCGCGGCGGATGTCATGCACGGCCACGGCCAGATAGAAGTCCGTGTCCTCGTCGAACTGGTACTCCACGTCGAACTTGAACGGTTCGGAGGAGACGCACACCTGCGGGGAGACCGCGATGGTCTTGAGGATCGGGCAACGCTCATTGAGGCCGTTCGGGTACTTCTGCTCGGCCTTCTTGGCCAGACGTTCGCGTTCCCGTTCGGCGTCCTTCTTCTCCTGGGCGAGGTTGTCGAGCGTATACTGCTCGGAGACAGTGCCGCTGTCGCCGCTGGCGGCGATTTCGCCGTCACGGATGAGGATGGCGCGGTTGCAGTACTTCTTCACGGCCGCCATGTCATGAGTCACCAGAATCACGGTCTTGGTGGGATCCTCGCGCACTTCGGAGAAGTATGCGTCGCACTTGCGCTGGAACGCCTCGTCGCCCACGGCCAGCACCTCGTCGAGCACCAGAATGTCGCCTTGGGCCTTGATGGCCACGGAGAACGCCAGACGCACCTGCATGCCGGAGGAGTAGTTCTTGAGCTTCTGATCCATGAACTCCTCAAGCTCGGCGAAGGCGACGATATCGTCGTACATCGCCTCCACTTCCTCATGGGTGAAGCCCAGCAGCGCGCCGTTGAGGTACACGTTCTCACGGCCGGTGAGCTCGGGGTTGAAGCCCACGCCAAGCTCGATGAACGGCACCAGCTTGCCGTTGGTGGTGATGGAGCCCTTGTCCGGCACGTAGATGCCGGAGATCAGCTTCAGCAGCGTGGACTTGCCGCCGCCGTTACGGCCCACGATGCCGAAAAACTCGCCCTGATGGACCTCGAAGGAGATATCGCGCAACACGCGCTGTTCCTTGTATCCCTTGATGCCCTTGGTCCAGTTGATGAAGGCCTGCTTGAGACCGGTGGCCTGCTCGGTGGGCAGTTTGAAGGATTTGGCGACGTGCTCCACGGAGAGCACCACAGGAGCCTGATCGAAACTGTTGGTTTTGGTGTTCATCACATGACCTCCGCGAACTTACGGCTGTTGCGGCGGAAGAAGTACACGCCGAGCCAAAGCAGGATGACGGTCAGCAGCAGCGGAATGGCTTTGACCCACCACTGGTCGAACTGGTTCCAGATGGTCGGCTGGGTTTCGGGGGCGATGAGGTTGTGCCGGATGTCCTGAATCGCCTGGGCGATGGGGTTGATGAGCTCCAAACGGGCCAGCACGGCCAGGATGCCGCCACGGCTCGTCACATAGGATAGCGGGTAGATGATCGGCATGCCGTAGAACAGCACCTGCTGCAGCACGTCCCAGATATGCGCCACGTCACGGAAGTACACGTACATGGTGGCGAACAGGAGCGTGACCCCCAGCGCCAACACATACAGCTGGATGATGCTCAACGGCACCAGCAGCACGCGCCAAGTGAACTGCACACGGGCGAACAGTGCGAAAATCAGCACCACCACCAGATTGATGGCATAGCTGATCATCGAACCGACCGTGGCGGAGACCACCACGATGTAATTCGGGAAATGGATCTTACGCAGCAGATCGCCGCGGTCCACCACCGAACGCAGGCCCACGGACGTGGCTTCCTGGAAGAACTGCCAGGAGCTGATGCCGAGCAGCAGCACCACCGGGTAGGTGGGGGTGCCGTCGGACATGCGCAGGAACTTGCCGAACACCACGTACATCACGCAGAACAGCATCAGCGGTTTCAGGACCGACCAGGCCACGCCGAGGAACGAGCCCTGGTAGCGCAGCTTGAAATCGGTCTTCACCAGTCCACGAAGCACCACCAGCGAGTAGCCATAGCGCTCACGAATCGATTCGATGAGTTTGTTCACGGGAGTAATACCTTACCGTATGCCTCAGTCCATCTTCAGGTAGTGCTTCCAGTACGCCACGGAGGTCAGCGTGGCGCGGGCGGCCGCGTAGTCCTTGCGCAGGCGTTCGATGTTGGCCTTGTAGTAGCGCAGGTCCTTGGCGTAGCGGGCCTTGATCTGGGCGTAACGCTTGACATCCTTGGTGCGGATGGCGCCCTTGCGGTTGTACCAGTCGATGACGATGAGCTTCTTCTTGCCGTGGATGGCGCCGGCCGGATACGCCCAGCCCACCAGCGGGATGACGGCGTATCCGCTGCCCGGCTTCTTGAGGTAGCGCTGGCCGTTGTCCGTGGCCAGGTCCTCAAGGCGCTGGGCGATGGAGCGGGGCTTGTCGCCGTCGATAAGCTGACGGTCGACGTCGTGCAGGTTGAAGCCCTTGAGATCAGGGTCGGCGTCCGCCTGACGCTGCAGCTCGTCGAAGTTCACCAGCTGTTCCTTGTTGCGGTTGGCCTGCATGAAGCAACCCTCCGCGACCGGCTTGCTGATGAAGCCGGGGCCCTTGAGGAAGTCCTCGAACGCATCCAAGCACAGCTCGGCGTTTTCGTAACCGAACTTCTTGAGCTCAAGGCGGATGTTGTTGTGCAGCTCCTTGAGGAAGTCGGACTTGGGGGCCATGCCGGTGGTGGCCTGGGCGATCATGGTGTTGCGGGTGGTCTGGTAACGCTCCACGGCGGCGTTGTAGCGCTCATGGAAGGACATGTGCCACACGCACAGGCTGTTCATGGTGATGAACGTCGGATGGCAGCGAATGCCGTATTCGGCGTCGTCGCAGCGCACGAACACCGGCAACGGCAGGCCGTTGCGCTTGATAGCGGAAATCGGGATGCAGCAGTACCACCAGGCGGCGTACATCTGCTCACGCTGCACGCTGCTGGGCTTGAACTCCTCGTTATAGACGAGGTCGGCGTATTGGGTCATGCGCATCATCGGCTTGCACGGAGCGAACGTGCCCTGCGGGGTCATGAAGCCGACGTCCTCCCACTGGTCCTCGCCGATTTCGTAGTTGAGCATGGCGCCGCTGATGAAGGCCTCGCGATGCTCGTCCTTGAGGATGCGCAGCAGGTTGTAGGTGCGCTTGATGCTCTCCGGGGAGACGGCCACGTCATCGTCCATAAGCAGGATGTGGCTGGCCTCGGGGGTCTGCTCCATGGCTTCGATCATGCCGCGGGTGAAGCCGCCGGCGCCGCCCACGTTGTCGTTCGGACGGACGATGATGCGCTCGGAGGACAGGGCCTTGGCGTCCAGCGTGCGGCCGTTGTCCATCACGTACATGTGGAAGTGGGAGGCGATGTCCTCGCCGGACTCGATGATCTGGTCGTGCACGAGGCCGATGTTGCGCTCGATGAACGCTTCCTTCTTGAAGGTGGTGGTGGCCACCACCAGTTCGATGTTGCGCGGGTCCTGAGCCAGATCAAGCGAATAGTAGCTGTTGCGGATCGCCAGTCGGCCTTCGGATTCGATCTTGAAGCCGGCCAGCACCATGGTGCTATCCACATCGAGTTCGAAGTCCACGGTCTGCCAGTCGTCGGACTGGGGCAGCACGGCCTTGGGCTCGGAAACGACCTGCGGGTGGGCGTCGAAGGAACCGCCGAAGGTCTGGTACACCTTGCAGGCGGCGCCCTTGAGCTCGAGGTGCAGGAAGAAACGCTGGGCCGTGGTGAACTTCAGCAGCTTGGCCACGGACAGGCCGTTGAAATAGGTGCTGAAATCGTAGTTGCCGCGATTGACCATCAGCCATTCGCCGCTCTTCTCGTCATATACCACAGGGCTGTCGGCCACACAGTAAAGGGAGGGGTAGCTCAACGACCTGGGGTTCGTTTCCAGCAGAACGTTGGCAAACTTAAACATTGACATGTGATTTACCTTAAGCATTGTACGGAAATATAAGCAGTATATGCCATCACAATGATAAGCGTTCCGGTGCCAACGGGCGGTCGAACGAACAATCCCCACGTGATGTTCGCAAAACAACGAGCCTCACGCGGGGATTGTTCTTATAAGGTATGCCGGCTGGCTTTGGGCGTCGGAAACGAGCGGCTCACCACTTCCCATCCACCTGCGGCTGGGCGCGATGGAGGAACGCGGCCATGTCCTGACGGATGATCGTCCGGCCCACGCCGAACGAGCCGTCGGAGTAGCCGGTGGATACGCCGGACGACTTGGCCCATGCGACCGCGGTCTGGAATTCGACGGACAGCGAGCCGGTATCCGTGAACCCGGTGATCGCGGTGTCCGGCTTGCCGGCCAGACGGTACAGCATCACCATCGCGTCCTGACGCTGAATCGAGGCCATGCCGCGGAATGTGCCGTCGCCGTAGCCGTTGATGATGCCGTTGGACGCGGCCCACAGGATCGCGTCATGATGCGGCGTGGAGGCATTGACGTCACTGAACGACTTGCTCGTCGCGCCAATCGCCGGACTGCCGGCCAGACGATACAGGAACGCCGCATAATCCTGACGGGTCACCTGAGCCGTAGGCCGGAACACCTTCGTACCATCCGGATTATTCCAACCAGTGGAAATGCCCTTCTTGGCGAGCCAGTAGATGTCATCGGCGTGCGAGGTCGCATCGGTGACATCCTCGAACGTGATGAATTGGCTGTTGAATTCGGCAAGATACCGCTGGTATTCACTCACCGTGAAGGTGCCGTCGCTGGGGCTGATGTCCTCCACCCATGTGGTCCAGCCAAGGTGGGAGACAGCAAGGCCGACGGAATCGAACTCCGGGTAGACCATGTTCTGGTAGTGGCCGACGCCGGAAGGCGCATTCGAGCAGAACGTATCATATCGGCATTCCTCCACCTGCGGATCCGCCGCAGCCGCCTGATCGAAGATTTGTTTCTCCTCGTCATACCAGCCTTCGGTCGGATCATCGTAACCCATGGCGAGGTTTTCAGCACCGGGGAAGGGGAACCACCCGGAATGGTTCCGCGAGTAGGTGGAGTAGTTGGCGTTGAGCTGCGCCTGGATGGTGTTGGTCAGGGAGACGGACGTGCTGGAACCACCGTCCTGCTGGCGCAGCTGCTGTATACGGTTCAGTACGCTGCCGGACGCGATAATCATATTGCGCAACGACGTGGCATCTTGCACATTGCCGAGCTCCGTCTTTTGGAGAATCGCGTCAGGTGCGTCGCTGAACAGATCCAGCGCATCGCTGACATCCTGCTGCTGATCGGACGTCAGCGGCTGCTCCTGCATCCATTCCAGGAAGTCCTTCGAGGTCGGTACGGAACTCGCATACGCCGGTGCCGCGGTGCCGAACAGCATGCATGCCGTCGCGGCGATGGCCGCAATCAGTTTGCCTTTGCTCATGGATTCTCTTCCTTACTAGATCACTTCTTCAACACGTTGACGCTCATCCTGTGCAGGAACGCGGCCATATCCTGACGAACCACCGGGAGGGAACCCCTGAACGTGCCGTCACCGTAGCCGCTCGTCACACCGGTCTTGGATAGCCAGTTGATATCTTCGGCATGCGGGGTGCTACCGGATACGTCATAGAAGGACTTGCCTTGGCCGGAC
This sequence comes from Bifidobacterium miconisargentati, assembly GCF_019331675.1. GTDB lineage: Bacteria > Actinomycetota > Actinomycetes > Actinomycetales > Bifidobacteriaceae > Bifidobacterium > Bifidobacterium miconisargentati. Next base: position 9,960 of record NZ_JAHBBJ010000020.1, read on the forward strand.
GGGGAGGAGGCGCGCATGTAGTCCGCGAGCCTGTGCAGGAATGCCGCCATGTCCTGACGCACCACCGGGCGCGTCCCGCCGAACGTACCGTCCGGATAACCCTTGGTAATGCCTGTGGAGTTGAGCCACAGGATTTCCTTGGCATGCGAGGAGAACGGGGTGACGTCCGTGAACGGGTTCTTGGACCAGTCCGGAGTGTAGTTCGGGGAACCGGCCAGACGGTACAGGAACGCGGCCATGTCCTGACGGTTCACCGTGGCCGCGGGGCGGAACGTACCGTCCGAATAGCCCTTCGTGATGCCGCTGTTGGCCAGCCATTCGATATCCGCGGCGTGCGGAGTCTGGGCATTCACGTCCGAAAAGCGCCCGGTGTTCGACTTCACCGTGACATTGACTGTCATGATGCCGGAATAGTTGCCAAGCGGTTCAGTATGAACCGATGCGCTCCAATCGAATCGGTAGGCGCTATCATGGCCGGCGCCCTCGATCCAAGTGACGGTATTCGCCGACGAGTCATAGGTGCCGTTGTTCCAGATGGACGAGACGAAATCGGGGTTGCGGCCGAAAGTCGTCGGCACATCGACCGTGATGCGACCTCCCTTGGCGACAGTGACCGTCTTGGTCAGCGTCTGGCCGGCGAAGTTCCATTCGATGAGGGACGGCAGATTGCGCAGACCATCCACGGAAGCGATGTGTGCTTGCGTGACGCCCAATTTCTTCAGGTTAGGCATGTCATGGAATGCGCTCACATTCGTCAGCGGGGTCTTCTCAAGCGAAAGGTATTCCAGAGACGGCACATCCCGCACCGCGTCCACGTCCGACAGCTTGTAGGCGTTGCCGAGCGTCAATTCTTTGAGTGAGTTGGAACCGCGAATGCCGTCGAGGCTGGTCAGGCTGGCCGCATTGGCCGTGCTGAAGTGCTCCAAGGACGGCAGATTGGCAAGGCCTTCGAGCGAACGGATTCCGGCTGCAAGGGAGTAGTCGGGGATGAGTGTGCGAATGGATGCGGCCTTGTCATAGGTAAGCGTGTCATTGGTACCGATGGAGGCCGCCTCGGATACCGCGGATGCGAGCGCCCGGTCCGGGAAGCATTCCGCTACGGTGCTTGAACCGAGGGTGCACGATGCCGCTTGCGCCGGCACTGCGATGAACCCGACTGCCAATGCCGCGCATGATGCTGTCGCGGCCATGATTGCGGACAATTTGGTTGCAATGGATGTTCTGTTTCCCATGAACGCCCCCCTTAGGTGTGAAATGGCACCAATGCCATCACGAAAATTATAGGCAGATTCGAGGCGTTCTTCAGGAAACTCGCAAGAAACACGATGTCCGATCCTTGGCTCCCCTCCCCGAGGGGAGCCAGAACAAGGGTCCACCATCGAAAGCCGCGCGACGGTTCACCGCCGCGCGGCCTGCTCACGCCGTTACTTGAGGACGTTGTCCTTCATCCTGTGCAGGAACGCGGCCATGTCCTGACGGTACACGGCCGTCATACCCCTGAACGAACCATCACCATAACCGGTCGTCACGCCGGTCCTCGACAGCCAGGCGATGTCCCCCGCATGAGGCGTCCGGTCGGTGACGTCCGTGAACTCCTTCGCCTCGCCCGACGGGTCATCCGCCTTCTCATAGTCGGCCAGGCGGTGCAGGAACGCGGCCATGTCCTGACGCACCACCGGACGCATGCCGCCGAACGTGCCATCCGGGTAACCCTTGGTGATGCCGGTGGAGGCCAGCCACAGCACCTCCTTGGCGTGCGCGCTCCCCTCATTCACATCCTTGAACGGGTTCTTCGACCAGTCCGGCGTGAACGCCGGGGAACCGGCCAGACGGTACAGGAACGCGGCCATGTCCTGGCGGTTCACCGCGTTCATGCCACGATACGTGCCATCCGAGAAACCGGTCGTGATCTGCCGGTCCGCCAGCCACAGGATATCCGCGTAATGCGGCGTCACACCCTTGACCACATCAGAGAACGGACTCGTCAGCTCTGGTTCGGGAGTCTTGATCTCGGACCAATGGGCGTACACCGTCATGTCCTGCTTGACCGGCACGTCGAAGTCGAACAAGTCGCCAAGTTCGGCCGCCGTATACCAGCCGGTAAACGCATAACCTTCGCGTGTGGGAGGTTCCGGTATGGAGACGGTCGAGCCTTTGGCGACTTTCTGAGAGACGACGTCATTACCGCCTTGCGTGTCAAAGGTCACGGTCACCGCGGGAACAACACCATTGCCCACGGTGAGTGAGTAATGGAGTCCTTCCGCACCGCCAAGGATGCGGATATAGTACGTGCCGGCTTCGAGACTGATGCCTTCTTCCGTGTACTCGGTAGCGCTCGCTTCCCAGGTATGCGATTTGATGGTGTACTGGCCAACAGGTCCGGCCGCAAGCACGGCAGTCCACTTGCCTTCCGTACCGGGATCGTTATTCACCGTGATGGAAATGCGCTGGGTAGTGGATAGTGTGAGACGGTACCAGTCCTGATCGTTGCCATCCTGCATGGTGCCGTTGATGGTTTCGTTAATGGCCAGATCGTTCGCCGTGCTCGCGCTGTTGTTCGGTTCGGTTTCCGCGATGGACGTGTCTGAAGTATTGTCGGTCGCAATACTATCAGCGCTAACCGGAACTGTGCCGACGAACGATAAAGCCATTGCCGCAATGAGTACAATCGCGCCATGGGTAAGCCTGGTAGATAGGTTCACAATAGTTCTCCGCTACCACTCACATGCGATGCCGTCATTGTCGCGATCCAGTGCAGGCCTGTATCCCGGCTGTCCGCGATACAAAGGTGCCTTGCCAGCCGCACGAACCGCAGCGCAGTTCTTGTAATACACGGCTCCGCCATTGTTGTTACTGCCGTTACCCGTATTCGGAGTTGGATTCGGTGCTGGTGCCGGAGCAGCACCGTCGCCGGTGTAGCGCCCCGTCACCTCGTCGAAGTGGGCCCACTTGTTCCATTCCGGAACCCACGCATTGCCGTGGGTCATAGCGCCGGTAGCCTGATCGAAGTAGTACCATGCACCGTCCTGCGACTGCAGGCCCTTGACCATCTTGCCAGTGACGCGGTCGTACCGCACCCACTTGCCGCCGCTGGACGGTACATACGTATCCCCGTGGAACATGGCGCCCGTGTTCACGTCGAACAGATACCAGCCGGTGTGGGCCGCATCGTAATTGACGTATTGCTCGCCGTGCGCCATCTTGCCGGTGATCCAGTCGTAGTACACCCACTTGCCGCCATTGGACGGTACGAATCGCATGCCCTTGGCCATGGCACCGGTTACGGGGTCGAAGTAGTACCATCCGCCGTTGCGGTAGTCCTCGCCTTTGCGCATGTGACCATTCTCGTCATAACGCACCCATTTGCCGCCGCTGGAAGGCAGGTACACGTCCTTGTTGCGGGCCATGGTGCCGTCCGTGTCGATCCAATACCAAGCGTTCGAGCCCGGATCATAGATTTCCTTGGAGCGGGCCTGCGAGCCGTTCTCGTACCAGTATTTCTGACCGTTGACCTCATACCAGCCCGTGTAATTCGCGGACGGGCCCGAATCGGGGTTGGCATACGCAGTGACAGCCGAAGAACCAATCAGAGTGGCCGCCGCCAACGAAACCGCCACGATTTTCGCCACAAAACGCAAGCTTTTCATGAAAACTCCTTCTTTCTGCTCTGAAAGTCAGCTGAATTCCAGCTTGCTTTCATGATATGACGCTGAATGCTCTATTGCGGAATGCCGCGGCGCCTTGCACCTATAGCCCTAGAAGAAAGGTTCCAGGATATGACTGGAAACAACAAGGTTTGGCGCGCGCCGCTCGCGGGCCTCGCCGCCGTGGCCATGCTGGCCACGATGGGTGTGGCGACGAGCACGGCCAACGCCGCGGATCCGGAGGTCAAGGTCACGTTCGACCTCAACGGCCGTCATGGCACTTCCGTGACCAAGAACTTCGACGTGACCCTGTCCGGCTCGAACGCCGACGCCTACACGCTGGCCAAGGATACGGACTACAAGAGCCCGGCCACTGCCTCCAATGGCGCTGGTGATTGGAAGATCACCGGCTGGTACACGGCTGACGGAGAGCTGTTCGACGTGGACTCCCCGGTGTACGCGGACACCACCCTGTACGCCCACTGGGCCAAGAACACCGTCACGGTCAAGTTCCAGAACGACAACGGCTTGAAGTACGCCGACAACAACCAGGACGGCAACGTCGATTCCGCTGATAAGACCATCACGCTCGCTTCCGGCGATCGTCTGGCCGACTGGCAGAAGCCGGTCGACAAGACCGAGAACTGGACCACCAGCGACGCCACCGTTGACGGCAAGGTCCTCGCGGGCTTCTACACGACCAACAAGTACGCCACCGAGTTCGACTTCTCCGCGGCCGTCACGGCGACCACTCGCGTGTATGTCAAGTACAACACGGCGACCAAGGTGTCCGTTAAGGACAAGAACGGTGCCGAGTACCGCGCCGAGACCGCCGACGGCGTCGTGAACATCCCCGCTTACCTGAAGACCACCGGTGCCGGCGTCGCCCGCAAGTGGATCAGCCAGTGGACCGTGAGCTACCTGGATACCGACGGCAAGACCCAGACTGTGGACCAGTTCGTCGACGGTGATACCCTGCCCGAGGTCAAGTCCGGCGAATGGGCTGTCCTGACTCCGGACACCTCCTCCGCTTCCGACGAGACCGTCGTGACGATCCAGTACCACCTCAACAACAACTTCGCCTCCACTCCCGAAGACCAGTACGTGACCTCGACCGATTCCATCGAGACCACGACCCCGGACCTGCTCGACGGCACCCTTTCCTTCGACGGTTGGTACACTGACTCGTCCTACACGAACCTGTACGCTGGTGAAGCTGCCAAGGACGTTGCCAACGGCGGCGCTGTTGTGGACTTGTACGGCAAGGTGTCCCTGTCCGCCACGAGCTCGACCGTGACGTTCGACCCTGACTACAACGGCAGCAAGCCGACCGACGTGTCCGCCAAGCAGGGCGCGACCATCGCCTGGCAGGAAGCCCCGGCCCGCGACGGCTACGTGTTCCAGGGCTGGGCCAAGGGCACGGTCTTCTACCGTGACGCCAAGTCGTTCACCAACAGCTCCACCGGCTACAAGGCCAACGACGGCGACGTGTTCAAGGCCAAGTACCTGACCGACGCTCAGGACGAACTGCGCCAGCTACTCGACCTCGACCTCGCCGGCTACGTGAACACCAACGCCTCCGACGACGCCTGGGACAACTACAACAACGCCCGTCACACGATCAAGACCAAGCTCGACCTCAGGGTCCAGACTGGCACCGATGACAACGGCTACCCGGTCTACGCATACCTTGGTGCTGCCTCCCTGGATGGTGTGACCTCTCTGGCGAAGCAGACCGCGAAGACCGTGGCCGCCTACGTCGAGCAGCTGCAGGGCCTGAAGGACAGGCTGGAGACCGCGGACTCCCCGTTCACCGACGTGAACGTGCTGACCCCGCACTTCGGCGCCATCAAGAAGCTCTCCGACGAGAAGATCTCCACCGGTTACTCCGATGGCACCTACAAGCCGACCGGCAGCATGTACCGTCAGGACTTCGCTGCGTTCCTGTACCGCGCCGCCGGCAGCCCGGAGTACACGGTGTCCGCCTCCGACAACATCTTCACCGACGTGAACGCGAACACGCCTCACTACAAGGAGATCCTGTGGGCCGCGAAGAACGGCATCATCAAGGGCTTCTCGGACGGCACGTTCCGCGGCACGGCCCTGGTGAACCGTCAGGACGCCGCTGCGTTCCTGTACCGTCTGGCCGGCTCCCCGGAGTTCGACGTGACGACCGCCGCGAAGACCTTCTCCGACGTGAACGCGAACACTCCTCATTACAAGGAGGTCCTGTGGGCCGCCAACACCGCCGTGTCCGACGCCTACGACAACTACTTCAACGGCGAGTACACCGGTCCGTACAGCGGCGCCATCATCGCCGGCTACCCGGCCGGCACGTTCGACGGCTACGCCACCCTGCTTCGTCAGGACGGCGCGGCGTTCCTGGCCCGCATCTACGCCTACCTCAACAAGTGAGCCCAAGGACCTTGCGGCCCTGACGCTCGCCTGAGCTAGAAACGACACGAGAGGGGTTCCTCTCCCGACCGGTGATGAAACCGGCTGGGAGAGGAACCCCTCTCGTGTTTTCGAATGGAACGCATGATCTGAACTCCGACTTGCCGTGGAGCTTCCGGATGTCCCATGGGCGCAGGCCCATGAACGGACAGCGCGAGGGAATTTCCTCGGCGAATACGAGAAGGTCCCTGACCGGTGATGAACCGGTCAGGGACCTTCTCATGTCAGGCTCGGAAGGACGGACTCAATGTCTTGGTTCCTTGCCGTATGGGCTCACTTGTAGAGCTTGGCGAAGTCGACCTTGGTGTAGTTCGGGCCGAGCTTGTTGTTCTGCAGGCGGTCGAGGAAGGCGGCTGCGTCCTGACGCAGGATCGTCTTCGTACCACCGAACGAACCATCCGAGAAGCCACGGATCACACCGTACTTCGCGAGGAACATGATCGCCGTGTAGTGCGGGGTCGAAGCGTTCACATCAGTGAACTGCGGCTCGGCGGCCGGGTCGAACGTCGGATCGATGTTCTTGCCCTTCACCAGGTTGTACAGCATCGCAGCCGCATCCTGGCGCAGGATCGTCTGGGTGCCACGGAACGTGCCGTCGCTGAAGCCGTTGAGCACGCCGTTGGAAGCGGCCCACAGGATCTCCTTGTAGTGAGGCGTGGAGGCGTTCACATCGGAGAAGGTCTTGGTCGCGTTGGCCACGTCAAACTCGGGCTCGCCGGCCAGACGGTACAGGAACGCGGCGAAGTCCTGGCGAAGGATCGTCTTGGTGCCACCGAAGCTGTAGGTGCCGTCACCGTTGTTGAAGCCCTTGATCACACCCTGGGCGGTCAGGTTCCAGATGTTGCGGGCGTGCGGGGTCAGGGCGTCCACGTCGGTGAAGGCGGCGCGCACGTCGGTCTTGTACACGAGCTTCTCGTACGCGGTCTGGAGGGTCTTGGTCAGCTCGGTGACCTTGGCGTCCGTCAGGTAGTCGTTCGCGTAGTCGGCCTTGTAGCCGGCGGTCTTGTTGCCGGTGATGGCTCCCTCGGAGGCACCGGCGATACCGGCGCGGACCTTCTCGTACGTGTCGTAGGAGTTGTCCGTGTACAGACCCTTGTCATTGGTCAGGGCAAGCAGGGTGTCGAGGTCGTACTGGGCGGTCAACTGCCAGTGCGCGTACAGAGTGTTGGTGGCGTTGATCTTCGTGAAGGAGTCGATCGGCGTGTTGAAGTCGAACTTGCTGCCACCGTTGGCGGCGTCGTACCAGCCGAGGAAGCGGTAGCCGTCACGAACCGGGGTAGCCGGCACGGCCACGGTGGCACCCTTGGCCACGGTCACCTTGGTCTGGGCGCCGTTGCCGTAGTTCTCATCGAACGTCACGGTGTACTGCTGGGAGGCGGCCGGAGACAGGACCGCGTGCAGGGTCAGCGCGTGGTTGGTCAGCAGGCTCGGGTCGGTCTGGTTCTCGTTGGACAGCTTCACGGCCTCGGCGGTCTGACCGTTGTACTCGTGCCAGGAGGTGCCGGCGTCGGTGGTCTGCTTGTAGTACCACTTGACGGAGTACAGGCCATCGTACAGATTCAGGTCAGGCAGGGCGATCGCGGAGTCGGCAGCCACGTAGGCGTCGGCCGGGTTGCCGAAAGCGTAGCTGTTGCCCGCGGCGCCGGTCAGGTCGCCGCCAAGGTCGTTGACCTTGAAGACCACCTTGTAGGCAGCGGTGTCGCTCTTGCCGACAACCGTGGTGTCCTTGGACACGGTGGTCGTACCCGGCACGTACGGGGTGCCGTCGGACTCGACCCAGGCATCCGTCACGCGGTAGTCGCTCGTGTTGGAGGCGTTGTAGATGACCGGGGCCGCATCGAGCGCGCCGCCAACAGTGGTCTCATAGGTCGCGGTCTTCTCGCCGGTCTCGCTGGACGTGGCGTAGACGCCCTTGGAATCCTTCAGGAAGTCCCAGTTGCCATAGACACCGCCGAAGGTGACCTTCACTCCCTGCGTGTGGGTCGCGTCGATGGTCTTGTTCGCGGTGAACGCGCCGTTCAGAGCGTCGGGCCAGGACAGAATCACGCCGTCGACCTTATCGGACGGCTTCTGCCAGTCGGCCAGCTTGTCACCGGCGGCCAGCCAAACCGTGTAGCCGGAGACGCCGGGGTTGGTGTACTTCTTGGTGTCGTTGCCGAACGAGACCTTCACCAGATCACCCTGGGTCTTCTTGTTCGCGTAATGCGCGTACAGGGTTACGTCCTTCGTGATGGCGTTCGTGGACATACTCTCGGAAGCGGCATCACCGGGGGTATCGGTGTTGGCCGGGGTATCAAACTCGACGCGGTCGCCGCCGGTCGGGGCGGTGTACCAGCCGGTGAACACGTAGTTCGCGTCATCATTCACATCCACGTACGGGGCGGCGACCTTGTAACCGTTGCCTGTGTTGGAAGGAAAATCAGCAGTCTGCTTAGTGCCCAGGTAGCCGATCTTGCCGCGGGAACCGGCATCGAACGTCACCGTGAACGCCGGCACGCCCATCACGTCGTTATCCGGCGAATACGTCACGGCGTTCGCGCTCAGCGCGGTCACGCCCATGGTCGCGATCATCGCGAGCGAGGCGAGGCCCGCGAGCGGCGCGCGCCAAACCTTGTTGTTTCCAGTCATATCCTGGAACCTTTCTTCTAGGGACACGGGATGGGACTTTAGGTTTTCGGTTGAGTCGCCGGGCGTGCGCATGGGCGGGTGCTTCCGGCGGGGCATGTCACCGCAGGATGATTGACGCTTTTTCCGTAAAAAAGAGCGTTTATGATACACTTTTTTACAGAAAAAAGTGTCAAAAGCTGATGGGGGCAACGTGAGACGCAAGATCGACGCGACGCTTGAGGAATGGGCGCGTAGCGAGTCGGCCCCGCCGTTACTGCTGCGTGGCGCGAGGCGCGTGGGAAAGACGTACAGCATCAGACGCTTGGGCACGGAAGTGTTCGGGGACGCGGATTTCGCGTATTTCGACTTCCAGACCGATTTGGAGCGCCTGAAGGGCATCTTCCACAACACGGCGGACGTGGACGGCATCGTCGCCGACTTGTCCGCGTATATCGGCAAGCCGATTCGCCGTGGCTCCACGCTGATCGCGTTCGACGAGATCCAGTTGTGCGAGCAGGCGCTTAACTCGCTGCGTTTCTTCGCCTCTGCGGGCGGTTACAAGGTCATCGCGTCGGGTTCCCAGTTGGGCGTGACGTTGCGCGACCGCACGCTTCCGTTCCCCAGCGACGTGCGCCAGGTGACGCTGCATCCACTCGACTTCGAGGAATGGCTGTGGGCCATGGGAGACGAGCAGCTTGCCGACGCGATCCGCGACCATTACCTGTCACGCGAGCCGTTCAGCCTGCATGACATGGCGATGGACAAATACCGCAGGTACGTGGTGACCGGCGGCCTGCCCGCCGTCGTCAACGAGTACGCGAAGGACGCCGACCTCGCGCGGGCGCGGGAGATTCAGTCGGACATCGACGCCACGTACACCGCGGACATCGCCCTGTATGCGCCCGGCGAAACGGTCGTGGCCACGCAGGCCGTGTGGCAGAGCATTCCCAAGCAGCTGGCCCGGGAGACCACCCGCAAGTTCAAGTACGCGGACGTCAAGAAGGGCGGGCGCGAACGTCAGTACCGGCTGCCCTTGGCGTGGCTGGAATCGGCCGGTCTGGTCACCCTGAACGAGCAGACCAACGACACGTCCGCCCCTTTGGAGGCGCGCGACGGCGGCTCGTTCTTCAAGGTGTACATGGCGGACACGGGTCTCCTGTTCAACCGGTACCGGCTCGACGCGCGCGCCTGGCTGTCGGACGAGATGCGCGTGCAGCTGTCCGCGCGGTTCCGCGGCGCGCTCACCGAGAACTACGTGATGCAGGCCCTGGCCGCCAACGGCGTGCCCGCCTACTACTGGGCGTCCGGCGAGGGCGCGCAGTACGAGGTCGAGTTCGTCACGCAGACCGGGCTCGGCCGTCTCGTGCCCATCGAGGTCAAGTCCGGCACCAACGTGCGCGCCACCAGCCTCAAACGGTTCATGGCCAAGGCCGACGCGCCCTACGCGATCCGCGTGTCCGCGAAGAACTACGGGTACGAGAACGACCTGTACGGTGTGCCCCTGTACGCGGCGTTCTGCATCCGGCCGTGACATTGCGGGACGGGACGACGATCCCGTGCGCGTCCCGCCTCATGCGGGTCGGGGCGGGTGCCGGCCTACGATGGCCTCGGTACATATGACGGCTTATGGGGGATCGATCATGCGCGTGTTCGGGCGGTCGGGACGATGCGGGGCGGATGGCCGAGTGGAAGGCGGGATGGCGGCCGGGGCCGGGGCCTCTGCCGTTCCCCTGCCGGCGCGGCTGGGCGAGAGGGTGTTGCGCGGGGTCGGCGGTTGCAAGCTGGAGTTGCTGTACCTGCTGGTCACGCTGTCCAGCGGCATGCTGTTGGTCTGGTTCGACCGGCGGTCGAGCGGCAACGACCAGGAGGCGCACCTGTCGCGTATCCACCAGCTGATGGACGGCCGGGTGTGGGCGGAACGGCTGCCCGGCACGGACTTGTATGGGCGTTGGTGGCATGGCGTCTTTCATGCGTATAACAACACGGCCGTGAACTCGCCGGTCGTCTACTATCCGTCCCTGGCCGCGATGCTCTTCCGGTACGGCGACTACCGGCTGGCGGGCATGTTCACGCTGGTGTGTTCCGTGTTGACGGTCGCGGCCGCGATCCGTCTGGCCGGCGGGTACCGGTATCTGGTGTGCGCCGTGGCGGTGCTGCCCGCCGTCACGCTGTCGTTCGTGTACCCGACCGCGGACGCCGTGACCGATTCCGTGTCGTTGCTGTTCGCGGGCGCGGTCCTGTTCCTGCACCGCAGGGCCCGGATTGGGTGGCCCGGCGTGCTGGCCATGAGCGTGCTGTGCATGCTGACCGCGTTGACGAAGGCCACGTGCATGGTCCTGTTGCTCCTGCTCGCCATACCCGCCGCGGCCATGTGGCGCGCCGGGCGCCGGGCCGACGCCGCGACGCTGCTGGTACCGTTCGCGGCCGGCCTGGGCGCGGGCCTGTGGTGGCAGTGGACCGTGTCCGGGATCCCGCCTCTGATCGGCGCGGGGTTCACGCTCGACCAATACCGGGCCTCGCAGCGGCTGCTGGTCTCGCATCCTGTGGAGTTCCTGCGGACCATGCTGGTCGGACTGGTCCAGCCGTTGGACTTCAATCACGGGTTCGACGCGCACAACGCGGCCCGCAACCTCCAGTTCCTCACGGGCAGCGAGACCAACCAGCTCACCACCGCGACCATGACGCCCCTGCTCATGGCGACGGCCCTCCTGATGGTCAGGGCCAACACGGCCCAGCACGCGATGCGCCCGCCGGAACGAGCCGTCGCCGGGATCGCGACCGTGGTCTTCTACGCGCTGACCTGCGCCGCGCTGATGCTGGTGGGCAACGGCATCCTCACGCCCGCCCGCCTGGGAACGTACGCGGACGGCATGCAGAGCCGCTACTTCATCCCCATCCTCGCGCCCATGGCCCTGCTCCTGCCCGACCTGGGCGTCCGGATCCGGCGGCGCACCGTGACGGACCTGCTCATCGCGGCATGCCTGATCGTGGGCTACGCCATGCTGGTGTGCGCGCACGTCACCGGGTTCCCCGAATACGACCCCGCCACCTGGCACGCGTGACCGGCCGGACGGGACACGGCCGCCCCGGTCCCGGCATCGATGCCGACTCGTATCCGGCTAACGTAAGCACGATCAAGATGACCGCACTCACGCTAGCCATGCCTGCCGGCTCGGATGAGAGCCGGAGACGTCGCGCGGGCACGGTCCCATGGCGGCGAGTCCGGGGCGTTCAGCGCGTGCCGGTTCCCGCCAGCCGGTAACGTCGGCCGCGGCCGGCACCCTCCGCGACCAGCACGCCGGTGCGGACAAGCCCGGTAAGATGCCGCAGGGCCGTCCGGCTCGTCACCCCGAGCCTTTCGGAGGCCTCCATGCTGGATATGGTCCCGCCATCGGAGAGCATGTCAAGGATGACCGCGTCGATTCTGCCGGTCTTCCTGGTGGTCGGGGGCTTCTCCTCCGCCGAGGGGACGACGGGCATATGCGCGGCAGCGTCCCGCGCACCGCCGTCGGGAACGGGAACGAACGCGCGGAACACGTCCCCGTCCTCCAGCACGGGCTCCCGGCCGGAATAGAGCATCGAATACCTGTACAGGTTGCGGGTGCCGCTGCCGAGCTCGTCCGCCCGGCCTATCTGCGTGAAGAAGCCCGCGATGATCGGGTTCTTGGGCATCGGGTTGAAATCATCCAGGGTGACGCGCCCCTCGAACAGGGCGCGGCTCGCATTCTCCGTGCGCACACCATCATTGCCGATCACGAGGCGGGCGATGAACGGGTGCGTGTACTCGCGGTGGATGAGCAGGTTCGAGACCAGCTCACGGCAGATGATGTTGCGCGCGCTGACCCTGATCCCGTCTTCGAGCACGAACGGGTCGGGCAGCCGCTCCTGCGCGAACGCGAGCAGCCGGTCGTACGAGTCGATCAGGTTCGTGGCCACGGTCAGCCGGTCGTCGTACCGGTCCAGATTGCGCCGGCGCACGAGCGCGTCGGTCTGGTACGCGGGGCACACGTCGCCAATGACCTCGTCCGAACCCAACAGGAGCACCGCCGCCAGCGTGAGCCCCTGCTCGCCGGTCTGCCGGTCGCGCCCGTACAGCTTCGCCGCGCGCAGCATGTGCTCCACGTCCAGTTTGAGCCATGGATGGTCCGGGTCGCGCAGGCGGATCATCCCGCGCACCCGCTCGATCAGGTCCGCCCGCAGGTCCCCCACGCCGACGTACGGGTAGATGCGGCGTTCGGAATACAGGTTCTGCTTGCGCATGTACATGAGCGAGATCTGCGCGTCGTCGCGCACTTTGACGTCCGCGTCCGCGCGACGGTCGTACACCACGTTCCTGTACCGGTATACCGACGGGCCCGCCGGCACCCAAACGCGGATCACCACGCCATGGGCCGTGTCGATGCGCTCGGTCTCGAACGCCGGCGACGGGCCGAACGTGTTCGGGTTGCACGTCACGTTCGCGATGTTGCGTTCGATGTCCCGCACCAGCTTCGGATTCACGCCCAGGATGTTCCCGTCGTCGTCGACGCCCAGGAAGATGCTGCCTCCCTGCCGGTTCGCGAACGAGCACACCGTCTCGAACACGTCCGCCTCCGGCAGCGCGCCGCAACGCTTGAACTCCTGCGACACGCCCTCGCCCTGTGACAGGTGCGACTGCAGTTCCTCGGGAGTCATACGATACCCACCTTCGGATTATCGGACATTTTATCGGACATTTTACCGGACATTTTACCGGACATGTCGGGAAACGAGATCAATCCGCGGACACGGCATCACGCCGACCGCCGACGATCGGACCGGACAGAACCTATCCCACACGCCGCAAACAGGCCATGACCACGACCACGGCGAAGAGCTCCTTGCCGGACGGGCTGCCGATTCTTCGCAAAACACCGGCAACGCTCCCAAAACAATCAATCCACACAAGGAAAACGAATCCCCATCCCCGTGCCCCTAGAAGAAAGGTTCCAGGATATGACTGGAAACAACAAGGTTTGGCGCGCGCCGCTCGCGGGCCTCGCCGCCGTGGCCATGCTGGCCACGATGGGTGTGGCCGCGTCCACGGCCGGCGCCGTGGATTTCCCGGATGACGCGCAGCTGGGAAGCCCGACGTATGAGATCACGTTCAATCTGAATGGTCGTGGCGAGTGGACTGACAAGGAATTCGCTTCCAACCCGGTCGAGAAGCTGGATTCCGGTGATGATTACGAGTTCACCGCCGCCGAGCAGACGGCTGTCCAGGGCAAGATCAAGTCGGGCAGCTTTGGCGATTTCGTGTTTGCCGGCTGGTGGACGTCCCCGACGACGGGCCAGGGCGAGCAGATCGATCCGACCGCCGCGGTGACCAAGGACATCACGCTGTACGCCCACTGGGCGAAGGCCTCCGATATGAAGACCGTGACGTTCAACGCGGGCGCGGTCGCCACCACGCTTTCCGGCCAGAGCTTCACACTGGCTTCGGGCGACAAGCTGTCGTCCTGGCAGAAGCCCGAGGATAGCGCCGTTGACGGCAAGATCCTGTCCGGCTGGGCCAAGGACTTCCAGTCCGGTGAGGCCGTGGACCTGGACGCCGCGGTCACCGAGGACCTGAACCTGGTGCCGACCTACACCACCGCCCACGTTGTCAAGTACGTGGGTCTGGAGAGCTACAAGTTCGTCAACGGCACCAAGTGGCAGTACGAGGTCGCCGACGGCGGCACCGCGCCCACCCCGTTCGTGGTCGACGAGGCCAGCAAGACGGCCATCACCGGCTGGGACGTGAAGGATTCCGAAGGCAAGACCGCGTCCTTGACCAACGTCAAGGACGATCTGACCGTCACCGACACCCCGGGCGCCACCGCCCCGGCGTACAAGGTTTCCTTCGCTGTCAGCGACCTTGCCGGCCAGGACGGCCAGGCCCTGACCAACCAGTACGCGTTCGATGCCCCGGCCGATCAGTGGGTCATCAAGAACGGCACCGTGAGCCTGCCGGCCGATGACGTGAACCTGTACGACGGCCTGTACAAGATCGCCTCCTGGAAGTACCGGAACCCGAGCAATTCCGCCGCCTACGTGTCCTACGCCTCCCAGAAGGTCCAGGACATCGCCCAGGCTGACGGCACCGTCACGCTGCACGCCGTCCTGAAGCTCGCGAAGACCCCGACCGTGCAGTACACGATCACGTTCGACCCGGACTACACCGGTTCCGTCCCGTCCACCGTCAAGGTGAACAAGGACGAGAAGATCGTGGCCCCTGCCGCTCCGACCCGCTCCGGTTACACGTTCCTCGGCTGGTTCCTCAAGGGCACGACCACCCAGCTCAACGTGAACGACAAGGCCACCGCCGACGCCACCTACGTGGCCCACTGGCAGAAGACCAACCAGTACGAGCTCGACAACCTGCTCGGCCTGACCAACAAGGACGAACTGTACACGAAGAACTCGTTCGATAAGTACGAGGCCGTTCGTTCCAAGCTGGCCAAGGACTCGGAAGGCCGCATCAGCGGACCCGGCGTCGACGGCAAGTATTCCGCGAACTACGCTGACGCGACCCTGACTGACGACGTGATCGCCGAGTACACGAAGACCCTGTCCGACGCGGCCAAGGACCTCGTGTACACCGCCGACACGCTCAACATGTTCAAGGACGTGGACGAGAATAGCGTCTTCAACACGTACATCTGGTCCTTGGCCAAGAAGGGCGTGATCAAGGGTTACGCCGACAACACGTTCCGCGGCACTGACAAGATCCTGCGTCAGGACTTCGCGGCCTTCCTGTACCGCCTGGCCGGCGAGCCGGAATACACTGTGAACGCCGCCGATAACAAGTTCTCCGACGTGAACGAGTCCACCCCGCACTACAAGGCCATCCTGTGGGCTACCAAGCAGGGCATCATCAAGGGCTATGCGGATGGCACGTTCCGCGGCACCGCCACGGTCCTGCGCCAGGACGCTTCCGCGTTCCTGTACCGCCTGGCCGGTAGCCCGTCCTTCGATGAGAACTCAGTCGCCAAGTTCACGGACGTCACCTCCACGACCCCGCACGCCAAGGCCGTTCTGTGGGCCGCTGACAACGGCATCGTGCGCGGCTTCACTGATGGCACGTTCAAGGGCACCAACGAGATCATCCGTCAGGACGCCGCCGCCTTCCTGTACCGTCTCGACGGCACAGTCAACATCCCCGCGCTCTACAAGTGAGCCGATATGGCAAGGACAATCCGGCGAACGCCTGACTGACCGAGCCTAACGCATGCAGAAAGCCTCTTCTGGCAGGATTCAGCTGGTCAGAAGAGGCTTTCTTGTATATGCGTCGGTGCTCACGCCGTCCATTCCTGGTTTTACGGGAACCTGCGAGCCGACGTAAGATTCCGTCTGCAGAATCCATATATGTAGACATACATTGAGAGGGGTTCCTCCCATGCCGGTGTTATCCGGTGTGGGAGGAACCCCTCTCAGTGTCTGGACTTCCAGATCAGGAAGCGAGTTTCAGGCTATAGGCCTTGAGGCTCACTTGTTGATGTAGAAGTAGGTGCGGGCCAGGAACGCCGCGCCATCCTGACGCAGCAGGGTAGCGTAACCATCGAACGTGCCGGTGGCGAAACCGTTGACGATCGCGGTGGAACCCTTGTGGTCAACGCCGTTGTACTTGTAGTTGTAGTCGACCACGGTGTTGGCGGCCCACAGGACCTCCTTGTAGTGAGGAGTGGACTCGTTCACGTCGGAGAACTGCTTGGCGGCAGTGCTCGGGTCGAACTCCGGGCTGCCGGCGGCGCGGTACAGGAACGCAGCAGCATCCTGACGGTTCACCAGGGCCATGCCACGGAACGTGCCATCAGAGAAGCCCTTGACGATGCCGTTCTTCGCGGCCCACAGGATCTCCTTGTAATGCGGGGTGGCCGGGGTCACGTCCGTGAAGATGTTGTCGGAAGCGGCCGGGGTGTACTCCGGGGAACCGGCCAGGCGGTACAGGAAGGCCGCGTAGTCCTGACGGAACATGGAACCGGTCGGCTTGAACGTGCCGTCACCGTAACCCTTGGCGATACCCTGCTCGGCGACGAAGAAGATTTCGTTGTAGTGCGGGGTGGACACCTGGCCGTTGTTGCCGGTGAACACGTCGAGGAACTGGTTGTCCGTGGCGGTCAGCTTGGCCTTGAGAGCGGTCAGCTGGGCGATGTAATCCTTCGCGGCCTTCTCGGACACGTGGGACAGGCCCTTGACGGCGGTCACGGTGGCGGAGCCGGTGGTGTAGTCGGCCTTGCCGGCGATCTCGCCCTGCTTGTTGGAGAAGTCGGCCCAGGCCTGGGTGTCCTGGTTGTAGGCTTCGCCCGTCACGTCGAGCAGGCCCTTGAGCTCCACCTGGGTGGAGGTCAGCCACAGGGCCTTGAACGTGGAGGCGCTGTAGACGCGGTAACCGCGGAAGTCGGCGTCGGACTTGTACACCGGAGCGTAGTAGGCGGGCGTGAGCAAAGTGTTATCGCTATCCCCGTCGAGGGCCCAGCCGGCGAACACGTAGCCGTCGCGGGTCGGGTCGGCCGGCTTGGTGGCGGTGGCGCCCTTGGCGACCTTGACCTCGGTGGGCTTGGAACCGGTGTAGTCAGGGTCGAAGGACACGGTGAACTGGACGTTGCCGATGGTCAGGTAGCCATTGACAGTCACGTCGGCGGTGATGGGCTCGTCGTCGTAGAGCTTGGAATCGGTGCCCGCCTTGTACCAGCCGTCGAACACGAGCTTGTCGCCGTAGGTGTTCGGAGTCGGCAGGGTCGCGCCGGTGTTATCGGCCACCCAAATCGGGGCCGGAGCGGTCTCGGCGGTCGGGTTGCTGCCGGGGAACGCGAACGTGATCTTGTGGGCCGCAGCGCCGCGATCCGTGAGGGCGGTGCCGGGCTTGAGGGTCAGCTTCTTGTAGTAGGAGCCATCGGACTTGACGGCCGCGCCGCCCTCCCACAGCTTGGACGTGTTGCCGTCGATGTACCACTTCTCGACGATCTGCTCATGGCCGGGGACGCCACCGGCGACGGCGGTCGGCAGCTCGACGTTGTCGCCGTTGGCGACCTCCACGGTCTTCGTGGTGCTGGTCTCGCCGCTCAGGTTGTGGCCCAGGGTGGAGGCGTCGAACACGACCTCGGTGGACACGGTCTGCTCGGCCTTGGCGGTCAGCTTGCCGGTCACGGCCTGCGTGAAGTCGAACGCGTTGCCATCGGAGCCAACGAAACCGGTCAGCTTGTGGCCATCGGAAGCGCTGCCATCGGTCGGGGCCTCCCAAGCGGCTAGCTTGTCGCCCTTGGCGACCTTGATGCCGTTCTTGTCGCCGGCGTTGTTGGCGGTGCCGTCCTGATCGGTGTCGGCGTACTTGAGGACCACGCCGTTGGCGTTGAAGCTGACGGTGTAGACGTCGTTGGTCTTGGCCCAGTGGGCGTACAGGGTGGTGTCCTCGAGGACCGGGGACTGCGTGTCGAACAGCTCGCCCTCGCCCAGGTTCGGGGAGGTGTACCAGCCGGTGAACACCCAGCCGTTCGCGGAAATCTTGTTCAGACCGCCGACCTTGTAGTCGTTGCCCTCGTTGGCGGTCAGGGAGCTCGGGGCGGTGCCGTGGCCGTTCGCGTCGAACTTGACCGTGAACTCATCGCCCGCGGCGCTGGCCGTGCCGGCTGCCACGCCCATGGTCGCGATCATCGCGAGCGAGGCGAGGCCCGCGAGCGGCGCGCGCCAAACCTTGTTGTTTCCAGTCATAATTCTGGAACCTTTCTTCTAGGGACACGGGGCGGGCTTGTCTGCTGGTTCCGGGCGGGACGCGCGATTGGCGTCGGTCGCGGATGTTTCTGTCAATAATGTTCTTTTGAACACTTTTGACATGTTAAAAGTGTATAATTGTGTCATTATCTTCATGGATGCGGGAGGTGGCCCATGCGGCGGAAGGTGGACGACATGCTCGAGGAATGGAAGCGGTCGCCGAAGCGCAAGCCGCTCGTGCTGTTCGGGGCGCGGCAGGTGGGCAAGACGTACGCCATCACCCATTTCGCCAGGCGGTCCTTCGATTCCATGGCCTATGTGGATTTCTCCCGTGACGGCCGGGCGTCCCTCGCGTTCGGCGATTCCATCGCGCCCGCGGACGTCGTCCACGTGCTGGAGAGCCTGCTGCGCATGCGCATCGATCCGGAACGGACCCTGATCGTGCTGGACGAGGTCCAGCTGTGCGAGCGGGCCCTGACCAGCCTGAAGTACTTCTGCGACGACGCGCCGCAGTACCACGTGATCGCGGCCGGGAGCCTGCTGGGCGTCAAGGTGAACCGCAGCAGGTACTCGTTCCCCGTGGGCAAGGTGGACATGCTCACGTTGCATCCCATGGACTTCGAGGAATACCTGTGGGCCCGCGGCGAGGAGCGCCTCGCGGACGATATCGGACAGGCGTGCGCCACGCCCGACAGGCCGTTCGCGTTCCATGACGTGGCGATGGATCTCGTGCGCGAGTACATGCTCGTCGGCGGCATGCCGGAGGCCGTCGACGCCTACGCGGAGTCGGGGCGCCGGATGGACGCGCCGCGCGAGGTCCAGCGCGACATCGTCACCGCGTACACGGCCGACATGGCCAAATACGCTTCCCCCCGGGAGACGCAGCGCATCCTCGAGGCGTGGAACAGCGTGCCCAGGCAGCTCGCCAAGGAGAACCACAAGTTCCAGTACAAGGCCATCCGTTCCGGCGGCAGGTCCAACATGTACCAGGGAGCCCTGTCGTGGCTGGTCTCGGCCGGCATCATCACCCGCCTGACGCAGGTCTCGGAGCCGGTCGCGCCGCTGCGGGCCTTCGAGGATCCCTCGGCGTTCAAGATCTACATGGCCGACACCGGCCTGCTGTCCTGCGCCTACGACGTGATGCCCACGGACCTCGCCCCCGCGAACGACAAGGCGTCCGCGTTCCGCGGCGCGCTGGCCGAGAACTACGTGCTGCAGCAGCTCACCGCCGCCGGCCTCGCCCCCCACTACTGGGGCACCCTGAACAGGGGCGAGGTCGAGTTCGTCGTACGCGACGGGCAGGGCGACGTCATCCCCATCGAGGTCAAGTCCGGCGCCAACGTGACCGCCCGCAGCCTGACGGCCTACCGGGCGAAATACCGTCCGCGCTACGCCGTGAGGATCAGCGCCCGGAACTTCGGTGTCGAGGGCGACATGCGCAGCGTCCCGCTGTACGCGGCCAGGACACTGGCCGACGGCCTCCGATAACGGCGCGGGGCCGGGGAGCGCAAGGCGCGGCGGCGTCTTCGCCCCGACGGCCCTCCGGCTATGCCCCGTCGCGCGGCCGCCGACTGATGGACGGTCAGGTACGGGCCGATCGGATGTCCGGCACTGACTTGTACGGTCGGAGGCTGCACGACGGTGAAATCCGGGGATGTTCAGCGTGCGCCGGTTCCCGCCAGTCGGAACGTCATGTCGGCCATGGCTTGCCCACTCGGCATAATTGATATGCTATATCGCATATATAAGCAGGCGCGGTTCTTTCGATTTTGGGGCGCCATTGCAAAACCTTTGTCAACCCACTGTTCGCCGCATATAATCGAAAGAGGCGTACCGACCAAGCCAATATGCATGAAGATGCATTTTATGCAAGGAGCGTCGATGAAGGATGGAGTGAGGGTATCCGTCAATGTCTCGCAGAAGAGCGAGGCCCGTCCTGTCGTCGGGAGGTCTTTGCCGCATGCCGGCAACGCCAAAAAGCCTTCATGCGACAAAGGAATGGAGAACGAAGCAGTGGGGCACGAGAATCGCGGCCTCTTTCTCATGCGCGCCATAGGGTTCGTGAATAGTCTTGAGTGCGATGAGGCGTTGAGGCCCATCGTTCTGCAATACATTCTTGACCGGCTGACGACGGAGGAACTCAACGAGGCGGAGAGAATGAGCATGGCGTCGGCCGGCATCCTCGAGGATCCGCGTTCGAAGGCCCCCGCAGCCTCGGCCAGGGATCCGGCGTTGATGTCGGTGGCGGCCGAGGCCGGCGTGACCTACGATGATGCGGCCTCGATATACGAGATGCGGAACGGGGGGATGTCCATACTGGCCGCGCCGGAGATCCTCGGGACAACGGAGGCCGAGCGCAATCGAACCGTCGCGATACTGGCGGCGGGTTTCCACCTGATTGCGGGGAGGCGCGCGCTGCTTCCGGTCTCGGAGGTCCGCCGAATTGCTTCGAGATGTTACGAAGTGAAACGGAACTTGGCGAAGAACCTCGCTTATGTCGAAGGATTCCGGATCTCCGGGGAACGGAAGAGCAAAGTGATACTCATACAACCGGATCCGTTCCTGCCGGTCTTCCGGTCCACGATCCGGCAGGTGTTGGGACGTCATGACGACTGACCGTGAGCAGACCGCGAAAATCCTCGGGCGCGGCGCCGGACGGGGACCCGGCTGGCGCTCCCGCGGGTCGGTTTCCGCGGCCCATGGCCGGGCCCACCTCCTTGGGACTGCCGGCACCTCTTCCCGGAGTCCCGGTCTTGCACCGTACTCCGGGCATCGAGATGCCAAGGAGCGCGGAGCGCACTTGCTTTTGTACTCGGAATGTGAAAAATAGAGCATCGGATGTATGAAAACAGGCGCTGAGGGTTCCGGGAAATCTTCCATCGCCGTGGCCGCCCCGTCGGGGGTGGGTCATTCCGTTCCATGGTACCGGGTGCTGCGGCCCGAACCCCGCTTCTCGACAAGGCCGTCCGACAGCAGGGAGGACAGCAGCTTGCCCGCGCCGGAACGGGCCATGCCCGTCGCCGCCTGCAATTCCGCGCGCGACACTCCCTGCGGCCGGGACGCCAGCTCGATTGCGGTCTGCCGGTTCGACGCCGGCGACTCGCTCCCGCCCCGCGTCGGGGCCGGCGTCCGGCCGGACCCTTCCGACGTCTCCGACCGGACGCGGGGATTATGCGAGGGCAGGGTCAGCTTGAACGCGTTGTCGCTGACCTCGAATACGGGCTGGAGAGGCAGTCCCCGGTAGTCGTTGATGATCTTCGGCACGCCCGTGCCGTACGCCTCGACCCAGCGCAGCCGGTACAGGATCGCAGCGAGTCTCGGATTGCGTTGCAGCGAGGTGCCGAGCATCATGTCGGCCCTGGTCATGCCCCGCGGCAGGCCACCGAAGTTCACGAACTCCATCCGGTCGTCGAACACGCTCACCAAGGCCGGGCCCGTTATCGAATAATCGCGGTGGACCACCATGTTGAGCAGCGCCTCGCGCACCACGGAGGGGGAATAGTCGCGCTCGTCGTGCCTGCGCAATGACCCGTCGAACGTGGAACGCGTCGAGTTGAACCGGCCGACATAGCCGGCAACCGCCCCGAACTGGTCGAACAGCGACCCCGAGAACTCCTCCCGGCTGTTGAACGTGCGCTTGTCCGTCCCCTCGAACACCGCGGCCTTGATCGACGCCGTGCACTGGTCCGACAGCAGCCACGCCAGATTCGTGTACAGGCCGTCGGCGTCGACCAGCCCCAACGACCTCCGCTCCCGCACCCCGAACCCGATCCCGGCCTCGGCGAACGCCCGCCCCGCCGAATCGAACGTGAGCGACTGGTCCACGGCCGGGGTCTGCTCGAACGACACACGGGAATCGGCGCGCAGCATCTCCAGGATCGCCGCCTCGCTCGCGGGAATCGACCCAGCACCCAGACGCACGTACACGCCCGCGGGACGCGGCCCCTTGTCGCTCAGGTAATACGGGCGTTCCGTGCCCGGCCGCACATCCACCAACACCACCGGCCGGCCGGCACGATCCTCGGAACGGATATCCACGAACCTCGCCATATCCGGACTGATCCCGTTGCCGATCGACTGCATCGCCCGCAGCATGCACCCATCCACGTCCGACACACCCACCGGGACCCCGTCATCGTCCACGCCGACCACGATCCGCCCGCCCCCGGAATTCGCGAACGCCACCACGGTCTTCTTCGCGCTTTCGTTCCAATCCGCCTTGAACTCCAGATGCTGCCCCTCACGCTCATCCATCGACGTCCCTCCCACCTTTCTCCCACTTTCCTGCCACTTTTCTCCTACTTTTCTACCACCGGTGGGAGAAAAGTAGGAGAAACAACGCGCGCCGGCCCGTGGAACCGGAAACGCCGGACGCAGGATCCCCCGTACGCCCAATCCCCCGTGTCCCTAGAAGAAAGGTTCCAGGATATGACTGGAAACAACAAGGTTTGGCGCGCGCCGCTCGCGGGCCTCGCCTCGCTCGCGATGATCGCGACCATGGGCGTGACCGCGCTGAGCGCGAACGCGGCGACGCCGTCCGTGACGCTTGACGCGAACGGCGGCAAGTTCGGCAACGACACCACGAAGCCGCTTGAGGATACGAACAACAACGGCTTCGCCGACGAGCTGTACCGCTCCACCGGTGCGGCCAATGGTGCTACTTGGGTCGACTCGAAGGGTGTCGCCCGTACGTTCACCGGCTGGTACACCTCCGCCACGTACGGTGGCCAGGCCGTGGATCCGACCACCGTCGAGGCCGGCGCGACCCTGTACGCCCACTGGACCACTACTGATAACACCGTGCACTACAAGCGCACCGTTGGCTCCGCGCCCGCGGTGAAGGCCCCGGCCATCCTGTCCGGTACCACGGCCGCCACCAAGGACAAGATCGCCAACGGCAACGGCGTGGTCAGCGATGACGGCACCGGAGACCACCGTGGTCGTGTCCTCCGCCGATGAGGTGGCCGATTGGCAGAAGCCGACCGAGGACCAGCCCGGCGACGCCAAGCTGTTCCAGGGCTCTTGGAACGGTTCCGGCACCGCATCCAAGCCGTACACTCCCGCCACTGTCGCCGCCGCCACGGTGAAGGTGAGGCTGGCCGCTTCCAATGAGAAGGTGTATGACCAGAACGGCAAGGACGTGACCACCGATGCCACGTCCACCGGTACCGATGTCGCGGCGGGCGAGACCGTCGCCGCCCTGTCCGTGCTCAACCCGGCCGTCCAGAACAGCGACGGCTCTTACGGCGTTGTCGTCAAGTGGGTCGACATGGCGAAGAACAACGAGGAGTTCGTGTTCGGCGCTGACGGCACCAAGGTCGAGAAGGGCCGCACATACGTTCTGGCCAAGTCCGGCGCCACGGATGCAGTGGCCCGCGCATGGCATATCTTCAACGCGCAGTCCGGCGACGCCCGTCAGGACTTCTACGTGGCTGACGGCTCGAACTTCGACCCGTCCGCGCTGAAGGCCGCCGCCGAGCGCGCGACCACCACCGGCAAGTACACGTTCTCCGGCTCCTGGTTCTCCGAGGACGACCTGATTGAGAAGAATCACGGGGCGCCTGGTGAATTCGCCGTTTCCCCGGACGATACCTACGGACTGACCGCGTTCGCGGCCGACACCGTCGTGTCCGGCAACCTGACGCTGGTCCCGGCCTACACCAAGAACGCCGACGAGGATCTGGAGTACACGTTCAGCTTCGACCCGTACTACGACGGTTCCGCCGCCGCGACCGAAGTCAAGGCCAAGGGCAGCGACACGATCTACGACAAGATCCCGACCCCGACCCGCGAGGGCTACAAGTTCGTCGGCTGGTTCGGCAGCGAGACGGACGCCAAGGCCGCAGAGAACAACTCCGATGCTAAGAACGAGGCCACCCGTGCCGACCGTCAGAGCTGGCTGAAGGACGAGACCAAGACCGTCTCCGACTTCAAGAGCCTGTTCACGACCGACTCCACCACCGGCGATCTCAAGGCCAAGACCTACTACGCGGGCTGGAAGCTCGACCAGATCAACGCGGCCGACTTCAAGAACCTGGTCCTCCTGAAGAACACCGACACGTACACGACCGCATCGTTCCGCGAGTACAAGAGCATCCGCACCGACCTGCTCAAGACTATCAAGTCCGAGACCGGCATCGACTTCACCGGCGACACCAACGAGGCTTCCGTTACCGCCAAGGCTAAAAAGCTCACCGCCGACGACCTGCTCAAGTACGGCAAGGTCCTGGTTGATGCGAAGAACAACCTGGTCAAGGTCGCTAACATCGACACGACGTTCGGCCAGTTCGGCTTCTCCGACGTGGACGTCCTGACCCCGCACGCCAAGGACATCCGCGCCGCCGCCGAGCAGGGCTTCGTGAAGGGCTACACGGACAACACGTACCGTCCGTCCGCCACGATTCTGCGCCAGGACTTCGCCGCGATGCTCTACCGCCTGGCCGGCTCCCCGGCCTACACGGTGAACGCCGCTGACAACAAGTTCTCCGACGTGAACGAGTCCACGCCTCACTACAAGGAGATCCTGTGGGCCGCCAAGAACGGCATCATCAAGGGTTACCCGGACGGCACGTTCGGCGGCACCCGCACCGTGGTCCGCCAGGACGCCATGGCGTTCCTGTACCGCGTGTCCGCTTACGTCGACGCGAACAGCGTGAAGAACGTGAAGGTCGAGAACACGTTCGCCGACATCGCGACGACCGCCCACGCCACCGAGGTCCTGTGGGCCGCGAACAAGGGCGGCATCGCCAAGGGCTACACGGACGGCAACTTCCACGGCCTGTGGAACCTGACCCGTGCAGACGCCGCCGCCTTCCTGACCCGCACCAACGACTACCTCGGCTGACGGAACCGGGCAATGCCCGGAACCGATAAGCTAGGCCTAGGGGTCTAGGTCAGATATATGAAAGAGTGGTTCTTCCCGTACCGGTGTCGAAGCCGGCACGGGAAGAACCACTCTTTCGTATAAGCACGTACATGAACCAAAGCCTCGACTTGGGATACCCCCACACGCGCCCCTCGGGCCCCCGGACGAGACCATGAACGAATCGGACAAGGTATCCACGGCAAGCATGTGAACCGCCGTGTATCCATCACCGGCGCCCATATGCGAAGAGAGGGGTTCCTCCCATGCCGGTTGAATCCGGTGTGGGAGGAACCCCTCTCGTGTTACGTCCTACTCAGGCGAGTTTCAGGCTGTCAGCCTTGGTGCTCACTTGTTGATGTAGAAGTAGGTGCGGGCCAGGAACGCCGCGCCGTCCTGACGAAGCAGGGTAGCGTAACCATCGAACGTGCCGGTGGAGAAGCCGTTGACGATCGCGGTGCTCTTGCCGTCGTACTTGGTGTTGACGACGGTGTTGGCGGCCCACAGGACCTCCTTGTAGTGAGGAGTGGACTCGTTCACATCCGAGAACTGCTTGGCAGCAGTGCTCGGGTCGAACTCCGGGCTGCCGGCGGCGCGGTACAGGAACGCGGCGGCGTCCTGGCGGTTCACCAGGGCCGTGCCGCGGAACGTGCCGTCCGAGAAGCCCTTGATGATGCCCTGCTTGGCGGCCCACAGGATCTCCTTGTAATGCGGGGTAGCCGGGGTGACGTCCGTGAAGATGTTGTCGGCGGCGTTCACCGTGTACTCCGGGGAACCGGCGAGACGGTACAGGAAGGCGGCGTAGTCCTGACGGTACATGGAACCGGTCGGCTTGAACGTGCCGTCACCATAACCCTTCGCGATACCCTGCTCGGCGACGAACTCGATGGCGGCGGAGTGCGGGGTAGCGACCGTGCCGTTGTCACCGTCGAACACGTCCAGGAACGTCTGGTCCTTGGTCACGAGCTTGAGCTGCGCGGCCTTCAGGGTCTTCACCCACTCAGCCACAGCCTTCTCACCAAGCTTCGCATAAGCCTTCTGGAAATCATAAGGCTTCGCGGAAGACGTGGCGTACAGGGTGGACAGGTTGGCATCGTCGGTCACGCTCTTGACGACCTTGTTGTATTCCTTGACGGAGGCGTCGGTGTAGGCGCGGGTGTCGAGCTCGACAAGGCCCTTCATCTCGTTCTGGGCGGTGGTCAGCCACGCGGCCTTCAGATAGACGGGGCCGGAGATCTTGCCGTAGTTGTCAGCGAAGTCGTCGGCGTTGGTCGTGAATCGTGCAGGAGTGTAAGATTCGTCGATCCAGCCCTGGAACACGTAGCCGTCGCGGGTGGCGGTCTGCCACTCGGCGGCCGCGCCGTTGGCGACCTTGGTCACGACCGGGGTGCTGCCGTCGTAGTCCGGGTCGAACGTTACGTCGAAGGTCACGTTCTTCAGGGACAGGTAGCCGTACAGGACGTTGTTGAAGTCGGTCAGGCCATCACCGTAGTAACGGTTGGTGTAGGCGGAGTCGGTGTACCAGCCGCTGAACTCGTAGGCATCGCCGAACGTGTTCACGGTCGGTTCCGGAGCGGCCTCGCCCTTGGCGACGTAGTACTTCTTGCCATCGAAGTCCTGGACATCGGGACTGCCGGCGACCTCATAGGTCACCTGGACCGCGTCGGAATCGCTCTCGTCCACGAGTGGAACGAGGACGATGAAGTCGGCGACCTTGTCGTCCTTGGCACTCTCAGGGATGGCGCCGCCGTCCCACAGGCGGGTGCCGTTGTCGGCAGTGGTGTCGTACGCGCTGTAAGCCCAGGAGGACACGATCTTGCGGCCCTTGCCGTTGACGTAGTACACGGCGGTCGGCAGCTCCGGAACATCCTCACCGTAGGCGAACTCGATGTCGGTCTGATTACCGCTGACCTGGAAGCTGTCGACACCGCTCTTGGTGCCCTTGGCGAGCTCCACGTACTGGCTCTTCTTCAGGACGGTCGAAACCGTGACGTTCGAGGTCGGAGCGACCGAGGAATCCCAGTCCTTGCCGGCAACGGTGAAGCCGGTCAGGATGTGGCCATCGGTGGCGGAGGCGTCCGTCGGCTTCTCCCAGTCGGCGACCTTGTCGCCAGCGGCCAGCTTGATGACGTTGTCGCCGGTGGCGCCCTGCTCATCCGCGGTGCCGTTCTGGTTGGTGTCGGCGAACTTCAGATAGGAAGACTTCTGGAACTTGACGGTCTTGACGTCCTTGCCCCAGTGGGCATACAGGGTAGTGTCCGCGGTCAGACGGGTGTCCGGGTTGAACTTCACGCCATCGGAGGTGTACCAGCCCGTGAACGTCCAGCCGGCCGGAGCCGTCGGCTTCGTGGTGGAACCGAAGGTGACCTTATCGCCCGCGGTGTGCTTCTGGGTCTTGTTCGCATCGGCGAGGGAGCCACGGCCGTTCAAATCGAAAGTAACCGTGTAAGTCGGCGTGTTCACGCCATCCACGGCGTTCGCCGTGCCGGCCGCCACGCCCATGGTCGCGATCATCGCGAGCGAGGCGAGGCCCGCGAGCGGCGCGCGCCAAACCTTGTTGTTTCCAGTCATATCCTGGAACCTTTCTTCTAGGGCTATAGGTTCGGGCAATTCGCGGGTTGAGAAATTGATTGGAAAATAAGGGTTTGCCGCAAACGGGAAGCTACCCGGACAAGGCCGAGACACGACTGGACACGATGTCCTTTCGTCCCATTGCAAGCGTCGATGGCGAATGAGAAAGAAACGGCAATACGTGCGGAATTGCGTGTCTGATCGTACCCGGACACGATGCAGACACGATGGCTAGATGCCTTTTCGGGAGGGAAGTTTCAGGGGAGTGACGAATCTCGTGGGTGCGGTTAAACCAGAATTGGCGTGAATGCTTGGTCCCATTTCTCATATCTGCTGGCTTCCAAGGAATGCCGGCAGGCTGATGTTCATCTATGCCGAAGTTGACTTAACAGAGCCGCAGTCTTCGCTTGTATTTGACGCTTCTTCTCTCTGCGGAGTTTCAGTCGTCTCGACAAACGTGAAAACGTTTCGGTAATGAGAGAGCATGCCCATGCCGGTTAGGCGGCTTAAATATCAATGTTTCCAATGGCTAGGCGGTGTTGATGGTCTTGGACACGCCTGCTCCTTTGACATGAAAACGGTATCATCTTAATCTGTATTTCAACAACCGCAGAGGTTGTTGAAATACATAAAACTGTTGTAAACCAAGAGTTTTTCCAGCTTGGATAATTGAACCAGCAGTGCGTGAAACCGTTATTGGATATGCGAGGAAGCATATGGAGAGAACAAATAATCAAGCCTTTGAATGGGAAACCCCGGATTTGAAATTGGAATTCCGCCACAGCGGGTCAACTCCGGTCGAACTCGTGTCTGTGCAAGCGGGAAATACCAAATCCGTGTTTCCCGATCCGCTGCCTATCGTGGAAATACTGGCCGCAGGACATGGACACCGACTGTCAAGCGGGAGACTCATTGCCACGCATCTTGGTGCGTCCCTCCGATATAGGCATCATGAAGCGGCCATATCCAACGGCGTATACCGTTTGACGGTCTCCCTTGCCGATCCGGAATCGCATATCGAGGTGGAGGCCCATTATGAGACCTTCGCCGGATCTTCAACGCTCCGTTCATATATGACGGTAGTCAATGCTCCCACTTCGGATGGCACCGTTGTTTTGGAATCCGTCACCAGCTGGGTAGCCGGTTTCGGATCCCCGAACACTTCTGCAGACATCAACGCTTGGGATGTACTTGAATGTGACAACGAATGGCTTGGGGAAGGCCGTTGGAAGCGTACTCATGTGACGGATTATGTGCCAGAAATGCATGAATACCTCATCGGGCATAACCAACGATATTCGCATACGGTCGTATCGGCAGGCACATGGTCCACCGGGAGTGGAGCCCCTATGGGAGTTTTGGAATCAGCCCAGCTTGATCTCGTGTGGCTGTTCCAGATCGAGCACAACGGCGCTTGGCGTTGGGAAATCGGCAAAAATGGCAACGACGGATATCTCGCATTGTCAGGGCCTACGAACAATGACCACTCGTGGGAGAAGATTCTCCATCCCGGAGAGGCATTCACTACGGTTTCCGCGGATATCACACTGGCTTCATCATTCGGACAAGCAGCGGAACAACTGACGAAATATCGTCGCATCACGCGCACTCCGCATGTCGATAACCGTAAGCCTCAAGTAATCTTCAACGATTATATGAACACCATCAACGGAGATCCCACCACCGAAAAACTGCTCCCGCTCATCACGGGGGCCGCAGAAGTCGGTGTCGAGGTGTTCGTCGTGGATTGCGGTTGGTATGACGATACCGGAAATTGGTGGCCTTCCGTCGGTGAATGGAAGCCGTCCAAAACCCGCTTCCCGAATGGTTTCGGCGAAGTCATGAACGCCATTGTCGAAGCCGGAATGAAACCAGGCCTTTGGGTCGAACCGGAAGTCATCGGAGTATTGAGCCCAGTAGCCAGTCAGCTCTCCGATAGTGCGTTCCTCAGCCGTCACGGGCATCGAGTCGAAGAACAACAGCGTTATTTCTTGGACTTCCGCAGCTCGGAAGCGCGTGAGTACGTTACCGGAGTCGTGGACAGGCTCGTCAAAGATTACGGTGTCGCATACTTCAAGTTCGACTACAACGTATCCCCTGGAAGCGGAACTGACATCGACAGTGACAGTTGCGGTGACGGGCTTTTGGAGCACAATCGTGCCTACAGCAAGTGGATCGATGGCCTCCATGAGAAATATCCCAACCTGATTCTGGAGAATTGCTCTTCTGGGGGTATGCGCATGGATTATGCGCAACTCTCGCGATTCCAAGTGCAATCCACTTCCGATCAACAGGATTTCCGACTTTACCCGACCATTGCAGCTGCTGCCCCGATGCAGATGCTTCCCGAACAGGCAGCCAATTGGGCCTACCCGCAGTCGACCATGAGCCAAGAGGAAATCGCTACCAATCTGAACACAACGTTCCTGGGGCGATTCTTCCTTTCCGGTTACATCAACAGGATGGAGGAACAGCAAAAGAACCTTATCGTGCAAGCTATTGATGCATATAAAAAACTGGTTCAGCCTGTTATCCCCAATGCAATACCTTTCTGGCCTACCGGATTGCCTCATTGGGATGATCCTGTTGTCTCGCTTGGTCTGAGAACCGGTGAGTATTCACTCATCACAGTGTGGGGTAGGAGCCTGCCTCAGCCGCAGATCGCGCAACTGAATATCCCCTTCTATCGAGAGGATGAACTGGAAGTCTCGGCCGTGTTCCCCATCGGCGAAGACTTCGCATCATGGCCCACTCATTGGAGTGCCAAACAAGGAATACTGTCGGTCTTCATTCCCGCCGGAGGATACGTGTCCCGTACGTTCCGCCTCGAAACCAAATAAACATCCCCTATATCGAATCCAAACAATCCATCATCAAGTGAAGGTATGAAAATGAAGAACAATAGCGCAATGAAGCACATTGTCACCAGTACCGCCGTGGTGGCAACCCTGTCCATGCTGCTCGCCGGGTGCAGCAATCCAACGGCCTCCAGCACCGACGTAGATACGTCATCCGCCGATTATTGGCCAAAAGCAACCCAATCCCTTGAGGGGACAACATTGAAAATGTGGGTTCCCCAAGCTGCAAGCAAGATCCCAGTCAATATGGTCAAAGAATTCGAGAAAGCCACAGGAGCCAAAGTCGATGTTGAAGTGATCCCGGATCCCTATGAGCAGAATGTTCAAACCAAGGTCACTACCGGAGACGCCCCGAACCTTGCGCTCTGGCAGCCCACACGATCCATGCTGGCGGGCTTCATTGCCCAAGATAAACTACAGAAACTTGACAACGCTCCATTCGTGGATAATTACACTGAGGGCATGGCCGAAGCTGGCGGTTTGGTTGAAAACACCCGCTATGCGGCACTGTTCGGAGCCCCATCCGTAATGGGCGTGTTCTACAACAAGCAGGTTTTCGAAAAAGCTGGCATCACGAATACCCCAAAAAATTGGGATGAACTCGTCGAAACGGCTAAGAAGATCAAAGCTGCGAATATCGATGGCGTCGAATCACCGTTCTTTGAAATGGGCGGTTCGCAGTGGGGTACCCAGTACTCCGTCCAAGTGCAGCTGGCCGAAGCCGCCAAGGATGGGCTGTGGGATCGTGTGAATACCGGCAAAGAAAAGTTTACCGATAAGACCATCATGACAGCCATCAATAACTATAAGGCGTTGTTCGATGAAGGTCTGGAGAACAAGGATGCCGGCTCTGCAAAGAACGACGAACAGGCGGCCGCACTATGGAATGGCAAGACCGGTATGATGATCGGAATTGGAGTCATGTTCAACATGGTCGCAGCCCTCGCCAATAATGACAAAGCGGCCCTTGATGAGAAAATCGGTTTCTTTCCGATTTCGTCCAAGGGCAATATCGGAACCATCATTCCTGACGCCAACAATGGTGTGGTTGCTTTCAAATCTGGTGACAATGCGAAGGACGCAGCAGCCCGGCAGCTGATTAACTATTGGCTGAGTGATGGATATGAAGGATTCGTCAAGGATCAGAGTGCGGTTTCCGTTCTTAAGACGGTCGATTCCTCTCCGGACGTGCCTGAGGCTCTCACTGATTCCGCGGCAGCCATCAAGGACGGAGTCGGTTCCATGCAGTCTCTTGCCATTGGCAATCCTGACCTTTACATCAATCTGGCCGATATGATCAACGGCACCAAGACTCCGGAACAGGTCGGTCAGGCAACGCAAGATCAGTTTGCTCAACTGGCCAAGGCACAGGGAGCATCCGGTTTCTGATTTTCTCCACTTGAATAAACGGCGGAGTGGGTGCCGGAGCATTTTTCCTCTTCCGCTCACGGTAAACATTCCGCCCTTTTCTTTTATATATATCTTTGATTTCTAAGGACAAATTATGGGCAAACCCACGTCCAGCAGACACAACATACTGATCAAACAGAACTACCCGCTTCGTTTTCTGATCCCTGCGATAGCGTTCCTTCTCGTTTTCTTCTTTATTCCCACGGTTTTGAATTTCATCTACGCTTTCACGAACTGGTCTGCCTTTAGCAAGACAATCAGCTTTAATGGCTTAGATAACTTCATAACCTTGTTCACGAGTGGCACGCTGCTTAGGGATTTAAGAATCACGCTCCTATACGCCATTTTTGTCGGTATATTCCAAAATGTGTTCGGACTCGCATTGGCAGTGTTCCTCGAAAAAGACACGTTCATCAACAGGCTTTCCCGAGTCCTATTTTTCGTACCCGTCATCATGTCCGCACTGGCAGTCGGCTATATATGGCAGGCCATTCTGAAAAGCGATGGTGCGCTGAACCAAATCCTGAGCGCCTTTTCCGGGCATGCAGTGGAAATCGCATGGCTGGGAAACATCAATTGGACGCTGTTGATTGTAGCCAGCATCCACGGTTGGAAGTGGATGGGTCTTGCAATGCTCATCTACCTGGCCGGGCTGAAAACCATCGATCCTGATGTCATAGAAGCGGCCACCATAGATGGGGCGTCCGGTTCGCAGCTGTTCTGGAAAATCAAGTTCCCGCTACTGGCCCCAGCATTTACTTTTAATGTCGCCACATCACTGCTTGGTTCCATGAACGGATTCGACATCGTACAAGCCACCACTCAAGGAGGGCCTGGCGGTTCGACAGAAATCCTGAATATCTTCATCTGGCGAACCTTCGGTCAGGGCCTTTACTCTCAGTCCACCACCATGAGCCTCGTCCTGTTCGTCATGGTCATGGTTATCGCAGTTCCCGTCATTTATCTGCTTCGTAGAAGAGAGGCGAAGATCCTATGAGTTCCGCAACTTTTGGCCAAGTCAAAACCAATGAACGAGTCACGGTCAACAAAAAGTCTCCTGTAAGGGATGTGATTCATACCGTACTGGCCGTCCTGATTCTCCTTATTTTTCTCGGAGTCCCGTTCTGGCTGCTTATCGTCACTGCAGGCAAGTCCCAGGCCGAAGCCATTCAACCGAATATGAGTTTGCCGACCCATTGGCAGCTGTTGGAGAACTTCAAAACAGTTTTGATTGACGGTAAAATGATTCAGGCGTTCTTCGGATCAGTTATCGTGACCGTACCTTCGGTCCTGCTGACACTCATCTGCGGTTCCATGGCCGCGTGGATTCTGGCCCGACGTACAACGCGGCCTATGGCGATTGTCTATGCGTTGAGTATTTCCGGTCTGATTCTTCCTCCTGCCGTCGTCACCGTGATGATGCTCCTGAAAATCATCGGACTTTCAGGAACGGCACCGGGGATGGTTGGAGTCTATGTCGGAATCTATCTATCGACGGTGATTTTCTTCGTCACCGGATTCATCCGAACCATCCCCGTATCCTTAGAGGAAGCGGCACGAATTGATGGAGCCGGCCCAGTCAGAATATTCTTCACCATTATCCTTCCTTTGCTTGGACCGACGTTGGCGACTGCAACAATTCTGGTCACACTGTACATTTGGAATGATGTGTTCTACTCTCTGTTCATCCTGTCCGGCAAAATGGATCTTTTGCCGCTTAACCTGTACAACGTAGCTTCAGCGGGTCTCTACCTCAACAATTGGCATCTGATTTTCGCCTACATTATCCTGATGAGCTTGCCTTTGCTGGCAATCTTCGCCTTCACCCAAAGCAAGATCATCTCAGGCATTACGGGCGGAGCCGTGAAATAAAACAACCTACACTGGACATAACGAAATCAAAGAATCGATGGAGACGCGATATGGCGAGAACTGCAAGCAGAACAGCATCCATCAGGGATGTGGCGGCATTGGCTGAAGTGTCGGTTCCCACCGTATCGCGTTTCCTTAACAACCCATCAAAAGTCAGCGAGGAAAAGCGGGAGCGAATCAGCCAGGCGATTTCAATGCTCGGCTATCGTCCTAACCCAGTAGCACGGGCATTGGTTCACAGGCAAATGCCCTCAGTGGCGGTATTCACAACCAATACCACACTGTATGGCCCCTCCTTGGTGTTTGAGGGAATCGAGGACTCCGCTAGGGAAGAAGGCCTCCCCTTATCTATCTGTGTGCTGAATGGACAGGATAGATCTGATTTGCGTAAAAGTGCTCAGCTCTATCTGGATCAGCATCCTTCCGGTGTCATCATGCTTGATTTCGACAATCTCGACATAGATATGACGTCACTCCTGCCAGAGAATCTTCCGGCTGTAACCGTGGCGGGGGACGCCAAGAAAACCAACAACCAAGTCACGTTGGGAGCCGAGCAAGGCGGATACGAAGTTACCAAATATCTGTTAGGACTTGGTCATAAAACCGTCATTCACGTTGCCCTTCCCCATGAAGGGGTCAAATACAGTCGCATGGCCGGATGGCATAAAGCATGCGAAGAATACAATGTTCCGATTTACGCACCGATAATTTCCGAGTGGAATCCAGAAAGTGGCGTAGAGATAGGGCATCGCTTGGCGGCGGATGATACTGTAACCGCCATCTTCGCGGGCAATGATGTCATTGCTTTAGGCATTATAAGAGGATTGAATGAGGCGGGGAAAAAAGTTCCCGAAGATGTCAGCGTCGTTGGCTTCGACGATCAACCTTTATCAAAAATCTGGACGCCGAAATTAACCACTTATCGAATGAATTTCAAAGAAGGTGGAAAGCAGGCATTCAAAATGCTTAGACGCCAAATGAGTGAGAATATGGAGCAAGTAGGGGATAATTGTGTCAACGTTGCTGGTGAATTGATTCTGAGAGATTCGACCACAAGAATATAGTCTTTGTTAAATCAGAATTGACATGAGGAATTAATTTCGTATACCGAAGTTGCTCGCATTCTTTGGAGCGTCAACAACTTAAAACCGTCTATGTCAATTCTGATTTAACAAATCCGCGCCCAAACCCGCTTAATTCAGCACTTGACTGTACATGCGGTGCAGGAACGCTGCCATATCCTGACGCACCACGTACCGTTCGCCGTGGAACTTCGCACCGTCGTCCTCATTCCACCCGGTGGATACGCCGGTCCGAGCCAGCCATTCGATGTCCTGATAATGCGGGGTCTTCTCGTTCACATCCACGAACTCAACGTTGCCGCTCAGCTGAGGATTGGCCTGCTGATAGTCGGCCAGGCGGTGCAGGAACGCCGCCATGTCCTGACGGTACACGGGGGTCATGCCGCCGAACGTCACCGTGCCGTTCGCCGCGACATATCCCTTGGCGATGCCGGTGTCGGCCAGCCACAGAATCTCCTTGTAGTGGCTGGTCTTCTCGGTCACGTCGGCGAACGGGTTCTTCGCCTTGGACACGTCAAACGTCGGGCTGCCAGCCAGACGGTACAGGAACGCGGCCATGTCCTGACGCACCACCGTGTTCATGCCGCGGAATTCCTTGCCCTTCGAAGTGTTCCAGCCGGTGGAAATGCCGGTATCGGCCAGCCACTGGATGTCGTCGTGGTGCGGGGTGAGGTCGTTCACGTCGACGAACGTGTACTTGGTGCTGGTCTTGTTCCAATGCGCGTACACGGTGATATCCCGCCTGATCGGCGAATCGAAGTCGAACGCCTGGCCGCCTGAAGCCTTGGTGTACCAGCCGGCAAACGCATAGCCGCTCTTCGTCGGATCGGCGGGGCGGCTCACCGTGGACCCCTTCGCCACGGTCTGGGCGTCGACCTTGCTGCCGCCCTGCGTATCGAACGTGACGGTGGCGGTGGAAACCGGAGCATTATCCACGGTCAACGCATACTTCAGGCCTTCCGAGGCCCCGGAAACCTTGATGTAGTACGTATCCTTCGCAAGCCCGACGGACTCGGCCTTATGCTGGGTGACGGACGCGATCCACGGATACGGCATGATCTGATCGCCCTTGTTGTTGAGCAGTGAGACGTTCAGCGCGGCAAGATCCCGTTGGTCATTGGTCATGGAGATGGCCACCCGCCCGTCCGCGGGCATGGTGAACCGGTACCAGTCGTCGTCGATGAGATTGGGATTGTCGTTGCTCAGGAGCGTCTTCGTGAACGTGCCGTTGACGGTCCTGCCGATGGCGATGGCGTCGGCCCCAGTCATATCGTTGTTAGGCTCGCTTTCCCAGGAATCGGACACCGTATAGCCGATGTTCAGCTCGTACTTGAGTCCGATGGCGGCCATGGGAGTGACGCTCGCATAATACTCACCGGCCCCAAGCCCCACGCGGCTTCCCTCGTGGGAAAGCACGTCGGCGTTCCACACCTCCGTGGCGATGGCCTTGCCGGCGGAATCTTCGATCTGGACGTTCCACTTGCTCAGATCGTTGCCTTGGGTGTTCGTCATCTTCAGCTGGATGTAGCCGGCACTGGGCAAGGTGAACTTGTAATACTGCGCCGTAAGTCCGGCCATACCGGATACCGCGGTGTTCGGCTGAACCGATGTGGCGGTCTCGATGCTGTGGTTGAAGCCGATCTCGTCCGCGGCATACGATGCCGGTGCCCCCGCGAACATCATGGCTGCCGCGGCAATGAGACTCACTGCGGCGTACAGCGTCCTTCTGCTGGTCATACTGCCCTCTTTCGATGATTGAACGAGTAACCCAATACGATTATCGGCGGGGCCTGACTCATGCACAATGAACATCGGCCGCCGGTCTGTCCGGAGCGGTGGTCGCGTCCGGAACGATAGTCGTAGCCGAAGCGATAGCAGCGCCCGGAACCGCAGCAGCCAAAACCGCAACGCCCGGAACCGCCCGCTCCGCCCGTCACCGCTTCTTATCCAACAACGCGGCCTTCCGCTCCGTATCGATGGCGTCCGCCACCTGCTCCAAACGCTCGGGGAACAGGAATCCATACACGTCCAGCGTCAGGCTGGCCGAAGCATGACCCATCTGCCGTTGCAGGATCTTCACGTCCGCCCCGGCCTTGATGGCGATCGCCGCATACGAGTGCCGCAGACTGTGCGGCGTAAGTCCCTGCACATCCTGCAATCCGGCTAATTCCACGGACTTATGCCAGATTTTCCGTCGCCAGTTGTGGTCGTTGATATGCCCGCCGCGCTGTGCTCTGAATACGTATGCGGTGTCCGGCTGCCCCTTGACCTGCGCCTTCAACGACTTGATCAGGAACTTCGGTATGGCCACGGTGCGCGGCTTGCCCGATTTCGGCGGACCCAACCGTTGCGCTTTCGCGCTGTTCTTCCAAGTGCGACGGATTCGGGCCTTGCGATGGTCAAGATCCAGATCGCCC
The DNA here is from genome assembly GCF_019331675.1 of Bifidobacterium miconisargentati. Lineage (GTDB taxonomy): Bacteria > Actinomycetota > Actinomycetes > Actinomycetales > Bifidobacteriaceae > Bifidobacterium > Bifidobacterium miconisargentati. The sequence goes on from NZ_JAHBBJ010000020.1 coordinate 47,445, forward strand.
ACCTGCAGCGCAAAGGATTCGTTGATGCGCGTCCCCACGTAGCTTTGGAACCGGATGATCAGCCCGTCCACCGGTCGTCCGATGGTTTCGGCTGCGCTCGCCAACGCTTCGATCTCGTGGATGTCCAGAAAAATCAGGTCATGATATTCCGATTTCGGGATTTCCACATCACGTGCGGGATTGCTGGCCAGATAATGCGTTTTCACCGCATAGTCCAGAATGCCGGCGAACACCACCTTCACGATGCTCTTCACCGACCTGGGCGATAAGGCTCGTGGTGCGCGGTCGGCCGAAAGTGCCACGGGATAATCCCCGGTGGAAAGCTCACTGACCCACGAAGCTATATCGTCAAGCGTGATCGAGCCAATCGGCGTATTGGCCCATTTGGGATTGACATATACGCGCAGTTCGCATTCATACCGTGCGCGGACGCCTTCGCTGACCTGGTTCTTCGAGCGCAGCCACATTTCGGCGACGTCGCGGAATGGCTTGCGCGCATCATTGGGGTCCGCATACCGTCCGCTGCGCACATCGTCCTCCATGGCGGCTTGGAAGGTCTCGGCGTCGGACAGCCTCTCAAAGGACTTCGAATGTTGCTTACGCGAATCCTGCTCGAAGGTGTACCAGCGGCACCGCCAACGTTTGCCCTTTCCATAGCGGGAAGTACGCCAGCGTTCGGGAACCTGGGCCTTGAACGGGTCGCTAACCGAGGCAAGCGAGCGTTTCGCAGTGGACGAGGGCGGAACGCCATCATCGTTCTTCAGCCAAAGGTCGTCAATCCAAACGCGAGCCATTCAACCACATTAGTGCTGAATGGCTCGCGTTTGGATTGTTGCAGTCGATCGGGGCTGCCGTCAGGCTCAGCACTTGGCTCAGGACTTGCCGTTCGCGGACGGTACCTCCACGAACCCGTAATCCTTGAGATACCCCTTGCCCACGGTCATGTCGTACTGCACCAGCTTGTAATCCTCAAGCAGTTTCTTGGCCTTCTTGGACAGCTTCGAGATGTCGATGACCTGTCCGTTGGAGTCCAGATACGTGGCCTCGCCCGTGCCGATGCCGCCGGCGTCCGGGATGAGGGTGTTCATGGCCGGCACCTGCGCGCGAAGCTCGGTGAGCATCGCGAGGTAGGGGGAGACCTTCGCGTTCATATGCTCGGCGGCCAGGGACATGAAGTAGTTCGACGAGGTGTACGCGGTCTCCTGCTCCGGCAGCTTCACGCCGGCCGAGGACGACGCCTGGTTCGACCAGATGAAGTAGTCGGTCTCGTGCAGGGTCACGGCGTTGTTGCTGTCGGAATCCGCGGTCGGGTAGATGCCGGGCAGGTGGTCGCCGTAGAAGATCACGGTGATGGGCTTGTCGATCTGGTTGAGCTTGTCCAGGAAATCGGCCGTCTCCTGATCGGTGATGCTCACGCCCTTTGCATACGTGTCGATGAGGTAGCGCTCGCTGTCCGGCAGCCCGGAGGTGTCCGTGGAGAAGAACTGGTTGTCCGGATACCAGTCGGTGTACGGCATGTGGTTCTGCATGGTGACGATCTGCAGGAACTGCGGGTTCTTCTTGCTCTTGTTCAGCATATCGAGGATGTTCTGGTAGGTCGATGCGTCGGAGACGTACGGGGAGGTCCCCAACGTGTCCTGATGCGTGACCACGTTCGGCTCCTCAAGCGTCCAGAACTTCGAGAATCCGAACTTCTTGTAGTTGGTGTCACGCAAATACATGCGCTTGTAGTACGGGTGGATCGCCTGGGATCCGCTCTCCGCGCCATAGGCGTCGTTCCAGATCTGGTTGAACGTGGGCGCCCACTTCTGGCTGGGTACCAGCTGCTGGTACGGCACGGCCAGTGACGGGTTGAAGTTCACCAGGCTGAGGCCGGTGAGCGACTGGTATTCGATGTTCGCCGTGCCGCCGCCGTAGCCGGGGGAGAGCATGAGACCGGAGGTCGTAGTGCCCTTCAGCGCTCGGATGTTGGGCATCGGGTCCTCGGTGAAGGTGACGCCCGGAACGCGCGTGGGATCGGAGTAGCTTTCGGAGAGCATCATGATGACGGTGCTGTCCGTCATGTCGGCCGATCGCGTTTGATTGATGGCGTTCGCTTCGGTGGTGTAGCGCTTCGCCAACGCTTCCATGGTCTCCTTGCTGTAGCCCTCAGGCTGATCCATGGCCTTGTGGTACATCAGGCGCGTGAAATTGACCAGCGGTCCGTTGGCCATGGCGTCGGAATAGCTATTCCATAAAATCGGAAAAACGGTGAATGTGTTTTTCGCCGTGTTGTATGTCCATGAATTCTGCGCTCCCAAGGTATTGCCGAGGAAACCGAGGCACAGTACAGGAGTGAGAATAAGGGCGATTCGTGAGGTAATCGCAGCGGCTTTGAATCGTTTCGCGTGGATGATTCTCTTATGATTATCGAGAATATAGAACACAATGCACAAAGCCGTGAAGATCGCCAATGCCACGATGATGCCGCGCAGCAGCTTTCCCGATCCATTGGGAATGAATGAGACGATTTCGCCGGTATTGCCGTTCAGGAAAGTCAGATCCGCGGGAATGATGGGTTCCTGCCGCATGGACACCTTGAAGTAATTCGCGGTGGCTGCCACGGATGCAATGATGATGAATATTGCTGTGGCAATCCAGAAACGATTGACCAGGAAGATGATGAACGCATAAAACAGGCCCGCGATGATGAAATTCATCATGAATTGGTACTGTTGAGAGTCCCACATTTTGGTGATGAATTTCGCGGCGAAGAGAAAACGGCCTTGGCTGTCATCGGTTTTGTAGACGCTTAATTGAAGCATATAAATAGCTGCCGTCGTCGCCAGACAGAACACGACGATATACAGCAGAATATGAGTGAACGGTTCCCAGCCTCGCCATATTTTCTTGAGCACGCGACCTACCACCGCGAACGGCTTTGCGATGCGTGAGCCCCATGTGGTCAGTGCATTGGTCACATCGTCGGGAATATGGGCGTTCATGAAGCGTCGGATGGCTCCGGCGGGCTTCTTCCGGCCCGCATCCTGATCCTGCGCCGCTTCCTGGGAGTCCTGCGCTTCAGCGGTCTGGCCGGATTCGCCGGTCTGCGTTTCGCTGGTCGGCTCCGCTTCCTTGGTCGACTCCGTATCCGGTCGAGTCTGCTTGTTGCTCTGCTTGTTGCTCTGCTCGTTGCTCTGCTCGTCCGTCGGCGATTCCTGAAGTCGCATTTCCTCGGCGTGCTCCGGCTCCGTAGTATGCTTTTCGCTCATTGCTGTATCCGTTAACCCATCGTTCATGTACGTGGTCATAGTAATAGGACGCCTCCCCCTGAAAGTCCCCCGAAAGTCAACTGGGAACTCCATTGTTGGCCGCCAATCGTAAGGTGTTCCTATGCCTCATACGGGAATAGGAGATGCTATGAGCGGCGTGGAATGGGAGAGTGTCGTCCGTGTTGTCTACCCGACTCAGGACATTGATCAGGTCTGGCCTCTGTATGCATTGGACTGGACCCAACCGATGCTTTCCGATGCGCTCCTGGACCCGCGCGTCGATATGCAGCAGCTCGACTTGGGCGGGCTGAACCAGTCCTCATTCCAACGATTGGTACGCCGTGGACTTACCGGCGGCAAGGCAGCCGGAGCGACGAACGCATCGTTCATGTTCGTCGACCGCGAACGTATTCAGGTGAACGCAGGTTCCCGAACGTCCCTGTGTACGTACTTCAATGCCTTCCCGGCGGGCTACTGGCGCCGCTGGACGAACGTGGATACTGTGCGTTTCGCCGCGGAGGTGCGCGGTGAAGGCCGGATTCTGCTGTATCGCTCGAATGGCCGTGGACTGTTCTTCCCGGCTGGGGTGATCGCCGTCAGCGAGGCCGCCGAGTGGCAGTCGGTCTCCGCGGAGATTCCCATGACCGATCTGATGGACGGCGGTTTCTTCTGGTTCGACGTCGAGGCCGCGCGGAACGGCTCGGGCGTGGAGGTCCGTGCCGCCGAATGGCAGGCCCCGGTCGCCCGCCGTACCGCCAAGACTAAGACCACATTGTCCATCGCCATCGCCACGTTCAATCGTGCGCCGTACTGCCTGAACCAGCTGAAGGCCATCAGCAAGGCGACTGCCCTGCGCGAGCGGCTCGATACCATATATTGCACCGATCAGGGCACCGATCATGTCTGCGACCAGCCGGACTTCGGCATCGTCGCCGAGGAGCTGGGCGGCCAGCTGACCTACCTGCAGCAGCGCAACCTCGGCGGTTCCGGCGGTTTCTCCCGCGGTATGTACGAGACCGTGGAAGCCGGAACCAGCTCGTACTGCCTGCTACTGGACGATGACGCCATCAGCGAACCGGAGGCGATTCTGCGCGCGGTGCAGTTCGCGGATTATGCCTTCAAGCCGTTGCTTGTGGGCGGCGGCATGCTCCATCTGGACAACCGCACCATGCTGTATACGCAGGGCGAGCGGTTCGACTGGCAGCGCATGTGGATGAAGCCCTCGCTTGAACTGGGGTACAACCATGATTTCGCGGCGGAGCCCCTGCGTGATGCGTCCGAACGTCACCAGCGCATCGATGAAGACTTCAACGGTTGGTGGATGTGCCTGATTCCGGTCAAGGCGCTGAAGACCATCGGCCTTTCGCTGCCAGTGTTCATCAAATTTGACGACATCGAATACGGCATGCGCGCCAAGCGAGCCGGCTTCCCCACGGTGGGACTGCCCGGCGTTGCCGTGTGGCATCAGGCATGGCATAGCAAGGATCCCTCCCGTACGTGGGAGGAGTACTTCTTCGTGCGGAACCGTTGGATCTCCGCACTGCTCATGCAGCCGAACCGTCCGTTCAAGAGGATGATGTTCGAAAGCATGTACGGCGATGCCGTACTGGGCATGCGGTTCATCTATTCCGCCATGCGACTGCGTCACGAGGCGTTGCGGGACATCCTGCGCGGCCCGCAGTACATCGTGGATTCCTTCCCGACCCGGTTGGGGGAGATCCGCGAACTCCGCGCCTCCTTCCCGGATGCGCAGGGCAAGTCGAGTTTCGAGGACTTCCCGGAGGCGGAACGTGAGTATGTCTCCGCACGCCGTCACCCGCGGTCGAAGAAGTTCCAGGCCAAGAACGCCATGAAGGCGGCTGCGTCCAGCTTCTTCTCCCGTGAGGATGCGTCCGGGGCGGAGCGCCCGGATGTGGCGATTCCCGCGCAGGATTCGTATTGGTGGACGTGGCTGGCGAACGGCCATGTGCGTTCGGCGTTGGTCACTTCGCCGGATGGCAATTCCGTGTCCTGGCTCAAGCGGAACGATCCGTTGTTCCGCCGCAATATGCTGGAGTGCTACCGCTTGGTGAAGCGCATTCTGCGCGACTGGAAGCGACTGTCCGCCGAATACCGGGCGTATGATCTGCCCTCGCTGGAAACGTGGGGCAAGATTTTCGCCGTGGACAAGAAGCACTAAAATGGCTCCCCTCTTTGAGGGGAGCTGTCGAACGAAGTGAGACTGAGGAGAGTGGCGGGTTGTCCGTGGTGCTCCCCTCAGTCAGCTTCGCTGACAGCTCCCCTCAAAGAGGGGAGCCGGAATACGGTCAACAGGGCTTGGAATGGTGGGGGCCGGGATTCCCTGCGGGATGCCCCGGCCCCCACCTCGTCGGACGCGCGCGGGGCCTCATCCCCGCCTGCGCGGCCTGCTCACGCCCTCACTTGAGGACGTTGTCCTTCATCCTGTGCAGGAACGCGGCCATGTCCTGACGGTACACGGCCGTCATACCCCTGAACGAGCCATCACCATAACCGGTCGTCACGCC